>NZ_JBFAJQ010000029.1:0-1069 GCF_040655315.1 Kribbella sp. NPDC050459 | reverse complement strand
CAAATCTTTGGACACTCCACACCCTAGGTGTGGTGTGTGTGACAAGCCCTCGGCCTATTAGTACCAGTCAGCTCCACACCTTACGGCGCTTCCACTTCTGGCCTATCAACCCAGTGGTCTACTGGGGGCCTTACCCGGTTAACCCGGTGGGAGACCTCATCTTGAAGCGTGCTTCCCGCTTAGATGCTTTCAGCGGTTATCACTCCCGAACGTAGCCAACCAGCCGTGCTCCTGGCGGAACAACTGGCACACCAGAGGTTCGTCCACCCCGGTCCTCTCGTACTAGGGGCAGCCCTTCTCAAGTCTCCTGCGCGCGCAGCGGATAGGGACCGAACTGTCTCACGACGTTCTAAACCCAGCTCGCGTGCCGCTTTAATGGGCGAACAGCCCAACCCTTGGGACCTACTCCAGCCCCAGGATGCGACGAGCCGACATCGAGGTGCCAAACCATCCCGTCGATATGGACTCTTGGGGAAGATCAGCCTGTTATCCCCGGGGTACCTTTTATCCGTTGAGCGACGGTGCTCCCACATGCCACCGCCGGATCACTAGTTCCGACTTTCGTCCCTGCTCGACATGTCTGTCTCACAGTCAAGCTCCCTTGTGCACTTACACTCGACACCTGATTGCCAACCAGGCTGAGGGAACCTTTGAGCGCCTCCGTTACCTTTTAGGAGGCGACCGCCCCAGTCAAACTACCCACCAGGCACTGTCCCTGATCCGGATAACGGACCAAAGTTAGACAGCCAGAACAATCAGAGTGGTATTTCAACGATGACTCCACCCGAACTGGCGTCCGAGCTTCACAGTCTCCCACCTATCCTACACAAATTGTACCGACCACCAATACCAAGTTGTAGTAAAGGTCCCGGGGTCTTTCCGTCCTGCTGCGCGTAACGAGCATCTTTACTCGTAATGCAATTTCGCCGAGTCCACGGTTGAGACAGCGCCCAAGTCGTTACGCCATTCGTGCAGGTCGGAACTTACCCGACAAGGAATTTCGCTACCTTAGGATGGTTATAGTTACCACCGCCGTTTACTGGCGCTTAAGTTCAAAGCTTCGCCGGCC
>NZ_JBFAJQ010000028.1:0-1107 GCF_040655315.1 Kribbella sp. NPDC050459 | reverse complement strand
TGTGATGTCCAGGGAGGTTGTCCCGCGTTTCGGCGGTGAGTCGGGCTGACAGGTGAAGGCCTCCGGTTGTGAAGTGGAGCTGTCTAGTTCACCGCTTCACCTGACCGGAGGCCTTCGTGTCCCACGTTAACGCGACTTTGACTCCACGCACCCGGCTGCGGCTGGCGCGTCTGATTGTTGATCAGGGCTGGACGTATGCTGCGGCCGCAGCGATGTTCATGGTCTCGGCCAAGACCGCCCGCAAGTGGGCCGAGCGGTACCGGGCCGAGGGCCCGGCGGGGATGGCCGACCGCAGCTCCCGGCCGCATCGCAGCCCCACCAAGACACCACCACAGTTGGTACGGCGGATCGTGCGGCTGCGGTGGCGGCACCGGCTCGGCCCGGTCCAGATCGCCGGCCGGCTCGGACTCGCGGCCTCGACCGTGCACGCCGTACTGGTCCGCTGCCGGATCAACCGGCTGTCCCGCATCGACCGCGTCACCGGCGAACCGCTGCGCCGCTACGAACACCCCCACCCCGGCGCGCTGATCCATGTCGACGTGACCAAGTTCGGCAACATCCCCGACGGCGGCGGCTGGCGCTACCTGGGCAAACAGCAAGGCGACAAGAACAAGGCCGTCACCGCGCTGCGGACCGGACGCACCGCCAAAGGCCACCCGAACATCGGCACCGCGTTCGTGCACACCGTGATCGACGACCACTCCCGCCTGGCCTACGCCGAAATCCACACCGACGAGAAAGCCACCACCGCCATCGACGTCCTCCAACGCGCCGTGGCCTGGTTCGCCGACCACGCCATCACCGTCGAACGCGTCCTGTCCGACAACGGCTCGGCCTACAAATCCCACGCCTGGCGCGACGCCTGCACCGAACTCGCCATCACACCCAAGAAGACCAGGCCCTACCGTCCCCAAACCAACGGCAAAATCGAACGCTTCCACCGCACCCTGGCCGACGGCTGGGCCTACGCCCGCTTCTACCAATCAACCGACCAACGCAACGCGGCCCTGCCCGGCTGGCTCCACTTCTACAATCATCACCGACCCCACAGCGCAATCGGCGGCCAGCCACCCATCACCCGACTAACCAACGTCCCTGGACATCACA
>NZ_JBFAJQ010000026.1:0-1604 GCF_040655315.1 Kribbella sp. NPDC050459 | reverse complement strand
GGCGGTTTCAAGGGGTCGTCGCAACACCGCCTTGGTTTCTAGGTGGTGAGTAGATCACGTAAGCGCTCGGCTGGGGTGTCCCAGCCGAGCGTTTTGCGTGGTCGGGCGTTGAGTTCCTGGGCGACGTGTTCGAGGTCTTGGGGGCCGTGGACTGACAAGTCGGTGCCTTTGGGGAAGTACTGGCGCAGCAGGCCGTTGGTGTTCTCGTTCGAACCGCGCTGCCAAGGTGAGTGCGGGTCGCAGAAGTAGACGGGAATGTCGGTGGCGATGGTGAACTGTTTGTGCCGGGCCATCTCGCAGCCCTGGTCCCAGGTCAGCGAGCCGCGCAGGTGCTCGGGCAGGGTCGAGATCGTCTGGATCAGGCCGTCGCGGACCTGCTCGGCGTCGTGGCCGCTGGGCAGGTGGACCAGCATCGTGTAGCGGGTGGCCCGTTCGACCAGGGTGCCGATCGCGGACTGGTTGCCGGCGCCCATGATCAGGTCGCCTTCCCAGTGGCCGGGAACAGCGCGGTCGTCGGCCTCGGCGGGCCGCTCGGAGATCATGATCATGTCGTCGACGAACCGGCGCTGGCGCTGATCGGGCCGGCGTTGCGGTTTGCGGTGGGTCCGGCCGGTGCGCAGCGCGGTCTGGACTTCTCGT
This sequence comes from Kribbella sp. NPDC050459, assembly GCF_040655315.1. NCBI lineage: Bacteria > Bacillati > Actinomycetota > Actinomycetes > Propionibacteriales > Kribbellaceae > Kribbella > Kribbella sp. NPDC050459. The sequence continues at coordinate 965 of NZ_JBFAJQ010000026.1, read as the reverse complement.
TTGAGGCCGCCGCGGGCCTGGAAGTAGAGCGCCTGGTAGATCGTTTCGTGGCTCACGCGCATGCTCTCGTCGTCGGGGTGGTCCTTGACGAGCCTGTTGCAGATCTGCTCCGGGGACAACTTGCGTTCCAAGCCCCGCTCGACCGCGGCGCGCAACGCGCGGTTGGTGACCAGCTTGGATGGCTTCGGGCGGGCCCGGGCGGCCGCGGCGTCACGATCAGCTTGATGGGGCAGGTAGATCCCGTCGATGCTGTGTGCGTGCACCTCGCGCGACACCGTCGACTTGTGCCGGCCGATCCCGGCCGCGATCGCGGTCAGCGTCTGCCGGTTGATCAGTCCGTCGGCGATCGCCAACCGGTCATCGAGAGATAAGTACCGCTCACCGGCTCGACTGGTTCCCGCATCGTCGCTGGTTATGACCACACCGGTTGAGTAGCCGGTCCTGGCGGTGTAGTCCACGACCGTGCCGTCGGGATGGACCCGCGTGTTGCCGACCTTGCGGATCCCGCGCCGCCAGTCACGGCCGGTCCGCTCATGCACCCCCACCTCTCGAGCCGCTCCAGCCGTCGACCAGCCCTGCCCGACCAGCTCCAAGAACCGGGCCTTCGCTCCCGGCCTACCCACCGGTGCCGACTCGGCCGGCACCAGCCCGGCGCCCACCAGAATCCGCCGCGCGGCGCAGTGACTCAACCCAGCAGCCTTCGCCGCCCGATTCACACTCCCCGACGCACCGAACTCCTCGACCACCCGCTCCCGCAAACCCTCGGTGATCGGAGTCCGCGCACGCCCCACACCCCGCCCCGACTCCCGCAACAACCGGTAAGCCTTGCCCGCCGATACCCCCACCAACACCGCAGCATCCCGCACCGAGACACCACCATCAACCAGCCTCAGCAGACACCCCAACTCCTCCGACAACGACACGGTCCCCGCAACTCCTCAACTCGAGGTGTTGCGAGGACCGCG
>NZ_JBFAJQ010000025.1:0-61811 GCF_040655315.1 Kribbella sp. NPDC050459 | reverse complement strand
CGTGCTCGCCCGCGTGTAGCAACACATCGACTTCGTTACTGTGGACTATGCGGTCCCGCCAAGAGCTGACCCCTGCTACGCGTCGGGGTCAGCTCTTGGCGGGACCTCTCATCTCGGGCATCCGCCGCTCGATCCAGGACCGGATCCGGCGGCGGGTACGGCGGACGTACCAGGTCACCACGCCGAGCACCGCGCTCAGCGCGAGCACCGCGCCGGCCAGCACCGCGGCCGGGATCCGGACGACGTCGACCAGCCCGGACAGCACGAGCAGCAAGATGCCGGCCGCAGCTGTTGCCGCGGGCAACCATGGCTCGAAGACCGCGGGCCGGCGCGCGGGGCTCAGCTTGGCGCCGCGCACCATCCGGTCCCAGACCGTCTGCCGTGCCGGTTCGGTGAACCAGCGCGCGGCCCCCAGCAGCCACGAACCCGGCTGCTGCTTGCGGCCCGCAGCCGCCTTCACCCAGTCGCCGACCTGCGGACCGAGGCCGCCCGACACGTCGACCATCCGGTCGGCGAGGCCCTTGGTGATCGCGCGACCCTCGGGAGACGCGTTCAGCTCGTCCCGCATCGTCACCAGCGCACCGAGGCCGGCGTCGACCGGGAAGTCCCTGGCCAGCCGCTCGATCCGGCCGGCGACCGCGTCGAGCTCCCAGCCCTCGGCCCGCAGCACCTCGCGCTGCGTCTCGCGGATCCAGTTGGCGTCCGCACCGAGCATCGAGCCGAGATGTGCGACGCAGTGCAGCCGACCCATCAGCCAGTCCCATCGCCGCCAGTCGGCCGCGCCGAACGCGCCGAAGTGGCCGACCTGGCTGCCGTACAGGATGCGGTCCTTCAGCTGGTTGGCGATCGATCCTTCCTGCAGCTCGTCCAGCACCGCGAGCGGGATGTCCGGCCCGAGGCGCAGGAACTGGAACGGCGCGCTGCGCTGCTGCGGCGTGCGCGCCGACGTACAGCGGGACACGATCTCGACCTCGAGCGCGGTGTCGACGAGCTCCCAGCCGATCACCGAGATCAGCGCGGCGAACGCGTCGCCGAGCGCGCGCTGGATCTGCAACTGCTCGAAGATGTCGTTCAGCCCGACCGCGACCGCCTCGGCGCCGCCGGCCGGGCGCAGGTCGAGATCCGCGGCCGCCAGCTCCGCGTTCAGCGCGTCCCGGACGGCCTGGACCTTCATCAGGCAGTCGCTCGCCGCGGTCAGCCGCTTCTCCAGGTCGGCGCGCTCGGTCGGCGCCGCGGCGCCCACCCGGTTGCGCAGCGAGCGCAGGATCAGCCGGACGATGCGCTCGGCGGCGCCGGTCCCCCACAACCAGCTCGGGTTGCCCTCGGCATCGTCGCGGATCGCCGCCGTCGAGCCGTCCGGGCCGGGCACCCAGGGATGCTCGGTGGTCAGGATCTCGTCGATCTCCGACTCCGACAGGGCGGTCGCGGCATCCAGCACGGTCGACTGGTCGTGACTGGCGATCGTCACCGCCTCCCACACGCCGCCGGCCGCACGGCCGCGCGCGTAGGCCGGCTGCAACGCCTCGGCCGCCGCCTTCAGCCGCGCCCGGTCCTCTGGTTGCTTCAGGCAACGGTCGAACAGCCGCTGGGTGTCCGACCAGGACGCGTCCGCCTCCAGGAGCAGCCGCTCCAGCTGCTCCACGTCGGAGCGGAAGTCGACCTCCCGCGGGAACTGGACCGCGGACAGCGCCGCCACCCGCCAGCTCGGCTCCTTCGCCCCGGGCAACGCGGTCGCCGCGCGCCCGATCCCGGCCGACGGTACGACGTACAGCACGTAGCGGCTGGCCTTGCCGGCGACCGGGCGCCGGGCGACGACATCGAGCACCGGGCCGAACGGGGCGTTGTCGAGGACGCCGCCGTCGATGAGCCAGGAGCCGGACTCGGCCGGGCCGGGCTGGATCCGGGGCGGTTGCGCGGCCAGCTCCGGCGTCTCCAGCACCGGGCCGAAGGCCGCCGGGAACGACGCGGACGCACGGGCCGCGCGCGCCAGCAGGTCGGTGTCCTTCAGCCCGTTCTTCACCTCGACGGTGAACTCCCGGCGCACACCGTCGTACGTCGGCGCATCCTCACTCGTGAAGCCGAACAGGTAGCGATGGTCCGGTACGACGAACGCCTGCCCGGCCGCGTCCTTCGCCTCGAACTGCTGCACACCCAGACCGGACGCGGTGACGAACAGCGTCACCGGCTCCTCGGCATCGCTCTCGCCCGCGTCGGCGACACCCTTCAGCAGGTCCTCGAGTTGCTGCAGGAAGTACTTGCCGTCGAGCACCGACGTCGACTTCGCGCCCGCGGACGGGACCAGCTTGCCGACGTCGAGCGACCCGAGCCCGACCCATTTGCGGCGCAGCCACGGACCGTCGTCGCCGTCGGGGTCGAGGGTCGAACCGTTCGCGATCGCCGTCGCCAGCAGCGAACCGTTCAGGCCGCCGGCGCTGGTCCCCGCGATCACGTCGACGACCACACGGCGCCGTTCCGCGCCTTTGTGGCACAACTCCCGCCAGCGGTCCGCGAGCACCGCGTCGTACTGCTGCGGGCCGGGCGCACCTTGGTCGCCGGACGCGCGCCGGATCAGATCGAGCTCATGCGTCACCCCGCCCATCCAGACCGCCAGGCTGACACCACCGTTCAGAACCAGCGCGATCCGGATCTCGTGGTCAGTCGACATGGGCGCCCCCTTTCACCCAGAGATACCACAGCGTTGCGCTCGAGGTGGGGTGGTCGCGGTTCGCGTGTTGGCGACGCCGGCGCCGGTGCCTGTCAGGCGCTGTCGCGGATGATCAGTTCGGTGTCGTAGATCTCCGGCGTGGTGTGTTCGGCGCCGCCGATCTTGGCCAGCAGGATCTCGGCGAGGCGGGCGCCGAGTTGTTCCACGGGCTGGCGGACGGTGGTCAGCTTCGGGGTCGTCGTGGTGGCGAGGACCGAGTCGTCGAAGCCGACCACTGCGACGTCCGCGGGCACGCGGCGGCCGTGTTGCGACAGCACCCGCAGCGCCGCGGTCGCCATCAGGTCGGACGCCACGAACAGGCCGTCCAGATCCGGGTGCTCGTCCAGCAGGCGCAGGGCCGCCTGCTCGCCACCGTCGGCGGTGAAGTCGCCGTACGCGATCATCGCGGGCAGGCCGGCTTCCTTCATCACTTCCTGGTAGCCGGTCAGGCGGTCGATGCCGGCCGTCATGTCGAGCGGTCCGGCGACCGTCGCGATCTTGCGGCGGCCGATCGACAGCAGGTGCTCGACGCCGGTCCGGGCGCCGGCGACGTTGTCCACGTCCACACTCGCCACCGGTACGTCGACCCCGAGCGGCCGCGCGCTGAACACGATCGGCAGCGGCAGCTGGGCGAGCTCCTGCAGCACGTTGTCGCGGCCGTGGTGGCTGATCACGATCGCGCCGTCGACGTGCCCGCCGCGCAGGTACCGCAGCAGACGCTGGTCGTCGGCTCCGGTCGGTTCCGCAGCCGGCTCGATCAGCAGCACGAGCTGGGACGGCGTGGGCGCGAGCGTCCGGCTGACGCCGCTGAGCATGCCGGCGAAGAACGGGTCGGAGAACACCCGGCTGTCCGGTTCCGGGACGACGATCGCGATCGAGTCGGTCCGCCGCGTCACCAGCGCGCGGGCCGCCCGGTTCGGCACGTAGCCGAGCTGCAGGATCGCCTGCTCGACCGCCGCGACGGTGTCCGGCAGCACCTTCGGCGATCCGTTCACCACCCGCGAGACGGTCGCCCGCGACACCCCGGCGAGCGCCGCGACCTGCTCCAGTGTCGGAGAACCAGACCCGTTCATCGGCCCTCCTCAGTTCTCGATTGGCCTGCGTTCACACCGTAGTACCTCCGAGGACGAACGTGCGTCGGTCGTTGCCGGGAGGGGAGGGTGTGTTGGCAGAAATCCTTCAGTTGCCGGCGCGGGTGTTCGCGGTCTTCTCCGCCTCGGCGAGCGCCTGGTCCCAGGCCGCGGCCGAGGTCTGCTTGCCGTCGTCGACGCGCGCCAGCGCCGCGCTGAAGATCTGGTTGATCTCTCCGTCGCGAGGACCCTTGTGCTGCTTGAGGATCACGTTCCGGGCGCGGTTGACGAAGATCTGCCCGACCGGCGCGTTGTTGAAGTACGCGTTGACCTGCGACTTCACCTGCGGGTCGTCGTAGGCGTCGACCGTCGACGGGAAGGAGCCGATCTTCTTGAAGACCTTCACCTGCTGCTCCGGCGCGGTCAGCCAGGCGGCGAGCTTCGCGGCCTCCTCGGGGTGCGGCGACTGCGCCGGCACCGTCAGGTACGAACCGCCCCAGTTTCCGCCGCCACCCGGGAACACGTCGGCGACGTCCCACTTGCCCTTGCCGTAGGCGCCGGCGTTGTCCTGGATCACGCCGAGCAGCCAGCCCGGGCAGGCCATCGTCGCGAACTTGTCGCTGCGGAACGCCGCGTTCCACGCGTCGCTCCAGGCCGGCAGCCGCGCGGACAGCCCGTCCTTGCTGCCCCCGACCACCTGGTCCCAGGTGTTCTTCAGCAGCGGGTTCTCGTCGCCGAGGAAGCGGTCCTCGTTCGAGTAGTAGGCCTGGATCAGCTGGTTGCGCATCGCTTCCCAGGTCAGCACCGCGGAGTCGTACCAGGCCGAGCCCGGCACGCGCTGCTTGAACTTCCGGCCGGCCGCGAAGTACGACGGCCAGTCCTGGAACAGCTCGGCCACCTTGGCGCGGTCCGTCGGCAGCCCGGCCTTCGCGAACAGGTCGCGGCGGTAGCAGATCGCCTCCGGGCCGATGTCGGTGCCGTAGCCGATGATCTTGCCGTCCTGCGTGGTCGCGCCGGCCACCTTCCAGTCCAGCCAGCGGTTCCGCAGGTCGTCCCCGCCGTACTGGCGCAGGTCGACGAACTTGTCGTCCTTGGCCAGGTACTTGTAGATCCAGCTGACCTCCATCGCCTCGATGTCGGCCAGGCCGGTGCCGCGGGCCAGGTTCGCGTCCAGGTTCTTGACGTGGTCGTCGACGGTCTTGGCGTGCTTCTCCACGATCGTGATGTTCGGGTGCTGCGCCTCGTACTCGGCGTACAGGTCGGCGTACCCGAACTCGTTGAAGGTGGCGATGGTCAGCTCGATCTTCGGCCCGTCGGCACTGGACCCGGCCGATTCGGTGCTGCCGGAGCCACTGCCGCAGGCGGCGACGAGCAGGATCGCGGCGCATGCCAGCACGCCGGCTACGGGGCGATAGCGGGCACTGGGCCGCATGCAAAGCTCCCTGGAACTTGGACGGAGTTGAGAGCGCTCTCGGATCGCGAAAGTGAGCTGAGTCTCAGGGGTCCGCACTGGATATGTCAAGCACCCTGTCGTCACTCTGAGATACGAGGCCGAACAGGTCCGGACATAGTGTCATCGCTGGTCACGCTGCGAATCACGACGATCACCGAGGGCGCTGAACGCCGGGAGTTCGCTGTGCGTGATCAGCGCTTCACAGGTGGGCCGACGGAGTCGCGGACCACGACGACGGTGCCGAGCGTGGTCATCGGCTGCTGGTGCGCGAACGGATCCGCACTCGGCTCCTGACCCGCCAGACCGGCCCGTACGGCGGCCCGTCCGAGCTCCTCCAGCGGCACCCGGACCGTGGTCAGCGCCGGCTGCAGCTCGGTCGCCACCGGTACGTCGTCGTACCCGACCACCGAGACGTCGTCCGGGATCCGCAGACCGCGCTCGCGCAGAGCGGCGTACACACCGGCGGCGACGATGTCGTTGGCGGCGAAGATCGCGGTGAAGTCGAGGCCGTCATCGAGGGCCTTGAGCGTCTGCTGATAACCCCATTGGCGGCCGAACGCGCCGGTCCGGACCAGGCGCGGGTCGTGCTCCAGCTTGCGGGCCGCGAAGGCTTGGTGGAATCCACGCAGCCGGGCGGTGGTCGTGGACAGGCTCGTCGGGCCGCCGAGATACAGGATCTTGGTGTGCCCGGCGCTGAGCAGGTGGTCGGTGATGGCGGCGGCGCCGCCGATGTTGTCGTACTCCACGGCGTACGCCGGGACGCCGTCCTCCAGCCCCGGCCGGCCGCACAGCACCAGGCTGGACCCGCTGCTCGCCAGCTGCCGGGCCCGCTGCCCGACCGCGGCGAAGTACTCCTTGTCCTCGACCGCGCCGCCGACCAGGATCACGGCGTCGGCGCGCTGCTCGAGCAGCAGGTCGACGAACCGCAGCTCGGCGGCCTCACCGCCCTGCGTCGAGCAGACCAGGCAGAGCCGCCCGGAGGCGAGCGCCTCGGCCTGCACGCCGCGGGCGATGTAGGCGAAGAACGGGTCGACGATCTCGCTGACCACGATGCCGACGACGCGGGTGGTGGAACCGGCCAGCGCGCGGGCGTGCGCGTTCGCGACGTACCCGAGGTCGCGCATCGCGCGCTCGACCGCGGCCCGGGTCGAGGCCGCGACCGGATAGTTGCCGTTGACAACTCGGGAGACGGTCGCGGTGGAGACACCGGCCCGGGCGGCCACGTCCCGGATCGTCCGGGCCGCCTCGGGGTCACGCCGGCGCGCCCGTGTCCGGGGCGGTTCCGCCGCCATCACCCACCTCCTCACCCAGCTGTACGCCGGCCCGGGTACCGTCGGCGAACCGCACGGTGACGTGGAACCCGTCCACCGTCACCTCGATGCTCTCCGCCAGCTGCCGCGGCCAGACCGTGTCGCCGGACAGTACCACCGCCGAGACCAGCACCCGCGGACCTTTCCCGTCGTGCTCGGCGTCCAGGTACGGCGTGGCGGAATGCGGGCCGAACGCGTTGGTGTCGAGCCCACGCCGTACGTCGGCGCCGCCGTAGCCGTACAGGCCGATCATCGCGGTGGTCAGTCGATCGATCCGCGTCGCCTGCGCCCAGACATCGCCGGTCTTCGCCTCGGGGCGGTGCTCGCCCGCGACGGCGTACCCTCCGTGCCGCACGACTCCGGCCGGGCCGTCCACGAGGACGCAGCGCACCTCGATGCGCCCGTGCACCAGGCTCGCGATCTCGATCCGCGACTCGCCCGCCCGCCACCAGGAATGCGCGTCGGCGATGCGCTCGATCCGGGTCCGCTCGCCGGCCAGGCTGATGTGGTTGTCGAGCTGCTCGTCGGTGAACTCGGGGCCTGTCCGGCTCGAGTAGGCGAGACGGTTGTAGTGCGGATCGCCTTCGGCTCCGTGGTCGCTGCCGTGGTTGAGGAGGCGGACCAGGCCGTCGTGTTTCGTCGCCTGGACGAGGAAGCCCGGCGCCGGCATCGCCCGGATCTGGTCGTGCTCGTCGAGCGGCAGCGCGGCCTCGCGGGCGGTCCACACCTCGTGGTCGGCCGGGAGCAGCAGCCCGAGGAATCCCTTGGACGCCCAGTACGGCGACGCGGGTCCGGAGTACGGCTGCGTCGTCGGCAGGAAGTGGTGGTGCCAGCCGAGCGTCAGGAGGCCTCGGTCGTCCGGCACACCGTGGTCGACGAAGTGCCTGAGGGTGCCCGAGCAGAGGCGGCGGGTCTGACCCGGAGTGAGCGGCGTGGCCTCGAGGAGCGCGCCCATCCAGTACGGCGCCGCCGTGGCCATCCGGTAGCAGAGGGAGCGACCGAAGTGGATCGGTGCGCCGTCGGTACCGGTCAGATGGACGGCGTCCTCGAGGAAGCGGTGCAGACGTTCCTTGTAGACCTCGAGGCGGCCGGCCGCAGCAGGTCCGGCCATCCGCGTCCACAGGCCTGGGTACAGGTGCATCGCCCAGCCGATGTAGTGGTCGAAGTTCTGCCCGGGGCCGTCGGAGTACCACCCGTCGCCGACGTACCAGTCCTCGATCCGGTCGAGGCCCGCGTCGATGTCGTCCTGCGCGTACGGCGCTCCGACGGAGGCGAGGAACTGCTCGCCGACCACCTGGAACAACCGCCAGTTGTTGTCCCACGTCCGTGACCCGACGAACCCGCTGAGCCAGTCGACGACGTGTTGCTGCTCGCGTCCATCGAGCTTGTCCCACAGCCATTCCCGCGACTCGTGCAGACCGACCGCGATCGCCGCCGCCTCCACCATCTGCTGGGAGCACGGCGTCAACCGCGGCCACTCACCCGCCGCACCGGCCACCAGGCCACGCGCGTACCGCTCGACCAGCCGGTCGTCTCCCCCGGTCGCAGCAATCCGGAACGCGGCCAGCAGGAACGACCGAGCGAACCCCTCCAGCCCGTCACAGTCCGCCCCCGACCAACTCCCCCGCCCCGGCAACCGCACCTGCGCCCCACTCGGCGTGAACCAAGGCACCAGCGAATCGAGCAAGTGATCCGCCACCGCCAGCCAGGTCTCCCGCGTGTACCCGGTCCGCGAAGAAAGAACCCGATCCGGCGCCGGCAACCGCAACTGCCGCACACGCCCCTCCTGCTCCGCATCCACACCCCATCCGGCGCTCACGCGCCCCGCCCCACTCCGCAGGCACGCGACGTCACACGAGGGGATAACCCCTGGCGGTGGGGGTTCTCTGCTGGCACACCAACGGAGAACCCCCAACTCGCGGGGATATCCCCTCGTGCGACGGACAGCCGGATCCTCTGCTCGGTGCGGCTCATGCGATTCGCCTCAGGTCTTCGTGGGTGATGCCGTGGGCGAGGGGCCGGCCGGCGGCCAGTCGCTCGATCTCGGCGATCGCGGAGTCGCCCAGGCGGGTGGATTCGTTGCCCATGGCACCGGCCAGGTGGGGGGTGATGAAGACGTTGGGGAGTCGGAGCATCGGGGAGTCGAGCGGGAGTGGCTCGGGGTCCGTGACGTCGAGGATCGCGTCGAGGCGGCCGGAGACGCACTCCCGTTCCAGGGCGGCGTGATCGACGACCGGGCCGCGCGCGGTGTTGATGAGCACGCCGCCGTCCGGCATCGCGGCCAGCAGCTCCGCCGACACCAGCCCCTCGGTCTCCGGCAGCAGTGGTGCGTGGACGCTGACGATGTCGCTGGCCGCGAACAACTCCGGCAACTCACACCACCGCGCGCCGTACGCCGCAGCCTCCGCCCGACTCAGGAACGGGTCGTACACCAGTACGTCGACGTCGAGCCCGCGGAGCCGTTCGAGCACCAGCCGGCCGATCCGGGACGCCCCGAGGACGCCGACCGTCGTACCCAGCGCGCCGAGGATCGGTGCCCCCGGCAACGGTCGCTTCACGCCCGAGGTCCGGAACCAGTCGCGGTGCCGGAAAGCCCGCTTGCCCGCCATCACGATCGCCGCGACGGTGAACTCCGCGACCGGCACCGCATTCGCGCCCGCCGCCGACGACACCTCCACCCCGCGCTCGAAGACCACCGGGTCCACGAACGTCTTGATCGTCCCGGCCGCATGCACGATCGCCCGCAGCTTCGGCGCCGTGTCGAGCACGTCAGCGGTGATCCGCGGGCACCCCCAGCCGGTCAGCAAGACCTCCGCGTCGGCCAGATCGTCGGCCACCTCCGCGAACGAACCGGCCAACCGCGGCACACCGTCGACCACCCCGCCCCGCGGCAGGCCGGTGTCGAGGCCTCCCGGGACGTCGAGGCCGAGCACCTCGGCGACGGCAGCGAGACGGGCGCGCGCCGCCGGCGTGACCACCTCGGACCAGGTGTCCGCGGGCATCGCCACGAGCGTGCGCAACCGCGGACTGCTGCCCCGGTCGGGTTCAGGATTCGGCACGGATCACTCCTAGTAAACGGTTACTAAGAACCGTAGGCAGACCGTCGACCATCGGTCAAGACAAGTTCCACGAACGTTTGACAGCAAGGCGCCGAACGTTTCATGGTTGCTGCCACCACGACAGCAACCGTTTACTATCAGGAGGCGCCCAATGCACCGCGTCCGCCGCTCCCCCGGCCGCGCCACGTCCTGGTCCGCCCGCCGGGCAGCCTCCCGAGCCGCCCGCCGAGAGCAGCACGGCCGCGGAGGTCCTGGGTTGGGGGCCCGGTTGTGGCGGGATCGCGTGATGCTGTTGCTGGTGTTGCCCGGGTTGCTGTTCTTCGTGGTGTTCCACTACGTGCCGCTGCTCGGCAACGTCATCGTCTTCCAGGACTACCAGCCGTATCTCGGGTTCAAGGAGAGCCCGTGGGTCGGCTTCGGCAACTTCGCGGTGTTCGCCGAGCCGGACTTCTACCGCGCGCTGCTCAACACGCTGAAGTTCGCCGTCCTCCAGCTGGTGCTGTTCTTCCCGGCGCCGATCGGGCTGGCGCTGCTGCTCAACAGCATCGTCAGCCCGAAGATCAAGCGGTTCGTGCAGAGCGTCGTGTACCTGCCGCACTTCATCGGCTGGGTGATCCTGATCTCGATCAGTCAGCAGCTGATCGGCGGCACCGGACTGCTCCCGCAACTGCTCGGCGAGCTCGGTCTGCCACGCGTCGACCTGATGACGAGTTCCGGCTTCTTCCCCTGGCTGGTGACGCTGCAGCTCATCTGGAAGGACGCCGGCTGGGGCACGATCATCTACCTCGCCGCGCTGCTGAACATCGACACCGAGCACTACGAGGCCGCGGCGATCGACGGCGCGGACCGCTGGCGGCGGCTGTGGCACGTCACGCTGCCGGGCATCGTGCCGGTCACGTTGCTGCTGCTGATCCTGAACCTGGGCAGCATCCTGTCGGTCGGGTTCGAGCAGATCCTGCTGCAGCGCGACGCGGTCGGCGCCGACGCGGCCGAGGTCCTCGACACCTACGTCTACTTCCACGGCGTCCTCGACGGCCAATGGGGGCCGGCAGCAGCCGTCGGCCTGGTCAAGGGCGCCATCGGCCTGGTGCTGATCCTCGGCGCCAACAAACTCGCCCACCGTTTCGGCCACGAAGGGATCTACAGCCGATGAAGACCTCGCAGCGGCCGCCGTGGATGGAGGCACCGAGCAAGGCCGGGCTGGCGATCAAGGGCGTGGTGATCGCGGTCGTCTGTCTCCTGGTGCTCTACCCGTTCGTGAACATCGTCGCGACGAGCCTGGCCGGCGAGTCCGAGATCACCCGGCGCGGCGGCATCATCCCGTTGTTCCCGAGCGAGCCGACACTCGCGGCGTACAAGACGATCTTCGCCGGCGGCGTGGTAAGCCATGCGCTGCTGGTCAGCGCGGGCATCACGGTCATCGGTACGGCGCTGAACCTGGTCGTCACGATCGCGCTCGCGTACGGGCTCAGCCGGCCGATCGTCGGCGGGCGGTTCGTGTTGACAGCCGTATTGTTCACAATGCTCTTCGGGGCCGGGATCATCCCGAACTTCCTGCTCGTCAAGGCGCTCGGGCTGTACGACTCGTACGCGTCGCTGATCGTCCCGGGCCTGGTCAGCGCCTTCAACTTCCTGGTGCTGCGCAACTTCTTCCAGAACATCCCGGCCGAGCTGCTCGACAGCGCCCGGATCGACGGCGCCGGCGACCTCGCGATCCTGCTCCGGATCGTGCTGCCGCTGTCGAAGGCGGTGCTCGCCGTCGTCGCGCTGTTCTACGCGGTCGGGCACTGGAACGCGTTCTTCAACGCACTGCTCTACCTCAGCGACACCGGCAAGTGGCCGCTGCCGCTCGTACTGCGCCTCTACGTCCTGCAAGGACAGCCGGTCGGCGGTGCTGCCGAGTCGCCCGGCGAGGCGGTCGCGTCGATCCAGGCCGTGCAGATGGCGGTCGTCGTCGTGGCGCTCGTCCCCATCCTCTGCGTCTACCCGTTCCTGCAGCGCTACTTCACCAAGGGCGTACTCACCGGCGCCATCAAGGGTTAGGAGAAACACCGTGACCACCAGTCGCAGAAGCTTCCTGCGGAGCGCAGTCGGCGTCGCCGTGATGAGCGCCACCGGCGTCCCGACGCTGGTTGCCTGCAGCAACGGCAGTACGGCGTCCGGGCCCGCCCGCGCGTCGTCGGTGACGTTGCCGACGTACGTCGCCTTCGACGGGCCGAAGCCGGACCTCGCCGGCACCGCGGACGGCGTACCGCCGGGATACCTGACGTACCCGAAGGACCTCGTCACCACGGTGAAGACGCCGCCGCTGTCCGGCGGCAAGGTGAGCGTGATGACCGACATCTTCGACCCGCTGCCGCCGGCCAAGGACAAGAACGCAGCCTGGCAGGCGGTCGAGCAGAAGCTCGGCGGCACGCTCGACCTGACGATCGTCCCGGACAGCGACTGGGCGACGAGGTTCCAGACGGTGCTCGCCGCCAACGAACTGCCGGACCTGGTGCTGTTGTCGGATTCGAGTCTTGTCAACAATCTACCGGCCTTCTTGTCGGCAAAGTGCACCGATCTGACGCCGTACCTGTCCGGTGACAAGGTCAAGGACTACCCGAACCTCGCGAACATCTCCCAGGTGATCTGGCAGGCGTGCGTGGTGCAGGACAAGATCTACGGGCTGCCGATCCCGCGCAGCATCACCGGCGGCGCGGGCTTCTACAACAAGCGGCTCTTCGACGCGGCTGGTATCGAGTACCCGGCGACCGCCGAGGACTTCCTGGCCGCCTGCAAGGAGCTGACCAGGCCGCAGCAGGGCCAGTGGGCGATCGTGAACTCCAAGGGCAACACGTTCTTCACGATGATCCAGCAGATGTTCGGCGTCCCGAACGGCTGGAAGGACGACGGCGGCAAGCTGACCCGCAGCTTCGAGACCCCGGAGTACAAGGCCGCCCTCGAGTTCGCCGTCCAGCTCGTCAAGGCCGGCGTGACCGTGCCCGGCTCCGACGGGATCGACGGCACCGCCCGCAAGAACGCGTTCCGCGCAGGCAAGGGCGCGCTGGTGTACGACGGCTTCCCGGCGTACTCCGGGTACGTCAAGGACATGTCCCGGCTGGACCCGAAGAACGACCCGCGGGCGTTCGTGCCGATGGCGCCGAAGGGCGGCAAGGCGAACACCTGGTCGGACAACATCCTGTTCGCGTACACGCTGATGAAGAAGGCCGACGAGCAGCGCGCCAAGGAGCTGCTCGCGGTGGCGAACTTCTTCGCCGCGCCGTTCGGCAGCACCGAGAATCTGCTGCTCACGTACGGCGTCGAGGGCGTCGACTTCACCCGCGACGCGAAGGGCAACCCGACCCTGACCAGCAAGGGCGAGGCCGAGATGACGGTGCCGTGGAAGTACATCACCGCCCCGCCGCAGGCGCTCTACAACGCCCAGTTCCCGACCTATGTCGAGCGCGCGCACGAGGACCTGACCAAGCTGATCGGCATGGTGGTCAAGGACCCAACCGCGAGTCTGATCTCGCCGACCAACGACAAGTCCGGCGGCGACATCGGGCAGGCGCTGACCGACGTCCGCAACGACGTGATCGCCGGGCGGAAGCCGATCAGCGCGTTCGAGGCCGCGGTGCAGAAGTGGGCGAAGGACGGCGGCGACAAGATCCGCGGCGAGTTCGAGTCGGCGCTGAGCGGCGGTGCGAGCCCGCGATGAGCTGGCTGACCGAGGCGAGGTTCGGGCTGTTCGTGCACTGGGGCATCTACGCGGCCGCCGCACGGCACGAGTGGGTGAAGTCGTACGAACAGCTCAGCGACGACGACTACCAGCCGTACTTCGACCACTTCGAGCCGGACCTGTACGACCCGGTGCGCTGGGCGGACGACGCGTGGAACACCGGGATGCGCTACCTGGTGATCACCACCAAGCACCACGACGGGTTCTGCCTGTGGGACTCCAAGCTGACCGACTACTCGGCGCCGAACACGCCCTGGGGCAAGGACCTGCTCGCGCCGATGGTCGACGCGTTCCGGGCGCGCGGGTTCAAGATCGGGCTGTACCACTCGTTGCTCGACTGGCACCACCCGGAGTTCCCGGTCGACCTGTACCACCCGCAGCGCAAGGACGTCGACTTCATCGACCGTACGGCCGACCGCGACGTCTCGAAGTACGCCGACTACCTGCACGGCCAGGTCCGCGAGCTGCTCACGGAGTACGGGCAGATCGACGTGATGTGGTTCGACTTCTCGTACGCCGATCGCGGGTTCAACGCCAAGGGCCCGGACGAGTGGCGGTCGGCCGAACTGCTCGCGATGGTCCGCGAGCTGCAGCCGGGCATCCTTGTCAACAATCGACTGGGACTCGGTGCGGGTGACTTCACCACGCCCGAGCAGGTGCAACCGCCGGGGAACGAGGTTGCTGCCGGCAACGGGACGCAGGTGCCGTGGGAGGCGTGCCACACCCTCAACGGCAGCTGGGGGTACCACCGCGACAACCACGACTGGAAGTCGCCGGCGCTGCTGATCCGGATGCTCGTCGACGCGGTCTCGAAGGGCGGCAACATGCTGCTCAACGTCGGCCCGAACGGGCGTGGCGCGTGGGAGCCGCGCGCACTCGACGTCCTCTCGGGCATCGGGGACTGGATGCGGCTGCACGAACGGTCCGTGCGCGGCTGCGGTCCGAGCTCGTACGTGCCGCCGGCGGACTGCCGCTACACGCAGAACGGGCGGCGGCTGTACCTGCACGTGTTCGCCTGGCCGATGGGTCATCTCCATCTGCCCGGGCTGGGCGACCGCGTCGAGTACGCGCAGTTCCTGCACGATGCATCGGAGGTCAAGCGGGTGGACGTCGATCCGGCGGCGCCCGGGCACACGTACCTCACCGGCCTGCCGGAGAACACGCTGACGCTCAAGCTGCCGAACCGCGCCCCCGAAGTCGACAGCTGCGTGATCGAGCTCTTCCTCCGCGACTGAGCCCGCCCCGAACGACGAAGGCACCCACCTCGACCCGGTGGGTGCCTTCGTCCTTTTGTCTACTCGCGGATTGTCTACTCGCGGATCGCGGACGGGTCGGTCGGCGGCGGGGTCAGGTGCAGCGCGCCGATCCGGGCGATCGCCTCGGCGTCGACCGGGACGCCCCAGGCCCGGAAGAAGTCGCTCAGGTCGTAGCCGGCCGTCTGGCTGGACAGGACGACCAGGTTGCGCAGCCGGAGTACCTCGTCGGTGTAGTCGCTCGCGTACGGCCGCTCGACCCGGACCAGCTTGTGCAGGTCCGGCCAGAAACTGTTGCCGAACGCCAGCCGCAACTGCTCGAACATCACGAGCTTCTCGTAAGGGTCGAACGTCGTGCCGTAGTTCACGCCCGGCGTCCGCAGCTTGCCGGGGGCGCTCTGCCACGGCGTCAGCCCGGTCTTGGCGTCGGGTGCGTGCAGCCGCGGCACCTGGCCGTACTTCGTGGCGAAGACCGCGTTGACCGCGAGCGAGTAGATGTTGACCGTCACCTCCGTCAGCGAACTCGGCTTGTAGGTGATCTGCTGATGCTGGTGACCGAGCTCGTGGTAGATGCCCCAGCCGCGGGTCCGCAGGCCGGACACGGTCAGCATCCGGTCCTGGATCGGCGGCGGGAACGACATGTGCCCGTGCGTCGCGTACGCCCCGACGCCGGTGATCGCCGACGGGTAGCCGACGAAGTGGTACCGGTGCGCCAGGCGGGCGTGCGCCGGCGCGGATCCGTCGTACCCGCTGGTCGCGTCCTCGATCCCGATGATCTCCTCGTAGGTGGCCAGCAGGTCGGTGTGGTTCTCGGTGCGGTACGTCAAGGCCGACGCGCGTTCCACGGTGATCATCGCGTGCGGGCCGACGAGTTCGACGTACGGCGTGGTGCGCTCGTCGAGCTGGCGCTGGAAGTCGGCCTCGCCGGTGCAGCCGAGGACGAAGGACGGCATCGGCTGCGCCTGCTCGCCGATCGAGACCTTGGCCTGACCGGTGTCGCCGATCAGCTTCAGGTAGACGACACCGCCGCCGGCGTCGGTCACGGTGTTGCGACCGACCTGGAGCGGGTACTCGCGGGGCGACTTGAACTCCTTGCGGGCGTCGGCGTCGGGCGCGCCGATCACGAGCGTCGGAGCCTGGCTGCCGGCGTGGACGACCACGGTGAGCGCGGTGGCCGCCGGCAGGTAGAAGCCGGTCGGGCGGAGTTCGCTGGCGCTGAGCGAGTCCTGCGTCCGGTCGAGCTCGGTGGTGCGCGCCGACGGGAGCGCGGGGATGGTAATCGTGCTGGTTTGCGCTCTCGCGACAGCTGGTACGGCGGCCAGCGCCAGGCCGGCTCCGGCTACTTGAAGGACACGTCGCCTGGTGAGCTGCAGGGGGCGGGCGTGCGGCATCATCGAACAACCTCCTGGGGTTGTACTTGCCAGCACCCGGCGACCCGGCCGGCCCTGGTGGCCGGCCCCGGTTGCTTGCGAAAACTCAGTGGAAGGACACGCTGTGGGTGGCACCCTTGGTGCCGCCGACCGCGACGTCCAGGACAAGCTGCTTGCCAGCAGCAACTACCGTGACCGCCGGATCCTTCGCGATCACCTCGCCGACCTGCCGATCGACGGTCAGCCGGACGGTCTGCGCGGTCCGGCTCGGATCGGACACCGCGACAGTCGTCGTCGGTCCCTCCTTGCCGATCACCACCGAAGCAGGCCCGTCACACGCCACCGAAGGCGCTCCGGCGCCGCCCGGCACCTCGGACACGGAGCCTGCGGTCCAGAAGTTCACCAGCACGAGGTTCTCGCGGTGGGATCGAATGGCTTGGACATTCGGATTGTTGACAAGGATCGTCATCCCGGGATCGGCCGCCAACTCGGCCGTCCGCCGGCTGGTTGCGTTGGGCAACACCACGTACGCGTACGAGCCGACGTCCGTTCCGTGCTCCAGGACGAGCTTCGCGTAGCGGCGGGTGTACGGCGTGGTCGAGCCAGCCGTGTCGTTGCCGACGTTGATCTCGGACCAGGCCCCGGTCCGGTCCTCACGCTGCACCCGCAGACGACCACCGGCCGGGAAGACGTAGCCGGCAACGCCGTCCAAGTGGGCCCAAACCGGGTCTGAGTACGTCTGGTCCGCTGCCGGCCGCCCGTCGATCTGCAGCGCGGCCGTCCCGTTCTCGTGGAGATTCCGATTGTCGACAATCGTCTCCACCGGGTAGCCGTCGGTGCCGCTGATCCCGGCGCCGAGCGCCACGATCGAGTCCCGCAGACAGAACCAGGACTTCCTTGCCTGCAAGGTCTTGTCGTGGTTGATCAGGTGCATGCCGACCGCACCGGCGACGCCCCGGTACGACGCTCCGCCGACCCATTCGGCGTACGCCGCGACCGTCCCGGTGCCGCTGCCGGACCCACCCGGTTGCCGCGGCTGCGTGCTGACCGTCGTACCCGGCATGCGCTGCGCGTCGACCGTCGGCCAGTACGCGTCGTTGAACTGGGACTGGTCGTCGTTGTACAGGTACGTCATCCCGTCGCCGACGTACCAGCCGCGGAGGTTCTCGCCGTTGCCCCACTCGTAGCGGGCCATGCGCTTCGACGACATCGCGATCGCGAACGTCCAGCCCGGACGGCGGTGCACGACGCGGTCCTGGTTGTAGAACTGGACGTGCCGCGGCACGGCCGGCGCCGGCGTGACGGCGGCGTCGGCGAGCAGCGCCTTCGCCCGGGAGATCTCGGGGATCGACGCGCCGGGCAGGTAGTCGTCGAGTCGATCGCGGGTGATCCACCCCTTGGCCAGGGCCTTGTAGCGAGACGCGTACGGCTCGGCGACGCCGCTCGCGAGGAGCAGGACGGTCGACGTCGTGCCATGCCCGTTGCGGTGGTCGCCGGCGCGTTCGCGGGAGATCGCCCGGCCGGACACGCAGTCCATCATCAGACCGTCGACGACGAACGGGGCGAAGCTGGCCTCGACGGCGTCGAGCAGTACGGCGCGGTTCGGGTCCGCGATCTCCCAGGTGGAGCCGCCGAGCAAAGCGATCAGGTTCGCGACTCCGCCGAGCGCGACGTTGCCGTACGTACCGACGTACGCGAGGTTGCCGTGCTGGACGAACGAGCCGTCACGATAGAAGCCGTCGCCACTGGTGACGTAGGTGAAGACGCTGTTCTTCCCGGATTCGGCGACGTCGCTGAGCGCGTCACGGGCGGCGGCGAGTTTGGCGGCCGACTTGCCGACGATGCCGCGGAGCGCGACGATCAGCGCCTTGTCGACGCGGTTCGCGCCGGTCTCGCGGAGCGTGGGCGCGTTGGTCCGCCGGTTCGGATCGGGCACGAACCGGTCGACGGCCGTCAGGTACTTCGTGAGCTGGTCGGCCGACAGCACGTCGTACGCCAGGATGCAGGTGTCCAGCAGAGCGCGCGGCGAGCCGATCTCCCAGAACCACCAGTTCCCGGTCTCTTTCAGCGTCTCGTTGTACGCCTTGGCATTCAGGAAGTCGAGCGCGCCGCTGAGCAGCGAGCCGGCGTCGGTCAGCGTGGTCCCGGCGGTCGCACGCGCCAGCGCGATCGTCTTCAGGCGGGTGTAGCTGATGCTGAAGTTGCCACTGCTCGGACTGAGCGGCAGGTCCGGCCAGAGCGCCGGCCGGTCGGCCGCGGTGATCATCGTGTCGACGAACTGCTGGGCCTGCGAGCTCAGGTTCGCGAGCGCGTCGGCGTACGCCGGATCGGCCTCGTCGATCGCGCCACCGGTGCTGAGCTCGGCCCAGCGCGCCCGCAGGACGTCGAACTCGTCCTCGGCGAACGCGCGGGTGGGCAGCCCGAGCGTGCTGAGCGCGCCGGCGGCGAGCCCGGCCTGAAGCAACAGTCGACGACGGATGAAGGGCGGCATCGCGGACTCCTCGGGCGGCAGTAGTAAACGCTTACCGCACAGCCTGCCGTCTGCTCACAACAGTCGTCAACAGCTCACTGTGATCAGTTCTGATCACTTTCACGGCAGCAGGTCGCGGACCACCGCATCGGCGAGCAACCGCCCGCGATCGGTCAGCACGAGCCGCTCGTCGCCCGCCTGCCGGCCTTCGACGACCGCCAGGCCGTTGCCGACGACGTCGTCCACGGCAGCACGCCCCGCCGCGTCCAGCACAGCTAGCGGCAGCCCCGCCGACAGCCGGACCTCGAGCAGCACCCGCTCGATCCGCCGGGTCTCCTCGTCGAGGGTCTCGCGCGCGTGGGCCGGGCTCTCACCCGCGTTGATCCGCTCGGCGTACGCGGTCGGATGCTTGACGTTCCACCAGCGCACCCCGCCGACGTGGCTGTGCGCGCCCGGGCCGATCCCCCACCATGTGTCGCCGCGCCAGTACAGCTCGTTGTGGCGGCAGCGCGCCGCCGTACTGCGGGCCCAGTTGGACACCTCGTACCACCGCAGGCCTTCGGCCGACAGCAACTCGTCGGCCAGCACGTACTTGTCGGCGAGGTCGTCGTCGTCCGGCATCGGCAGCTCACCCCGCCGGATCCGCCGCGCGAGCTGCGTACCGTCCTCGATGATCAAGGCATAAGCGCTGACATGGTCCGGCTGCGCCGACAGCGCCGACTCCAGCGAGGCCCGCCAGTCGTCGAGCGACTCACCCGGGGTGCCGTAGATCAGATCGAGGTTCACGTGTTCGAAGCCGGCCGCGGTCGCTTCCTTCACCGCCTGCAAGGCTCTCCCCGGCGTGTGCTGCCGGTCGAGGATCCGCAGGACGTGCGACGACGCGCTCTGCATGCCGAAGCTCACGCGCGTGAACCCCGCTTCGAGCAACGCCTCGAGGTAGGCCGGATCCACCGACTCCGGGTTGGCCTCGGTCGTCACCTCCGCGCCCGGCGCCAGACCGAACTCGTCCCGCACCGCGGCCAGCATCTTCCCCAGATCCGCGGCGGGCAGGAGGGTCGGCGTACCGCCTCCGAAGAACACCGTCTCGACCGGCCGGTCCAGGTCCTGCAGGATGCTTCGGGCGAGCCGGACCTCGGCGACCGCGGTCTCGGCGTACGACGCCTGCGACCCACCGCCGCCCAGCTCCTTCGCGGTGTAGGTGTTGAAGTCGCAGTACCCGCAGCGCGACGCGCAGAACGGCACGTGCAGGTAGAACCCCAGCGGCCGCTCCGCCGCCTCACGGACGGCAGCGTCCGGCAGCGCCCCGTCCCGGGGCGCAACCTCCCCCTCGGGCAATGTCGACGGCACCCACCCATCGTACGGGGGTACCTAAGGACAGGTGGTCCTCCACCTTCGTCGCGATCGCCACGCTCAAGCCACCCGCGAACAAGCGGACACCTCCTGTCCTTCGGTCCCTCATGTTCCTTGACCAGCTCGCCGAGCGCGGCGGTAGCGGACAGTGCTGCAACGATGACATTCAGCTCATGGCGACCGAGGCTCAGCCTGTCGGACGCGCCACCCGGAACGCGCTCGTGGTCGCGATCATGCTCGGAATGTTGCTCGCGGCCCTCGACCAGACGATCGTGGCGCCCGCGCTGCCGACCATCGTCAGCAACCTCGGCGGCGCCAACCACCTGTCCTGGGTGGTCACGTCGTACCTGCTCGCCGAGACGATCATGACCGCGCTGATCGGGAAGTTCGGCGACCTGTACGGGCGCAAGCCGATGTTCCTGCTCAGCGTCGCGCTGTTCCCGGCCGGCTCCGCGCTGTGCGGGATGGCCGACTCGATGCTCTGGGGTCAACCTGCCGCTCGGTGTCCTCGTGCTGATCGTTGCCTCGATCACCCTTCCGTCGGTGAAGGCCAAGGTCGGGCCGACGGTCGACTACCTCGGCATCCTGTTCATCGGTCTCGCCGCGACAGGGCTGACGCTGGTGACGACCTGGGGCGGCAACGGCCGCGCTCGTCCTAGGGCACCACAAGCGCAACCCGGCACCCGAAGTACTCGCCGAGTCCGGCCTGCCGCTGAGCGCCGCAGAGGCCTGGAGATGTTCCAGCGCTTCGTCGGCGCCTTCCGCAGCTGGATGCTTGCCCGCCTCATCGACTGGGACCCCGACAACTCCGAAGCCTTCTCCCACGCCGTCCACCGCATCGCCGAGCAAATGATCGACCAAGGCCATTCCCTCACCACCGGCAACACGCCGCACTCGCGGCGAGTCAGGAGTAGAGCCCGTCCGTCTCCACCTGCCAGCTCTCCGAGATGGCGTGCGACAGGTCGTCGTCGGGTCCGACCTCGTTCAGGTACTCCGCGACCTTGCTCGCGGTTCGGCTCCGCGGCTCGACCAGCGGTTCGTCGTCGTAGTCCCCGTCCTCGGCGTCGTCGTCCTCGTCGTCGTACGGGCCCGAGCCGGTCGTCGCATCCACCTTGGCGAGCTCGGAGTCGAGCCGTTCGGTCTGTCCACGGGCCACGCCGACCTGTTCGATCCCGAACCGGAGGAGTTTCTCGGAGGCGGTTCCGATCTCGGCGAGCAACTCGCGGGTCAGGCCGGGACGGCTGCCCAGTTCCCGCAGCGTGAGGTTCTCGGCCTTCTGCACCGCGTCCGCGACGCCCTCGGCGTACTCCGGGCTGTCCTGCCGGCCGCTGCGGCGCAGCAACCGCAGATAGCTCGTGGTCGCGACCAGATAGTCCAGGGCGGATTCGCCGTACCCCGCCCGCAGCGCGTCACGGAGCTCGGAGGCCTCATGGACCGCTTCGGGGAACCGCTGCATCCGTTCGAGCACGCGCAGTACGTCGAGTGTCAGGCTGACCGCTTCCTCCGACCGCCGCCGGCGCAACGCCGCGTCCCGGGCGCCCCGCAGTACCCGCAAGGCCTCGTCGAACTGACGGAATGCTTCGAGCGCCTCCACCTCGGCCGACGGCACCAGCGACTCGCCGTTCGGTCCGCGACGCTGATGCGCCAGATCGAGCGCGACCTCGGGCCGGCCGGCGCGCAACTCGGCGGCGATCAGGGGCGCCGTCGCGGCCGCCCAGGTCTGGTCGTCGGCCTCGCGCATGATCTCGTCCGGCAGGCTGATCCGCCCCTCGGCCTGTGCCCACAGGTACTGCTGGCCGCGCGCGGGAAGCTCGTCGATCGAGTCCAGCAGGGACGGCAGCGCATCCTTGTCCCAGTGGGCGGCGAGGGTACTGCCGGTCTGACCGAGCATCAGCCGGTGGTACAGCTCCTCCGCCCGAGCGGCCGGGCCCCGCAGCCGCGCGTAATATCTGTACGCGGCCCGGTGGATCTTTGCGACCTGCGGCTTCTGGTCCCGCTGGAGCTTCGGCAGCATCAGCTTCCGGACGTCCGCGCGATGTCGCAGCGAACGGCCGTCGCTCGTGACCAGCGTCGCCTCCCGCTCCAGCTGCCGGAACAGCTCGTTCGCGTGCCGGTCGGTCTTCACCGTGATACCGCACGGTCTGGCCAGGACGTGCCGGATGACGTCCGGCGTCACCACCCGGACGACCAGTCCGGGGTGCGCGATCCGGCGTACCTCCCGGTTGTCGATGTGCATCAGGATTCGCCGGTACAGGACGCCCTGGATCTGGCCCTCCTGCAGCTCCAGGTCGAGCAGCGGATCATCGGCCTGGCTGACCCGGAGGATCTCGATCGCAAGGCGCAGGCTCAACGGGTTGCGACCGACCAGTCCGATGGTCCGCTCGGCCAGCTCCACCGATGCGGCCACCCCGTCCGCGTCGAGGATCATCTGTACCGCCGACGTGTGGTCCAGCTCGGTCAACGAGATCACCGTGGCGTCCAGCTCCGCACCCAGTCCGGTGTCGAGCGCCCGCCCCGCGATCACGATCCTTGTCATCGGGATCAGGCGCAGTAGCTGGTCGAGAAAGTCCTTCAGCACGTACAGATCGGTGATCCGGCGGCGCTGGACCTCCTCGAAGGTGTCGAGTACGACGAGCAGCCCGCCGCTGACGTACGGCGTGATGAGCTTGGCGGCCCGCGCGATCAGACTCCGGGACAACCGGGTGCTGCTCGTCGGCGCCGACGCGTGCGAGCTGAGGCCGAGGGTCTCCTCGTCGGTGTTCTCCTGAACCCGCAAATCGTCGATCAACGGCCGCAGTCGCTCCGACAGCACCGGCTGCTGGATTGTCAGCTGACGCAGGATCTCGGACATCAGCTGGGCGGGCCGGTCGGCCTCCAGCGCGCCCCGGTCGAAGTTGAGGTACGCGAACAGCCCGTCCGTCCGCCCGGTGATGAACTTCGCCAGCAGTGTCGACTTCCCGACCCCGCCGACACCCGAGATCACCAGCGGTCGCGTGCCGCTGAACAGGTGCTCCTGGAGCAACCCGAGTTCCGTCGTACGTCCGTAGAAGCCGTGGGCGCCGAAGGTCTTCAGCGGGGCGAGCAGTTCCTCCCGGGCCAGGGCCGCCTCGATGGCCTCGACGTTCCGGGCGGCCGGGAAGGCGTCGCTGAGCCAGCGCGCGACCTGCAGGTCCGCCGACAGCGATTCCAGCGTCGGCGGCTCACCGTCCGCCGTCGGCGTCGGGTCGATCGCGCGGGACAAGGCGCTCTGCGCGGGCCCTGTCGGGTTGATCGTCGTACGGCGGAGCGCATCGGCGGCACCTTTCGGGCCGAGGTCTCGCAGGGTCCGTCGGCGTACCGAATCGACCAGGGCCCAGTGCGCGGCGCCGTCCGGCCCGCGCACTCGGCGGCAGTCCTCGATCAGGAACTCGCTGATCACCTCGTCGACCTCGTCGGATTCGCCCGGAACGTCCAGCCACCAGGCATCGAACCAGACCAGGACGGCGGCCTGAGCCCGGAGCAGCTCCCGCGGGCTGGGCGGCTGGATCAGGTGGGTACGACGGCTCCGGACCGCCCGGCCGGCCGCCGTGCGCGGCTCCGGCAGGCTGGTCATGCGCTCTGTCCGATCAAGCTGCAGATGGTCTCCCGCGCGATCCCGTAGATCGTCTCGCCGGCGAGCGCGAACTCGTCCGCGACCGGGTCGCGTCCGTCCCACACCTGGGAGGTCCAGCCGTCGAGCTCGGCGTCGGTCGCCGGATAGCCGAGGTGCGCGGCGGCCACCGCGAACAACTGGCGGACGTCCGGACGCGTGATCGGGCTGATCGGCTCCTTGCGGGTCTGCGGCGGCACCAGGCCGTCGAAGCCGGTGACCACGAGTTTCACCTCACCGAGCTCGGCGTTGACGTCGACGGAGTGCAGCAGCTTCTCGACAAGCCCGCGCGCGTCGGGATCGACGTTGGCCCGGTCGAGTCCGTCGATCACGATCCAGCGCGGTGACCGCACCGGCGGGAAGTTGTCCCGCAACTCGTTCATCAGCAGCCGCGCGCGGGTGTGCGGATCGGGTACGTCGGCGACCACGTCCGCGCTGATGGCGAACTTGAAGTGACCCGCGAGCCGCTGCGCCAACTCGAGCGCGCCGAACCGCTCGGTGCCCCATTCAGCGACGTCGATCAACAGCACGGGGAAGCCCTCCGACCGCGCGAGCACCTGCACGAGCTGGTACGAGTACGTCTTGCCCGAGGCCGACCCGCCGGTGATGTTGAGCGTCCGGAAGCCCTCCTTGTTCAGTTTCCTGAGCTCGGCGCGAAGCTTGCCGCGGTTGATCATCGGCTGCGACATTCCCGAGCCGACGAACATCGCGTCGAGCGGATCCGGCGGCTCGTACCAGGCCGTGCCCCGCTTGGTCAGCTTGAGCTTCAGGTAGTACTCGAGGTCCTCGCGCCGCGCCGGGTACCGGTCCGCCATGTGCGCGACGACGTACCGCAGGCGTCCGCCGCGGCGCAGGTCCAGGACGTACCCGGTCCAGAACGCCTTGGCCTGGAACTGCTCGTCCCAGTAGATGTCGGCGACGTCGATCTCGTCGATCGACTCCAGCTCCTTCTCGACGTCCCGCCGGTACCGCACGAGCTCCGCCAGCAACATCGCCAGCGCCGTGGTTTGTTCGTCCTTCTCATCCGTGGACACCTCGATCCACAGCTGCCCGCTCATGACACCCCCTGCACCCCGGCCGCCGCGAGGTCAGCGACGACTCGGTCGATCCGCTGTCCCTGGTTCCGGTACTCCGGCTTGCCGTCGATCTCCCGCTCGACCCAGCGATGGTGCAACGCGACGACGTTCCACTCCTCGTCGAACACCGGTGCGCCCGACGATCCACCCTCGGTGTCCGTCCAGTACTGGACTACGGAATCGTCCACCGAACGCACCAGGTTGTGGTGCATCCCGATCATCTTCGGGCGGCCACCCGGATGCTGGATGATGTAGACCCGGTCGTCGACGGCCAGGTCGACCGTCGCGGCGGCGATCGACAGCGCCGGGAACCCGGGCGGGATCGGCGTGATCGCCTTCAGCACCGCCCAGTCCCGGTCGGCGCCCGCGGTCACCGAGCCGGCGTCGCAGGCCACGACGAACGGCTGCCTCGGCACCTCGGCCCGGTCGAGCTCCCAGCCGAACCACGCCTCGATCTCGGATGCCGCCGTCAGGACGCCGCCGATCTCCTGGAACACGACGTGATGGTTGGTCAGGATCAGGTCCGCACCGATCCGGAAACCCGTTCCGACGTACCGTTTCTTGCCGATCTTCACCTTGAGCAGGCAGATGGACCGGGCCCGGTCGAGTCCGACCTCGAGGAACGCGATGTCGAGCAACGTGTTCTGGCCCTCGACGATCTGCCGCTCGGCGCCCGCGTCCCCGCTGAACCCCTTCCACGGCGGGCCGCCGTCATCGTTCTCCTCCTCGGCCGGCGGGCTGGCCGGGTTCGCCGCCAGCGAGTCGGCCAGCGCAGGCGCCAGCCGGGGCTGCTTCCCGGCGACGTGCTCCAGCAACGGCCGCACTTGCCCGGTCCTGGCCGCTTCCTTCAGTACGGAACGCCAGATCGACTGCCCCGCTCCGTCGAAGTCGATCTCGCCGCCGTCGATGCCAACGTCGTCGACCACCTCGGCGATCTCCTTGTACCGCCGGTAGACCGAGGTCAGCGTGCGCAGGACGTTCTGTACGACGGGATCGCCGAACGGCAACGGGTAGCGGTCGAGCGGATGATCGGCCATGCCCGGGACCTACTTCTTGCTCGTGCTCGCCAGCACACCGACCAGTGCGCCGCCGATGGACCCCAGCAGCACGGCCAGTCCTTCCGGCATGGTCTTGTCGCTCAGCACCAGGACGAGCCAGCCGACCATGCCGACGATCAGCGCGAGCAGCAACCCGCCGATCACCAGCATGTAGACCGGACGGTTGACCGGCGTGATGTCCGCGGGCGCCAGTTCGTCGCCCTCTTTCTTCCGCTGTGTTGCGGGAATCTCGTGCTCAGGCAGCGTCATGTCCCCCACCCCCAAGCCCAAGATAGCAACGCTCGTCACGTACTGTCACCAGCTGCGCTCTTACGTCTTGCGGGTCCGCGGAGCATCATGGCGGCAGGGGTCGATCGACGAGGGGGAGCCGTGACGGTCGTCGACATTCACTGCCACACGTTCAACGGGGACGACCTCCCGGTCAAGGGGTTCGTCAAGGCTGTGGCCGGGCAACGCAGCCAGCTCGCGAGAGCCCTTGCCTGGGCGCTGGCCGACATCACCCGGGCAATGGCCTCCGGCGCGGAAGAGATCGCCGAGCTCGACCGGCTGATCGAGTCCGGGCCCGGGGAAGACGAAGGAGCCGAGGAATCCGCGGTGAGCCAGGCGGCCGCGGACGGCGAGATTCTGCTCGCCAGGCTGGAGCGCGAGCAACCGGGTCTCGGGGCGGCTGCCGGAGCCGAGGCCGCTGACGGCCGCGAGCCGGGCTCGGGGGACGAGTCGTTCCTCGGCGGCCTCGACGATCTTCGGCGCTATCTGCGCTGGGTCGCGCTGTTCGGCAAGAACCGGCTGGCGCTGACGAGAGCGCTGATCGAGACCTATCCCGAGGTCGACCTGTTCACGCCGATGCTCGTCGATCTCCAAGGCCTCGACGACAGTCCGAAGACCAGTCCGCTGCAGCAACTGGAACTCCAGGAGAAGATCAGCCGGCTGGGCATCCTCGGGCAGCTCGGCGCCCAGGTGCTGCCGTTCGTCGGGTTTGATCCGCGCCGCTTCGGCGCGGTCGCCCTGGTGAAGGAAGCCGTGACCGAGTTCGGGTGCATCGGCGTCAAGATGTATCCGCCGATGGGATTCCTCCCCTGGCGCAACCGGCAGGCCGGCGTCCCCGGCATGAGCGCGGAGCAGGCCCTGGGCGTCGACGACGCGCTGGCGAACCTCTACGACTGGTGCACCGAGCACGACGTCCCGATCACCGCTCACGGGAACCCGACCCAGTTCGCGAAGCGCGCTTACATGGACTTCTCGGGCCCCGAGCGCTGGGCCACGGTCCTGGAGCAATGGGGAGGTCTCCGGCTGAACCTCGGTCACTTCGGATGGAACGGCCGACCCGACTGGCCGCGGAGGATCGCCGAGCTCACCAGCGTCCATCCGAGGTTGTACGCCGACATCGGCAACCACGACCTGGACGACCTGGACGACACCATCGAGGTTCTGGACCAGATCTTCACCGCACAGCAGGAGATGCGACGGCGATTCATGTTCGGCTCGGACTGGTACATGGTCGCGAGCCACCTGGACTTCGAGCACTTCCTGACCAGGGTCCGCGCCGCGTACCTCGCCAAGTTCCCGACCCACCTGGACAGCTTCATGGGCAGCGCGGCCCTGAGTTTCCTGGGCTTCGACGATCCCACCAACGAGAACAACCAACGCGTCCGCGAGCGCTACACGACGTACGGCGCAACTCCACCCGCTTGGCTTGCGACGGAGTCCGACTCCCCGTGAGCTGTCATGCTTGACGGGTGGCTGTGGACGTGGCTGCTGCGATGGCGGGCAGTTTTCTTGGTGGGTTGCCGGAGGAGCTGACCGGGCGGTTGGTCGCGTCGGGTCGGCGGGCCGATTACCCCGCGGGTAGCACGCTGTACCGGGAGGGCGCGGCTCCACAGGCGGTGCTCGTCGTTCGTGGGTTGCTGCGGGTGTTCATGTCGTCGCCCGAGGGCCGCCAGGTGACGGTGCGGTACGCGCGGATCAGCGACGTGCTCGGCATCGCGGTACTCGTCGGCGGGCCGGCGAATGTCGGCGTACAGACGCTGGCGGATTCAACTCTGTTTCGGATCGACGCCGGTCTGCTGACGGCCGCTGCGCGTACGGACAGCCGCGTCGGGTGGGCGTTGGCGGAGGAGCTGAGCCGTCGCCTGTACGAGAACCTGCGGCAGACCGCGGTGAATGCGTTCGGCACGGTGCGGCAGCGGGTCGCCGCACACCTGCTCGACCTGGCATCCACACAACAGAGCCCGCGCGGCGAACTCGCTGCGCACGTGTCCCAGCAGGAACTCGCGGACGCCGTCGGCTCGGTCCGTGAAGTGGTGGCCCGGGTACTGCGGGAGTTCCGGCAGGCCGGCCTGGTCGCGACCGCGGCCGACACCGTGCACATCCTCGACCCGACCGGGCTCCACGACCAGACGTGGAATCCGGAGTGACCACGGCAACTTCCGCGGACGACAAAAGTCACAGACGGGCCGCGCCGCCGGGCGAAGACTGATCTCCTCGGCCCCGAATCCGTCGGGGCCCGAAGGGAGTTCAGATGTCCACGCAAGCGATCAGACTGCCCGCCGGCACCGAAGATCCGGTCCGCGCTGTGTCGGTCATCAGCACCGGCAGCGTCGAGATCCATCCCGAACACGCCCACGGCACGAAGAAGCCGCTGTACTGGTGGCTGCTCACTTCCCGCCGGTGGCTGCCGCCCCGCCCGATCAACGTGTACGTGGTCGAGCACGCCAACGGGCTGGTGCTGTTCGACACCGGACAGGACCGCGCCTCGGTGACCGACCCGTCGTACTTCCCGGGCGGATTCAGCGGCGTCGTGTACGACCGGCTCGCCAAGTTCCACATCGGCGCGGACGAGACCCTCGACGCGCAACTGGGCACGCTCGGGTATTCCGTGAACGACGTCGACAAGGCGGTCATCTCCCATCTGCACCAGGACCACATCGGCGGTATCCCGCAGCTGAGCGGCGACCTCCTGATCACCCCGGCCGAGTGGGCCGAGCTGTCGGGGTTCTCCCCCGAGGCGCGCGGCTTCCTCCGCGCGCACATCGACGTACCCGGCCGGCGCTGGAAGCACGTCAGGTTCACACCGACCGACGATCCCGGCCTGGCGCCGTTCACCGAGATGTACGACGTGATGGGCGACGGGTCGATCGTCCTGCTGCCGACGCCCGGCCACACACCCGGCTCGATGTCGATGCTCGTCCGGCGCCGCGACCTGCCACCACTCCTGATGGTCGGCGACCTCACCTACGAAGCCGGCCTGCTCGAACGCCGCCAACTCCCAGGCGTCGGCGACCGCGGCGAACTTGGACGAACCACCGACCAGGTCCTCGCCCTCGCCGAACACCTACCAGGCCTGGTCATCCTCCCCGCCCACGACCCAACAGCAACCCAACGCCTGATCAACAGCTCCCGCCGCCCGGCCTGAAGCTCCGAGCCCTTCCCACGCCGTGGACCGAATCGCCGAACAAATGATCGGCCAAGGCCAATCCATCACCAACGCCTGAGCCCAGGCTCAGGCCGGTCGGGAGCCGTCGTTCGCCGGATGCCAGGTCGGCAGGTGCTCGGCGTCCCGTGGGTACGCATGCTGATCGTCCACGAGCAGATCGTCGTCCCCACCGCCGCCGAACGGCGGGTTGTCGTAGTCGAACTCCGTCACGAGACTCCCGTCCGGGGTCACCGTGAACGTCGCGTTGTACCAGGTCCCCACGCCGTCCTCGTACATGACGTCGCGCAGATCGTCACACGCCATCTGCGCCTCGACGTCAATACTCTCCCCAGCCTCGACGGCCCCGTCCAGCATCTCCACCGCCAACTGCGTCTCCATCGTCGCAGCCACCGCCGACACCTTCAGCACAGCCCTCGCCCACCCCTCAGGCACAACCCGCAGCACCGCTGCACCCACCGTCTCCAAACTCGCTTGATCAGGAACCGACATCACTACTTCCTTGTCTACGGCGGCGCGGTGAGTTGCGAATGGTCTGCTGAGTGACGACACCGTCGATCGAGTACTTGACCGCAATCAGATCGGGACGATTCTTGTCAGTGCGGTACACCAGGTCAATCTGGACCTCAACCTCGGATCCGGCCTCGAGCGCCGCGCGCCAAGCGTTCTCGGCCCGCTTGTACGCGCTCAGGTTCACCGAATTCCCGGCCATCGGCGTCAGATTCATCTTGCCGATCGGTCCCTTGAAGATCCTGGCAAAGATGTGCCCGGCGTGATCTCCCGGTAGCTTGTCGTCCAACTTGCGCTGCGCTGAGGTGTCTCGTGGGTGCTTCAGGTCGACGACGTCAAGGGTCGCCTTGGCGCGCACAACCCGGCCGGCGCCGTCCGTCTCGTACGTGAACCGCTCGTCGACACGAATCGTGCTGTCCGGTGGCGGCCGGTTCAGCAGGTCCTTGTCGGTGGGATCAGTCGTCGACAGCTCGATGACCTTTCTCGTCGTCTCGGGGGCGAGCGACGTACCGAGGATTCTTCGACCATCGGCCGGTGCGGACGTACGGACGCCAGTGACCATCTGGTCGGCCCAAGCTCGGGCTCGCGGAGGCGCAGCCGCTGCCAGGTGAGCTGCGCGATCGCAGGCGTCCGCAGCCGCTGCGAACTGGTACACCGCCTGCCGCGCTGCTGGATTACTCGCTGAAAAGTCGGCGATGAATGACGCGTTGTCCCGGCACTGTCGTGCGAGGCGCTGGAGATACCCGGCCATCGTCGGCACCCGATCGAGGCAGTCGACCAGCGCGAGCGCGACGCGCTGCAATTCGGACGGCACCGAAGCTATATCTGGTTCGCATAACTAGCGCAGCCCGCCGCGGCTATCTGCAGCGCCTGGACGGCATCGCCCACAGCTTTGGCGGCCGCATCGAGGAGTTCGGAGATATCCCTGTCAGCCCTGGTCGCGGAACCTGCGATCAGCGCTTGGACCTGTGCACTGCTCTGCGCGAAGTTGTTCTGGAAGCCACCAAGCCCACCCGCCGCTCGGTTGGCTTCGAGCGACATGTGGTGCAACTGTTCCTTCAACTGCTGTACGACGGACATGAGTTTTCCTCACCGATGGAACGCGGGGCCGACGCGGGCGTCAGGACCGACACGCCGACCCCGCTGCTTAGTTGAGTGGCTGCTGAACGCTCGTCGCGCTCGAGCTCCCGACTCTCATGGTCACGGTCGGGGACGAGGGATGAAATTGACTCAGTCCGTGGACTCGTCCCACATCAAGCAGCAGACGGTTACGCTCTGTCGGGAAGGATCCACGTCTCGGGAGGGCTGTGACTCGTCGGCGACTGTTTGATCCCGGCACCGTGCCGGCGTCGTTCTGGCGCAGGAGCGACGTACAGGTCGCGTTGGCACGGCGCGATGTGGCCGAGCTGTTCCGCAGGTATCTGGCAGAGTTCACGGACTGCACCCAGACTCAACTCGCGCTGGTGACCGAACATGACCGCTCGGATGTGTCCAACTGGATCAGGGGCACCCGGCACGGTCAGGTTTCTGACATCAACGTGCTGACCCGCATCGCCGAAGGGCTCTGCATGCCCGACGAGGGGCGGATCCTGATGGGGCTCGCACCTGCTGATGCCCTGGTTTCGTCCGTCCGCGACGAACGCGAACTCACTCGAAACAGCGACGCGGTGACCGAGCAAGTGCGTAGGCGAGTGGACGGATCGGACTCGGGAAGCACCAGGATCGCAATCTGCGGGAGCAGGGCGCCCGGAACAAGTTCTACCGTGATCGACGCCGCTGTGCGCTCTCTGGCGCGCCTGGTGATGATCCGCCGCTTGCTCGTGAATCACGGACCGATCGGCATCGGTATCGAGGTGATCACGCACATCGCGGATCACTACCAGCCGCCTGGTCTCCGAGGCGCTGTTGCGATCTTCGGTCGACGGAACGTGATCCTCGACGCAGAGTACGTCGTCGTCGTCGGAGGCGGCAGCGGAACCCAGGCAGAGGCGGATATCGCACTGTCGATGGGCAAGAAGGTCTTGCCTCTCGGCGCAAGCGGCGGCTCAGCGAAGGCTGTCTATCATCAAGCATTCCGCAGCCTGCGGGCGGCGGCATGGACACACGGCGAGATGCGGGACAGTCTCGCCCGATGTGCCGAGATCGGCGACGGGGCCACGCCCGATGCCGTCCAGCAGCTGACTGATGATTTCGTGTACTCGATCGAGAAGCTCATTGATGCCGATGAAGGAGAACCTGCGTGACTGAGCGGCCCTACGTAATGCTGTCGGTGGCGGCGTCCGTCGACGGCTACATCGACGACGACACCGGTGAGCGCCTGCTGCTCTCCAATGACGAGGACTTCGACCGGGTCGACGAGGTACGGGCCGGCGTGGATGCCATTCTCGTCGGCGCGAATACGATCCGTCGCGACAACCCGCGCCTTCTCGTACGCTCGGACGACCGACGCAAGGCTCGTATGGACCGCGGCTTACCGGAGTCGCCTCTCAAGGTGACGGTCAGCGCGACCGGCGACCTCGATCCATCGGCCAAGTTCTTCAGCACAGGTGACGTCGGTAAGGTCGTGTACGTCCCGACTGCGACGGCGGCGAATGCCCTGGACTCCGTCGGGCAAGTCAGCACAGTCGTCGACGCCGGACCCGTGGTCGATCTGGGGTACGTCCTCGACGATCTCGCCCAGCGAGGCGTGCAGCGCCTCATGGTCGAGGGTGGCGGCACGATGCACACACAGTTCTTGGCTGCCGACCTCGCCGATGAGATTCACCTCGTCGTGGCTCCCTTCTTCGTCGGCGACAGCAACGCCCCGAGGTTCGTAGGTGACGCCAGATTTCCGCAGGGTCCGGCGAATCGAATGGAGCTTGCCGACGTGCAGCAGATCGGCGACGTGGTTCTGCTCCGCTATTTGCCCAGGAAGGCAAGCCGTTGACGGACATCACCGACCACCACTGGCTCCAGCAGGCGATCGATCTTTCCCTCCAGTGCCCGCCGTCATCCACTGCGTTCTCGGTGGGTGCGATCGTCGTCGACATCACAGGAGAGGTTCTCGCAACGGGCTACTCGCGCGAGACTGACCCGCATGACCACGCCGAAGAGATTGCTCTGAGCAAGATTTCTGCAGCCGATCCCCGTCTGGCCGAGGCGACGATCTACTCCAGCCTTGAGCCCTGCAGCAAGCGCGCCTCTCGTCCGCGAACCTGCACAGAGTTGATCCTCGCTGCCGGAATCCGCCGGGTCGTCTTTGCCTGGCGCGAGCCATTGGTCTTCGTCGATTGCGAAGGGTCCGAACTCCTGTCGGCGGCGGGTGCCGACGTGGTCGAGCTGTCAGACCTCGCCGACCAGGTTCGGGCGCTCAACGCGCACGTCCTGTAGAAGTGTGACATCAGACTCAGGTCGGTGGCGGGTCGATCCTGATCCCAATTCAAACCCGGCAGTCAAGACCGTCGGCGCTCCGGGGCGCGCGTATGCTCGCGGCCATGCTGAGGGATGGGGTCGAGTACCCGGGGCGCGGGCTTGCCATTGGGCGGGATGTGGACGGGGCGCCGTTCTTCTCGTACTGGTTGACCGGGCGGTCCGCGGCGTCGCAGGCTCGTGAGCTCGTCGTGCGCGAGCGCGAGATCATCGTGCGGGACACGTCCGGCGGGCCGGTCGACGATCTCCGCCATTACACGGCGGCGACCCGTGGGGACGATTGGGTCATCGTCGGGAACGGCACGCAGGTGGGTGAGTTGGCTGCCGCGCGAGCCCGGCAACCCGATCTCCAGGTCGCGCTGCGCGGGTTGACCTACGAGCCCGATCCGCCGATCCGCACCCCGCGCATCACTGCCGGCGCGACACTCACGTCCGCTGGGCTCACGGATGTGGTGATCGGGGCCGCGCGGCCGTACGACGGGGCGCCCGAGCTCACCGAGCATCCGTCGCTGTACGCCGCTCGCATCGCACCAGGCACCGCCCTCACCACGACGACCTACGCCGGCACTGCGGACAACGTCGTCGTCAACGGCCACCCCGAGGTCACGGCGATCGCACTCCCCTGGTCCGAGATCACCGACCTCCTCTGGCAATCCCTGCAGCCGTCGCTGCGCGTCGCCGCGATCACGGTCCGGCTCGACACCAGCACCTTCACCGAGGCAGCCCGGGCCAGAACACCCTGACTGCTCATCGCCGAGTCGTGGCGATTGGCGGACGAGCCGAGCCGCGAGTCGTGGATATTGGTCGGCTCGGACAGCCGAATCTCACGACTCGCGGACCGCCCGCTTACTCGTACATCTTGTCCAGCAGGTCGGAGTATTGGGTCTCGACGTGTTTGCGTTTGAGTTTGAGGCTGGGGGTCATTTCGCCGGACTCGACCGTGAGGTCGCGGTCGAGGATGGTGAACTTCTTGATGGTTTCCCAGCGGTTCAGGCCGGCGTTGAGTTCGTCGACGTAGCCCTGGACCATGGCGCG
This sequence comes from Kribbella sp. NPDC050459, assembly GCF_040655315.1. NCBI lineage: Bacteria > Bacillati > Actinomycetota > Actinomycetes > Propionibacteriales > Kribbellaceae > Kribbella > Kribbella sp. NPDC050459. The sequence continues at coordinate 27,906 of NZ_JBFAJQ010000025.1, read as the reverse complement.
GGCCGCGTCCGACGTGACGATCTCGGCGTACGGCTTGCCGCCCAGGCCGTTCGCGCTGGCCCAGCCCTGGATCGCGTCGGGGTCGAGGGTGACGAGGGCGGAGACGAAGTTGCGCCGGTTGCCGTGGACGACGAACTGGCTCGCGTACGGGCAGATCGTCTTGAAACGGCCCTCGATCGCCTGCGGTGCGACGTACTTGCCGCCGGACGTCTTGAACAGGTCCTTCTTCCGGTCGGTGATGAACAGGAACTCGTCCTCGAAGTGACCGATGTCGCCGGTGTGGAACCATCCGTCGGCGTCGATCACCTCGGCGGTCTGCTCCGGCTGGTTGTGGTACCCGCTCATCACGCCGTCGCCCTTGATCAGGATCTCGCCGTCCTCGGCGATCTTGAACTGCGTCCCGGGGAACGCCGGCCCGACACTGCCCAGCCGGTACTGCGTGGGCCGGTTCAACGTCGACCCCGCCGCCGTCTCCGACAGCCCGTACCCTTCGAGGATCAGCAACCCGGCCGCGTGGAACCACTCCGCGAGCTTCTTGTCGAGCGCCGCCGACCCGGACACGAAGAACCGGATCCGCCCGCCGAACCGGGCCCGGATCTTCGACAGGACGAGCCGATCGGCCGCCGCGAACTGTGCCGCGAGCAGGCCGCTCGGCTCCTTGCCGGACTGGCGGACCGCGGAAACCTTCGCGCCGACCCCGAAGGCCCAGTCGAACATCTTGGCCTTGACGCCGCCCTCGGCCTGCATCATCGTCACGATCCGCCCGTGCGCCTTCTCGAAGATCCGCGGCGCCGCGGCCATGAACGTCGGCTGGACGACAGCCGCATTGTCGACAATCTTGTCGATCCGCCCGTCCACCGCGGTGGCGAATCCGATCTGGCACTGGACGGCGACCAGCACCTGACCGAACACATGCGACAACGGCAGCCACAGGAACTGCAGGTCGTCCGGCGACAGCACCCGCATCCCCTCGACCGCGGCGCCCTCGTACGTCCACACCGAGTGCGGCAACCGCACGCCCTTCGGGCGCCCCGTCGTGCCGGACGTGTAGATCAACGTGCACAACGTGTCCGGGGTGATGCCTGCAATCCGATCGTCGACAATCGACGGGTGTTCGGCGAGGTAGGTGTCGCCCAGCATGTCCAGTTGGCCGAGCCCGATCACCCAGTCGCCGTCACTCTCGAGCGGCGTGCCGTCGAGCAGCACGACCTTGCGCAGCGACGGCGTCTCGGCGCGGTGCGCGCGGAGCTTGTCCACCTGCGTGGCGTCCTCGGCGAACACCACCTGGACGTCGGCGTCGGCCACGATGAACGCCACGTCGGCCGGGATCGTCGACGGGTAGATCGTGGTGGTCGCGGCGGCGGCCAGTACGGCGGCCAGGTAGCACTCGATCCATTCGATCCGGGTGCTCGAGGCGATCGCGACCCGCTGCTCGGGCTGCACGCCGAGCGCGATCAGGCCGGCGGCGCGCCGGCGGGTCAGTGCTTCGGTCTCCCGCCAGGTCACCGACTTCCACTGCTCTCCACGCGGGAACCGGAACGCCTCCCGCTCGGGCGTCGCCGACACCCGGTCCAGGAACATCTGGGCCATGGTGCCCTTGCGGTTGCTGAGGAGCGCGAGTTGTCCGGAATCGGCAACAGGCTTCATAACTGGCCTCCAATGGGGGTCAAGTAACCGGAGAGTATTCGCAAGGCGCTGGTCCTGACCATGGCACTCGCTTGCCCACGTGCACCTTCTCCATTACGTTTCCGCAACATGCGCATACGGTCGGTGGCTCTTGTCTCACTATCCGTTCTTCTCCTCACTCTGGGCGCTCCGGCCCGCGCGGTGACCCCGCCGTCGGAGTTCGGCTCGGACTACGACGACCCGCGGACGCCCGCGCCGGCGGTGGCCGTCCCGGACACCAGGCACTGCGAGGTGCAGATCGTCCGGAACGAGTTCCGCAACTTCGACCCGTACCGGGCGACGTACACACCCCCGGCCGCCTGCCAGGGCCCGTGGTCGAAGGTCGTGCTGCGGATGCACGGCGCCGTGCAGGGCGTCCAGTACGACCGCCTCGGGCACATCACGATCGGCGGCGTCGGCGTCTTCCGTACGTCGACCCCGGAGCCGAGCGCGGACGGTATCGCCTGGGACGTGGAGAAGGACGTCACGGCGTATGCCCCGCTCCTGCGGACTCCGCAACCCGTCGTCATGGAGCTCGGCAACGTCGTCAACGACACCTACACCGGCGTCCTCGACATCACCGTGACGCTCGACTTCTATATAGCCGATCGCCACACCCCGCCGGCCACGACCGCGAACACCGTGCTCCCGCTGCAGAACCAGACCCGCGAGGACTCCGACCTGATTGGTACGGCGACCTTGCCGCGCAACACGACGCGCCTGCTGGGCGAGGTCTATGTGACCGGATCCGGCGGCGGCTGCGAAGAGTTCTGGGACACATCCGCGCCGGCCGCGACCGGATATTCGTGCCCCGACGGATCGCCATACCGCGAGGTCGACGTGAGCATCGACGGCAAACTTGCCGGGATCGCGCTGCCCTACCCGTACATCTACACCGGCGGCTGGTCGAACCCGTACTCGTGGCGCCCCTCCCCCGCGCCTCGCGCGTTCGACATCAAGCCGCTGACCTACGACCTGACCCCCTTCGCGGGCCTGCTCACCGACGGCAAGCCGCACGAGTTCCGCGTCCACGTCGACGGCGTACCGGCCGGGCAGTCGGGCTGGTTCACGGTGCCGAACCTGCACGTGTGGACGGACGCGCACCGTGCGCAGACGACCGGCAGCCTCACGTCGTACGCCGTCAGCCCGCTGGCCAAGACCGACGACGTGACCGGCGCACCCAACCAGGCCGGATCTGTCGACACCACGGCGTCCCGCAGCCTGGCGATCAGCGGGTACGTCGACACGTCGGCCGGCCGTGTGCGGACGAGCGTGAACCGCGCGCTCAGCAACGTCTCGAAGCACAGCTGGGACGCGGGCGAGTCCCGCGACGTGCTCGACGCGAACTGGCGGGACACCGCGACCACCACGAGCAACGGCCGCGTCGACCGCACCGAGCTCGACTACGGCAAGACCGGCGTACTCACCTTCTTGCCCAACGCAACGATTCCGGGCGGGTACGACGTCGTGACCGACCTGAAGATCCACGACACGATCCGGACGCCGGGCCGCACGAGCACCGAGACGTACGACGGCCGCGCGTCCTGGATCTACGGCGTACCGCGGGACCAGCGGCACGCGACCGGGACCCAGACCGTGCGGTACCGGGCGATCGGGCACGGCTGCTTCGACCACACCCTGACCGCGGTGAACGGCGTGTACACGAAGGACTTCTACCGCTGCTGAGCCAGGCAGTTGCGGACGAGCTGCGCGTCCGGATGGTCGAGCGCGTCCAGGATCTCGAGGGCGGCGGCGTAGCTGGCGCGGGCGCCGTCGCCGCGGCCGGCACGGTCCTGGACGCGCGCCATCGCCATCAGGCAGTCCGCCGTGTCGAGCCGCCGGCCGAGCCCGCGCAGCACGTCCACCGCGACGGTGTACAACGCGATCGCCTCGTCGAACCGCCCGAGCCCGGCGAGCGCGTAGCCGCTGGTGTCGCTGGCGACGGCGCGGCCGAACTCCGAGTCGACCTCGGCGTACAGCTTCAGGGACTGCTGCGCGTAGTCCAGCCCGGCCTCGTACTCGCCGAGCTCGGAGTGGTACCAGCCGAGATTGTTGAGCGCGTTGGCCCGCGCGTCGACATGACCGGTGCGCTCGTAGATCCGCAGCGCCCGCTGGGTGTGCTCGATCGCGCGCCGATGGTCCCCGATCCGCGTGTACACCCGCCCGATCCCGAGTGAACCGTGCGCGACGCCGGCCTCGTCGCCGAGCTCCTCTGCGATACCGAGCGCGAGCTCGTGCTGCCGGATCGCCTCGTCCCACTCCCGCATCGCCATGTGCCCGCGAGCGAGATCGCGCCGCGTGTGTGCCTGCTTGGGCAGATCACCGAGCCGCACCGCCGCCTCGAGCGCCAACTGCTGCGCCTGCGGATACCCGGACCGGCCGCGGAAGTCGAGGTAGTCCGCGATCGTCCAGACGCACAACCACAGCAGTATGTCGGCACGCCCGGCCGCGGCCCGCAGTACGGCGAGATTGTTCGGCTGCTCGGAATCGAACCAGGCGAACGCCTCGTCGCGCGTCGTCGGCGCGACCACCTCGACGTCCACGGGAAGCTCCGGCAGCTCGATCCGGACCCGGCTCGGCGCCAGCAGCACCGCGGCCGCGAACCCGGTGTGGACGAGGTAGTGGAGCAGCCTCTCGAAGGCCTCCGCCGCCTCCCCCGGCTCGCACAACTCCTGCCCGTAGACGCGCAGCAGGTCGTGCAGCACCCAGCGATCCGGCTCGATCTCGATCAGCTGATGGTTCGCGACCAGCTCCGCGATCATCCGCCGGGCATCCCGCACCGGCACGCCGGCCAGCGCGGCCGCCGCACCGGGCGTGATCTCGGTGCCGGGGTGCTGCGTGACCAGCCGGAACATCCGAGCCAGCTCCGGCCGTAACTGCCGGTACGACCAGGAGAAGATCGTCCGTACGCCGACACCGTCCGCGGTCGCCAACGCGTCCAGAGGACCGTCGCCGAGCGCGCTCACGAACGACGCCAGCGCCCGTCGCGGCCGCAACGCGATCTGCGCCGCGAGCAGTGACAGCGCCAGCGGCAGACCGGCGCAGCGCTCCACCAACGCGTCGACACTCGCCGGATCCGACGCGAACCGCCGCGCGCCGATCCTTGCCTCCAGCAACTGCTTCGACTGGAGCGGGTCGAACACGTCCAGCCGGATCGGCTCGGCCTGTTCGGTCGCGACCAGGCCGGCCAGCTCGTTACGGCTGGTGACGACGGTCTGGCACCGGGATCCGGCCGTCGCGAGCGGACGAACCTGATCGCCGGAGCGGGCGTTGTCGAGGACGACCAGGACCGCGCGCTCGGCCAGCAGGCTGCGGTAGAGCGCGACCTGCTCCTCGACGTTCCCCGGCAGCCGATCGGGTGCAGTGCCGAGCGCGACCAGGAAGCGGGACAAGACCGCGTGCGGGTCGGCCGGCTCCGCAACGGGCGAGAAGCCGAGCAGGTCGGCGTACAGGACGCCGTCGGGGAAACGGTCCGCGACCTGGCGCGCCCAGTGGACCGCGAGCGAGGTCTTGCCGACGCCCGCCGGGCCGATGACCAGGCCGAGGCTCGCGGTCGGCAGCAGCTCGTCGAGCCGCCGGAGGTCGTCGGTGCGGCCGGTGAACGCAGGGATGGAAGCCGGCAGCTGCCGCGGCACGACGCTGGATTCCGTTGCGTTGTCGGTCGCGCTGAGCAGCTCGGCGTGCAGGTCTCTGAGCTCGGGACCGGGGTCGGCGCCGAGCAGATCGCGGAGACGCTCGGCCACATCGCCGTACGTCGCCAGGGCGAGCGCGGTCCGGCCGGAGGCCTGGTGGGCGCGGATCAGCTGCGCCCAGAAGCGCTCGCGGGTCGGGTGGCGTTCGGCGAGCTCGGTCAGCTCGGGGACGAGGTCAGCAGACTCGCCGACGGCCAGCCGCGCGTCGAAGTACAGCTCCTGCGCCTGCAGGCGCTCCTCGTCGAGGCGTGGGGTCAGCTCCCGGGCCACGGTGCCGGTGTCGAGGCCCGCGAGCGGCTCGCCACGCCAGAGCGCGAGGCCGGCGGTGAGCGGCTCGACCCGGTCGGCCGGATCGGCGGTCTCGGCGGCGCTGCGGACCAACGTCCGGAACACCTCGATGTCGACCTGCGCCGGCTCGACGTGGAGCGAGTACCCGCCGGCGCCGGTGCGAAGCATGGACCGGCCGGTGTCGCCGAGGACGGTGCGCAAGCGGGAGACATACACCTGCAGTGCGGCGCGCGGGTTGCCCGGCAGCTCGTCCTCGTCCCACAACAGGTCGACGAGCTCGTCGACGGGCACCGTCCGGTTGACCCGCAGCACGAGCGCGGCCAATAGCACCGCGCCCCGGCGCGACGGCAACGGGACGACGTCGCCGCCGGAGGTCCTGATCTCCACCGGCCCCAGCACCCGGAACTCCAGCTTGGCCACCTCCCTCGCCAGAGCCCTCAATCCTAGGGCCCGCCCAGGGTCAGCGCGCGGCGAGCAGCTCCGCGATCTGGACCGCGTTCAGGGCCGCGCCCTTGCGCAGGTTGTCGTTCGAGACGAACAGGACAAGCCCGCGGTTGCCCGGCACCGACTGGTCCTGGCGGATGCGGCCGACGTACGACGGGTCCTGGCCGGCCGCGAGCAGCGGGGTCGGCAGGTCCGTGACGGCGACACCCGGTGCGGCGCCGAGGATCTCGGTCGCGCGCTCCGGGGTGATCGGCTCGGCGAACTCGGCGTGGATGCTCAGCGAGTGGCCGGTGAAGACGGGCACCCGGACGCAGGTGCCGGCCACCGGCAGGTCCGGGATGTGCAGGATCTTCCGGCTCTCGTTGCGGAGCTTCTGCTCCTCGTCGGTCTCACCGGTGCCGTCGGCAACGATCGAGCCGGCCAGCGGCAGCACGTTGAACGCGATCGGCCCGGCGTACACCTTGGGCTCGGGCAGCGTGATCCCGTCGGTGCCGCGGGCGAGCCGGCCGCCGACCGCCGCCAGGTCGCGGGCCTGGTCCTCGAGCTCGCTCACGCCGACGCCGCCGGAGCCGGAGACGGCCTGGTAGGTCGAGACGACGAGACGGGTCAGCCCGGCTTCGCGGTGCAGCGGGGCCAGCACCGGCATCGCGGCCATGGTCGTGCAGTTCGGGTTCGCCACGATGCCCTTCGGGATCGTGGCGAGGTCCTCCGGGTTCACCTCGGAGACGACCAGCGGCACGTCCGGGTCCATCCGCCAGCCGGACGAGTTGTCCACCACGACGGCGCCCGCCGCGGCCACCTTCGGCGCGAGCTCCTTCGACGCCGTCTTCCCGTTCGAGAACAGCGCCAGCTCGAGCCCGGAGAAGTCCGCCGTCGCGGAGTCCTCGACGACGACCTCCCGCTCGCCGAACGGCAGCTTCGTCCCCGCCGACCGCGCCGACGCGAAGAACCGCACCTCGTCCACCGGGAAGTCGCGCTCGACGAGCAACTCCCGCATCACGCCGCCGACCTGACCCGTAGCACCGAAAACACCTACTCGCATGCGCCCGACAGTAGTTGGTCGGCGCTCCCCGCGCCCGCGGGTTTCACGCAGCGGACCCCAGACACTCACCAACCGGCCCGGTTCCGGCGGACGCACGCTCAGCCGGGCCGGCCGATGGCCCGCCGCGCGGGGTTGGTGAGTGCTGGAGGTCCGGACGGCGGCGGCTCAGGCGTCCGCGACCAGCGTGCCGCCGTTGGCGACGTCGGTTTTCTCGATCTCGGTGAAGACGATGCGGACCGAGTCGCGCTTGGCGCCGAGGATGGCGATGGCGGAGTCGGTGACCGCGGCGACGAACTCGCGGCGCTGGTCGAGGGTGCGGCCGGAGAGGAGTTCGACGGTGATGTTCGGCATGAGGCGGTTCTCCTAAGAGGGTCAGTTCCGTGTCGTGGGACAGTGTTTCAGATTTCAGGACAGGGCCGCGGACCGGCGGGCGGCGACCTCGTCGGTCTCGTCCGGGTCGGTGTTCAGCGACTCGACCAGCTCGTCGACGTCCGCGCGGCTCTCCGGCAGCAGCAACCCGAGCCCGACGTACACCACCAGAGAAGTTGCCAGCGGCAACGCGACGACCAGGGTCGTGTCGGTGGAGCCGACGCCGTACTTCACGATCGCCCAGGTGATCAGCCCGATCGCCCAGGAAGCCAGCGCGGCGCGGGACCCGCTGCGCCGGAACCACGGCAGCAGCCCGAGCATCAGCGGGATCGCGATCGGCCCCATCGTCGCGGCGACCAGGTCGACCACGATCTTCAGCACTACGCCCTCGCCGTTGGTCGCGATCGCGATCAGCATGCTCACCGTGACGAACGTGAACGTGACGATCCGCGCCATCTTCAGCGTCGCGGCGTCGGTCAGCCGGCGCACGCGCGGCACCAGCACCGGCGCCAGGTCCCGCGTGATCACCGACGAGATCGCGTTCGCGTCCGAGGCCACCATCGCCATCGTGTGCGAGAAGAACCCGGCCAGCACCAGCCCGATCAGCCCGGTCGGCAGCAGCAGTTGCGCGAGTGCGACGTACGACTGCTCGGCCTTGCCCGGCTGCACCAGCAGCGGCGCCGCACACATCGGGATGAACAGGATCAACGGCCAGACCAGCCACAGGGCCGAGGAGAGCAGGGCGGATTTCTTCGCCGCGGAACCGGATGGTGCGGCCATGTACCGCTGCGCCAGGTTCCACATGCCGCCGTTGTACTCGAACGTCTTGATGAACAGGAACGCGATCAGGAAGATCGGCGTGTAGGGCCCGTTCAGCGCGTCGCCGTGCCCGGCCGGCAACTGGTCCCACATCTTCCACAACGTCGGTACGCCGTCCAGGTGCGCGAGCACCCCGACGAACATCGCGACACCGGCCCCGAACTGGATCACGAACTGCCCGAAGTCGGTGAGCACGTCGGCCCACAGCCCGCCGAGCGTGGCGTACAGCATCGTCACCACACCGGTCAGCAGGATCCCCCACCGGATCGGCACACCGGTGAATCCGTTCAGCAGAACGGCGATCGCGACCCACTTCGAGGCGATGTCGACGACCTTCAGCGCGGCCCCGGAGTACGCGAGCGCCTGCTGGGTCGGCAGGTTGTAGCGGCGCGCGAGGTACTCCAGCGGCGACACGACCCCGTGTTTGGCGCGCAGCCGGTTCCATCGCGCCGCGAACAGGAACGCGCCGATGCCGACACCGACGCCGATCGTCATCGCCCACCAGACGTAGACGGTGATGCCGTACGTGTAGGCGACGGCCGCGAACGCGACGAACATGACCGCGCTGTAGCCGGACATGTGGTGCGAGATGCCGGACAGCCACCAGGGAATCCGGCCTCCGGTCGTGAAGTAGTCCACGACCGTCTTGATCTTGGTGCGTGACCAGACCCCGATCAGCACCATCAACACGAAATAGCCGACCAGGACCGACCAGTCCACAGCGGTCATCGGGGATCCTCCCAGGGGCGATGGGCGAGTGACTGGAAGGTTCCACTGACCAGAACCCAGTGTCAAGAGACGGAACTTGGAACCTTTGCCGAACCTGTTCCAGCGTTGACAGCCTGTTCTGTGGAGTAGAACCTAGTTCCGTGACTCTGCAGATCAGGCACGCCACCCATCCCGAGCAGCTGCCCGGCTTCGACACGGCCGCACTGCGCCGCCACTACCTGGTGGACGACCTCTTCGTCCCCGGCGCCGTCACCGCGGTGCTCACCCACCACGACCGGATCGTGCTCGCCGGCGCCCGTCCCACGCACGGCCCGCTGATCCTCGACACCTATCCCGAGCTGCGCAGCGAGTTCTTCCTCGAGCGCCGCGAGGCCGGCATCGTCAACGTCGGCAGGCCCGGCATGGTCACCGCCGACGGCACGAAGTACGAGCTGGCCACCGGCGCCTGCCTGTACGTCGGACGCGGCGTCCGCGACGTCGTCTTCGAGGGACCCGAGTCCGCGTTCTACGTCTTCTCGGCGCCGGCACACACCGCGTTCCCGACCGCGCAGGTCAACCCCGGCGAGGGCAACCGGCTCGAGCTCGGCGACCAGCAGACCGCGAACCGCCGAACGATCGACCAGTTCATCCATGCGGACGGCGTGCAGAGCTGCCAGATCGTGCTCGGCGTGACGACGCTGCACCCGGGCAGCATCTGGAACACGATGCCCGCGCACACCCACGACCGCCGGACCGAGTGCTACCTGTACTTCGGCCTCCCGGAGACCGAGCGGATCGTGCACCTGCTCGGCGAGCCCGAGGAGACGCGGCACCTGCTGGTCGCGGACCGCCAGGCGGTCATCTCCCCCAGTTGGTCGATCCACTCCGGCTGCGGCACGGCGTCGTACAGCTTCGTCTGGGCGATGGCCGGCGAGAACCAGGCGTTCGGCGACATGGACGGTGTCGACGTCCGGGATCTGCGGTGACGTCCTTCAGCCTCGAAGGACGTACGGCGCTGGTCACCGGGGCCCGGCGCGGCATCGGGGCGGCGATCGCGGCCGGGTACGCCGCGGCCGGCGCCGAGCTGATCCTGATGGCCCGCGACGCCGCGCTCGAGGACACCCTGGAGGCGATCAAGCAGCACGGCGGCGACGCGTCGGTGGTGATCGCCGACTTCGCCGACCCGGCCGCGGTGGAGCGAGCAGCAACAGAGATTGTCGACAACAGGACGGTCGACATCCTGGTCAACAACGCCGGCACCATCCGGCGGGCGCCGGCGGCCGCGACGACGACTGCGGACTGGCAGCACGTGATCGACGTGAACCTCAACTCGACCTGGGCGGTGACCCGGCCGATCGGGGCCGCGATGGCCGAGCGCCGGACCGGGAAGATCGTCACGATCGCGTCGCTGCTGAGTTTCCAGGGCGGGATCACCGTCCCGGCCTACACCGCCAGCAAACACGCGGTCGCGGGGCTGACCCGGGCCCTGGCCAATGAGTGGGGACCGGCGGGTGTCCAGGTGAACGCCATCGCGCCCGGGTACATCGCTACCGACAACACGACCGAGCTGCGGGCGGATCCGGACCGGGAGGCCGCGATCCGGCAACGCATCCCGGCCGGTCGCTGGGGGCGGCCCGAGGACGTCGTCGGCGCCGCGGTGTTCCTTGCGTCCGCGGCCGCGGACTATGTCAACGGCCACGTGCTCGCGGTCGACGGTGGATGGCTGGCGAGATAGGAGTGGCAGGATGTCCGACATGAGTTCGCCCTCGGCCATCGACAAGACGTTGATGGTGCTGGACGCCGTCCTGGAGCACTCGCGGTTCACCGACGTGGTGAACGCGACCGGCCTGGCCAAGTCGACCGTGCACCGGATCATGGCGTCGCTCGTCGAGCACGAGTTCGTCGCCCAGGCCGACGATGGGTCGTACCACCCGGGCCCGAAGGCGCTCCGGCTGGCCGGTCACGCGCTGACGAACGTCGACCTGGCCACGGTCGCCCGTCCGGTGCTCGCGGACCTGGTCGCGCAGACGCGCTGCACGGTGCACGTCGGACTGCTCAACGGTGACGAGGCGATCTACGTCGCGCGCCTCGACGGTCCGAAGCCGTACCGGATGCCGTCGCGAGTCGGCAAGGCGATCTGGCTGCACTGCACCGGCATCGGCAAGGCCCTGCTCGCGGAGAAGGACGACGAGTCGCTCGACGTCCACATCACCCGGACCGGCCTGCCTGCTCGGACGCCGCTGACGCATACGTCGGCCGCCGCGCTGAAGGCGGATCTCGCGCAGACCAGGGCCCGCGGGTACGCGCTCGACGACGAGGAGAACGAGCCGGGCATCCGCTGCGTCGCGGCCGTCATCCACGACCACACCGGCGCCGCGATCGCCGCGGTCAGCATCTCCACGCTGTCCCTCGAACAGTCGATCGCCCAGGTCGCCCTGATGGCCCCCGCCGCGATCGAGGCCGCGCGCAAGATCTCCGCGGCCCTCGGCTACCGCGAACCCACCAACTGACGCGCACCTGCCGCCCAACGGACGATCGGGACGAACAGCACGCCGACGACGGCGAACCAGACGCCGAGGATGATCCAGCCGGGCACCCCGAGGCCGAGCGGCAGCAGGGCGAGCACCGTCGGAGCGACCATGGTGCTGATCGACATGCTGGTGTTCCAGACGCCCTGGTACTGGCCCTGGGCGTGACTGGGCGCGAGGTCGAAGCTGAGCAGGAACGATCCCGACGACTGCAGCAGTTCGCCGATCACCTGGACGAAGGCACCGGCGGCGAGCAGGCCGACCGCGACCGCGGCGTTGCCCCAGGTCGCGCCGGCCATCAGCACCATCGATGCCAGCAGCAACAACCCGGCGGTCCGGGTGGCCCGGGCGGCAGTGGGCGGATCGGCGATACCGCGCGAGGAGCGGACCTGGAACAGCGAGACCACCACGGTGTTGATGATCAGCAGCAGCGCGACCGTCCAGCGCGGCGCCTCGGTGTGGTCGACCACCCAGAGCGGGATCGCGACGTCGAGGACAGCGAAGTGGATGCTCATGCCCGCGTTCAGCGCGGCGACCGCGAGGTATCCGCGGTCGCGCAGCGCGATCCACACCGGCCCGCCGTCGTCGTGGGGCTGCGGCGCCACCCGCGGCACCGCGAGCACGACGAACGCCGCGATGCTGGTCAGGACGGCGTCGAGCACGAACATCAGCCGGTACGCCGTACCGGTGTCGAAGTGCAGCGCGAACGCGCCGACGCCCGCCCCGGCCATGATCCCGATGTTCGTGACCGCCCGCAGGTACGCGCGGGCCGCGACCCGTCCCGCGCCGGTCGTGACCGCGGCGATCAGGGCCGCGCGGACCGCGCCCGCGCCGCGGTCGATCATCGTCAGCACGATGCTCACGAGCAGGAACTGCCAGAAGGTGTGGACGAACAGGTAGATCAGCGAGAGGCCGCACGCCATCAGGCTCAGCACGACGAACAGCCCGCGCGGACCGCGACGGTCCGCGAGATGACCGAGCGGCACGGCGGAGAGCAGCCCGAACAACCCGGCGACCGTCAGCCCGAGTCCGACCTGGGCGATCGACAGGCCGACGATCCGGGTGAAGTACAGCACGCTGACCGTCATCAGCAGCCCGTTGCCGATCCGGCTGAGCAACGTCGCGGCCGCCAGGGCGCGCAGCGGCCCTGCTTCCGGCAAGATTCCCTTCGCCACCGTCGCCGCGGTCATCCTCGGGAGAGCACGCGGTGGGCGGTTTCGCGGAGCTCGTCCATCAGGTCGACGCCGGAGTCGAGCATCCGGCGGAGTTTCGCCGGGTCCTGGGCGCCGAACATCTCCGCGATCGTGACGTCGTGGTCCGGACGGCTGACGATCTCGACCGGGTCGCCGGCGCCGATCGTGCCGTCGCGCAGAACCTTCAGGTACGCGCCGGGGCAGCCGGCCTGGTGGAACCGCTTCACCCAGTGCGGCTCCTGCATGCGGTGCTGGAACGTGATGCACGGGATGCGCGGCGCGCGGACCATCACCTCGACCTCGTCGCCGATCCGCCAGACCTCGCCGAGCAGCGCGCCGCTGATGTCGACTCCCTCGGTGCGCAGGTTCTCGCCGAACAGGCCGGTCGGGATGTCGCGCCCGAGCTCGGCCGCCCACCAGCGCGCGTCCTCCTCGGCGTACGCGTAGAGGGCCTGGTCGGGGCCGCCGTGGTTCTTGGTGTCGCACACCCGGTCGCCGGCGAGTCCGAGCTCGCCGACACCGACCCGGCCGGACTGCGGCCGCTTGTCGATCGCGGTGAAACCCGTCTCCTTGGGACCCGGGATCAGTTCCTCCACCACGTTGACCGTCAGTAGCCGCATACCGGCATCATCACCCGCGGGACGCGGACGGTTCCACTGGTTATGCACGCTGGAGCGGCAGTACGGCGATGATCAGCAACGTCGCCGCCGTCGCCGCGACGCCGATCCAGGCCGCTGCGCCGTACCCGGACTGCCTCGGGAAGACGCCCGTGGTGTGTGCGGCCAGGATCAGTCCGCCGAGCGCGCTGCCGGCGGAGAAGCCGACGCTCCGCACGACCGCGTTGACACTCATCGCGCTGGCCGTTTCACCGCGCGGCGTCGCCGCGAGTATGACGACCGGCATGGCGGCCGAGAACGCGCCGACGCCGAATCCCAGGATGCCGATGGCAACGACCGGGCCGACCAGGTGTGAGCGCGCGACCGCGAAGAGTACGAACGCCGCCAGCACCACCGCCGTACTTGCCGTCAGCAACAGTCGCGGTCCGAGCCGATCCCGCCAGGCGGGCACCAGACGACCGGCGACGAAGCCGAGGACCGAGAACGGCACGAGGACCAGACCAGCTTGGAAGGAGTCGAGCCCGAAGCCGTACCCGGCCGCGGCCGGCGTCTGCACGTAGCGGGTGATCAGGCTGAACAGCAGGTACATCCCGACGCCGCCGATCAGCATCACCAGGTTGGCCGCCGCGATCGCCGGGTGGCGCAGGAGGCGTACGTCGACCAACGGCTTGTCGACTCGCGCCTCCAGGAACGCCCAGCCGGCGAGCACCGCGAGCGATGCCACCAGGATCGTCAGCGCGAGCGCAACGTGCCGCTGCCACAGGGCGGTCTCGCCGATCACCAGGAGCAGCGCGGGGAGGGCGATCGCGAGCAGGACCGCGCCGCGGACGTCGAGGCGGACCGACGGGCGGTCCGGTGCTTGCGGTACGACGAAGAGCGCGGACGCGAAAGCGGCCGCGGTGACGACGAGGCCGAGGCCGTACGCGGCGCGGACACCGCCGAGGTCCGTGATCAGGCCCGAGAGCGGATAGCCGATGCCGATCCCGACGGTTGAGGCCACGGACAGCGAGGCGATCGTTCGTGCGGCCCGGTGCTCGTCCAGGTGGTCGCGCGCGACCGCCATCATCAACACGATCAGGCCGAGGCCGGACCCCTGCAACGCGCGTCCGGCGAGCAGGAACGCGAAGGGCAGCGGCAGCACCGTCAGCAGGCTTCCCACGACCTCCACGCCCAGCATGGCCAGGATGACGGTACGCCGGCGCGGGCCGGAGCCGAGCCGCCCGAGGACCGGGGTCGCGACCGCCCCGGCCAGCAGGGCGATCGTCAGCGTCCACTGCGCGGCTGCCAGCGAGACGTCGTACTGCTCGGCCACCGCGGTGATCAGCGGAGCGCCGAGGCTCCCGATCACGACGGACAGGATGAGCCCGACGCAGACCAGGAAGGTGGGCAGCACCCGGGGCTTGGCAGTCGCCTGTGTGCTCATCGGTTGGTCTCGGTGGTGATGTGGGTGAACAGGCCGGGCTGGATGCGGGTCCGCGCCTGGTGGGACCACGGCTCGTCCACCTCTGGGAGGTCCAGGGCGGCGCTGGTGTTGAGCAGCATGCCGAAGGCGAGGAACGCCTTCACGGTGACCGGGTCCAACTGCGCGGTGTCGGCGACGGACTGCCACAGCCGGGCGAAGCTCGCCCGTACGGCGTCCCGTACCTCACCGTCGCCCGCGGCCGCCGCGGCCGTGCCCTGCAACTGCAGCAGCAGCGTGGTGCGGTCGGCGAGCATGGCGTTGTACTCCTGCCCCATCGCCGTCAGCGCCTCGATCCCGCTCGCGCCGCCGGCCGCCGCGACCATCGCCAGCCGCATCCGCTCGAACGCGGCGTCCACGCACTCCAGGAACAGCAGCTTCTTGGTCCCGAACAGCCGGAACACGTACGCCTGCGTGATCCCCGCCCGGCGCGCGATCGTCTCGGTCGAGGCGCCGGACAACCCGGCGGCCGCGAACTCCTCCTCGGCGATCCCGAGGATCTGCACCCGCCGCGCCCGCCCGCTCATCCGCGTCGCCATGGCTTCGAAGTTAGTAGGTAGTAACTACTAACCACAACCGAATGTCTGCTACCTCACCCCAGGCGGGCGAATCAGTTCTGGACGGCCTTGACGATGGCGATGTTGCGGGTCAGCCAGTCCTGCGGCAGGGACTCGTCGGTCGAGGCGGACTGAAGGGTCCACAGGACGTTGAGCATCTGGCGGACGATCACCCAGGCGCGGGCGCGGTCCTCGTCGAAGCCGGCGGCGTCGACGGCGGTCCAGAACCGTTGCTGCACCGCGAAGCGCAGGTCATGGGCGGCCGTGACCTCGTCCCAGCGGTTCCAGATCAGCGGCGCGACCTCGAAGTGCGGGTCGCCGGACAGCGGCTTGGGGTCGATGACGAGCCACGGTTCACGATCCGCCGCGAGCATGTTCTCGTAGTGCAGATCGGTATGGATCAGCCGCCCGTCGGTCGCGGGGTCGGCGACGAAGTCCTCGGCGAGCGAGATCGCCTGCTCGACGTACCGGTGCGGCACCGGCGCCGACGCGGGCAACTGACGGAATCCCTCGACCCAACGGCGCAGCTCCCCGGACAGGGTTCGGTACTGCGGTCCCGCCGGGACATGCAGCCGCTTGTAGGTCCGCCCAACGATCTCGCAGGCGTCCAGGGCATCGATCGTCGTCAGGTCGCGGGACTCCAGGCGCTCCAGCAGCAGCGCGAACCGGCGCGGGTCCGCGCGCAGCAGCTGGACGGCGCCGTTACCCGCCCAGTCGCGCAGCGCCAGGTGCTCGGTCTCGGCCTCCCAGTGCGGGAACTGCACCTTGAGGACGGCGCGACGCCCGTCGGCGAGCACCGGTACGACGAGGGCGCAGTTGCCGTACGCCGCCGTACCGTCGACCTCCAACCGCCACTCGTCGAGCAGCTCCCGCACCAGCCGCGGAAGCCGATCGAGCCAATCGGCCCAGTCCTGCCCACGAGAAGCGACGACCAGCAGGCCGGCCGGGATCTCGACCGGCACTAGCGGACCGCCGTCCGGCAGGGGCGCACTACTTCTTGCCCGCCTTCTCCGCGGTGTCCGAAGTCCGGAGGGCGGCGATGAAGGCCTCCTGGGGCACCTCGACGCGGCCGACCATCTTCATCCGCTTCTTGCCTTCCTTCTGCTTCTCGAGCAGCTTGCGCTTCCGGGTGATGTCACCGCCGTAGCA
Source organism: Kribbella sp. NPDC050459 (assembly GCF_040655315.1). NCBI lineage: Bacteria > Bacillati > Actinomycetota > Actinomycetes > Propionibacteriales > Kribbellaceae > Kribbella > Kribbella sp. NPDC050459. The sequence goes on along the minus strand of NZ_JBFAJQ010000025.1, from coordinate 11,376 downwards.
CTTGGCGAGAACGTCCTTGCGGATCGCGCGGATCGTCTCGCGGGCGATCACCCGGGACCCGATCGCGGCCTGGATCGGCACCTCGAACTGCTGCCGCGGGATCAGCTCCTTGAGCTTGCCCGCCAGCGCCACGCCGTACCCGTAGGCGCTGTCGCGGTGCACGATCGCGGAGAACGCGTCCACAGTCTCGCCGTGCAGCAGGATGTCGACCTTCACCAGCTGCGCGGACTGCTCGCCGGTCGGCTCGTAGTCGAGCGACGCGTAGCCCTTGGTCTTCGACTTCAGCTGGTCGAAGAAGTCGAACACGATCTCCGCCAGCGGCAGCGTGTAGCGCAGCTCGACGCGGTCCTCGGACAGGTAGTCCATGCCCTGCAGCTGCCCGCGCTTCTGCTGGCACAGCTCCATGATCGCGCCGATGTAGTCGCTCGGGCTCAGGATGGTCGCCTTCACGACCGGCTCGTACACCTCGTCGACCTTGCCGTCGGGGTACTCGCTCGGGTTCGTGACCACGTGCTCGGCCCCGTCCTCCATCACCACCCGGTAGACCACGTTCGGCGCGGTCGAGATCAGGTCCAGGTTGAACTCGCGCTCGAGCCGCTCGCGGACGATCTCCATGTGCAGCAGCCCGAGGAAGCCGCAGCGGAACCCGAACCCGAGCGCGCCGGAGGTCTCCGGCTCGTACTGCAGGGCGGCGTCGTTCAGCTGGAGCTTGTCGAGCGCGTCGCGCAGCGTCGGGTAGTCGTCGCCGTCGATCGGGTACAGACCGGCGTACACCATCGGCTGCGGGTGCTTGTAGCCGCCGAGGGCCTGGGTCGCGCCGTTCACGTTCGAGGTGACGGTGTCACCGACGCGGGACTGGCGGACGTCCTTCACCCCGGTGATCAGGTAACCGACCTCGCCCACGCCGATACTCTGCGTCTTGAGCGGCTCCGGCGAGATCACGCCGACCTCGAGCATCTCGTGCACCGCGCCGGTCGACATCATCTTGATCCGGTCCCGGTGGTTCAGCTCGCCGTCGACCACCCGGACGTAGGTGACCACGCCGCGGTAGGTGTCGTAGACCGAGTCGAAGATCAGGGCCCGCGGCGGCGCGTCCTTGATGCCCTTCGGCGGGTCGATCTGCGCGACGATCTCGCTCAGCAGGTCCTCGACGCCCTCGCCGGTCTTCGCCGACACCTTGAGCACGTCGGACGGGTCGCAGCCGATGATGTTCGCCAGCTCAGCGGCGTACTTCTCCGGCTGCGCGCTCGGCAGGTCGATCTTGTTCAGCACCGGGATGATGTGCAGGTCGGCGTTCAGCGCGAGGTACAGGTTCGCCAGGGTCTGGGCCTCGATGCCCTGCGCGGCGTCCACCAGCAGGACGGCGCCCTCGCACGCCTCGAGCGACCGGGAGACCTCGTAGGTGAAGTCGACGTGACCCGGCGTGTCGATCATGTTCAGGATGTACGTCGTGCCGTCCGGGGCGAGCAGGCCGCCCGGGGAGTCCGGGCCCGGCGTGAACGGCAGCCGGACCGCCTGCGACTTGATCGTGATGCCGCGCTCACGCTCGATGTCCATCCGGTCGAGGTACTGCGCCCGCATCGAGCGGTCGTCGACCACTCCGGTGATCTGCAGCATCCGGTCGGCCAGCGTCGACTTGCCGTGGTCGATGTGGGCGATGATGCAGAAGTTCCGGATCAGCGACGGGTCGGTGCGACCCGGCTGCGGCGCGTTCGTGGGGCCAGCTGGCACGGAGGGGATCCAGTTCTCGTCTCGTGGTACCTGAATATCCGGTCAATCATCCCATGCGGGTCCAGCGGATTCGAAAATCAGTGGCACCAGGCCGCTAGCGTGGTGAGGCATGGCGCATGCTGCTGGGGTCCGGTTGCCGTTCGAGAAGCTGCCCGCCGCCGTGCGGGCCTGGGTGGAGCGCTCGCTCGGCTCAGTCGTGGTGACGGCCGTCACGCAGCAGGGCGGCTTCTCCCCCGGCGTCGCCGCCCGCCTGGTCACCGCCTCCGGCCGCAGAGCCTTCCTGAAGGCCGTCGGTACGCCGCTGAACCCGAAGACGCCGGAGCTGTTCCGCCTGGAGATCACCGCCGTGCAGGCCATCGGCCCGCTGCCGATGACGCCCCTGCTCTACGACGTGTACGACGACGGCGACTGGGTCGGGCTGCTCTTCGAGGACATCGAGGGCCGGCTGCCCGCCCACCCGTGGGAACAGGCCGACGCGGATCGGGTGCTGGACGCCCTGGACGAGTTGACCGACGCCCTGGACCCGTCACCGTGGCCGGACGCACCGGTGGCTGCCGTACGGAGTCATGACTTCCTGAGCCGCTGGGAGAGCGTGCTGGCCGACGGTCTCGCCGTACCGGAGTGGATGGACGGCCGGGGGGAGGAGTTCGCGGAGCTGTCCCGGTCCGCGATGCGGGTGCTGGCCGAGGGCAAGGCGCTGTCGCACTGGGACCTGCGCGCGGACAACCTCATCCTGACCGACAACCGGGTGGTGTTCATCGACTGGGCGCACCCGGCCCTGGCGCCACGCTGGACCGACACGGTGATCCTGCACGCGGACATGCGGGGCTCGGTCGACCTGCCGGCGCTGGCGGACGACGAGGCGATCACCGGATTCATCGCGGCCGTCGCCGGTGGGCAGTGGTGGGGAGCGGCGCAGCCCGCGCCACCGGGGCTGCCGACCATCAGGGAGTGGCAGCGCGAGCAGGCGATCGTTCACCTCGACTGGGTGCGGGAACGGATGCAGCGTTTCTGATCGCCACGCGTCTTCAGGGGTGTGACGAATCACGTGGTGAGCATCGGACGCTCGGCACCTGCGCAGGCGGCCGTGTCGGAGCTTTACCAGCAGCACTGGGCCGGACTGGTCCGGCTGGCGGTGCTGATGGTGGACGACCGGCAGGCGGCGGAGGACGTCGTACAGGAGGCTTTTGCCGAGCTGTACCGACGCTGGCCCCTGCGCGGGCCTGATGCGGCCCTGGGGTACCTGCGGACGGCGGTGGTGAACCGGAGCCGGTCAGTACTGCGAAGACGCAAGGTGGCGCGGCTCTACATCCCGCCCCACCAGGCGCCGAACGCGTCCGCCGAGAGCGCCGCCGTACTGAGCGAGGAGCGCTCCCAGGTGCAGCAGGCGCTCCAAGGACTGCCGCGCCGCACGCGTGAGGTCCTCGTACTGCGGTACTACCTGGATCTCGCGTTCGCCGAGATCGCCCAGATTCTCGGGATCGGCGAGTCGTCCGCCCGTGCCACGTCGTCGCGCGGCCTCGCCGTCCTGACCGAACGCCTCGAGGAACTCCGATGACCGACACCGAGACGCGCCTGCGCGACTACCTGCAGGCGCAGGCCGCCACGATCCCCTCCGACGCCGCGGGCCCTGGCCTGGACGAACCCCGGCGTCGCCGCCACTGGCCGGTCCTCGCGGCCGCTGCCGCGATCGTCGTGGTCGTCGTCCTGGCGGCCTCGTTGCTGACCCGCTCCGGCGACGACACCGAGCCGGCACGGCCGCCGGGGCCGCCGGTGCCGGGTACCGCTCCGCAGGTGCCTTACACGGTGGACACGGACGACGCGCTGCACGACGGCAAGCAGGTGGTACGGATTCCCAAGGGCGCCGACGGCTACTTCTTCGGGCGCGTCGCCGGCGGCGGCTGGCTGGGCAGCCTGATGCCCGGTGTGGGCAAGTTCCAGGTCGGGATCCTGACGCCGAAGGGGACCTTCCGGACCATTGGCCCACCTCGGTCGGGTGGTCAGGTGCTGTCTCCGGATCGCAAGCAGGTGGCGCTGTTCCACTACCTGTCCAACACGCGAGGCCAGGTGCTCGTCTTCGACATCACGACCGGGAAGCAAGTCGCACAGCTGCCCGCGGCGCCCGGACAGCCGGACATGCTGGGCTGGAACCAGGACGGGCTGTGGATGGGCCGGGGCAAGGCCGGGCTGGTCGTCTGGCAGCCGGCTACCGGACAGCAGCGAACAGTGTCTGTTCCCGGATTCGACGGGGCGGCGGCGATTCCGCCTGCGGCGGGCACAGTCGTACTGTCGGCGAAGGTCGACGGGAAGCGATGCCTGAAGGCAGGCGCGCTGCGCGACGACGGTTTCAAGCTGCAGCAGCAGTACTGCGACCAGGGCCCGGAACAGCTCTACCCGGTGCTGTCACCCGACGGCCGGACGATGATCCACAGCCAGCGGTCGGAGGCGATCGACGTCAACACCGGCCGGGTCACCAAGCTCAAGCTGCCGAACAAGATGTGGGACACGCTGCCGCTGCCGACCTTCGAGAACGGCAGCTATCTGCTGACCCTCACCGACGGAGGTGCCGGGGAGGGCGGCAAGGCTCTACAGCAGCTGTTCCGCTGCGACGTCACCTCCGGCGACTGCAAGCTCCTGGTGAAGGACGCGAACGGCCTGCAGCTGCATACGCCGTAAGAAAGCTCAGAGCGGCCCGGTCGTTGCCGGGCCGCCCTGGTCGTTCAGCTGTCTACGCGGACCAGTGTGGAGCCGGAGCCGTTGGCCCCGTCCGTGAAGCGCAGCTGACCCAGGTACTTCGTGCCGGCGGTCAGGCCGGTCCAACTGGCCGTCACGTTCGTCTGCCCCGCGACCGTGACCGGCTGGCTGGCCGGTGTGGCCGTCAGGTTGCCCTCGGCCTTCTGCAGCTCCCAGTGGTCGAGTTTCACCTGCTGCTCGTTCGCCCCGGCGTACAGGTCGACGTACACATCCACCTGGCCGCCTGCGGGCTGCGGAATGCTCACCTGCTCCTCGGCGGAGCCCCCGGTGCTGCTGCCGAGCAGGGTCGTCGTGCCAGCCTTGTAGACGAACACGTCCAGGTCAGTGCCTGCCGGATAGTCCGCGTCGAACGTGGAGAACCTGGCGTACGTCGTACCCGCCGGGACGTTGACCGTGAACTTGGCGACGTGGTCGTTGACCTTGGGCGCGGTCGTCGGGAACGACACACCACCCGGGTTCTTCAACGCCGCCTCGTTGACCGTGGCCGGGGTCAGACCCACCGCGGTGGTCTCGAGCGTCCCGGTGTAGCCGGCCGTGACCGGGACCTGCACAGAGCTGTCGGTGCCGGTGCCGTTGACCTGGACCGGTGCCTTGACCGTCAGCGGCTTGATCGCCAGCGTGCTGGCCACGGAGTGCTTCGCCGACTTCCAGATCAGCCGGCCGAACGAGTACTGCTCGAGCGGCGCGCCGTTGTTCTCGATGGTGAGCTTGTACGTTGTGGTGCGGCCCGGGAGCGTGACGAGGATCTTCGGCGTCACGGTCACCTTGAGCCCGGTCAGGCCTTCGACCTTCGGGAAGTAGACCTCCGGGACGCTGCCGACGTTCGTCACGGTCCGGGTCACGGTCTGCTTGCCGGCCAGGTCACCGATCGCGATCGTCGGGTAGTTGAGGTCGCTCAGGTCGATCTTGCCGTTCGCGCACAGCTCGTGCGTGCTCGGCACCTGCCCGGAACCGCAGACGAACTTCGTCCAGTCGGTGTACGTCGAGTCGTAGACCAGGCCCGGGTCCATCCCGAGCTTCGGCTGCACCTGCCCCGCGCCGTACCCGAACGGGTTCGCCTGCGAGCCGGAGTCGTTCTGGATCGACTTGCCGCCGGCGTCCTTGTCGGTGGCGGTCGTCATCAGCGCGGACTTGATCGCCATCGGGGACCAGGTCGGGTGCTTGCTCTTCAGTACGGCCGCGATGCCGGCGATGTGCGGCGTCGACATCGACGTACCGCTCATGAACGCGTACTCGCCACCGGCCGCGCTGAACGCGGTCGTCGCGGCCAGGACGTTCGTGCCGGGCGCCATGATGTCCGGCTTGAGCAGGTCACCGTTGCCGGCCGGGGACGGACCGCGGCTGGAGGAGGCGGCGACCTTGGGGGCGTTGACGCGAACCGGCGTACCCGGGCCGATGGTGGCGGTCGGGTTCGCGGTGCCGCTGACGTACGCCTTCACCGCGGGCGCGGCCTTGTCGTCCAGGTGGACGGTCGGCACCGAGTGCAGATCGGCGTCGAGCGTGCCCGGGGTGATGTTCAGCAGGATCATGCCGACACCGCCGGCGTTCTTCACCTGCAGGCTCTTGTCGACGCGGGCGTTCACGCCGCGATCGCAGACCACGATCTTGCCCGTCACCTTCGCCGGGTCGAGCGTGCCCGCCTGGCAGAGCGTGAGGTTGGTCGGATCGGCGCCCGCGAGGCCGGCGTCCTTGGCCAGCACCACCGGCGCCGACGGCGTACCGGAACCGATACCCGCGCCGGTGTAGGACTTGCCGTCCCCGAGCGTCACGGTGGTCTGGATGTCGCGGTCATGGGTGCCGTTGGCAACAGACGTGACCCAGGGGTAGGTCTTGCCGACGGTCGCGTCGCCCGGACCCGTGTTGCCGGCACTGGTCGCCACGAACACGCCTGCCTTGGCCGCCCGCAGGAACGCGAGTCCGGTCGCGTTCACGTACGTCGACCCGCTGCCGGAGATCGAGTAGTTGATGACGTCGACGCCGTCGGAGACCGCGGCGTCGATCGCGGCCACGATGTCGGCGTCCGTACCGCTGCCGCCGCCGGTCGCGTCGACCGCCCACAGCGCCTTGTAGATCGCCAGGCGGGCGTGCGGCGCCATACCGGAGCCCTTGCCGTAGTCGCGGCCCAGGACGCTCATCTCGACGCCGTAGTTGCCGGCCGCGGTGCTGGCGGTGTGGGTGCCGTGGCCGCCGTAGTCGCGCGGCGACTTGAACTCCTCCGGGATCGGGCGGGTGCCGATGCCCTTGTCGAAGTACCGGGCGCCGATCACCTTGTTGTTGCAGGTGACGGGCGCCTCCTCACCGGCCTGGCAGGTGCCCTTCCACTTCTTCGCGACGATCGCGTCGGATGCTTTTGTGGTCTGCATGGGCGCGAAGCTCGCCCGCTCCGGGACGAAACCGGAGTCGATCATGCCGATGATGACGCCGTCGCCGGCCTTGTCGATACCGCCTGCCTGCTGCCAGGCACCGCCCTTGCCGGACAGGCCGAGGAAGCGCGGCGTGTCGACGGTGTCCGCGTGCTGGATCTCGCTCGGCTCCACACTCTTCACGCCGGACGACTTGGCCAGCTTGACCGCGTCGTCGTACGACATCTCGGCGGAGAACCCGGCGTACGTGTAGCTGTAGTCGTAGAGCTTCTTGACGTCCGGGACGGCCTTGAGCACCTCGTTGCGCTCGCTGGCAAGGTGCTTGACGTAGTCGACGACCGGCGCGGCGGTCTTCAGCAGCTTGCCGCCCGGGACGACCCGGGTGGCGGCGAGACCGGCGATGTCGCCGTCGTACTCCGCGACCGGGGAGTCGTCGAGCTGGACGATGTACGAACCGGTACCGGAGCGCTTGACGTCCGGGTCGGCCGGCGTCGCTGCCGGCTGGCTGGCGTTCGCCGAGCTCACCAGCACCGGCACGCCGGCACAGGCGGCGATCAGTGCGGTGGCGACGACGATCGCCGGTCGTTTGCGGGTCACGAAGTTCCTCCAGGCTGGACGGAGCGATGGCGGAGCCCTGGGCTCGCGGGGCCCTGAGTATGCCGGTCGGGCGTCGCCGGTGTCACGCATGCCGACGCAGGTGCAAGGGAAAACCCCTGATCAGGCAGTGGGCGACGAATCCGACGAGAACCAGGACGAGGACGGCCGCGCCCGCGATCAGCAGAATCCGCCGGCCGCGAGTCAACGGCGAGCCGTCGCTGAGGGCGCCTCCGTCGGTGATGCCGTCCGCCTTCACAAGGAGTGGGAGCGTCCGATCCCCAGGCGCGTGGCCCGCCGGCTTGTTGTCTTCGCCGAGCTGGATCCGCAGGTCCGAGAGCCGACTGTCCCAGCCGTCGATGCCGACCCGGTCGAGCGCGCGCCCGGAGTCGTCGTACTCGTAGTCGATCGTCTCGGTGACGTCCAGGCCGCCGTCCGCGCGGATCTCGTACCGCGCATCACCTTGCCGTCGATCACGGACAGTAGTCTGACGGACGAGGGTTCCACCGCCTCGGCGGAAGCAGGCCGGTTTGGCTGCGGGCGGGGCTTCTTGGTAATCTAGCTCTTCGCGTGCCCACGGGTGGTGTACAGCCGTGCGCGCAACACCATCCTGTATTGACCGCACACACCTGATCGAGGCTCTGCTCCGTGGCGAACATCAAGTCCCAGATCAAGCGCAACCGCCAGAACGAGGCTGCGCGACTTCGCAACAAGTCGGTGAAGTCGACCCTCAAGACGGCTGTTCGCCGCTTCCACGAGGCCGTCGAGGCCGGCGAGGCCGAGAAGGCCAACGAGACCGCCCGCAAGGCCGGTCGCCTGCTCGACAAGGCCGTCAGCAAGGGCGTCATCCACGCCAACCAGGCGGCGAACCGCAAGTCGGCCATCTTCAAGAAGGCCGCTTCTCTCTGACGCCGGGGCCGCTCCTGCGGCCCACCGAACGATCGGCCCGTCCGCAGGACCGGCCGATCGTTTTTGCGTGCCCGCACAGCTTCTGATCCGCATCGCCTGAGTCGTTGATCGGAGTGCCATGAGAATCGTCGTCATCGGTGGCAGTGGTCATATCGGCACCTTCCTCGTCCCGCGGCTCGTCCGCGCCGGCCACGAGGTCGTCAACATCAGCCGCGGCGCGCGGACGGCGTACACCGCTGCTCCGGAATGGCAGCAGGTCCGTGCCGTGCTCGCCGACCGGCAGCAGGAGGACCGCGACGGCACGTTCGGCGACCGGGTCGCCGGGTTGCGCGCCGACGTCGTCGTCGACCTGATCTGCTTCACCCTCGAATCGGCCACCGCGCTGGTCGGCCGGCTCCGCGGCGAGACCGGGCATCTCCTGCACTGCGGATCCATCTGGCGGTACGGTCCGAGCCGCAAGCTCCCGATCGCCGAGGACAGCGACTCAGCCGGGCCGCCCTTCGACGAGTACGGCATCGCGAAGGACCAGATCGGCCGGATGCTGAAGGAGGAGACCGCCTCCGGTGGGCTCGTCAGCACCTCGCTGCACCCCGGCCACATCGTCGGCCCGGGCTGGCACCCGACCGGGCCGCTCGGCAACCTCGACCCCTCCGTGTGGCACACGCTGTCAGCCGGCGAGCCCCTGCGGGTCCCCGGCAGCGGTGCCGAACTCATGCACCACGTCCATGCCGACGACGTGGCCCACGCGTTCCAGCAGGCCATCGACCACCGCGACACGGCCGCCGGCGAGGACTACAACATCGTCGCCCCGACCGCGCTGACGGTCCGCGGCTACGCCGAGATCGCCGCCGGCTGGTTCGGCCGGACCGCCACCCTCGAATCCGTCACCTGGGACGAGTTCCGCCGCTCCACCACCCCAGACCACGCCGACTCCAGCTGGGGCCACCTCCACCGCAGCCAGTGCTTCACCATCGAAAAAGCCAAGACCCAGTTGGCCTACGCTCCCCGCTACGAGCCGGAAGCCGCCATCCACGAAGCCATCCACTGGCTCGCCACCCACAGCCAACTCCCCCTCGCCAACCCGCTGTCCGTCTGACCTCGGCGAGCGCTGGTTCGGGAGGGGGCGCTTGGGGAGAGGTGGTTCAGCGGCGACCGTGGGCTCGGGTGATGGTGAGGACCATGCGTTCGAGGGCGTAGCCGGCGTCGCCTGAGGCGCCTTTGACGTCGGCGTCGGCTTGTGCGACCGCCTTGATAGCGGTCGCGAGGCCACCAGGGGTCCAACCTCGGGACTGTTGCTTGAGCTGCTTCAGCTTCCACGGCGGTACGCCGACCTCACGCGCCAGATCCGCCTCACGCATCCCACTCGGCGCACTCGCGTACTTCGCCAGCCCGCGCAGCCCACCCGCCATCGCACTCGTGACGAGCACCGGCGCGACACCGCAGTCCAGCGCCCACCGGAGCTGCTCCAGCGCCGGCTCGGTCCGCCCGGCGATCGCCGCGTCCGCGACCGCGAAGCTCGTGACCTCCGCGCGCCCGCCGAAGTACTGCCCGATCAGCTCGGACGTCACCGCCTGGCCGCCCGAATCCGACACCAGCTGCGAACACGCCCCGGCCAGCGCCCGCAGGTCATGCCCGACCGCATCCACCAGCGCCGACGCCGCACCCTCGTCCACGGACCCGCCGAGCAGCCGGATCTCCCCCGCCACGAACTGCGGAAGCTCCCACGTCTTCGGCGCCGTCGCGACGACCTCGTTGACCGATGCCTTCCGCAACTTGTCGAGGACGCCCTTGCCTTTCTGCCCGCCGGAGTGCACCAGCACCACGAGTACGTCGTCGGCCGGCGACCCGGCGTACTCGATCAGGTGCGGCGCCATCTCCGCAGGCAGGTTCTCCAGCCCGCGTAGCACCAGCACCCGCTCGCTCGCGAACAACGACGGCCCGGTCAGCTCCGCGAACACCCCGACGTCCAGCGTCGACGCCTCGAGATCCGTCACCTCGACTGCACCGTCGCCCGACGCCGCGTTCTTCGACACCGCCGCGATCGCCGACCGCACGGCCCGATCCGCCAGGAACGACTCGGCCCCGGTCACCAGCAGCACATCACCCAGCTTCGGCGCAGAACCTTTACGAGCAGCCACCCGGTCAGCATCCCACGCCACCCCGACAATCCCGGTGCGCCCCCGCACCAAACCGGCAAGGATGCTTCCTATGACGACAGCATCCACGACCTCACCTGGCACCACGACTGATGCGAGCCCGGGTGGCGCGCTGGGCTCGGGCGGTGAGCCGGCGTTGACTGTCGACGCCTTGGTGGTGGTTGACCTGCAGACTGCGTTCGTCTCCGGATCCGATGCAGTGCCCGGCGCGGCGGGGCTGTTGGATCGGGTGCGTGGGCTGCTGGATCGCGCCCGGGCGGCCGGTGCTGTCGTCGTACATCTGCAGAACGACGGTCCGCCCGGCGCGGACGACGAGCCGGGAACCCCGGGCTGGGAGTTGTTCTTGCCAGTGCAGCCGGGAGCTCGCGAGCACGTCGTACGCAAACCTCGCGACGACGGCTTCGACGCGACGCCGCTCGGGGAGATCCTGGTGTCGGCCGGCGTACGGTCGCTCGCGATCTGCGGCGTGATGTCCGAGATGTGCGTACACGCCACAGCCAAGACCGCCCTGGCCCGCGGCTACCGAGTCGTCCTCCCGCACGACGCCCACGCCACGTACGATGCCCCCGCCGTCCCCGGCGTAGCCGACAAGATCCCCGCCCACATCGTCTCCCGAGTCGCCGCCTGGTCCCTCGGCAACCAACCCAACAACACCTCCCCCGCGTCCTCCGTCACCTTCTGACACGCCGTACGGCCAACGGCCGACCCCACAGGCAGACCTCACCCGCACCACCGACCACCCACCCACCAAGCCGACAACCTCCCGAGCCAAGACGGGACTGTCCGCATAACGGTGTTTCCGGCCCGACGCGCCGACTGTGAGGGTTGGCGGGGAAGGTGCGGCGATGACCGCGACACTGCCGGATGTG
>NZ_JBFAJQ010000024.1:0-64482 GCF_040655315.1 Kribbella sp. NPDC050459 | reverse complement strand
TCGTGTACCCCCGAAGGGGCCTTACCGCTCGACTTGCATGTGTTAAGCACGCCGCCAGCGTTCGTCCTGAGCCAGGATCAAACTCTCCGTTGAAATCTATATGTCAACCACGGCAAAACCGCGGAAAACAGACTACTTTGAGTGATCCTTTGAATCAGAAACAAAACCATTCAACTGGCTTGTCATCCGTATATTTCAAAGGAATCCGACACAGAACAACAGACAACCCAACACCCAAAATCTCTGAAAGACCAGGGGCAGGAGAGTCATCCAATGCCTGTGTACGGGGTTAATGCATCTTTCGGCATTGACTTTCGGCACGCTGTTGAGTTCTCAAGAATCGGACGCACACCGCGCTTCGCACTCTCGTTCGAAGCTCCGGGGCAACCCGCCAAACTTTACTGTTCCGACCCGAGCCGGTCAAATCGGCTCTTTTCGACCCAGCCTCCCTACACGACTCAGCGCCCGAAACCCGCCGAGGCGTGTTTCGGCTTCCGAGACCTTCAGGGAGTTTGTCAGAGGGCCGGCCGCTTCCGCGTCCTGCGCTTCGCTCCAACAAGAGGGACATTACTGACATTCGCGGTGCAGATGCAAATCGGGGTCCCGGACCTCGTCCGAGCCTCCCGGCACCTGCCCTCGGCACCGGTCCTCCGGCGTCGAGGGAAGCAGTGCTGATCCCTCCGGTCACTCCACTCGCACGCGTCTCCGCGAGCGACACTTCCATCATGCCGTACCCACACAAGTCGTTTTCGTGGAACGACCTGGGGAACGACACGGTGGGAGCCGAATCGGCTCCCACCTGTCACGCACTGCACCGCCCAGCAGACGCCTCTCGGCGAGTGGCCGCTCGTAGCGGCTGAGGTTGAGGCCCGGGGTCATGTTCCGGACGGCATCAGGTGTAACCGCCCTCCCCCACGGCCTATTCCCGGACGCAGACGAACTCCGCACCGCCCTGCCGAAGCGCCAGACCGCCGTCCCGGACCTCGAGCTGCACGTCGACACCGTCTCCGGCGAACCGCTCCGAAGACAGCGCTCTGGACTGCAGCGGCGGCTGTCCGTCGAACCGCACTTCCAGCCCTCGCGCCGCCGGCTCCACCACGAAGATCATCCCGTTGCCCAGCGAATAGGCCCCCGCTAGCGCGCCCAGCTGGTCATCCGTCGGCAGATCAGGGTCCTCGAGCTCATCCGGGTAGCCGGACCATCCGTACGCAGACGCGATGGCGGCGAACGCACGCAGTACGACCCATGTCCCCGCATCCCCGTTGGTCATCACCACAGCGCCCTTCCGGGTGTCGCGGTGCGCCAACATGTGGCAGCAGAAGCCTGCGTTGCCGCCACTGTGTCCGTAGCGGCTGCCCGACTCGTCCAGAAACAGGCCGAGGCCCAAGTGGTTCAGCCCGCCGATGCGTGAGGTCGCTGCGATCTGTGGAGTCAGCATCTCCCTCACGAGCTCGACCGATAGCACCGCGTGATCCGCCCCGGCGTACGCCCGCTGCACACCCAGAGCGAACTTCGCCAGATCCGTCGGCGTCGTCCAGAGCCCCGCGGCGGCCAGCTGCGGGTACACGTCCCACTTCCCGTCCAGCGGGCTGCCGGCGTCGTCGTGTCCAGTGGCTGCTCTCGGGTGGAGATCCGGTGGAAGCGGTTGCGCGTAGTCGCTGTCGGACATGCCGAGCGGTTGCAGCACCAACTCCTGCATGAGCTCACGGAACGGCGTACCCGTCACGTCCTCCAGCAGTTGCTGGATCACCGTTGTGCCGCCCCCGGAGTACCGGAACTGCGTTCCGGGCAGGAGATCGACGCGTACGCCGATGTTCGTGGCCGGCCGCACGCCGTCGAGGATCTGTGCTGTCGCCGGCAACGCCGCATCCCGCGTGTATCCAGGAAAGCCGGAGACCGTCATGCCGGCGCTATGGCTCGCCAGCTGACGAAGCGTGACCGCGGGCTGCCATTGACCAACCGGCGGAACCTGCCAGGACGTCAACTTGCGGTTCACGTCCTCGTCGAGGTCCAGGAGGCCGCGATCGACCAGCCTCAGCATCGCCAGCACGGCGATCGGCTTGCTGATCGAGGCCGCCTGGAACAGCGTCGTCGGCGTGACAGGTCCACCACCCGACACGTCGACGACGCCGGCTGCCCCGGTCTCGGTGACCGCACTGTCCTCGAACACGACCCAGCTCGCACCCGGCACACCGAACTCGTCCAGATCGGCTTCGATTCCACCGCGCAGCATGTCCCTGCCCCTCGCCGGTTCTGTCGGAGACCCTCGCAGCGACAGTACGGCGGGCAGGGCTCGCGGCAGCCGTTATCGCGACGGCTGCGGCGCCGAGCAGTCGATCTTCGGGTTGGCGCCGATGTAGTTGAGCGGGCCGGCCACGATCGTCACCAGCGTGGTACCGACTCTGGCGCAGGTCGCGTCGGAGCCTGCGAAGTAGTTGCGTTGCGCGGCGGCCGCGAAACCGATCAGCAGCCAGACCACAGCAATGATCGCAACAGCTCGGGAACCAGTCGCAGAGGACCTACGAGTGCGCATGTTCACCTCCAGGGTTGGGCGCACACCCCCGTGTGAACGCCTCCCAAGTGCCCGTCGGGAAACGAGCGGAAACTCAGAGTTCGCGAACGTCGTAGTACGGCTTGATGCGTTTGTTGACGTACGAGCCGATGCTCGGCGCGGCCATGAGCGCCGCATACTCCGGCTGCGGAACGTCCAAGTACTGGTAGACGTAGCCATTGACGTACTCGAGCTCCAGCGTCCCGTCGGACCATCCGACCGATCGCACACTCGACGAGTTCACCGGGCGTCGCCTCATCCGCGGCTCCTTCCGCACCCGCTCAGCCGCCCAGTCTGCCTGCCCCGGCGGTCACGATGACGCAGATCGCTCCGGGTCCTGCGCCTGAAGGCGTGCCAGAGCGCGGGTCAGGTCGCCGAGCGCCGTGTTGAGCTCGGTCAGCACAGCGTTGTCGAGCGGCCCGCCGGCGCGGTCCAGGCCGAGGTTGGCGGCGAACCGGACGTGAGCGTCGGGCGGCGCCTTCTCGAGGTAGGTGTCGAGTGCCTGCTGGAGATAGGGGCTGGGCACGACCTCTGGTCTCTCGCGCCATTTGGTGAGCGTGCGCGGCGATATCCCGAGCTGCTCGGCGAAGGCTTCGTTCGTCAGCCGCAGGGCCGTACGCAAGGCGTGCGCGTGCCGGCCGGTCCATTCCTCGATGACTGTCATCCGTGCCGCTCCTTCCAGGTCGATTACTCCCTGCAATGAGAATATGGCGTTTCGGTCACCGCTGGTGGGCAGAATTTGTGCGCTGTGGATACCGGTTGAGTTCCTGGTGAGGACGCCGGACCACGCGTTGACTTGTCTCATGGACGAGATCAGCGGGAGAACCGCGACGCTGTTGCGCAACACCAGGCAGCGTCATCTGCGCGTCGCACATACGTCCGGACCACGCCGCTTCGAGCTGGTCCGCCACCGCGACATCTCCGGCGTGAGCGGTACGGGCGTTGTCGCGGAGGGGATCGAGTGGAGCGACGGCACGGTCGCGCTGCGCTGGGGCGGCAACTACCCGACCACGACCGTGTGGCAGGACGGGATCGACGCGTTGCTCGCGATTCACGGTCACAACGGGGCGACCGTGATCCGCTGGCTGGACGACTAGGCATGCGCGGTCGACTCCGGTGGGGCGGGCCCACCCTGCAGACAGCCCGCCTCACCGGCCTACTCGGTGAAGAACTGCTCCCGGTACGTCGCGTCTGCCGGCGCGGAACCGTTCCGCTCGGGGGCGGAGCCGTTTTGCTCGAGGGCGGAGCGGGCCTGCTTGGCGGCGGAATCGTTCTGCTCGAAGGCGGGACGGGCCTGCCCCACAGCAGAACCGTTCTGCTCGGGCGCGGAGCCGTTCCATTCGAGGGCGGAGCGGGCCTGCCTGGCGGCGGAACCGTTCTGCTCGAGGGCGGGATCGTTCTGGTCCGACCTGGTGGGACGGGTTTCGTGACCGCCGTGTCGTGGGATCGGGCGCTGCTCGGATGCAGTGGGCGAGTCGGCCTGGTCGGGCGTGGTTTCGTCCTGGTCGGTGTCGGTGAGCTCCTCGACTGCCGTGCTGAAGGCGAGTTCGGCGCGGGTCGGCCGTCGGCGTTCGATCTCCTCGGCGGCGGCCCGCCGGACCGGGAGATCGTTCGCCGCGGCCGACAGTTCGGCGAGGGTGTCGAGGAGGCCGAGCGCGTTCTCGACCTCGCCCGGGTGGTTCACCATCCACCAGACCGCGGCCGAGCCCGGCGTGGCGAAGACGTCGTCCTTCAGGTAGGCGCGTTTGTCCTGCTCCATGCGGCGTTCGAGCAGCGTGGTCTGCTCCCGCCGGTGCAGCGCAGCGAGGTGCTGCAGGTGCTTCTGGTCCGCATCCGGCAGCCTGAGCCTCACCTCGGTGGCCCAACTGCGGACCAGGCCCTTCTCGTCCAGCGCGGGCTCGCCGAGAAGCGCCGCCAGGCGGTGCTGGTTGAGGGACTCCTCCGTCACCTGCTGCCGGGCGGTGAGCGATCGCGCCCTGTCCAGCAAGGCATCGACCGCGACCGCACCGAGGTCCGCATGGCGCGAACCCGACAGGACCGTCGACCACTGCACGATCGCCGAGAAGCTGAACTGGAAGTCCGGAGAGGCCGACGGCAACCGCACGTCAGCGACCGTCCTGGACGGCGGGCCGGAGAAAACCGGCTCCGGGTCCGGCAGGACGACGTGAGGCGTCGGCGCTGGCTTCGTGATCACCGGGCGGGGCTCGTCGGGCTGCTTCCACACAACAGCCAGCAACACCAGCAGCACCACGATCAGCACGACAGCCGCCCACGCCGGCAATCCGGCGACCAGCGACACGACGTACAGAACCAGCACGATCGCCGCAGCGGTGAGGAGGGAGTTCCGATGGAGCTTCATGGCGCCGTTCCTTCACCGCGTCGGGCGGACGTCAGCAGGTGGACCAAGTCCACAGAAAGTTTCCCATGGGCTGCGGAGCGTGGCGATTGCTCTGCGTGTCGGTCAACCGGTGAGCGAGCGCAGGGCCTGGCGGGAAGGAGTCAGGAGGACGGGTTTGTAGGGGCAGCGTTGGTCGGTGAGGGTTTCGTAGGCCCGGATGGCTCGGTTGGCGGCGTCCCAGCCTTGCTCGGCGGGAGTCCGGCCGAGGCCGCGGTTGCGAACCAGAGCGCCGTAGAAGGCGGAGCAGAAGACGGTGGCTTCATACCACCCGATGACCGTGCTCGTGCCGATGTAGGTGATGTCGTCCTGGATGCAGTCGCGGATCGCGCGTTGCCACTTGCCGATGCCGGTCTTGCAGCCGTCGGCGATGACGACGCCGCTGGCGATACCCCACTGGTGATCGAGGAACCAGTCGGCGAGCGACCGCAGCGACACCTGGGTCTCACCGTCGGTGGACAGGAACGACGGCTCCTCGCTGTGGTCACCGTGTGCCATCACGTGCAGGACGGTCGACGGGGTGGTGAGAGCCGAGAACGCGGTCTCGTGGTCCCGGGTCCGGACGAAGTTGACATCGAGGTACGGGCGGTCCCAGCCGGCGTTGATGTTGCCGGTGATGCCCTGGACGAACGACATCGACGCGTCGAACGAACTGTCCAGACCCAGATCCACCAGAGTGATCAGCCGGTTCTTCATAAGCCCACCCCTCCAACGCTTTTCCCCACTTTCGCGGCCCGTCGCACCATGATGAACCACAGATCCGACAGTTCGCGCGCGGGTGGTGCGGTACTGAGACGGCCCGCCAGAACCGTACGTCGTACGGCGGACCGGAGGCCACGCGAATCGGTGCGGACCGTGATCGGCCTATCGTGGGCCGGGCACGGACGCCGAAGGAGGAAACCGATGAATCAGGTTCCGACGGTCACGCTGAGTCACGGGACCGCGATGCCGCGGATCGGGCTCGGGACATCGCCGATGAACGACGCGGATGCCGAGCGGGCGGTCGGCACGGCGCTCGAGCTCGGGTATCGCCTGATCGACACCGCGGAGAACTATCGCAACGAGACCGGCGTCGGCCGGGCGCTGAAGAACGCCCCGCGCGACGAGGTGTTCGTGACGTCGAAGTTCAACAAGCGCTGGCACAGCGTCGACGGCGCTCGTCAGGCGTTCGAGGCGAGCGCGGAGAAACTCGGCGTCGAATACCTGGACCTCCTGCTCATCCACTGGCCCAACCCCCAGCAGGACCGGTACGTCGAGGCGTGGCAGGGACTCATCACGCTTCGCGAGGCGGGCCTGGTGCGCGCGATTGGTACGTCGAACTTCAAGCCGGCACACCTGCAACGGCTGATCGACGAGACCGGCGTCGCGCCGGAGGTGAACCAGGTCCAGCTGAGCCCGGTGTGGGCGAAGGCGGCCGAGCGGGAGTTCCATGCGGCGCACGGGATCGTCACCGAAGCATGGAGTCCGCTCGGGAAAGGAACCGACCTGCTCAGTCACCCGACGGTGCGGCAGATCGCGAAGGCTCACGAGCGGCCGGCGGGACAGGTCGTTCTGCGGTGGGAGACGCAGCAGGACGTTGTGCCGATCCCGAAGTCGGCCGATCGCGGGCGGCTTGCGGAGAACCTGGCGGTCTTCGACTTCGACCTGACCGACGGCGAGCTGTCCGCGCTTGCCGGCCTCGACGGAACCGCTCGGTCCG
The DNA here is from genome assembly GCF_040655315.1 of Kribbella sp. NPDC050459. Taxonomy (NCBI): domain Bacteria; kingdom Bacillati; phylum Actinomycetota; class Actinomycetes; order Propionibacteriales; family Kribbellaceae; genus Kribbella; species Kribbella sp. NPDC050459. The sequence continues at coordinate 57,837 of NZ_JBFAJQ010000024.1, read as the reverse complement.
CCGCGGACTCGGATCACACCGGTCACTGATCCCTGACCTCCCGGGCAGTTTGATCCGGCGCAGCTTGATCCGGCCCTCTGGCGGGATCGTCAGTCTGGATGGGCGGGTCTGTGGGACGAGAGCGCCAAATAGGGGCCGACCAGCTCGAGGAAGAGGGGGCTGGGTGGCAGGCCCAGTTCTCGCTCGAGCATGGCTTCGAAGCGGTGGTAGTGCTTGATGGCTTCGACGATGTCGCCGTTGTCGAGATGGGTTCGGACGATCGTGCGATGAGCACTCTCGTGGAGCGGCTCGATGCTGATCGCGGCGCGGGCGGCCTCGAGGGTTTCGTGCGTACGGCCCTGTTTCCGGCGGCGGGTGGCGAGAGCGTCGAGTGCGCCCAGGCGAAGGTACTGCAGGCGTTCCCGGGCGGCGAGGACCCAGTCGTCGTACCAGCCGGGCAGCAGCTCGGCGGAGTGCAAGACCGCGTCGGCGGCGTCCTCGGCTGCGGTACTGCCGTTGTCGGGGTCGCGGATGAGCAGCTCGGCGCCGTCGCGGAAGCGGTCGACGTCGACGGCGACCGCGTCGCTCAGGGCCAGCGAGGAATCGCCGATCTCGATCAGGGGCGGTACGCCGACGTGCCGGTGCCGGAGGCGCCAGAGGACGGCGCGGAGACGGGCCGCCGCGACCTCGTCGGTGCAGTCCGGCCAGAGGGTCGCGGCCGCGTGGGTCCGGGCGCACCGGCCGTTGAGCGCCAGGAGGGCGATCAGGTTCTTCGGTCCCGCCGGCAGATCGATCTGCCGCACCGTCGGCGCGGAACCGTCGCCGGCCTGTCGCGCGAGAGGTGCGGAAAGACGGTCGTACGCCGAGTGCGCGGCGGCCGAGTAGCCGTGGGACAGGTCGGGAGAGGCTCCGTACGACGACTGCTCGAAGGAGCGGTCGGGATACATCGCGGGCGAACCGTCGCGGTACGTCGCGGCGGAGCGATCGTCTCCGGCCGGCAGAGGTCCGTCGTACCCCTGAGCGAACACGTGATTGGGTCGGCTCTCGGGAGGTCCGTCGTGCACCGGCGCCGCCGAACCGTTGGCCGGCGCCGTCGGGCGGCTGGGATCGGTGCCAGATGCGGGCGCCGACAGGTCGGTGGGACCGTCGACCTGCGCGGCGGGAAACCCGTTCGGTGGCGGGGCGGGAAGCCCGTTCGGTGCCGGCGCGGGCGATCCGTCAGGCCCCGCGGCGGGCCAACCGTTCGCCCCCGGGCCGGGCCAGCCGTCGGCTGCCGGGCCGGGCGAGCCGTCCGGCTCCGGGCCACGAGAACCGTCCGACACTTGGGCGGACCAACCGTTGGGTTCCGGGCCAGGAGAACCGTCCGGCTCCGGGCCAGGAGAACCGTCCGGCTCCGGGCCACGAGAACCGTCCGGCTCCGGGCCACGAGAACCGCCCGACACTTGGGCGGGCCGACCGCTGGGTGCCGGGGCGGGCGAACCGTTCGGCCCCGGGCCAGGAGAACCGTCCGGCTCCGGGCCACGAGAACCGCCCGACACTTGGGCGGGCCAACCGCTCGGCCCATGGGCGGGCCAACTGTTCGCCGCCGGGCCTGTCGAGCCGTTCGATCCTTGGGCTGGCCGACCGTTGGCTGCCGGGCCTGGCCAGCAGTTGGGTGCCGGGCCGGGCGAACCGTTCCGCTCCGGGCCCGGAGAACCGGTCAGCTCCGGGCCAGGAGAACCGGTCGACGCTTGGGCGGGCCAACCGCTCGGCCCTTGGGCGGGCCAACCGCTCGGCCATTGGGCGGGCCAACTGTTCGCCGCCAGGTCGGGCGAACCGTTCGAACCTTCGGCGGGCCGGCCGTTGGGTGCTGGGGCAGGAGAACCGTTCTGTGCAAGGGATGGTGTGGTTGCCGGGTCCGTTACCGTCAGGAGCCAGTCGCCCAGTAGTTGCAGGCGCAGCTCACCTCGCAGGAATGTTCGCATCGCACGGCCCCCCTCGCTGAGGCGGCGCGCATCGGACGAGCCCTGCCCCACGGCTGTGTTGCTCGCAGTCTGTCCCCGCTGTGTGTAACGGCCGAACCACCAACCGCCACGTACTTCCTTGCACCATTGGCCAGGACCGGCCCGTTGTCAAGACTCAGTTTCGCCCGACGAAGGCCTCGAGCCAGGCTCGGACTTCGTCGTAGACCGCCTCCGCGGACGTCACCACGACGGTCGTTTCAACCTCTCCTCCGAGGTCGGACACCTGGGTGATGCGAGCGCGCAAGCCGGTCGCCTCGTCGGTCTCCCGCCAGACCCGGATGACCATCGCCGCCGCGTCGGGCACGGAACCGCCCCCGGACTGCATCTGATCGGTCATGATCCACTCCCCCACGGGCCGACTGACCGCTGCCTCGCGCCGTGCCCAGCACGGACAACCGGAAGACCCACGATGAGGCAACGATCCCTCGGCCCGGGCGGTTACGTCGACCACCGCATTCCTGACAACGCTGTGACAACGCCGGGACAACGCCGGGACAGCACTGTGACAGCGCTGCGATCATGCGGCCCGGCATCCACTGGCTGGGAGCACCGGATCGCACGGAGGGGGTGACTCATGAACGAGAAACTGACGGCGGTAGAGCTCGACCTGGAGGAATGCCAGGTCCTTCCGGAACGGGAAGCGCTGGGCGGTTACAACTGGGCGAACATCTACGCGTCCAACACGGCGGTCGCGCTGAACGCGTCGTCGTACTGGTCGGTGGCCAAGGCCGCGGCCTTCCAGTCGATCGTGGTCAAGCAGCGCTGACAGCGCCGGATCGGGTGTGCGGGCGGTGAGCATCGAGTTCGCCGTCCGCACGCCTCAGTACCGAGGGGGTTTCGATGACGGATCTCGGCAGGATCTCCCGGACGGAAATGGCCGGCCAGTCGGCCGAGCTGCTCCCGGCCCGGGAGGCGTTGGCACTGATCAACATCACCAACATCACAGCTGTCAACCTGGCGATCGCGGTGAACGCCGCGTCGGTCGGCTCCAACGCGACCGCCATTGCCCTGCAGCATGTGGCCGCCTTCCAGCGCTAGCTCCAGGACTGGTTCCAGGGGCATCACGTTCCCGCCCGGCGCCTGCCGCGGCGGGCGGGTGCGTGCGGGCGGTCTCCGGGGGAACGCGAGGCAACGGTAGGGGGCGGGGTCGTGACTGCGACGGAGAGCGGCATTCGCACGGTGCCGGTACGAGGTGGGCCGAGGCCGCGCCGAGTGGCCGGCGTGCGGCTGCTCGGGCGGTACGAGGGCTCCGGGTTCCGGGACGAGCGGTACCTGGCCGAGCGGGCCGACCGGCAGATGGTCCTGCTCACGAAGCTGCTCTACCTGATCGTCGAGAACGCCGACGGGCATGCGTCGACCGACCTGCTGGCCGATCGGGTCAGCCGGGAGTACGGTCACCGGCTCGATCCCGACGACCTGATCAAGCTCATCCAGGAGAAGCTCGGACCGTCCGGCCTGGTCGCGCTGTGGAACGGCGCGCCGGTCGGGCAGCGCAAGGCGGATCCACTGCTGGCGCTGAGCGTCCGCGGCGTCCTGCTGCCGGCCGGTCCGGTCCGGGTGATCGCGCGCGTCCTCGCGCCGCTGTTCCACCTCCCGGTCATCGTCGCCGTCCTGGCGTCGGTCCTCGCGTTCGACGTCTGGATCGTGACCAGCATGGCACCGTCCGACGTGTTCGCCGCACTGGTCGAACCGGCCGGCGTCATCGCCGTACTGATCTTGTTGCTGGCGGCAACGCTGTTCCACGAGTTCGGGCACGCCGCCGGCTGCCATTACGGCGGAGCCAAGCCGGGGCGCATCGGCGTCGGCATCTATCTGTGGATTCCCGCCTTCTACACCAACGTCACCACCGCGTACCGGCTGAACCGCGCCGGCCGTTTACGAACCGACCTCGGTGGGGTCTACTTCAACGCGGTGTTCATCGTCGCCTCGGCCGGCCTGTATCTGCAGACCGGATGGACCCCGCTGCTGGCGATCATCGCCCTGTCCCACCTGGAGATCGCTCAGCAGCTACTGCCCATCGTGCGGTTCGACGGCTATTACATCCTCGGCGATCTCGCCGGAGTGCCGAACCTGTTCGGGCACGTCCGGCCGATCCTGTGGAGTCTCCTCCCCGGAGGTCGCGCCGCCGCCGGCGTCGCTCAGCTGCGGCTGCGCACCCGGGTGGTTGTCACGACGTGGGTACTCATCACTGTGCCGGCGCTGCTCATCGGACTCGGACTTCTCACCTGGAACGCGCCAAGCTACCTCGCGAACTTCTGGGATCGCTCCGGGGAGCTGTGGAGCAGCGTGAGCGGACTCGCCGCGGCAGGTGAGATCGGCGCCGCTGTCGTCGCGTTCCTCTCGCTGCTGGCGATCACGATCCCGATCATCGGCCTCAGTGTCGTCCTGGTTCGGTCGGTGCTGCACGTCGTACGCGCGGTGCGGTCCCGGCATGCCGAGCCACCAGAGCCTGCCGAGGAGGAGCCCATGGACACCGAGCTCCCGGGCGCGGCCGCGTTCACCGAGGAACGGATGCTCCACCACCGGCTCCCACCACCGCGCCATGGCTGGCGTCACGGGCTGTACTTCGTCTCGAGCGGCCGGATCAACGTAGGCCCCAGTCCTGCCGAGCAACGCCGGCAGGAGCGGATCGATCGCGTTCGTACGCCGCTGCGCGGTCCGCGCCGCGTGGTCACCCTGAGCCGCAAGGGCGGGGCCGGGAAGACGACCACGACCCTGATGCTCGGCCATACCCTCGCCATGTACCGCGGAGATCGGGTGGTCGCGCTGGACGCCAATCCGGATGCGGGTTCGCTCGGCTACCGGGTACGGCGGGAGTCGCCGGCCACGGTCACCAACCTTCTGGGGGAACGCGACCTCATCACCAAGTACGCCGACCTGCGCGAGTACACCTCGCAGGCGCCCAGCCGACTCGAGGTCATCGCTTCGGACGACGACCCGACCATCAGTCAGGCCCTGGGAGCCAGGGACTACCGGGTCGTACTCGACCTGCTGACGCAGCACTACAACATGATCCTCGTCGACACCGGCACCGGCATTCTCGACAGCGCCATCCAGGGGATCCTGCGCGAGGCGGACCAGATCGTCGTCGTGATGCCGCCCGCACTCGACGGAGCACGGGTCGCGGCCGGGACGCTGGACTGGCTGGACCAGCACGGGCACGCCGACCTGGTGGCGTCCGCGGTCGCGGTGATCAACACGACCAGAGGCCGGCAACGCTGGCTGCAACTCGACGAGATCGAGAACCACTTCTCCTCCCGCTGCGCCGGAACAGTCCGGATCCCCTGGGATCCGGCACTGGACAGTGGCGCCGCGGTCGATCTGAACGACCTGCGCCCGGGCACCCGCGACGCCTACCTGGAGCTGGCGGAACTGGTCGCTGACGGCTTTGCAGTGAACCGCTGGACCACCGGAACGCTGACCGACCCGTCCACCACCCCCGAAGGAGTGTCATGAGCCGGCGATTCGAAGTCATCTTGGTGATCGCGTCCCTGCTCGCGAGTGCGACCGGTACCGCGAGCATGGTGACGTTCCGAAAAGGCCAGGACCTGGATCTGGTCGCGTCGGCCAACCCGGGGACGCCGGGCGGTTCGGACACCGACCGCACCGCCATGGTCGAGCGGGCGCGGGGCAAACGTGTGCAAGCTGATGCGGTGGCGAGCGCCTCCGCCACCTGCGACGGGTGCAGGGGTACGGCGGCCGCCGTACAGGTGGTCTATGTGAACAAGGCAAAGAAGCCGACAGCGGACAACCTCGCCAACGCGTGGTCGAGCTGCAGCAACTGTCGCGCCACGAGCGTCTCCGTCCAGGTCATCGTGATCCGGCCCGGTACGACGCTGGCTGCCAGGAACCGCGCCTTCGCGGTGAACGCCGCCTGCAGCGGTTGCACGTCAGCGGCCGTCGCGGTGCAGTTCGTGGTCGTCACCAGCAAGCACCGCGCATTCTCCCGCCAGGGCCGGCAGCAGCTGGAGGCGCTGGCCAATGAGCTCCAGGCTCAGCTCTCGTCCCGGACCAAGGCCGATCGCCTCGCAGCGGCGAAGAGCACGCCTGCGTCGTCCGGGATCGACGCGCTGGTCCGGAAGGAACTGAAGCCGGTCAGTGTGACGCCGAAGGTCACGATCGAGACCGGCTGACGGGAGGTCGCGCCATGTCTGTCCGTCGATGGGTCGTCCCTACGGTCGCTGCCCTGGTAACGCTCGGCTTGACCGCCTGCGAGCCGCTCGACACCACGACGCCCGGCGGCAGGTCGACCAGCAGCAAGGGAAAGCCGAAACCGACGGCGCAGTCCGGCGCCACGGTCAAGATCACGACGTCGAACAGGACCTGCTGGGCGGGCAGAATCGGTACCACCACGAAGCAGGGCTGTGGTTCCGCGACCTTCCAGGTCAAGTCCTCGAAGGGGGCGTATACCGTCAATCTCCGCAAGACCAAGGGGGCCGACGGCATCAGCGTCGTACTGGTTGTCAATGGCAAGAAGGTCGATCAGGGCAGCAGCTCGAGCGTCGTCGCGGTCAGCTACGTCTCCGGCTGACCGCGCTTCCCAACGACCAGTACACATTGCCGGCACGGCCTATTCGGTCGCCCTCGTCAGGCAGGCGGCGGCCTCGGTCCGGTCTTGTACGCCGAGCTTGGACAGGATGCTCGCCACGTGATGCTCGACGGTCCGGCGGCTGATGTACAGCCGGGCAGCGATCTCCGGATTCGGCAGGCCCTCCGCGAGTACGGCCAGTACGTCGTACTCGCGCTTCGTCAGCAGCGCGACACCACGAGGTCCACGGCGGGCCGCACCCGCGCCGGCCGAGCGGAGCCAGGCCGCGGCCTCATCGGCATCTACCGCAGCGCCAAGGTCCTCGAACACCGCCAGAGCCATCCGGGCCTCCGCGACCGCAGCAGCCGGCTCATCGGGAGCCATGGCGTCGGCCAGCAGCATCCGGGTGCGCGCGACCTCGAGCGGCATCTCCAGCAAGCCGAACCAGGTCTGCGCCGCCGAAAGCCGTGGCACTGCGTCATGATGCCGACCGTCCGCGATCAAGGTCACGCCACACAGGCGGGCGCCACGGGCAGCGATCAGACCGCTGTCGGTCTTGGAGCCGAGCGCAGTCAGCCGAGCAGCCTCCGCAGCGGCACCGGCCGCGTCACCGGTTGCCAGACAGGCCCGGCCGAGCACCTCCCGCAGCCGAGCCTCCTCCAACGGCGTGGCCCGATCGAGCTGGTGTCGGATCAGCGAGATCGCCACCGCCGGTTGGCCGCCGGCCAGCTGAACGGCAGCAAGCACAGGCTGTACGACGGTGCGGTCCTCGAACCCGATGAGAAGCCGCCGTGCCTCGGCCAGTCGCCCCTGCGCCAAGCGAAGATCGGCGAGAAACACGGCCGCCTCGGCCTGCACGGCCGGCAACGCGTCCCGCGCGAGCTCCGCAGCCGCGGACAGCTCCGTCTCGGCCCGCGGCCAATCACCGGTGCAGGCGAGAACAGCGCCGTACGACGCCCGGCACGTCGCGTGCAGGTACGGACAGCCGTACCGCTCGATGAAGCCGTCGAGCGATCGGGTCCACTGCACGACGCGCAGGAAATCGGCGCCGCGGACGCAGGAGCGCATCAGGAGACAACTCGTGAAGACGACTGTGTCGAGCCGGGTGCCTTCACCGCCGAGCGCACCCGCCAGCGCCTCGTCCAGCAACTCCGTGCCCTCGAGCACGTGTCCCCGGTTGATCAGCGCCGAACCCCACAAACTCAAGGCGCACAACTCGAGATCGTGATCCCCCGCCTCGACCCCGACCTCGTACGCCGCCTCGGACGCCGCGGCGGCCTGCGATGCGTCGTCCGTACAGCCTGCCCGCGCGAGCGACGCCCACGCAGCCACGACCGGATTGCCGACCTGCGACGAAACCCGGACCGCCCGCGCGGCCCAGCCCCGCGCTGCGGCACGGTCACCGAAGTTGGCGTCGTACAGCAGGCTCAGGCCGATCGCCGTGAACACGGCCTGCGCGGGATCGGTACGACGGTAGTACCCGTAGGCCAGTTCCCAGCAGGCGAACGCAGCGCCGACGTCGCCGAGCCACCAGTGGGCGTCCCCCAGTCCGGCCAGACCCCGGGCCGTTGCCGAGATGGTGACCGACTCGCCGAACGCGGCCCGAGCCGCGACCCAGTCCCCGGCGCCGAGGGCGTTCTCCCCGGCTGCGAGGAGACCGTCGATCCCCTCCACAGCTCGACGGTAGACGCGCTGCGGCCCCCGGGGGAAGTGGGAAGTTCCCGGGGGCCGTGGCGCTTTCAGCTGGTGCCGGCTGGACCGGCCGGTGGATCAGCTGCAGCCGGAGGTGCTGCCGCAGCCCTCGCAGACGTAGCAGGAGCCGCTCGGGCGCATCTTCGTGCCGCAGGTGAAGCAGAGCGGGGCGTCCACGGAGGTGCCGGTGATGAGTTCCAGCATCTCGGCGGTGGTGTGCGCCTCGCCCTTCACCGGCTTCGCGGAGGCGGCCTCCACCGCAGCGGGCTTCTCGATCTCGGCGGCCGGCTCGACCGTCTTCAGCGACTCGGCCTCGGACACCTCGACCGGAACCGGCTCGTACGAACCGGTGTCGAGCTGCCGGGACCGCTCCTCCGCCGAGTAGATGCCCAGGGCGGCCCGCTCGTCGAACGGCAGGTAGTCCAGCGCCAGGCGGCGGAAGATGTAGTCCATGATCGACTGCGCCATCCGGACGTCCGGGTCGTCGGTCAGACCGGCCGGCTCGAACTTCAGGTTGGTGAACTTCTGGACGTAGGTCTCCAGCGGCACGCCGTGCTGCAGCGCGATCGAGATCGCGATCGAGAAGGCGTCCATCACACCGGCGAGCGTCGAGCCCTGCTTGCCCATCTTCAGGAAGACCTCGCCGAGACCGTCGTCCGGGTACGAGCCGGCGGTCATGTAGCCCTCGGCGCCCCCGACGGTGAACGACGTGGTCCGCGACGGCCGCGACTTCGGCAGGCGCTTGCGGGTCGGCCGGTACTCGATGACCTTCTCGACGATCTTCTCCGCGACGGCAGCTTCGGCGGCAACGGCCTCCGAAGCCTTCTTCGCCTTCGCGTCCGCGAGCGGCTGACCGACCTTGCAGTTGTCGCGGTACACCGCGAGCGCCTTCAGGCCGAGCTTCCAGCCCTGGAAGTAGACGTCGGCGATCTCCTCGACCGTCGCGGTCTCCGGCAGGTTCACCGTCTTCGAGATCGCGCCGGACAGGAACGGCTGCGCCGCCGCCATCATCCGCACGTGGCCCATCGGCTTGATGGCCCGCTCACCCATCGCGGTGTCGAAGATCTCGTAGTGCTCCGGCTTCAGGCCCGGCGCGTCCACGACGTGGCCGTGCTCCGAGATGAACTCGACGATCGCCTCGATCGTCTCCTCGGTGTAGCCGTACTGACGCAGCGCCCGCGGGACCGTCGTGTTGACGATCTGCATCGAACCGCCGCCGACCAGCTTCTTGAACTTGACCAGCGAGAAGTCCGGCTCGATCCCGGTCGTGTCGCAGTCCATCATGAAGCCGATGGTGCCGGTCGGCGCGAGCACCGAGGCCTGCGCGTTCCGCCAGCCGTTCTTGGTGCCGATCTTCAGCACGCCCTCCCACGCCGCGGTGGCGTGCTTCTGGACGTCCTTGTCGATCTCGTGCACGGTCCGGATCGCGTCGTTGGCCGCAGCGTGCTTGCGCATCACCCGGGTGTGGGCGTCCTTGTTCCGCTCGAAGCCCTCGTAGGCGCCGACGATGCCGGCCAGCTCGGCGGACCGCTTGTACGACGTACCGGTCATCAGCGAGGTGATCGCGCCGGCCAGCGCGCGGCCGCCGTCGGAGTCGTACGCGTGACCCGTTGCCATCAGCAACGCACCGAGGTTCGCGTAGCCGATGCCGAGCTGCCGGTACGCGCGGGTGGTGACGCCGATCGCCTCGGTCGGGAAGTCCGCGAAGCAGATCGAGATGTCCATCGCGGTGATGATCAGCTCGACGGCCTGGACGAACTTCTCCGAGTCGAACAGGTCGTCGTCGCGGAGGAACTTCATCAGGTTCAGCGAGGCGAGGTTGCAGGACGAGTTGTCCAGGTGCATGTACTCCGAGCACGGGTTGGACGCGGTGATCCGGCCCGTCTCCGGCGTGGTGTGCCAGTCGTTGATCGTGTCGTCGTACTGCAGGCCGGGGTCGGCGCAGGCCCACGCGGCCTGGGAGATCTTGTCGAACAGCTCCCGCGCGTCGACGGTCTCGATCACCGAGTTGTCCAGCCGCGCGCGCAGCCCGAACTCGCCCTTCTCCTCGACCGCACGCATGAACTCGTCCGAGACCCGGACCGAGTTGTTCGCGTTCTGGTACTGCACGGAGGTGATGTCGCGACCGCCGAGGTCCATGTCGAAGCCCGCGTCCCGCAGGACCCGGATCTTCTCCTCCTCGCGCATCTTGGTGTCGACGAACTCCTCGATGTCGGGGTGGTCGACGTCGAGCACGACCATCTTCGCCGCGCGCCGGGTGGCGCCGCCGCTCTTGATGGTGCCGGCCGACGCATCCGCGCCGCGCATGAAGCTGACCGGGCCGGACGCCGTGCCGCCGGAGGACTGGAGCAGTTCCTTCGAGGAGCGGATCCGGGACAGGTTCAGACCGGCGCCCGAGCCGCCCTTGAAGATCAGGCCCTCTTCCTTGTACCAGTTCAGGATCGACTCCATCGAGTCGTCCACGGCGAGGATGAAGCAGGCCGACACCTGCTGCGGCGAGGACGTCCCGACGTTGAACCAGACCGGCGAGTTGAAGCTGAAGTACTGGTGCAGCAGCAGCCAGGTGATCTCCTGCTCGAAGACCTCGGCGTCCTGCGGCGACGTGAAGTAGCCGTGCTCCTCGCCGGCCTTGCGGTAGGTCTTCACGACCCGGTCGAGCAGCTGCTTGAGGCTCCACTCCCGGTTGTCGTGGCCGAGTGCGCCGCGGAAGTACTTCGTGGTGACGATAGTGGAGGCGTTCACGCTCCAGAAGTCGGGGAACTCCACCCCGCGCTGCTCGAAGACCGTCTCACCCGTCTTCCAGTTCTGCTGCACGACGTCGCGACGCTCCCACGTCACCTCGTCGTACGGGTGCACGCCTTCGGTGCTGAAGACTCGCTCGATGGTGAGTCCCGCGGGCGCGTTCTTGCGCCCCCGGAACCCGGCCGCCGACCTCTTGGTCGACCCCGAGTGGCCGGTCACCGTCTCTGTCATGGTTGCTCCTCGCCCTGTGTCTACTACCGCGGTCTGTCGGGACCGCCCCGTTGGAGTACTGCGCGACGCCACTACTTGTGGAACTACTTCTCGTTCCCCCGGTTTACGTCTACTGGGTCGGCTATTGGGTCGGCTTCAACTGGCCCGGCTCGGTGCCCTGCGGCTCCTTCTCGGCCCGCAGCAGCGCGATCTCGGTCTCGAAGTCGTCAGCCGACTCGAACTGCCGGTACACGCTCGCGAACCGTAGGTACGCGACCTCGTCGAGCTCCCGCAGCGGCCCGAGGATCGCCAGTCCGACCTCGTGCGCGGGCACCTCCGGCGAGCCGCCGCCCTTCAGCGCGTCCTCGACCTTCTGACCCAGGCGCGCCAACTGGTCGGCGTTCACCGGCCGGCCCTTGCACGCCTTTCCGACCCCGTTGATGACCTTCTCGCGGCTGAACGGCTCGGTCGCGCCGGAGCGCTTCACGACCGTGAGCTGCATCTGCTCGACGGTGGTGAACCGCTTCTCGCAGACCGGGCACTGCCGCCGGCGGCGGATCGCTCCGCCGTCCTCGGCCACCCGGCTGTCGACCACCCGGGAGTCGGCGTGCCGGCAATACGGACAGTGCACGCGAACACTCCTCCCGTGACCACCCCGGAGGGGGTGGGTTGTGGATCGGCCCGGGGACAACTTGTGTAGAACCTGTGTGCAACCAACCACTACCTGTGGAAAATTACACCCGTGTAACCACTACATATAGGGATCCTAGATCGCTGCTCCGACAGTTTGCAAGCACGCCCGGATTGCCCGGGCGTGTCACAGATTTCAACACCGAAGCGGCCCCGTGTACTCCCGCGTGGCGTCGCCGCGACGACCCTTTCGAGGCGCAAACTACGGCCCGCACAGACCACTCCCCGGAGCCGGCCGAAGCCGCCCCGGGGAGTTGTCCACAGCTCATCGGCCGGTCGCAACGGTCTCCGCTCCGGGCTCGGCCGGAGCCTTCCGTGTCCGCAGTGTCACACCGGCCAGCACGGCGCCCACGGCCGCGATCACCGCGGCGCCGATGAGCGCCGCCGAGTACCCGTCGGTCAGCGCCGCCGCGTCGTCCAGCAGGTCGGCGCCGTTCGCAGCAGCCACCGCGGTCATCGCGGCCAGCCCCAGTGCGGAACCGATCTGGTAGCTGGTGTTCACGATGCCGGACGCGAGTCCGCCCTCCTCGGGTCGCGCCGACGACAGGGCGATGCCGAGGCTCGGGATGAACGCCAGCGACATGCCGGCCGCGGCGACGAGCGATCCCGGCAGTACGTCGAGCCAGAACGAGCCGGTCGGACGCAGCAGCGACAAGATCACCAGTCCGGCGGTGAGGACCGTCATACCGCCGACGAGGGTGTTCTTCGGGCCGACCTTGGCGATCAGCTTCGGCGCGACGACGATCATCCCGAGCATGATGAACGTGGTCATCGGCAACAGCGCCGCCCCGCTCGGGAACGCACTCAGCCCGAGGACCTGCTGCAGGTAGAGATTCAGGAAGAACCACATCGGGACCCAGGCCGCGCCGAGCAGGAACTGCGCGACGTTGGCCGCGGCCAGGTTCGGCGTCGCGAAGATCCCGAGCCGCATCAACGGCTCCCGCCGCTTGGCCTGCACGAAGACGAACACGCCGAGCAGTACGACGGCCAGCGCGCCGACCAGCAGCGTCGACGCCGACGCCCAACCGACCTGCGGGGCGCGGACGATCGCGTACACGCCCGCGGCGAGTCCACCGGTCACGGTCAGCGCGCCGAAGACGTCGACAGATCCGGGTCGGGCGGCGGCCCGCGGCATCAAGGCCGGCGTGGCGAGCAGGGCCGCCAGCGCGATCGGGACGTTCAGGTAGAACACCCACGGCCACGACAGGTACTCGGTGATCACGCCGCCGAGGAACACGCCCGCCGTACCGCCGGCCGGCGCCGCAGCGCCGTACAACGCGATCGCCTTGGTCAGCTCACGCGGGTTCGCGCCGAACAGCATCATCAGCAGCGTCAGCGCCGACGGGGCGATCAGCGCGGCGCCGATGCCTTGCACCGCCCGGCCCGCGAGTTCGGCACCGACACCGGTCGCGAGCCCCGCGACGAGCGACCCCACGAGCAGGACGCCCCAGCCGGCCGCGAAGACGCGACGGGCGCCGAGCAGGTCCGACAACCGGCCGCCGAGCAGCAGCAGCCCGCCGAACGCCACGACGTACGCATTGAAGACCCACGACAGGTTGCCCGGTCCGAAGCCGAGGTCGGACTGCATCTTCGGCAGCGCGACGCCGACGATCGAGGTGTCCATGATCACCATGAACTGCGCCGCGGCGATGACGGCAAGCGCCCACCACCGCCGCGACGACGTCGTCTCACTCATATCTAAACTCCCTACGGGTATGGGGTATAGCTTGGATTGCTCGGATACCATAGGGGGGTATCTACCGAAAGCGCAAGAGTGATCCCGTGGGCGATAGGGTTCAGCGGGACCCAGGGAGGATGTGGTGAGCGTGACCGAACCGGCCGGCGAGCATGCGCAACACGGTTACATCGGCGACAAGAAGGCGTACCTCGCGCGACTGAAGCGCATCGAGGGCCAGGCCCGCGGGCTGCAGCGGATGGTCGAGGACGAGAAGTACTGCATCGACATCCTCACCCAGATCTCGGCGATGACGAAGGCACTCGAATCGGTCGCACTCGGCCTGCTCGACGACCACCTCGCGCACTGCGTGGTCGACGCCGCCGCGGCCGGCGGTCCGGAGGCCGACCAGAAGATCAAGGAGGCGTCCGCCGCGATCGCACGCTTGGTGCGCTCCTGAGCGGCATGCCCGAGGATGTGCGCATGAAGCCGGTGATTCTCGACGTCGACACAGGACTGGACGATGCGTGTGCGCTGCTGCTGGCGGCGCGGCATCCCGGGCTCGACCTGAAGGCAGTGACATGCGCCGGCGGGAACGTCGGCATCGACGATGTCGTGCGCAACACCCTCACGGTGCTCGACGCCGCGGGCCGTCCCGACGTACCGGTGGCTCGCGGCGCCGCCGTACCGCTGATCCAGCCGGTGCGGGCGGCGCGGCACGTGCACGGTGAGGACGGGCTCGGGGACCTGGACTGGCCGCGGTCGACGCGCCCGACCGACCCCCGGCATGCGGTCGAGCTGCTGCGTGACGTACTGCGCGACGCCGCCGCGACCGGCGAGCTGATCACGCTGATCCCGCTGGCGCCGTTGACGAACATCGCGCTGTTGCTGCGGACGTACCCGGAGGCGGCGCGCGGGCTGCGCGAGATCGTCTTCATGGGCGGAGCCGCCGGGATCGGGAATGCGACGGCGTCGGCGGAGTTCAACATCTGGACCGACCCGGAGGCGGCCGCGATCGTGCTGGCCGCGTCCCGCGACCTCGGCATCCCGCTCACCATGTACGGCCTGGACGTCTTCTACGACGTCGTCGTGACACTGGACCAGGCCCGCGCGCTGAGCGGATCCCCCTCGGCGGAGCTGGCCGGGAAGCTGATCGAGAAGCGCAGCGAGCGGTTCGGGTCCGACGGCGGGAGCATCGGCGACGGCGGCGCGGTGTGCGCGGTGATCGACCCGTCCGGCCTGACGACCCGGGAGTACCCGGTGCGGATCGAGTTGTCCGGCGGCTGGTCGCGCGGCCGGACGATCGTCGACACGCGGCACGCGGCCGATGTCGCGAACGACCCGCACGGGCCGGCGACGCCGATCCGGGTCGCGACGGCGGTGGACGGCAAGCGGTACGCCGAGCTGTGGCTGGCGACCGTCAGCTGAGCAGCTCGAGCAACCGGGCGCGTACGCCGTACAGGAACAGGTCGAGGCCGGCGGCGAACAAGTCGTCGGGCGGATCGGACACGACGGCGGCGAGGCTCCATCTGGCGGTGACTTCGAAGAGGTGACGCACGTCGGACTCCGGTACGCCGATGCGCACGAGCGCCTCGATCTGGGCGCGGATCAACGCGGCCCGGGAGCCGGCGCCCCGGTCTCGGTCCGGTGCCGCCTTGGACTGGATCAGCCCGGCGAGCCCTGGATGGTCGGCATAGAAGGCGCGCAACTCGAGCGAGCCGGACCGGGTGAGCTCGATCCACTCGTCGACGGTCGTGAGCTCCTCGTACGCCGTGGTGTCCGCGGTGAACTGGTCGAAGGCGTTCCGGGCGACCAGGTCGAGCAGCTCGGACTTGTTGTGGACGTGGTGGTACAGCGACGGGGCACGGACGCGTAGACGCTCCGCGACCGCGCGCATCGTGACGCCGTCCACGCCGTCGGTGCGGATGACGGCCAGGGCGGCATCGGCGATCGCGGCGACGGAGATGCCGGCCGCGGCGTGGGACGAAGGATCGCGTCTGGTCACGGAATCTCGTTGTCCGGGGTCGAGGGTCGGAGGTACTGTCTAACGTTGTTAGACAGAGTAGCCGAGGATGGTGCCGTGACTGGATTCCGACCCGCGTACCCGTTGCTGACCGAGCGGCTGGAGCTGCGGCCGCACCGGATGGACGACCTGGACGACCTCTTCGCGTTCCACTCCCGCCCGGAGGTGGTGCGGTACACGCCGTGGCCGGTGCGGAACCGGGAGGAGACCCGGGCCGCGCTCGAGCGGAAGCTGCCGCAGGGTGAGTTGACCGAGGACGGGCAGTGGCTGGTGCTGGCGATCGAGCTGCGCGAGACCGGGACCGTGATCGGCGAGGTGCTGCTGAAGTGGGCCAGCGCAGCCGACCGCCAGGGCGAGATCGGCTTCGCGCTGCATTCGGACTACCAGGGCAAGGGGCTCGCGGCGGAGGCTGCGCGGGAGATGCTGCGGGTCGGCTTCGACGAGCTCGGGCTGCACCGGGTCGTGGCGATCCTCGACGACCGGAACACCGCGTCGGCGCGGTTGCTCGAACGACTCGGGATGCGCCGGGAGGCACATCACCTGGATGCCGCGTGGTTCAAGGGCGAATGGGCGAACGAGTACGTGTACGCGCTGCTCGAGGACGAATGGCGTGGCCCGACCCGTTGATCGGACGCCGACGCTGCCGGAGAGTTTCGGCAGGGGGCTGCGATGCGGATCGACAACCAGGTGTACGACCGGATCGGCGACGGCTGGTGGGACGAGGAGAATCCGCTCAACCTGCTGCAGGGCAGCTTCACGCCGGGGCGTTTCGCGTACTTCCGCGACGTACTCGCACGGACCGGGACCGATCCCGCCGGGCGGTGTGTCGTCGACATCGGAAGCGGCGGCGGTTTCCTGGCCGAGGAGTTCTCCCGGCTCGGGTGCCGGGTGATCGGCGTCGACCCGTCGGAGGTTTCGGTCCGTACCGCCGTCGGTCACGCGAGCACTTCCGGCCTGGACGTGCGGTACGTCGTCGCGGCCGGCGAACATCTGCCGCTGGCCGACGAGAGTGTCGATCTCGCGTATTGCTGTGACGTGCTCGAGCATGTCGCGGATCTGGACCAGGTGCTCGCGGAGACCGCTCGGGTGTTGAAGCCGGGCGGGGTCTACCTGTTCGACACGATCAATCGCACGTTCGCGTCGAAGATCCTGGTGATCAAGGTGATGCAGGACTGGCGGCTGACCAGGGCCTCCGATGTCACCTGGCACGCCTGGGCGATGTTCATCAAGCCGCCCGAACTCGCCGAGGGTCTGCGCCGGCACGGGCTGCGGCTGGGTGAGATCGCCGGGCTCGGGGTGCGGGCTCGCAAGCTCGGCGTACTGCGGAACTTCGTCCAGGTGCGGCGGGGCGGGATCAGCATCGGCGAGTTCAGCCGGGCGCTGGACGTCGGGCAGGTAGCGAGCACTCGCGTGTCCTACATGGGCTACGCCGTCAAGGCGCGGTGATCAGCCGACGACCGGGATCTGCAGGGTCTGGCCGGGAAGGATGTCGGCCGGCGTGGCGAGCTTGTTGAGGTCGGCGATCTTTTCCACGACCGTCACGGGGTCGACGCTCGGGTTGGTGTCCTCGGCGATGGACCAGAGGGTCTGACCGGGCGCGACCTGCACCGGCACGGTGTGGGTGAAGTGCGGCCCGGGCTCCAGGACGCCTGCGACGCGGAGGCCGAGGACCAGGATCGCGGCGCCGAAGACGAGGACCGACACGGCCGTCAGCAGCATCCGGCCGCGGCGGGTGAGGCGCAGCGGCTGCTGGGGGTGGATCTCTCGCCCGAGCGACTCCCCCGAGCAGCCGCGCACCGGGAGCCGGTCGGTAGATGCACCCTCGATCCGCGGGCGGCGGCGCGGCGCGACCACCGGCGACGGCACCGCCGCAGGCGACGCGGAGCGCGCGACCGGCTCAGCCAAACGCCGCCCGGTCGGGGTGGTGGGGTGGGAGACCGGGGGCGGGACCACGCGCAGGGGCCGTGGCGACGCCTGCTGTGAGCGGCGCGGGGCCGGCACGTCGGCGGCGACAGCTGCTGTGCTCATCGGATCCTCCAAGACCTCGGTCGGTGCGCGTTCTGCGGTGCTGGTTCCTGTCTATCGGCTGCCTCCGACAGTTTCGTTGCGGTCCCCACCCCACCGCCCCGGTCTGTTCTGGAGACCGCCTCATCCGACCGACCCGAACACCTGTTCGATCGAACGCCTGTACGAATGATTAACCGACAGCCACCCGTCGCGCAACCACCTCCAACCGGGACACGCCCAGGAAATTCCCTGCCGCGGCAACACCCCGCGCACGCCTTATAACCTGACACCCGAACAAACATGCGAACCGACACGCCTTCGAACAGATGTTTGAAGAATCTCAGGATTCGGTCTACGGTCATCTCAGTCGAGCAAGCTTCGGCCGGTGGACGATCGCCGGCCCGACCCGAGGAGCAATCAGCGATGGCCAGGACGCCGAGCGGTTCCAGCAAGGACGAGACCGTGGACAAGGCGGCCGACAAGTCGGCGGGCAAGGCGGACCGCACGGTCGCCGAGCTGCCCGACGGGCCGGCCGACGCGACCGGGCTGACCCCGCGCCAGCGCCGCGTGCTGGACGTCATCCGCGATTCGGTGGACAGCCGCGGCTACCCGCCGTCGATGCGCGAGATCGGCGAGCGGGTCGGCCTGACCAGCTCCTCCTCGGTGTCGCACCAGCTCCGGGTCCTCGAGCAGAAGGGCCTGCTCCGCCGCGACCCGAACCGGCCGCGCGCGATCGAGGTCCGCTACCCGGGCGAGGTCGACGCCGCGGCCCGCAAGTCGGCGCTCGGCCCGGTACGCCAGACGGCGTACGACGAGACCGGCGCCGGTGACGCGCACCCGGACGCGGCGTACGTGCCGGTCGTCGGCCGGATCGCCGCCGGTGGCCCGATCCTCGCCGAGCAGGAGATCGAAGAGGTCTTCCCGTTGCCCAAGGCAATGGTCGGCGAGGGCACGCTGTTCATGCTGCGGGTCAAGGGTGAGTCGATGATCGAGGCCGCGATCTGCGACGGCGACTGGGTCGTGGTCCGTCAGCAGCCGACCGCGGAGAACGGCGACATCGTCGCCGCGATGATCGACGGCGAGGCAACCGTGAAGACGTTCAAGAAGACCAAGACCGAGATCCTGCTGCTACCACACAACCCTGCTTTCGAGCCGATCGACGGCAAGGACGCGATCATTCTCGGAAAGGTCGTAACAGTTCTGCGCCGAGTCTGACATATCGGACGGCGAGCGAAGTCGGGCGTGTCGTGTCAGCATTGAGTCATGACGACTGTCTATGACTTCAGCGCGCGCCGGATCGAAGGCAATGAACAGTCTCTTGCCGATTTCCGCGATCAGGTGCTTCTGGTGGTGAACACGGCGTCGCAATGCGCCCAGACCCCGCAGTACACGGGTCTGCAGAAGCTCTACCGGACCTACCGCCGGCAGGGCTTCGCGGTGCTCGGTTTCCCCTGCGACCAGTTCGGCCACCAGGAGCCCGGCGACGAGAACGAGATCGCGAACTTCTGCTCGACGATCTACCACGTCACGTTCCCGATGTTCGCCAAGATCGACGTCAACGGGTCCCGCACGATCCCGTTGTACAACTGGCTGAAGCGCGAGCAGGGCGGCCTGCTCGGCGGCCGGATCAAGTGGAACTTCACCAAGTTCCTGGTCGGCCGGGACGGCCAGGTGATCGCGCGCTACGCGCCGACAAACTCGCCGGAGAAGCTGGTCGACAAGATCGAGGCCGCACTCGCGGTCCCGGCCCCGTCCCGGGAAACGAACGACTGAATTCCCGGCATTTTCTGCGACAGTTGAACAGAAAGCGTCTCAGCGCCGCAGAACATTCACCGCATTTCGAACATTTCCGCCCGGGACTGCATGTCGTCACCGGACCTGAATGCATTCAGTCGCGTCCGACGAGAACCGATTCCGGGTCGATGTCGAGGCGCAGACCACGCCATACCGGATGCCGGAGGCGGCCGTCGCCGCCCCAGCCGGAGAACGTGACCTCGGCGACCAGCACCGGGTCGAGCCAGTGCGCGCGCCGCCGGTCCGTCGTGGGGATGCCGGCCGGGTCGAAGGCCGGCTTGGCGATCTCGAGCCCGGTCAGCTCGGCGCTCAGCATGTCCAGAGTGGCGAAGTCGAGGCCGGAGCCGACCTTGCCGATCAGGACCAGCTCACCGTCGGAGTAGGCGCCGCAGTAGAAGGAGCCGATTCTTCCTTCCCGGTTCCCCTCCCCCGGATGCCAGCCGCACAAGACGACGTCCCTGGTCTGCACGGGCTTGATCTTGATCCAGTCGGAGCTGCGCCGGCCCGGCAGGTACCGCGACTTGCGGCGCTTCGCCACCACGCCCTCGAGCCCTTGCGCGGCAGACTGTTCCAGCGCCTCGTCGCCGTCGGTCAGCGCCGGCGGGACCTCCCAGAACGGGTCGCCGATGTCCAGCGACTCGAGCAGCCCGCGGCGCTCGTCGTACGTTGCGTCCAGCAACCACTGGCCGTCGAAGCGGAGCAGGTCGAACAGCCGCACCGAGACCGGCACCTCGGTGATCAGATGCCGGAGCTGGCGTGGATCGCGGACGTGCATCCGCCGCTGCAGCAGGCCGAACGATGGCGCGCCGTTCTCGTCGAGCGTGACGATCTCTCCGTCCAGCACGGCGGGCAGACGCAGGCCCGGCGCGTCCGCGAGACCGATGAGCTCCGGGTACCCGCCGGAGACGTCGTGGCTGTTCCGCGACCAGAGCCGGCAGACGCCGTCGTCGACCTCGGCGATGACGCGGATGCCGTCCCACTTCATCTCGTACGACCAGCCCGCGCCGGACGGCATCTGTCCCAGCGCCGCCATCATCGGCAGCACCGGCGGACCGGTCACCGGACTCATGACCGGCTCATGACTGGCTCATGTCGTCTGCAGTCGCTTCAGGGCCCCGAGCACCTTCTCACGATCGGCGGTCGGCCACATCGGCGGCAAGGAGGCGCGCAGGAACGCGCCGTACCGCTGGGTGACGATGCGGGGGTCGAGGATCGCGACCACGCCGCGGTCCGAGCTGCGGCGGATCAGCCGGCCGGTGCCCTGCGCGAGCAGCAGCCCGGCGTGCGTCGCGGCCACGGCCATGAACCCGTTGCCGCCCGCCTCGTCGACCGCGCGCTGGCGGGCCGCCATC
This sequence comes from Kribbella sp. NPDC050459, assembly GCF_040655315.1. Taxonomy (NCBI): domain Bacteria; kingdom Bacillati; phylum Actinomycetota; class Actinomycetes; order Propionibacteriales; family Kribbellaceae; genus Kribbella; species Kribbella sp. NPDC050459. Next base: position 37,142 of record NZ_JBFAJQ010000024.1, on the reverse strand, counting down.
AGCGGCTCGTCCGGGCGCGGGAACGGGATCCGGTCGATGATCACCAGGTTGCAGGTCGACCCGGGCACGTCGATCCCCTGCCACAGCGACAGCGTGCCGAACAGCGAGGTCTCCGGGTCCTCGACGAACTCGCGCGACAACTCGCCGAGCTGGGCGTCGCCCTGGCAGAGCACCTTGAGGTCGGTCGCCTCGCGCACCGCGGCGGTCGCCGCCTCCGCCGCGCGACGCGACGAGAACAGGCCGAGGGTCCGGCCGCCGGCCGCGGTGATCAGGTCGATGATCTCCTCGAACTGCTTCTTGCCCAGCCCGTCGCGGTGCGGCGGCGGCAGGTGCTTGGCGACATACAGGATCGCCTGCTTCTCGTACTCGAACGGGGAGCCGACGTCGAGGCCGCGCCACGGCAACGGACCGGTCTCGGACGATTCGTCGAGCTCGGGCATCTCCTCGTCGTCGTCGAGCTTGTCGGCCGGTCGCAGGCCGACCTGGCGGGCGATCGCGTCGAAGTCGCCGCCCAGCGTCAAGGTCGCCGAGGTGAGCACCGCCGTACGGTCGCGGAGGACCAGCTCACGCAGCAGGCCGGCCACGGTGAGCGGGGCGATCCGGAGCTCGCGGCCGAAGCGGTCGCGGTCGATCATCCAGACCACGTCCGCGTCGCTCAGTGCGGCGACCCGCTCGGCGACGTCGAAGATCTCCTTCACCGCACCCTTGGACTGCCGCTTGGCCCCGTCCGGGTCGTTGTCCTTGTCGTCGGACTTCTTGTTCAGGTCGGAGTACATCGCGCGGGCCGCGTCGCGGACCAGGGCCGCGGCCTCAAGGACCGGCCCGTTGGACGCCTCGATCCGGCCCTCGCGGGTGCCGTCGAGCGCGGCGCGGAGCGCGTCGGAGGCGTCGATCAGGTCGTCGGCCTTGTCGTCGTCGACGAACCGGCGGCCGCGCTTGGCGGCGCGCTCGACCATCTGCGGTGAGAGCTCGTCGCCCGCGGCGCCGGTGACGCGCGCGGGCAGCTCGTGCGCCTCGTCGACGATCACGACGTCGTGCTCGGGGAGGACGATCCGGTTCTCGAAGGCGTCGATCGACAGCAGTGCGTGGTTCGTGATGATGATGTCGGCCTTGCGGGCCTCTTCCTTCGCCTTCTCCGCGAAGCACTCCTCGCCGTACGGGCATTTCTCGGCGCCGAGGCACTCGCGGGCGGCGATGGAGACCTGCTGCCACGCCTGGTACTGGTGCGAGGGAGCGTGGTCGCGGTCGCCGGCGCCGCCGTCGGTCAGTTGCTGCTCGGCCCAGTCGCGCAGCTCGACGACCTGGCGGCCGACCTCACCCGCCGGCGGCACGTCGACGAGCATGCCGTCGTCGTCCGGCGCGCCCTCGCGGATCCGGTGCAGGCAGGCGTAGTTGTTCCGCCCCTTCTGGATCGCGTACTTCGGGCGGCGCGGCAGGAGCTTCTCGGTCGCGTCGAGCAACGCCGGCACGTCCCGGTCGACGAGCTGCGCCTGCAGGGCCAGGGTCGCCGTGGAGACGACCACGCGACGGTCCTCGATCGCATGCAGCAGCGCGGGCACCAAGTACCCAAGGGACTTGCCGGTGCCGGTGCCGGCTTGGACGAGAAGATGCGACCCGTCGTGCATCGCGGTGTCCACGGCTTGCGCCATCTCCACCTGCCCCGGCCGGGTCTGACCGGCGATCCCGGACACGGCAGCTTCCAGCAGTTCCCGCACATCTACACCCACCGCCACACCCTAGCCCGCCGGACGGACAGATTTCCGGTCCGGCGGCCGGGGTGTGGATAACCCGCTGTGCTACACGACTGCGCCGCGGTCCGGCTGGGCGTCCCGATCCACCTGCGCGCGCTTCGGACGCGGCGGCGGGGCCGGGTAGCGGCGCTCGAGCTCGAGGAGCAGCGGGGCCGCGGTCAGGTTGGAGGAGTACGTGCCGACGAGGATGCCGAGCAGCAGCGCCAGGGCGAAGTCGGCCAGTGAGTCGCCGCCGAGGAACAGCAACGCGGCGAGGATGAACAGCGTCGAGATACCGGTGTTGACGGTTCTCGGCAGCACGTTCACGATCGCGGTGTCGATGATCGTGCCGAGGCCGTCGGTGGATCGCGCGCTGCGGGTCTCACGGATCCGGTCGAAGACGACGACCGAGTCGTTCACCGTGTAGCCGATGATGGTCAGGATCGCGGCCAGGAAGATGCCGTCGATCGGTTTCCCGGTCCAGGCGAACACACCGACCACGACTGCGACGTTCTGCACCAGCGCCAGCACGGCGCCGGCGCCGAAGGTCCAGCGGAACCGCGCGGCGAGATACGCCAGCTGGGCGAGCAGGGCGATGCCGAGCGCGATCAGGCCCTTGTTCCGCAGCTCTTCACCGAGCGACGGGCCGATGCTCTCGTTGCGGATCACCTCGGCGTCGCCGCCGATCCTGGCGAGCGACTCCTTGATCTTCACGGCCTCGTCGTCGCTGATCGTCCCGGTCCGCACGGTGATGTCGTCGGTGCCGGAGGCTTGTACGACGGCGGTCGGGTATCCGGCCTCGGCGACGGCTGCCCGCGCCTGGTCCGGCGTGACGCGTTGCGCCGTACTGACCTCGATCAGGCGGCCGCCGGTGAACTCGATGCCGAGGTTGAGCCCGCGGACGGCGACACCGGCCACGCTCACGACGATCGCGACGGCCGTGATCACGAGCCAGCGGCGGCTGTGCTTCATCAGCGACGGCCGGCGGGCCTCCAGCCAGGTCCGCACCCGGCCGTGCCCGGCGATCCCGCTCAGGCCCGGGTGGCGCAGGACGAAGCCGCGCGCCACGACGAACTCGGCGAGCACGCGGGTCACCACGAGCGCCGACAGCATCGACGCGATCACACCGATCGACAGCGTCACGCCGAAGCCGCGGACCGGGCCGGCGGCCAGGAAGAACAGCAGACCGGCAGCCAGCAGGGTGGTGATGTTCGAGTCGGCGATCGCGGACAGCGCGTTCTGGAAACCGCTGCGGAGCGATCTCCGCAGGCCGTCCGTGCGGCCGGCGATGTAGTCCTCCCGGGCGCGTTCGAAGACCAGGACATTCGCGTCGACCGCCATACCGATCGCCAGGACGAATCCGGCGAGGCCCGGCAGCGTCAGCGTGGCGCCGAGCACGGTGAGAGCGGCGTACGACATCGCGGCGTACCCGAGCAGGCCGAGGACCGCCATCAGGCCGACGAGGCGGTAGACGATGATGATGAACAGCGCCGTCAGCGCGAGGCCGATGATCGCGGCGAGCGCGCTGGCCTGGATCGCGTCCTGGCCGAGCGACGGGCCGACGGTGCGCTGGTCGATCACCTCGACCGGCACCGGCAGGGCGCCGCCGGAGATCAGCGCGGCGAGATCCTTCGCGCTCTCCTCGGTGAACGAGCCGGAGATCGTCGTGGTGCCGCCGGCGATCCCGGTGTTGCAGAGCTGGTTGCCGCCGTTCGGGTCGACCTGCGGCGAGCTGATCACCTCGTTGTCGAGCACGATCGCGATCAGGCGCTGCGGCGTACCGACCGGCTGGCAGGCGGCCTTGCCGGTGATGTTCGCCCAGATCTTGCCGCCGTCGCCCTTGAAGTTCATCTCGACGAACCAGCCCTGCGCGACCTGCTGCGGGTCGAGCCGGTGCTCGGCGCCGCTCACCAGCTCGCCGGTCATCGCGGGCTTCGCGAGGCGCAGGAAACCCTGACCGCTCTCGGGCTGCAGGTACGTCTCCCCCGCCGCCGGTTTGGCCGGCTTGGCCGCCACCTGGTCGAGAACCTCGTGGAAGGTCAGCTGCGCGGTCTTGCCGATCACCTTCGCGGCCTCGCGCGGGTCCTGCACACCTGGTAGCTCGACGATGATGCGCTTGTCGCCCTGGCGGGTCACGTTCGGCTCGCTGACGCCGAGCGCGTCGATCCGCCGGTGCAGGACCTGGGTGGCCTTGTCCGTGGTCTCCTTGGTCGCCTTGACCGTCGGCGAATCCTTCGCCTCCAGGACGATCTGCGTCCCGCCGCGCAGGTCGAGACCGAGCTGTGGTTTCGCGGTCAGCGTGACATACGTCGCCCCCGCGAGGACCAGGAACGCGAGAAGTGCACGGACAAGGGACGACCGGTTCACCGAAGCCTCCGGAGCTGGGCACCCGCGGTGCGAGTGTCGTGACAGAGAGCATCCACGTGGATGTGGAACGCACAGTGTACGGACGCCATTCAACCGGCCGCTACACAATCGCACAAGCGACGGCGTCGCGCGTGCGGGTCTCCGGCTGGCGACGGGCTTGTGGGCTGGCGCCGCGTGCTGGAGTCGGGGTCGTCGAGTCGTGGAGATTGGCGGTGAAATCCAACCGATATCCACGACTCGGCTCAGGGCCTGGGAGCCAAAGGCCACGACTCGGAGTCGAAGGCGGCGACCATTCAGAGCCGGCTCGTCGCACGCGAGCGCCAGAGCGAGCAACTCGCGGGCGCCAGCCCACAACTCCGGCGGCAGCCGGAACTTGCGGCGCCAGCCGCAACGGCAGCCGGAACTTGCGGCGCCAGCCGCAACTCCCCGCGGCGCCAGCCGGAAGCCGGTGCTTCGGGCGCTGGCCCGGGGTGCGTGGGAGCGCGCGTCGGGGCCGCGTCTGAGGAGCGGAGCGACGAAGTTGGCGGCTGGGCCGGATTACTCGCTGAATCCGTTTTCGATGGCGTACCGGACGAGTTCGGCGCGGTTGTGGAGTTGGAGTTTGCGGAGGGTGTTCTGGACGTGGTTCTCGACGGTGCGGTGGGAGAGGACCAGGCGGGTGGCGATCTGTTTGGCGGTGAGGCCGCGGGCGACGAGGCGGAGTACTTCGGTTTCGCGGTCGGTGAGGCGCGGCACCTCGGGGCCGGTCCCGCCCAGGCGGCGGTACTCGCCCAGCAGCAGTCCGGCGAGGCCTGCGCTGAAGATCGCGTCGCCTTCGGCGGTCCGGCGTACGGCGTCGTCGAACTCGTCCAGCGACGCGGATTTCACCAGGTAGCCGGACGCGCCGTTCTTCACGGCGGCGAGTACGTCGTCCTGCTCGGCGCTGGCCGACAGCACCAGGACGCGGGTGTCGGGGAGGGCTGTGGTGATCTCACGGGTCGCGTCCACGCCGGAGCCGTCGCCGAGCTGGAGATCCATGACGACCACGTCGGGACGGGTTGCCAGCGCGATCTTCACGGCGCTCGCGACGTCCGCGGCGGTCGCGCACACGTCGTACCCGCGACGGCCCAGGTCCCGGGCGACGCCTTCGCGCCACATCGGGTGGTCGTCGACGATCATCACACGCGTCATGCGGTCACCACTTTCAGTTCCCATTCGGTTCCTTCGCCGGGGGCGGTGCGGACGGTGACGGTGCCGCCGAGGTCGGCGATGCGGCCGCGGATCGACTGGCTCACGCCGAGGTGCCCGTCCGCGTGGGCCTGCTCGAGACGGGCGGGCGTCGTACCGATCCCGTCGTCGCGCACCGACACCACGACCTCCTCGCCGAGGTCCTCGACCACGACCCAGGACCGGGCCTCCGGGCCGGCGTGTTTCACCACGTTGCTCAGCGCCTCCTTGACCGCGGCAACCAGTTCGGCGGCGGCCGGTGCGGGCAGCAGGACCTGTGCGGCCGGTACGACGACGTCGACCCGGGTCGTGGCCAGCGGCAACAGCAGTCGACACAGATCAACGCGATCCCCCTCCGCCACGGCCGGGCGTGTCGACATCAAGGTGCGGAGGGCAACTTCCTGCTCGGCGGCCAGCCGGGCCAGCTCGGTCGCCTCGCCGCCGATCGCCGTACCGCGCCGCTGCACCTGGGCGAGGACCTGCAGTACGCCGTCGTGGATCGAGCGACTGAGCCGCAGCCGCTCGGCGGTCGCGCTCTCCACGGCGATCGCCTCGCGCAGCCGCCGCCCCGCCTGCCGCAGGGTCGACGCGGCGTACCCGACCACCAGACCGGCCACCAGCAACAGCTGAACATTGCTCAGGATCTTCGCCGCGTGCTCGACGCCGCGCAGCGAGAGCAGCGCCAGGCTGATCGTCGCCGCGCCGAGCAGGCCGCCGTCGCGTCCGCGGGAGATCGCCAGTGCGAGGACCGGCCCGGCGGCCCAGACCGACGTGAGCACGGAGGCCCCGGCGCGGATGTCGAGCAGCGGTTGCGCCCACAACGTCGCGTACATGCAGCCGACCGTCACCACGAGATCCGCGAACGCGAGCCGCGTGTTGCGCCGGCCCCAGCGGCGGCTGTAGCCGTACGACGAGATCAGCGTCCAGACGCCCATCACGGCCAACTGGAGCACCGCGCCGTACGGGTGCACGATGCCGTCCCAGCGGGTCCAGACGCCGAAACAGGCGAACCCCCAGGTGAGGATGCGGAACACGACCAACGCTCGCCACAGCGGCTGCAGCAGGTCGACCGTCTCGCGCTCCACGCGCACAGTGTGCCAAGGCGAAGGGCTGGAGAGCGTGAGCCCTTCTACTCAGAGATGCAGGATTCCCCGCTGATTCACAGGTTTTCCTCAGGATCCACTTCAGCTGGGTGGATTTTCCCCGTACTGTCGCGCGCACACGCTCGGGGGAGCTACGAACACACTGCGTCATCGACAACGGAGGGGAATCGTGCGCAAGTTACCCGCCGGGCTGTTCAGCCTGGCCTTGGCGGCGACGACCGGGCTCGGCATCGCCGCGGCCTCGTCCGGGAACGCCGCCACACCGTCCACGCAGGGGTCGGCGCCCGCCGCCAGTGAGCCCGCACCGGTATCCGACGAGCTGCCCAGCCCGCTCGAGGACAAGCGCCGCGAGCTGCGGCAGGAGGCGCTGACCAAGGTCATCAACGGCCAGGCCGAGCCCGAGCAGCGCAACGGCAGCACGGTCGTCAAGCTCGGCACGAAGGCCGCCGGCGCGAAGGGCGTCAAGAACGCGGCCGGCAAGGTCGACCAGTACGTCGAGCTGTCCCGCGAGAAGACCGACCGGATCTTCGTCGTGCTCGCGGAGTTCGGCAACGAGCGGCACCCGAGCTACCCGGACAAGGACCAGAACGCGAACATCCCCGGCCCCGCCACCTTCGAGGGCCCGCTGCACAACGCGATCCCGGCGCCGGACCGCTCGGTGGACAACTCCACCGTCTGGCAGGCCGACTACAGCCAGCAGCACTACCAGGACATGTACTTCGGCAGCGGCAACTCGCTGAAGAAGTACTACGAGAAGCAGTCGTCCGGCCGGTACACCGTCGACGGTGAGGTCACCGACTGGGTGAAGGTCAAGTACAACGAGGCGCGGTACGGCCGGTCGAACGGCTACCCGTGCGGCGGCAACGTCTGCAGCAACACCTGGTACCTGATCCAGGACGCGGTCAACCAGTGGGTCGCCGACCAGGAGGCCAAGGGCCGGACCAAGGCCGAGATCACCGCGGACCTGAAGTCGTTCGACCAGTGGGACCGCTACGACTTCGACGGTGACGGCAACTTCAACGAGCCGGACGGCTACATCGACCACTTCCAGATCGTGCACGCCGGCGGCGACCAGGCCGACGGCGACCCGCAGCAGGGCGAGGACGCGATCTGGTCGCACCGCTGGTACGCCGGGTTCCCGGGTGGTCCCGCGACCAACCCGAACGGCGGCGCGCAGATCGGTGACACCGGCCTGTACGTCGGCGACTACACGATCCAGCCGGAGAACGGCGGCGTCAGCGTGTTCGCGCACGAGTTCGGCCACGACCTCGGTCTGCCGGACGAGTACGACACCTCCGGTGCGGCCGTCGAGAACGGCGTGAACTGGTGGACGCTGATGGCGCAGAGCCGGGTCAGCGCGGCCACGGACGGCGGTATCGGTGAGCGCGCCGCCGACCTGAACGCATGGGACAAGATCCAGCTCGGCTGGCTCGACTACGAGATCGTGGCGGCCGGCCAGAACCGGACCGTCGAGCTCGGCCCGCACGAGTACAACTCGAAGAAGGCCCAGGGCCTGGTGGTGACGCTGCCGAAGAAGGAGGTCACGCACCAGCTCGTCCAGCCCGCGACCGGGACGAAGTCCTGGTGGAGCGGTCAGGGCAACGGCTTCACGCACACGATGAGCCGCCAGGTCACGCTGCCGGCCGGTCAGCCCGCGAGCCTCACGTTCCAGGCGAACTGGGACATCGAGGACTGTGGTCCGGACGCGTGTGACTACGCCTACGTCGACGTGAACGACGGGACCGGCGCGAAGCCGATCAACGGCAGCATCACGAAGGACGCCGAGGGCAACGGTATCGACGGCAAGAGCGCCGGCTGGGTGCCCGCCACGTTCGACCTGTCGGCGTACGCCGGCAAGACGATCACCCTGCAGTTCCGCTACGCCACCGACCCGGCGGCCGGCGGGATCGGGTTCTTCGCCGACGACATCAAGGTGACGTCGGGCTCGACCACGGTCGTCGACTCCGGTGCGGAGACGTCTCCGGACGGGTGGACGCTGAACGGGTTCAGCTCGGTCGGCGCGTCGTACACGAGCCTGCACGACAACTACTACCTGGCGTCGAACATCAACTACACCTCCTACGACCAGTACCTGAAGACGGGTCCGTACAACTTCGGTTGGGCGAACTCGCTGCCGGACAAGGTGGAGCACTTCCCGTACCAGGACGGCCTGCTGGTCTGGTACTGGGACACCTCGCAGGAGGACAACAACACCAACGAGCACCCCGGCGAGGGCCTCGTCCTGCCGATCGACTCGCACCCGACTCCGATCAACCGTCTCGACGGCCAGATCTGGCGTCCGCGGATCGCGGCGTACGACGCTCCGTTCGGTCTCGAGAAGGCGGACTCGTTCACGCTGCACGTGAACGGGCAGGCCAGCTACATCCGCGGCCAGAACGCCGTACCGACCTTCAACGACAGCAAGTCGTACTGGACCGCGGACCAGCCGACGAGCAGCGTGAAGATCCCCAACAACGGCGTCAACATCAAGGTCCTGTCGAAGACCGGCACCTCGATGACGGTCCAGGTGACCAAGCGCAAGTGACGTCCTGAAACAGCAAGCGGCCCCCGAGGACACTCGGGGGCCGCTTCGCGTTCGCTCAGACCGCTGAGTACGGCGTGAGGTCGCCGGCCAGGGCGGGGTGTACCCGGGCGGTGATGCGGGTGCCGTCCGCGGTGTGTTCGAGGTGTTCGACCGAGCCTTCGGAGTGGATCCGGGAGACCAGGTCGCCGCGGTCGTACGGGAGCAGGACGTCGAGGGCGATGTGCGGCTGCGGCAGCGCGCCCTCGATCAGCTCGCGGAGCTTGTCGATGCCCTCGCCGGTGCGCGCGGACACGACGATTGCGTTCGGCTCCCGGTGCAGGATCGGGGCCAGCGCCAGCGGGTCGGCGGCGTCGGCCTTGTTGATCACCACGATCTCCGGGACGTCGGTCGCGTCGATCTCGGCCAGCACCTCACGGACCGCCTGGATCTGCGCGATCGGGTCCGGGTGCGAACCGTCGACCACGTGCAGCAGCAGGTCCGCGTCGGTGACCTCCTCCAGCGTCGACCGGAACGCCTCGACGATGTCGTGCGGCAGGTGCCGGACGAACCCGACCGTGTCGGTCAGCGTGTACACGCGGCCGTCCGCGGTCGTCGTCCGGCGGGTCGTCGGGTCCAGGGTCGCGAACAGCGCGTCCTCGACCAGCACGCCCGCACCGGTGATCTGGTTGAGCAGCGAGGACTTGCCGGCGTTGGTGTACCCGGCGATCGCCACCGAGGGAACCAGGTTCCGGCGCCGCTCCTGGCGCATCGTCGATCGGGTGCTCTTCATCTCCTTGAGCGTCCGGCGGAGCTTCGCGATCTTGGTGTTGATCCGGCGCCGGTCGGTCTCGATCTTGGTCTCACCGGGACCACGGCCGCCGATACCGCCACCGGCGGCACCGACGCGGCCACCGGCCTGGCGGGACAGGTTTCCACCCCAGCCACGCAGGCGCTGCTTCATGTACTGCAGCTGGGCCAGCTCGACCTGGGCCTTGCCTTCCTTGCTCTTCGCGTGCTGCGCGAAGATGTCCAGGATCAGCGCGGTCCGGTCGACGACCTTGACCTTGAGCTTGTCCTCCAGGTTGCGCAGCTGCGCGGGCGCCAGCTCGCCGTCCGCGATCACGGTGTCGGCGCCGAGCGACGCCACCAGGTTGCGCAGGTCGACGACCTTGCCGGAGCCGATGAAGGTCGCCGGGTCGGGCTTCTTGCGCCGCTGGATCACGCCGTCGAGCACCTCGGAGCCGGCGGTCTCGGCGAGCAGTTTCAGCTCGGCCAGCGAGTTGTCCGCGTCCTCGGCGCTGCCCTCGGTCCAGACGCCGACCAGCAGCACCCGCTCGAGCAGCAGCTTGCGGTACTCGACCTCGCTGATGTCGGTCAGCTCGGTCGACATACCGACCACGCGGCGCAGCGCCTGGCGCTCCTCGAGCTCGAGGCCCTCGGTGGTCAGATCCTGGTCATACTCATCGTGACCCGTCAACGAAGCGCCGGAGTCATCGCCCTCGATGAGGTCGGTTTCGACGTCGGTGGTCTCGTATGCCTGTGAATGGGTCGTCATATACCTTCCATGGTGGCACGGGCTCCTAGTACAGGCGACCCGTTTACCAGGAGTCAACGCCCCACGCAGGAATCAGATTCCCAACCAGGCCCGATCAAACTCCCCGCGCGCGTGCAACACGGCCGGCCCGGTCAGTTCCAGATGATTGTCGGCACGCCACGTGACCGACACTTCACCGCCTGGTACGCCGACGCGGTACGTCACCGGAAGCGCGTCGCGGGCCTGGCGCGCGGCCGCGACCGTGACGGCACAGGTGCCCGTCCCGCAGGACCGGGTCTCCCCCGCGCCCCGCTCGTGCACCCGCATCTGGACGTCGTGCGCGCCCCGGCGTACGACGAACTCGACGTTCACGCCTTCCGGAAACGCCTCCGCCGGAGACCAGCCGGGCTGATCGCACAGGTTGCCGGGCTCCTCCAGGCTGTCGACGAACGTGACGGCGTGCGGATTGCCCATGTCCACGGACACGGCGGGCCACTGGTGACCGTTGGCCTCGACCACGATTCCGGCCGCGGCGGGGAGCGTCGGCTCGCCCATGTCCGCGGTCAGCGTGCCGTCGTCGTTCTGCCGGACCTGCTTGACGCCCGCACGTGTGCCGACCCGGACCGGTTTCCCGTCGATCAGGCCCGCCTCGGCGAGGTACTTCACGAAGACCCGAACGCCGTTCCCGCACATCTCCGCGATCGAACCGTCCGCGTTGCGGTAGTCCATGAACCAGTCGCCGCCGTCCGCGACGTAGGACTGCTGGTCGCCCCGGATCACCCGCAGCACCCCGTCCGCGCCGAGCCCCGCGTGCCGGTCGCACAGGAACCGCACCACGGCCGCGTCCAGCTCGCCGTGCACGGAACCGTCCGGGTCGGGCAGAACCACGAAGTCGTTCTCCGTGCCATGCCCCTTCAGCCAGGGAAACGTACTCATGCCGACAGCGTACGGTGTCGTCCGTGCAGCTGATCGCGTACTTCTGGGAGCGGGACGACGCCGTCGCGGTCGCGGACCAATTGGGCGGTGAGGTCGGCCGCGGGCGCTTCCACGGCGAGGACGACGACGAGGATCACCCGTGGGTCGTCGTACTGGGCGACGTGGACCGGGCCGCGCTGGATGCGTTGCTGGCTGAGCACGACGGGTGGCTCGACACCGAGGCGGATGAGGCACCGGCCGCTCCTCCCCCGCTGCCGGAGGGGCCGAAGCGGTTCAAGGGTCGGCAGCTCGACAGGTAGAGCACCGGCGAGACGGTGTACGCGCGGACACGATCACGCTCAGGTGCACTATGTAGGCGCTTTGTACGTACTGTTCAGCTGCCGACAACCCGGCCGGCACGGCGACCGGTCGGTGTGCCGTTGGTGAAGGCCGGCTGGCCGGCGAGGAGGACGTGCCGTACGCCGACGGACAGCTGCCAGGGGTCGTCGTACGTCGACTTGTCGGCGACCTGGGCCGCGTCGAGGACGACCAGGTCGGCGACGGCGCCGGGTCGGATCACGCCGCGGTCGGACCAGCCGAGACGGGAGGCCGGGAGCGACGTCATCCGGCGGATCGCCTCGGGAAGGGTGAGGACACCCCGGTCGCGGGCGTAGTGGCCGAGCACGCGCGGGAAGGTGCCGAAGTTGCGGGGATGCGGGTGACCCGGCCCGGTCGCATCCATGATCCAGCCATCGCTGGCGACCGCGGTCCGTGGATGTTCGAGGACCGTCGTCACATCGTCCTCGCTCATCGCATGGTTCACGACGCTGACCGCGGCCTGGTGCGACTCGAGGATGCGGAGCACGATCTCGGCGGCGTCCATCCCGTCCCGCCGGGCGATCTCGGCCAGGCTCAGGCCGCGGCAGTCCGCGTAGCGCCCGGGTGGGAGGGATGCGATCACGACGGTGTCGGGTGAGAGCAGGACGTCGGCCCGCAGAGCGTCCGCGATCCGTGCTCGTTCGGCGGGATCGGCAAGCCTGGCGAGCAGCGCGGGGCGACGAGCGCGGCCTCGCGCGGGCGCCGGAGGTGTCTCGTCGGCGAGCGCCCAGGTCGGCAGTCTGGTGGTCAGCGTCGTGCTCGTCGCCGTGTACGGGTAGGCATCCCAGCCCAGGTCGACATCGTCGACCCGGTCCAGCAGTTCGAGAGCCGCGCCGACCAAACCGTAGTTGGCCTTGCCAACGGCTTTCAGGTGCGAGATCCAGCCGTGCGCCGCCCGCCCGCGCGGCCGCGATCGCCTCGTCCAGTGCGGACAGCAGGCCGGCGCCTTCGTTGCGGATGTGGGTCGAGTACAGCAGACCGCACTCGGCGGCAGTGCCGACGAGCGCGGCGACCTCTTCCGGTGACGCGTAGGTGCCTGGCGCGTAGATCAGGCCGGTGGAGAAGCCGACGGCACCCTGGTCGGCCGCCGCGCGCAGCAGGTCCTGCATCGTCCGGAGCTCGGACGGCGACGGCGGCCGCTGCGCGCTGCCCATCGCGGCGATCCGCAGCGTGCAGTGGCCGACCTGGAGGGCGAGGTTCACCGCCGGTTCCAGCGTCGTCGCGAAGCCGGCGAGGTCGTGCCACGACCAGTCGTGCCGGGGATCGAGGAACGCCGTGCCCGCCCGCAGGGTCTCGAGATCGGTGATCGGGAACGGGGACCAGCCGCAGTTCCCGGCGACGAGAGTGGTGACGCCCTGGGTGAGCTGCGACGCTGCCGCCGGACTCGAGCCGAGACTGAAATCCGCGTGCGAGTGCAGGTCGACGAATCCCGGTGCCACAATGTTGCCTGTGGCATCGATGACCTCTGCGTCGGACACCGGATCGCCGAGCGGCAGCACCGCGCTGACGCGCTCCCCCTCGACGAGCACGGTGCCGGGCCTGAGCTCGGCGCCGGTGCCGTCCGCGACCAGGCCGCCGGTCAGCGCCACGCGCATCGAATCACTCCTGTTCTGGTCCGAGGGACAGCTCGGCGACCGTGTTGGCGGAGATCAGCTCGCGGTCGACGGCATGCCCGAGACCGGGTGCCTCGGGCACCTGGACGACGCCCCGGACGGCGGTCACGGCGGGTACGACGACATCCCGGGCGTAGTACTTCTCCGAGGCGGACACATCCGATGGGAGGGTGAACCCGGGGAGAGCGGAGAGCGCGACGTTCGCCAGCCGGCCGATCCCGAACTCGTGCATGCCGCCGCACCAGACCGGGATCCCGGCGTCCCGCGCCCGGTCGTGCGCTTCACGCGCTGGGGTCAGCCCGCCCATCCGGGACACCTTGATGTTGAGGACCTGCAGCGCTTGTAGTTCCAGCGCGGTCTCCAGGTCGGCGACCGTCTCGATACTCTCGTCGAGGCAGACAGGGGTACTGATCCGGCGCTGCAACGCGGCGTGGGTGAGCAGGTCGCGGGGCGCGAACGGTTGCTCGATCATCGTCAGCCGGTAGGCGTCCAGCTGTTGCAGGTGTGCCAGGTCGTCGGCGGTGTAGATCCCGTTGGCGTCCACATGTAGATCGAGCTCCGGGTACGCCGTACGCACGGCACGAACCGGTTCGACGTCCCAGCCCTGGGCGATCTTCAGCTTGACCCTCGGGTACCCGGCGTCGACCTGACGCTGGACCTGTCCGAGCAGTTCGTCGATCGTCGGCTCGATGCCGAGCGAAACACCCGCAACGACCTCGGTCCGTGTGCCGCCCAGAACTGTCGCGAGCGGCAGTCCTTGGGTCTCTGCCCACAGGACCCAGGTCGCCATGTCGACGCCTGCTTTGGCGAAGTTGTTGCCGCGGACCTTGGACCACCTGCGGGCGAGCTGATCCGGATGTGTCCAGGGGGTATCCAAGACGGCGGGCAGCAAGTATTTCGAGGCGATGTGCCAGCAGGACTCGACCGTTTCGGGGGCGTAGAACGGGTCGGAGGACGACGCGATCTCGCCCCAGCCGACCGCGCCGGACGCGTCCTCCAGCTCGACCAGGATGTGGTCGAGGAACGCCTTGCGGTGCGAGCTGGTCTGGAACTCGTGCACGAGCGGCATCCGGACCCGGTGCAGCCGGGCGGCGACGATCTTCAGGTCAGTTGACATACAACCCCAGCTCCGTGTTCAACCGGTCGCGCTCCACCAGCCGCCGGCGCGCGCCCTTCGCGCTCGCAGTGGTCAGCGTCGCGAGGACATGCAGCACCGAGGCGACGACGGTCGGCGAGTCGACGTACGACGCGCTGCCGGTCGCGACGTAGATGCACTGGTCGGCGAGCTTCGCCAGCGGCGCGTCCTCGAAGTCGGTGACCGCGACGAGTTCACCGCCCGCCTCGACGAACCGGCGGGCGACCTCGACGGTGTCGCGGCGGTACCGGCGGAACGAGAACGCGACCATCAGGTCGTTGGACCGGACGTCGGCCAGCACGTCGACACCGCGCACCACGGTGCCGTCGATCAGCGTCACCTGGGAGAGCCCGACGCCGAGGTCGAACGCCAGCAAGGACGCGTACGAGAACGACTTCGCCGAGCCGATGATGAAGCGCCGGCGGGCGGCGACGATCCGGGCCGCGGCCTGGGCGATCGACTCGTCGGTGAGGATCTGGTCCAGGGCCCCGTCGATCGAGGCGCGCTCCTGCTCGACGACGCGGCGCTGCAGCATCGCGGACGAGCGGCGCTGCAGCCGGGCGTCGTACCGCTCGTGCGGGCTGACGAGTTCGCGGTTCAGCGGGTCGTCAGGCATCGTCGGCCGGGCCGAAGTAGTAGGCGCCGGCGCCGTCCGCGAGCCGGCGGCACGAAACGGCGACCAGCCCCTTCGCCAGCAACTCCTCGAAGGACCGCCGCAACTCACCCGCATCGGCCGGCACGACCAACTCGGTCAAGCCGGACGGTGTGCTGGGCTGCTCACGGGTCAGATCCCATTCGACGATCACGCGGTCGGTGCCCGGGCCGTACATGTCGGGGGCGAACCAGCGGCCGCGGGCGCCCAGCACGTCGAGGTTGAAGTGCGCGTTGCGGATCTGCGCCGGGTCGTAGGTCCAGCGCATCCGCGACATACCGTGGCTGAGGGCAACTTCGCGCTGGGCGTGCTTGAGCATCCGGCCGAGGCCGTGCCCCTGCTGGTCGGAGGCGACGACGGCCGACTGCGAGTAGTGGTAGAAACCGCGCCGGTCGGTGGCGCAGAAGCCGTACGCGAACGCGACCAGCACGTCGTTCTCGTCGAGGATGCCGACCACCGAGCCGCCGTTGCTCGCCAGCGCGCCGAGCAGCCGCGGGTTCAGCCCGAACGCCGGGTCGAGGTAGCCGAAGACCTCGCGGTACAGCGTCGAGGCCTCGGCGAACCTCGCCGCCGTGGTGAGCGAGACCGCGCGGAAGCTCACCTCAGAGATACGATTCATATCTCGATCCTATCCTCGCTCACTCGACGCTGGTCAATCGCCGATCGGATGATGATACGTTGACTATCCATGAGCATTGAGCGACTCAGGGAGTATGTCGGCGCGGAGACCCCGACCGGTGTCGCGACCGCGCTGAACGCCTTCGCCGACCGGCTGGCGGCGCGCTACGCGGAGCTCGGCGGGACCGTCCGCCGGGTGCCCACGCCGACCGGCGACCACCTGGTGGCCGACTTCCCCGGGCGCGCCGGCGAGGCGCCGCTGCTCTTCCTGGCGCACCACGACACCGTCTGGCCGATCGGGCAGCTGACCGACGCAATGCCGTGGCGCGAGGTGGACGGGATCATCCACGGACCCGGCGTGTTCGACATGAAGGGCGGACTTGTCGTTCTCGAGACCGCGCTGGAGCAGGTCGCCGGCCGCGACCACCGCCCGCTGCGGGTCGTGGTCGTCGCGGACGAGGAGATCGGCTCCCCGTCGGCGCGGGAGCTGGTGACGGCCGAGGCAGCCGGCGTGTACGCCGCTTTCGGCTTCGAGCCGCCGCATCCGAACGGCGACCTGAAGACGTCCCGCTGGGGCAGCACGCGGGTCCGCATCGAGGTCACCGGCCGCGAAGCGCATGCCGCGCTCGACCCGGCCGGCGGTGTGTCCGCGATCGACGAACTCGTCGACCAACTGGTCGCCGTCCGGCGGATCGTCGCCGAGCACGACCAGGTGCTGTGCAATGTCGGCACGATCACCGGCGGCGGCCGCACGAACGTCGTACCGGGCTCGGCGGCGGCCGACATCGGGTTCCGTTTCGTCGATCCGTCGACGGAGGAGTCGGTGCTGGCGGCCGTCACCGCGTTGCAGCCGGTGCGGGACGCTCAGCTGACGGTGCGGGTGATGTCGAACCGGCCGGCCTGGCAACCGTCACCCGCGACCGACGAGCTGCTGGCGCAGGTAGCCGCGGCCGGACGGTCCGTCGGCCAGGAGGTCGGCGGTGCGGCCGCGTCCGGCGCGGCCGACACCAACCTGACCGGATGGTTGGGAATTCCAACGCTGGACGGCCTGGGCCCGCTCGGCAAGGGGGCCCACGCCGTCCACGAACAGATCGTCGCGGCGACCCTGGCCGAGCGCGCCGGCCTGGTCGCCGCGATCATCACCGCACTCTGACGGGCCAGGCCGTTCCGGCCGCTCCCCCACCGCGCCGGGCCGGTTCCGCGGCCGCGAGGATTGCGCCGCCCGGCAAGAACTCCAGCGCCGCGACCGCTCCGATCTCGGAGGCCGAGCTTCCCGGTGCACCGGCAGGCGTGAACGTGTGACCGTACGGCGCGAGCGCCGCGCCGTACCGGTCGATGAACGCCTGCTCCGCGGTCACCGAGGCGGTGTTGCGCTGCGAAGCCCGCGGCGCCGCGATCGCCTCGGGCAGCGTCATGCCGCGGTCGAGCCGGTTCGTCAGGGTCTGCAGGACGGTCGTGATGATCGTCGAGCCGCCCGGTGAGCCGAGCGCGATGTACGGCTGCCCGCCGCGCAGCACGATCGTCGGCGACATCGACGACCGCGGCCGCTTCCCGGCCTCGACCCGGTTCGGGTCCTTCGGGTCCGGTACGGCGGAGAAGTCGGTGAGCTCGTTGTTCAGCAGGAAGCCGCGCCCGGGCACGGTGATTCCGCTGCCGCCGGTCTGCTCGATCGTCAACGTGTACGACACCACGTTGCCCCACTTGTCGGCGGCGACCATGTGCGTCGTCGACCGCCCCTCGGTGTCCGGACGCTCCTCGACCGCACTGCTCTTGCCGCACTTCGAGTAGTCGCCGTCGGGCGAACCTGCCTTGACCGGCTTGGTCGCCGCGTGCTGCGGGTCGATCAGGCAGGACCGCTCGGCCCCGAACCCCTTCGACAACAGCTCCTTCAGCGGTACGTCGACGTACGCCGGGTCACCGACGTACGCGCCGCGATCCGCGAAGGCCAGAGCGGACGCCTCGAGATAGGTGTGCAGCGCCTGCGTCGTCGACATTTGCCGGATGCGCTGCGGCTGCAGGATGTTCAGCGACTCACCGACGGTCGTACCGCCGGAGGACGACGGCGCCATGCCGTAGACGTCGAGCCCGTCGTACCGCACCTTGGTCGGCGCACGGTCGATCGTCTTGTACGCCGCGAGGTCGCTGGTCTGCAGGTAGCCGGGGAAGAACGGCAGCGTGGCGTCCGCGGTCTTCGGCGGGTTCTTGGCGACGGCAGCCATCTCACCGGCCAGCGCTCCGCTGTAGAACGCCGACGGTCCCTGCTGACCGATCAGCTTGTAGGTGGCCGCGAGCTCGGGGTTCTTGAACAGTGCGCCGACCTGCGGCGCATCACCGTTCGGCAGGAACAGCTTGGCGGTCGGGACGACCTGCGCGAAGCGGTCCTTGTTCTCCAGCGTCTGCAGGCGGAACGTCGGGTCGACCACGAAACCACGGTCGGCCAGGTCCGCGGCCGGCTTCAGCGCCTTGCCGAGCGACAGCGAACCCCACTGCTTCAGGGCCCGGTCCCAGGTCGCGAGCGTTCCCGGTACGCCGATCGAGACGCCCGACGTCACGAGCTGCGCGAACGGATACGCCTGGCCGGTCGCGGGGTTGACGAACGCGTTCGACGGCATCGTCGCGGGCGCGGTCTCCCGGCCGTCGATCGTGTACACCTTGTGGGACTTGGCGTTGTAGTACACGAAGTACCCGCCACCGCCGATGCCGGCCGAATACGGCTCGGTGACGCCGAGCGCGGCAGCGGTGGCGACGGCCGCGTCGACGGCGTTGCCACCGCGACGCAGGACGTCGAGACCGATGTTCGTCGCCTCGGGGTCGACGGAGGACACGGCGCCGCCGTACCCGATCGAGGTCGGCTGCCGGGGTGGGGCCTGCGCCCCGGCGGTGGCTGGTGTTGCGGTGAAGGCAGTCAGGATCAGAGTGCCTGCGGACAGGGTTGCGACCAGCTTCTTCACGAACTTCCCCCACACGGACTCGGGGACAGGGACAAGCCCTGCCTATCCCACCTGCGGGTCGCGCGCCACTTGTGGCGCGCCTAGTTGGCGGTGCAGGAGTTCATGAAGCGGCGTAGCACGTCGTCCGGCCACTCGACCGTGCCGGCCGGGAGCTCGACCAGCAGCCACTGGTCGGCGAGCTTCACCTGACCGCTCAGCCGGCCGCCGAGGGTGCCGATGTGGAAGGTCTTGCCGCTCGCGTCGGTCACCCGGACCTGCGACAGGCTGCGGGCCTGCGGCGCGGTCTGCAGGATCACCTTGGCGGCGGCGTCCGCGGTCCGCATCGTCGGCTGGGACAGCACGACCTGGTTGGCCGCGATCGGGGTCTCGGCGCTCCAGCCCTTCGGCGCCAGCGAGCAGGTGATCGTGCTCCAGGGCTGTTTGTTCGCCACCAGTTCGACGACGGACGCGCCGAACATCGACACCGGCTCGCTGCTCTGCGGCGTCACAGGCGGTGCCGTCGAGGGACTCGCGGCCGACGTCTCAGGCTCGACGGTGCCGGCGGTGCCGCCGGCCACTTCATTGCCGCCGCCCCACCACTTCACCTGGTTGCCGATCGCGAGCACGAGGGCCGATGCCGCGGCGACGCACAGCACCCCAGTAACCCGGCGCCGGCGCTTGATCCTGCGCAGCGCGAGCCGGCCACGGCTGACGTCCGCGTCGATATCCGCGTCCGGCAACCCTTCGGCGGCACGGTCCGCGAACCCCTCCAGTAGTCTCTTGACCTCGTCCACTGGGCTCTCAGCTACTCCCCGTCTCTTCCGTCATCAGTTCCTTGAGGCGCTTCAGCGCCTTGGCTGTCTGGCTCTTCACCGTGCCCTCGGTGCAGTCCAGGATCCGCGCACAGCTGGCGACATCGAGATCCTGGAAGTACCGCAGGACCAGGACCGCCCGCTGCCGAGGCGCGAGGTCCAGCAACGCGCCCCGGATGGCGAGGGTGTCCGCCTGGTCCGGTACATCGGTCAGTCGCGGCTCGACCGCCTCCGCGGTCACCACCTCCGGGTGGCGGCCGGCGCGGCGACGCTCGTCCAGGAAGGCGTTGACCAGGATGCGGTGCGCATACGGGCCCGCGCCTTCGTGCTTGATCCGGTGCCAGTGCACGTACACCCGGGTGCAGGCGGTCTGGACCAGATCTTCGGCGGTGTGCACATCCCCCGCGGTGAGCAGCAACGCCGTACGCATCAGCCTCGTGCGGTCCGCGAGCAGGTACTCACGGAACTCGGCCTCACGGTCACCCCCTCGCATCGACGGCCCCAGTGTCGTTGCCCGGGCCTGTTGTCACCTCGACTACGCCGGGGACGGCTTCGCGGTTGCCTTGGGCCACATCAGTTCTACTGAGCACTTCGAGTGCCTTCTCCACCAGGTCGTCGGCGTCGTACGGGAGCCAGGTGATGCGATGGTCCTTACGGAACCACGAGTCCTGCCGGCGCGCGAACCGGCGGGTGGCCTGGGCGGTCCGCTCGCGGGCCTGCGCTTCGTCGATCTCACCGTTCAGCAACGCGATCACCTGCGAATACCCGAGGGCGCGGTTGGCAGTCTTCCCCTCAATCAAACCCTTGTTCAGCAGACCTCGCACCTCGGCCACGAATCCGGCGTCGAACATCCGGTCCACCCGGCGGCCGATCCGCTCGTCGAGAACCGGCCGCGGGACGTCGAGACCGAGCTGGACCGCGCCCTCGTAGACGTAGCGGTGCTCGGGCAGGGTCGCGACGTACGGGCCCTGGGTGATCTCGATGACCTCCAGCGCGCGGACGATCCGGCGGCCGTTGCTGGGCAGGATCTGGTCGGCGGCCTTCGGGTCCCGCCGGCGCAGCTCCGCGTGCAGGGCGCCGGAGCCGTGGGCCTCCAGCTCGGCCTCGAGGCGGGCGCGGACCACCGGGTCGGTGCCGGGGAAGACGAAGTCGTCGAGGATCGCGCGCACGTAGAGCGCCGAGCCGCCGGCCAGCACCGGGACCTTCGAGCGCGCGATGCAGTCGTCGATCGCCTGCCGGGCGAGCGCCTGGAACTCGGCCACGGTCGCCGTCTCGGTCACGTCGAGGATGTCCAGCAGGTGGTGCGGTACGCCGGCGCGCTCCGCGGTGCCGATCTTCGCCGTACCGATGTCCATCCCGCGGTACACCTGCATGGCGTCCGCGTTCACCACCTCGCCGCCCAGGCGTTGCGACAGCGCGACGGCAAGGTCGGATTTCCCGGCCGCGGTGGGACCGACGACCGCGACGACGAGTGGAGCAGACATCGCTCCAGTCTGGCAGCACCGTGATGAAGAGTTCGCCAAGAGGTATGGACCAGCCTTGTGGATGACCCGGAATGTTCGGTAGGAACGCTGCAGTTCGCAACATTTCTACGGGAGGAACGAAGTGACGAATCCGTTCGAGGAAGAGTCGGACGCGGCCAAGGACGCGCTCGGCCTGGGGGACGAGGCGGACAACGTGTCCGCGGCCAAGCGCAGTGGTGGTGACGTCGAGTTCAGCGCCGGCGATGTCGAGCCCGGTGGCGACTCCGGCGGCGACGTGGAGTCCGGCGGGGACGTGGAGTCGGGCGGCGACGTCGAATCCGGCGGTGGCACGACGGACAGCGGCGGCGACGTCGAGTAGTAGCCTGTCCGGCATCGTTTTGGGTACGGCGCTCGCGGAGATCCCACAGTTCCGGCGTTCGGGGTGCGAAGATCACGCTAGCTGTCTGTAAGCACTCAACTACGCAGGAATGGGAGCCCCGAGATGGGCATCTTCGACAAGTTCAAGGGCAAGGCCGAGGACCTGAAGGACAAGGCCACCGACTTGGTCGACAGCCACGGCGACAAGGTCGGTGAAGGTCTGGACAAGGCCGGTGACTTCGTCGACGAGAAGACGGGCGGCAAGTACGGCGACAAGATCGACACGGGCGTCGACAAGGCCAAGGAAGGGTTGGACAACCTGGACGGCCAGAACGACGACATCCCCGATCGGCAGAACCCCGCCTGACGCACACCCACGAAGGGCCGCAAGCACCCCGCTTGCGGCCCTTCGCCGTGTCCGGGAGAGGGTTTGCGCATGGGAGCTCTGCAGTTCACCGTGCTGGGGTGTGCCACGCCGTACCCGGCGGTCGGCAACCCGTGCTCGGGGTATCTGGTCGCCTCCGGCGCCACGCGGATCTGGATGGATGCGGGCAGCGGGACCCTCGGTCCGCTGCAGGAGCACGCGCGGCTCGACGAGCTCGACGCGATCTGGATCTCGCATCTGCACGCGGATCACTGCGCCGACCTGCTGACGGCGTACTACGGGGCGCTGTACGCCGACATCAGCTTGCGTGCGCCGATCCCGCTGTACGGCCCGCCGGGGATCGCGAACCGGCTTGCGGGCTTCCTCACCAACGGTCCGGCCCGGAGCCCGATCGAGTCCGCGTTCGAGGTCATCGAGCTGTACGACGGGCAGGTTGCCGCCGTCGGCTCGGTCCGGCTCACCAGTCGCGCGGTGGAGCACGGCATGCCCGCGTACGCCGTACGTGTCGAGACTGATGGGCGCTCGCTTGTGTACTCCGGTGACAGTGCGCCGTGCGACAGCTTGACCGCGCTGGCGACCGACTGCGACGTACTGCTCTGCGAGGCGGACACCTCCACCGAGGAGCCGGCGCACCACACTCCCGAGCAGGCCGGCGATACGGCAGCCGCGGCACGCGCCAAGCGTCTGATTCTCACGCATATCGGCCGCTCGCTCACGCCGTCTGTCGCAGTTGCGCGCGCGGCCGAGAGGTTTTCGGGGACGATCGAGTCCGCCTCCCCCGGTACGACGTACACCGTCTGACGTTCCGGACGGGGATCGTCCGGATAGCGTCGTACAGTCGGCTGCTGGTGCACGTACTTCCACACGATGCACGACGAGAAGACGTTCGAGGCCGAGAGCAACCGGGACCTCAAGCACCGCCTTGTCCTGGAGGGGCGGGCGCATGCGGCGCTCGTGTTCGACGGGGCGCGGGCGGTCGGGTGGCTCGAGTACGGGACGCCGGCCGAGCTGCCGAACATCTACCACAGCAAGGAGTACGAGGCCGGGCTGGAGCAACTGCCGGACTACCGCCTCACCTGCTTCTTCACCGACCGCAGCTACCGCCGCCGAGGCGTCTCGTCCGTCGCCCTCCAGGGCGCCCTGACCCTGATAGCCCAGTCCGGCGGCGGGCGCGTCGAGGCCTACCCCCAGGACACGGGCGGCAAGAAGATCACCGCCTCCTTCCTCTACAACGGCACCCGCACCCTCTTCGAAAAAGCCGGCTTCACCTACGAGCGCGCCAAGGGCAAGAACCACTGCGTTATGAGCAAGACCGTGACTCCGGGCCACTGAATTTCCGTGGCCGTGCGAAGATCTCTCATGGCGCTGACGAATCCGTGGTTGTCCGGTCCGGCACCGACGAAGAAGCTCCCACCTGACCGGTTGTCCGAGCGGATCCTGAACCTGCTGTCGAGCCAGAACATGTGCGTGCTGGCGACCGCCGGATCAGACGGCCCGCTGGCCACACCGGTGCGGTACTACCACCTGGACTTCGCATTGATGTTCACAGCGTCGCCGCGGTCACCGAAGATGCGGAACCTGGCCGCGGACCCGCGCGTTTCCGTGGGGGTCTTCGCACCACTGGTCGGTGAGGCAAGCAGCCGCGGGGCGCAGATCTTCGGTCGGGCCCAGGTGTTGACACCTGACAGCGATACGTTCGCCGACCACTGGGAGGCCTTCCGATGGCAGTCCGACCACGTCGAGCGTGGAAACCCGGTCGACGAGCCCCCACTCGGCCCGCTCGTCGTCGTCACCCCCGACCGAATCGTCTACACCGAACACTGGCTCCGCCGCGACGGCTACGCACCCCGCCAACACTGGCGCCCTGAGAGCCGGGAGCAGTTCGTTCCCGCTGAACCGACCGACCACGCCGGATCGTCTCGGCCTGCCGTACACCCCTGAGCAGCTGACCCGGCGCGAGGCCGCCGAATCGTGGCGTGTGGTCCTGAAGGGGTACGTCGAGTCGTGGAGAAGGGCTGATCCACGACGGCCACCATCCACGACTCGACCAATTAGGGTGCGGGTATGGATCGGTTTTCGGTGGTGCCGGCGGCTTATGTGATTGTTCGGCGGGGGGACGAGGTGTTGTTGTTGCTGCGGGCCGACACCGGATACATGGATGGGTACTGGGCGGTGCCCGCAGGGCATGTCGAGCGGGGTGAGTCGGTGCTCGCGGCGGCGGTGCGGGAGCTCAAGGAAGAGGTCGGGATCGACGTCGACCCGTCGGACCTCCAGCCGGTGACGGCGATGCACCGGACGGGCGGCAATGGGGATCCGATCGACGAGCGGGTCGACTTCTTCTTCGTGACCGAGAAGTGGAGCGGCGAGCCGCGGCTGATGGAGCCGAACAAGGCGGCCGATCTCGACTGGTATCCGCTGGACGACCTGCCGGATCCCGTGGTCCCGCACGAGGCGCGGGTGCTCGCGTCGTTGACCGGTGACGCGCTTCCCGCCGTGATCGCCCAGGGTTTCGCCTGAGTTCACCGCCGGGCCCCCGCCATGAGGTTCGCTGCGGTGTCAGCGAGCACAGGAGCGTGGGGCGATGAACGAGCGGTACGACGGAACGAGCCGGCGACGGCTCCTGCAGGCGGGCGTACTCGGGGCGGGCGCGATCGCAGCACCCGGCGTCCTGGGTTCCACGACCGCCGCGGCGAGCACCACCAAGATCGACACGGAGCACCCGCGGTTCACGCTGGCGGTCGTGCCCGACACGCAGTACCAGTTCGACCAGGACCGCGGTGACGCCGCACCGCTCACCGCGACGTTCGAGTACCTGATCGACCAGCGCGGCGAGCAGAACATCGTCTTCGTCGCGCATCTCGGCGATGTCGTGGAGAACGCGCTGGCGAGCGAGTTCGCGCAGGCCGACCCGGTGTTCCGGATCCTCGACCGCGCCCGCTTCCCGTACTCGGTACTGGCCGGCAACCACGACATCGACGGCTCGAAGGACGACACCCGCGGCCCGTCGCCGTACCTGGACACGTTCGGCCCGCGGCGCTTCCGGTGGATGCCGACGTACGGCGGGTCGACACCGAACGGCTACAACTCGTACCACGTGTTCCGCGCGGCCGGTCGCCAGTGGTTGCTGCTGGCAATGGACTGGCGGCCGTCGGACGCGAGCTTCGCCTGGGCCCGCGCGGTGATCAAGGCGCACCCGAAGCTGCCGGTGATCCTGACCATCCACGAACTGGTGAACGCCGACCACGGCAACCCGGTCGCATACTTCAGCGACCACGGCAACCGGGTCTGGGACCAGCTCGTCGACGGCAGCGACCAGATCTTCCTCACGCTCAACGGCCACTACTGGCCGCCCGGCCGCGTCACCCGGAAGAATGCCGCCGGCAACGACGTGCACCTGCACATCACGAACTACCAGGACCGGTACTACGGCGGCTCGGGAATGGTCCGGCTCTACCACTTCGACCTGGCCCGGAACACGATCGACGTCGAGACGATCGCGCCGTGGATCCTGGCCCAGGAACCGGCCCGGCGCACCGAGCTCGCCGAGGCGGAGATCGAGCTGAGCGACGACGTCAACCGGTTCAGCGTGCCGATCGACTTCGCGGAGCGGTTCGCCAGGTTCGCGCCGGAGCCGGTCCGTCCGGCGCGTCCGGCCAAGCAGCTCGTCATCCCCGGTACGGCGGCGTACTGGCGCTTCGACGGGCCGGTCGCGGACAAGGTGGCCGACCAGTCCGGTCACGGCAACGACCTGACCCGCGTGCAGCTCAGCACCGACCTGCCGACGGCATCGGTGGAGTACCACCCGGATCAGCCGGGTCATGCGAGCTGGCTGTTCCCGGGCGGCAAGAACCCGGTCCGCGGCGGATACCTGAAGACCGCTGACGACGCCCCGCTGAACGCGATGACGTTCGCGAACGGTTACACGATCGAGGCGTTCGTGAAGCTCGCCGACGACGGGCAGGACCACGCGTGGGAAGGGCTGTTCACGCGGCTCGGCACCGGGCACGACGCGGGCAAGACGGGCAGCGACCCGGACGAGCCGGCCGCGAAGCTCGGGTTCTCGGGCGGTCTGCAGGTGCAGTGGGCGGTGTACCCAGCCGACAAGAACGACACGTTCACCAACTGGGGCCACGAGCAGCGCGCCGGCGAGTGGTTCCATCTGGCGATCGTGAACGACGGCCGGCACAGCGTCGTGTACGTCGACTCCTCAGAGCTGCTCCGCAACCCGTCGACCCCGTCCAACGGTCTCGCCTCCACCGGCAAACCGTGGCTGGTCGGCGCGGGTCACTACGCCAACGCGATCGACCAGGGCTTCGCCGGCCACATCGGCGAACTCCGCATCGTCACCCGCCCCCTCAAGCCCTCACAGTTCCTGAACGCTTGAGCCCCACTACGGCGCGACCCCCTGCACCCACGCCGAACCATTCCAGTAAGCCTGCGAATTGTCGCCGAGTACTACATAACTTCCGGTGGGCCATGCAGTACTCGGCACGGCTCGCACCGGCGCTCCGGCCAGGTTGAGGGCAGCCAATGATTGCGGCATGACGTAGTTCGCAGGTGTGAAACTGCCTGGCGTTCCTGCCGTACCCGTGGGTTGCGGCACGATCGCTTACCCCGCCGCCGCGGTGGCGGTCAGCAGATCTCTTCGCGCATCGGCAGCACCGCTGGACGAGAAATAGAACGCGACGGCGGCGGATGCCAGAGATACGACGGCGCCTGCCAGCAAGAGTTGCAGCTGACCGTCCGGATTGCCGAAGCCCAGAGCCCAGACTGTCAGCAGAACCAGACCGCCGACCAGGATGATGGCGATCACAGGCCTGGTCATGCGGAGATCCGACGCGCGGTCCGGGGCTCTTCTGATGAGGTCGATTCGATGCAGCAGCACCGCGGACACGCCGGCGAGGACGATCAAGGCCACACAGATGATGACGACCCAGGCCAGTGTGCTGGAGTTGACGACCGGAGACTCTGTGCTGGTCGGCGACGGCGTGGCGGTTTGAGCAATCGGCGTGGGATCGGCCGCCGGAAATATCAGAACGGAATAACCTGAACCGAGCATTTGAAATACCCTCCCCCCGGAAAAGCCAGCAAGACTGCGGCAGCTCAAACGCTTGAGCGCATCAGGAGGGCAAGGAAATTGCTTTCACGACTTTATCGCGATGGCACCGAATTTCACAGATGCTGCCGGATCAATTGTTCCTGCTGCGGGAGAAGGGCGAGCTCTGCGGGGGTGAGAGTGCGGTTGTTGCCGCGGGCCCGTAATGCTGCCGGGAGGGCCGAGGTGGGGTCTATCGAGAGGTCCAGGTACGTCGCGAGGGCCTCTCGGAGCAAGAGGGTGAGGTCTTCGTAGCTGGGGTCGAGGGCGACCTGGGCGAAGATGATCGCGGTCATCGCTACGTCGAACTCTGGTGTGCCCTCTTCCGCGTTGCGCCAGTCGATGACGACTGGGCCGTCGGCGGTGGAGATCACGTTCAGCGGATGCAGATCGCCGTGCACGACGACGTGACCCGGCGTACCGCTCGGGGCCGGGATGGCCTGCAGGCGGTGGTGCAGGTCGGCGTGGATCCGGCCGATCTCGACGGCGCTGAGCTCACCCGCCATCGCGGCGTCGCCGAGCGTCGGCCCGTCGAGGCGCTGGATGACCATGTCCGCGCCGTCGACGTCGCGGACCGCGGGCACCGGATACCCGTGCTGCGCGACGTGCCGCATGAAGTCGGCCTCGTCGCGGACCGGGTGACCGTTGCGGTACCGCCGCAGCACCCAGTCGTCGTCGATCGCGTAGATGTCCGCGTCCCGGCCGAACGCGAACGGCTCCGCGTCCGCCGGGAGGTTCATCCGGCCTGGCAGCCGCCCACTGCCGGCTCCATCGGCTTCGCGCCGATCGTCGGCATCCCGAGCATTACGCCCGGTGCGGCGGCCGGTGCGCCCTGCGCCCGCTCCCAGGCGTCCCCGGCGCGGGTCCGGCGGACGGCGCCGAACACGTCCGCGACCAGGTGGTGCGGCGCGGCGTACGTGACCTCGACCGTTGCCATGTCACCCGGTCGCGGCGTCTCGGCGCCCTCCGGTACGGCGAAGTGGACGAGGCGGTTGTCCGCGGCACGACCGCTGAGCCGGTGAGTGGCAGCGTCCTTGCGCCCCTCCCCCTCGGCCACGAGCACCTCGACGGACCGGCCGACGACCAGCTTGTTCTCGGCCCAGGCCATGTCGTCCTGCAGGGCGACCAGCCGCTCGTACCGCTCCTGGACGACGTCGCGCGAGACCTGGTGGTCCATCGACTCGGCCGGCGTCCCGGGACGCTTGGAGTACTGGAAGGTGAACGCCCCCGCGAACCGGGCCTGCCGGACCACGTCGAGCGTGCCCTGGAAGTCCTCCTCGGTCTCCCCCGGGAACCCGACGATGATGTCGGTGGTGATCGCCGCGTCCGGCATCGCCGCGCGCACGTCCTCGATGATCTTCAGGTAGCGGTCCCGCCGGTACGACCGGCGCATCGCCTTCAGGACGGTGTCCGACCCGGATTGCAGCGGCATGTGCAGCGAGGGCATCACGTTCGGCGTCTCGGCCATCGCCTCGATCACGTCCGCGGTGAAGTCGCGCGGGTGCGGCGACGTGAACCGGACGCGCTCCAGCCCGTCGATCTCCCCGCACGCCCGGAGCAGTTTCGAGAACGCGTACCGGTCGCCGAACTCCACGCCGTACGAGTTCACGTTCTGGCCGAGCAGCGTCACCTCGAGCACGCCTTCGCCGACCAGCGCCTCGACCTCGGAGAGGATCTCGCCCGGCCGGCGGTCCTTCTCCCGGCCGCGCAGCGCCGGCACGATGCAGAACGTGCAGGTGTTGTTGCAGCCCACGCTCACCGACACCCAGGCCGAGTACGGCGACTCGCGCCGGGTCGGCAGCGTCGACGGGAACACCTCGAGCGATTCGAGGATCTCGACCTGCGACTCCTGCTCGATCCGGGCCCGCTCCAGCAGCACCGGCAGCGAGCCGATGTTGTGCGTCCCGAAGACCACGTCCACCCACGGCGCCTTGCGCGTGATGGACGCCTTGTCCTTCTGCGCCAGGCAGCCGCCGACGGCGATCTGCATGCCGGGTTTGCGGGCCTTCACCGGCGCCAGGTGACCGAGGTTGCCGTACAGCTTGTTGTCGGCGTTCTCCCGGACCGCGCAGGTGTTGAAGACGACCACGTCGGCCTCGTCGCCCTCGGGCGCGCGGACATAGCCCGCGTCCTCCAGCAGCCCGCGCAGCCGCTCGGAGTCGTGGACATTCATCTGGCACCCGTAGGTGCGGACCTCATAAGTACGCATGACAGCCACCAAGAGTACGTGCCGCGGTAGAGATTTCCCTACCTGGGCCAGCGGGCTGACACCCCTGACCGCCGGTCGCCCGGCGACAATAGTGAGGGGCATGAACAGTTCTCGCCGTCAGTTCCTCGCCCGTACCGCCGCCGGCGCCGTCGTCCTCGCCGGAGGCGCGTTCACCACGACCCCCGCGTTCGCAGTACGCCGTACCGGCATCACCGCGCTCACCGACGTCACCGTCGTCGACGTCGGCACCGGCCGGAAGAACCCGCACCAGACCGTGCTGATCAGCGGCGACCGGATCATCGGCGTCGGGCGGCTCCCGGTGCCGCGCGGGGCCGCGGAGATCCGCCTGAGCGGGAAGTACGTCATCCCGGGCCTCGCCGACATGCACGTCCACAGCCTCGGTGACGAGCGGGTGTCGCCACCTCTCTATCTGGCCAACGGCCTGACCACCGTCCGCGAGATGGCCGGCACGAACCCGATGCTGTACGACTGGCGCGACCGGATCGAGGCGGGCACCCTGCTCGGCCCGCGGATGGTGGTCGCGAGCAACATCATCGACGGCGACCCCACCCTGTGGGACCCGAACCTGATCCAGGTCATCGTCGTCGACGACGCCGCCGCGGCGCGGGCCGCCGTACGGCGGGTGAAGTCCCAGGGCGCCGACTTCGTCAAGGTCTACTCGCGGCTCAGCCGGGAATCCTGGCGCGCGATCGTCGACGAGGCCCGCAAGGTCGGTCTGACCGTCCACGGTCACGGCCCCGACCAGGTCACCTCGAAAGAGGTCAGCAACGCCGGTCAGCGCAGCATCGAGCACATCCACTCGCTCGGCCTGGCGGTCTCGACCCGCGAGGCCGAGGTACGGCGGATGCTGCTCGCGATCACCGTGCCGACCGGCGACTACAACGCCTGGTTCCGGCAACTGCACCCGATCGAGTGGATCGCCGCGAACACCTACAGCCCGGCGCGCGCCGCCGACGTGTTCGGAACGCTCCGCCGCAACCGGACCCGGGTCACGCCGACGCTCACCATGCACAACGTGCTCGACCAGATCGACTACACACAGCTCGACCCGGCGCTCGCGAAGTACCTCAGCGCAGACTCGATCGGCACCTACGACTACGTCATCCAGAACCTGTACGCCGCCAACCGCACCGCCGAGGAGGTCTCCCACCAGCGGCAGATGTGGGCGTGGCGGCAGCGGTTCGTCCGCGAACTGCTCGACCACGACGTACCGATCCTGGCCGGCACCGACACCGGTACGCCGTACTCCGTGCCGGGGTTCGCCCTGCACGACGAGCTCGAGCACCTGGTCGGCGCCGGCGCCACGCCGCGTCAGGCGCTGTACGCCGCCACCGTCGAGCCGGCCAAGTTCCTCGGCCTGAACACGGGCGCGGTCGAGCCACGCAAGATCGCCGACCTCGTCGTACTGGACGCGGATCCGCTCGCCGACATCCGCAACACCCGCCGGATCCACACGGTCGTCACCCGCGGCCGCGTCATCTCCCCCGCCCAGCGCGAGCGGATGCTCGCCGACGTAGAAGCAGCCGTCAAGGAACCGCCCACGACCGCGACTCTCGCCGCCGGCGGCTGCTGCGGCGCCCACCGCCCCGCCTGACACCTGCTTTGTGCACCCACCAACCAAAATCCTCGTCGAGTATTGGTTGGTGGGTGCTCAAAGTCAGGCTGGGCGCGTCACGCGGGTGGCGTGATGCTCCAGATGCCGCGGCCGTGGGTGGCGGCGTACACGTTGCCGTCGGGGCCGGACTCGATGTCCATCACCGTGGTGGTCGGCAGGCCGGTGCCGAGCACCTGCCAGGTGGTCGCGCCCGGCGCCCGGTAGAACGTGGCCAGGTCCGATCCGACCACGAGTGCTCCGTTCGCCAGTTGCTTGACGGCGCTCGTCGGGACGTCCGGCAGGTTCGCCGAGATGTCCGACCAGGTGGCGCCGCCGTCCTTGGTCTCGTAGACGTGGCCGACACCTGCGCCCGGACCCTCGGTGAAGCGGCGCGAGAAGCCGTTCACGGCGACGTACGCGTGCTGCCCGTTGGCCGGGTCGATGCCGACGCCCGCGAGGTACCGGTTCGGGAACTCCGACGGCAAGGTCACCTGGTGCCAGCTGCCGCCGGCGTTGGTGGCCAGACCGCGCGCGAAGCCCGCGTTGTTGCAGGGACCGCACCAACTCACCCAGCCGACGCCGCCGCGCATCGCGACCGCCGTCGCCGAGTGCCCCGCCCCGAGATCGAACGCCTTCGTCCACTCGGACGCGCTGCGCATGCCCCAGCCCTTGGTAGAGGTGTAGACGTACTGACCACCCGCGATGAAGCCGTTCGAGTTCGCCGAGTCGATCGCGATCGGTGCGATGAACCGCGGGCTCGGGTCACCCGGGTCCAGACCCCACGAGCTCGCCTCGGCCTCACTCAGCGCACCCTTGTTCAGCGCGCAGTTGTTGGTGATCTTGACCGCGAGAGCGACGTACTCCTGCAGCTGGTTGCAGCCGTTCTGCGGATCGGCCGCCCCGTCGCCGCCGTCACCGCCGAAGTTGGAGCCCATCTTGGTGTCACTGTTGCTGCCGTTCGGCTGTACGGCGAACAGGTTCGAGACGCCGTTGTCCTGCAAGCCGCCGGACACCACGACGCCGCCGTGCTCGGTGTCCTTGCCGACCGACACCGAGTAGTACTGCAGGGCGTCCATGGTCCCGTCGGTGGTCAGCGACTTCCAGTCGGTGCCGTTCTTGTTCGCGTTGACCTGGCCGTTGACCGGCCGCTGGTAGATGCCGCCGTCGTTGCCGACGAAGACGACCGGCTTGCCGCCCGACGTACCGACCGCGACCGAGTGCTGGTCGGAGTGCGGTGCCATCGGACAGGTGTTCTTCGAGTCGTCGATGTTCCAGCAGGGGAAGCCGAAGTTCCAGTACGGCCCGACGGTGGCCCAGTGCGAGCCGGCGTCGGTCGTCTCGAACACTTCCTCCAGCCCGGCCCAGACGTGGTCGGCGTTGGCCGGATCGACGGTCAGGAACTGGTTGTACCAGGCCTGGACGCCGACCGCGTACCCCTTGCGGTCCAGGGCCGAGCCGCTGTTGTGCAGGATCTGCGGGTCGGCGATCTTGTTCCACGGACCCGACGGACTGCCGGTCTTGGAGACGAAGATGCCGGCCAGGCTCGTGCTGCCGTTGATCTTGCTCGGCTGCTGCACCATCGCGTAGAGACGATCGCCGGTCTTGCTGAACGCGAACGTCGTGTAGCCGACGTCGGTGCTGTTCTTGATACCTCCCAGCACCACGTTGAGCCGCTTCCAGCTCGACGGACCGGCGGTGTAGTCGTTGGTCTCGTAGAACCCGTTGTAGGTGTCACCCGATCGCCAGCCGATCGCGGCGATCACGTGCTTGGGGTTCTTCGGGTCGATCGCGATGTCGTTGACGATGTTCTTGTACGCCGCGTTCGTCGCGCCGCCGGTCTGGCTGCCGGCCGGCACCAGCACGTTGCCGGCGTCGTCCTTGATCTGCGGCATGAAGTCCGGGTTCGGGTAGAAGGCGACCTTCCAGGCGCCGGCGGTCGTCGACGCGTCGTGGTACCAGACGCCGCGGTTGGTCGCCGCGAACACCTGCCCGCCGCCCCAGCGCAGCCGGCCGACGGTGGTCGACTCCAGTTCCTTGCCTCCGACCCGGTCGGACGGCGAGTAGCTGCCGGTGGCGGGATTCGCGAGGCGGTAGACGCCCGATCCGACGTACGACGTTCCGCCGGTGTTCGCCTCGCCGGTCGCGTACCAGAGCGAGCCGTCACCGGCGAGCTGGAGATCACCGCCGCTCAGGGACGGCAAGGTGTCGCTCAGCGGTGTCCAGTTGCCGCCCCCGGTACTGGAGCGCCACACGCCGCCGTTCGCGCCGGCGGCGTACACGTGGTTGGCGTCGTCGGCGGCAAGACCGGTGATCCGGCCGGTGACGTAGCCGGCGCCACCGCTGGAGTTGGAGTACCAGTCGCGGTACCGGGCGTCGTCGGCGTCGTACGGCACCTTGGTGACCTCACGCCACGCACCGGCCGTGTGCGGCAGGGCAGTGAGCTGGGCGAAGGCGGCCGAGTACGCGCCCGGTGCGACGATGCCGCCCGGCGCGGTCCGGGCCTGCTCGAACTCGTCGGCGATCGTGAAGGCTTCCTTCGACTCGCTCTGCATCTCGGCGGGGTTTCCGCCGGCGATCATCAGCGCCTTCTCCATCACGGCGGCGTTGTAGTGCCGCCCGGCCCACTGATGTTTGAGCCACTCTTCCTTCAGCTCGTAGCGGCCGGCGTAGGCGCCGATACCGGCGGCGACGAGGGCGGTTCCCAGCCCGCCGGCGATGACTTGACGGCTGCGTTTGGTCAGCGAGATCCGCATGACGCACTCCGGTGTGGTTCTTGGCGGGTCGCCGTCCCGTGGCGGCGCTCCCGTAGCCCTGGCGTGCGAGGGCCGGAGGGACCATACGTCCACTTCCCGCAGGCGTGGAAGTGATCGTCCTCCGACCATCAGTTACATAGGGAAAACATGCATTTCGGCGATCCGTGACGACCTTGGCACGGAGCGTGCCTTTATTGCAGATCGTTACCACCGTGGTACCACCCAGCGCTGCGACCGGGCCCCCCGCTCCGCTAGGTTCTGGCCATGAGCGATTCCGACACGCTGACGCAAACCGGTCTGGTCGCGCTGACCGGCGTCAACAAGCATTTCGGCGAACTGCACGTCCTGAAGGACATCAACCTGTCCATCGACCAGGGCGAGGTCGTCGTGGTGATCGGCCCGTCGGGGTCCGGCAAGTCGACGCTCTGCCGCGCGATCAACCGGCTGGAGCCGATCGACTCCGGCAGCATCACGCTCGACGGGCAGCCGCTGCCCAGCGAGGGCAAGGAGCTGGCCAAGCTGCGCGCGGACGTCGGCATGGTCTTCCAGTCCTTCAACCTGTTCGCGCACAAGACGATCCTGCAGAACGTCACCCTCGGTCCCTGCAAGGTCCGCAAGACCGACCCGAAGCAGGCCGAGAAGCGGGCGATGGAGCTGCTGGAGCGGGTGGGGGTGGCCTCGCAGGCCGCGAAATACCCGGCCCAGCTGTCCGGCGGCCAGCAGCAGCGCGTCGCGATCGCGCGGGCCCTGGCCATGGACCCGAAGGTGATCCTCTTCGACGAGCCCACCTCGGCGCTCGACCCGGAGATGATCCAGGAGGTCCTCGAGGTGATGATCGACCTCGCCAAGCAGGGCATGACGATGGTCGTCGTCACGCACGAGATGGGCTTCGCCCGGACCGCGGCGAACCGGGTGGTGTTCATGGCCGACGGCGAGATCGTCGAGCAGGCCGACCCGGAGACCTTCTTCACGAACCCGACCTCGAGGCGGGCCCAGGACTTCCTCGGCAAGATCCTGAAGCACTGATCCGGCAGTCACACCGCCCGCGGGCTGTACCAGCAACGAAACGAAGGGGAACCTGATCATGAGAATGCGCACCCTCGTCGCCACGTTCGGCGTCGCAGCGCTCGCGCTGACCGCCGCCGCGTGTGGCAAGGACGAGCCGAGCGCCGCCGGCGGCGACAGTGGCGGCAAGGCGTCCGACTCCTGCGGCGAGCTGCACAAGTTCACCGCCGCGAGCGGCGTGGACGTGGCCGGCAGCCAGACCTTCAGCAAGGCCAAGTCCCGCGGCAACCTGATCGTCGGCGTCAAGGCCGACCAGCCGAACCTCGGCTACAAGGACGCCGACGGCAAGCGCTGCGGGTTCGACATCGAGGTGGCCCGGATGGTGTCGGCCGGCCTCGGCATGGACCCCGACAAGATCGAGTACAAGGAGATCCCGTCGGCGAACCGCGAGACCGCGATCGCCGGTGGTGAGATCGACTACTACGTCGGCACCTACTCGATCACCGACAAGCGCAAGAAGCAGGTCTCGTTCGCCGGCCCGTACTTCATCGCCGGTCAGGACCTGCTGGTCCGCAAGGACGACACCTCGATGGACGCCGGCAAGACCGCCCTGAAGGGCAAGAAGGTCTGCTCCGCGACCGGTTCGACCCCGATCCAGCGGGTCAAGGACGAGAACCTGACCGAGGCGAGCAACATCTCCGAGTTCAAGACCTACTCGGAGTGCGTCTCCCAGCTGCTGGACAAGAAGGTCGACACGGTCACCACCGACGACGCGATCCTCAAGGGGTACGCCGCCACGGCGCCCGACGAGCTCCGCGTGGTCGGCAAGCCGTTCAGCACCGAGAAGTACGGCATCGGCCTGCCGCTGGCCGACAAGGCGCTGCGGGACAAGGTGAACTCGATCCTCGAGACCTCGGCCTCCGACGGCACCTGGAAGGCGATCTACGACGAGACGCTCGGCAAGTCGGGCTCCGACTCGACCCCGCCGCCGCTCGAGAAGTACTGACCCAACAGCCGGCCGCGGTGTCCGCAACGGGCGCCGCGGCCGGACTCTGTTCCTGAAGGCAAGAGGAAGGTCGCGATGTTCTCGGTCCTCACCGACAACTGGCCGCTGTTCCGGGACGGCTTCTGGCTGACGATCCGCCTGTTCGTGGTGTCCGGCGTGCTCAGTCTGGTGTTTGGCACGATCCTGGGAGCGTTCCGGGTCTCCCCGGTGCCGGCCCTGCGCGGTATCGGCACCGGCTACGTGAATGTCCTGCGGAACACTCCGCTGACGCTGGTCTTCGCGTTCCTGTTCTTCGGCGCCGCCAAGATGCAGCTGGCGCTGCCGAGCCCGTTCTGGACCGGCGTCGGCGCGCTGACGATCTACACCTCGGCGTTCGTCTGCGAGGTGGTCCGGTCCGGCGTCAACACGATCGCCCCCGGCCAGGCCGAGGCGGCGCGCGCGATCGGCATGTCGTTCAACCAGGTGCTCTCGATCGTCGTCCTGCCGCAGGCGTTCCGCGCGATCATCCCGCCGCTGATGAGCGTGTTCATCGCGTTGCTGAAGAACACCACGATCGCGGCCGGGTTCTCGGTCGCGGAGGCCGGCTCGATCCCGGCCGCGATGTCCGAGCGCGGTGAGAACCAGCTGCTCACGCTGCTGTGGATCACGATCGGGTTCCTGATCCTGATCGTGCCGCTGATCTTCCTGCAACGATGGGCCGAACGACGGACGGCGGTGGCCTGATGAGCACAGTTCTGTACGAGACTCCCGGGCCGCGGGCGAAGGCCCGCAACCGCATCACCAACATCCTGGTCCTGGTCGTGCTGGTCGGCGCGCTCGCGTGGCTGATCAACCGGATGTACCAGAACGGCCAGTTCGAGGGCAGGCTCTGGCGGCAGTTCCAGTACTCGTCGATCCAGCAGCAGCTGCTGGACGGCCTGCTGAACACGCTGCGGGCGGCCGGTCTCGCGGCGGTGCTCGCGCTGCTGTTCGGCGCGGTCTTCGCGGCGGCGCGGATCAGCGACCACAAGTGGATCCGGACCCCGGCGACGCTGATCGTCGAGCTGTTCCGCGCGGTCCCGCTGCTGATCCTGATGTTCTACTTCTACTTCGGCAACATCCAGTTCCAGCTCGGGCTCAGCCCGTTCTGGGCGGTCGTGTTCGGCCTGACGCTCTACAACGGCTCGGTGCTCGCGGAGATCTTCCGCGCCGGTATCGCCGCCGTACCGAAGGGCCAGCGCGAGGCGGCGTACGCGCTCGGGCTGCGGAAGAACCAGGTGGTCCGGCTGGTGCTGTTGCCGCAGGCAATCAGCGCGATGCTGCCGGCGATCGTCAGCCAGCTGGTCGTGCTGCTGAAGGACACCGCGCTCGGCTTCATCATCACCTACGCCGAACTGCTGTACGTCGCGAAGCAGATGGGCGGCCGGTTGACGTACGGCTTCCCGTACATCCCGACGTACATCGTCGTCGCGCTGATCTACATCGGGCTGTGTTCGCTGCTGTCCCTGCTTGCCCGCTACCTCGAGGGCCGTTCCCGGCGGCGCCGCAAGATCACCGGCGCCCCGCCGCCGATGACCGAGGCACCTGACGCCGCCAGCACTCTGGACGCCGACGACAAGATCTGACCGAAGGCCCCTCCCCACGGCGGTTTCAAGGGGTCGTCGCAACACCGCCTTGGTTTCTAGGTGGTGAGTAGATCACGTAAGCGCTCGGCTGGGGTGTCCCAGCCGAGCGTTT
>NZ_JBFAJQ010000023.1:0-79641 GCF_040655315.1 Kribbella sp. NPDC050459 | reverse complement strand
CGCTACGACAAGTACGCCCTCACCTACCTCGGTGGCGTACTCCTCGCCGCCATAGTCACCCACCACCGCATCACCAATTAACAGACACGACCTAGATCGGGGTTACGTAGGCGCCGGAGATTCCGCCGTCGACCAGGAAAGTGTTGGCGGTGATGAAGGAGGAGTCGTCGCTGGCCAGGAAGGCTACGGCGGCGGCGATTTCTTCTGGTTCGCCGAAGCGGCCCATGGGGACGTGGATCAGGCGGCGTTGGGCTCGTTCGGGGTCTTTGGCGAAGAGTTCGGTGAGGAGGGGGGTGTTGACCGGGCCAGGGCAGAGGGCGTTGACGCGGATGCCCTGGCGGGCGAATTCGACGCCCAGTTCGCGGCTCATGGCTAGGACGCCGCCCTTGGAGGCGGAGTAGGAGATTTGGGAGGTTGCTGCGCCCATGACGGCTACGAAGGATGCGGTGTTGATGATGGAGCCGCGGCCTTGTTGCTGCATGTAGGGGATGGCGGCTTTGCAGCAGAGGTAGACAGACGTGAGGTTGACCTCTTGGACCTTGCGCCAGGCCTCCAGGCCCGTGTTCAGGATGGAGGCGTCGTCGGGTGGTGAGATGCCGGCGTTGTTGAAGGCGATGTCGATGCTGCCGTACGTGCCGAAGGCCTGCTTGAACAGGTTGTCGACTGCGGCGGGATCGGTGACGTCGGTCGGTACGAACAGGCCGCCGACCTCGTCCGCGGCGTCCTTACCCGCGGCGGGGTCGAGGTCGCCGATCACGACGTGCGCGCCCTCCGCCGCGAGCCGTCGTACCGTGGCCAGGCCGATGCCGCTCGCCCCACCCGTGACGACAGCGACCCTGCCTTCGAGCCGGTGTGCCTTGACGTCCATCTCAGTCCTCCGTGCTGATGAAGATGTTCTTGGTCTCGGTGAACGCGGCCAGCGCGTCCGGGCCGAGTTCCCGGCCGAGGCCGGACTGCTTGTAACCGCCGAACGGGGTCGAGTAACGGACCGACGAGTTCGAGTTGATCGACAAGTTCCCGGCCTCGACACCGCGGCCCACCCGCAGCGCGCGGCCGACGTCGCGGGTCCAGATCGAGCCGGACAGCCCATACTC
This sequence comes from Kribbella sp. NPDC050459, assembly GCF_040655315.1. Classification (NCBI taxonomy): domain Bacteria; kingdom Bacillati; phylum Actinomycetota; class Actinomycetes; order Propionibacteriales; family Kribbellaceae; genus Kribbella; species Kribbella sp. NPDC050459. The sequence continues at coordinate 78,547 of NZ_JBFAJQ010000023.1, read as the reverse complement.
GCTGTCGTTCGCGATCCGGAGCGCGTCCGCCTCGTCCTCGAACGGCACGACCGCGACCACCGGGCCGAAGATCTCCTCGCGGAGCGCGCGATCGGTGGCCGGCGCCAGGACGGTTGGCGGGAACCAGTAGCCAGGGCCGCTCGGTGCTGTCCCTTGAAACGCGGGATTCTCGACGTACGACGCCACGCGCTCGAGTTGTCCGGCCGAGATCAACGGGCCCATCTCGGTGGCCGGATCGCTCGGATCACCGACCCTGAAGCGCTTCACGGCGGGCTCGAGCAGCTCCATGAACCGCTCGTACGCCGTGCGCTCGACGAGGATCCGCGAGCGCGCGCAGCAGTCCTGCCCTGCGTTGTCGAACACGCCGTACGGCGCTTGTGCTGCTGCCTTCTGCAGGTCGGCGTCGGCGAAGACGATGTTCGCGGACTTGCCGCCGAGCTCGAGCGTCACGCGCTTCACCTGATCTGCGCAGCCGGCCATGATCTGTTTGCCGACCGTGGTGGAGCCGGTGAAGACGATTTTCCGGACGGCGGAATGCGTGACGAAACGGTTTCCGACAACGGATCCGTTGCCGGGCACGACTTCGAGTACGCCGGGCGGCAGACCCGCTTCGAGGGCCAGCTCGCCGAGGCGGATCGCGGTGAGTGGGGTGAGTTCGGCAGGCTTCAGGACGACGGTGTTTCCGGCTGCCAGGGCGGGGGCGAAGCCCCAGCCGGCGATCGGCATCGGGAAGTTCCAGGGGACGATCACGCCGACGACGCCGAGCGGTTCCTGGAAGGTGATGTCGATGCCGCCGGCCACCGGAATCTGTTTTCCGAAAAGGCGTTCCGGGGCGGCCGAGTAGTACGTGAGCACGTCGCGGACGTTTCCGGCTTCCCAGCGGGCGTTCCCGATCGTGTGACCGGCGTTCTCGACCTCCAGCGCAGCCAGGTTTTCCAGGTCGGCATCCACCGCATCGGCAAAGCGCCGCAACAACCGTGCGCGATCCGCGGGCGTCACATCGCGCCAGGTCTCGAAGGCGCGAGCAGCCCGATCGATCGCCGCATCGGCTTCGGCCTCGGAAGCCAGAGAGATCGTCCGGATCACCTTCTCGGTGGCCGGATTGATCACGTCGTACGTCATGTCGTGCTCCTGATCAGTGCGGTGAACAGCCGCAGGTCCTCGGGGTTCTCCTCGGGGTGCCACTGGACGCCGAGGGCGAAGGTGCGGCCTTCCACCTCGGTGGCCTCGATCGTGCCGTCGTCGGCGCGGGCGGTGATCTTCAGGCCCGGGGCGATGACGTCGAGGGCCTGGTGGTGGTAGCAGCTGCCGTCGGCGCGCTCGCCGAGGATCTGTGCGGTCAGGGTGCCGGGCTCGGTCTTCACCTCAGTGGTGCCGAAGACGGCAGGTGACGGGCGGTGCTCGTCGTGGGCGACGACGTCGGGCAGGTGCTGGTGCAGCGTTCCGCCGAGTGTCACGTTCAGCATCTGCAGGCCGCGGCAGATGGCGAGCAGCGGGAGGTCGCGGTCCAGGGCGGCCCGGATCAGGACTGCTTCGTGGTCGTCGCGGCCGGGGCGGGTGTCGACGGTTTCCGGATGCGGGGCCGCGCGGTACGAGCCCGGGTCGACATCGCACCCGCCAGCAATCACCAGTCCGTCGAGGACCTCGAGGACGGACGGATCGGTCCCGACCGGCGGTAGTAGCAACGGCACCCCTCCGGCCGCCACCACCGCCTCCAGGTACACCCGCGGTACCAGGGCAGCCTCCCGCTGCCAGATACCCCAGGTCGCCGGTTCGAGGTACGTCGTGATGCCGATGCGCGGCGTGCGACCTACCCGCGAACGGCTCGGCGGGCGTCCCACCGAATCCCCGATCACCGGCACCGCCCGGGCACACAGCAGGGGTTAACCCCTGCTGTTGGGGGTTCTTCGCTGGTGTACGAGGGGAGAACCCCCAACGGCAGGGGATAACCCCTCGACCACAGCGCCGCCCCAGCCGAGCCTATGGATCGGTCGGCCCGTGCGTATGCGGCCTCAGAGGCGTTCGAAGCCACGGGTTCGCTCCCAGTCGGTGACGGTGGCGTCGTAGGCGGCCAGTTCGACGCGGGCGGCGTTGGTGTAGTGGTCGACCATCTCGTCGCCGAAGGCCGTGCGGGCGAGTTTCGAGCCAGTGAAGAGGGCGGCGGCTTCGCGGAGGGTGGCCGGGACGTGTTCCTTGTCGGCGGACTCGTAGGCGTTGCCCTCCAGGAGCGGCTCGAGCTCCAGTTCCTGCTCGATGCCGTGCAAGCCGGAGGCGATGATCGCGGCGACGGCGAGGTACGGGTTCACGTCGCCGCCGGGCAGGCGGTTCTCGACCCGCAAGGAATCGCCGTGACCGACGACGCGCAGCGAGCAGGTGCGGTTGTCGAGGCCCCACGCGACGGCGGTCGGTGCGAAGCTGCCGTGGACGAAACGCTTGTAGGAGTTGATGTTCGGCGCCAGCAGATACGTGAACTCGGACAGGCAGGCGAGCTGGCCGGCGATGAAGTGTTCCATCAGCCGCGAGAAGCCATGAGAGCCGTCACCAGCCAGCACCGGCGAGCCGTCGTCACCGCGGAAGCTCAGGTGGATGTGGCACGAGTTGCCCTCGCGTTCGTCGTACTTCGCCATGAACGTGAGGCTCTTGCCGTGCTTGGCCGCGATCTCCTTCGCGCCGGTCTTGTAGATCGAGTGGTTGTCGCACGTCACCAGCGCCTCGTCGTACCGGAAAGCGATTTCGTGCTGGCCGAGGTTGCACTCGCCCTTCGCGGACTCGACGTACAGACCGGCGCCGGTCATCCCGTTGCGGATGTCGCGCAGCAGCGGCTCGATCCGGGACGTGCCGACGAGCGAGTAGTCGACGTTGTACTGGTTGGCCGGTGTCAGGTCGCGATACCGCTTGTTCCACGCGGTTTCGTAGGTGTCGTCGAAGACGATGAACTCGAGCTCGGTCCCGACGTACGCCTTCAGCCCGCGCTCGGACAACCGGTCGAGTTGCGCGCGCAGCACCTGCCGCGGCGAGGCGATCACCGGCGTACCGTCCAGCCACTGCACGTCGCACAGCACCAGCGCGGTGCCCTCCAGCCACGGCACCAGGCGCAGCGTGTCGAGATCGGGCGCCATCACCATGTCGCCGTACCCGCGCTCCCATGACGACATCGCGTATCCGTCCACGGTGTTCATGTCGACGTCGACGGCGAGCAGGTAGTTGCACCCCTCGGTGCCGTGTTTCAGCACCTCCTCCAGGAAATACCGTGCACCGCAACGCTTTCCTTGAAGGCGCCCCTGCATGTCCGTGATCGCCACCAGCACCGTGTCGACCTCACCGGCGTCGACCAGTCTCCGCAAATCCTCCACACCCAGCACGGCACGCTCCCGGAGTCTATTGGTCTGTCCCTGAACCATTGACTCAGTCCGGCCGGGCGATGTCAATGCGGGCCGTGGCAATGCGGGCCGTTTCCCTTGACACGTCCGGAACCCGGTGCCTCAATGAGCTAAAGGTCTGGGGGGAGACCATTGAGCCGCAGTGCTGAGGAGGCCCAGTGAGCAACGACCGCACCGACTCCGCCCCGATGACCGACGACGAGAAACGCCTGCATCAGTTGGGATACGCGCAGGAGCTGTCCCGGACGATGTCCGGGTTCTCGAACTTCGCGGTGTCCTTCACGATCATCTCGATCCTGTCCGGCTGCCTGACCCTGTACGGGTTCGGGATGAACACCGGCGGCCCGGTGATGATCGTCTGGGGCTGGCCGATCGTCGGCCTGATGACGCTGTTCGTGGGCCTCGCGATGGCGGAGGTCTGCTCGAGCTACCCGACCGCCGGCGGCCTGTACTACTGGGCCGCGAAACTCGCCCCGTCGAACGGCGCCGCCTGGTCCTGGTTCACCGGGTGGTTCAACTTCCTCGGCCAGGTCGCGGTGACGGCCGGCATCGACTTCGGCGCGGCGTTCTTCCTGAACGCGTTCCTCGACCTGCAGTTCGGTTTCAGCGCGACCCCGGGACACACGATCCTGCTGTTCGGGATCATCCTGCTGGTGCACGGGCTGCTGAACTCGTTCGGCGTGAAGCTGGTCGCCAGGCTCAACGACATCAGCGTCTGGTGGCACATCGTCGGAGTGCTGTTCATCGTCGGCGCGCTGGTGTTCGTCCCGGACAAGCACCAGTCGGCGTCGTTCGTGTTCGGTCACTTCGTCAACAACACCGGCTGGGGATCCACCTTCTACGTCGCACTGCTCGGCCTGCTGCTCGCGCAGTACACGTTCACCGGGTACGACGCCTCGGCGCACATGACCGAGGAGACGCACGACGCGGCCCGCTCGGGCCCGCGCGGGATCGTGATGTCGATCCTGGTGTCGCTGGCCGCCGGGTGGGTGCTGCTGATCGGGCTGACGTTCGCGATCCAGAGCTACGACGGCGCGCTCAGCGGCGACACCGGCGTACCGCCCGCGCAGATCTTCATCGACGCGGTCGGCATGGTCACCGGCAAGATCCTGCTGCTGGTCGTTATCGGCGCGCAGCTGTTCTGCGGCATGTCGTCGGTGACGGCGAACTCGCGGATGATCTACGCGTTCTCCCGCGACGGCGCGCTGCCCGGGTCGAAGTTCTGGCACAAGATCAACCACCGCACCCGGACACCCACGAACGCGATCTGGCTGGCCGCGGGCGGGGCGTTCGTCCTCGGCCTGCCGTACCTGTGGAACGCGACCGCGTATGCCGCCGTCACGTCGATCGCGGTCATCGGCCTCTACATCGCCTACGTCCTGCCCACCTTGCTGCGGCTGCTGCAGGGCGACCGTTTCCAGCCGGGCCCGTGGAACCTCGGCCGCTGGAGCCGCCCGATCGGCATCGTCGCGATCGTCTGGGTCGCGTTCATCACAATCCTGTTCATGCTGCCGCAGGTCAGCCCGGTCACCGGTAGCACGTTCAACTACACGCCGGTCGCGGTCCTGGTCGTGCTCGGCTTCGCGGCGGCGTACTGGTTCCTGTCCGCCCGCCGCTGGTTCACCGGCCCCAAGGTCCAGGGCACCGAGGAGGAACTCGCCGCGATCGAGCGCGACCTCGAATCCATCTGACGTCCACGCTCTTTGGGCCCCCGCCAACCGTTCTCGCAGGGGTGAAACGGTTGGTGGGTGCCCAAAGTCGCCGAAAGACCATCCGGTGCCCCGGCACGATCGTGCCGTGCTGACTGCTCGGAACCAGACAGGAATGGGTGTCAGGATGGTGGCCAGCACATTTCCTCATGTGACACTCGCCGTGTCGAACACCGATCGACTGTGATAATCGGCGAAGGTAATCCTTCGAGGAGTTGTATTGACTGACGACGAGCTGGTCGGGCGAGCGGGACTGGTCGAGCGTGCCACCAAGCAGCTCGAGACCAGCGGCAGTGTGCTGCTCTACGGCCCGACCGGTATCGGCAAGTCGGCACTCGCCCGGACCCTGGTTGCGGAGCGTGTTCGTCAGGGCTGCCGGATCCTCAGCGCGGCACCGTCCAACGCCGAGGCCGGCCTGCCGTACGTCACGCTCCTCGACCTGCTCTCCCACCAGCTCGATTTCGCCTGGCAGGTGCTTCCCGACCACCTCCGGCAGCCGCTCGAGGTGGCGCTGCTGAAGGCGAGCGCGCCGGACACGGTCCGTGACGAGCTGGCCGTTCGGCTCGCCGTCCTGCACGTTCTCCGCCGGCTCGCCACGACCGGTCCGGTGCTGATCGTCGTCGACGACATCCAGTGGGTGGACCCGTCCAGCCTCGAGGTGCTGACGTTCTGCGCCCGCCGGCTGACCGAGGGGGTGCACCTGCTCGCCACCGAGCAGGTCGCCGACGGGGACCTGCCGGTGATGGCCGACGCGTGCCCGGAGCCCGTCCTCCAGCTCGAGGTCCCGCCGCTCACCGAGCCCGACGTCCTCGGCCTGCTCCGGCAGCGGCTGTCCAGCCCGCTCCCGGTCCGTACCGCCCGGCGGATCTTCACCGCGAGCGCCGGCAACCCGTTCATGGCCCTGGAGCTCGGGCGCGCCGTACTGCGGCATCCGAAGAGCGTCTCGCCCAACGACCCGCTGCCGGTGTCCAGCCGCCTGAAGACCCTGCTCGGGGAGCGTCTGGCCACGCTGTCAACCGGCACTCACGAGGTGCTCCTGCACGCCGCGTCGTCGCCGCGCCCGACCACGACGCAGCTCGCCGCGTCGCTCGGCCGCCCGATCGACGCGGACCTGGCCGAGGCGGAGACCCTCGGCCTGATCGACATCTCCGCCGAGCGGCTCCGGTTCACCCATCCGCTGCTCCGCGAGTTCGTGTACGCCGAGGCCACGTCGGCCGCCCGCCGCCAGGCCCACGCACAACTCGCCGCCGCGGTGGACGAACCGGTCGAGAACGCGACCCACCGCGCCCTCGCCACCCAGGAGGCCGACGCGGCGCTGGCCGCGGCCATCGAGGAAGCCGCCACCGTCGCCGCCGGACGAGGCGCGCCCGGTGCGGCCGCGACCCTGTGGCGCCTGAGCGCGGACCGTACGCCGTGCACGCAGCCGGATGAGCGTGCCCGGAGGCTCACCCGCGCGGCCGACGACGCGGCGGCGGCGGGGCATCTGGCGGAGTCGTCCGACATGGCGCGTCTCGCCGTACAGACCGCGACCCTGCCGGCGACCAAGGTTCCGGCGCTGCTGCTCTGCGCGGATGCCGTCTGGCCGGAGCGGGACCGCCGCGTCGAGCTGCTCGCGGAGGCCTTCAAGGCGGCCGCGGGGGACCAGCGGCTCGAGGCGCGGGTGCGGATCGAGCGCAGCCACAGCCACTACTTCGACCGCAGCCTCGACGATGCGCAGGAGGACGCCCGGATCGCCGAGGCGCTGGCGCGCGAAGCCGGTGACACCGAGGCGGTCGTCGACGCGCTGAGCGCCGCCAGTTCGGTGCTGATCGCCCGCGACGCCGAGCAGTCCGCGGACGCCGTACTGTTGCAGGCCGCCGAGCTCGCGAAGGGCCTGCCGCTCACCAAGGCCACGGTGAACGCGCGCCAGATGGCCGCGATGCAGGAGCTGTTCCGCGGCCGGACCGCCGAGGCGATCACCGGTATCACCGCGCTGGCCGACGAGGTCCGCGACCACGGCGCGATGCGCTGGCTGGCGTCGGTCCTGATCTCGGCGACGGCGATCTACGAGCGCAGCGGCCGGGGCGCGGACGCGCTCGCCGCGGGGCACGAGTGCTACCAGCTGATGCGCGACATCGGCGACGAGGCCGAGGTCGGTCTGATCATCGCCAGCCGCGCGGAGTGGGCGGGCGGTACGGCGGCCATGGGCCGCGAGCTCGCCGACGCCGCGCTGGACGAGGTCCGCCGGATCGGGAACGACGAGTGGACCGGCCCCGCGCTGGCCAGCCTCGGGATGCTCGGTGTGCTGACGGGCGACCCGCAGCGGGCCGTGGAGGCGTTCGACGCGATCGCGGAGTCGGGGGAGGCAGCGATGCCGTGGGACCCGGCGGTCATCCCGTGGCACGCCGACTACGCCGAGGCCCTGGTCGCCGCCGGCCGGCTGGACGACGCGGCGACGCTGATCGCCGAGATCCGCACCCGCGCCGAGAACCTGGACCGCGGTGTCGTCAAGCTCGGCCTGGATCGCGCCGAGGCGCTGCTGATCGCCAAGCAGGGCGACCCGGCCGCGGCACTGGAGCTGCTGGAGAAGGCCGTCGGTACGGCGGGAGACCGGGTCTACCCGCTCGATCTCGCGCGCTGCGAGCTGACCCGCGGCCGGATCGCGCGGCAGGCCCGGCGCCGCTCGGTGGCGCGCACCGCGTTCCTGGACGCGATCGAGCAGTTCGAGGCGTACGGCGCACCCGCCTGGCGCGAGGTCGCCGAGACCGAGCTCGCGCGCCTCGACGTACCGAGCCGCAGCCGGCTGCCGTCGGAGCTGACCGACAACGAGCAGCAGATCGTCTCGATGGTCCGCGACGGCTCCACGAACCGGGAGATCGCCGCGGCGCTGTACCTGTCGGTGAAGGCGGTCGAGTCGCAGCTGACCCGCCTGTACCGCCGCTTCGGCGTGGCCAACCGGACCCAGCTGCTCCGGATGGTCGACCGCCCGAGTCAGAATGGCTGAGTGAAACTCGAACGGAAACACGCCGTCGTCCTGCTCGCGATCGCGGCCTGGAACGTCATCACCTATGTGCGCTTCATCAAGGCGCTCGTCGACACCGAGGACCGCCCGACCGGGTACTACGTCGCGCACACGATCCTGATCGTCGTGAACCTGCTGATCGCGGCGCTGCTGGGCACTTGGGGTGTCCGCGCCTACAAGGCGGCTAAGGCCCCGCAAAGCTCGTCGGTGTGACCCCGAGCACCTTCTTGAAGTGCCGGTTCAGGTGTGACTGGTCGTAGAAGCCGGCCAACGTCGCCACCTCGGCTGCCGGGCGCCCGTCCAGCAGGTACCGCCGCGCGAGGTCGACCCGCCGCCCGGTCAGGTACCGGTGCGGCGGCATCCCGAACTCCCGGCTGAACGCCCGCACCAGATGCGCCGGGTGCGCGTGCACGATCCGGGCGGCATGCTCCAACGTGAGCCCGTCCGCGACATGGGCGTCCAGCAGGTCCCGCAGCCGGCCCGCCACACCGGCGTCCCGCAGCCGCTTGGCGACGTCGGCGCTGCCGCCCGGCTCTCCGACCTGGCGCGTGAGGTGCTGCTGGATGCGCTCCTCGATCAACGTCAGCCGGCTCTGGGCCTCCAGGTCCTCTCGTCCGTCACTGAGCACCCGGTGCAGCTGGTGGATCCGGTGCCGCAGCAGCGCGTCGACGTACTCGGGCTGGTCGACCGCCGCACCGATCAGGTCGGGGCCGCCGAGCCGGTTCGGCGCCAGGTACAGAACACGTTTTCGGAAGCCGCCCGGAAACACCGAGCGTCCGTCGTGCGGAACGTGCGGCGGCAACAGCGAGACCTGTGCCTGCGCGAGCCCGTGCTCATGCCGATCGAGGTCGTACCGGACGGCGCCCTCGTCGACGATCAGCACCGTCCACGCGTCGTGCGTGTGGCTCGGGTACGCGTGCGACGGGAAATGGGCGTGCAGGACCTCGACGACGCCGGGCAGACCGGGCCGCCACGCCCGGACCTCGGCGCGACCGCTCATAGTCAGAACATACGCTGCTGCGTGTGAAGGTCTATGTGAGTGCGGACATGGAAGGCATCACCGGAGTCGTCGACGCGGAGGACGTCCAGCCGCCGGGCCGCGATTACGAGCGCGCCAGGGTGCTGATGACGGAGGACGTAAACGCCGCGGTCCGCGGTGCGTACACCGCCGGCGCGACCGAGGTACTGGTCAACGACGCGCACGGCCCGATGCGCAACCTGCTGCCCGACCTCCTCGACCCGCGCGCCCGCCTGATCAAGGGCCGCCCGAAGCCGATGGGCATGATGGAGGGCCTGACCCCGGAGTACGACGCGGCGCTCTGCGTCGGGTACCACGCGCGCGCCGGCGTCCTCGGCGTGCTCAGCCACAGCTTCATGGGCCACGAGATCGAGGACATCTGGCTCGACGACGAGGTCACCGGCGAGATCGGCCTGTTCCACGCGGCCGCCGCGGCGTACGGCGTACCGATCGCCCTCCTGACCGGCGACGACACCGCCTGCGACGAGATGAAGGCGTGGGACCCCGCGGTGGCGACCGTCCCGGTCAAGTTCGCCAAGGACCGCTTCGCAGCCCAGTTGGTCCCCGTCACCGAGGCCCGCGAGGCGATCGAGTCGACAACCGCCGACGCCCTCGCCAACCTCGCACACCCCACCCGCCCCACCGGTCCCCGAACAATGGCCGTCCGCTGGCAGTCCGCCTCGGTGCCCTCCCACCTCACCGCCATCCCCGGCGTCACCCGCCGCGACGACCGCACCGTGACCCTCGAAGCAGACATGCTCCAGCTCTACCGGCTGTTCAACCTGTTCCTCCGCGTCTGCTCGGCAGTGACGTCGAATCCGCCGTACTGCTGAAACTGTCGGAGGTCGTCGGTAGCTTTCGGGGACTCGACGACCTGGGGGTGGGAATGACAGCGACAACAGTTCCGGCCAATCTCGAATCGGCCCTGCGATTGGCGCTGAAGCCGATCGCGGACGGAGACGCGGACCTGCACGAGGACCTGGTTTCCTACGTGCTGACGGGTGCCCGGCAATCGTTGCTGGGCAGACTCGGCGGCTACGACGTGACCTGGAAGCTCGGGGTGATCGCGCATGGGGAGCCGGCCGAAGAGGCCGCCGTGAAGCGTTTCTTGGGAGGTCTCGCGGAGCTGCCGATCGAAGTCGTCGGCCGTTGGGCGACTTTGCTGGGCACGGCACTGACCAACACGTCCCACTACTTTCCGCGTGACATGGCCGGCCAGCCGCCGTGGATCGGTGCGCTGCTGTTGCAGTTGGGCAACCTCCCGGCCGTGTTCAGCCACGAACGCTTCGAAGAACTCCTGGTCGCGGCCGGCCTCGATCCCGCCACGATGCTGCTGATCGCCTTCGAGATCCCGGCCGGGCACACCGGGTACTTCCCGGACCATCGCGTCTCCGCCGTCGTTCACCTCCCCGGGTACGAGGACGCGGTGCGGCGGAATCTCCCGGCGCTACGGGCCGGGCTGACGCTCGACAAGGTCGCCCATCAGCAGTCGGCGCTGCCGTTCTTCACGCACCTCTCGGCGGAGCTGCAGCAGGAGCTTGCCCCGGAGTTGGCCGGCGTCCTCGCGTCCTCCAACCGGCAGGTGCGGACCGACGCGCAGCGGTTCCTTGCGGTCGATGGCGTACTGGGGGAGCTCCGCGTGCTGGCCGAGAAGGGCAAGCCGGAGCAGCGCATCGAGGCGCTGAAGTTGCTTTGGGCAACAGACGACGAGGAGCAACGGCAGTGGGCCGAGAAAGTTGCCGGCGCCGATCGGGCGGCCAGTGTCCGCAAACTCCTGGACACCTGGGCCTTTTCCGCGCAGGAGGAAGCCTCGGTGCCGGACATTCGTCCTGTCGACCTGCGGGTTCCCGTCACCGACGAGTTGCGATCCATGCTCGGCGCGCTGTGGGTCCACATCATGCAGGGGAACCACACCTTCGCGGGCAGCGGTGACGAGCTGAGCCTGACCGAGGACGATCTGCGGCAGGTGCTGACGACGCTCGAGACTGGGGTGCCCTGCGAGATCGTCAGGCGGCGAGTGCCACAGAACTGGCTGGCCCTGGTGCTGGGGGAGCACGCGGCCGAGATGGGGCCGATCGTCTCCACCGTGGTGCTGGCCCGGACCGGCGTACTGATGGCCGGCTGGAACCATCTGCTCACCGAGCAGGCGAGCGGGTTCTACAACAGCTTGTTCCAGGAGACGGGGCATCCGACGCTGCTCGAGCTCGCCCTGATCCTCGACGCGATGGGACTCGACGGCAGCGCGCTCGTCGCCGACCGGTACAAGCGCAGCTACAACGGGCTCGCGACCCACTGGCCGGACGAGGCGGTGGCTCCGTTCGTGAGGCATGCGTTGCCGCACTTCCTGGAGATGCTGGAGATCAACGGCGACTACTACATGCACGACGACATGCCGTTCCGGGCGTTGGCGACGTTGCCGACGCTGCCCGGGGAGGCGGTCGAGGCGCTGACCAAGATCGCGCTGCGGCCGCAGAAGGGCAAACGCCGTGCTGCGCAGGACATGCTGGCTCGCATCGACGGGTTCGAGGAACGGCCGGTCGCGGCGCTGAAGGACACCAAGGCGGAGGTCCGTGCCGTTGCGGCGCAGTGGCTTCAGCGGCTGCGGTACGAACCCGCCGTACCGGCTCTCGAAGCAGCGATCGCCAAGGAGAAGAACGACGTCACCACCGGCGCGCTCCTGGACGCGCTCGAGAGTTTCGGCCGGCCGGTCGAGAAGTACGTCGATCGCGACGGCCTGCGAAAGGACGCCGGGAAGGGTTTGGCCAAGGGGCTGCCCAAGGGTCTCGAGTGGATGCGCTGGGACCTGCTGCCGAAGGTGCACTGGGCAGACTCGGGCGACGCGGTGCCGCCCGAGGTGCTCAAGTGGCTGATCGCCCAAGCGGTGAAGGCGAAGTCGCCGGAGCCGAATGCGTTGCTGCGCAAGTACTGCGGGATGTTCGACCCCGCGGAGCGGGAGGAGTTCGGGCAGCACCTGCTGGAGACGTGGCTGGCGCAGGACGTCGTACCGATCAGTCAGGAGGAGGCGCATCGGCTGGCGTCGGAGGCTGCGACCTGGCAGCACAGCTACCTGACCAGATACCCGCAGCAGAACGCGAGCAGCCCGCTCGCCGGGATGAACCTGGCCCAGATCACCGCGTACCTCCTGCCCCGGTTCGCCTCGCGGCCGGCCGGGTCGGCGATCGCCTCCAAGGGTGTGCTCGCCGTCGCCGCGGCCTGTGCCGGTGAGCGCGCCGCCGCGCCGGTCGGGCGGTACCTCAAGGAGTGGTACGGCACGCGGGCCGCGCAGGGCAAGGCGCTGATCGCGATGCTTGCCTGGATCGAGGACCCGAGCGCGATTCAGCTGATGCTGTCGGTCGGCTCGCGGTTCCGGACGAAGAGCTTCCAGGACGAGGCGACCCGGCAGGCCGAGGCGCTCGCGGAGCGGAAAGGCTGGACGATCAACGAGCTCGCCGACCGCAGCGTTCCGGTGGCCGGCCTCGACGAGGACGGCCGGATCGACCTGTCGTACGGCGATCGCGTGTTCACCGCCGTACTGCAGCCGGACCTTACCGTCGCGTTGCTGTCGCCGGAGGGCAATAAGCTCAAGGCGCTGCCCGCGGCGCGGCAGACCGATGACGCCGACGCGGTGAAGGCGGCGAAGAAGGCGTTCTCGGCCGCCAAACGTGAGCTGAAGGCCGTCGTCCAGTTGCAGACCGACCGGTTGTACGAGGCGTTGTGCACGGAGCGGACCTGGCCGTTCGAGGACTGGCAGCGGTACCTGAACGGCCATCCGATCATGCGCCGGCTGCTCCAACGGCTGGCCTGGGTCGCCGACGGCAAGACCGTGTTCCGGCCTCTCGACGACGGCTCGCTGACCGACGTGGACGACAACGAGGTCGAGTTCAGGCCGGACGCCGTGGTGCGGATCGCGCACGACACGGTGCTCGACGAGGACACCGTGCGCGGCTGGCAGCAGCACTTCGACGACTACGAGATCGTGCCGCTGTTCCAGCAGTTCGGGAAGGGCATCTTCAGGCTGCCCGCCGAGCGCGCCGACACCCAGGTCCTGAACGACTTCGAGGGCCACCTGGTCGAGGCGTTCGCGTTGCGCGGGCGGACCGGGAAGCTCGGCTACACCCGCGGTACGGCGCAGGACGCCGGCTGGTTCTACGAGTACGAGAAGCGCTTCCCGACGCTCGGCCTGGTCGTCGAGGTCGGCTTCTCGGGGAACCCGTTGCCCGAGCAGAACCGGACGGTCGCCCTGGGCGCGGTCCGGGTGCTGCGGTCGGCCGACGGTCCGGGCATCGGGACGGTCGTGCGGCTCGGCGACGTGCCGTCGGTGCTGCTCTCCGAGGTCTACAACGACGTCCGGCTGATGGCCTCCGACGGTCCCGGCTTCGATCCGGACTGGCAGCAGAAGACGGAGTACTGATGACCAACGCAACGATCCTGCGGGAGCCGGCCGAGGTCGTGCACGCCGCGGAACTGGAACGGCTCCGGGCGGCGGACACCGCCACGCGGCCGGCCGGGTGGCAGCTGTCCCCCCGGGCGGTGCGGGCGTTCGTACTCGGCGACCGCGATCTCGACGTACGGCAGAAGTTCTACGGCGACGACGCGCTGGTGGACCGCTGCGTGGTCACGCTGATGAGCAACCGGGGCCTGCTCCTGGTCGGCGAGCCCGGGACCGCGAAGTCGATGCTGTCCGAACTCTTCGCGGCGGCGATCGGCGGCGACTCGACCTGCACGATCCAGGGCACGTCCGGCACCACCGAGGACCAGATCACCTATTCGTGGAACTACGCCCTGCTGCTCGCCGAGGGCCCGAGCCGGCGGGCGTTGGTGAAAGGCCCGATGTACGTCGCTGCGGAGCAGGGCAAGCCGTGCCGGTTCGAGGAGGTCACCCGCGTCCAGCCGGAGATCCAGGACGTGCTGATCGGCGTTCTGTCGGACAAGGTCATCCATGTCCCGGAGCTTTCCGGCGGTGAGGCCGCGGTGTTCGCCGAGCGCGGGTTCAACGTCCTGGCCACGGCGAACCTGCGCGACCGCGGCGTGCACGAGATGTCCAGCGCGCTCAAGCGCCGGTTCAACTTCGAGACCGTGCGGCCGATCGCGGACCGGCGGCTGGAGGAGGCGCTGGTCAAGCAGCAGACCGCGACGCTGCTCGCGCAGTCCGAGATCGAGACCCGGCTCACCGACGACGTGGTGAGTCTGCTGGTCACGGCCTTCCACGACCTGCGGGAAGGTGTCACCGCGGAGGGCACGGTGATCGAGCGGCCGAGCGCCGTGCTGTCGTCGGCGGAGGCGGTCGCGGTCGGGTTCGCCGCCGGTCTCGACGCGCAGTACTTCGGTGACGGCACGGTCGGTGGTGAGCACGTGGCCCGGCAGCTGATCGGGACGGTGCTGAAGGACAACCCGGACGACGGGAAGAAGCTGCGGCACTACTTCGACGTGGTGGTCAAGCAGCGCGCGAATTCCGACCGCCAGTGGCGCCGCGTCCTCGACGCCCGCCGGGAACTCGACCGCTGAGGGCTCCGATGGACGCGGGGGAGGTGCGGGACCTGGCGGCCGAGCTGGTCCGTGACGACCTGGTCGTCGTGCCGGTCCGGCACCACAGTCCCGCGTGCGCGCTGCTGGTACGGCGTCTCATCGAGGAGCATCGCCCATGTCAGGTGCTCGTCGAAGGACCGCGCGCCTTCACTCCGCTGATCCCGCTGTTGACTCATGCGGACGCCGAGATGCCGCTGGCCGTCTATACCTACGCGGCGCGTGACGCCGATCGCTGGGCGGCGTACTACCCGTTCTGCGACTACTCACCCGAGTTGGTCGCGCTGCGGGACGCTGCCGCCGCCGGCATCCCGAGCCGCTTCATCGACCTGGATCTGGCCGAGCAGCAGCTGGTGGAGCAGGTGCCGCAGGAGATCGGCGAGGAAGGCGCGTCACTTCTCGACGAGCGGCACTTCCGGCACAGCGAGAGTCTCCGGCTGCTGGCGAAGCGGCTCGGTTGCGCCGATGACGAGGACCTGTGGGAGCTGCTGTTCGAGTCGGACGCGCCGACGAGCGGCACGGCCGAGCAGATCGCCCGGATGGCGGCGTACTGCGTGATGGCTCGTGCGGATCGCAGCGAGCAGGACCTGGCCGCGGACGGTACGACGGCGCGCGAAGCCGAAATGGTGTGGCATGTCCGCGAGGCGCTGGCGACCCGGAGCGCGGACGACGGGCCGGTGCTGGTGGTCGTGGGCGGATTCCATGCGGTCGCATTTCCTGCCCTGCTGGCGGACCCGCCCGCTCGACCGGCAATCGACGTCCCGAACGTCTCGGGTGACTCGGCGCTGATCCGCTACACGTTCGAGCGCCTGGAGCGGCTCAACGGGTACGGCGCCGGGATGACGTCGCCCGCGTGGCACCAACGGCTCTGGTCCAATCTCGTCGATCCACCGGCCGGCCAGGATCCGCGCGTCGCGGCGACGTTGACCGCGCTGCTGGACATCAGCGCCGAGCTGCGGGACCGGCATCGGTTGCCGTTGCCGCTGCCCTCAGTGGTGGCCGCGTTCGAGCAGTCGTTGCGGCTGGCCGCACTGCGCGAGCGCCCGGCGCCGCTGCGCAGCGATCTGCTCGACGCCGTGCTCAGCTGTTTCGTGAAGGGCGATGCCGACGTCGAAGGTGTGCTGGTCCGCGCAGCGAGCACGTACACGCTGACCGGCGACGCGATCGGCAGACTTCCACCGGGCGCCGGGCGGACACCGCTCGTCGAGGACGCCCGGCAGCGCCTTCGGCAGCAGCGGATCCGGGTCGACGACCTCGGCCGCCAGTCGACCTCGCTCGACCTGTACCGCAACGCCGCCCATCGCGAGACCTCACGGCTCCTGCACGGCCTGGCGATCCTCGGGGTGCCGTTCGCGACCCGGACCGCCGGCCCCGACTTCGTGCACGGCACCGGCCTTGGCCGCCTGCACGAGAAGTGGGACTACAGCTGGACGCCGCTCACCGAAGGCGCGCTGGTCGAGGCATCGATCTATGGTTCGACCGTGCCGACCGCGGTGACGACGCGGTTCGCCGAGCTCCTTGCGGAACGCCGTACGACGACCGTCGGCGCTCCGGAGGCGGTCGCGCTCCTCGCACAAGCCTGCGTGGTCGGGCTGCACGACCGGGTCGGCGAGACGCTGGAGCTGGTGGGGGCGAGCGTCGCGGCGGACGCGTCGTTCGCGGCGGTCGGAGTCGCGGTCACGCAACTCGCCCTCCTCTGGGAAGCCCGTGAACCACTCGAGGCGCGCAGGCTCGGCGAGGTCCCGGCCTTGGTGCGTACGGCGTACCAGCGGGCCGTCTATCTCGGCCGGCAACTCGTCGGCGATCCACGACCGACTGCGGACGCGCTGGTGCGGCTGCGCGATCTGCTCGTCGCCCAGACGGGTGGTGAGCTCGACGCCGATCTGTACTGGGACCTCGTGGACCGGATCGCCGCGGGGCACGCCGAACCGTTCGTCCAGGGCGCGGCGGCCGGGATCGCCTATTCCGCGGGCCGTTCCGCCGCCGACGAGGTGGTCACCCGCGTCGCCGGGCACCTGGCCGGCGGGGTGTCGCCGGTGGCCGGAGTCGCGTTCGTGTCGGGATTGCTCCTGACGGCCCGCGAGGTGGCCTGGCAGGAGCGCAGTCTGCTCGCCGAACTCGATCGCCGGTTGACGGGGTGGGATCAGGCGACGTTCGTCCGGCACTTGCCCGAGC
This sequence comes from Kribbella sp. NPDC050459, assembly GCF_040655315.1. Taxonomy (NCBI): domain Bacteria; kingdom Bacillati; phylum Actinomycetota; class Actinomycetes; order Propionibacteriales; family Kribbellaceae; genus Kribbella; species Kribbella sp. NPDC050459. Next base: position 61,741 of record NZ_JBFAJQ010000023.1, on the reverse strand, counting down.
TGCGGCTCGCGTTCGCGGATCTGACGCCGGTCGAGACAGATCGGGTTGCGAAGCTGGTCGCCTCGCTCAAGGGCCTGCCGGATCTGGGCTCGCTGACGATCGCGAGCGCCACTGCCGAACAGGTGCAACGCCGCTTGCAGATCTCCGAACAGGCCCGGGCGCTGCTCGAACGTGACGGCCTGAGCGGGTGGTCGGCGTGAGCGCGGACGTCGAGCGGTGGCGCCTGGTGCTGGGCCGGTACGCGAACGGGCAGCTCGGGTCCGCGCCCGCCGGCAGTGCCCAGGCCCGGATGGAGGCCGCGCTGGATTTCCTGTATGGGCGTGAGTACGGCGGTCGCGGCGTCCGTGGCGGCGACGGTTCGCGGCCGGACCAGCTGCAGCCGGGCGGGAGCGGCGCGTCGGCGCCGGCGCTGGTCACCTGGCTGTCCGAGGTCCGCGAGCTGTTCCCGCGGGAGACTGTCGAGATCGTCGAGCGGCACGCCCTCGACCGGTACGGCCTGACCGAGCTGATCACCGATCCGGAGTTGCTCGAGCGGATGGAGCCGGACGAGGATCTGCTGAAGACCCTGCTGATGCTCAAGGGGCATCTCGGCGAGGAGACGCTCGCCGTCGCCCGCCGGATCATCCGCCAGGTCGTCGAGGAACTGCGCCGCCGGCTCGAGCTGGAGATCCGCGCCGCCCTCGCCGGGCGGCTCAACCAGCACCGGCACTCCCCGCTGAAGGTCGCGGCCAACTTCGACCCGCACGGCACCATCCGCCGGAACCTGAAGAACTACGACCTCGAAGGCCGGCGGATCGTGCTGGCCGATGTGCTGTTCTTCGAGCGGAACGCGCGCCGGCTGCCGTGGGACATCATCGTCTGCGTCGACCAGAGCGGCAGCATGGCCGGCTCGGTCATCCACAGCGCAGTGATGGCCGGTATCCTCGCCGGACTGCCGGCGTTCCGGATCCGGCTGGTCGTGTTCGACACGTCGGTCGTCGACCTGTCGGCGTACGCCGACGACCCGGTCGATGTCCTGATGCGGGTGCAACTCGGCGGCGGCACCGACATCGCCAAGGCCGTCCGGTACTGCGCTCAGCTCGTCGAGAACCCGCACCGGACCGTGCTCGTCCTGGTCACCGACTTCTGCGAGGGCGGTGCACCGACCGATCTGATCAGGGCTGTCCGTGGCCTGGCCGAGGCCCGGGTGAAGTTGCTCGGGCTGGCGGCGCTCGACGGGGCCGCGGAACCCTTCTACGACAAGGCGATGGCGGGCCGGCTCGCCGACGAGGGCATGGAGATCGCCGCGTTGACACCGGGACAGCTGGCGTCCTGGCTGGTCGAGGTGACCGGATGAGCATCAAGCCCGGGCTGACCGCCGTGCTCCGGCGGTACGACGACGACGCCTGGGCCGCTCTGGCCTCCAAGGGCCTGCTGCGCCGGGCCCGCAAGGACCTCGAGCAGCAGTCGCCGTCGATCGTCGCCGACGGCCCGGACTCGCTCCAGGTGGCGCTGGGATCGGCGACGGTGACCTTCGACGCGACCGGGCCGACCGGCGCGACCTGCAGCTGCCCGAGCGGCTCGACCTGTCAGCACATCGTCGCCGCCGGACTGTGGCTGACCGACGACGGTCCCGAGGAGGAGCAGGTCGGCGAGGACCTGCTGCGGATCACGACGGCCGAGCTGAAAGCGTTCGCCGGTACGGCGGCGTACCGCTGGGCCCGTGAGTACGTCGAGGATCTGGACCCGGAGGACGGGATCCGGATCGAGCAGGGGCAGCATCTGGTGCTGACGCTGTCGAGTCCACGGATCGGTTTCCGCTGGATGGGCGGCGGACTCGATGGACTGGTCGCGGACGGCAAGCTCGCGTCGCTGGAGAAGTACCGGATCGCGGTCGTCCTGGCCTACCAACGGGCGAGCGGTCTGGAGCTGGAGCCCATCGAGCGCCGGGCAGTGGCGCCGAGGGCCGATGGCGAGGGCCGCGTCAGGCTCCGAGCGGCCGTCGAGCGATTGCTGTGCGACACCGTCCAGCTCGGGGTCGCCCATCTCTCGCCGTCCCTGTATCAGCGCTACGAGACGCTCGCCGTCTCGGCACAAGGAGCCGAGTACTACCGGCTCGCGGGCCTGCTCCGCGGAATGGCCGGGCAGATCGAGCTGACGCTCGCCCGTTCGGCACAGGCCGACGAACAGACGCTGCTCGAGCAGTTGGCGACCGCGTACGCGCTGGTCAGCGCCTTGGGAGAGCTCGGCGATGTGCCGCGGCTGGTCGGCTCCGCACGTGGCCGCTTCGAACAGGCCGGCAGGCTCGAGCTGGTCGGCCTCGGCGCGTTCCCCTGGCGGACCGCGTCCGGCTTCGCGGGGCTGACCGTGGTCTTCTGGTCGGTCGACGACAAGCGACCGGTGACCTGGACGGACAGCCGGCCGAGCAGCCTGCTCTTCGACCCGCGCGGCCGGTACACCGCGCCCGGCCCGTGGGACGGCCTGCACAGCCCGTCGGACGCGACCGGCGCCCGCGTGAAGCTGACCGGCGCCCGGCTGACCTCGACCGGCCGGCTGTCCGGCGTCGAGAGCACGCACGCCTTCGCCGATCCGCTGACGGGCGTCGCGATCGCCGCCGCCGTACCTGTGGCCGACAGGTGGTCGGCGTTGCTCGGTGGGCGGCTGCTGAGCTTGCTCGAGCGGGAGGGCCCGCAGCGCGAGTGGGCAGTACTGCGCCCCGCCGCGTTCGCTCCGGCGTACTTCGACGAGGCGATGCAGCGGCTCGAATGGCCGGTCACCGACGGCGAGGGCGACGTCCTGCCGCTGTGCGTGCCGTACTCGGCGGAGACCAGCCATGCGGTCGACGGGATCGAGTCACGTCCGGAGCCGGCGCCGGGCACGTTGGTGGTGGCCAGAATCAGGCGCACCGCGGGGGGACTGACCGGTGAACCGCTCAGCCTGATTCACCCCGATCGCCCCGCCGGGGATGCCGTCGAGGCGCTCCATTTCGGTGCGGGGGCGCCACGACGGCGCCGTACGGCCGGACAGCTCTCGATCGCGCCCGCCAGCGCGCAACCGGCCCAGTTGGTGGACCTGCGCGCTTGGCTCGTCCGGCAGGCCGAGCGCGGCACCGGGGCGGCCTCGGCCGGTGCGTTCAACCACGAGTTGGACAGACACCATCAGGCGCTCCGGGCGGCGGGGTTCAACGTGTACCCAACCGGCTGCGGGGCCGAGCCGCCGGTCGCGCTGTTGCGATCCTTCTACCTGACCCTTCAGGTCACGGAACTGCTGACCGGCGGTTAAGAACGTACAAGACCGCTGCCCGTGGTCCGGGCACCATCTAGCTGTGGACAAGTTCGATACGAAGATTGCTGTGTTGTTGCGGGACGACCTGGCTGTGTGGCAGCGGTTGAACGTGACCGCGTTTCTGGTCAGTGGGATCGCCGGGACGCATCCGGAGGTCGTGGGTGAGGCTTATGAGGACGCGGACGGCGTGCAGTACCTGCCGATGTTTCGGCAGCCGGTGATGGTGTTCGAGGGGTCCAAGGAGTTCATGGCGACGGCGCACGAGCGGGCGCTCGGGCGAGGAATCGAGCACTCGGTGTTCACCCAGGACCTGTTTGCGACCGGCAACGACCGGGACAACCGGGCCGCCGTGCGGGCGGTGCGGACCGCCGAGCTCGACCTGGTCGGGATCGCGTTCTACGGGCCGCGGAACGCTGTGGACAAGACCTTGAAGGGTGCCGCGAAGCACCACTAGCGAGGGGCGAACTTCGTCCAGGTGGCGCCTCGGTCGGTGCTGAGCACGACCTCGGTGGTGCGGCGCTTCGGCACCTCGAAGCCGTACATCAGGTCGGAGTCGCCGGCCAGGTCGGCGAGGTCGCCGGGGTAGCCGCGGTCCAGCTTCGCGGCGCCGTCGCGGACCCGGTAGAGCCGCGGGCGGTCACCGGCGCGGCCGCCGAGCAGCAGGGCGGTGCCATCGTCGAAGGCGAGCGGCGGCGCGCTGAGGCTGGCAGGCGGGTCCTGGATCGTCGTCCAGTTCGCGCCGCGGTCGGTGGACAGCTCCATCTTCGAGACGGTCTGGCCGTTGGCGCCGACCGCCACCGCGGTGGTCAGCAGCGTGCGCCCGTCGGGGCTGACCGCGAGCCGGCCGAGCTGGTTGTGGCTGTCGAGTGCCCGCGAGCCCCAGGTGCGACCGCCGTCGTCGGTCCAGAGCATGTCCGTCCGGCCGATCCCGCTCAGGATCCAGCAGCGGCCGCTGTCGTCGCAGACCGGCGACCGGGTGCCCCGGGTCTTGAGCAGCCGGACCGAGGACTCCTGCGGGTTCACCACGACGATCGCCCCTGGCACGATCCGGTCGGTGAGGATCTCGTCCTCGTCGAACGTCGAGGTCGGCAACCGGTACCGGAGCCGGGTCAGCACCGGCCCGTCGTACGTCAGCCGGAACATCATCGTCGCGGCGCCGGTCAGCGTGCCCTCGAGCGGCGGTGCGACTGCGATCGCCTCCTTGCCGGCCCGGAGCGTCGCATACGGAACCGGCCACTCGGGGGCGACGGCCCGGGAGCCGTCGCGGTCGATGACGGCGGCGTACCGGCAGTTCGGGCCGCTGGTGCAGTCCGACCAGCCGGCCGCCCAGCGGTTCCGGGTGACCATCGTGACCGACAGCACCTGGGCCCGTTCGGAGTTCACCACCGAGCTGCCGGACCGCCCGGCGGCGGCCGGTGCGATCGCGATCGGCCCGTCGGACGCGGACCGGTGGGACGCCAGGTGCACGACCGCGAGAACGATCGAGGCCGTCGCCGCGAGCACCCCGAGGACGAGGAACGGCGGCATGCTGCGGGGTAGGCCGCAGCGCTCCAGCACCTCCGCCAGGCGACGGTAGTAGCGGTCGGAAAGTTCCCGCAGGCGCGGCTCCACAGTCACCCCCCAAGGCAGAGATGTCCCCGGCGAGGCGGGTCAGGTCGGCGGAGGAATCTTACGCGAGGAGAGGCCCACCCTCACACTCGGCGGAAGATGAGTGCCCGCTTCACTTCCTGGATCGCCTTGGTGACCTCGATACCGCGCGGGCAGGCGTCGGTGCAGTTGAAGGTGGTCCGGCAGCGCCAGACGCCTTCCTTGTCGTTCAGGATCTCCAGCCGCTGCTCGGTGCCCTCGTCACGGCTGTCGAAGATGAACCGGTGCGCGCCGACGATCGCCTGCGGGCCGAAGTACTGCCCGTCGGACCAGAACACCGGGCAGGACGTCGTACACGCCGCACAGAGGATGCACTTCGTGGTGTCGTCGAACCGGTCCCGGTCGGCCTGCGACTGGATCCGCTCCCGGGTCGGCTCGTGACCGCTGGTGACCAGGAACGGCATCACCGAGCGGTACGCCTCGAAGAACGGGTCCATGTCGACGACCAGGTCCTTGAGCACCGCGAGGCCCTTGATGGGCTCGACGGTGATCTCCTTCTCCGGGTTCAGGTCCTTGATCAGGGTCTTGCAGGCGAGCCGGTTGCGGCCGTTGATCCGCATCGCGTCCGAGCCGCAGACACCGTGCGCGCAGGACCGCCGGAACGTCAGCGTCCCGTCCTGCTCCCACTTGATCTTGTGCAGCGCGTCCAGCACCCGGTCGGTCGGCTGCAGCGTGACGGAGTACGTCTTCCACTCGGCCTCGTCGACGACCTCGGGGTTGTACCGGAGGATCTTGACCTTGACGTCCATCAGTACTTGCGCTCCATCGGCTTGTAGCGGGTCTGCACGACCGGCTTGTAGTCGAGCCGGATGTTGACGTTGCCCTCGGCATCGACGTCGCGGTATGCCATCGTGTGCCGCATGAAGTTGACGTCGTCGCGCTTGTCGTAGTCCTCGCGGAAGTGCCCGCCGCGGGACTCCTTGCGGGCCAGCGCGGACACCACGAGCACCTCGGCCAGGTCGATCAGGAAGCCCAGCTCGACGGCCTCCAGCAGGTCGGTGTTGAACCGCTTGCCCTTGTCCTGGACGCCGACGCTCTTGAACCGCTCCTTGAGCGCCTCGATGTCGACCAGCGCCTGCTTCAGCGAGCCCTCGGTGCGGTACACCTGCGCGTTCAGGTCCATCGTGGCCTGCAGGTCGGCCCGGATCGCGGCGATCCGCTCCTCGCCGGCCGAGGTCCGCAGACCCTCGACCAGCTCCACGACGTACGCCGACGGGTCGTCCGGCAGCTCCTCGAAGGACGCGGTCTCGGCGTACTCCGCGGCGGCGATCCCGGCGCGGCGGCCGAAGACGTTGATGTCCAGCAGCGAGTTGGTGCCCAGGCGGTTCGCACCGTGCACGGACACGCAGGCGACCTCACCCGCGGCGTACAGGCCGGGGATCACGTCGTCGTTGTTGGCCAGCGCCTCGCCCTTGATGTTGGTCGGGATGCCGCCCATCGCGTAGTGCGCGGTCGGGAACACCGGGATCTGCTCGGTGTACGGCTCCACACCCAGGTACGTGCGGGCGAACTCGGTGATGTCCGGCAGCTTCGCGTCGATGTGCGCGGGCTCCAGGTGGGTCAGGTCGAGCATCACGTACGCGCCGTCCGGGCCGCAGCCGCGGCCCTCGCGGACCTCGTTCGCCATCGCGCGGGCGACCATGTCCCGCGGCGCCAGGTCCTTCACGGTCGGGGCGTAGCGCTCCATGAAGCGCTCGTTGTCCTTGTTCCGCAGAATGCCGCCCTCACCGCGGGCCGCCTCCGACAGCAGGACGCCGAGCCCCGCGAGACCGGTCGGGTGGAACTGGAAGAACTCCATGTCCTCCAACGGCAGGCCCTTGCGCCACACGATGCCCATGCCGTCGCCAGTGAGCGTGTGCGCGTTGGACGTCGTACGGAAGACCTTGCCGAAACCGCCGGACGCGAAGATCACCGACTTGGCGGAGAACACGTGCAGCTCGCCGGTGGCCAGCTCGTACGCGACCACGCCGCTCGCCTTGCCGTCGGTCATCAGCAGGTCGAGGACGTAGTACTCGTTGAAGAACTCGACGTTCTGCTTGATGCACTGCTGGTACAGCGTCTGCAGGATCATGTGGCCGGTCCGGTCCGCGGCGAAGCAGGACCGCCGGACCACGGCCTCACCGTGGTTGCGGGTGTGACCGCCGAAGAACCGCTGGTCGATCTTGCCCTCGGCCGTCCGGTTGAACGGCAGGCCCATCTTCTCCAGGTCGAGAACCGCGTCGACGGCCTCGCGGCACATCACCTCGGCCGCGTCCTGGTCGACCAGGAAGTCGCCGCCCTTGACCGTGTCGAAGGTGTGCCACTCCCAGTTGTCCTCCTCGACGTTGGCCAGCGCGGCGCACATGCCGCCCTGGGCCGCGCCGGTGTGCGACCGGGTCGGGTAGAGCTTGGTGAGTACGGCGGTGCGGGTGCGCTTGCTGGACTCGAGAGCCGCGCGCATTCCCGCGCCGCCCGCGCCGACGATGATGACGTCGTACTGATGGACCTGCATGACTTCCTTTACTTGCAGACCGACAACGTGCTGTTGGGGTCGAGGCAGGGGTCGAAGGTGAAGATCACCAGGGTGCCGAGGACCACGATCACGATCGCGGCCGTGACCAGCAGGGCCTTCAGCCAGAACCGGGTCTGGTCCTTCTCGGCGTAGTCGTTGACGATCGTGCGCAGCCCGTTCGTGCCGTGCAGCATGGCCAGCCAGAGCATCAGCAGATCCCAGACCTGCCACAGCGGGTTGGCCCACTTGCCGGCCACGAAACCGAAGTCGAGCGCGGTGATGCCGCCGCCGAGCATCAGGTTCACGAACAGGTGGCCGAGCACCAGGATCACCAGCGCGAGCCCGGACAGCCGCATGAACAGCCAGCTGTACAGCTCGAAGTTGGTCTGGCCGGAGCGGTTCCGGCCGCCGCCCTTCAGACTCCTGGAGCGGCTGCTGGACCGGGGAGCCGCGATGTCACTCATCTCAGCCTCCGAACACGTGGGTCAGATGGCGGATGACGAACGGGACGAACAGGACGACCCAACCGACGCCGACGCCGATCATCAGCTGCCGCTGGTAGCGCGGGCCCTTGGCCCAGAAGTCCACCAGGATCAGCCGGATGCCGTTGAAGGCGTGGAACAGGATCGCCGCCACCAGGCCGACCTCGAGCAGGCCGACGACCGGGTTCTTGTAGGTGCCGATGACCTCGTTGTAGGCCTCCGGCGACACCCGGACCAGCGCGGTGTCCAGCACGTGCACCAGCAGGAAGAAGAAGATCCCGACACCGGTGATCCGGTGCGCGACCCATGACCACATGCCCTCCCGGCCGCGGTAGAGCGTGCCGGCTGGTTTGCTGGGCAAACCGTCCTCCGATCGGAGCTCCCGAGCCTGGCGGAATCCAGGCCGATTCGATGCTAGTCCCGCCGCTGACCCCGAAATGTCCTGACAGGTGTGAGATCGGTCGCGTCGGTGGCCCACCGACCCGGGCCCGGAGTGGCCCTCGACGATGGCCCTTCGATGCCCTTGACTTCAACTGAGCTTGAACGAAAACACTGGCGGCTTCCGCTGAGAGGGGAGAGTTACGGTGAGTTTCTGGATCTGTGCGACGTGTGCGGTGGAGCACTCGGAGCAGGTCGAGGTGTGCGCGATCTGTGCCGACGAGCGGCAGTGGGTGCCCGCCGACGGCCAGCACTGGACCACGCTCGAGGAGCTGGCCGCGGCCGGCACCGAGGTCACCATCGACGAGGTCGAGCCGGGCCTGTACGGCGTCCGCTCGAAGCCGCCGGTCGGAATCGGGCAGCAGTCGATGCTGGTGACAACCGCCGAGGGCAGCCTGCTCTGGGACCCGATCGGGTACCTGGACGACGACGCCGTCGGCCGCGTCCGCGCGCTCGGCGACGTGGTAGCGATCGTCGCCAGCCACCCGCACATGTACGGCGTCCAGGTCGAGTGGAGCCACCGCCTCGGCGACGTACCGGTGTACGTGGCGGAGGCGGACCAGGAGTGGGTCGCACGGAAGGACCCGGTGATCCGCACCTGGTCCGGGGAGCTCAACCCGCTACCCGGAGTGACCTTGATCCAGCCCGGCGGCCACTTCCCCGGCAGCGCGGTCGTGCACTGGGCGAACGGTGCCGACGGCAAGGGAGTGATCCTGTCCGGCGACACCATCTTCGCCAACCCGGACCGCACCTCGGTCAGCTTCATGCGCAGCTACCCGAACCGCATCCCGCTGTCCGGCGCCGTCGTCGACCGGGTCGCCCGCTCCCTGGACCCGTTCTCCTACGACCGCCTCTACAACAACTTCGGCTCGGTCATCCCGGTCGACGCCAAAGCAGTAGTCCGCCGCTCCGCCGACCGGCACGCCGCCTGGGTCCGCGGCGACTACGACCACCTGACCTGAGCCGGAGCCGGACGCCCGCCTTGCCGCGGGCGTCCGGCTCACTTGCTCAGGTGCGACCGACCGCGAGCCCGTCGATCTGCACGATCTTGCCGCTGGTGACGGTCCGCACAGTCAGCGTCCCGCTGAACAGCGTGCTCTGCACCGGCAGCCCGAGAACGACCTGGTAGTGCGTCGTCGGGTAGGCCAGGTTGACTGTGGTCAGCAGCTTGTTGCCGGCGTACACCGCGACCGCCCCGCACGTCGGGCACCGGGTCGCGATCAGGAAGAACCGCTTACCCTGCACGGTCCGCGTCAACGCCTTCCCAGACGCCGTCGTCTGCGTATCCGTCCCGAAGTAGAACTTCGACGACGTCCCACGAGCCCACCCGGTCGTTGCCATCGCCATCGACCGGTCGTCCAGTGGCCGCGAGAAGCACCGCTCCGCACTCCAGTCGCCGACGTTCCCGAGCTTGTCCTTGCCCCGCACCGAGAAGCAGTACTCGTACCCGGCCGCCACCGAGACGTCCACCGAGGTCGCCGTGATCCCGGTCCACGGCTGGACGTACGCGCTGTACGCGCCCGCGGACGTCGCCCGCCGGTACCGCACGTCGTACGACGCCACGCCGATCGCAGGCGCCACGTTGGTCGGATCCGTGGCCGTCACGGTCACCTTCGCCGTCGCCGCGACCGACGACTGGTACGCCGGTCCCGTCACTCGGGCTATCGGTCCGATCGCGTCTACCGTCAGCGTCCGGCGAGCCGTGGTGACCCTTCCGTCCGGCTCGGTCGCGGCGATCACCACGTCGGCTTCGCCGGGGCGCAGGCCGCTTACCTGGTACGGCGAGGTACACGGTGCCGCCGGTACGTAGAGGGTGACGGAGCAGATGAACTTTGTGCCCGGGAGCAGCGCGGAGCTGTCGAACGGGATCGAGGTCTGCGGTCCGACGATCTCCGGAGTCGGCGCGATCACCGGACCGAGTCGCTGCCGGGCGATGTCCACGCGTGGGGCGGTGGTGTTGGTGTCGAGTTCGACACCTCCGTGGGTGCTCGGAGTGATGCTGGTGAGCTTGTTCCCGTCGCTCAATGCCAGCAGCGACCGCCCGTCCGGGCTCCAGTCGATCGACCGGACCCTCGAGTCCAAGGTCCTGGTCACCGTGATCGTCTGCGAAGAGAAGTCGGTCAGCTTGACGTCGGACCCGGAGCCGAAGGCGACCTGGTTGCCGTTGGGCGAGACCCGGACCGGCGCGCCGTCCGCGGCAGCTGTCGGCGCCGGCAGCGTAGCGATCCGGGTGCCGCCGGGCGTCGCCTTGATCCGGGCGAACCGGTCGTCACCGTCGAACCGGCGGTCCGAGACGATCAGGGTGTACGCGTCGGGCATCCAGCTCGGGCTGGTCACGTCGCAGGCGATCTTCACCGGTGCGCCACCTGCCGCTGGTACGACGTACACGCAGGGCGTCCCGTTCTCCGGCGACTGGAACGCGATCCGCGAGCCGTCCGGGGACCAGGAGAGATGGGTGATCGGCGCCGTGGACGTCAACAACTTGGCCGGTACGCCGAGTTGGCCGGGGGCGACAAGCCGGGTCCAGAGGATCTGCTCGGTATCGGTCGTGACGTACGCGAGCGCCCGGCCACCCGGCGCGGCCGTGAGCGACTCCTTGGGCGTGACGGAGTTGGAGTCCTGCGGTAGCGGTACGACGTACCCCGAGAGCGTCGATGTGGCGAGCTCTGTATCGGGCCTGCCAATCGTCACGGCGAGCTGGTCAGTAGCCCGGGTCGCCGTCTTCGGCGCGGTCGCCGGTCCTTCGCCGACATCGTTGATCACGGACAGCGCGTACTGCGTGCCTGGTTTCGGGTCGGGCTCCGTGAGCGTGGTCCGGTCGCCCGCTGCCGGGTCCGCCGCGACCTGCTGGGTCGTCTCGACGCCGTTGAGGTAGCGGTGGACGACGTACGCACGGACAGGTGTGCCGCCGGAGACCTTCCAGGTCGGCCAGTCCAGCACCAAACCCGAGTACGTCGGCACGACGCCGAGCCACTCGGGCGCCTTGGGCAGGGAGATCGAGGTGCCTGTCAGGCGGACTGTGCGTGGCTGGACGTTGCTGGACTGCGCGAGCAACAGGGTGTCGGTGAAGTCCCCGTAGCCATACGTGCCGATCGGATCGAAGGTCAGATTCACCGTGCACGACGCACCCGCGGGCAGGGTCCAGCAATCGTCGCGATCCAGCTTCCAGACCGCGGTGCTCTGTGAGCTGAGGGACATGTTGCCGAGCCCCACCGGCTCAGTGCCGGTGTTGGTAAGCGTGAGCGGCAAGCTCTTCGGGGTGCCGACCATGACGCGGCCGAACTCCAGCTTGTCCGGCGCGATCGACAGCAGGCTGTAGCCGACTGCGCTCCGGTAGCGGACCTCGAGCCAGCCGATCGGCTTGGCGCCGGTGCAGGTGCTGATCGCGACTGAGGCGGCGAGCGTCTCGAGCTGTCCGTCGGCCGTATAGGTGACCGCCGTAACGTGCACGGTCGTCGACGAGTCGCAGCTCTGCGTGCCCTGGGTCACCGTGATCGCCGATTGTGATTGCAGACCGTAGTACCCCGGTCCGGCGAAGAACGCCGGGATCCTGATCTTGAGCGAGCCAGCCGTCAGGGTCCGCGAGCCGCCGGCAGGGCCCGACGCGGTGACCGGACCGGCCGTCTCGTCGCGCAGCCAGGTTTCCCCTCCGCTCCGATTCGCGTCGAGGGCGAGTACGTCGATGTCCCCGACCACCGGCGCCTCCGCGACGCGGGTCGCGGTGACCGCGGGGCTGGTCGTGTCGGTGTCGTCGGTGGCGACCACGCGGTAGTCCGCGGTGGAGCCGGGTGCGATGGTGTCGTCGACCCACGTGGTGGTCGCATCGGGCAACGAGCCGCTGACGTCCTGCCAGTCGGCGGCTTGTTTGCGTTCGACCCGGTACGTCGTGGCGCCGACGCTGTCCCAGGTGACACCGATGCCGGTGCGGGTCGGGAAGACCTGGGCAGTAGGCGTCGTGGCGGTGTCTTCGCCGAAGGCGGCGTGGGCGATGAAGGGGATGGTGATGGCTGCCAGGGCTGTGGCCAGGGCAGCGCGGAGTAGGGCGGGTTTGCGGGCGCGACGCATCGAATCTCCAGGGCAGGGGAATCCGGCGCACCCCGAGTAACACCGGCGAGAGGGAACAGGTATCGCGAAAGCGGTCCGGACCGCAAGTTCCCCGGGAGTAGTTGCAGCTTTGTGCAATCAGGCGGCGAGGCGGCTCTGGGCCAGGCGGTGGTGGAGGGTGAGCATGCGGGTGACGCAGGTTTGCCAGGTGTAGAGCTCGGCGCGGTGGCGGGCGGCCTGGCGGCGGTTGGGGTGGTCGGCGAGGGCCAGGACGGCGTCCGCGAGGGCGTTCGGGTTGGCGGGGGCCCAGCGGCCGCAGGATTCGTCGACCAGTTCGCGGGCGCCGCCGGTGTTGGCGGTGACCACCGGGGTGCCGGCGGCGAGGGCTTCGAGAACGGCCAGGCCGAAGGTTTCGCCGGGGCAGACGGACAGGGCGATGTCGGCCTCGGCGAGATGCTTGGCGAGAGTACGGCGGCCGTCGACGTAGCCGTGGAACGTGACCGGGGCGTCGCCGGCGATCTCGATCAGCTCGTCGAGGTGCGGGCCGGTGCCGTAGACGTCCATCCGGACGTTCACGCCGCGGCGGTGCAGTTCGGCGGCGGTGGCGACCGCGAGGTGCGGGCTCTTCTCGCGGGACAGCCGCCCGGCGTGGACGAGTTTGAGGACGCCGTCGTCCGTAGGCGAACCCAGTGACGGGTGGAACGTGTCGAGGTCGACGCCGAGCGGGATCCGGACCAGCGGGGTCGTCACCTCGTCGAACTCGGCGGCCGCGTAGCGCGAGGTGACCACCACGGCGTCGTACGTGCGGCCGAGGATCTTGTACAACGCGGCGACCGTGGCGACCATCCCGAGCTGGCTGTACTTCACGCCGTCCGCGCCCCACCACTGCGTCCCGACGCCGAGCATCCGGCCGGGCCGGAGTACGTCGTTGCCGCCGAGCTGACCGGGACGCGCCGCGCCGAGGGCGAGCATCGCGTCGAGGCGCTCGTGGCTGAACAGCACCGTGCCGATGTCGTTCTTGCGGGCCCAGCGCGCGACCGGGAGCAGCGTCGATTTGTCGGAGATCTCCACCGTGGTGGGCCCGAAGCGCTTGAGGACGTCGATCACGGTCCACGGCGTGGTGATCAGCCGGTACCCGCCGCTCACCTTCGGCGCCTTCACCCGGACGATCGTGCCGAGCTCGGTCTCGACGACGGAGTCCCGCTCGCCCGGCGTGATCACGATCCGCTCGGCGCCGGCCTCGGCGTACCCCCGGCCGATGTGCTCGATCGCGGTCCGCATCCCGCCGGACGTCGGCCCGACGAAGTTGGCCAGCTGGGCGATCCGCAGGCCGCTCATGCAACCCGCCGTACGGCGGCTGCGTCGCGGAGCACCTCGGCGTAGTGCCGATCGACCAGGTCGTCGACGACCGCGGGCCAGGTGCGGGACTGGACGCGGTGCAGGCCGTTGACCGCCATCCGGCCGCGGGCTGACGGGTGGTCGAGCAGGGTCTTCACCGCGGACCGGAGCGACCCGGGCTTGCCGGGCTCGAAGAGCAGGCCGTTCTCGCCGGGGTGGATGAGGTCGAGCGGACCGCCGGCGGCCGGGCCGACGGTCGCGACACCGGAGGCTTGCGCCTCCTGGATCGTCTGGCAGAACGTCTCGTGCTCGCCGGTGTGCACGAACACGTCCAGGCCGGCGAAGATCGACGCCAGGTCGGCGCAGCGGCGCATCCCGAGGAAGGTTGCCGTCGGCAACGCGTGCTCCAGGGCGGCGCGGTCCGGCCCGTCGCCGACGACCACGATCCGGCAGTCCAGGCCGGTCAGCTCCGCGAGCCGCCGGACCTTCTTCTCGGCCGCCAGCCGGCCGACGTACCCGACGATCGGCTTGCCGTCCGGGGAGATCTCCCGGCGCCACTGCTCGTCGCGGTTCGACGGATCGAACAGGTCGAGGTTCACGCCGCGGCCCCAGCGGTGCACCCGCGGTACGCCGCGCTGGACCAACGCGTCGACGGCCGAGGTCGACGGCGCGAGGGTGCGGTCGGCGCGGGAGTGTGTGCGGCTCACCCAGCGCCAGATGCCGCGGTCGGCGGCGGCGTACCAGGGGTACTGGCGGGCGAAGCCGGCGATGTCGGTCTGGAAGATCGCGATCGTCGGTACGCCGAGCCTGCGGGCGGCGCGCAGCCCGTACGCGCCGATGATGAACGGCGAGGCGAGATGCACCAGATCCGGCCGGAACTCGGCCATCGCCCGCTCGATCGACGGGTCCGGCAGGCCGACCGGGTACTCCTTGTACCCCGGCGTCCGGAAGCTCCGGGCGCGCAGGACCGGGACGTCGCCGTAGCTGTCGGGGCCCGGCCCGGGGGCGATGATCAGCAGCTCGTGCCCGCGGGCACGCAGCCGGTCGGCGACGTGGCGAGCCGTGTTCGCCACGCCGTTGATCTGCGGCAGGAAGGTCTCGGCCACCATCACGATTCGCACATCTCGAAGGTTCCTCACCGACCATGAACCCTGGGCGACGCTCTCGTGACACCGCGTCGATGCCCTGGCGACGGCTGCAGGGCCTTGAAGTGTCCTTCAGGTTGCCACCGAGATGTGCTGGGTTAGTCGCACGCGAACTCTGGGGATCCGTTCGTCGGCAGGGCGGCCGGTTGACCGCCCTGCCGACGAATCCGGTTACGGCGTGCCGAACAGGTGTGCCATCGACCGCTGGACGAGGTCGGTGCGCATCGCCTGCGTGGTCAGGCCTTCGGCGCCGAAGCCGAGGTACACCGTGTCCGGTGTGGTCACACCGGCACCCTCGACGAAGGCGGTCGTGGTACGGATCCAGTCGTTCGGGTTCGCCGCCGAGCCAGGTGGCGGACCGGCGACGGTCCAGCCGCCGAGGTCGGTCTCGAACGACGTCGTCACGGTCGTGCCGGCCGTGACCGTGGTGTCGTCGACGAAGGTGCCGAGGCCCTGGGTGCTCCAGTCACTGACGTAGCTGATCGAGAGTTCGACCTGATGCCCGGCGTACGGCGCGAGATCGACCTTCCAGTCCTGCCAACCCGCGCTGGAACCCGTTGCCGCGTTCCAGCTTCCGGTGGTGCCGGTCGGTGAGCAGTCCGAGCCCTGGTAATGCCCGAGCTGTGGATGCAGTGCCACCCAACCGGCCGGGCAGCTCTGGCCGGTGTCCTGCGACGTGTGGCCGTTCAGGTCCGGGAGCGTGGTCCAGTCGTCCTGTCCGACGGTGTGGGCCTCGACGAAGACGTAGTCCCAGTCCGCCTCGGTGTTGTAGGAGAACTTGAACGACAGGGACGGCTGGGTGCTGGCGGTCACGCTGGTCAGATCCACCGTCCGCGTCAGCCGCTTGTAGCTGACGTCCGCGCGCTGGCTGTAGACGTAGTGCGTGCCCGTGAACGGCTCGAACGGCGCACCGCCGGGCCGCTGCCACTTCAGCGGCGCCGAGCTCGCGAACTGCGGGAACTGGGCCGCCGGCAACACACTCGACGTCAGGACATACGCGTTGGTGTGGTCCTGGTTGTTGGCCGAGTCGCCGCCGTTGAGTGTCCCGGCGAACCCGTTGAAGGCGCCGGACGTCCCGGTGATCGGGAACGGGGTCCCGTTGCTGTCGCTGCCGCTGTTGTCGACCTGGGAGTACGCGCCGAGCCAGTACTGCTCGAAGTCGTTCAGCAACGGCAGACACGGGTACGCCTGCGGTGTGGTGCACTCGCCCTGCTGTTCCTCGAACGGGTTGTAGTAGTAGGCGCCGTCCTGGTTGCTGGCGAAGCCGGCGTACTTGCCCGTGTACAGCAGCTTGCCGCCCTCGTTGAGGTAGTCGCGGACCGACAGCTCCAGGTCGAGCGCGAGTTCGGCCGCCGTACCTCCCGGCTGGCCGACCTTGCGCGTGATGATGTCGTTGCCGGTCTCCCACACCACGGCCTTGTAGTGCGACAGCACGCCCAGCGGATGCGGAGCGGTCCGGCTGTTGGCGTCCACGTCGTACACGTCCGAAGTGACTCCGGCCGCGGTGAGCGCAGCGGCGTAGCTAGAGGCGTAGCGAGCTGTCGTCAGTCCTTGCGCCGGGCTGGCGCCGGTGACGTCCTCCGCGGCCAGGATCAGGACCTGTCCACCGATGTCACTGGCCACGTGGTACGTGAAGTGCTGGCTGGAGACGGCTCCGGTTCCCTGCTTGTTGCCGGTGAACCACACCTCGACGGAGTCGCCGGGCTTGGTACGGCGTACGGTGCCGCGGAACTCGGCGTAGTAGCGGTCGCCGGTGTCGCCGTACCGCTCGCCGCCCTTCCACTCCGCGACCTTGTCGTCGATCGCGTCGCCGCCGTTGATCCGGTAGTTGATGCGCAGGTTCTTCAACGCCCGCTTGGCGATCACGGCGACCGGCTGGGTGGTGCCGTACGAGACCGTGAACGGGTCGGCCACCAGGTCGGCGGCCTTCTTGCCGACCACCGAGACCGGGTCGTCCGGGTCGTGCGCCGACTTCGCGACCGACAGCGCGAACGGGATGTTCTTGGTGAACTCGGCCTGGATCAGCGCCTCGTCGTCGGGGAAGCTGAAGACGCTGACACAGTCCTCGGGCAGCCACTGGTCGTTCGGGTTCGCGGCCGACACGGTCTGGCAGGTCGACATCTCCGGCGTGAACGCCATCGTCCCGTACGTGTCCGTCACATGGCCGTCGGTCTCGCCGTTGGTCGTGTACAGCTCGGCCGAGATGTCCGGGTCGTAGCCCGGTACGGCGGGATTCGCGTCGTCGCCGGCCATTGCCTCGGCGATCACGTCGTCCGGCGATGGCGTGCTCACTTGCCAGCCCACGCCGTACAGCAGGAGCTCGGCGGCGGAGTGGTAGTTGATCAGCTCGGTGAAACGGACCCTTTGGAACAGCTGGTCGAGAGCCTTCGACTCCGGCTCGGAGCCTGGGGACGGACCGCGGTAGGTGTCGCTGCTCGGGTCAGGTGACGATCCCTCGTTGTCGTAACCCCACTTGGTTGCCAGGTTGCGGTTCAGGTCGACGCCGTCGCCGGGAGCGATCTGGCCGTCGTTGTTGTTGTCGCGCAGGTTCTTCCTCCACAGCCGGTCGCCGACGAACGTGTAGTCGTAGCCGTCGGGGTTGGCCACCGGCAGGAACCAGAGCTCTGTGGTGTTCAGCATCTTCGTGGTCTCGGCGTTCTGGCCGTACCCGTCGATGACGTAGTGCATCAACCGGCGCACCATCTCGGGCGTGATCCACTCCCGCGCGTGCTGGGTGCCGGAGTACAGCACCGAGGGCCTGGAGCCGTCGGTGACGAGGCGTGCGTCCTTGGTGACCTTGACGGCGACGATCGGCTTGCCCTGCACCGTCGTACCGATCGTGACGAGTTTGGCCAACCCGGGATTCGCGGCCGCCGTCTGGGTCAGCTCTTCGAGCAGTCCGCCGGCCCCGCTGTACGGGCGGAACACCGTCGGGCCGGCCGCCGCGAGCCGTGCGGCCTCCTCGCTGGCGGTGTGTCCCTTCACTTTCTTGACCTTCAGATCGACGCCGTCCGAACGGAGCTTCGCCGCCTGCCGCTCCGAGATGACGACCTCGACCCTCGTGGTGCCGCCGGCGCCCTTCCCGGTGGCGAGGTCGGCCCGGTCGACGCCGGCGTCCACGACCTTCTGCAACTGCTGGGCGTTCAGGTCCCCGACGTACACCTCGAGCCCGTCACCCCCTGGCGCCGGCGCCGCTGTCGCCGCCTGCCCCACGGCCAGTCCCCCCGCTACGACGGCCAGTACCGCGATGAAAACAGAAGTTCTCCGCATGTCGCCCCTCCCCGGTCGACGGTGCATATGGCGGCAGCCTGATGTGACCCACGTCACGAGTCAACAGCTCAGCGCGCGTGCTCGATCTCACCCGGTGGTGCATACCAGTGCGGTGCTGGTTCGGAATACCGTTGGGGGATGAGTCATCGCAGCGAGTCGGGGTTCGAGTTCGCGCCGGTGTACGGACCGCTGGACGGGTTCGACCCGGCGGCCAAGCTCGGCGAGCCGGGGCAGTACCCGTACACCCGCGGCGTGTACCCGACGATGTACACCCAGCGGCCGTGGACGATGCGGCAGTACGCCGGTTTCGGCACCGCGGCCGAGTCGAACCAGCGGTACCACCAGCTGATCGACCACGGGACGATGGGCCTGTCGGTCGCGTTCGACCTGCCGACCCAGATGGGGTACGACTCCGACGCCCCGATCGCGCACGGCGAGGTCGGCAAGGTCGGGGTGGCGATCGACTCGATCGACGACATGCGGGTGCTGTTCGACAAGATCCCGCTGGACCAGGTGTCCACCTCGATGACGATCAACGCGCCGGGATCCGTGCTGCTCCTGCTGTACCAGCTGGTGGCCGAGGAACAGGGCGTCTCCGGGGACAAGCTCACCGGGACGATCCAGAACGACGTACTGAAGGAGTACATCGCCCGTGGCACCTACATCTACCCGCCGAAGGAGTCGCTGCGGCTGATCAGCGACATCTTCGCGTACTGCCAGGCGGAGCTGCCGCGCTGGAACACGATCTCGATCTCCGGCTACCACATGGCCGAGGCCGGCGCGACGCCCGCGCAGGAGATCGCGTTCACGCTCGCGAACGGGATCGAGTACGTCCGGGCCGCGGTCGCGTCCGGGCTGGACGTCGACGAGTTCGCGCCGCGGCTGTCGTTCTTCTTCGTCGCGCGGACGACGTTCCTCGAGGAGGTCGCGAAGTTCCGCGCGGCGCGGCGGATCTGGGCGCGGGTGATGCAGGACGAGTTCGGCGCCCGGAATCCCAAGTCGCTGATGCTTCGGTTCCACACGCAGACGGCCGGCGTACAGCTGACCGCGCAGCAGCCCGAGGTCAACCTCGTGCGGGTCGCGATCCAGGGCCTGGCGGCCGTGCTCGGCGGGACCCAGTCGCTGCACACGAACTCGTACGACGAGGCGATCGCGCTGCCCACTGAGAAAGCCGCTCGGCTTGCGCTTCGCACTCAACAGGTCCTGGCCTATGAGACCGACGTGACGGCGACGGTCGACCCGTTCGCCGGCTCGTACGTCGTCGAGTCGCTCACCGACGAGGTCGAGGCCGCCGCGGTCGAGCTGATGGACCAGGTCGAGGAGTACGGCGGTGCGGTCGCCGCGATCGAGAAGGGCTTCCAGAAACAGGAGATCGAGCGCTCGGCGTACCAGATCGCCCAGCAGATCGACTCCGTCGAACGCGTCGTCGTCGGCATGAACAAGTTCAAGATCGCCGAGGAAGAGCCGTACGAACCGCTCCGCGTCGACCCCGCCATCGAGGCCCAGCAGGTCGACCGCCTCGCCACCCTCCGCGCAACCCGCAACCAGTCCGCCGTCGACGAGGCGCTGGCCGCCCTGAAGAAAGCTGCCCAGGGCAACGACAACTGCCTCTACCCCATGAAACAAGCCCTGAAAGCCCGAGCCACCGTAGGCGAGGTCTGCAACACCCTCAGAGACGTATGGGGCGTATACGTCCCCGCCGACACCTTCTGAACCAACACCTGGACGGCCACCGCCCAAAGGACACCGCGTCGCGGCGGCTGCCTTCTGCCGCCTCCGGCGGGTGCAGATCACGCGTGTTGCGGAGTGCTGCGGCGCCAGAGACTGTGGTGCGGCGGGTGAAGGTCACCGCTTCGCGGCGGCTGTCTTTCTGCCGCCTTCGGCGGGGTGCGCGACGGTGGTGTCGGCCGGAGTGCTGCCCGTGCCGGGGAATCTGGTGCGACGGGTGAAGGTCACCGCTTCGCGGCGGTTGCCCGTTGGCCGCATTCGGCGGCGTGCACACGGCGTCGCGCCGCCGGACAGCGGCGCGCGGAGAATGTAGTGCGGCGGTAAAGGTCACCGCTTCGCGGCGACTGTCTTTCTGCCGCCTTCGGCGGGTGCGGATCGCGTGCTGTTGCTGGAGGGCCGCGGCACCCGGGAATGTGGTGTGACGGAGCTAGGGCGTCGCTTCGCCGGAGTCAACCGCCGGCCGTCGTCGGCGGTAAGTACACGAGAGCTGACCTTCATGGTGCGTAGTGCTTGCAGGGGCTCGGGAAGTCTGGCCCGGCGGCCGGCGAGCTGGAGCGAGTTCCTGTGCTTGACGGCACGGGTGCGCGTCAGACGAAGTCGTTGGAGGCAGGTTGCCCGTGGTTGCGACGTGCTGCTTGTTGTTCCAGCTGAGGATCGCCTTCAACTGATGAGCCGCCACTGGGAGCCCGCCCCAATGTGACAAGCACGTGATGTTACCTTCAAAGAAAGTGATAGGTCATATCGACTCGAAAAGTAACTTCTAGGACGTTACTATCAGAGCATCGGAGGTGAGACTCGTGCGAACCTTGGATGTTCTGGAGTCGTTGGAGCTTCTCGGTTCCAGCCAATGGGGTCTGGTGACTACCGCGCAGGCGCACGAGGCAGGCGTGTCCAAGATGCAGCTCTCTCGCCTCGTCAGCCGCGGCACGGTTCAGCGTGTCCGGCACGGCGTCTACGCGTTGCCCTCGGCCGACACCGGCCCGCTGCAAGGTGTGCGGGCGGCCTGGTTGTCGACCGGCAGTCGGCCGGCGGGTAAGCAGGCGCTGGCTGTGGTGTCTGGTGAGTCCGCGGCAGCCGTACATGGGATAGGTGATCTGCTGCCTGCAAAGTACGAGTTCACCACCGCGGTGCGCAGGCAGACCACGCAACCCGACACGCGGTACCGCAAGCGTGATCTGCCGGAGGACGACGTCACCTGGGTCGATGGCTTTCCGGTGACCACTGTCGCTCGCACCGTCGGAGATCTGGCCACAGGCGGCATCGATTTCGATCACCTGGCCGTCGCCGTACGAGATGCTGTCGCCTCCAAGGGGGTCGTTGCAGCGGCCCTGGTGGAGGTACTCGAGCCGGCAGCCGCCCGGTTTAGAGCTCCCAGTGGCAACGCGCTGCTTCGGGCAGCGCTCAAAGCAACTGGCTTCCGCCCGGACACCTGGCTCCTGGAGCTGATGGCCCCGGAATTGCAGGAGGAGCTGCTCCGCACGCCTCAATTCCAAGACCTCATATGCCAGGCCGTGGCCGAGCACTTCGCCGCCCATCGCACCAGTGAAGCCTGGGAACCAGACCAGCGATCCTGGCAATAGCCGCCGAGGGGTTCAGCTGTGGTGGTTCAGGAATGCGGTGAGGGCTGCGAGGTATTGCGGGCGGTTGTCGCGGCGTACGGAGTGGCCGGCGTGGGGGATGTGTGTGGCGTTGAAGTTGCCGGCGGCTGCTTGGGCGCAGCGTTCGGCGTACTCGGTGGAGATCAAGGAGCCGCGTTCGGTGTCGCCGTGGATGAGGAGGACGGGGCAGGTGATCTGGGCGAGCAGGTCTGTCAGTGGGACCGGGTCCTGGTACGGCAGGTCGAACATGTGCGGGATGAGTTGGGCCTTCGAGATGGCCCAGGGTTCGAGTTCGTCGTTGGGCCAGTCGGGGTCGTTGGCGTGGCCTTGCGCGATCCGCGACGGCAGGTCCAGGGCTCGGATCTCGGTGAGCCAGGGTGGCTCGGACCAGGGTTCGTCCTGCTGGTGGGCATCCGCGCCGCCGGTCGGCGGGTCCTCCAGTACGACTGCGCGGACCAGGTCGGGCCTTGCTGCGGCCAGGTACGCGGCCGACATCGCGCCCATCGAGTGGCCGACGACGACCACTCCGCCGTCGCGTGGCCGGCTCGAGAGTACGAGGGCGGCGTCGTCGCGGAGGGCGGTGTAGCGGAAGGGTTCCTCCGGGAGCCCGGACTCACCATGCCCACGCGCGTCGATCGCGAGCGCGTGGATCCCGGGCATCTCGTTGAGCAGTGGTTCCCAGCACTGCGCGGAGTCCGAGAAGCCGTGGAGGAACGCGACATCGGCGATCGCCTCATCGGTCCGGTACCACGCCAGATGCGCCGCCCTACCTCGCACGTCGAACATGCTTGCGGACATTAGCGCACCACGCCCGCTCAGGCACTGGGCCAGGTCGACGCAGGTCTTCGATGCGCGCGGATCACCGCAGCCGATGGCCGACGCGAGGTGGTGTCCGTTCCTTTACGCCCAGCCGCAGCTCGTGCCGTCGGTGCAGTGCGGCGTGGGCAGGGGACGCGCGCCCCGCCGGAGGCGGTAGGAGATCTCAGTCCAGTAAGGCGGCGGCGGTGAGGATTGTGGTGCCTATGGTGATGGATTCTTCGGAAGGGGCGAAGCCGGGGGTGTGGAGGTCGGCGGCGGTTTGCTGGGTGGGTGGGCGGACGCCGAGGCGGGCCATGGCGCCGGGGACGTGTTCCAGGTACCAGGCGAAATCTTCGCCGCCGAGGCTCTGGTCGGTGGGGGCGCTGGCGCCGGTGCCCAGGGTCTGGTGGACGGCGTTCTGCAGGATGTTGATCGCGATCGCGTCGTTCATCACCGGCGGTACGCCGTGGGTGACCTCGGTGTCGACCTCGACGCCGTACGGCTCGACGATCTGCGCCGCGAGGGACGGGATGAGCTCGTCGGCCAGGCGCCAGGCGGCGACGTCGAGGCAGCGCAGGGTGCCTTCGGCCTCGCCGCGGGACGGGATCGCGTTGGCGGCGGAGCCGGAGGTGATGCGGCCCCAGACGAGTGACATGCCGGCGCGCGGGTCGACCCGGCGGGAGAGTGCGGCGGGCAGTTCGGTGACCAGGGTCGCGAGCGCGTAGACGAGGTCCGCGGTCAGGTGCGGCCGTGAGGTGTGGCCGCCGGGGCCGGTGAGCCGGACCAGGAGCTTGTCGGCGGCGGCGGTCAGCGCACCGATGCGCAGGCCGACCTGACCGACCTCGAGTCGCGGATCGCAGTGCAGGCCGTAGATCCGGCGTACGCCGTCCAGCCCGCCGGCCGCGATCACACCGAGCGCGCCGCCCGGCATGACCTCCTCGGCCGGCTGGAAGATCACCCGGACCCGCCGGTCCAGCTGCCCGTCGCGCGCCATCCCGGCCAGCACCAGCGCCGTACCGAGAAGGGCCGCGGTGTGAACATCGTGGCCGCAGGCATGGGCGACACCGTCGACGGTCGACCGCCAGGGTGCGTCCACGCCGCCCGACACCGGCAGCGCGTCGATGTCGGCCCGCAGCGCGACGCAGGTGTCGCCGGAGCCGATGTCGCAGATCAGCCCGGTGCCGGTCGGCAGCACCCGCGGCGACAGGCCGGCGTCGACGAGCCGCTTCTCGAGCAGCTCGGTCGTCCGCACCTCGTGCCACCCGAGCTCCGGGTGCGCGTGCAGGTCGCGCCGTACCTCGACCATGTCCTCGCGCACCGCTTCGACGCGCGCCAGGACGTCCGCGACCAGCAACTGATGACTCATCCCGCGATTGTTTCATCCCGCAACCACCGCCCGACGGGGCGCTCCCCGGTCGTCACCGTCCGTCACGGCCACGGACGGTGAGCGCAACCACGGAGCGTGCGCACCGTGACGTCCAGGCAGCACCGGGTGAGCGCACCGGAGAAGTTGTCGAAATGTGACGCAAACGCCGGTCACTTTCCGGTATCGAGGCCTGCTTGACGTTCAAAGAAGGACGGCGGTCGCCCTATAGTCTGCGGATGCGGCACGTGGGGGAAGGCGTGCGGCAGCAAAAGAATCTGGTCGACGAAGGAGACGTCCGGTGAAGAAGTACGTGCGGGGAACGGCGATCGTGGGCGTGGTGACGCTTGCCGTCGCCGCTTGTGGCAGCAAGCCGACCGAGGACAACGCAGGCGGCAGCGCCAACAAGGACTTCAAGGCCTGCATGGTCTCCGACTCGGGGGGTTTCGACGACAAGTCGTTCAACCAGACCTCGTACAAGGGCCTGCAGGACGCGGTGAAGGAGAAGGGCCTGACCGAGGTCAAGGCCGAGTCGAAGTCTGACAACGACTACCCGACCAACATGACCGCGATGGTCAACGCCAAGTGCAACGTCATCGTCGCCGTCGGCTTCAAGCTCGAGGACGCCACCGAGAAGGCGGCCACGGCCAACCCGAACATCAAGTTCGCGATCGTCGACTCGGCCCCGGCCAAGCCGATCCCGAACCTGAAGCCGCTGCTGTTCAACACCGCGCAGTCCAGCTTCCAGGCCGGTTACCTGGCCGCCGCGATGTCGAAGTCCGGCAAGGTCGGCACCTTCGGCGGTCTGAAGATCCCGACCGTGACCATCTTCATGGACGGCTTCGCCGAGGGCGTGCGCTACTACAACCAGCAGAAGGGCAAGAACGTCCAGGTCCTGGGCTGGGACGACGCCAAGCAGGCGGGTCTGTTCACCGGTGACTTCGAGGACAAGGCCAAGGGCCAGAACAACGCGCAGAACCTGATCACCCAGGGCGCCGACGTGATCTTCCCGGTGGCCGGCCCGTCCGGTCTGGGCGGTCTGCAGGCGGCCAAGGCCAGCAACGGCAAGGTGAACGCGATCTGGGTCGACACCGACGGTTGCATCAGCGCCGCGGAGTACTGCTCGGTGCTGCTGAGCAGCGTCGAGAAGGGCATGGACGTGGCCGTGAAGGATGCGGTCGTCTCGGTCGTCGACAACAAGTTCGACAACACCCAGTTCACCGGCACGCTGCAGAACAACGGTACGGCGCTGGCGCCGTTCCACGAGTTCGACAGCAAGATCCCGGCCGACGTGAAGTCGGAGCTCGAGCAGATCAAGGCCGACATCATCAGCGGAAAGATCACCGTCCAGTCGAAGGTTCAGCCGAAGGCCTCCTGAACCACGACGCACTTGCGTAGTACGGTGCGAGCCAGGAAGGCAGCAGACCCACAGGTCGCGCCTTCCTGGCTCGCCGTCTGAAGGGGAGGCTGCCCGATGCACCTCGAGCTTTCCGGTCTGACCAAGAGCTTCGGCTCGCTGGTCGCCAACGACCACATCGACCTGGTCATCGAGCCGGGGGAGATCCACTGCCTGCTCGGTGAGAACGGCGCCGGCAAGAGCACGCTGATGAACATGCTGTACGGCCTGCTGCAGCCCGACTCGGGCGAGATCGTGATCGACGGCGCGAAGGTCAAGATCACCTCGCCGAGCGACGCGATCAAGCACGGGATCGGCATGGTGCACCAGCACTTCATGCTGGTCCCGGTGTTCACCGTCGCGGAGAACATCATGCTCGGCCGCGAGAACACCCGGGCCGGCGGCGTCCTGGACCGCAAGAAGGCGCACGCGCTGGTCACCGAGCTGTCCGACCGGTACGGCTTCGAGGTCGACCCCGAGGCGCTGGTCGAGGACATCCCGGTCGGCGTGCAGCAGCGGGTGGAGATCATCAAGGCGCTCGTCAACGACGCCAGCGTGCTGATCCTGGACGAGCCGACAGCGGTGCTCACCCCGGCCGAGATCGACGAGCTGATCGGCGTGATGCGCCAGCTCAAGGAGAACGGCACCTCGATCGTCTTCATCACCCACAAGCTCAAAGAGGTCAAGGCGATCGCGGACAAGATCACCGTGATCCGCCGCGGCAAGGTGGTCGGTCAGGCCGAGCCGTCCGCGTCCGAGGAGGAACTCGCCGAGCTGATGGTCGGCCGCGCGGTCGACCTGGTGGTGGACAAGGAGCCCGCCGCGCCGAAGGACGCCGTCCTGCGGGTCGAGGGGCTGACCGTGATCGACGAGCGCGGGTTCACCGCCGTCGACGACGTCGACCTCGAGGTGCGGGCCGGCGAGATCCTCGCGGTGGCCGGTGTCCAGGGCAACGGTCAGACCGAGCTCGCCGAGGCGCTGCTCGGCCTGACCCCGATCGCGGCCGGGAAGATTTCGCTGGACGGGCAGGACCTGACCGGCCGGAGCACCCGGCATCGACTCGACGCGGGCATCGGGTACGTCCCCGAGGACCGTTGGCACGACGGCTTCGTGGACTCGTTCTCGGTGGCCGAGAACCTGGTCCTCGACCTGTTCCGCAAGCCGCCGTTCGGCAACGGGCTGGCGCTGCGCACCGACGAGATCGAGAAGAACGCGCAGGCCCGGGTGGAGGAGTTCGACATCCGCACTCAGGGCATCGACCTGCCGGTGTCGTCGCTGTCCGGCGGCAACCAGCAGAAGGTCGTGCTGGCCCGCGAGCTGTCCCGGCCGCTGCGGCTGCTGGTCGCCTCGCAGCCGACCCGCGGCGTGGACGTCGGCTCGATCGAGTTCCTGCACGGCCGGATCGTGGAGGAGCGCGACCGGGGGACGGCGGTGCTGATCGTGTCCACCGAGCTCGACGAGATCGCCGCGCTGGCGGACCGGATCGCGGTGATGTACCGCGGCAAGGTGGTCGGCGTCGTACCGTCCGATACGCCGCGCGACGAGCTGGGCCTGATGATGGCCGGCGCCTCGAAGACGCAGGCGCACGACGAGGCGATCGAACACCCGACGACCCTGGGAACCATCTGATGAGCACTGAGACAGAGGTTGCGCCGGCGCCCGCGCCCGCGAAGGAGCCGCGAGCGTCCGGCCTGCCGAACTGGGCGGTCCAGGGCCTGGTCTCGCTGAGCGCGATCGTGCTGGCCCTGCTGGTCGGGGCGATCCTGATCATCGTCGGCGACGACCAGGTGCAGGCGACGGTCAAGTACTTCGGGGCCGCGCCGATGGACACCGTCTCGGCCGCGCTGAGTGCGGTCGGCGAGGCGTACAAGGCGCTCGCGGTCGGCGCGTTCGGCAGCTGGACGGCGATCAGCGAGTCGTTGACCCAGGCAACACCGCTGATCTGCGGCGGCCTCGCGGTCTCACTGGCGTTCCGTACCGGGCTGTTCAACATCGGCGCCCAGGGCCAGCTGATCATGGGCGCGATCCTCGCGGCGTACGTCGGTTTCGCCTGGCACCTGCCGCCGGTGCTGCATCTGATCGTCGCGATCGTCGCCGGCCTGATCGGGGGTGCGCTCTGGGGCGGTGTGGTCGGCCTGCTGAAGGCCCGGACCGGCGCGCACGAGGTGATCGTGACGATCATGCTGAACTACGTCGCGATCTATCTGCTCGCCTGGCTGCTGACCACGTCGGCGTTCCGGCGGCCGGGGCGGACCGACCCGATCTCCCCGATCGTCGACGCGAACGCGCAGTACCCGCAGATCGGCGGCACCCGGCTGCACATCGGGTTCTTCCTGGCGCTGCTCGCCGCGGTCTTCGTCTGGTGGCTGCTGAACCGGTCGACGATCGGCTTCGAACTGCGGGCGGTCGGCGCGAACGCGGACGCCTCCCGGACGGCCGGTATGTCGGTCGGCCGCGCGTACGTGATCGCGATGGTCGTGGCCGGCGCGCTCGCCGGTCTGGCCGGGACCCAGCAGGTGCTCGGCACCGACCTGCCGCTGACCGACGGGGTCGCGGCCTCGGTCGGGTTCGACGCGATCACGGTCGCGCTGCTCGGCCGCGGTACGCCGCTCGGCACCGTGCTGGCCGGCCTGCTCTTCGGCGCGCTGAACGCGGGCGGTCTGCAGATGCAGCTGGTCACGCAGACACCGCTGACCCTGACCACTGTCCTGCAGGCCGTGATCGTGCTGTTCGTCGCGGCCCCGGCGCTGGTGCGCTCGATCTTCCGGTTCCTGCCGAAGGAACGCGGCGCCGGCGCAGTGCTCGCGAAAGGCTGGAACGGATGAGCGAGACCACCCCGGACGCGGTTCCCGCGGCCGCACCGAAGCCGCAGGCCATCGAGGCCCCGGCCGACCGGACCCGCCGGCTGCGGGTCGGCGGCGTGATGCTGGTGTTCGCGCTGATCGGGCTCGGCCTGGCGGTGTTCACCAAGGGCGGCAAGGCGACCTTCCAGCTGGTGTCCGGCGATCTGCAGAACAACCTGCTCGGCATCCCCGCCCAGTTCACCGCGCTGGTTCTCGGGATCCTCGGTGTGATCGCGGCGGGCGCCTACCTGCTGCGCCGGGTCCCGCAGTCGTACTCCGGTTATCTGGCGGCTCTGCTCGGGATCTGCTTCATCGGCGCCTTCCTGTGCTGGGCGGCCGCGGGCAAGACCTTCCCGCTGGCCAACCAGTTCCAGGGCACGCTGAACTTCGCGACGCCGCTGATCCTCGGGGCGCTCGCCGGGGTGATGTGTGAGCGGGCCGGTGTCATCAACATCGCGATCGAGGGCCAGTTCCTGGTCGGCGCCTTCACCGCGGCGCTGGTGTCGAGTACGACGAACAGCTCCGCCGCGGCGCTGATCGCGGCGGCGGCCAGCGGTGTGGTGATGGCGTGGCTGCTGGCGGTGTTCTCGATCAAGTACCTGGTCAACCAGGTCGTGCTCGGTGTCGTCCTGGTGGTGTTCGCGACCGGTATCACCGGCTTCCTGTTCGACCAGTTCATGCAGCCGCAGGCCGAGAAGCTGAACACGCCGGCCGTGCTGTCGGCGGTGAAGATCCCGGGGCTGGCCGACATCCCGTTCATCGGGCCGATCCTGTTCAACCAGACCATCCTGGTGTACCTGACGTATCTCGCGGTCGCGGTCGTCACGTTCGTGCTCTTCCAGACCCGCTGGGGCCTGCGGATCCGGGCGGTCGGCGAGCACCCGAAGGCGGCCGACACGGTCGGTATCAAGGTCAAGCGGATCCGGTACTCCGCGGTGCTCGCGGCCGGTGTCCTGGCCGGGCTGGGCGGCGCGTTCTTCACCGTGGGGTACGCCGGTTCGTTCAGCAAGGAGATGACCGCGGGCAACGGGTTCATCGCGCTGGCCGCGCTGATCATGGGCCGCTGGCACCCGATCGGTGCGATGGTCGCGGCGCTGTTCTTCGGTTTCGCGACCCAGTTGCAGTCCCAGCTGCAGATCATCCAGACGCCGATCCCCGGCGAGCTGCTGCTGATGGCGCCGTACCTGGCGACGATCATCGCGGTGGCCGGGCTGGTGGGCCGGGTCAGAGCACCGAAGGCCGACGGTGAGCCCTACGTCACCGAGTGAGGTCGACTGGCCGGCGTTGCGCGCGGTTGCCGTCGACCTGATGCACCGCGCGTACGCGCCGTACTCGCACTTCCCGGTGGGCGCGGCGGCGTACGTCGACGACGGGCGGATCGTTGCCGGATGCAACGTGGAGAACGCCTCGTACGGGTTGACGTTGTGTGCCGAGTGCGGGCTGGTGTCGGACCTGCACCGGACCGGGGGCGGCCGGCTGGTCGCCTTCACCTGTGTGGACCGGCACGAGCATCTGCTGACGCCGTGCGGACGATGCCGGCAGCTACTGCACGAGAACGGCGGTCCGGGGCTGCTGATCGAGACCGCGACCGGGGTCCGGCCGCTGCGCGAGCTGCTGCCGGACGCGTTCGGGCCCGAGTTTCTGGAGGAGTAATGAGTTTCGACGCGGTGGATGTCATCCGGGCCAAGCGGGACAAGGGCGAGCTGAGCGACGGGCAGATCGACTGGGTGATCGACGCCTACACCAAGGGCGACGTCGCCGACGAGCAGATGTCCGCGCTGGCGATGGCGATCCTGCTGAACGGGATGAACCGGCGCGAGATCGCCCGCTGGACCGCGGCGATGATCGCGTCCGGCGAGCGGATGGACTTCGGCACGCTGACCCGGCCGACCGCTGACAAGCACTCGACCGGCGGCGTCGGCGACAAGATCACGTTGCCGCTGGCCCCGTTGGTGGCGGCCTGCGGCGTCGCCGTGCCGCAGCTGTCCGGCCGCGGTCTCGGGCACACCGGCGGCACGCTCGACAAGCTGGAGTCGATCCCCGGCTGGCGGGCCGCGCTGTCGAACGACGAGCTGATGCGGCAGCTCGAGGAGGTCGGCGCGGTGATCTGCGCGGCCGGTGACGGTCTGGCGCCCGCGGACAAGAAGCTGTACGCGCTGCGCGACGTGACCGGCACCGTCGAAGCGATCCCGCTGATCGCCAGCTCGATCATGAGCAAGAAGATCGCGGAGGGCACCGGTGCTCTGGTGCTGGACGTGAAGGTTGGCTCCGGCGCGTTCATGAAACACCTGTTGGACGCTCGGGAGCTGGCCGAGACGATGGTTGCGCTGGGCACCGACGCGGGTGTGAAGACCGTTGCCCTGCTCACCGACATGTCCGTCCCGCTGGGACTGACCGCCGGAAACGCCCTGGAGGTTCGCGAATCGGTCGAGGTGCTCGCGGGCGGCGGTCCGGCCGACGTGGTCGAGCTCACCGTCGCGCTGGCCAACGAGATGCTGGCCGCGGCCGGTGTCACCGGTGTCGACCCGGCCGAGAAGCTGCGCGACGGTACGGCGATGGACGCTTGGCGCGCGATGATCTCGGCGCAGGGCGGTGACCCGTCGGCCGAGCTCCCGGTCGCTCCCGAGCAGCACGTCGTACCCGCGCCGGCGTCCGGCGTACTGTCCAAGCTCGACGCGCTCGCGGTCGGGGTCGCGGCGTGGCGCCTCGGTGCGGGGCGGGCGCGCAAGGAGGACCCGGTGTCGGCGGTGGCAGGTGTGGAGATGCACGCCAAGCCGGGGGACCAGGTCTCCGAGGGGCAGCCGCTCCTGACCCTGCACACCGACGACCCCAGCCGCATCGAGCGCGCCCTCGAGTCCCTGGCGGACGCCGTGGAGGTCGCCGAGTCGTACGAGCACGGTCCACTGATCCTGGACCGCATCACCGCCTGACCTGCAACTCGAACGGATATCCCCTGTTCTTGGGGGTTCTTCGTTGGTGTGCGAGCGAAGAACCCCCAACACGAGGGGATATCCGGTCGCGCGTTGGGAGGCGGAGGAGCTAGCTGGTCGTTGCCGTCAGGCGGGTGTGCTGTTCTTTCGTCATGGCGGTGATGAGGGCGGTGTCCGGGGTGAGGCTGGTGCCCAGGGCGCCGGATTCGCGGACGGTGAGCTCGACGACCACGGCCCCGACCGCCAGGCTGGCCTCGGCGATCGCGATCGACTGGTCCGTGCTGCCGTCGTACTCGATCCGGGCGTCGGAGAGCGCGTTCGGGATCGTGAACGGGTGGTCGTGGACGTCCTGGTTCCACAGGCCTTGCTGCAAAGCCTTCGCCTTGGCTGCCGAGCCGGTCTTGAACAGCTGCACGGTGTAGCGCTTCTTCTTGTCCGGGCTGAGCCGGCTCGCCCGGTAGCCCTCGACGAAGCTCGCGTTGAGCAGCAGCGCGCGGTCCAGCGCCGGATCGGCCGACCAGGTGCTCAGGTACGCCGTGGCGGTGAACGGGCCGGGCGCGTTGCGGGCGTCGGCGACGTACCCACGGGGGAGCGCGGCCAGGGAGGCGAGCGTGCTCTTCGCGGTCTTGCCTGCCGATCCGGAGAGCGCCGAATGCTTCGCGGCCGGGGTCTGGGCAGCGCTCGCCGATGCGCCGTCCTCACTCCCGCAGGCGGTCACGCCCAGCAGGACGGCGGTCACTACCACGGCGACGCCTGACGCATTCCGTCTCACGGCACCGATACCAACAGAAGTTGGTGAACTTCAGGCGAACAGCCGCGTGCTAGCGGGAGGTCGCTTCGATGAGCAGCGTCTCGATCCGGGCCCTGGCCGCCTTCGGGTGCAGCGGATCGCATCCCGCGGCAACGCAGCGGCGGACCACCTGCGGGTCGTCGCGCAACAGCAGCAGGCCGCGCCGGAGCAGGGTCAGCGGCGGTTTGCGGTGCTCGCGGAGGTCCCGCTGCAACCGCCGGACGAATGTGACCACCCGGTGGTGGTAGACGCAGATCGCGGTGGCGAGCAGGTCGCGCTCGCGGAGCGCGCCGGTGATCCGGTCGGCGAAGATGCCTTCGGCAACCAGCAGCGGAGAACCGCCGGTGGTGACCGGCCGGTGACCGACGGTGCCGTCCGCGGCGATGTCGTAGATCGGGAGGTCGGCGGTCCCCGTCGTACACAGCTGCTCCAGGGCCGCGACCGCGCGGTCGCCGTCCCAGGACCGCGGGTCGTCCCAGTCGACGATGCCGAGCGGCGACCGCGGCATCGCCTCGTCGTCGCCGTCGCGGTAGAAGTCGTCCAGCCGGACGACGGGCAGGCCGACCTGCTCCGCCAGGCGCGACTTCCCCGCGCCGGACGGCCCCGCCAGCAGCACCACCCGTGAACGCACCGGCTTATTGTCTTCCACTTCCTGCAGTAACAGCCAATCGCGCCCTGCGATAATCGGGTATGCCGAAGATGAAGCTGGGGGCCGCGTTCTACGCGCTGTTCGCGGTCGGGGGTGTTGGCGCCGCGGTGATGATTCTTCGCGGGGACAGCCGGTTCGCCGGTGCCGACCAGTGGTACTTGATCGCGCGGGCGACCGTGTTCGCGCTGATCGGGGTGATGTTCGGCATCGGAGCGATCACGCGGCGGGGGCTGATGTCCGACCAGGGGCCTCGAATCTGCCGCGAAGGCTGGATCGTCGTCATCGCACTGGTCGTTGCCGAGTTCGTGGTGTACGCGGTGGGCCAGGAGTGGGGCACCTTTCCGAGCATCGTGACGGCTCTCATCCCGCCGTGGGTGAAGCGGATGCAGGAGAAGTACTACGAGGGGCGGGACGAGGCGGAGCGGGAGCTCAATCCAGAAGAGCCTGACGGAGTGCGGCCTCCGACTGCTTGAACCATCGGTTGGTGCGGTCGGTCAGTTCGGCTTCTCCGGTGGTCCAGCGTTGGCGGAACCACGGGTGCCCGGCCTCGGAGCCGCGACGGACGTAGTCCATGCACCAGACGTGGTTGTCGGCGGCCGCGTCGACCAGCCGGTGGCGGTCGCTGTCCGTGAGGCCGTACGTGTCGGCGAAGCGGCGCAGGCGGGTCAGCGAGCGACCCCGTCGTACGTCGTGGATGTCCACGTCGGGGCGCAGCGGCGCCCACAGGCGGACCGCGGTGGCGACGTCCCACAGCGCCGAGCCGGGGCCGGCCAGGTCGAAGTCGATGAGCGCGACCGCGCGCCCGTCCCGGAACACGACGTTGTCGAGGTTCGGGTCGTTGTGGCTGATCAACCCGGTGACGTAGCTCGCCGGCACCGGCTCCGCCCACTCCGGGCCGGTCGGCCGGAAGCTCGCGACGGCCTCGTGGTACGCCCGCAGCAGCTGGGCCACACTGTCGAGCGCCTCGTCCGTCATCGACCAGGAGGGGTACGGCGGTGTCACCGTCTCCCCGGGCAGGTACGAGAGCACCTCCCGCCCCTGCGCGTCGATGCCGAGGAACGCCGGCGCACCCTTGAAGCCGGTGCTCTCCAGATGCTGCAGCAGCGCGTGCGTCGCCGTACTGCTGGCGCGGAGCGGCCGCCGGACGGTATCCCCGACCCGCACCACCAACCCGCGGTTCGCCGTACCTCCGACCAGCTCGACCTCAGCAGCAGAGGGCTTCTGGCGACCCCGCGCCGTAGCGAGCAGGTGCTCGGCGGAGTGCCTCGGTGTGCTGGAGGGAAGGTCACGATGCGGATCCATCATCACCTTTCCTCCAGTGCAGCGAGGCGCCCGCCGAGTGCCGCGCAGTAGGCGCGGGGTCGCCAGACGTCCTCAGCATCGCGGGTCAGTTTGACGGCTCCAGCAGGGCCTTCGCCAGGGGTGCGTGGGTAACGATCGCGTTCACCAGCCCGCTGCGGACGGCGGCTCGCACCGCCGCCACCTTGGCCAGGCCGTACGGGATCGCGATCACCTCGTCGATCTTGTCCATCTGCTCGGCGTTGATGGCGATCACCCGGTCGGTCACCCGGCTCTGCACCGGTGCGCCGTCCGCGTCCACGAAGACGCCCGAGATGTCCGCCACGACGCCGCGGCGCTCCAACTGTTCACAGGCCTTCTCGTCCATCGCGTCGTACAGCGTCGACTGCCCGGCCGCCCACGACCCGAGCCCGACGACCGCCTTCGACACCGAGTCGAAATGGCTGATCGCCTCCGCGACCTCGGGCTGCTGCCGCAACGCCCGCGCCGTCGCGGCGTCCGGCACGACGAGCGGCGCGTAGAACAGGTACGCCGGTCCGCCCGACAGCCGGGCGGTGTGCCGGACGAGCTCGACCGAGTTCGCCTCGACGTCCGGGCGGGTCAGCGCCCCCGTCAGCTGGACGACGGGGACCGGCGCGAGCGATGTCAGCTGCTCGGTCATCGCGGTCACCGCTCGCGCCCACGCCAGCCCGAGCACGTCTTCGGGCGTCACGATCTCGGTGAGCAGATCGGCCGCCGCCTTGCCCAGCTGGGTACGGAGGGCGGGCTCGTCGACCTCGGGGGTGTCCACGACGATCGCGCGGCGCAGCCCGAGGGCCTCCTGCAGCCGCGCCGACAGATCGAGGTCGATCGCGCCGGGGTGGCTGATCTCGATCCGCACCAGCCCACTGCTGCGCGCCTGGTCGAGCAAGCGCGCGACTTTGAACCGGCTGAGCCGGAACTCGTCCGCGATCTCCACCTTCGACCGCCCGTCGACGTAGTACCGCCGGGCGATCGACGCGGTCAGCACCAGCTGTGCCGGCCCGAACGTCTCCATCAGCGCTCCCCCATCCCTAGCCCGCTCATATGAGCACACGTGTCCCCAAGTGTTGCACAGACCCTTGACAGGTCAAGCCCTTCCCGGTTCACTCATTGTGTGAGCGGAGGCGTGCTCAAATGAGCGGAGGCAGATGTGCTGAGTAGGCGCAAACGCATCGGAGCGGCCGGGGTCGCGGTCCTGGTGACCGCGGTCAGCGGCTGTGCGGGCTGGGGAGGCGGAGCCGGCGGCGGTGGTGAGGACAGCATCAACGTCCTGATGGTGAACAACCCGCAGATGGTCGATCTGCAGAAGCTCACCGCCGACAACTTCACCAAGCAGACCGGCATCAAGGTGAACTTCACCGTGCTGCCGGAGAACGACGTCCGGGACAAGATCAGCCAGGAGTTCTCCAGCCAGGCCGGTCAGTACGACGTGGCGTCGGTCAGCAACTTCGAGATCCCGATCTACGCCAAGAGCAAGTGGATCGCGCCGTTGTCGGACTACATCGGCCAGGACGCGTCGTTCGACCAGGACGACGTGCTCAAGCCGATGACCCAGTCGATGACAGCGGAGGACGGCAAGATCTACGGCGAGCCGTTCTACGGCGAGTCGTCGTTCCTGATGTATCGCAAGGACATCCTGGCGGCCAAGGGTGTGACGATGCCGGCGAAGCCGACCTGGCAGGAGGTCGCGGACATCGCGGCCAAGGTCGACAACGCGCAGCCGGGGATGCGCGGCATCTGCCTGCGCGGCCAGCCCGGCTGGGGCCAGCTGTTCGCCCCGCTCACCACGGTCGTGAACACCTTCGGCGGCACCTGGTTCACCCAGGACTGGCAGGCCAAGGTCGACGCGCCGGAGTTCACCGAGGCGACCAAGTTCTATGTCGACCTGGTCCGCGCGCACGGCGAGGCCGGCGCGCCGCAGGCCGGCTTCACCGAGTGCCTGAACAACACCATCCAGAGCAACGTCGCGATGTGGTACGACGCGACGTCGGCGGCCGGTTCGCTCGAGGCGCCGAACTCGCCGGTGAAGGGCAAGATGGGCTACGCGCCGGCGCCGGTCGTGAAGACCGACAGCTCCGGCTGGCTGTACGCGTGGGCCTGGGGCATCCAGGAGGCGTCGAAGAAGAAGGACAACGCCTGGAAGTTCATCTCCTGGGCGTCCGGCAAGGACTACGAGAAGCTCGTCGGCGAGAAGGTTGGCTGGTCCAACGTCCCGGCCGGCAAGCGCGCGTCGACGTACGAGATCCCGGAGTACGTCAAGGAGGCCGCGGCGTTCGCGGAGCCGACCAAGAGCGCGATCGAGAACGCGGACCCGACCGACCCCGGCGTCCAGCCGCGGCCGGCGCCGGGGATCCAGTTCGTCGACATCCCGGAGTTTCCGGATCTCGGCACCCAGGTCAGCCAGGACGTGAGCTCGGCGATCGCCGGGCGGATGAGCGTCGACGAGGCACTGAAACGCGGGCAGGAGCTCGCCGACGACGTCGCCGAGCGGTACCGCTCGCGGCAAGCGAAGTGAAGGGTGGGGCCAATGTCCGTCGACGCCAAGCCTGACACCGCGGTGAAGCCCGCGCGCCGCGCCGCGCCACCCGGCTCCGAGGGCACGATACTGCGCAAGACCGGCGACTGGGCCCGGCGCGGCCCGTTGCTGCCCGCGCTGGTGTTCATGATCATCGTGACGCAGCTGCCGTTCCTGGTCACGATCGTCGTGTCCTTCATGGACTGGAACGCGTACTACCCCGACGAGCGCGGCTTCGCCGGGATCGACAACTTCCGCCGCGTGCTCACCGACGCCAACACCCGGCACGCGATCTGGGTGACGATCGTGCTGACCGCCGGCGTCGTGCTGATCAGCCTGGTGCTCGGGCTGCTGATCGCGCTGCTGCTGGACCGCAAGTTCCGTGGCCGGGGCGCGGTCCGGACGATGATGATCACGCCGTTCCTGGTCGTCCCGGTGGCCGCCGCGCTGCTGTGGAAGCACGCGCTCTACAACCCGACGTACGGCCTGTTCAACGGCGTGCTGAAGTGGTTGTTCGGCGAGAACGCGCCGCAGCCGGACTGGATCAGCAACCAGCCGCTGTGGTCGATCATCTTCGCGCTGGTCTGGCAGTGGACGCCGTTCATGATGCTGATCCTGCTGGCCGGGCTGCAGAGCCGGCCGCTGGACGTGATCGAGGCGGCCGGGATCGACGGCGCGAACCAGTGGGAGATCTTCCGCTACATGACGCTGCCGCACCTGCGGCAGTACCTGGAGCTGTCCGCGCTGCTCGGCTCGATCTACGTCGTGCAGAACTTCGACGCGGTCTTCACGATCACCTCCGGCGGTCTCGGTACGGCGAACCTGCCGTACACGATCTACCAGACGTTCTACACCGCGCACGACTACGGCCGCGCCTCGGCGGCGGGCGTGATCGTGGTGATCGGCACGATCGTGATCGCGACGCTCGCGCTCCGGTCGGTGTCCACGCTGTTCCGAGAGGAGACCGGTCGATGAGTTCGTCGATCACGATGGTGAAGGGGCATCAGCGCCGTGGCGGCGGCTGGGCCTTGAGCGGGCTGGCATGGATCGTGGGCATCCTGTTCGTGCTGCCGGTGCTGTGGATGCTGCTGACCTCGTTCCACTCCGAGGAGGACGCGGCGAAGAACCCGCCGGACGTCGCGGCGCCGCTGACTCTGGACGGCTACCGGGCATTCTTCGACACCGGGCCGTGGCCATCGATCCTGAACTCGCTGACCGCGAGCATCCTGTCCACGGCGCTGGTCATCCTGCTCGCGTTCCCGGCGGCGTACGCGCTGTCGATCCGGCCGGTGAAGAAGTGGACCGACGTGCTGTTCTTCTTCCTGTCCACGAAGATGCTGCCGGTGGTGGCCGGCCTGCTGCCGATCTACCTGTTCGCGCAGTCGGTCCACTTCCTGGACAACATCTGGCTGCTGATCATCCTCTACACCTCGATGAACCTGCCGATCGCGGTCTGGATGCTGCGCAGCTTCCTGTCCGAGGTGCCGGTGGAGATCCTCGAGGCGGCCTCGGTCGACGGCGCGTCGCTGACCCGGACACTGCGGTCCGTGGTGGCGCCGGTGGTCACGCCGGGGATCGCGTCGGCGGCGCTGATCTGCTTCATCTTCAGCTGGAACGAGCTGCTGTTCGCCCGCGTGCTGACCGGCACGGTGGCGCAGACGGCGCCGGTGTTCTTGACTGGGTTCGTGACCAGCCAAGGATTGTTCCTCGCCAAAGTCTGTGCCGCGTCCATCGTGGTGTCGCTGCCGGTGCTGATCGCCGGGTTCGCCGCCCAGGACAAGCTCGTCCAGGGTCTGTCGCTGGGGGCGGTCAAGTGACCGCACTGGCTGCTGCCGGCCTCGATGCCGTGGGCAATGACATTCCGGTGCCGTCGTACGACCGTACGGCGGTGACGCCCGGGATCGTGCACTTCGGGGTCGGTGGATTCCATCGCGCGCATCAGGCGATGTACCTGGATCGGCTGATGACCGAAGGGAAGGCGCTGGACTGGGGGATCGTCGGCGTCGGGGTGCTGCCGAACGACCGGCGGATGGCCGAGGTGATGGCCGCCCAGGACTGTCTCTACACACTGGTCGTCAAGCATCCGGACGGGACCCTCGAGCCTCGGGTGGTCGGGTCGATCGTGGGGTACCTGTTCGCGCCGGACGATCCGGAAGCCGTGCTGGCGCGGATGGTGGATCCGGCGACCCGGATCGTGTCGCTGACGATCACCGAGGGCGGGTACCACGTCAACCAGGTGACCGGCGAGCTCGACACCGCGGGGCTGGAGGCCGACCTGGAGCCGGGGGCGACGCCCGGCAGCGCGTTCGGGTTCATCGTCGAGGCGCTGCGCCGGCGCCGGGAGGCCGGCGTACCGCCGTTCACCGTGATGTCGTGCGACAACATCCCCGGCAACGGGCACGTCGCGCGCAAGATGATCGCCGCGTTCGCGCGGCTGAAGGATCCGTCGACGGCGGACTTCCTGGAGAACGAGGTGCGGTTCCCGAACTGCATGGTCGACCGGATCACGCCGGTCACCGCCGACGCGGACCGGGCGGCGCTGGCCGAGCGGTTCGGGATCGAGGACGGCTGGCCGGTGGTATGCGAGCCGTTCACGCAGTGGGTGCTCGAGGACGACTTCGGCGGCGTGCGGCCGCCGTACGAGGACGTCGGCGTCCAGATCGTCGAGGACGTCGAGCCGTACGAGTTCATGAAGCTGCGACTCCTGAACGCCTCGCATCAGGCGCTGTGCTACCTCGGCTACCTGGACGGCTACCGGTACGCGCACGAGGTGTGCCAGGACAAGCTGTACGTCGACTTCCTGCTCGGGTACATGGACCACGAAGGGACGCCGACGCTGCCGCCGGTGCCCGGGGTCGACCTCGACCGCTACAAGCACCAGCTGATCGAGCGGTTCGCGAACCCCGAGGTCCGCGACACTCTGGCGCGGCTGTGCGCGGAGAGCTCGGACCGGATCCCGAAGTGGCTGCTGCCGGTGGTGCGCGAGCAGCTCGCGGCGGGCCGCGAGATCAAGCGGTCGGTGCTCGTGGTCGCGTCCTGGGCCCGGTACGCCGAGGGTGTCGACGAGCAGGGGCAGCCGATCGAGGTCGTCGACCGGTTGCGCGACAAGCTGGTCGACCGGGCGCAGCACAACCGGGAGGATCCGCTGGTGTTCATCGCGGATCCGGACCTGTTCGGCGACCTGGCGTCGGACGAGCGGTTCGTGACGCCGTACAAGGCCGCGCTGCGATCGCTGCACGAGATCGGTGCGCGGGCGACGGTGGAAGCGCTCTAGTCTGTGATCCATGACTGAGCTGAGGCTGGTGGCCGGGGTGGACTGCTCCACCCAGGCCACCAAGGTTCTGGTGTGCGACGCCGAGACCGGAGAGGTCGTCCGCGAGGGACGGGCGCCGCACCCGGACGCCACCCAGGTCGACCCGGCCGAGTGGTGGAAGGCGTGGGAGATCGCTTCCGACGGGCTGCTCGACGGGGTCGAGGCGATCGCGATCGGCGGCCAGCAGCACGGCATGGTCCTGCTCGACGACGCCGGTGAGGTCGTCCACCCGGCCGTCCTGTGGAACGACACCAGCTCCGCCGACGCCACCACGGAACTGATCGCCGAGCTCGGCGGCGCCCAGGCGTGGGCCGAGGCCGTCGGCTCCGTCCCGGTCCCGTCTTTCACCGTCACCAAACTGCGCTGGCTCAGAGACGAAGCCGCCCGCGAGGCCGGCGCGGATGCTGCTCTGCGGCGGGAGGCCGTGCGGCGGGCTGCCGCGGTCGTGCTGCCGCACGACTGGATGACGCACCGGCTGGCGGCGGACCGGTCCGGGATCGACGGGATCACCACGGACCGTGGGGATGCTTCCGGGACCGGTTGGTGGTCGCCGACCACCAACGGCTACCGGACCGACCTGGTGGAGCTCGCCTTCGGTCGCCAGCTGGCTCTCCCGCGCGTGGCGGGCCCGGCGGAGATCGTCGGGCAGACGGCCTTCGGTGCGGCGATCGCGGCCGGCACCGGTGACAACGCCGCGGCCGCGCTCGGCCTCGACCTCCTGCCCGGCGACGTCGCGGTCTCCCTCGGCACCAGCGGTACGGCGTTCGCGCGCTCCGCCCACCCGACCGCGGACCCGACCGGTCTCGTGGCCGGCTTCGCGGACGCCACCGGTGAGTACCTGCCGCTGGTCTGCACGCTCAACGCGGCCCGCGTGATGTCCGCGACCGCCCAGATGCTCGGCCTGGAGCTGCCGGCCTTCGACGAGGCCGCGATCAGCTCGCCGGGCAGCGACGGACTGGTCCTGCTGCCGTTCCTGGACGGCGAACGGACGCCGGACCTGCCGCACTCGACCGGCCTGATCTACGGCCTCACCCGGGCGACCATGCAGCCCGCGACGATGGCCCGCGCCGCGGTCGAGGGCCTGCTGTGCGGTCTCGCCGACGCCGTCGACGCGCTCCGCGACCAGGGCCTCCCGGTGCAGCGCGTCCTGCTCCTCGGCGGCGGCGCCCGCTCCCGCGCCGTACAGGCTCTCGCCCCGGCCCTGCTCGGCGCGGAGGTCGTCCTCCCGGAGCCGGCCGAGTACGTCGCCCTCGGCGCCGCCCGGCAGGCGGCCTGGGCCCTGTCCGGCGCGGCCACCCCGCCCACCTGGCAGGTTCCGGTCGGCAAACCCGAGCCCGCGATCACCGTCGACGCGCCCGCCATCCGGGCCAACTACGCCCAGGTCCTCGGCAACACCCGCACCCTCCTGTCCCAGCCCTACAACCAGTAGTTCGTCACGTGCTGACGTCTACAGTGGACTGATGGTGTATTTCGGTGCGGTGCTCGGGCTGATCGGGCTGCTGACGTTGCTGGTCCGCGACGATGACGTCGTCGGGCTGCCCGCCGTCGCGGTCGGGATCGGGTTGCTCGTCATCGGTGCCGTGGTCGGTGTGCTGGGCGTGCTGCGCCGGCGCGCGGTCCGGCGGCGGAAGATCGCGAACGGCGAGCCGGTCCCGGTCGGCACTGTGTTCGACCGGGCGAAGGCGCTGCCGCGGCTGCTCCGGGACGTCCGCCGAGGGACGTACGCCGATCTGCCGAAGAGCCGGACGTTCCTG
Source organism: Kribbella sp. NPDC050459 (assembly GCF_040655315.1). NCBI lineage: Bacteria > Bacillati > Actinomycetota > Actinomycetes > Propionibacteriales > Kribbellaceae > Kribbella > Kribbella sp. NPDC050459. Next base: position 20,625 of record NZ_JBFAJQ010000023.1, on the reverse strand, counting down.
TGGGTGCTCGCGCTCGTGTACCTGGTGTCGCCCATCGACATCCTGCCGGACCTGCTGCCGATCATTGGCGTCACCGACGACGCGGGGGTCGCGGTCTGGCTGCTCACCAGCGTGTCGACCGCAGCGGGCCTGTATCTGCGCAAGGAGCGCGAGCAACTCCCGCACCAGTCGCCGAGCGGTCGCCGGTCTACAGGCGGCGCCTGACCCAGTCGGCCACGTCCCCGGCGGCTTCCTCCGGGTACTCGTAGGCGAAGCGTTGCAGCGGATCCGCGGGCGGCTCGCACGAGCCGAGCCGGTCCGCGGCGGCGACCAGTTGCCGAGCAGCCGCGAGGACCCGCGCCGCCTGGGCAGCCGCCTCCACCGGATCGTCCAGCCCGACCGCCGCGGCCGCCAGGTCCGCGACCTCGCAGGCCTGGTACGCCATGGCCAGCTGCGCCCGATTCATCCGAACGCCCGGACGAAGAACAGGCCGGTCATCAGGACCGCCGTACCGAGGACCAGCCCGCGGAGCATCGTCGGTGGCAGCCGGCGGACGACATGCGCCCCGCCGTACCCGCCGAGCACTGCGCCCGCCAGCAGAGCGACCAGATGCAGCGGCTGCGCGAGTACGTCGGCCGCGAACACGAAGATCACCGCCGCGGTCAGGTAGACCGCCGCGACCTGGATGACCCGCAGCGGGTTGCCGCGCGCCGGGTCGAGCGATGTCGTCGCGGTCCAGAACGCGAGCATCATCAGGCCGACCGCGCCGCCGAAGTACCCGCCGTAGATCGCCAGCAGGAACTGGCCGGCCAGGATCGCGGCCGGGCCGGGTCGCCCGAGTCGCAGCGCGGCCGTCAGATGCTTGCCGAACGCGAGAACGACTGTCGCGAACGCCAGCAGCCAGGGGACCGCCGCGTCGAAAGAGGCCGACGGCAGCAACAGCAGCAAGCCCGCTCCGATCGCCCCGCCGGCGACGCTGGCGAGGGTGAGCCGGGCAGGCGACGGCTGGGTGAGTCCCTCGATCTCTCGCCGGTAGACCCACGCGCTGGTCGCGTTCCCGGGCAGCAGGGCGACGGTCGTGGTCGCGTTCGCGGTGACCGGCGGCATGCCGGCGGCCACCAGGGCAGCCAGTGCTACGAAGCTCCCGCCACCGCCGACGGCGTTGAGCGCGCCGGCGGCGACACCGGCCAGGAGGATCAGCAGCACCCTTCGAGGATCCGGGTCCGGCGCGCACTCCACAATGCGCGATCCCCATAGCCAGCCTTAGTCAGAGACGTAGGCTAATGACATGCGGTACGACCTGGACGATCTCCGGCTGTTCACCCACGTCGCGGTGGAAGGCTCGATCACCGGCGGCGCGCGCCTGATGCACCTCAGTCTGCCTTCGGCCAGTGCGCGGGTCAGAGCACTCGAAGCGCAGGCCGGCGTACCGCTGCTGGTGCGCGAGCGACGCGGCGTCCGGCTGACGCCCGCCGGCGCCACGCTCGCCCGGCACGCCCGTGAGGTGCTCGCCGAGACGATCCGGCTGGACAGTGCGGTCGCGTCGTACGCCGGGTCGCGCGCGGCGCCGATCCGCCTGGTCGCGGGCGGGTCCGCGATGCACCAGCTGGTCCCGCTCGCACTGGCCACGTTCCTCCGCGACCATCCGGAGTACGACGTGAACGTGAGCGAGCGCCGGACGATCCGCAGCGTCCGCCTGCTCGCGGCCGGCGAGGCGGATCTCGGCGTGATCCTCGACGACGAGCCGACCCAGCTTCGGACCGAACCGCTGGCCGACGACTCGCTGGTGGTGATCGGGCAGGCCGGCGGCATCCTCGCCGGGCGGGCCTCGATCGCGTACGCCGAGGTGGCCGAGCATCCGCTCGTCGGTCTCGACCGGCACTCGCCGCTCAGCCAGTGGATGGACGACCGCCTCGGCCCGCACGCGCCGGCCCCGCGCTACCGAACGCTGGTGCCGACCCTGCACGCCTTGATCACGCTCGCCACCGCCGGCGCCGGGCTCGCCGTCGTACCGCGCCGAGCCGTGAACGCCACGGCCGCCGCGGAAATCTGCCCGCTCCAGGATTCCTGGTCACGCCGGGCCCATCTGCTGTGCTACGCCGCCGACGCACCGGAAGCCACCCACCTGCTCGCGTCCCACCTGCACGCGGCGGCGGACGGCTAGCGCGACGCCATGCCTTCGACGAGGTAGTCCAGGCCGAGCTCGAACACCTCGGACGCGGTCAGGTGCCGGGCGCCGCGGACCGACTCGCCCAGCCGCGGATAGTGGCCGGTGGCAAGCATTCGCTGGAGGTACGGCCCGAACGTGTGCTGCCATTGCTCTTTGTCCAGCCCACTCGCCCGCTCGGCGCGGCGCTCCGCGACTTCCTTGCGGACGGCGCCGACCAGGTAGACGCTCAGCGTCTCCATCGCGCCGGCCCTCGCGTCGAGGTCGTCCACGCCGGATGCGTGCAGCGCGGCGTGGCACGCCTCGGCGTGGGCCAGGGTCGCCGGACCGAGGTGTGGCCGGCCGCCGTGCAGGTCCGCGAACCACTCATGCCGTAGGGCGGCGTCGCGGATCCCGTGGGCGATCGAGCGCAGGACGTCGCCCGCTGTCGATCCGGTGGGCGCGGGGATCTCGGCGTACACCGCGTCGGCCATCAGCGCGAGCAACTCGTCCTTGGTGTCGACGTACCGGTAGAGGCGCATCGGGCCGGCGTCGAGCGCGGCGGCGACCTTCCGCAGCGACACGGCGTCCAGGCCGTCCGCGTCCGCGAGTGTGATGGCGGCGCGGACGATCCGCTCCCGGCTGAGCGGGCTCGGGGCCTGTCGCTCGGGAGGCTCCGGCCGTTCCCAGATCACGGATTCGTTCGGCACGCGGTGAACGATACACTGGCTTTGTCGATACAGTGTATCGACTCATACGGTGTATCGAGAGGAGAAGCATGATCGCGATCATCGGCGGGGGTCCTGGTGGACTCACGCTCGCCCGGGTGCTGCACGTCCACGGCATCGCCGCGGTGGTGTACGAGCGGGACGCCTCGCGCGACGCCCGCGACCAGGGCAGCATGCTCGACCTGCACACCGACACCGGCCAGGCCGCCCTGCGCGCGGCCGGTTTGGAGCAGGAGTTCTTGCGCCACGCCCGCCGCGAGGGGCAGGACATGCGCATGTTCGACTTCACGGGTGCCCTGCTGCTCCAGGAGGACACCCCCGACGACGCGCCGATGGCGCGGCCGGAGATCGACCGTGCCGACCTGCGGGACCTGCTGCTGCGATCGCTGCCGGCGGGCACCGTCCGCTGGGGCAGCGCGTTCCAGCACGCCGACGGCCACACCCTGCACTTCGCCGACGGCAGTACGGCGACCTGCGACCTGCTCGTCGGCGCCGACGGTGCCAACTCGCGTGTCCGCCCGCTGCTGACCGACGTCCGGCCCGAGCACACCGGCAGCATCTCGATCCTGAGCGCGATCCACGACGCCGACCGCACCCAGCCCGAGCTGGCGGCCATGGTCGGCCGGGGCAACTTCTGGGCCTTCGGGCCGGATCGGCGGCTCGCCGCGCAACGCAACGGGAACGGCACCATCACGGTCGGGGTCTCGCTGCAGGGCCCGCCCGACTTCGATCCGCCCGCGGTCGGCGAACTGCTCGACGGTTGGGCGCCGCAGTTCCAGCGACTGCTCGCTGCGTGCGATGAGCCGTTCGTGGTGCGTCCGCTGTCCGTCCTGCCGATCGGTCTGACGTGGCCGCGCCGGCCAGGCGTCACGCTGCTCGGTGACGCCGCCCATCTGATGCCACCGGTCGGCGAGGGGGCGAATCACGCCATGCTCGACGGCGCCGAACTCGCCCGGGCCATCGCGGCGCACCCAGGTGACGTGGAGGCGGCGCTCGACGAATACGAGCCGGCCATGTTCGCTCGCGCCGCCGAGACCGCGCGCCGCTCGGCAGCGGCCGCCGAGCTGCTGACCGGCCCGGACGCCGGCGAGAAGGTACTGCGGTTCTTCACACCCGAGCCCGCCGACTAGCCTTCAGGCATGAGTGCGGACGAGGTCGGCATCCCCCTGCAGGCGTTCGACGCGTTGCTGCACAGCCCCAACGTGCCGACCGTCTGCCGGGCGCTGAACATGTACCAGGTGGCCGCGGCGTACACGCGGTTGAGCGGCGGCAACCCGCTCGAACCGCTGGCCGGCGACGTCCGCCAGGTCGCGCTCGAGATCCTGTCCCGACCGCCGGTGGAGGCGAGCGAGGACATCAAGGCCGGCTTCGACCACCTGAGCGCCCTGAATGTACTGACGACGTTGGCCGAGCCCGACGACGCCGAGCTGCTCTCGGGAGTGCTGGAGCGGACGACGGACGAACAGATCCGCGCGGTTGCTTCGCTGGCAGCAGACACCGCGCGGAGGAGGGCAACCGGCGCGGCGGGATAGCGTGCTGTGCATGCGCGCGCTGACAGTTGAAGAGGCCCGGCAACGGGCGGCAGACCTGGCCCTACGGTCGTACGAGATTGCGTTCGACCTGACCGGCGCCGGGGACACGTTCGTGACGACCAGCCGGATCCGGTTCGGGGCGACGAGCGCCGGCAGCTGGGTGGACGTGAAACCCGAGCGGCTGCTCGGCGTCGAGCTCAACGGGCAGGTCCTGGACCCGCTGCTGCTGGACGGCGGCCGGTATCCGTTGAGCGACCTCCAGGCGGAGAACGAGCTCGTGGTCACCGCGGAGCTGAAGTACTCCGCCGACGGCGAGGGCCTCGTCCGGTCCGTCGATGCCGCGGACGGCCGCGTCTATACGTACGGCATGTCCTCGCTGGAGTCCGCGCCGCGGTACTTCCCGTGCTTCGACCAGCCCGACCTCAAAGCGCCGTACACCGTGACCGTGAAGTGCCCCGAGGACTGGGTGGTCCTCGGCAACGGCGCCGCCACCCGCACCGCGCCCGGCGAGTGGGCGCTCGCCGAGACCAAGCCGCTGTCGACGTACTTCGTCACGGTCGTGGCCGGGCCGTACCACCAGATCCGCTCCGAGCACGACGGGATCCCGCTCGGCCTTGCCTGCCGGCAGTCGTTGAAGGAGCACCTCGAGCGCGACGCCGAGGATCTGTTCCGGACCACGCGTGAGGCGTTCGACGAGTATCACCGGCTGTTCCGGCAGCGGTACCCGTTCGGCGAGTACTGGCAGGCGTTCGTGCCGGACTTCAACCTCGGCGCCATGGAGAACCCCGGGTGCGTGACGTTCGCGGACGGCCTCGTGTACCGCGGGCAGGCGACCGAGGCGGAGCGCAGTACCCGGGCCCGGATCGTCGTGCACGAGATGGCGCACATGTGGTTCGGCGACCTGGTCACGATGAAGTGGTGGAACGACATGTGGCTGAACGAGTCGTTCGCCGAGTACATGGCGCACCGGGTGTCGGAGGACGCGACCAGCTACGCCGGCAACTGGACCGACTTCGCGTTCGTGCGGAAGTGGTGGGGGCTGCACACGGACCAGACCAGCTCCACCCATCCCGTGGCGCCGGACAGTCTGAAGGATGCGCGGCAGTCGCTCGACGACTTCGACGGGATCTCCTACGCGAAGGGCGCGGCGGTGCTGAAGCAGCTCGCCAAGTACCTGGGCGACGACGTGTTCCTCAAGGGGGTGAACGCGCATCTGGAGGCGCACGAGTACGGGAACGCGGATCTGGCCGAGTTCATCGACAAGCTCACCGAGGCTGGAGCGCGCGACCTGGATGCTTGGTCCGGCCAATGGTTGCGGACGTCCGGGCTGGACACGATTTCCGCTGAGCGGACGGCGGCCGGAGCCGTACTGCACCGTTCGAGCCCGGACGAGTCGCGGCGGTTGCACAAGCTGAGCGTCGGCGGGTACGCCGCGGACGGATCGGGGACCCCGGTCGACGTGGTTCTCGACGAAGGCTCGGTCGAAGTTGCGTTAGGCAACGATGTCGCCGTGGTCGTGCCGGACGCCGAGGACGACACCTGGGCGAAGGTCCGGCTCGACGCGACCAGTCTGGCCAATCTGCCGGTGGTGCTGCCGACGATCGGCGACGGGACCACGCGGGCGGTGGTGTGGAACTCGGTGCGGGACTCGGTCGCGGATGCGGAGCTGGATCCGCGGCGGGCGCTCGAGTTGTTCGTGGCGGCGCTTCCGCAGGAGACGAGCGATATCGCGGTCGGATCTCTCGTGCAGTGGCTCGAGAACCGGCTGCTCGGGCGGTACCTGGACTACGACGAGTACCACGGTGTGGCGGCCGACGCGTTGCGCGACAAGCTGGCGCGGACCGCGCCGGGGAGCAGCCTGCAACTGGTGACCGTGCGGGGCCTGATCGCGACCACGGACGACGCCGGCCTGCTGACCTCCTGGTTGCAGGGCACCGCCGGCCCGGACGGGTTGGAGATCGACGCGGACCTGCGCTGGGCGATCGTCCTGCGGCTGGTGCGGCTCGGGGCGTACGGCGCCGCGGAGATCGACGCCGAACTGGCACGCGACCGCTCCACCGAAGGCGTGAACCAGGCGGCCCGCTGCCGCGCCGCGCTGCCCGACGGCAAGGAAGCGGCCTGGACGCGGATCATGACCGACCCGACCGTCGGCGTGAAGGAACTCCTCGCCGCGGCGGAGGGTTTCTGGCACCCGATCCAGGCCGCCGCGACAGCGCCGTACGAGCGCCGCTACTTCACCGACATCGCGCACACCGGCGAGATCCGGTCCGGCATGGTCCTCGGGCTCACCGCTCACCGCATCGCGCCGCGCTTCAGCGTCGACCCGGAGCTGATCGCCCCGGCCGAGGCCCTGATCGCGGACGAGTCCGTGGTGTCCGGCATCCGCCGGCAGACCGCGGACTTCCTCGACGACCTGCGCCGCGCCGTCGAGGTACGGCGTACCTTCGGCTGAGTCAGCGGACGGTGAGACGTTCCGCGACGGCCTTGCGGGCCTGGTGGATCCGGGCCTTCACGGTGCCGAGCGGAACGTCCAGCTCATCGGCGATCTCGGCGTACGACAGGGCGCCGAGGTCGCGCAGGACGAGCGGCTGGACGAGCTGCGGGTGACTCGACTCGAGGGCCTCCAGCGCCTCGAGGAGGTCGAGCCGCGACCCGGCGATGACGGAGGTGGTCCGCGGGTCGACCGATTCCGGCAGCACCTCGGCGGACTGCTCGACCGAGCGGCGCTTCAGCGACCGGTAGGTCTGCCGCGCCTGGTTGGTGGCCACGATCGTCACCCAGCCCGCGAAGCTCCCGGTGCCCTTGAAGGTGTGCACCTTGTTCGCCACCTGCAGCAGGGTGTCCTGGACCGCCTCCTCGGCGTCCTCCCGGTACGGCAGGAACTTGGCCACCCGGCGCTGCACCTGCGGCCGGATGGCCTGAAGAAGTTGTGGAAGCACCGTCTGGTCCCCGGCCGCAGCCCGAGCCGCGAGTTCTTCCAACTCCTCGGTCATGGGGCCTCCCGGTCTGGACTGAGGAGCGGAGGGAGCGAAGCGACCGGAGCGACGAGGGAAGACCGGGAGTTCCAGCCCCATGACCCGCCGCGCCGGAGGCGTGGCATTAATACCGTCATGCTCCCCCTCTTGAGCTTGGTTGTGACCGACAATAGCCGGGATGGATGTCATCGGGCGGTACCGGTTACGGGACAAGATCGGCGCGGGCGCGTTCGCGACCGTCTGGCGCGGGTACGACGACGACCTGGACGTTGAAGTCGCCGTCAAGGTGCTCGCGGACAACTGGGCGTCGCGCGCCGACGTCCGCGAGCGCTTCCTGTCCGAGGCGCGGCTGATGCGGCGGATCTCCAGCGACCGCGTGGTCCGGGTGTTCGACCTCGGCAAGCTCCCGGACGGCCGTCCGTACTTCGTGATGGACTACGTCGGCGGCGGCACCATCGGGGATGTCCTGAAGCGCGGGCCGCTCGACGCGGTGGACGCGCTCTGGTGGGGCGCGGACCTGGCGCGCGCGGTGGCCGCATTGCACAGTGAGGGTGTCGTGCACCGCGACGTCACCCCGGCGAACCTGCTGCTCCGGCCGGGCGACGAGGTCGGCGGCGGCACGCACCGGATCGTGCTCGCCGACCTCGGCCTGGCGAAACGGGCCGCCGAGGCGTCCGGACTCACCCAGGCCGTCGGTACGCCGTCGTACATGGCGCCCGAGCAGGGCCGCGGTGACGGCGGATTCGACGAGCGCGCGGACATCTACGCGGTCGGCGCGGTCACGTACGCACTGGTCACCGGCCATCCGCCGTACTCCGCCGGCTCGATCGGCGACGTGCTGAACCGTGACCCGGACCTGCCGCCGCCGAGCCTGCGCCCAATGCTGCACGAGTCGGTCGGGCAGCTCGACGACATCTTCGCGCGGACGCTCGCCTACCGCGTAACGGACCGCTGGGAGCGTGCGGACACGCTGGCCGAGCGCCTGGAGGCGGAGGCGTACCGGCTGGAGCAGGAGGCGCCGCTGCGGGCCTCCGAGCGGACCACGATCACCGACGACGCCATCGACACGACCGACACGACCGTCGCGGCCGACCCGCCGGTCCGGCGACGGCGCCGGCGGCGCGCATGGTTCCTCCTCGCGCTGCCCGTGGTGTTCGTCGCGGCAGGCGTCGGCGGATGGTTCCTCTTCGGGATGTGACTGCATAGAGTAGTCACATGGCTACTTACTGCAGTATTGCGGTGACTCTTGCCTTGTTGACCCCGGCAGCGCCGCCTGCCGCCACTTATGCCTGTCGCGCCGACACCAAGTTCGGCCGGCACACCGTCTCGCTCCGGCAGGCCGTCGACGCGCAGGCGCCGGTCGTCGTCCCCGCCAACTCGCGCTTCACCGTCGCCGTCCACCTGCAACCCGGCACCCTCCCGAGCGAGGTGAAGGGCTTCAAGCTGAAGGAGGTCCGCGACCTCGCGCTGCGCATCCCGGTGCCGGCGAACTCGTCCTACCTCAGCGCCCGCCTCACCGGCGGCTCCGGCCTCAACTCCACTCCCACTGTGCAGCTCGAGGGAAACACCGCGGTCGTCAAGGTCGCCGGTCCGATCCCGGGCGGCGCGAGCTACGAACTCCCGGCGCTGAGCGTCCGCCTGAAGTCCGGCCACGCCGGCACCACCATCGAGACCAAGCTCAAGGGCACCAGTTACGACGACCCCGGCCTCACCTTGCAGGCCAAGATCAAGTGGAAGTTCGTCACCACATCCGCACCGGTCGCCTGCTACCCGGACCCGAACCCGGCTCTGACCCGCACAGCAGTGCGGTAGTCAGTAGGTGACCGTGATCCGCTGCGCGGCCGGGTCGACGCGCACGGGTCCGCCGTACGGGAGGACGAGCATCGGGTCGGTGTGACCGATGTCGAGGCCCTTCACGACCACCGCGTCCGGGTTGTACTCCGCGAGTGCGCGGTCGACGGCGATGTACTGGTCGGCGACGTATGCGACCGACTGCTCCGGCGTCATCGTCCGATCCAGCGCCCGGGATTTCGGGCGCCCCCAGAGCACCGCGTCGAAGCGTTCCAGCAGACCGCGTTCGCCGAGGTTGCGGAGCATCCTGTAGACGTGCTCCGACGACGGCAGCTCCTCGCTGGTCTCACCGAACAGCACCCCGCCGTACGACTCGGTCGGCTGCATCCAGCGGTTCGCGGCGAGTTGCCAGTCGAGAATCTCGATGCAACCGCCCCAGAGCTTCCCGGTGACCTCGCGCGTGCCGCTCCAGGTCCAGCCGGTGCCGGGGAACAACGGCGGCTCGGTCTCGAGGTTCGCCGGGACGCTCCAGTCGTGGTCGACGTCGGTCCAGCCCGCGGCAGGTGTCAGCTCGAACTCGCCGCCGCCGAAGATCGCCGCACGCAACGCCCGTTCGGTGTCCGGGTGCATCGCGCCGCCGCGGCCGAACTGCACCATGACGCTGCCGCCGTAGTAGCCCGGCAGGCCCAGCGAATACAGGAAGTTCAGCAGGTTGGTGTTGTCGCTGTACCCGAAGAACGGCTTGGGATCGGCCGCGAAGACCGCCGGGTCCAGATGCTTCAGCACGGTGAGCTGGTCGGAGCCGCCGATCGATGCGAAGACCGCACGGATCGACGGGTCCGACCAGGCCGCGTGCAGGTCGGCGGCGCGCTCCGCGGGGGAGGTCCGCAGCTTCCGGGTGGTCGGGTACTCGACCGGCTCGAGCCCGAAGTCCTCCCGCATCCGGCGCAGGCCGAGCTCGTACGGACCCGGGAAGATCTCCGGCAACCCACCGGACGGCGAGACGACCGCGACCCGGTCACCACGCTTCAGCACTGTCAGACTCCGATCGGGTGCCAGACGGTCTTCAGTTCGAGGTACTGCGTGAGGCGCGACAGGCCCTGGTCCGCGGTCCAGTCCTCCTCGGCGGGACGGCGGACCCGCTTGAGGTTGCCGGCCGCGGCGATCTCCAGGTCGCGGGCCTCGTCCTCGGACTCGATGCCGCACAGGTCGATCGCGTTCACGTCCTGGTGCGACGCCAGCCACGGCCCAATCTCGGACGCCGACCCGGTGAGGATGTTGACCACGCCGCCCGGTACGTCGGAGGTCGCCATCACCTCGCCCAGCGTGACGGCCGGCAGCGGCCGCTCGAACGACGAGACGGCGACGACCGTGTTGCCGGACACGATCGCGGGCGCGATCACGCTGGTCAGGCCGAGCAGGCTGGAATCCTGCGGCGCGAGCACCGCGACCACGCCGGTTGCCTCGGGCAACGAGAAGTCGAAGTACGGCCCGGCCACCGGGTTGCTGGAGCCGACCACCTGGGCGAGCTTGTCGGCCCAGCCCGCGTACCAGACCCAGCGGTCGATCGCCGCGTCCACGACCGCGCGGGCCTTGGAGATCGACAACCCTTCGGACGCGGAGACCTCGGCACTGAACTGCTGGTGCCGGCCCTCCATCACCTCGGCGATCCGGTAGAGCACCTGACCGCGGTTGTACGCCGTCCGCGCGTGCCAGCCGCCGAACGCCTTGCGGGCCGCCACCACGGCGTCGCGAGCGTCCTTCCGGGAGGCCTGCGACGCGTTGGCGAGGAACTTGCCCTTGGCATTGGACACGACGTAGGACCGGCCGGATTCGCTGCGCGGGAAGGCGCCGCCGATGTACAGCTTGTAGGTCTTACGCACTTCGAGCCGCTGAGTCTCAGTGGGCAAGGTAGGCCTCCAGACCGTGGCGACCGCCCTCGCGGCCGTAGCCCGACTCCTTGTAGCCGCCGAACGGCGACGCCGGGTCGAAGCGGTTGAACGTGTTCGCCCAGACCACGCCGGCGCGCAGCTGGTTGGCCATCCAGAGGATCCGGGAGCCCTTCTCGGTCCAGATCCCGGCGGACAGCCCGAACGGGGTGTTGTTCGCCTTCTCGACCGCCTCGGCCGGGGTACGGAAGGTCAGCACCGACAGCACCGGGCCGAAGATCTCCTCGCGGGCGATCCGGTGCGCCTGCGAGACGCCGGTGAACACCGTCGGCGGGAACCAGTAGCCGTTGGCCGGCAGCTCGCACTCCGGCGACCAGCGCTCGGCGCCCTCGTCCTCGCCGATCTGCGACAGCTCGCGAATCTTCGCCAGCTGGGCCGCCGAGTTGATCGCGCCGATGTCGGTGTTCTTGTCCAGCGGGTCGCCGACCCGCAGCGTCTCCATCCGGCGCTTCAGCCGGCCGAGCACCTCGTCGTACACGCTCTCCTGGACCAGCAGCCGCGAACCCGCGCAGCAGACGTGGCCCTGGTTGAAGAAGATGCCGTTGACGATGCCCTCGATCGTCTGGTCGATCGGCGCGTCCTCGAAGACGATGTTCGCCGCCTTGCCGCCGAGCTCGAGCGTGACCGCCTTGTGGGTGCCGGCCACCGACTTCGCGATCGCCCGGCCGACCTCGGTGGAGCCGGTGAACGCGACCTTGTCGACATCCGGGTGCTCCACCAGGGCCTGACCGGTGCGGCCGGCGCCGGTGACGATGTTCACCACGCCCGGCGGCAGGTCAGCCTGCTGACAGATCTCCGCGAACGCCAGCGCGGTCAGCGGGGTGGTCTCGGCCGGCTTCAGCACGACGGTGTTGCCGGCCGCCAGCGCGGGCGCGATCTTCCAGGCCAGCATCAGCATCGGGAAGTTCCACGGGATCACCTGACCGGCGACGCCCCACGGCCGCGGGTCGTCGCCGACACCGGCGTACTCGAGCTTGTCGGCCCAGCCCGCGTAGTAGAAGAAGTGCGCGGCCACCAACGGGATGTCGACATCGCGGGACTCGCGGATCGGCTTGCCGTTGTCCAGCGACTCCAGCACCGCGAGCTCACGCGCACGCTCCTGGATCAGCCGGGCGATCCGGAACAGGTACTTCGCCCGGTCCCTGCCGCTCATCGGGCCCCAGACCTTGTCGAACGCCTTGCGGGCGGCGCGAACCGCCTTGTCGACGTCGGCGGGACCGGCCTCGCTGACCTCGGCCAGGACCTCCTCGGAGGCCGGCGAAACGGTCTTGAACGGCTTGCCGTCGGTCGCCTCGACGAACTGGCCGTTGACGAACAGCCCGTACGACGACTTGATGTCCACGATCGCGCGCGACTCGGGCGCGGGTGCGTACTCGAATCTGCTCATGCCTGTCAGTCCAAGGTGAAGTAGTCGGGGCCCGGGTAGTGCCCGGTGGCCAGCTTGGTGCGTTGCATCAGCAGGTCGTTCAGCAGGCTGGAGGCGCCGAAGCGGAAGAGCTCCGGGTCCAGCCAGTCCGGTCCGGCCGTCTCGTTGACGGTGACCAGGTACTTGATCGCGTCCTTCGCGGTCCGGATCCCGCCGGCCGGCTTGACGCCGATGTGCAGGCCGGTGGTCTCGTGGTAGTCGCGGACCGCCTCCAGCATCACCAGGGTGACCGGCAACGTGGCCGCGGGGGACACCTTGCCGGTGGAGGTCTTGATGAAGTCCGCACCGGCCAGCATCGCCAGCCAGGACGCCCGCCGGACGTTGTCGTAGGTGACCAGCTCACCGGTCTCCAGGATCACCTTCAGGTGCGCGTCGCCGGCCGCCTCGCGGATCGCGGCGATCTCGTCGAACACCATCCCGTAGCGGCCCGACAGGAAGGCGCCGCGGTCGATCACCATGTCGACCTCGTCGGCGCCGGCCGCCACCGCGTCCTTGGTGTCCTGGATCTTGATCGCGAGGCTGGATCGCCCGCTGGGGAAGGCGGTGGCGACACTCGCGACGTTGATCCCGGAGCCGTTCAGCTCCCGCTTCGCGGTGGCGACCAGGTCCGGGTACACACAGACCGCGGCCACCTGCGGGGTGGACGGGTCGGACGGGTCGGGCCGCTTCGCCTTGGCGCACAGGGCCCGCACCTTGCCGGGGGTGTCCTGGCCTTCGAGCGTGGTCAGGTCGATCATCCGGATCGCCAGGTCCAGCGCGTACTGCTTCGCGGTGGTCTTGATCGACCGGGTGCTCAGGGTGGCGGCGCGGGCCTCCGCGCCGACCTGGTCGACGCCCGGCAGCCCGAGCAGGAACCGGCGCAGCCGGTCCTCGGACGAGGTCACGTCGGCCAGTGTGTCGACGCCGCTGTCGAGTGTGGTCACCCCTGGGAGTCTAGTGCCGATCCTAGTGCCGGTACCGCGGGCCGGTTACTTTGTGCGGGTGAAGTCGAAATCGCCCGAGAGCGAGCAGTACCTGTCCGCGTCGAACCGGATCACCGGGGCCATCGTGCTGGTGATCGGGGCGCTCGGCCTGCTCGACGTGCTGCTGGAGTGGCGGACCACGACCGGCCTGATGGTGTCCGCGATCATCGGGATGTTCATGGTGCTGGCCTACGTCGGCCTGATCCGCCCCTCGGTCACCCTCAGCCCGGAGAACGTGCTGCTGCGTAACCACCTGCGCGACCACCGGATCCCGTGGTCGAAGGTGACCGGCGTCGACGTGACCGACATCCTCCGGGTGCACGTCGACGGCGGCCGGTTCCGCGCCCCCGGCGTCCAGCTGGTCATGCGCGACCTCCGCAAGCAGCGGGTCGGCAGTCGCAAGGCCAACGCGGAGAGCTCGATCTCCAAGGCCGAGTTCGTCGTGAACCGGATCGAGACCCACCAGGAGCAGTACGCCGCGACGTCCGGCGGCGAGATCGAGAACACCTGGGCGGTGCCGGAGCTGGCGATCTTCGGAGCGCTGGCCGTGATCGCCGTCGTGGCGGCCGTGGTCCGCTGAGCGTGCTCACCCGTCGCGCGTTGCTCCGAACCGGAGTCGCGGCAGGGGTGACGGGAGTCGCCGCGGTCGCCGCCCTGGAGACCGGGGTCGTCCCCGGCCGGGCCCGGGTGCACGACCTGCTCGGCCTCACCGGTCCGGACGGCGTCGTCCCCGACGTCCCCGCGGGCCCGGCGGTGTCCGGCAGCTTCGACTCGTTCGGCCGCCGGACGAAGGTCGGCTACAGCATCCTCTATCCGCACGGGTACGACGCGGCGGCCGAGCTGCCCGTCGTCCTCGTCCTGCACGGCCGCGGCGGCGATCACACCTCCGCGGTCAATGACCTCGGCATCGACCGCTACCTGACCGCCGCGGTCCAGGCGGGGACGCCGCCGTTCGCGCTGGCGACCGTCGACGGCGGCCGGGACAGCTACTGGCACCGCCGCGCCGACGGCAACGATCCGGGGTTCATGCTCGACCAGGAATTCCTTCCCCTGCTGGCCAGGCGCGGCCTGCGGACCAGCAGGTTCGGCGTCCTCGGCTGGTCGATGGGCGGGTACGGCGCGTTGCTGTGGGTCGCTCTGCACTACTGGCAGCGGCGGGTCGGGCCGTCCTCGCGGGCGGTCGCGGTCGGCGCGCTCAGCCCGGCGCTGTGGCGGACGTACGCCGACGTACAGCCCGGCGCGTTCGACGACGCCGCGGACTTCGAGCGCAGTCAGGTGTTCGACCGGCCGAGCGGTTTCCGGGACGTTGCCGTCCGCATCGACTGCGGGCGGGACGACCCGTTCGCCGACGCCGCCCGGGAGCTCCGCGAACAACTGCAGGCGGCCGGCGGGCAACAGGCCGGCGTACACACTCCCGGCTACTGGCGGCGCATGCTGCCTGACCAGCTGCGATTCCTGGGCGAAAAAGTCGGCCGATGAGTGGAACTGTGGCGCGAATCGCCGCGTCCGAACCCGTGTCCAGCCCCGAGTGAACCCCTGTGCACCTCAGGATTGGTCCGACAGGTCCCCAGACACACATCGAGAGTGGAGCTCATGGTCAACCTCTCCCGCTACACCCTGCGTGGCGTGGCCACGGTCGGCGCCCTGGCCGGCTTCGCGGCCGCGGTGATGCCGAACGCCCAGGCTGCGCAGGACTCTGGCGCCACCAGCGCCGCGAACACCGCGAACACCGCCGCCACGGCGGTCGCCGCGACCGCGCCGCCGGTCGACGGCGTCGCGTACGCGATCGGCAACCCGCCGGCTGGTGACGGCCTCACCACGAAGTCGTCGCTGACGAACGTCGTGCGCTACAACAGTCTGTACAAGACCGGCGCGATCCCGTCGTCGGGCTGCAAGCAGCTGAACGTCTCGCTGCGCACCTTCAACGGCGTGGTGGCGTACGAGAACAACCTGTTCAAGTGCCTCTACGGGTCCTGGGCGCTGCCGCTGAAGCAGGCCGGCGCGGCGTACAAGGTCGCCCCGACGCTGGTCGTCCACAACAGCCGGACGGTCAACTCGTACTGCGGCGCCGTCACCGACACCGCGTTCTTCTGCGGTTACAACGGCAAGGCGTGGATCTACATCCCGGCCTACCAGATCATCAACTACTGGAACCAGAGCCCGACGTTCGCGCAGGCGTACGCCACCTTCACGCTGTCCCACGAGTACGGCCACCACGTCCAGTGGCTGACCGGCATCCTGGGCGCGTCCTGGCAGCGTCAGCGCGCCTTCAGCACCTACGCCGCGCAGCTCGAGGAGAGCCGCCGTCGTGAGCTGCAGGCGTCCTGCCTGGGCGGTGCCGTGGACGGCGCGAACAAGCGCAACTACCCGTTCAGCGGCGGCTTCATGACCCAGTACAACTGGATCGTCTCCAACAGCGGCGACCAGCCGGGCGGGGTCCGGGACCACGGTTCGCTGAAGAACCACGCGTTCTGGGTGACCGCCGGCTTCAACGCGAAGCACAGCTACACCGTCGCGGGCAACTGCAACACCTTCAACGCCTCGTCCACCTACGTCGCCTGATCGCGACGTGAGCTGACGACTCGCAGCACGTAACTCAGCCGCCCGGTACGCGTTGGCGTACCGGGCGGCTGTTTCGTTTTGGCGACACCTGCACGATCTGCGATTGTGTGGTTACTTGTTTCGGGTGCGCACGCCCTAGAGTTCTGAGTCGAGCGTCGAACGGCAGGAGTCAAGGACAGTGAACTACGACGAGTTCAACACCGAGTACGCGAAGGTGCTGGACAAGATCAAGAGCGGGCGGTCCACCTGGTCGGAGCTGTCCGGGCACGTCACCCGGCTGCGGCAGGCGACCGTGGGGATCACGGTGCCGGTGGAGCGCACCCAGGTCGATCACGACCTCGCCGCGCTGAGCCAGATGGTGGACATGTCCCGCAGGACCAACGACAAGGAGGACATCTGGACGGTCACGTCCGATGCGATCCGTAAGGCCAGCAGTCAAGAGGGTTCGGTCGCTGACCGGATCGCCCGGATCGAGGCCGCCATCAACGACATCACCGCGCTGGCGAACCGGAACCCGGACGAGCGGGACGCGCTGATGCAGTCCACAAGCACGCTCCGCATCCTGCACTCCTCGCTGCAGAGCTCTCTGCGTGCCGAGCAGGCCGAAGCGGCCGCAGCCACCCGCTGAGGCTCCCGGAACCACCCGCCAGGTGTTCCGGAGTCAGATACCTGCCGCGGCAGCCAGGTCCGTCTTGACGGCTGCCAACGCGGTTGCCGCCTGAGCGCGTGCCGAGGGGACGTCCGTCGTGACCGGGACGACCACCTCGAGGTAGCACTTCAGCTTGGGCTCCGTACCCGACGGGCGCACGACCACGCGTGCGCCGTCGGACAGCGTGTACCGCAGCCCGTCCGTCGGCGGCAGCGCCTCCGACCCCTGGCTCAGGTCGTCGATCCGCTCGACGGCGTACGACCCGAGCGTCGTGGGCGGTGTCGCGCGCAGCCGGTCCATCGCCTGCGCGATCAGCGACAGGTCGTCGACCCGCACCGACAGCTGGTCGGTCGCGTGCAGCCCGTGCTTGACCGCAAGGTCGTCCAGCAGGTCGACCAGCGTGCGCCCCGCCGCCTTCGCCTGCGCCGCCAGCTGCAGCACCCGGACCAGCGTCGACACGCCGTCCTTGTCCTTCACGGCCGCCGGGTCCACGCAGTACCCGAGCGCCTCCTCGTAGCCGAACACCAGGTCCGGCACCCGCCCGATCCACTTGAACCCGGTCAGCGTCTCGACGTACCGGACGCCGTACGAGGCCGCGATCTTGCCGAGCAGCGACGACGACACGATCGAGCACGCGGCGACGCCGGCTGATCCCGGGAGCAGGAACTCGCCGAGGAGGCTGCCCAGCTCGTCGCCGCGAAGCATCCGCCAGCCCCCGTCCGCCGCAGCGTCCGGGACCGCCACCGCGCAGCGGTCCGCGTCCGGGTCGTTCGCCACCGCGATGTCTGCGTTCATCTCGCGGGCCAGGTCCAGCGCCGCGTCGATCGCGCCTGGCTCCTCCGGGTTCGGGAACGAGACGGTCGGGAAGTCCGGGTCCGGGTCGGCCTGCGACGCGACCACCCGCGGTACGGCGAACCCCGCACGGGCGACAGCTGCCTCGACCAGGGTCCGCCCGACGCCGTGCAGCGGCGTGTAGGCGACGTTCAGGTCCCGCGGCGCGTCGGCGGGCACCAGCTCGGCGATCCGATCCAGGTACGCGTTCAGCAGGTCGTCACCGGCCAGCTGCCAGTCGTCGCCCCGCGGCACCTCGGCCAGCGGGCCGACCGCGGCGATGGCGGCCGCGATCTCGGCGTCGGCCGGCGGCACGATCTGCGAGCCGTCCCCCAGATAGACCTTGTAGCCGTTGTCCTGCGGCGGATTGTGGGACGCGGTCACGACCACGCCGGCGACCGCGTGCAGATGCCTGATCCCGAAGGCGACCACTGGTGTCGGGGCCGGCCGGTCCAGCAGGACGGCGTCCAGGCCGGCGCCCCGGATCACTGCCGCGGTGTCCTGCGCGAAGACGTCGGACTTGTGGCGGGCGTCGTACCCGATCAGGACCGGGCCGTCGGTGAGGCCCTTCGCCTTCAGGTACGCCGCGAGTCCGGCGGCGGCGCGGATCACCACGACCCGGTTCATCCGGTTCGGCCCGGCGCCGACGGCGCCGCGCAGACCCGCCGTACCGAACTCCAGGGTGCCGGCGAAGCGGTCGGCCAGCTCTGCGGCGCTGTTGGAATCTGGCAGAGCTCCGGCGTCCAGGAGCGTCCGCAGCTCGGCGCGCGTGTCGGGGTCGGGGTCCTCGCTCAGCCAGGCTTCGGCGGCGGCCTTCAGATCATCGGTCACATGGGCACTCTAGTGACCCGACGACTGACAAGGCCGGGTTCGGAGGTCCGCCACGTAGTCGTCGGGGGCCCCGGCTGCCTCGGCGGCCTCGGCCAGGATGCCCAGGTAGCGGGCCGACGGCAGGCCGCCCTCGTAGGCGTTCAGCACGTACATCCAGGCCAGCTGCTCGCCGTCCAGGGTCTGCACCCGGACCTGGATCTTGCGGTAGACGCCCTGGTCGATCCACTCCCACTCGTCGAGCCGCTCGACGTCCTTGGGATGGATGTCGTACAGCGCCACGAAGACCTGGTTGGCGGGGTCGGCCGGGTCCTCGACCACAGTCGCCATCGCACCCTCCCAACCGAGCTCCTCGCCGCCGAAGGTGAGGCGCCAGCCGGTGATCCAGCCGGTCCCGCGCAGGGGCGAGTACGGGCACCGCTCGGCCATCAGGTTCGGGTCCAGATTCGACGCAAACGCGGCGTACAGGGTCACGGAATCAGAGGATACGGAAGAATGGCCTCCCGTGGCGCGAGTTGTGATCATCGGAGGCGGTCCAGGCGGGTACGAAGCGGCCAGTGCGGCCGCCCAGCTAGGGGCGGAGGTGACGGTCGTCGATTCCGACGGGATCGGCGGTTCCGGCGTGCGCACGGACGCGGTGCCGAGCAAGACCCTGATCGCCACGGCGGAAGTGATGACCGAGGTCGAGGAGGCCGGCGAGCTCGGCGTCCGGCTGGACGACGGGGACGACGATCCGGCGAACTCCGTGCGTGTCGATCTCTCCGTCGTCAACAAACGGGTGAAGGCGCTGGCCGCCGCCCAGTCGGCGGGTATCAGCCGCCGGCTGGACCGGGACAAGGTCCGGGTGATCCAGGGCCGGGGCCGGCTGGACGGCCCGGAGAAGGTCGTGGCCGGAGACGAGCGGCTGGACGCCGATGTGGTGCTGATCGCCACTGGTGCAAGGCCTCGCGTGCTCAAGGGCTCCGAGCCGGACGGCGAGCGGATCCTGACCTGGGAGGAGGTCTACGAGCTCTCCGAGCTGCCCGAGCGGCTGATCGTGGTCGGGTCGGGTGTGACCGGCGCCGAGTTCGCCAGCGCGTACGACGCGCTCGGGAGCGACGTCGTCCTGGTGTCGTCCCGGGACCGGGTGCTGCCGGGCGAGGACGCCGACGCGGCAGCGGTGCTGGAGGACGTGTTCAAGCGGCGCGGTCTGACCGTGCTGAGCAAGTCGCGGGCCGAGTCGGTGAAGCGGCAGGGCGACGGGGTCGTGGTGACGCTCACCGACGGCCGGAAGGTCGAGGGGTCGCATGCGCTGCTCGCGGTCGGATCGCTGCCGAACACCGACGACATGAATCTCGTCGAGTCGGGCGTGTCGCTCACCGACGGCGGGTTCGTGCAGGTCGACCGGGTCTCGCGGACCACCGCCCGCGGCGTCTATGCGGCCGGCGACTGCACCGGCGTCCTGATGCTGGCGTCGGTGGCCGCGATGCAAGGCCGGATCGCGATGGCGCACGCGCTCGGCGACGCCGTCGCACCGCTGGACCAGTCGACCGTCTCGGCGAACGTCTTCACCGCGCCCGAGATCGCCACCGTCGGCCTGACCCAGGCAGTCGTCGACGCCGGAGGAAGCACCGCCCTGGTCGTCAAGGTCCCGCTCGCCGACAACGCCCGCGCCAAGATGCAGGGTGTCCGCGACGGCTTCGTCAAACTCTTCTGCCTGCCCAACACCGGCATCGTCGTCGGCGGCGTCGTGGTCGCCCCCCGCGCCAGCGAACTCATCCACCCCATCTCCCTGGCCGTAGCCGCCCGCCTCACCGTCGACCAGGTGGCTCAGTCCTTCACCGTCTACCCCTCCATCTCCGGCTCAGTAGCCGAAGCAGCCCGAAGACTCCACCTCAGAAACTGAGGCGAGAACAAGGAAAGACAATGCAAAGAGTGGGAGTTGGCTGCGTGGCCGGGTTTGCCGGGCCAGCGACAGTCAGCGCACCAGAGTAGGCATCGACCTACCGCGGTAGGGAAGTGGTCGGGCGGGTCTTCAGGTGCTGGACGGCCAGCTGAAGGTGTCCGGACGACCGCCGAGCTTGGGGTTGTAACGGCAGCTGACGCTGGTGCTGACGTAACGGCGTCTCGGCACCGGTCCCGGGTGGCCGCTACGGCGATCACCGGATGCGGCTGGGAACGCATCCTGGACCTGCACACCTGGTACGCCGACGCCGCCTACTTCGGCACCACCGCCGCCGTCCCGTGCCAGCGCGGTCCGCGGTCGAACGCGAGGGCCACGCCAGGCG
>NZ_JBFAJQ010000022.1:0-100059 GCF_040655315.1 Kribbella sp. NPDC050459 | reverse complement strand
GGCTGGCTCCACTTCTACAATCATCACCGACCCCACAGCGCAATCGGCGGCCAGCCACCCATCACCCGACTAACCAACGTCCCTGGACATCACACTTAGGCCGACTCGATCGGCACGGCAGGCCAGCGGTCCGCTGTCGAGGCCAGGTCCTCGCGGTCCGCGGCGCGTAGTTGCTCCACCAGTTCGTTGCGGGCAGCTCGTACTGCGGCGACCGCGTCGTCGGACGTGGCGTGCGGGCCGGACCAGTTGCACACCGCGTCCCCGGCGTACCAATCGCCCGTGGCGGAACGGCGTACGTGGGCCGTCGCCAGCCGTGCGGCAGGGAGAGGGCGGTCTGCGAGCTGCACGACCGCGTCGACGGCGATCACGTCGGCGGACAGCTCGAGGAGCGGTCGCAGCTCGACCGCGTCCGTGAGAACGAACTCGTACCCAGCCGGCGCGCGCTCTCCCAACCAGGCGAGCGCCTCCTGCGCCGTGTCGTGCAGCAGGCGGGCGTTGTCCGGATCCGCGAGCGTGTGGATGCCGCACATCCGCGTGTGCGTCGGCCGCAACTCGTTCTGCCACAGCCGGACCTGCAACTCGTCCCGCCCCGACAACCGCCGCCCGAGAATCCGCGCCAGCCCGACCACGTCGAAGTTCAGCTCGTCAGCCGTCCGCCGCCTCCCCGGCACCGTCGCCTCACCGGCCCGCGTCCCCCGGGCAGTCCACGGACCAACGTGCCACCGCGCGAGAGCCGTCATACCCCCGACACTATTCGGTCAGCTGGCCTTCGCCGGGGCCGGGATGTCGAAGGTCTGGGCGAGGTCGGTGAGGATGGCCCAGGCGCCTTGGAGGCCGACGCCGGTCATCCAGGTGGTGTCGGAGACCTCGTGGACCTTGGGGGCCAGCGGCTTCCACAGCGGGTTCGCCTTGAACTGGGCGGCGGTCTTCTGGCCGAGGCCCTTCTCGTCGGCGTACACGGTGACGAAGATCGCGTCCGCGTCGGCGTCCTTGATCCGCTCCGGGCTGATCTCCAGAGCGAAGTCGTCGACGTCCTGCGACTTCGGGCGGGCCAGGCCGGCGTCCTGCATGACGATGCCGGAGAAGCTCTTCTTCTGGTACAGCCGGGTCGGGCCGTCGACGAACCGGGTGACCGAGATCGTCGGGTTGCCCGCCTTGGCGTTGATCGCGTCGCCGACGGTCTTGGCCGCCTTCTCGTACGCCGTGATCTCCTGCTCGGCGAGCGCCTCCTGACCGAGCGCCTTGGCCTCCAGCCGGATGTTGTCCTTCCAGGTCGGGCCGGTGGTCTCGGACATGATCGTCGGCGCGATCTTGGACAGCTGCTCGTACTGCTTCTCGTGCCGGACCTTCGCGGTCACGATCAGGTCCGGATTCAGCTCGGCGATCTTCTCCAGGTTCGGCTCGGCGAGCGTGCCGACCGCCTGCGCCTCGGAGCCGTACTTCGTCCGGTCGTCGCCGAGGTAGTCCGGCAGGCTGCCCTTGATGCTGCGGTACTCCGTGTAGCCGACAACCGGCGTGTCGAGGATCAGTGTGGCGTCGACGAAGCTGGCGTCGAGTGCGACCACCCGCTTCGGTTTCGCCGGGATCTCGGTGCTGCCCATCGCGTGCTCGATGGTGCGCGGGAACCCGTCGGACGCACCGGCGGCCTCCGGGGAGTCGTCGTCCTGGGACCCGCCGCAGGCGGTGAGGGCGAGTGCGGCGACAGCGAGCAGGGCGGTGATGCGGGGCAGGCGCACAGACGTCTCCAAGCAACCGGATCAGGCAACGGGATAGGGTGACTCACGACCTCAGCGAAGTAAGGTAAACCTAACCATATGTCCTCCGCCGCTCCTACTGCGAGCCTGGCCGTCCGGCGTACCGCGGCGCTCCTCGCCCTGGTCGTCGCCCTGGTGCTCGCGTTCGCCGCAAGCCTCGCGCTCGGCTCGCGCTGGCTCGGACCGGGCGCGGTCTGGCACGCCCTCGCTGCGAACTCCGGGTCGGACGCGGACGTGATCGTGCGCAGCCTGCGATTCCCACGCACGGTGGTCGCGGTCCTGATCGGGCTCTGTCTCGGGATCGCCGGCGCGTTGATGCAAGGCCACACCCGAAACGCGCTGGCCGAGCCGGGCATCTTCGGCGTGAGCTCCGGCGCGGCGTTCGCCGTGGTGCTCGGACTCCAGCTCGGTCTGGTCGAGTCGGTGTCGTCGACCGTGTGGGTCGCGCTGATCGGCGCACTGATCGCCACCTTCGCCGTACAGCAACTGGCTTCCCGCGGCTCGGGCGCCACGCCCGTCGGCCTGGCGCTGACCGGTGCAGCGGTCGCCGCACTGCTCGGCGCGCTCATCTCAGCCGTCGTTCTCCTCGACGCCGACACCCTCGACAGCTATCGGTTCTGGGCGGTCGGATCGGTCGCCGGCCGCGGGCTGGATGTCGCCGCTCAGGTGCTGCCGTTCGCCGTCGTCGGCCTGCTGCTCGCCGCCGTCAACGCCCGTGACCTCGACCTGCTTGCCCTTGGCGACGACGTGGCGGCAGGCCTCGGCCTGTCCGTCCGCCGGGCCCGGCTCGTCGGACTGGCAGCGATCGGCCTGCTGACCGCCGCCGGTGTCGCGGCGTGCGGTCCGATCGGGTTCCTCGGCCTGCTGGCCGGCCACGTCGCGCGCCGGATCTTCGGCGCCCGCAACAGCTGGCTGATCCCCGCCGCGGGCGTCATCGGGGCGACCGCGCTGGTGCTCGCGGACCTCGTCGGCCGGCTCGTCGGCGGCGCGGGCGAGGTCCAGGCAGGCGTCGTCCTCGGCATCGTCGGCGCTCCGATGTTCGTTCTCGTCGTACGCCGCCGGGCGGTGGCGCTGTGAAATCTGTGAGGTCACGGACGGTCGTCCTCAGCATCCTGTTCGCGGCGCTCGCGGTCGTGGTCGCGCTGGTGTCGCTGAGCGTGGGTACGACGAAGCTCCCGCTCGCCGACGTGGTCGAGGTACTCCTCGGCGGCGGTCGGCGCGGCACGCGGCTGGTAGTGCTGGAGCTGCGTCTGCCGCGCGTTGCGACCGGACTGCTGGTCGGCATGGCGTTCGCGGTGTCGGGTGCCCTGTTGCAGACGTTGTCGCGCAACCCCCTCGCCAGCCCGGACATCGTCGGCGTGAACTCCGGCGCGTCCGCCGGGGCTGTCGCGGTGATCGTGCTCGCCGGCACCGGCGGCGGCAACATCTCCGGCGTCGCGGCCAAGGTCGGGATCCCGTTGGCCGCTGTTCTCGGCGGATTGCTCGCGACGCTGGTCGTCGGCGCGCTGTCGGTCCAGCGCGGCGTGGTGGACGCGGGCAGGGTGGTGCTGATCGGCGTCGGCGTCGCGGCCGCGGCGAACTCGCTCGTCGCCTGGCTGCTGGTGGTCGGTGACGTGAACGACGCGGGCCGGGCCGCCGCCTGGCTGGCCGGATCGTTGAACGCGCGCACCTGGAGCGACGCGATCCCGGTGCTGATCGCCGTCGTGCTGTTGTTGCCGGTGACAATGATGTTCAACCGGGACCTGTCCGCGCTGGTGCTCGGTGACGACGTGGCGTCGTCACTCGGCGTCCGGGTGGCGCGGATCCGGCTGGCGCTGCTGGTGATCGCGACGGTGCTGGCCGCGATGGCGACCGCGGGCGCCGGTCCGATCGCGTTCGTCGCGCTGGTGGCGCCGCAGGTCGCGCTGCGGCTCACCCGGACGGAACGGCCGCCGTTGCTGACCACGGCGATGCTCGGCGCGCTGTTCGTCGTCCTCGCCGACCTGTTGGCGCGGAACGGGCTGCACTGGGCGCACGTCGGCCCGTACGAGTTGCCTGTCGGTGTGGTCACCGCCGCGTGCGGAGCGCCGTACCTGCTTCACCTCATCGGTCGCCAGCAGAAGGGACGCTAGTGCACGTCGAGAACCTGACCCTCGCGTACGACGCTGATGTGCCGGTGGTCGACGGCCTGACGCTGGAGGTGCCGTCCGGTCAGCTGACTGCGGTTGTCGGGCCGAACGGATCCGGCAAGTCGACCCTGCTGCGTGGGATGAGCAGACTGCTCGCTCCACAGAGCGGACGTGTGCTGCTGGACGGCAAGGACATCCACCAGCTGCCTGCGCGCGAACTTGCCCGCAAGCTCGGTGTCCTGCCGCAAGGACCGGTCACACCGGAGGGGATCACCGCAGCCGAGCTGGTGTCGCGTGGACGGCATCCGCACCGCGGTCTGTTCGGGAGGCTCACCAGTGATGACGACGCCGCGATCAACGACGCACTGCGGGCAGTTGAGCTGACAGAGCTCCGTGACCGGCCGGTCGACCAGCTGTCCGGCGGTCAGCGTCAGCGGGTGTGGATCGCGATGGTGCTCGCGCAGGGGACGCAGCACCTGCTGCTGGACGAGCCGACGACGTACCTCGACCTCGCGCATGCCGTGGACGTGATGAACGTCGTCCACGCCGCCGCCACGACCGGACGGACCGTCGTGGCTGTGCTGCATGACCTCACCCTCGCAGCCCAGTACGCCGACCACCTGGTCGTGATGGGGGAGGGGCGGATCGCCGCGCAGGGCCGTCCGGTCGACGTGCTGACCGCGGACTTGCTGGCCGAGGTGTTCGGGTTGAAGGCGACTGTTGTCGAGGTCGGCGGCGCACCGGTCGTCGTACCGGATCGTAGGCTGGCTGGATGACCTGCACCGTGAGCCGTCTGGCGGGCGTGCTGGCTGACTCGGTCAGCTGGCTGTCCGTGAGTACGGCGGCGCGTGGCCCGGGCTGGGTCTCGTGTGCGGAGCTGATCGCGGAACAGGAAGCCGGCGGCGACCCGACGCTGGCGTGGCGGTCGGCTGCCGCAGCCGACTACGCGCGGGACTACGGGATCGAGCCGCCGGTGCAGGTCGCGGCCATGTTCACCCTGATGTGGTACGTCCAGGTGCCGTCTCTGGTCGCCGGGGTCACCGGGGCGGCGACAGGTCTCTCGCCTGAGGTTTCACCGGCGGCCCTGGCGTTCAAGCGGCACCCGCTGGCGCACTACCCGGCTGAGGTGGCGTTGCTGTCCGACGTGGTCGTGCCGGTCGAGGAAGCTGCAGCACAGCACAAGGCTCACGTCAGCGCGTTCCTCGACTCGTACCGTCCCGGGGTCAAGCTGGGGTCGTTGCAGCGGTTCGGGGCGGCGGACGACGAGGTGCGGGCGGCGATCCGGCTACCGGAGGACGCGCCGTACGCAGACCGGGCCGCGGTGGCGTTCGGGGTGTCGCTGGAGGAGAAGCTGCGGACGTCCTGCTGCTACTTCTACGTGTTGCCGAACGTGACCGCCTGTACCACCTGCCCCAGGTTTCGCTGAGAGCGAACCCCCGGATCGCGAGGTTGTCCGGATCCGGCCGGAAAGTGTCGGTGGCCTCGGGAAGCATGCTCGGCATGAGTTCCTACGCACCCCAGACGTCACCGACGGGTAATTTCCGGTCGGTTGTCCAGCCCTGGACCCGGAGCTAGGTTCGCTGACGTGACCTCGTCCGGTGGTTCTCCGGCGACGACCCCGATCGGCTCCCGGGCCGAGGCGGAGGGTTACGTCGCGATGGTCTGTTTCAAGCACGGTCCACCACGACTGTTCGGCGTCGAGCTGGAGTGGACGGTGCATCACGCGGATGACCCGCACCGGCCGCTCGACGCCGGCCGACTGAGCAAGGCCCTGGGCGTGCACGCCCCGGCGACCCTGGTGCGAGGCAGTCCGCAGCTGCCGCTGAGCCGGGGCGCCCTGGTCACCGTGGAGCCGGGTGGCCAGGTGGAGATCTCCGGCCCCGCGGCGGACTCGATCCCGCGGCTGATCGAGGACACCGCCGCCGACGCCGCCGAGCTGACGGCCCTTCTGCTGGACGCGGACCTCGTTCCGGGCGACCACGGCCTGGACCCCTTCCGCACGCCGCGCCGCATCCTCACCGTCCCGCGGTACGCCGCGATGGAACATGCCTTCCAGCGCCTCGGGCCGCACGGGCCGCGGATGATGTGCAGCACCGCCGGCCTGCAGATCTGCCTCGATGCCGGCGAGGCGGACCAGACCGCACTGCGCTGGCGCGCGTTGCACGATCTCGGCCCCGCGCTGGTCGGCCTGTTCGCCAACTCCCGGCGCCGGGCGGGCGCGGACACCGGCTGGGCCTCGGCCCGCACGCAGGCGACCTTCGGCACCTGCGCCCCGTTCACCGAGCCGCCGCCGCTCGACGCCGACCCGGCCGCGGCCTGGGCCCGTACGGCCATGGAGGCGCCGGTGCTCTGCCTGCGGCGGGGCGACACCTGGGACGCACCGACCGGGCTGACGTTCGGAGCGTGGGCGGACGGACAGCTGCCCGGCGACAGACCGACGTACGACGACCTCGACTACCACCTGTCCACGCTCTTCCCGCCGGTCCGCCCGCGCGGGTATCTCGAGGTGCGCTACCTCGACGCGCAGCCAGGCGACGGGTGGATCGCCCCGACCCTGCTGGTCACCGCGCTGATGTCGGCTCCGATCGACCAGGTGCTGGCCGCGGCCGAGCCTGCCGCCGGGCGCTGGTTCCCGGCGGCCCGCGAAGGCCTGAAGGACTCCTTGGTCCTGCGGGCCGCGCGCGCCGTGGTCGCACTGGGCACCGAGGTCATGGACCGGACCGGCGCGGATCCCGATCTCGTCGCTGCCGTCGCGACCCGGCTGCAGCGCATCGTCGACACCACCCACGGAAGGCGAGCTTCATGAATCACCAACTGTCCGACCTGTCGCCCGAAGGCCTGCGGGCGTTCGTCGGTGAACAGCTCGAGCGCTCGCGGGCGCGGACGGTCCAGCTGACCGACGCGGTCGACACCGACGACCTGGTCAAGCAGCACTCCAGACTCATGTCGCCGCTGGTCTGGGACTACGCGCACGTCGGCAACCAGGAGGAGCTGTGGCTGGTCCGTGACGTCGGCGGCCGCGAGCCGCTGCGCCAGGACATCGACGAGCTGTACGACGCATTCCAGCACGCGCGTGCCGACCGCCCGTCGCTGCCGCTGCTCGGACCGGCCGAAACCCGCGTCTACGTGAACGAGGTGCGCGACAAGGTGCTGGACGTGCTCGACCACGTGAAGTTCGACAACGGCCGGGAGCTCGTCGACAACGCGTTCGCGTTCGGCATGATCGCGCAGCACGAGCAGCAGCACGACGAGACGATGCTGGCCACGCACCAGCTCCGCGAGGGCGCTCCGGTGCTGGACGCGCCGCCGCCTCCCGCGGGCCGGCCGTTGCCGTCGGCCGAGGTGTTCGTGCCGGGCGGCGTGTTCGAGATGGGGACGTCGATCGAGCCGTGGGCGCTGGACAACGAGCGGCCCGCGCACGCCGTCCACGTGCAGCCGTTCGTGATCGACACGGTGCCGGTGACGAACGGGGACTACCTGCGCTTCGTGCTCGGCGGTGGATACTCCGATCCGCAGTGGTGGTCCGAGGCCGGGTGGGCGCACGTCCGGAAGGCGTCGCTGGTCGCGCCGCGGTTCTGGTCGCGGGCCGACGGCGAGTGGTGGCGGCTGCGCTTCGGGCACCAGGAGCTGTTGCCGCTGGACGAGCCGGTCATGCACGTCTGCTTCTACGAGGCGGAGGCGTATGCGAAGTGGGCCGGGAAGCGATTGCCGACCGAGGTGGAGTGGGAGTTCGCGGCCCGGTTCGACCCAGAGAGCGGGCGGACGCGGCGGTTCCCGTGGGGTGACGAGTCGCCCGGTCCGCAGCACGCGAACCTGGGGCAGCGGCACCTGCGGCCGGCCCCGGTCGGCGCGTACTCGGCGGGTGCTTCGCCGCTGGGCGTGGAGCAGCTGATCGGCGATGTGTGGGAGTGGACGTCGAGCGACTTCCACGGCTACCCGGGGTTCCGCGCCTGGCCGTACGACGAGTACTCGCTGGTCTTCTTCGGGCCGGACTACAAGGTGCTCCGCGGCGGCTCGTTCGGCACCGACGAGGTTGTTGCCCGCGGCACCTTCCGGAACTGGGACTACCCGATCCGCCGGCAGATCTTCGCCGGCTTCCGGTGCGCGCGTGACCCGCGTCCCGAGGAGCTGCACGCCTGATGTGCCGCCACCTGGCCTACCTGGGTCCGCCCGTCACGCTCGCCTCGCTGGTGCTGGAGCCGGAGCATTCGCTCTACGAGCAGAGCTGGGCCCCGGCGGACATGCGCGGCGGCGGCTCGGTCAACGCCGACGGCTTCGGCATCGGCTGGTATCCCGAACGGGACGCGGCCGTGTCCGGCGGGCCGGTGCGCTACCGGCGCGACGTACCGATCTGGACCGACGAGAACCTGCCCGGCCTGGCCGGTACGATCCGGTCCGGCGCCGTCCTGGCCGCCGTCCGGAACGGGACCGTCGGCATGCCGTACGGTCAGTCCGCGGTCGCGCCGTTCGCCTCGGACCACTGGCTGTTCAGCCACAACGGGCGCATCCCCGGCTGGCCGGAGGCGACGCTCAAGCTGGCCGAGCAGTTACCGGTCGCCGACCTGCTGGGCCTCAGCGCGCCGATCGACTCGGTGTTCCTGTGGGCCCTGATCACCCATCGGCTCGCGGAGGGTGTGCCTCCGGCGGACGCGGTCGCCGCGGTCGTGCATGACGTGGACACGCTCGCGCCGGGATCGCGGCTGAACATCCTGCTGACCGACGGCGAACAACTCGTCGCCACCGCCTGGACCCACTCCCTGCACGTACGCCGGACCGCCGACTCCGTGACCGTCGCGTCCGAGCCGTTCGGCGCGGGCGACTGGACCGCCGTACCGGACCGCTCGCTTCTCGTGGCCACCGCCACCACAGTGCAGATCACCAGCATGGAAGGACAAGCGTGACCCTCATAGACGTACATCTGACGCCGGACTACGCCGCTCGGGCTTTGCGGGAGGACGTTCGGGCGGGGCTGACGGCCACGCCCAAGTGGTTGCCGCCGAAGTGGTTCTACGACGCGCGGGGGAGTGAGCTGTTCGAGGAGATCACGCGTCTGCCGGAGTACTACCCGACCCGCGCGGAGCGGGAGATCCTGCAAGCGCGCGCCGGGGAGATCGCGGCGATCACCGGCGCGCACACGCTGGTCGAGCTCGGGTCCGGGTCGTCGGAGAAGACCCGGCTGCTGCTCGACGGGCTCCGCGACCACGGCACGCTCACGTCGTTCGTCCCGCTCGACGTCTCGGAGTCCGCACTCCGGGACGCCGCCGACGCCATCAATGCCGACTACCCGGACCTCGAGGTCCACGGTGTGGTCGGCGACTTCACTGCCCACCTCGACAAGCTGCCGGGGGAGCCGCCGCGGGTGGTCGCGTTCCTCGGCGGCACGATCGGCAACCTGATCCCGGCCGAGCGCGAGGCGTTCTACCGGTCGGTCCGCGAGGTGCTCGAGCCGGGCGAGTCGTTGCTGCTCGGCACCGACCTCGTGAAGGACCCCGCCACGCTGGTCGCGGCGTACGACGACGCGGCCGGCGTCACCGCCGAGTTCAACAAGAACGTGCTGCGGGTGATCAACCGGCAGCTCGGCGCGGACTTCGACGTGGACGCCTTCGAGCACGTGGCGATCTGGGACGCGGACAACGAGTGGATCGAGATGCACCTGCGCGCCACCCGCGCACTGCGGGTGCTGATCCCGGAGATCCACCTCGAGGTCACGTTCGACGAGGGCGAGGAGATCAGCACCGAGATCTCCGCCAAGTTCCACCGCTCCGGCGTCGAGGCCGAGCTCGACAAAGCGGGCTTCACCCCGGCCGCCTGGTGGACCGACGGCGAAGCCCGCTTCGCATTGTCACTCTGGCAGGCTGTCTAGCTGCCTTGCTTGATCAATCCGTTGATCTTGTCGACGTACGCCGGCAGGTCGGTGATCGGCTTCTTTCCGCTCAGGATGGGCTGGTAGTTGGCCGTGGTCAGGTCGCCGACCTGCTGGGCCCACTGGGTGGTGAAGCGGACGCCGACCGTCTTCTCGGCCGCCAGGTCGGCCTTGACCGTGTCGACGACCGTGGTCTGCTGCGCCTTCGTCAGCGCGTCGAAGTAGCTGGTCTGGGCCGGGGTGTACGCCGGCGGCGCGACCGGCGAGGCCGGCAGGACGGCGTCCCACACCTTGGTGTTGAGGTACTGCAGCACCTTGAACGTCGCGTCCTGGTCCTTGGTGTACTGCGGCGTGCAGATCCCGACCGAGTCGTACAGCGTGGTCGGCGTCTGCACCTGCGGGAACGGCGCGAACCCGTACTTGATCTTCGGCTTGTCGGTCTGGAACCCGGCCGCCAGCCACTGCCCGCCGAACGTCATCGGGATCTTGCCGGCCGCGAACAGCGACTGCACGTTCGCCGCGTCGTACCCGGGCGGCGCGACCGACCCGTTCTTGATCGCGGCGGTCAGCTTCTCGACGCCTTCCTTGTACTTGTCGTCGGCCTCGGCCTTGGTCGGGTGGTTCACGTTGTCGGTGAACGGCGCGCCGCCCGCCGAGACCGAGTACATGCTCATCGTGAACGGCCCGTCCGGACCGGTCAGCTGGTCGGCGATCAGGCCGTACTTCGCGCCGTTCTTGTTCGCCAGCTTCGCGGCCGCGGCGTACATCTCGTCCCACGTCCAGCCGGCCTTCGGCAGCGGCAGCCCGGCCGCGGTGAACGCGTCGGCGTTGTACCAGACGCCGTACGTGTTCATCAGCGACGGCAGGCCGCCCATCTGGCCGTCGGCGGTCTTCCAGTTCTCCATCGCGGACGGGACGAACTTGTCGGCCTTGAAGTCGCCGTCACCGTTCTGGATCTTGTCCGCCCAGTCGACCAGCAGGCCCTGCGACGTGTACTGCTGCTCGGTGTCGTTGCCGCACCAGAACAGGTCGGGCAGCTTCTTCGCCTGGGTCAGCGACGCCAGCTTGTCGCCGTACTGACCGCTCGGAGTGTCGAGCAGCTGGACCGTGACGTTGTCGTCCTTGAAGTCCGCCAGCGCCTTCTTGATCGCGGCGTTCGTCTCGGCCGACTCCCACGTCATCACGGTCACGGTGACCGGGCCGTCGCTCGAGCCGCCGGAGTCCGACCCGCTGCAGCCCGTTGCCGCGAGCAACCCCGCGCACGCCAGCGCGGTCACAACCGATGTCCTCTTCACAAGGATTCTCCCTCTATTTCTGGTTCGTGCTGCCGAGAGCGCCGAGGCCCTGGATGAAGTAGCGCTGCGCGGCGAAGAAGATGATCAGCGGCGGCAGCATGTACAGCAGGTTGGTGGCCATGTAGTAGCTCCAGTCCGGCGTCTTCCCGGCGAACGGGGAGATGAAGGACGCCATCCCGACCGACAGCGGCCACTTGCCGGAGGAGTACAGGTAGACCAGCGGGTTCAGGTAGTCGTTCCAGGACGCCTGGAACGCGAGGATCGCCATCGTCAGCCAGGCCGGCCGGGTCAACGGCAGCATCACGCTGACGAAGATCCGCAGGTGGCCGGCGCCGTCGATCTTGGCCGCCTCGTCGATCGAGTACGGGATGGCCAGGAAGTACTGCCGGGCCAGGAAGATGAACAGCGGGTTCCCGCCGAGGAACGCAGGCACGATCAACGGCAGCCAGGTGTCGTACCAGCCGATGCTTTTGTACAGCTGGAACAACGGGATCAGCCCGACCACGCCCGGCAGCAGCATGCTGCCGACGAACAGGTAGAACCACGTCTTGCGGCCCGGGAACCGCAGCCTGGCCAGCGCGTAGCCGGCCATCATCGCGGTCAGCACGCCGCCCAGCACGCTGAGCGCGGTGATCACCATCGAGTTGAGGAACAACCGGGGGAAGTTGATCGCCTGCGGTCCCTTGACGAAGTTGCTCCACTGGAACTCGTGCGGGAGCAGCCGCGGCGGGATGTCGAAGACAGCGGTGCGGCTCTTCAGGCCGATCGTGATCATCCACAGCAGCGGGACGATCATCACCGCGCAGATGAACAGCGCGACCACGTACCAGGCCGTCGTACCGACGACGCGCGGCTTCTTCTTTGCGGGACTGACGGCGTGGTCGGCCACCGTCACCGGGGGAGCTTCAGTCGGGAGTGTTGTCACTGTACGTCCAGAGCGAGGAGAACTTCGCGGTCAGGGCGATCACGGCGATGATGATGATGAACAGCACCCACACCTGCGCCGAGGCGTACCCGAGCTGCGGGATCTTGCCCAGGGTCGGGAAGCCGTTGTTGTAGATCCCGAGCATCAGCACGTTGGTGCTGAACCCCGGTCCACCGCCGGTGAGGATCTTCGGCTGGTTGAACGTCTGCAGCGCCGCGGTGGTCTGCAGGATCACCTGCAGCAGCATGATCGGGCTGATCACCGGCAGTGTGATCCGGAAGAACACCGCCCACGGCCCGGCGCCGTCGACCTTCGCGGCCTCGTACAGCTCGGTCGGCACCGCCTGCAGCGCGGCCAGGAAGATGATCATCGTCCCGCCGACGCCCCACAGCATCACCAGCACCACGGACGGCATCGCCATCTTCGGGCTCTGCAGCCA
The DNA here is from genome assembly GCF_040655315.1 of Kribbella sp. NPDC050459. Classification (NCBI taxonomy): domain Bacteria; kingdom Bacillati; phylum Actinomycetota; class Actinomycetes; order Propionibacteriales; family Kribbellaceae; genus Kribbella; species Kribbella sp. NPDC050459. Next base: position 87,675 of record NZ_JBFAJQ010000022.1, on the reverse strand, counting down.
CAGGCTCGTGGGCAGCCCGATCCGGTCCAGGATCGTGTTCAGCAGGCCGACCTGCGGGTCGAGCATGAACTTCCAGAGCGTGATCGTCGCGACGGCGGGCAGCACCACCGGCAGATACGCGAGCGTGCGGACCACCCGCACCCCGGCGAACCGCTGGTTGAGGAACATCGCCAGCGCCAGGCCGAGGACCAGTGACAGCGGGACATAGAGCAGCACCAGATAGCCGGTCGCCCGCAACGACGGCCAGAAAGCCGGGTCGGTGGAGAACAACCGGCGAAAGTTGCCGAGGCCAACGAAGATCGGGTCGGTCAGCCCGTTGTACTTCGTCAGCGCGAGATAGAACGATCGGATCAGCGGATACCCCACGAAGACCAGAAACCCGATCACCGCGGGTGCGATGAACAGGTACGCGGCCTTGACGTCGGAGCCGGCATTGCGGCTCATGCCACCACGGGTCGTGCGCCTTCGGGTAGCGGATCCGCCGGCAGAGACTGAATTCACCCGGCCTCCTGGACGGTAACGTTTCCAACGTTTTACTGTTGGGTGACGATGCCGTGTCGTGAAAAGGAAGTCAACCCCGTGTCCGAAACGTTTCCAAGCCAGCCGGAGGCTCCCCGGCCGACGATGATCGACGTCGCCCGGCGGGCCGGTGTCGGCCTCGGCACGGTGTCACGCGTGGTCAACGGCGGGCACGGCGTCCGTGACGAGACCGCGCAGCGGGTCCGGGCCGCGATCGACGAGCTCGGGTTCCAGCGCAACGAGGTGGCCCGGGCGCTCCGGCCGGGCAAGAAGTCGACCTCGCTCGCCCTGGTCCTGGGCGACCTGACCAACCCGTTCTACGCGAGCATCGCGAAGGCGTCGCTCGAGGTTGCCGGGCAGTCCGGGTTCGCCGTGGTGCTCGGCAGCGTCGACGAGGACCCCGAAGGTGAGAAGCGGGCCATCCAGGAGCTGGTCAGCCGGCAGGTGGCCGGTCTGATGATCGTGCCCGACCAGGGCGACCACGCGTTCCTGCAGGGCGCCGGCGTGCCGGTGGTGTTCGTCGACCGCCCGGCGACCGGGATCGACGCGGACATCGTGATGGTCGACAACGAGGGCGGCGGGCGGCTGGCGGCCGAGCACCTGCTGCAGCAGGGGCACCAGCGGATCGCGATCCTGCTCGCCCCGTCGTACTACACGATCGGTCGCCGGTTGCGCGGGTTCCGGCGGGCGCACCGCTCGGCCGGGATCGACGTCGACGAGTCGCTCGTCATCCAGCTGCCCGAGGGCAACGCGGAGGCCGCGGAGAAGGCGACCCGCGAGGTGATGCTGCGCCCCGATCCGCCGACCGCGATCTTCGCGTCGACGAACTTCCTCGCCGAAGGTGTACTGCGCGCGCTCGGCGAACTGAGCGGTCCGGAGCCCGCGGTGGTCGGGTTCGACGACTTCCGGCTGGCCGACATGCTGCCGACACCGGTCACGGTCGTTGCCTCCGACATCGCCGAGCTCGGCCGCAGTGCGGCGCGGTTGCTGCTCGATCGCGCGTCGGGCACGGACACCCGTCCGCCGCAGCGGATCGTGCTGCCGTGCGCGTTGATCGAGCGCGGGTCGGGCGAGCGGCCGCCTTCTGCTGCCGACAGAAAAGCTCGATGAGCCGCCGCCGTCCTGGCTAGGGTGGCGGTGTGTACTACGAGAGCTTCGGCAGCGGCCGGCCGATCTTCTTCCTGCCCAGCTGGGGTGGCGACGCCGGCGAAGGCCGCGACGTCCACGAGCCGATCTTCGAGGCACGCCCCGGCTGGCGCCGGATCTACGTCGACCCGCCGGGCACCGGCCGGTCCCCGGCCGACCCGTCGATCACCGACCAGGACGGCATGCTGTCGTCCATCGCCGGGCTGATCGACTCGCTCGCCGGTGCCGAACCGTTCGCGCTCGCCGGTACGTCGGCCGGCGGCCTGCACGCCCGCGGGATCGTCAAGCGCGACCCGTCCCGTGTCCTCGGATTGTTGCTGAGAGCACCGGGCATCGTCATCGACCGCTCCCGCCGCACGCTCCCGACGGACGAGCACCTGCGCCCGTCCGCGGCACGCGAGCGTCAGCACCAGTACTACGACGCGGCCGAGGCGTCGGCGGACCTCGCCTTTCTCGGGCGGATCCAGGGAGACGTCTCGACGTACGGCCTGCGGGAGGAGCTGTCGATCCGCTTCGAGCGGCCGACGCTGGTCGTGACGGGCCGGCAGGACACCACAGCCGGGTACGCCGACGCGTGGGCGATCATCGAGGACTACCCGCGCGCGACGTTCGCCGTACTGGATCAGGAGGACCACTTCCTGCCCGGCCCCGGCGCGGCCGTGTATCGCGCGCTGGTCGAGGACTGGCTGGACAGGATCGAGCACCCGGACGCGTGAGGGGCGGGACACGCGTCCGGGTGCTGCGTGAGGGGCGGATCAGAAGTTCGGCCAGGCCCAGCCGAGGTAGTTGGAGAAGTACGGCAGCGTGCGCGTGCCGATCGCGCCGCTGACGCTGGTGGCCCAGAACGTGCCGTCGCCCTTGGCGACTCCGACGTGGCCGTAGGCGCTGATGTTCCAGAAGACCAGAGCGCCCTTCGGCGGGTTCAGATCGCCGCGGTGGGCGGCGCCGCGGGCCACGGCGTCGTTCCAGTCGGCGATCGCCGAGGCCCAGATCCCGGTCTTCCCGTACGAGTTCTCGGCGGCCATCTCGCAGTACCCCTGGAAGGCGGTCGACCCGTTGCGGGCGGCGTACCAGGCGACGGCCTTGTCGGCCCGCGGGTTGCTGGTACACAGCGGCGCGACCAGGCCGCTGCTGCCGGTGTTGACGTACGCGTCGGTGATGAAGCCCTTGCCGGGGATGTGGTCCCAGATCAGGCTGCGGCCGAACTTGCCGGTGACCGGCTCGCCGTAGAGCTGGCAGTCGATCTCGACCGGGCCGTCCGGCTGGTTGCCGACCGAGCCGAAGCTGGTCGCGTTGCCGGACCGGATGGCGACACCGGTGTTGCTGTCGGTGTCCACGGTCCCGGTCGCGGCGCTGGCCGGGAGCACGCCGGTGCCGAGGACGGCGGCACCGGCGAGCAGGGTCATGGCAGAAAGGCGGGCGGTGATGCGCATGAGGGCGGTACGCATGGTGGTGATCCCTTCTGGAGTTGTACTCGCAGGGAACCAAACCGTGACGGTGTTGTCGCAGTGGGCAACAAGGGCTCAGAAGTTGGGCTGCGCCCAGCCGAGGTAGTTGGAGAAGTACGGCAGGCTCCGCTTGCCGATCGCGCCGCTGACGCTGGTGGCCCAGAAGTTGCCGTCACCGGTGGCCAGCCCGACGTGGCCGTAGGAGCTGATGTTCCAGAACACCAGGGCGCCCTTCGGCGGGTTCAGGTCGCCGCGGTGCGCGGCGCCCCGGCGTACGGCGTCGTTCCAGTTGGCGATGGCCGACGCGTAGACGCCGGTCCTTCCGTACGAGTTCTCGACGGCCTTCTCGCAGTAGCCCTGGTACGCGGTGGAGCCGTTCCGGGCGGCGAACCAGGCGATCGCGTCGTCGGCCCGCGACTGCGGCGCGACGGTGGTGGCGGCGATCGGCGCCGTGGATGCGGCGGTCGCAGGGATTGCGGCGCCCGTGAGGGGCAGCGTGGCGAGTGCGGCGGTGGCGATCAGACGCTTGAACATGGTGGAAACCCTTTCGCTCTGAACTGCCTGTTGTCTTGGAGAATCCCTTCCTTTGTGCAGACAATCAGAGCGTGATCGGATTGTCGCAGTGGGCAACGGAACTGAATCACTGCGGTTTGGTACTTTGTGTAGATAAGTGACGGCGAGAGCGGAGAGTGCGCCGTGCGCCCAGCCCAGGCTCGATACGTGATCGGAGCGCGCATGCGCGAGTTGCGCGAGGCTGCCGGGATGCCGTTGACCCGGGCGGCCGCCGAGTCCGGCTGGGACAAAGGCCACCTCTCCCGGGTCGAGCGCGGTCACACCAAGCCGAGCCGCGAGCTCATCGAGTGGTACGACGACTCTTTCGGGGCGAACCAGGCGCTGGTCAACCAGCTGATGGAGCTCGACGCCGCCGTCCGCGCCGGACGGGACATGTCGCAGCGGGACATGCGCCGCCACGTGCAGCCGGTGCTGCTCGGCGGATCCGTACCGATCGACCACCACCCGGACGACCGTGCGGAACTGGTGGGGGAGACCGTGCCGGACGGGACCCAGGTGTGCCGGGAGCAGGTCTTCGAGAAAGCCTGGATGATCCGCAACAGCGGCGAACGCCCCTGGCACGACCGCTGGCTCACCCGCCAAGGCGCCGCCGGCACCCCCGGCTGGCTCCGCTCCCCGAACCGCGCCCCGGTCCCCGACGCCGAACCGGGCGACATCGTCACGGTCGCGATGTCCCTCCAGGCCCCGTGCCAGGTCGGCGCCTCCACGGCGTACTTCAAACTCACCGACGAGGCCGGCCGCCTGTACTACCCCGGCCTGGAGTCCCCGCCCCTCTACTGCACCATCTTCACCGTCTACGAGCTCTGACTGTCGTAGTCCGCGGCGATCTCGGCGTCGAGTTCGGCCTTGCGTTTGATCCAGCGTTCGCTGAGGCCCTTGACCTCTTCGCCGATGAAGTCGATGAAGCCCAGCGAGATGCGGATCCGGTAGTGGGCGTCGGTGCCGTCGCCGGAGGCGTCGAGGACCTTGCGCAGGGAGTCGGACCAGCGGATCAGGGAGGCGTTCTCGGTCATCATCGTCTGGTACCAGGCGTCGTCCTGGACGACGTACACATCGCGGCGGCTGCCGGGCTCGCGCTCGCGGGTCGCGAGGCGCAGCTGCAGCAGATAGTTGACCGCCCCGGACACTGCGGCAGGGCTCGCCTGCAGCTGGTCGGACAGCTCGGCGGCCGTCATTCGTCCGGTCTCGCTGGACAGGATCGCGGCGAACACCCTGGCCGCCATCCGCGGCCAGCCCGTCTCGGCGAGCAGGTTGCCGAACTGCTCGGTGTACCGCCGGACGGCGTCGTCGTCTCGCTCTGCGCTCACGGACCCATCATCTCCTCCCCGGGTCGCCTGACGTGTCAGAAACGCGTTAGGAAGATTCACAAACTTCTGAATGAAGTGTACGTTATGAATCATGACATCAGCCATCGTGGTCTCCGGACTGCACAAGTCGTACGGGAGTACGCACGCCCTCGACGGTCTCGACCTGGAGGTCGCGACCGGTGAGGTGCACGGCTTCCTGGGGCCGAACGGCGCCGGGAAGTCCACCACCATCCGCGTCCTGCTCGGTCTGCTGCGCGGTGATGCCGGAGATGTCTCGCTGCTCGGCGGGGACCCGTGGCACGACGCGGCCAAGCTGCACCGGCGGCTGGCGTACGTGCCCGGTGACGTGAACCTGTGGCCGAACCTGACCGGCGGCGAGGTGATCGACCTGCTCGGCCGGCTCCGCGGCGGGCTGGACGAGAAGAAGCGCGACGACCTGCTGCGCCGCTTCGACCTCGACCCGACCAAGAAGGGCCGGACGTACTCGAAGGGCAACCGGCAGAAGGTCGCCCTGGTCGCCGCGCTGGCGAGCGACGTCGAGCTGCTGATCCTCGACGAGCCGACCTCCGGCCTGGACCCGCTGATGGAGGAGGTCTTCCGGCAGGTCATCGAGGAGGAGCGCGCCCGCGACGGCGACCGCACTGTCCTGCTGTCGAGCCACATCCTGTCCGAGGTCGAGGCGCTGTGCGACCGGGTCAGCATCATCCGCCGCGGCAAGGTGGTCGAGACCGGCACGCTGTCCGACCTGCGGCATCTCACCCGGACGTCGATCCACGCCGAGCTGACCGCATCGCCGAACGGACTGGCCCAGCTCCCCGGCGTCCACGACCTCGACGTCGAGGGCAACCGGGTGCGGTGCGAGGTGGACACCGCCCAGCTCGACGCGGTGATGCGGCAGCTGTCGGCGAGCGGCATCAAGAGCCTGGTGGCGCAGCCGCCGACGCTGGAGGAGCTGTTCCTGCGGCACTACGACGGCGACCTCGAGCCCGAGGCGGCCGTGCGATGAACGACTTCGTCGGTACCGGGACGCTGGTCCGGCTCGCGCTGCGCCGGGACCGGATCCTGATCCCGATCTGGATCGTCGTGTTCGTGATGTCGGCGGCCGGGTCGGCGAAGGCGTCCATCGACCTGTACTCCGACCGGAACGCGCTGGTCGAGGCCGCTCGGACGTCGAACGCGTCGCCGGCCCTGGTGTCGCTGTACGGCCGGATCTTCGACGAGTCGTCGCTCGGCGAGGTCTCGCTGTTCAAGCTCACAGCTTTCGGCGCGCTCCTGGTCGGGCTGCTCGGCGGCATGCTCGTCGTCCGGCACAGCCGTAGCGAGGAAGAGTCCGGGCGGCTGGAGTTGCTGAGCGCCGGCGTCCTCGGTCGGTACGCCGCTCTCGCCGCCGCGCTGATCGTCTCCGGGGGAACTGCGATCGTGCTCGGCCTGTTGACCGCGCTCTCGTTGATGGGGAGCGGCCTGGACACGAAGGGCTCGTTCGCGTTCGGGCTGATGTGGGCCGCGGCCGGACTGGCGTTCGCGGGTGTCGGCGCGGTGACGGCACAGGTCACCGAGAGTGCCCGGGCCGCGAACGGGCTGACGGCGATCGTGCTCGGTGTGTCGTACGTACTGCGGGCGATCGGCGACTCGTCGGCCGACGGCAGCACGCAGTGGGTGTCGTGGCTGTCGCCGATCGGGTGGTCCCAGCAGGTCCGTGCGTACGCCGGTGACCGGTGGGTCGTACTGCTGCTGCCAGTCGTGTTCCTGGCGTTGATGGTCGCGGCGGCGATCGCACTGATCCAGCGGCGCGACGTCGGCGCCGGTCTGGTGCGACCGCGTCCCGGACCGCCGCGCGGTGCCGCGTCGTTGCGTTCGCCGCTCGCACTGGCCTGGCGGCTGCATCGGGGGTCGCTGTTCGCGTGGGGTTTCGGGTTCCTGCTGCTCGGTCTACTGGTCGGCAACATCGCCAGCAACGTCGACGGGTTCGTCACCAGCGACAGCGCGAAGGAGATGGTGCAGAAGCTCGGCGGCGTGGAGGGCATCACCGACGCGTTCCTGGCGACCGAGCTGGGCATCATGGGGCTGCTGGCGTCGGCGTTCGGGATCCAGGCGGCCCTCCGGCTCCGGTCGGAGGAGACTGCGCTGCGGGCCGAGCCGCTGCTGGCGACCGGTGTCACCCGGGCGCAGTGGCTCGGGAGTCACGTCGTCATGGCGCTGTTCGGCACCGCCGTCCTGATCCTCGTCGCCGGTCTGGGGTCCGGCGTCTCGAGTGGTGCGTCGCTCGGCAATATGGGCCGTCAGGTACCGCGCATGCTCGCCGGGGCCGCCGTACAGCTGCCGGCGATCTGGCTGGTGACCGGGCTGGTCGTCCTCCTCTTCGGGCTGGCGCCGAAGCTGGTGACCGGCGGTTGGGCGCTGTACGGCCTGTTCTTGCTGATCGGTCAGTTCGGCGAGCTGTTCAACCTGCCGCAATGGATGATCGACCTCAGCCCGTACGGTCACACGCCGCGGCTGCCCGGCGGTGAGTTCTCCGCCACGCCGGTGCTCTGGCTGACCGCGATCGCCGCCGCGCTCACGGTGACCGGCTTCGTCACGTTCCGCCGCCGCGACATCGGCTGAATCCGGATCGCGCTGGTCTGAGGGGTCCAGCGCCCACGGGCCCGCCCGGCACCTCGCCGGGCGGGCCTGTTTACGATCGCTGCGTGTTCAGTGAGCGGCTGGTGGACTTCTGGAGTGAGCGGCACCTGTGTGTGCTGAGTACGGCGCGCGCGGACGGGACCGTCCATGCGACGCCGGTCGGGGCGACGCTGGACGTCGAGGCGGGGCTGGTGCGGGTGATCTGCTCCGGTACGTCGTACAAGGCGCGCGCGATCCGGCGGCTGGGTGAGGCGGCGGTCGCGGTCACCCAGGTCGACGGGCGGCGCTGGAGCACGATCGAGGGACGCGCCGTGGTGAGCGACGACCCCGCGCACGTCCGCGAAGCCGAACGGCGCTATGCCAAGCGCTACCGGGAGCCGCGCGTCAATCCGCAGCGAGTGGTCATCGAAATCACCATCACCAAGGTCCTCGGCAATGCCGGCTGACCCGATCACCGTCATAGGCATCACCCCCGACGGCTGGCGCACCCTCTCCCCAGCCGCCCGCGATGCCATCCAGTCCGCCGAAGTAATCCTCGGCAGCCCCCGCCAACTAGCTCTCCTCCCAACTGAATCCTTTGGGGCCGTGCGGATCGCATGGGGCTCGCCGTTGTCCGAGGCTCTGCCTCGGTTGCTGGAGGAGCACCGAGGCCGGCGGATCTCTGTGCTGGCGAGTGGGGATCCGACGTTCTACGGGATCGGTACGACGCTGGTTCGGCTGCTGGGGGCCGACGCCGTGCGGGTGATTCCGCAGCCGTCGAGTGTCTCGCTGGCGTGTGCGCGGCTGGGCTGGGCGCAGGATCAGGTGCAGGTTGTGAGCCTGGTGAGCAACCCGGTCGAGCGGCTGCATCCGCATCTCCAGCCCGGGCGGCGCCTGCTGATTCTCAGCCGTGGTGCGCGGACCCCGGCCGAGGTGGCCGCCCTGATGGTCGCGCGCGGCTACGGCGCCGGCGAGTTCACCGTTCTCGAACAGCTCGGCGGCCCGGCCGAACGCGTCCGTACGGCGACCGCGGCTGACTGGTCCCACGAGGTCGATCCGCTCAACGTGATCGCGATCCGATGCCCGGCCGACGCTCCCGTCCTCTCCACGTCACCCGGTCTGCCCGACGACGCGTACGAGAACGACGGCCAGCTCACCAAACGCGAAGTACGCGCCGTCACCCTGTCCCGCCTCGCGCCCGTCCCCGGCCAACTGTTGTGGGACATCGGCGGCGGAGCAGGCAGCATCGCGATCGAGTGGTCGCGGCACCACCCGTCCTGCCGCGCGATCGCCGTCGAACGCGACCCCGACCGGGCGAAGCGCCTCGAGCGGAACGCGGCCGCACTCGGAGCCGCTGTGGACGTGGTGGAAGGCGCCGCGCCGGCGATCCTCGACGGTCTCGAGCCACCGGACGCGATCTTCATCGGCGGCGGGGCGACCGCCGCGGGCATGTTCGACGCCTGCTGGAACGCGCTGAAACCCGGCGGCCGCCTGGTCGCCAACGGCGTCACGCTGGAGACCGAGTCCCTGATCACCCAGTGGTACAAGGCTGTCGGCGGCGACCTCGTCCGCCTCGACGTACAACGCGCCTCCGCCGTCGGCACCATGACCGGCTGGCGCCCAGCCATGCCGGTGACCATCTGGAGCGTGACCAAATGACGGTTCATTTCATCGGCGCCGGCCCCGGAGCCGCCGACCTGATCACCGTCCGCGGGCGCGATCTGATCGCCGCGTCGCCGGTCTGCCTGTACGCCGGCGCGCTCGTCCCGGTCGAGCTCCTCGACCACTGCCCGCCCGGCGCCCGCAAGGTCGACACGGCGAACCTGACCCTCGACGAGATCATCGCCGAGCTCGCCACCGCGCACGCGGCCGGCCTCGACGTCGCCCGGCTGCACTCCGGCGACCCGTCCGTCTTCAGTGCGATGGCCGAACAGCTGCGCCGCCTCGACGCGCTCGAGATCCCGTACGACGTGACGCCCGGCGTCCCGGCGTACGCCGCCGCCGCGGCGACTCTCGGCCGTGAGCTGACTGTCCCCGAGGTCGGGCAGACCGTCGTGCTCACGCGGATCGGCGGCAGCGCCAGCGCGATGCCGGACGGCGAGGATCTCGCGACACTGGGCGCCGGCCGGGCGACGATCGTCCTCCACCTCGCCGTCCAGCAGATCGATCGCGTCGTCGCGGAACTCGTGCCGAACTACGGCGCCGACTGCCCGGTCGCGGTCGTCGCACGCGCCTCCCGCGACGACGAGGTGGTCCTGCGCGGGACGCTCGCCGACATCGCGGAGCAGGTGAAGGCGGCAGGTGTTCGCCGTACCGCGGTCATCATCGCCGGAAAGGTGCTGTCCGCAACGGCTTTCCGGGACAGCCATCTGTACTCGGCCGACCGCAGCCGATGAAGGTTCTGCTGCTCGGCGGAACGGGGGAGGCCCGCGAACTCGCGGGTGCGCTGGCCGGTGTCCCGGGGGTCGAGGTCGTGTCGTCGTTGGCGGGACGGACCTCGGACACGCGGCTGCCTGTCGGTGAGGTGCGGGTCGGTGGGTTCGGCGGTGCGAGCGGTCTTGCGGCCTGGCTGCGGGAGCATCCGGTGGAGGCGGTGGTCGACGCGACGCATCCGTTCGCGGCGACGATGACCGCGAACGCACTCACGGCGACTCGCGAGGTTGGCACGCCGCTGGTCGTACTGCGTCGGCCGGGCTGGACGCCGGCACCCGGCGACAACTGGCACTGGGCCGACTCCACGTCGGCGGCCGCCAACGTGCTGCCGCAGATCGGCACCCGCGTCTTCCTCACCATCGGGCGCCAAGGTCTCGACGCCTTCGCCGACACCGGCCTGTGGACGCTCGCCCGGTGCGTCGATCCGCCGGACCCGCGCCCGGCCTGGTGTGAACTGATCCTCGCCCGCGGGCCGTTCGCCCTCGCCGACGAGCAGGCGATTCTTCGTGACCATCGCATCGACGTCCTGGTCACCAAAGACAGCGGCGGCCCCGCCACGGCCGCGAAACTCGCCGCGACCCGTGAGCTCGGAATCCCGGTCGTCGTGATCCGCCGCCCGCCGTTGCCGGTCGGGCACGAGGCGGTCGAGACGGTCGAGGACGCCGTTCAGTGGGTGATCCGGGCGAGCCATTCGCCGAGGACGTGACGCTCGCCGTCGGTCAGCACCCCGATCTCCGCCAACCGCACCCGCAACGCATTCGCCGCAGCCACCGCACCCGCGTCCGCCCGCGCGACCGCCCGGGCCTCACCGTCCGCCGCGCCTGCTGTCGCTCCGTCCGCCGTGCGCGGTAAGGCCGGAGCGGTGGTGATCGCCGCGACCACGGCGTGGAACATCGCGTCCGCCAGGCGTGGGTCGCGGCGGTCGGCCTCTTCGGCCAGTAGGGCCAGTACGGCGCCTGAGCCGGCCGCCTGCACCATGTCCGCGGCCAGGTCCTCGTCGACCCGCAGTCGTCCGGCGGCGGCAATGTTGCGGATCCGGGTCCGCAGGATCGCGATTCCGGCCTCGGCCGCCGCGGGACGCTTCCCCGGCTGCGTGTCGGCGTACATCAGCAGGAACAGGGCCGGGTTCGCCAGCCCGAACTCGATGTGCAGGTCCCAGCCCGACCGGAGGTCCGCGATCGGGTCGGTCGTCGGATCGAGCGGCGGCTTGTCCGCGAGGTACGTCGCGAACCCGTACTCCAGCACCGCCGCGAGCAGCCCGTCCTTGTCGCCGAACAGCCGGTAAATCGTCGGCGCCTGCGTCCCCGCCGCGGCCGCGACCGCCCGGGTGGACACGGCATCGCGCCCGCCGCTCGCCAGCAGCCCGGCAGCGACCTCGACGATCTGCGCCCGCATCCGGTCCCGCCCGCTCGCATCCACCACGCGCCAACCGTAGCGGTCGGCGCACGCTGTTAACAGTGATAGCGTAAATCAGTATCCACTGATAACAAGGAGTCCGAATGATCATCGTTACCGGAGCGACCGGGCGCCTCGGCCGTGCTGTGGTCGACCGCCTGACCGAACGCGTCCCGGCCGATCGGCTCGGGGTGAGCGTGCGTGACCCGGAGAAGGCCGTGGACCTCGCGGCTCAGGGCATCCGGGTTCGGCGTGGCGACTTCGACGATGCCGACTCGCTGGCGTACGCCTTCGAGGGCGCCCGCCAGGTGCTCGTCGTCTCGGGCCCGGCCGACCCGGCGCCGCATCACCTCGCGATCGACACGGCCAAGACCGCCGGCGCCGAGCGCGTCCTCTACACCAGCCACCAGGCCGCGAACCCGGACTCGCTCTTCATCGCGACCCGTGGCCACGCCGCGACAGAACAGGACCTGCTGAATTCCGGCGTGCCGTTCACGGCCCTGCGCAACGGCTTCTACGCGAGTACGCCGGTGTTCATGGTGCGGTCCGCGCTGGAGACCGGCGAGCTGATCCTGCCGGAGGACGGGCCGTTCTCCTGGACCGCGCACCGGGACCTGGCCGACGCGGCCGCGATCGCCCTGACGGAGCCGGGGCGCGTCGACGGCATCACACCACCACTGACCGGCCCGGAACTGTTCGACTACGCGGACGTCGCCGCGATCGCCTCGGACCTCCTCGGGCGGAAGGTCACCCGGATCACAGTGCCGGACGAGGAATGGCGACAGGCCGCGCTCGGCCGTGGCATGCCGGAGTTCCTCGTCGACCTGACCCTGGGCATCTTCGCGGCCGCGCGGCGTGGCGAGTTCGCGGTTGTCGATCCCACGCTGCCCGCACTGATCGGTCGCCCCGCCACGACGCTGCGTGAGGTGCTCGCCGCCGAGCTCCCCACCTGACGCTCACCGGTCGGCGGCTCGATAGATTGACGCCATGGGGATTCAGATCGCGCCGAGCATCCTGTCCGCCGACTTCGCGCGGCTGTCCGACGAGGCGGCCGCGGTATCGAACGCCGACTGGCTGCACGTCGACGTCATGGACAACCACTTCGTGCCGAACCTGACCCTCGGACTGCCGGTGGTCGAGTCGCTGGCCAAGGCGACCGACATGCCGCTCGACTGTCACCTGATGATCGAGGACCCGGACCGCTGGGCGCCCGGGTACGTCGAGGCGGGCGCCTCGAGCGTCACCTTCCACGTCGAGGCCTGCCGGGCGCCGATCCGGACCGCGCGGGAGATCCGCGCCAAGGGCGCCCGCGCCGCGATGGCGCTCCGGCCGGCCACCCCGATCGAGCCGTACGAGGACCTGCTGTCCGAGCTCGACATGATCCTGATCATGACCGTCGAGCCCGGCTTCGGCGGGCAGAAGTTCCTCGACGTCTGCGTACCGAAGATCCGCCGCACCCGGCAGCTGCTCGACAAGCACGGCCTCGATCTGTGGATCGAGATCGACGGCGGCGTCTCGGCCGAGACGATCGAGCGCTGCGCCGAGGCCGGCGCCGACGTGTTCGTGGCCGGCTCGGCCGTCTACGCCGCCGACGACCCGAACGCGATGGTCGAGCAGCTACGCGGTCTCGCCGAGCAGTCCGCCGGTCGCTAACTCAGGCTCCACCTCGGGCGGCACGCGCAGCAGCAACACGGTCGAGATCGCCGCGAGTACGGCGGCCAGCAGCCACACGTACTGCACGCCGAAGCCCTCGATCACCGCACCCGCTACCGCGGACCCGATCGCCGCACCGCCCATCGCCGCGCTGCCCATCCACCCGAACACCTCGGTCCGCGCCACGTCCGGGGTCAACGCGCCCAGCCGCTCGTACAGCGCGCCGATCGCCGGCGCCAGCGTCAGCCCCGACAACGCCAACGCGATCCCGAGCGTGACCGGCGACGAGGTCGCGAACACGCACAGCAGCATGCCCACCCCGACCAGCGCGGCCCGCCGCCACAGGTACGACGTACGGCGGCCCGGCAACGCGCCCGCGACGGCACCGCCGACCAGGCTGCCGAACGCCCAGACGGCCTCGAAGATCCCGGCGATCAACCGCTGCCCGTGATCGTCGGCGAACGCGACGATCGCCAGCGAGATTCCGTTGAACGACATGATCCACAGGCCGAACGCGAGGATCAGCGGCAACCGGTGCCGGTGCCACAGCAGCTGCCGCGCGGTCAACGGCACCGCGGCGTGATCGTCGTGGGTGAGCGGTCTCGGTTGTCGGAGCGCATACCACCAGATGAAGAGCGCGGACATCGCCGCCGCGAGCAGCACGCCCAGTCGCGGGCTCGCCACGCTCACCGCGGTCGCGCCGAGCATCGGCCCGACCATGAACAGCAGCTCCTGCGCGGTCGCGTCCACGGCGTACGCCGTCCGCAGCGCCGGGCCCTGCACCACTCGGGGCCAGGCTGCGCGCAACGTCTGCATCACGGGTGGGACGAGGGCTCCCGCGATGATGGTGAGCACAGGCAGCAACCGGTACAGCCCGGCGGGTAGCAGCGCGATCGCGAACAGAGCGACGCTCCACGACAGCCCGGTGATCAGCAGCACGCCTCGTGCGCCGCGGCGGTCGGCGGCTCGGGACCACAACGGCCCGGCGATCGCCATACCGACCGAATAGGCGCCAGCGACGACGCCTGCCCAGCGGAACGAGCCGCTCGCGTCCTTGGCCAGGAACGCCACCGGAACCATCGTCGCGAGCACGGGCAGGCGAGCGAGCAGCGAGGACAACAGCAACGCCGTCACGCCGTGCGTTCGCCACAACTCCCGGTAGCCACCCAAGTCCATGCCCTCATCCTGAACGCCGCCACCGACATTTACGATGACGAGATGACCGACCCCAAACCGGTGGAGAGCTGGCTGACCGACATGGACGGCGTCCTCGTGCACGAGGAGCGCGCCATCCCCGGAGCCAGTGACTTCATCGGAGCGCTGCAGGCGTCCGGCAAGAAGTTCCTGGTGCTCACCAACAACTCGATCTTCACCCCGCGCGACCTGCGCGCCCGCCTGCTTGCCGCGGGTATCGACATCCCGGAGACGTCGATCTGGACGAGTGCGCTCGCCACCGCGCAGTTCCTCGAGGACCAGCGTCCGCGCGGGACGGCGTACGTGATCGGTGAGGCCGGGCTGACCACGGCGCTGCACGAGATCGGGTACGTGCTGACCGACCGCGACCCGGACTACGTGGTCCTCGGCGAGACCAGGACGTACTCGTTCGAGGCGATCACCAGGGCGATCCGCCTGATCGCGGAGGGTGCGCGGTTCATCGCGACCAACCCGGACCCGACCGGCCCGTCGCAGGAAGGCCCGCTGCCGGCGACCGGCTCGGTGGCGGCGCTGATCACCCGGGCGACGGGCGTCGCGCCGTACTTCGTCGGCAAGCCGAACCCGTTGATGATGCGCAGCGCGCTGAACCGGATCGAGGGACATTCCGAGACGACCGTGATGATCGGCGACCGGATGGACACCGACATCATCAGCGGTCTCGAGGCGGGCCTGCGCAGCGTGCTCGTGCTGTCCGGTTCGACCGGCGAGCATGAGGTCGAGCGCTTCCCGTACCGCCCGACCCGCGTCGTCCAGTCGATTGCCGATGTCGTACCGCTGGTGACCGCGCTGGCCTAACAGGTCAGCGTGCGGAACCCGTACCCCTGCGCCTTCAGAGCCTGAAGGATCACCGGCAGGGCCGCCACGGTCTGGGTGCGGTTGCCGCCGCCGTCGTGCATCAGGATGACCGATCCGCTGTGCACGTTCTTCAGTACCCGTTGCTCGATCGCCGCGACGCCCGGCTTCGTCCAGTCCCGCGAGTCCACGGTCCACACGACGAGGTCCTTGCCGAGCGCCTTCGCCCGCTGCCGGACGGCCGCGCTCACCCCGCCGTACGGAGGCCGCAGGCAGCCCGGCGTACTACCGGTCTGGGCCTGGATCGCCTGATCCGTCGACAGCACCTGCTGCCGGAACGCCGCCGCGCCGAGCTGCCGGAGGTCGGCGTGCGTCCACGTGTGGTTCTGCACGCTGTGGCCGGCGGCGTGGACCCGCTTGGTCAGCTCTGGATGCTTCCGGACGCTCTGGCCGACCTCGAAGAACGTCGCCTTGGCGTCGTACTTCGCGAGGATGTCGAGCACCTTCGGGGTGTACTCGGCATCGGGCCCGTCGTCGAACGTCAGGACGACATACTTGGTCGGCAGCGGTGTCGGCTTCGGCGTGACCGCGACCGCCGCCGCGGGTGGAGCGGGTGTGGGCGTGGGTGGTTTGGCCGGTGACTTCGCCGCCGCGACGACCACCGTGCCGATCACCACGCTCACCAGCATCATCAGCGCCAGACCGATGACCCTGTTCCCCGTGCGCGTCAAGCGAATGTCCATGTTCCCCCCAGGGCGGTGGGTTCACAACCTCACTGAGACCTCACTGCATCCTGGGCGAACGGCCGCAGAAAGCCAGCGTCCACGCCGCTTCCGCATCAACAATTCACGGATACCGGACGCGCCCTAGGTGCAGGACATCGTGGTGAAGACGAAGCCGCGGGCCTTCAGGGTGCGCAGGATCGTCGGCAGCGCGGCGAGCGTCTGACTGCGGTTCCCGCCGCCGTCGTGCATCAGGATCACCGAGCCGATGTGCACGTTCGCGAGGGCGCGGCGCACGATCACCGACGTGCCGGGGCGGGACCAGTCGCGGGTGTCGATGGTCCAGACGCGGATCTTCTTGCCGAGGACGGCCGCGCGGTGCGACACCAGCCGGTTCGTGCCGCCGTACGGCGGCCGGAGGCAGCGCGGGGTGTAGCCGGTCTGGGCCCGGATGTACCGGTCGGTCTTCTGGACCTGGGACCTGAAGACCGGCCACGAGACGTGCCGGAGATCGGGATGCGACCAGGTGTGGTTCTGCACGCTGTTGCCCTGCTGGTAGACGCGCCGGGTCAGATACGGATAGCGCGCCACGTTCTGGCCGAGCTCGAAGAAGGTTGCCCGTGCCCCGTACGCCCGGAGGATCCTCAGGATCTGGGGCGTGTACTGGCTCGGGCCGTCGTCGAAGGTGAGATAGACGTACTTGCGAACCACCGCGGCCGCCGGAGTGGCTGCGACGGTGGTCGCCTCGGGCGTCGACGTGGCCGCGAGCATTCCGATCGCGAGTACCGCAGTCAGGAGCCCGGCTGTTGCTCGTCGGTACACAGACATGGCCACCCCCCGGACGCAGCGTGAGCTTCCATCGTGCGCCTGGACGGGGCCGACTCGCCAGATCCTCAGAGCACCTGAGAGAGGAACTGACGGAGCCTCGGTGACTCGGCCGCGCCGAAGATCTGTCCGGGTGCGCCGGACTCGACCACGATGCCGTGGTCCATGAACGCGACCTGGTCCGCGACCTCCCGGGCGAAACCCATTTCGTGGGTGACCACGACCATCGTCATCCCGGTCTCGGCGAGGTCCGCCATCAGCGCCAGCACGCCCTTGACCAGCTCGGGGTCGAGCGCCGAGGTGGCCTCGTCGAACAGCATCACCTCGGGCTCCATCGCCAGCGCCCGCGCGATCGCGACCCGCTGCTGCTGGCCGCCGGACAGGTTCCCGGGGCGGGCGTCCGCCTTGTGCTCGAGGCCGACCAGCTCGAGTTGTGCGCGGGCCGCGGCGCGCGCCGGCTCCACGTCGAGCTTCTTGAGCTTGCGCAGCGGCAGCGTGATGTTGTCGAGCACGCTCTTGTGCGGGAACAGGTTGAAGTGCTGGAACACCATCCCGATCCGGCGCCGCAGGACGTCGGGATCACCCCGCAGTACCGACTCGCCGCCGAGCTTCACGTCGCCGGCGTCCGGTTCGAGCAGCCGGTTGATCGCGCGCAGCAACGTCGACTTGCCGGACCCGGACGGGCCGATCACGCACGCGGTCTGCCCGGCCGGTACGGCGAGGTCGACGCCGCGCAGCACCTTGTTGCTGCCGAAGGCCAGCTCGACGCCGGACACCTCCAGGCTCGTGGCCTCAATGGTTCGCATGGGCGAGCTCCTCCAGCTTGACGTCCTCCGGCCCCGACGGTTCGGCGGGCCGGCCTTCGCGCAGCCGCTTGTCGAAGTGGTTCACCAGGTGCGTGAGCGGCACGGTGATCAGCAGGTAGAAGATGCCTGCCAGCAGCAGCGGAGACAGGTTGCCGTTGGTCGCGGCCGCGTCCTGCCCGATCCGGAACAGTTCGCGCTGGCTCGCCAGCAGCCCGAGGAAGTAGACCAGGCTGGACTCCTTCACGAGCGCGATGAACTGGTTCACGAGCGCGGGCAGCACCCGCCGTACCCCTTGCGGGATGACGACCAGCCGCATGCCGCTGGTGTAGCTGAAGCCGAGCGCCCGGGCGGCCTCGAGCTGGCCCTTCTCCACGCTCTGGATGCCGGAGCGGAAGATCTCGCCGATGTACGCCGCGGCGATCAGCGAGAGCGCGAGGATGCCCAGCGGGTACGGGTTCGGGCCCCACCAGTGCCGGGTGATCGGCGACAGGCCCTGGCCGATCAGCAGGATGGTCAGGATCGCGGGCAGGCCGCGGAAGATGTCGGTGTAGATCTTCGCGGGCCAGCGCAGCCAGCGCTTCGTGGACAGGGCGAGGACCGCCACGACCATGCCGAGCAGGGTGCCCAGCACGACCGAGGCGGCCGCCAGGATGAGGGTGTTGACCAGTCCCACCTTCAGCATCTCGGGCAGGACCGCCTTCATCGACTCCCAGTCGAGGAAGGTGTCACTCAGGGTGGACCAGATGTCCATCAGGCTTTGGGAGCCGTGAACTTGACCGATCCGCTGCCCGGCGTGAAGTTCGCCGGTACGGCGCGACCCGGGTAGTACTGCTCGACGAGCTTGGTCCAGGTGCCGTCGGCGATGACCTCGTCGAGCGCCTTGTTGACGACCTCGCGGAGCTTGTCGTTGTTCTTGGCCACCGCGAACGCCATCGGCGCGTCACTGAGCTCCTTCGCAGCCAGGATGACCGTGCCGCCGCCCTGCTCCTTGGCCATCTTCTCGCCGATCTCGGCCGGTGAGACCCAGGCGTCCGCGGTACCGGCCTTGAGCTGGCCGAGCGCGGCGTTGTAGTTCGGCACCCGGACCGGGTTCAGGTTCTTGCCGGTGGCGTAGTCGCCCTGGACGGTGCCCTGGACCACCACGACCCGCTTGCCGGTGAGCTGGTCGAACGAGGTGATCCCGGAGTCCTTCGTGGTGTTCAGTCCCAGGTAGCCGAAGTCGTACCCGTTGCTGAAAGCAACCGTCTTCTTGCGCGCCTCGGTGATCGTGATCGACGAGCTGCCGAGGTCGAACTGGCCGCCGTTCACCTGCGACAGCAGCGCGGAGAAGTCGGTGCCGACGAACTCGGGCTTCAGGTTCAGCTTCGCCGCCACCGCGGTGATCAGGTCGTTGTCGAAGCCGGTGAACTTCCCGTCCTTCACGTACACGTTCGGCGGCGCGTCGGTGAGCGTGCCGATCCGCAGCGTGCCCGCCGACATCAGGCCCAGATCCTGGCCGCCCGCCGCGGCGTCGTCCCCGTTGCTGCCACAGGCAACCATCGCGCTCGCCAAGGTGATGGCCCCAACCACTGCGACAACCCGCCGAAAAGCGCCGAACGCGCGCACAACTGTCTCCTCACAACGTCAACGAAGGCAGGGCGGTTCGCCGCTGCCGCAGCAAGCCAACACCAGCGCTGCGACCGGCATTCCGTGCCGACGAAGGGTGAGACGGGGCCTAATGTCTACTCGGGCTGTGCTATATCAGAGCAATCAGCCGTGATGCTGGTCATAGTGCGCGAGCGCGTCCGCGGTCCGACCGGTGCCATAGGCAAGTAACAGCTCGGCCACCCCGGGTGACACCGCGGCCGCCGCCGTGGCTGCCCGCTGGATCTCGTCGGCGGACGCGACCGCGCGGAAGAGATCCTGGATCTCCCTCACGACGGCGCGTGCGGACGGTGCTTGCGTGTCGGGTGGCCCGCCGGGAATCGTCAGCGGCCGCACGAACCTGGCCGGCGGATCGACAGGCTGCCCGGCCGTGGCCGATCGCTGGAGGTGGGTCGTCGTCGGCCGTGTGTAGGCGCTGGTGGCGGCGCGGATGCCGTCGAGCTCGTGCGCGACGTGCTCGGGCTCGATGCCGCCGGCCACCGCCAGGTCGGCGAGCTCGGAGACGGCCCGCAGCCGGGACACGACGGCCGGATTGCCGATCTTCACCCGCTGCGCGCTGACCAGCTGCGAGAGCATCGGCGCCGACAGCCCGATCACCTGGGCGAGCCCGCCCTGGGTCAGGCCGAGCGTTGCGGTGATCCGCCGGACCACCTCGCCGAGCGGCTCGCCGTACAACTCGACCTGCTGCTGCAGGTTCTGCGCCGTCTGCTCCATGCAAAGATCTTCGCATTTGCGAACCCGAATTTCCAGCCTGGAACCGGCTTGACATTTGCGATAGCAAACTGCCAAGGTTTGCGGCAGCGAATCTCAGCGGAGGACAACGATGACGACTCACCAGGCTCACCGCCGCACCGCGGTGTGGGCTCTCCTCGCCGTCACGCTCGCCGCCGTCCTGGGCGGTCTGACGGCGCCGACGGCACTGGCGGACCCGGCCCCGAGCGGCGGCAAGCTCGTGCTGGTGCTGGACTCGTCCGGCTCGATGGCGGAGCCGGCCGGTGACGGGCAGACCAAGATCGCGGCCGCGCGGACGGCGCTGACGAGTGTGGTGCGCAAGCTGCCGGACGGCGCCGAGGTCGGACTCCGGGTGTATGGCGCGACCGTGTTCAAGCGCACGCAGGCCGGCGCCTGCACCGACACCCAGCTCACCGTCCCGATCGGCACCGGCAACCGGCCGCAGTTGCAGGCAGCCATCGCCAAGTACAAGCCGTATGGCGAGACGCCGATCGCTTACGCGCTCCAGCAGGCCGCGAAGGACGTCGGCCCGGTCGGCCAGCGCACGATCGTCCTGGTCTCCGACGGTGAGGCCACCTGTGCACCCGAGCCGTGCGCGGTCGCGCGATCGATCGCCCAGCAGGGCATCGACGTGAAGATCGACGTCGTCGGGTTCCGCGTCGGCGGGAAGGCGCGCAGCCAGCTCCAGTGCGTGGCTCGCGAAGGCCGCGGCGACTACTACGACGCCGACTCGACCGTCGACCTGGAGGCGGGCCTGGACCGGTTGTCCACCAGGGCGTTCCGGCCGTTCCGGCTGTCGGGCACGCCGGTGCGCGGGGCCGCGCAACAGGAGGGTGCGCCGGTGCTTGCCCCGGGCCACTACCTGGACACGTTCGGCACCGATCGGACCGCGAAGTACTACACGATCAAGCGGACGATGGCGAAGTCGACGCTGCGCGCGGGGATCAGCTTCCGCCGGCCGGTTCCCGGCGGCACCGTGATCGAGGCCGCGGTCAAGCTGAACACGCTGAGCGGTGAGGCGTGCGGCTGGAGCTATCCGCTGTCGTTCGAGGGCGAGCAGGGCATCGCCACCGGTTCGGCGTCGAGCTGGACCGGCGACTACCCGAAGGAGTGCGAGACCGACGAGCAGCTCGTGCTCACGGTCTCCGGCGGCAGGGACTACGCCCAGCTGAAGTCCGCGCCGTATGAGCTGCGCGTCGACGAGGAGCCGGCCGTCGAGTCCACCGCGAACCTGCCGGCCGAGGCGGGCGACCCGACCTGGACACCGATGCCGGGTTCGACGCCGCGCGAGATCGTCCCGGGCTCGAGCTTCGCCGACGCGCCGCTGGTCGCCGCCGGCAGCTACAAGACCACGCTGATGCCCGGAGAGGTCCAGCTGTACAAGGTGAAGGCGGACTGGGGGCAGCGGATCCAGGCACAGGTGTCCATTCCGCAGCTCGGTGCGGCGACCGCGAAGGCAGTGGACGTCGGGCGGTATGTCGACCTCGACGTGATCTCGCCGACCGGTGAGGACGTGTACGCCGTGTTCGCGAAGAAGGTGCCCGGCGGGGCCGGCAAGCGCACCGTGCTTGACCCGCACGGCACGGTCAAGGCGATCACCACGAAGGAGATCCGGTACCTGAACCGCGACGGCGCGAACAACCAGGACACCGGGACCTCGCTGCCGGGGGAGTACTACGTCGCGGTGTCGATGACGCGGAAGACCGACGACAAGGCCTTCACCGTTCCGATGACGCTGACCATCGGCTTCGTCGGCACGCCCGGCACGGGCAAACCGACGTACGTGGACGGTGCTACGCCGGTCGCCGGCGAGTCCGTGACACCGAGCACCACGCCGTCCCAGGATCCGGGTCAGCCCAACCAGGCGAGTGGTCCGGTGCAGGGGCGCGTCGACGGCGACGCCGGTCCGCCGGTCGCGCTGGTGGCGGGCTTGGGCGGTGGGGGTCTGCTGCTCCTGATGGTCGGCGTGCTGCTGGTGGTCCGGCTGCGGCGGTAAGTTCTGGGCGGTGGAGGCGTTTGCGGGCCGGTATCGGCTGATCGACCTGATCGGGACGGGCGGGATGGGCTCGGTCTGGCGGGCCTGGGACCTGCGGCGGGCGACCTTCGTCGCCGCGAAGGTTCTCGGCCAGCACGATGCGGCGACGCTGCTGCGGTTCGTCCGGGAGCAGTCGCTGCGGATCGAGCATCCGCACGTGGTCGCTCCGCACGGGTGGGCCGCGGACGACGACCGGGTCGTGTTCGCGATGGACCTGGTCCGCGGCGGCTCGGTGGCGACCCTCCTCGGCGACCACGGGCCGCTGCCCCCGGCGTACGTCGCCGTGCTGCTGGATCAGCTGCTGCACGCGCTGTCCGCGGTGCATGCCGCCCGCGTCGTGCACCGGGACGTGAAGCCGGCCAACCTGCTGCTCGACGTCACCGGGACGGGGCGGCCGCACCTGCGCCTGTCGGACTTCGGCGTCGCCGGTCTGCTCGACGAGCCCCGGATGACCCGCCACAGCACTGTCCTCGGGACGCCCGGCTACCTCGCACCCGAGCAGCTGACTGGTGCGGACCCCGACCCGCGCCAGGACCTGTACGCCGTCGGCGCCGTCGCCGTCGAACTCCTCACCGGCGAACGCCCCGGCGCAACCGGCCCGCTCCCGAAGCTCGGCGGGCCGCTGGGCACCTTCATCAGCATCCTCACGGCGAAGGACCCGTCCGATCGCCCCGCCTCCGCCGCAGCAGCCGGCCGCCTCCTCGCCGAAGCCGGCACCCTCCCGCCACCAGGCACCGATCCCTGGACCCACACCCCCGACGCCCCCGAGGTCTTCGACCAACTCCCCCCACTCCCACCCAACTGGACCCCCACCCCACCACCCGCCCAGCCAACCTCGGCCGCCCACACCCCACCGACAGGCCAGGCCAAACCGACCGGACAGGCGGCGCCGGTTGGGCGGGGGACACCGATTGGGCGGGGTCGGGTGTTGTGGGTGGTGGCTGTGGCTTGTTTGGCTGGGGGGATTGGGCTGTTGGGGACGGCCGGCTGGCTGCTCTTTGGCTGAGAGGTAGTTCGTCGGACCTCGGGGGCGTGGCGTGGAAGACTTTTGGTGATGGAGCCGTCAGTGGTCACCGCGCCGACGAGGGGTCGGCTGCGGTTTCTGATCGCCGCGCTGGCGATCACGACGACCGTCGGGTACGGCGTGCTCACGTACGCGTTCAGCGCCCTCGTCGGCCCGATGAGCCACGAGCTGTCCATCTCCACCACGACCGCGGTCGGCGCGTCCACGATCGCCGTGCTGGTCAGCGGCCTCATCTCGATCCCCGTCGGTCGCCGCCTGGACGTCCGCGGCGGGCGCGGTCTGATGGCGTCCGGCTCGGCCCTGGCCGCGGCCGCCGTCCTCGGCTGGTCGCAGGTCCAGAACACCGTCCAGTTGTTCGCCGTCTTCGTCCTGATCGGCGTCGCCTGCGCGATGGTCCTCTACCCGCCCGCCTTCGCCGTCGTGGTCGCCGTCGCGGCCCCGACCGCCCGGACGAACTCGATCCTCACGATCACGATGGTCGGCGGACTGGCCAGCTCGATCTTCATCCCGCTCACCGGTTACCTCGCCCACAGCCTCGGCTGGCGCTCCGCCCTCGTCGTGCTGGCCGGCATCCTCGCCGTCACCACAGTCCCGCTGCACTTCCTCGCCGTACCGCGGGAAGCGCCACTGCCCACAACCACGCGGCACCCGAAGTCACCGGCCAGAGTTCTGCGCGATCCCGGGTTCTGGCTGCTCGCCGGTGCGTTCGTCGTACACAGCGCGGCGCTCGCCGTGATCGCCGTCCACCTGGTCCTCTACCTCGTCAGTCTGGGCCACCCGCCGGCGCGGGCGGCGAGCCTGGCGGGGCTGCTCGGCCTGATGTCGGTGACCGGGCGGCTGGTGGTCAGCGTGTCCGCCCGGTGGTTGCCGATGGCGACGATCACCGCGCTGATCCTGCTCGTCCAGGGCGTCGCGGTCGCGCTGCTGCCCGCGGTCGGAGAGCACGTCGGCGGGGCGATCGGGTGCCTGGTGCTGTTCGGCCTGGGGTTCGGGGTGTCGTCGATCGCGACCCCGGCGATCCTGCTCGACCGGTACGGCGCGAGCGGCTTCGGCATGATCGCCGGGATGCTCGGCACCCCGACCACGATCGCGAAGGCGGTCGGGCCGCTCGTCGGCGCCGGGCTGGCCGGCGCGTTCGGGTACCGGCCGCTGATCCTCGCGGTGGCCGCCGGCTGCGCGCTGGCCGGAGCGGCGCTGGCCCTCACCCGCCGGCTGGTGCCGCCGGCGTCGACCAGGATGTGACCTGGGTCGTGGTGCGGGTTGCGGCAGAGGGCATACTTGAAGCACGAGTGAACCCACTCGCGTGCTCCGGGGTCGGTGTAATTCCGAGCCGGCGGTAACAGTCCGCGACCCGGTCGCTGCGGTATGGCGATCGGTTGACCTGGTGGAATTCCAGGACCGACGGTGAAAGTCCGGATGGGAGGCGCACGCGGTCGACGGGTGCGCTCTGGCGCCCGACGGCGCGGAGCGTGGGCTGTGACGGCCCGCGCGACGCGGTTCCCGGTGGGCGGCGGAGCGGACGTGCCGGCCGGAGGCCCCGGAGTGCGTCCGTGACGACGAGGGGCCCGAGCAGTGAACGACGCGTCGCCGATCGACATCGCCTGGATGAGGCGTGCTGTCGAGCTGGCTGCGAGAGGTGTCGGCAGCACCCATCCCAACCCGGTGGTCGGGTGCGTGATCACCGGCCGTGACGGGCATCCGGTGGGCGAGGGCTTCCATGCCGTTGCCGGCGGACCGCACGCCGAGGTCGAGGCGCTGCGGATGGCCGGTGCCCGCGCCCGCGGCGGTACGGCGTACGTCACGCTCGAGCCGTGCAACCACACCGGCCGGACCGGTCCGTGCGCGGACGCCCTGATCGAGGCCGGGATCGCGCGCGTCGTGTACGCCGTACCCGACCCGAACCGGACCGCCGCGGGCGGCGCCGAGAAGCTGCGGACCAAGAACATCGAGGTCGTGGAGGGCGTACTGCGCTCCGAGGCCGAGGCGGTGAATCACGTCTGGCTGCACAGCGTGCGGGTCGGGCGCCCGTTCGTCACCTGGAAGTTCGCGACCACGCTCGACGGGCGGTCCGCGGCGCCGGACGGGACCAGCAAGTGGATCACCGGCCCGATCGCGCGGGCCGACGTCCACCGCCTGCGGGCCGAGTGCGACGCGATCGTCGTCGGCACCCAGACAGTGCTGAACGACGATCCTGAGCTGACGGTCCGCGACGAGAACGACGTCCCCGCGGCGCGGCAGCCGCTGCGGGTGGTCGTCGGTGACCGCGAGATTCCGCCGACCGCGCGCGTCCGCAACGACCGCGCCGAGACGTTGCTGCTGCCGACCCACGATCCCGCCGAGGTGCTCCGGCAGTTGGACGACCGGCAGATCCGGCACCTCTGGCTTGAAGGCGGCCCGACGCTGGCCGCCGCGTTCCTGCGCGCCGGTCTGGTCGACCAGATCGTCGCGTACGTCGCCCCGGCCGTCCTCGGCTCCGGCTACGCCGCGGTCGGCGACCTCGGCGCGGAATCGATCGACCACCTGCGGCGGTTCAAGCTAGCGGACGTCACCCGCCTCGGCGACGACGTCCGGCTGACCCTGGTTCCTCTGGGAGGAAAGTAGATGTTCACCGGCATCATCGAAGAACTCGGCACTGTCGAGTCCCTGGACCTGCTGGACGGTGACGCCGCGCGGCTCACCATCCGCGGTCCGAAGGTGACCGAGGACGCCGCGCACGGCGCCTCGATCGCGGTCAACGGCTGCTGCCTGACGGTAGTGGAGTACGGCGGGGGCCTGTTCACCGCGGATGTGATGCGCGAGACGCTGCAGCGGACCAGCCTCGGCGGCCTGGAGAAGGGTTCGCCGGTCAACCTCGAGCGGGCTGTCGCCGCGCACGAACGGCTCGGCGGCCACATCGTCCAGGGCCACGTCGACGGCACCGGCACTATCGCCTCGCGGACCCCGTCCGAGCGCTGGGAGGACGTCCGGATCGCGACGTCCCCGGAGATCCTGCGGTACGTCGCCGAAAAGGGCTCGATCGCGATCGACGGCGTCTCGCTGACCGTGACCGACGTCGACGACGCGACCGGGACGTTCGGGGTCAGCCTGATCCCGACCACGCTGGAGCTGACCGTGCTCGGCGCGAACAAGGTGGGCGACACCGTCAACCTCGAGGTCGACGTGATCGCCAAGTACGTCGAGCGGCTGCTGACCGCCGGCACAGTGCAGGACAACGGAGGCGAGAAGTGAACGCGATCGACTGGCTGCTGCACTCCCAGGTGACAATCGCCGGTTCGCCGGTGCTGGTCCGGGAGATCGTCGGCAACGTGTTCGGTCTGGCCAGTGCGCTGTTCGGCATGCGCCGGCTGGTCGCCGCGTGGCCGGTCGGCATCGTCGGCAACGTGCTGCTGTTCACGGTCTTCGTCGGCGGGATCTTCGACACCCCGCAGGACAAGGACCTCTGGGGTCAGGCCGGCCGGCAGGTCTTCTTCGCGCTCGTCAGCCTGTACGGGTGGTACCGCTGGTACCAGACCCGGCACCACGGCGCCGACAAGGCCGTGCAGCCGCGCTGGGCGACCGCGCGCGAGCGGCTCGAGCTCGGCGGTGTCGCCGTGGTGCTGTACGCGATCTCGTACTTCGTCCTGCGCGAGCTCGGCTCGTGGGGCCCGCAGTGGGACGCGTGGATCCTCACCGGCTCGATCCTGGCGACGTACGGGATGGCGCGCGGCTTCGTCGAGTTCTGGCTGATCTGGATCGCCGTCGACGTGGTCGGCGTACCGCTGCTGGTGCAGGCGAAGTTCTACCCGTCCGCGACGATGTACATCGTGTACGGCCTCTTCTGCGTCCTCGGATTCGCGTCGTGGTGGAAGATCCAGAACCGTGAGCGGATCCAGACTCCTGAACCGGTGGTGGTGGGTTAGATGGGTGACGTGCTGAAGCTCGACACGATCGAGCACGCGATCGAGGAGATCCGCGCCGGGCGGCCGGTGATCGTCGTCGACGACGAGGACCGCGAGAACGAGGGTGACCTGATCTTCGCCGCGTCCAAGGCGACGCCCGAGCTGCTGGCGTTCCTGATCCGGTACAGCTCCGGTGTGGTGTGCGTGCCGATGGAGGGCGCGGAGCTCGACCGGCTCGGGATTCCGCTGATGACGCCGCACAACCGGGAGCGGATGCGGACGGCGTACACGATCTCCGTCGACGCGCGCGACGGCATCTCCACCGGAATCTCGGCCGCGGACCGGACGCGGACGATCCGGGTGCTGGCCGACTCCGCCTCGGAGCCGTACGACCTGGTGCAGCCGGGGCACGTGTTCCCGCTGCGCGGTCGCGAAGGCGGCGTACTGGTTCGGCCCGGGCACACCGAGGCGTCCATCGACCTGGCGCGGCTGGCCGGGTTGACGCCGGCCGCGGTGATCTCCGAGATGGTGAACGACGACGGGACCATGAAGCGCGGTCCGGAGCTGCGGGAGTTCGCCGACGAGCACGGGCTCGTGCTGGTGTCGATCGACGACCTGATCCGGTACCGGCGTCGTACCGAGTCCCAGATCCAGCGGGTCGCGACAACGACGCTGCCGACCCGGTACGGCGATTTCGTTGCCCACGGCTACCGGAACGTCGTGGACGGGTCGGAGCAGCTCGCGCTGGTCCGCGGCGAGATCGGGGACGGGCCGACGCTGGTGCGGCTGCACTCGGAGTGCCTGACCGGCGACGTGTTCGGTTCGCTGCGCTGCGACTGCGGGCCGCAGCTGGACGAGGCGCTCCGGCAGGTCGCTGCCGAGGGTGGTGTCGTCGTTTATCTGCGCGGCCATGAAGGGCGCGGGATCGGGCTGCTGCACAAGCTGCAGGCGTACGAGCTGCAGGACGCGGGGCGGGACACCGTCGACGCGAACCTGGACCTCGGGTTGCCGGCCGACGCGCGCGACTACGGCACCGGGGCGCAGATCCTCGCCGACCTCGGGGTGACGTCGGCGCGGCTGCTGACGAACAACCCCGACAAGCTCGCGGGCGTCCAGGGGTACGGCATCGACGTCGTCGAGCGCCGCGGGATCTTCATCGACCCGACCGAGCACAACCTGCGGTACCTGCGCACCAAGCGCGACCGGATGGGCCACCACCTGCCAGGTGGCGTGTTGACCGAAGAGAACGGAGCCGGCTGATGTCGGGCAGTGGAGCACCCACCATCGAGGCACCCCGCGTGGACGGCGCCCGGGTCGCGGTCGTCGCCGCCCAGTGGCACCCGAAAGTCACCGACGGCCTGCTCGCCGGCGCCCTCCGCGCACTGGAGGACTCCGGCGTCACCGACCACACCGTCATCCGCGTACCCGGATCGTTCGAACTCCCCGTCGCGGCCCTGCACGCTGCGAAGTCCGGGTACGACGCCGTGGTCGCGCTCGGCGTGGTGATCCGCGGCGACACCCCGCACTTCGAATACGTCTGCCAGGCGGCGACCGAAGGCCTCATGCAGGTCGGCGTCAGCACCGGCGTCCCCGTCGGCTTCGGCGTACTCACCTGCGACAACGACCCCCAGGCCCTGGACCGAGCCGGCCTCCCCGACAGCCGAGAAGACAAAGGCTACGAAGCCACCCAAGCCGCCCTCTCCACGCTGGCCGCCGTCCGGCAGTTGGGGTAGGACGAACCTGAGCTCATGCGACACCCTATGGGGTCGGTGAACAGCTAATAACCTGTTCACCGACCCCCTTGCCTGTTCACAGACCTCAGTCGACGCGGGTGTGTTCCATGAGCCAGTTCGTGGTCCAGGTTTTGCCCTGGTCGGTCGAAAACGCCTGTTGCCAGGCGGCTTTGTCGGTGCCGGGGGTCCAGAGGAAGCGGACGTCGATCGGTTGGCCGGTCCAGTCGTCGGGGCCTTCGAAGGTGCCGGTGCCGTCGGGGGTGAAGGAGCCGATGACGGGGGATTCGAGGCGGCCGCGCTGGCTGTTGATCCAGTGGATGGACCAGGTTTTGGCCTCGGGGTCGTAGCGGCGGAAGGTCGCGCCGCGGAAGCCTTCGCTCGGGAACCAGCCTTCGTCGAAGCTGATCGCGCCGTCGAAGTACGTGGTGGCTTCCATCGTGGCGTCGTGTTCGTACCACTCGAAGGGCTCGCCGAGTACGGGACGCCGGCGCCGGTTGTGGAACGACCAGCGTCCGACGAGGAAGTCGAAGTCGTCGGTGAGCTTGGGTACGTCGAGTGCGGGCGGGGGAGTGGAGCGCCGGGTGAAGTCCATGATCCAGTTGGTTTCCCAGGTCTCGCCGCCGTCGGCGGAGTACGCCTGCTCCCAGTGGGCGGTCTCCGGGGTGATGTCCGACCATTCGTAGCTGCACAGGATCGGCCGCCCGTCGTGGGTGTCTTCGCCGACCAGACGGCAGCGCGACCCGTCGGCCGCCCAGCCGCCGTGCACCGGCGGGTACAGCTTCATCGTCGTGCTGTTGACCCACCAGATGCTCCACTGCTCGCTGACCGGGTCGAACAGCCGCAGCGACAGCCCGTACGACCCCTTGGTCGGGAACCGCATCTCGTCGATGCTGATCTGTCCGTCGAAGTACGTGCGCGCGGTCGTGGTCCCGTCGTACTCGAGCCATTCGTCGCACCCCGCGAACGCCTGCTTGAGCGTGCGGTGGTGGACGTCGAAGTACCCGTTGAGGAAGTCGAAGTCGCCGGTCAGCTTGGTCCAAGTCGTCATGGTGCCAGCCTGCGAGCTAAACCTGACAGCCCATGGCAGCGATCAGGACTAACCTCGGAGTATGCGTTCGAGCCGGCTGTTGTCGATCCTGCTGTTGCTGCAGACGCGCCGGCGGTTGACCGCGCGTGAGCTCGCCGACGAGCTGGAGGTGTCGCTGCGGACGATCTATCGCGACGTCGAGGCGCTCGCCGCGGCGGGAGTTCCGGTGTACGCCGACCAGGGCCGAGCAGGCGGGTATCGCCTGGTCGAGGGCTACCGCACCCGCCTGACCGGTCTCACCGAACAGGAAGCGGCCGCACTGTTCCTCGTTGGTATGCCGGGCGCGGCCGCGGCGCTCGGGCTGACCGCGGAGACAAGCGCCGCCGAGCTCAAACTACTGGCCGCGCTGGCTCCCGATCAGCGGGACCGCGCCGGCCGGCTGAAGAACCGCTTCCACCTCGACCTGCCCGCCTGGTACCAGGACGCCGAGGACTCCCCGCACCTGTCCGCGATCGCCGACGCCGTGCTCCACGACCGCCGGGTGCAGGTCCGGTACCGCCGCTGGGAGGAGCCTCGCGAGGTCGAGCGGGTCCTCGAGCCGTACGGACTGGTCCTGAAGAACGGCAGCTGGTACGTCGTGGCGTCCACGCCGGGCGGGCTGCGGACGTACCGCGTCTCCAACATCCTCGAGCTGACGCCGACCGACGAGACGTTCGAGCGGGCGACCGACTTCCACCTCGCGGACTTCTGGCAGCACCACCTGACGGGATTCGACCGCCTGCGCTTCACCGGCGACGCCGTCGTCCGGGTGGCGGCGCGGCTCGCGGGCAGGATGTACGACGTCTCGTACCCGACTCTCGTCAAGGCGGTCGCCGCGGCGACGCCGGAGGCCGACGGCAGTGTCGTGGTGACGATCCCGATCGAGTCGATCGGCAACGCCGCCGCGTCGCTGAGCCGGTTCGGCGACGCGGTCGAGGTGCTGGAACCGCCCGAGCTGCGGGCCGAGATCGCCGAGCTGGCGCGCAGGATCCTCCGGCTCTACTCCTGAGCCCACGGTGGCGCGCGTCACCCGATTCTGTCTTTTCCATATATTACGAGTTTCGTACTATATGGATAACGGAAGAGGAGGCGCGATGAGGATCACGGTGTTCGGCGCGACGGGCGGGATCGGCGGCCACGTCGTACGGCAGGCGCTCGATGCGGGTCACAAGGTGACGGCGGTGGTGCGGACGGCATCCGCGTTCGAGCTGGAGCACCCTTCGCTGGAGGTGTTACGGGTGCCGGGGTTGGATGCGGCCGAGCCGCTGCGCGAGGCGGTCGACGGCAGTACGGCGGTGATTTCGGGAGTGGGGCCGCGCGGGCGGAAGGACGGGCCGGTCGCGTCGCGCAGTACGCAGTCGATCCTGGGCGCGATGGAGGCGGCCGGGGTACGGCGGTTGGTCGCGGTGAGCGCTGCGCCGCTCGGGCCGATCCCGGCGGACGAGGGCTTTCTGAACCGGCGGCTGCTCTATCCGGCGATCAACGCGTTCGCCGCGGACGTGTACGCCGACCTCCGGGTGATGGAGGCCGACATCCGGGCGAGCGCGACGGACTGGACGATCGTGCGGCCGCCGAAGCTGACCAACAGACGGCTGACCGGCCGCTACCGGACTGTTGTCGGCGGCACGGTGCCGCGGAGTTATTCGATCTCGCGCGCGGACACGGCGCACCTGATGCTCGCGGTGCTCGACGACCCGGCAACCGTTGGTCAGCCGATCGGGGTGGGGTACTGATGGTGCTGCGTGGGGTGAGCTTGTTCTTCAGCGGGTTGTTCGCCGGGTTCCTCGTGTGTGTGATGGTGCTGGAGAACTCGTTGCGATCGTTCGGCGCTGCCGTCTACACCCAAGTGCGTCTGGTCGAGCTGGACTCGTTGGACAAGCTCGCGTCGGTGACGCTGATACCGGCGATCGTCACGACCGTGGCCGTGGTGATCTGGAGCCGCGGCAACGGTCGACGGTTCGCGATCACCGCGGTCGCCTTGCTGGTGATCGTGTTCGTGACGACGCTGGCGGTGAACCTGCCGATCAACTCCGACCAGTTGTCGTGGTCGGTCCAGCAGCCGCCGGCGGACTGGGCGGGCGTCCGTGATCGTTGGCAGATCGCACACGCGGTGCGTACGGTCGCCGCGGTGGCGGCGTTCGGGCTGCTGGTCGGGGCCGCCGTGCGTCAGCGCAGTGGCGGCCGGTCGAGTTCGCCGGCCATCAGCGAGGTCCGAGTCGGTCGGTGATGAGGTCGTGGGGGACGGCCTGGGCGGTGCGCCCCTGGAAGCCGGCGGTGGTTCGAGCCATGGTCAGTGAGTTGAGCAGGGCTTCTTCGACCGACTCGGTGACGGCCTGGAACGGGCCGCGGAGGTCGCGGTCGGCGTAGTCCGGCGTACCGGCGGTGGTGAAGGCGATCGCGTAGTCGCCGCTGCCGGGCGCGTAGTCGGAGCCGACGCGGCCCATTGCGAAGATCGCCCGCCTGGCCAGGCGTCCGAGTTGGCGGGAGTCGAGCGGGAGGTCCGTCGCCACCACGATCATGCAGGAGTTGCCGTCCGCGTCGATCGGCTCGACGGGAACCGGCTTGCCCAGCACAGACAGCAGTCCGGAGAAGTTCGCCTGTACCAGAACCCCAACCGTGTATCCGTCGCCGGGAGTCGGCTGGACGCCGGCAGATGCCGCCGGACCTGCGGTAGGCCCGGTGAGGGTGCGGGAGGTCGTGCCGATGCCGGCTTTGAAGCCCAGCGCGGTGGTGCCCGAGCCCGCTCCGACGCATCCTTCGGCCGGGAGGGCCGACGAGGCGGTGTCGAGGGCGTGGTGGACGTGGGCCGGGGTGATGGGGCGGCGGCGGATGTCGGAGAGGTGGCCGTCGTTGGTTTCGCCGACTACCGGGTTGAGGCTGGTGGCTCGTGGGTTGCGGTCCAGGAGCCAGGTGATCAGCGCGTCGGCGACGCGGAACGTGCTGAGGGTCCCGGTGAGCAGGATCGGCGTCTCGATCACGCCGAGCTCGTCGATCTGCGTCGTCCCGACCAGCTTCCCGTACCCGTTGCCGACAGCAACCGCGGCCGGCAGCCCGTCCGCCCACCCGGCCGGGACGATCGCGGTCACGCCGGTGTTCAGTCCGTCGCCGGTGATCGTGGTCTGGCCGACGAGCACGCCGGGTACGTCGGTGATCGCGTTGAGCGGCCCGGTGGGCAGCGTTCCGACGACGACACCGAGTTCGCGGGCTCTCCGTGGACTGTGCATCCAGCTATCGTCGGCCACATGCTGCAGCACCTGGCCGGCCGGGTCTGGATCTACCCGCACGACGCGGATCCGGACGCGATCCGCCCGTCTGTCGCCGTGATCGCCGACGACGGCGGCAGCGTGCTCGTCGACGCCGGCAACAGTCCGGAGCACGCCCGCGCCATCGGTACGGCGATCGAGGCGGCCGGACTGCCCGCGCCGAGGTGGCTCGTCTACACCCACCATCACTGGGACCACACCTGGGGCGCCTGCGTCTGGCCGGACGTGACTGTCATCGCGCACTCCAGCGCTGTCGACCTGCTGGCAAAGGAGTCCGAGCGCCCCTGGAGCCACCGCTACCTGCACGACCAGGTCGAGGCCGACCCGAAACTCGGCCCGAGCTTCCGCGCCCGCGCCTTGGCCGTCCCCGACTGGACCGATTTCCGCGTCGTCCTCCCGGACGAAACCTTCGACGACACGCTGAGGCTGCCCAACGACGTCGTACTGCGGCATGTCGGCGGCAACCACGCGCCCGACTCCCTCATCGTCATCGCCGACGGTGTCGCCCTCCTCGGCGACGCGTTCTACCCGCCGCCGTACCACCTGCGCACCCCCGACGACACGGTCGACTACGCGATGATCAAGCAGCTGCTGTCCGAGCGGCACGACTGGTACGTCGACGCCCACTCACCGCCCCGCAGCCGCTCAGCCGCGCTCGCCGGGTCCTAGGGCATGTCTGACAATCCAGCGCCTACTGCGGGGCACTCGGCACGGCATCTCGCCGCACGTGAGCAAAGGCCACGATGCGCCGCATCGAGACCTTCGCTCCCGCACGCCGAGCTACCGCACCGAGCACCTCCTCGCGACGGCGCTGGATTGTCAGACATGCCCTAGCGGCGACCGGTCGCCGACGAACCACAGATGCCCGAAGGGGTCCAGGAACGACCCCTGCCGATGCGTCCCCCAGGGCACGGCGTGATCGCGCACCGGGTCGAAGCTCCCGTCCGCGCCCGCCTCGACGGCACGCTGGACGAAGCCGTCCGGGTCGTCCACGAACACCTCGACCCGCACCGTGGGGGCGCCGGTCGCCGCGGGCGTGTTCCAGATGTTGTTCCCGGGCTCGCCGAGGAACAGCGGGGCGCCGCCGATACTCAGCCCGATCACGCTGCCCAGGTTCCACAGTTCGACGGCGCCGAGCGCCTGTGCGTACCAGCGTGCGGCGGCCGGGGCGTCGGATACCGCCAGCATCACCGAGATCTGCGTCGGTTTGTCCATGCCCCAGTAACGCACGGCGAAGGTCCGCCCACCGGACCTGGCGGCGGGCCGCGCGACCGGGACCCGTAGGCTGGGCGCGCGATGAAGAGTTTCGAGGAGCTGTTTGCCGAGCTGGGTGAGAAGGCGGCGACACGCCCGGAGGGTTCCGGGACCGTGGCGGCGCTGGATGCCGGCGTGCACGCGATCGGCAAGAAGCTGGTCGAGGAAGCCGCCGAGTCCTGGATGGCCGCCGAGTACGAGAGCAAGGAGCGGGCGGCGGAGGAGCTGTCCCAGCTGCTTTACCACGCCCAGGTGATGATGCACGCGCTCGGCCTGGAGCTCGACGACGTGTACCGACATCTGTAGGAGCACCTCCCGCAGATCACCGGTTCACAACCCCAGAAAGGGTCAGTCGCCATGCTGCGCGTCGCAGTACCGAACAAGGGCTCGCTGAGCGAAGCCGCCACCGAGATGCTCGTCGAGGCCGGCTACAAGCAGCGCCGGAGCACCAAGGACCTCGCGCTCACCGACGCGGCCAACGAGGTCGAGTTCTACTACCTTCGCCCGCGCGACATCGCCGTGTACGTCGGCGAGGGCACGCTCGACGTCGGCATCTCCGGCCGCGACCTGGTGCTCGACTCGCACGCCGATGCGGACGTGATCATGGGCCTCGGGTTCGGCTCGTCCACCTTCCGGTTCGCCGGGCGGCCCGGGGTCGCGGACTCCGTGAAGGACCTGGCCGGCAAGCGGATCGCCACGTCGTACGCCGGGGTGCTGCAGGACCACCTGGCCGAGAACGGGGTCGACGCGTCGGTCGTGCGTCTCGACGGCGCCGTGGAGACGGCCGTCCAACTGGGCGTCGCGGACGTGATCGCGGACGTCGTGGAGACCGGGACGACGCTGCGCCAGGCCGGGCTCGAGGTGTTCGGGGAGCCGATCCTGCAGTCCGAGGGCGTGCTGATCAAGCGGCACGGCGTGGAGACCCCGCCGAACGGCCTGCAGCAGCTCGTCCGCCGGCTCGAGGGCGTCCTGATCGCGCGCAACTACGTGATGATGGACTACGACATCCGCGCCGAGGACGTGGACGCGGCCACCGCGGTCGCGCCCGGTCTGGAGTCGCCGACCGTCTCGCCGCTGCACCGGCAGGGCTGGGTCGCCGTCCGCGTCATGGTCCAGCGGGCCGAGGCGCAGCGGCTGATGGACCAGCTCTGGGAGGTCGGCGCCCGCGCGATCCTCACCACCGACATCCACGCGTGCCGGATCTGAAGCCTGCGGTCATGTCCGGGTCGACAGACAGGGTGTACGCGTTCCATCCGCGGATCGTGGCGGCGATGGCGGCCGGCATGGGGTTGTCGTTGATCGCCGTGTTCGGGGTGATCTGGTTCCGGTTGTCGCCGGAGGACCGCGCCACGTTCGACTGGTTCCAGCGGATCACCCTGCTGGCGTTCTTCGGCGCCGTGCTCTGGATCCTCTACCGGATGTCGACGCTGCGGGTGACCGCGTACCCGGACCGGCTGCGGATCCGGAACGTGTTCAAGTCCTACACGCTGACCTGGTCAGAGGTCACCGCGCTGCGCTTCCGGCCCGGGGACGCGTGGCTGCAGCTGTTCGATGCCGACGACAACCGGATCGGCATCCTCGCGGTCCAGGCCGCCGAGGGCGCGCGGGCGACCCGGGCCGCCAAGCAACTGGCAGCGGTCGCCCGCGAGCACGGCGCGGGTCCTAGACCGACACCTGAAAACTAGTCGTGTGCGATTCGCCCGGCGCGAGGACGACCAGGTCCTGACCGGTGCGGAACGCGTCCGG
Source organism: Kribbella sp. NPDC050459 (assembly GCF_040655315.1). Taxonomy (NCBI): domain Bacteria; kingdom Bacillati; phylum Actinomycetota; class Actinomycetes; order Propionibacteriales; family Kribbellaceae; genus Kribbella; species Kribbella sp. NPDC050459. Next base: position 51,868 of record NZ_JBFAJQ010000022.1, on the reverse strand, counting down.
CGGGCAGGTCATCGGCTCGACCGCGAGCGCCGTACGGCCGACCGCTTCGCCGGTGAACAGCTGCATCCACGGCGTGTCACCCGTCAGCACGGACCGCGCGCCGCTGTCCGGGTCGGTCAGGGCAACGGACCACTCGGCATCCAGCCCTGTGAAGGCGTTGTCGATCGAGGTCTCCCCGATCAGGCGGCCACCGCTGAAGTCGTACGGCGACCCGGCGACCGGCGCAAGGCCCGTCGGGGTCATCTGGTCCGCAGACACTTCCAGGCGGTCGGCGGCGGTGAACTCGAGGACACAGTCGTCGATCACACGTCCGACCGTCAGATACGGATGTGCTCCGTAGCCGTACGGCGCCGCACTCTTGCCGATGTTCGTGGCGACAGCGGTGACCGTGAGGCGGTCGGTCAGCTGGTAGGTGAGGCGTAGGTCGAGTTGGTGGGGGTAGCCGGGCTGCCCGTGCAGGCGGTGGGTGGCGACGACGACCGCCGGGTCCGAGCCGTCGTCGGCGCGGGTCCAGTTGGCCCAGCGGGTCAGCCCGTGGATGGCGTTCTGCCGGGCGGGCTCGGTCAGGTACAGCTGCTGGTCGGCGCCGTCGAACGTGTACTGCCCGTCGGTGATCCGGTTCGGCCACGGGAACAGGTGCTGCCCGAGCCCGGCATGCGCGGCCTCGTCCTCGGCGTACCCGAGCAGGACCGGCCGCCCGTCATACGTCAGCTCCCGCACCCCGCCCCCGACACTCACCACGGTCGCCTCGAACCCGCCGCCGCGAAGGACCCACTGTTCACCCGATGGCAAAACGTTCATGGGTCCATCCTCACCGACCTGTCCATCGGGAGCGACCCCGTTCGTGGTGATGCTGTAGACACGCTGACAGGAGGTACGACGTGAAGTACATGCTGCTGATCAACGCCGGTGAGCTGGACCTGCAGGACGCGCCGGTGGGGTGCGAGCCGGAGGACTGGATGCGGTTCGACAAGGACATCCAGGACGCCGGCGTGGTGGTCGCGTCCGAGTCGCTGGCCGATCTGGTCACCGCGACCCGGGTCGAGGTGGCCAACGACGGCCGGCGGACCGTGACCGACGGGCCGTTCGCGGAGACCCGGGAGGTGCTCGGCGGGTTCTACGTGATCGATGTACCGGACCTGGACGTCGCGCTCGACTGGGCCGCGAAGTGCCCGGGGTCGCGGGGCGGCGGATCCGTGATCGTCCGGCCGGTCGCCGAGTTCTGATGGAGCAGGTCGAGGCGGTCTTCCGGGAGGAGCGCGGCCGGCTGCTGGCCGCGCTCGCCCGGCGCTTCGGGGACCTCGACCTGGCCGAGGAGGTCACGTCGGAGGCGATCGAGACGGCGCTCACCCGCTGGCCGGTCGACGGCGTCCCGCCGAACCCGGGCGGCTGGCTGATGACCACCGCCCGGCGGAAGGCGGTCGACCGGCTCCGGCGGGACCAGGTGTACGCCGCCAAACTCGCGATCCTGCAGGTCGAGGCGGACCGGTCCGCGCCGCAGGCCGCCGGGGACGACCTGCCCGACGAGCGGCTGCAGCTGTTCTTCACCTGCGCGCATCCCGCGCTCGCCCCGGAGGACCGCGGCGCGCTGACCCTGCGCTGCCTGGCCGGGCTGACCACGCCGGAGGTCGCGCGGGCCTTCCTGGTCCCGACCGCGACGATGGCGAAGCGGATCGTCCGCGCGAAGAAGAAGATCCGGGAGGCGCGGATCCCGTTCCGGGTGCCCGGGCCGGACGAGCTGCCGGAGCGGCTGCCCGGTGTCCTGCAGGTGATCTACTCGGTCTTCACCGAGGGGTACGCCGCCAGCGCCGGCCCGTACCTGCAACGCCTGGACCTCGCCGAGGAAGCGATCCGCCTGGCCCGCATCGTGCACCGGCTGCTCCCCGACGCGCGCGAAGTCACCGGCCTGCTCGCCCTGATGCTGCTGATCCACGCCCGCCGCGACGCCCGCACCGGCCCGGACGGCGAGATCGTGCTGCTCGAGGACCAGGACCGCGGCCGCTGGGACCACGACATGATCGCCGAAGGGCGCGACCTGGTCGTCGCCGCCCTCACCGGCGGACCGCCCGGACCGTACGCCGTCCAGGCCGCGATCAACGCCGTGCACGACGAGGCGACCGACTTCGCCGGCACCGACTGGCCGCAGATCGTCCAGCTGTACGACGTCCTGCTGGACCTCGACCCGTCCCCGGTGGTCGCGCTGAACCGCGCCGCCGCGATCGCGCTCCGCGACGGACCCGCCGCCGGCCTCCAACTCCTCGACGAGCTCGCCGCCGAACCCCGCCTCCAGGACTACCACCCGTTCGCGCTGGCGCGGGCGGACCTCCTGCAGCGCCTCGGACAGGTGCCCGAGGCGATCACCGCCTACCAGCACGCACTTGCGCTGGCCGGTTCCGAGCCGGAACGAGCTCAGATCCGTGACCGGCTTGCCGCGTTGCAGCAGACTGACGCCATGGAGACCGTTTACGAAGCGGCGGGCGGGGCCGACGGCATGCTGCGGCTGGCTGCGGCATGGCACGAGCGGGTGATGGCGGACGAGGTCGTCAGCCACGCCTTTCACGGCGGGGCGCGGCCGGATCACACCGAGCGGCTCGCGGCGTACTGGGGAGAGGCCCTGGGCGGACCGTCCGTCTACACCGAGTCCTACGGCAGCGAGGCATCCGTCCAGCGCCGGCACGCGGGGAACGGTGAACACGACGAGATGAACCATCGCGCGATCGACTGCTTCGACGCGGCGCTGGTCGATGCCGGCATCGACGACGAGCGGGTCCGCTCGGTGCTGCACGACTACTTCTCCTGGACCACCTTCAACACGATGTACCGGCACAACGCCGAGGACATCGACGACGGCCAGGTCGTCACCCAGTGGTCGTGGGACGGACGTCAGGACGCGGCTGAGTCGTGAGGCGGTAGCGCCACCGACGTGGCGACCAGCTCGAGCGCGGGGTCGAAGGGTGTCGACGGGTTGCCGTCGACGATGACGTGGGCGCGGGAGCGGGTGGCCTGCTCGGCGAAATGGTCACGCTCCCAGCGCATCCACTCCAGCCAGTGGTCGCGCAGGGCCTCGCCGTCGCGATCGATGCCGCGGTCCAGCCGGACCTCGTTCGACGTCTCGACCCACAGGCGCAGCGACTGCCAGTGCGCCGCGTCCCGGTCGCAGGCGGTGACGCCTTCGACGATCAGCAGATCGACGGTGCTCGGTACGACGTGCAGCTCGGCGTACGCGCCCTGGTACCAGTCGTACCGCCGGTAGCGTCCCTCGCGGCCGTCGGCCAGCCGCTGCAGGACGTGGTCGCGGAGCAGGGCGAAGCCGCGCTCCGCACCGGTCCAGCCGTCGTACAGGTCGTCCATGTGGATGACGTACGTGTTCAGGTCGCGCAGTTTCGCGCGGGCCTCGACGTGGGCGGCGACGGTGGTCTTTCCGGAGCCGGCCGGTCCGTCGATGCCGATCAGCCGGGTGCGGCCGAGATGGGGTGATCCGGCCTGGACGTTGTCCAGGAGCGAGTCGATGGTCAGGGGCGTGGGGCCGTGGTCAGGGGCCTTGTCAGTTGATTCCATGGCGCTTCAGGATGTCCTCGATCTCGTCGAACTCAGACGATTCCTGCTGCTTCGCCTTCCCCTTTGACGGCTTGGCAGCTTTGGCGGTGGCGGCCGACGCCGGCGCTGGGCCTGTGCTCGTCAGCTCTCCCGCGGGCGAGGCGGGCTTCTTCTCTGCCTTCTTCTGGTTCCCACCGCGGCCGCGGGCTACACCGGACACGACGTACAGCACGACCGAGACGCCGAACAGCGCGACACCGGCCCAGACGGTCGGCGAGAAGATCAGGTGCGTGACCCAGCTCACGGAGGAGCGGACCACGTCCCAGACCAGCTCCAGCAGCCCGGTCAGGTACAGCGAGACCGGCAGCAGGGACCAGGCCACACCGCGTGTGCCGGCCGCGACCCCGCGGCGCCGCCACGCGGCCCACGAGCCGATCAGACCGAGCAGCGTGAGCCCTACGCAGAACGGCAGCAGCGTCAAATCGTTGAAGTCAGGCACATACCCAGGCTCGCACAGTTGGACCGCGATCCAAGAGGGGAACAGCCCTGACGGACCCCTGAAACCCCGGTCCGGGGACAATGAACCCGTGCAACCACCACAGCGGAGACTGGCGTTCACCGGGTTCGACGACGACGACGGGTCGGCGGACCCGGCGCTGGCGACCGCGCTCGCCACCGGCGACGGGGGAGCGGTGCTCGCGGCGCTCACCAAGGCACGGCTGCTGGTGCCGGTCGTCGCGATGCTCGGCGAGGTGGAGTACGACGAGAACGGGCTGGCGCACGACAAGACGTCGGACATGGCTGTCGCGCTGCTCCAGGGCCAGGATGGGCGGAACGCGCTGCTCGCGTTCACGGGCACCGAGAGCCTGGCGCGCTGGAGTCCGGAGGCGCGCCCGATGCCGGCCCAGGCGCAGTTGGTCGCCACGGCGGCGATCCAGGAAGGCGCGGCCGCGATCGTGCTGGACATCGCCGGCCCGGCCGCGGGCGTCATCGAGACCGACGACGTACGCCGCCTGGCCGCCGGCTTCCAGGTGGTGCGGCTGGAAGACGGCGGCTACGCGTGGGTCGAGGTCACGGAGTAGATCACTGGGTAACCAGTACGTCGGACTTGCGGTGGTAGGACTCGTTCGTCCACCACAACATGGCGACGACCGCGCCGAGCCCGAGGTCTGACCAGAGCCACCACGGGCTGTCGAAGTGGCCGAACATCGCCAGCGACGCCCAGACCACGAACTGCACCACACAGGTGACCAGCCAGACGCCGGTCGCGACACGGAGCGCAGTCGTCAGCCCGCGCGGCGGGGCCGCGTCCGCGACGCCGGCGAGGATCATCCGGAGCTCGCCGCGGGTCCGGGCCGCGAGCACGCGGTCCTGCCGGTCGCTCGCCTGGGCCGGGGTCAGCGCGGCCTGCCGGACGGCGCTTTCCAGCTTGGAGATCGCCGCGCGCCGGTCGGCGTCGGTGAGCTGGACCTGGTCGGGGGTCAGCAGCGGTTCGAGGATCGTGTTCATGGTCGTTGGTCCTTTCAGCGGGTTCCGATGTAAAAAGCGTATGGATTGCACAGTTTCGGCGCGCGCTGCTCAGGACCCGTTTCCGCGGTGGTGCTAACACCCCTGTCCTGCCCGCCACGGCGTACGTCAGGATGGGAGACATGACCGAGGACCACGCGGACCTGCCGCCGGGGCTGGCCCTGTCGTGGGGTGTGCTGCCGGTGCAGCGGCGCGGGCCGAAGCCGGCGCTGTCGATCGAGCAGATCGTGGCCACCGGCATCGAGTTCGGCGACCGGTACGGGTTCGAGGCGGTCTCGCTGCAGCGGATCGCGGCGCACCTCGGCGTCACCACGAACGCGATGTACCGCTATGTGCGGTCCAAGGAAGAGCTGATCGTGCTCGTCCACGACAAGGCGGTCGGTCTGCCGCCCGAGCTGCCGTCCGGCTGGCGCGCCGCCGCGATCGCGTGGGTGGACGCGCAGGTCAAGCTGTACGCCGAGCGCCCGTGGCTGCTCGACGTACCGATCCGGGGCGCGCCCGTCACGCCGAACCTGCTGCGCTGGGTCGAGGCGATGCTCGCGGCCCTCGCCGAAACCGGGCTCAGCCAGCACGACAATCTCGGCTGTCTGGTGCTGCTGGACGGCTGGTCACGGAACTACGCGACCCTGGCCCGTCAGCTCGGAGCGAGTGATACCACGCCGGTCCAGGCCGAGCAGGTCGGCAAGTTCCTGGTGCCGCGGTTGATCGAGGGCGGCTACCCGACGCTGACGTCGCTGTACCTCAACCACGAGTACGAGGACGAGCTCGACGACGACCTCGAGTTCGGGCTGGCCCGCATCCTCGACGGCATCGAGGTACTGATCGCCAAGCAGTCCTAGGTGTGTGTGTCATCTCGACAGGACGTGTCGCAACCAGTCGGCCGGTCTCACGCTCAGCCGGCGGGCGTCGGTGCCGCAGCGCGCCGAGACGTCCTGTCGACCTGGCACACGATCAAGGCAGCGCGATCCGTACCGGCCCCTCGGTGCGGGCCTCGACCCACCGGAGGTGGAACTCGCTGCCGGGGGCAACTTCCGCGCGGCGGGCGGGCTCCGTGCGGAGGTTGATCGGCGCGGTCAGCGTGGTGGCGGGTGGTTGCGCCGGTACGCCGTGCGCGCGCACCGTCGCGATCAGGTCGGCGAGCGCGTCGGCGGCCGGCTTGCGCCGGTGGTCGACGGTGAACAGGCCGAGGTCGTACTCGCGGTCCGGGAAGTCGAGCAGGCGGCGGTCGATGTCGTGCGAGGACCACCACGTCACGCCGTACAGCGCCGGGTTGCCCAGGACTGTCTCAACGGTCCGCTTGGTGAACTCGGCCTGCAGTTCGACGGGGATGTCAGGCCCGGGCACGCCGATCTCCTGCAGCCAGACCGGGCGCTCCGGCGCCAGGGACTTCGCGAGCTCGATCAGGTAGTCGGCGTGCGTGAGGGTGGCCGGGCCGAGGGGACCGTCCACTCGTGAGACCCCGTTGAAAACCCACGAGTGGACAGTGGTCAGATCCCCGACATCCACCGCGTCGACCGGGTGGAACGGATGGTCGCCCTTGTACCAGGCGTCGTCGAAGACCGAGTGCAGCGCGAGGACGCCGGGCGCGGCCTTCTTCAGCGTGGCCAGCAGGGCCTGCGCCCACGCGGTCGAGGCCTCCGGCGTGGTCGGGCTGTCCGGCCAGAGGTTGTTGACCTCGTTGCCGAGCGTGATCGCGAAGACGTTCGGCTTCGCGGCGACCGCCCGGGCCACGACGTCGACGTACGCCGTGAGGCCGTCGCGGACCGTGCTGTCCTCGAACAGGCTGCTCTTGTGCCAGGTCAGCACCCACGACGGGAGGAAGTCGAAGCTGGACAGGTGCCCCTGGATCAGGTCGACCGCGACGCTCAGCCCGTGCTCGGCGGCCGCGTCGATGGTGTCCAGCAGGTCGGCGATCGCGCGCTCGCGGATGATCGCCCGGTTCGGCTGGATCCACGGCCAGACCGGGAACACCCGGACGTGGTCCAGGCCGAGCCCGGCCAGGTCCGCGAAGTCCCGGCGAACCGCGTCGCCGTCGTAATCCAGCCAGCTGTAGAACCATCCCGCCGAGGGCACGTAGTTCGCACCGAACCTGGGCACGACGGTCTCCGAAGCCATGCGGAGGATGCTAAATCGGTTTAGGCCGTCAGGGCAACATCAGGCCGGGGGAGCGGTCGACTCACGGACGGTCAGGACCGGGTCGGCGGAGCGGCGGTTGATCACCGTGCCGGGGTCGGCGATGGTCTGCAGCAGCACCTCGGCGGCCTGGCGGCCGAAGTCGAAGGTGTCGCGGGACAGCGCCGTCAGCGCCGGGTGCATGAGCTGGGTGAGGATCGAGTCGTCGAACGCGACGATCGACAGGTCGCCCGGGACCGACACGCCCATCTCCATCGCGACGCCGAGCCCGGCCACCGCCATCACGTCGCTGTCGTAGACGATCGCGGTCGGGCGGTCCGGCTGGGAGAGCAGCTTACGGGTGATCGCGGCGCCCTCCGCGTCGCTGAAGTCCGTGGTCAGCGAGGGTGCGTCGACCAGCCCGAGCCGGGGCGCGGCGTCGCGGAGGGCCCGGATCCGGCGCTGGGTGTGCTGGAAGTTCGGCGTACCGGCGACGTGGGCGATCCGGCGATGACCGAGCGCGGCCAGGTACTCCACGATCGAGAGCATCGCGTCCCGGTCGTCGGCCCAGACCGAGGCCAGCGCGCCCTTGCCGCCGCGGCCGCCGATCACCACGGCCGGCAGTTCGAGCGCCTTCAGTGCCTCGACCCGCGGGTCCTTCACGGTCAGGTCGACCAGGATCACGCCGTCGACCCGGTGCTCCGACGTCCAGCGCCGGTACACCTCGATCTCGGCCGCGGTGTCCTCGACGATCAGCAGTTGCAGCGAGATCGACTCCGCGGACAGGCCCGACTGGACGCCGGACAGCAGGTGCGCGAAGAACGGCTCGACGCCGAGCGTCCGGGCCGGCCGCGCGATCACCATGCCGACCGAGTCGACTCGCGACGCACCGAGCGCGCGCGCCGCGCTGTGCGGCCGCCAACTCATCTGCTCGGCGATCTTCAGGATCCGCTCCCGGGTCGCGTCGCTGACACCCGGCCGTCCGTTCAGCGCGAACGACACCGCGCCCTTGGACACCCCGGCCCTGGTCGCGATGTCCGCGATCGTCGGTCTCGCCATCTCGTACCTCCTGCCCTTGACAGCGGATTCTACGATGTGGATAGTTCGGGAGCTATACCGGTTTATCAAATCCAGGAGATCCCATGCGTAGACGCCGTTCGGCGCTCGTGGCCAGTCTTGCCGCCGCCGCTCTCACCCTCGCCGGATGCGGCCTCGGTTCCGAGGATTCCGGCGGCAGCGGCGGTGCCAAGCCGACCGTCGACGCGAACGCCCAGGTGACCGGTGAGGTCAGCTTCCAGACCTGGGCGCTGAAGCCGAAGTTCACGTCGTACGTCGAAGGCGTGATCAAGGCGTTCGAGGCGAAGTACCCGGGCACGCACGTCACCTGGCTGGACCAGCCCGGCGACGGTTACGACAAGAAGGTGCTGAGCCAGGCGTCGGCCGGCCAGCTCCCGGACGTCACGAACCTGCCGCCCGACTTCGCCCTGAGCCTGGCCAAGCAGAACATGCTGCTCGACGTGGCCGCCGCGGACCCGAAGCTGAGCGAGGAGTACGTCGAGGGCGGCGTGCAGGCGTACCAGTACCAGGGCATGGACGGCACCTTCGGCTACCCGTGGTACCTGAACACCGACATCGACTACTGGAACGCGACCAAGTTCGCCGCGGCCGGCCTGGACGCGAAGAACCCGCCGAAGACCTTCGACGAGCTGCTCGCGGCCGCGAAGACGATGCACGACAAGACCGGCGGCAAGGAATACCTGATGAGCCGGCTGCCTGGTATCGGTGACTTCACCAACGCCGGCGTCAAGATCCTGTCCGAAGACGGCAAGAAGTTCGTCTTCAACACGCCCGAGGCCGCCGCGCTGCTGGACAAGTACCGCGACGCCTACAAGGCCGGGTACATGCCGCGCGACATCCTGACCAACGAGTACCTGGGCAACTCCAAGCTCTTCACCCAGGGCAAGGTCGCCTGGACCACCGGTGGCGGCAACGCGATCCAGGACTTCAACAAGGACAACCCGTCGCTGAAGGGCAAGGTCGTCCCGTCTCCGGCGCTCGACACCCCGCCGCTGTACGTGCAGGGGCTGTCGGTCTCGGCCAAGACCAAGAACCAGGCTGCGGCAATCGCGCTCGCCCGGTTCGTCACGAACGCCGAGAACCAGGCCGCGTTCGCGAAGATCGTGAACATCTTCCCCTCCACCAAGGCGTCCGCGTCCGACCCGTACTTCTCGAAGTCCGACGGCACGCCGGAGAGTGACGCGAAGGTGCTCGCGTTCGAGTCGCTGGCCAAGGCCAAGGTGCTGCAGCCGCCGGTGATCAGCGGCGCGACCAACGACTTCATCGGGCAGCAGATCTCGCTGGCGATCTCCGGCAAGATCTCCTCGCAGGCAGCCCTCGACGCCGCGGTGGCCAAGGCCAACCAGCTGCTGACCCAGTGATGCGTTCCAACCGGTGGTTCACCCCGTGGGTGCTGGTGATCCCAGCACTCACGTGGTTGCTGGTCTTCAACCTCTGGCCGTCGATCAACACCGTCATCCTGTCGTTCACCAACGCCAAGCCGCTGGGTGGCGGGACCTTCGTCGGCCTGAAGAACTTCGAGACCCTGCTGCACGACGAGCAGTTGCGGTGGGCGCTGCTGAACAGCGTGATCTACATGGTGGTCTGCCTGCCGTTCCTGACCGTCCTTCCGCTGCTGCTCGCCGTACTCGTGGAGAAGAAGCTGCCCGGGATGACGTTCTTCCGGACCGCGTTCTACACACCGGTGGTGGCGTCGGCGGTCGTGGTGGCGCTGATCTGGCAGTGGATCCTGGACGACCGCGGCCTGGTCAACGGGCTGGCCGAGAAGCTCGGGGTCATCTCCGGGCCGCTGCCGTTCCTGTCCGACCAGTGGCTGTTGCTGCTGAGCGCGATCAGCCTGACGATCTGGAAAGGGCTCGGGTACTACATGATCATCTACCTGGCCGCTCTCGGGAACGTCGGGCGCGAGCTGCACGAGGCGGCCGCGGTCGACGGCGCCGGGCCGCTGCGGCGGTTCCTGCACGTGACGATCCCGGGCGTCCGCGGGACGATGATCCTGATCTCGATCCTGATCTCGGTGTCCGCGCTGCGGGTGTTCTCGGAGCTGTTCATCCTGAGCGGCGGCAAGGGCGGACCGGGCGGCCGGGACAACTCGGTGGTGATGCTGATCCAGCAGTACAGCCAGGGCTTCGAGGGCAACCTCGGGTACGCGTCCGCGTTGTCGATCGTGCTGTTCTTCGTCACGGTCGTCCCGATGCTGGTGCTGGCCCGTCTCAACCGCCGGGGAGCAGAAGCATGAGTGTTGTCACCGATCCGGCGCGTCCGGCCGTTGCTCCGGAGGCGCCGATGCCCGTCCGGCGCAAGGGATCGTTCGGGTTCAACTCGGTCTCGCCGCGGGAGAAGGTCGCGCGGTACGTCCTGCTGGTGTTCGTGCTGCTGATCACGATCGGGCCGTTCCTCTGGCAGCTGTCGACGTCGCTGAAGGGATCCGGGGAGGACATCTACACCCGGATCCCGCGGCTGCTGCCGGCGCAACCGACGTTCGACCACTACAAGGCGGTCACCGACACGATCCCGGTCTGGGACTACGCGCGGAACTCGCTCGTGGTCGCGTTCTTGGTGGTCGGCGGCAACATCGTCGGCGCGTCGCTGGCCGGGTTCGCGATCTCCCGGCTGCAGTTCCGCGGCCGCAAGATCGTCCTCGGCCTGTTCCTCGCGACGCTGGTCCTGCCGGGTGAGGTCACGATCATTTCGCAGTACGTGACGGTCCGGGAGTTCGGGCTGGCGAACACGTTGTTCGGTGTCGCGTTGCCGGGCATGATCGGCGCCCTCAACGTGCTGCTGATGTACAACGCGTTCCGGGCGCTGCCGCTCGAGGTCGACCAGGCGGCGATCGTGGACGGCGCGAACGCGTGGCAGCGGTTCGTGTACATCGGCCTGCCGTCGGTGCGCGGGACGATCAGCGTGATCGCGATCTTCGCGTTCATCGGCGCCTGGGACGACTTCCTCTGGCCGCTGATCGTGCTCACCGATCCGGACAAGTACACGCTGACCGTCGGCCTGCAGTACCTGTCCGGCACGTTCAGCAACAACCCCCGGCTGATCGCGGCCGGCACGATGATCGCGTTCATCCCGATCGTGATCGTCTTCGCCACTCTGCAGCGCTTCTTCTTCAAGGGCGTCGAGGAAGGCGCGGTCAAGGGCTGACGCGACCCGGCTCCGGCCCCGCGGTGGCCGGAGCCCGGTCGCGTGCTGCCGGACTACTTCACCAGCACGATCGAGTTGATCGGCGTGAAGTCGTACGACGCGTACTCACCGGTGTAGCGCTGCACCGGGTAGCAGTTCGTGCCGTTGTAGCCCTTGCAGATCTGGAAGCCGGCGCCACCGGTCTGACTGTTGATCAGGACCTTGTAGCCGGTCACGTTCTGCAGGTTGTGCGCGCCGTAGCTGTACCAGATGTTCTTGCTCAGGATGCTGCCGTTCGGCTCCCGCAGACACACGGCGCCCGACGGGCAGGTCGCCGTCGTGCCCATGGTCGCCGCGGCCCCTGCCGACGCCGTCGACGCCGCGTTGGCCGTCGGCGCCAGCGCCATCCCGGTACCGATCACAGCGGCGGCGATGCCGGCAGCAGTCATAGCAATCTTGCGCATCTTTGTCCCTCCCGAGTGGTGACCTCCGGTCGGAGGTCTCACTGTCGAAGGTAGGGGCGATGACCCTGTGCAGGCAGGGTGTTCGATCCAGTTTCGGGCTGGGCCGAAAAGGGTTGATCAGTGCAGCCGCGGTTCGGCGAAGTCGAGCCAGCGGGCGGTGTCTGCGGGTGTGTGGTGGCGGATCGACCAGTCCACCAGGCGGAGCGTCATGTGGGCCCAGTAGAGGCGCAGTACGGCGGGGTCGAGCCTGGTCTCCAGGAGGTCGTCGAACCACGCCAGGTCCGCGCCGGGCAGCCGGACGTGCGCGTCGAACCGCAACGTGACCAGGGCGAACCGGCGATCGCCGCGCCCGATCCCGTCCCAGTCGACGATCCCGGTGATCCGGCCGGCGTCGGTCAGCACGTTGCCGGTGTGGAAGTCGAGGTGCACGAGGTCGTCGCCCGCCATGCCGCCCGGCTCGGCGCGCCCGATCTCATGCAGGCGGTCCAGGAGTTTCCGCGTGCGGTCGTCGTACACCTGGAGCGACTCGTGCAGGCAGAAGCCCGGGCCGCTCTCGAGCAGGTACAGCGACGGGACCGGCAGGCTTCCGCCCCGGTCGGCGAACTGGTCGGTCAGCGCGATCATCGACTCCAGCAGCGCCTGGTCGACCGTCTGCGGCACCTGCCCCGGCAGGCGCTCCTGCACGACACCGACGCTGCCGGGAAGTTCGGCCAGCAAGTCGTAACGCGGGACGGGCAGGCCGTCCTGCCGCGCCGCGTCGAGGACCTCCGCCGTACGCCAGAGGTCGGCCGCCGAGCCGAATCCGCGGGTGAGGACGCCGTCCCGCCCGTCCGGCCACCGCACGAACGCGGCCCCGACCTCGCCCGCCGCGGCCTGCCCCAGGAACTCCAGTCCGGCGCCGGTGGCGTCGTTGACGTCCCGCAGCAACTGCTGTGCGTCGAGCTTCGCCACCGGAGCGGGTACGCCGTCAGGACTCACGACACCCGACAGTAGTTGACCTGGAGTGCACTCCAGGTCGGAGGATGGAGGGCATGACTACGTACGCACCGGCCGAGGCCTCCGAGCGCACCGGTCTGAGCCTGGACACCTTGCGCTACTACGAACGCCTGGAACTGTTCGGTCCGGTCCACCGGGACACCGCCGGACGCCGTGTCTACAGCGACCATGACGTGGCGTGGGTCGGCCTCCTGGTGTGCCTGCGCAACGCGGGGTTGGGGATCAGTGACCTCCAGCAGTTCATGGGCCGCATGCGGGACCGCTCGAGCGGCCCGACAGGCTTGGTCGAACTGCTCGAGGAGCACCGGGCCCGGCTGCGCGACGAGGTTGCGAAGATGAACCTCGCGCTCGGCGTACTGGACGACAAGATCGCCTACTACGGCGCCCAGGACGGTCAGTCGAAGAAGTAGGGGTAAGGCACCGGCTCCGGCCGGCTGGCGTCGTCGAGCCGCTCCTGGTGCTCCGGGGCCAGGATGAAGTCCGCGGCGCCCAGCAGGTCGTCGAGGTACGCCGGCGTCCGCGGACCGATGATCGGTGCCGTCACGCCGGGCCGCTGCATCAGCCAGCGGACCGCGACCTGCGGCATCGTGTGCCCGGTCTCGGCCGCAACCGCCGTCAGTTCGTCGATGACGCGCCAGGTGCGTTCGTTCGCGTACCGATCCCAGTCGTGGGTGCCGGGCGTGGACACCTTGCTGTCCGCGGGCGGTGCGGTCATGCCGCGCCGGAACGCGCCGGACAGCCAGCCCGAACGCAGGGGAGACCAGGTGATGACGCCGAGACCCTCGTTCTGGCAGACCGGGAGCAGCTCCCACTCGGGTGAGCGGTCCAGCAGGGTGTAGAGGGGCTGAAGACTGGCGAGTGGCTGCCATCCGTTCTGCGCGCACAGGTCGACGGTTTTCTGCAGTTGCCAGCCGCGGAAGTTGCTGACGCCGATGTAGCGGACCTTGCCAGCCTGCACGAGGCTGTCCAGCGTCGACAAGGTCTCGCCGAGGGGAGTGCTGTCGTCCCAGCGGTGGAGCTGGTACAGGTCGATGTAGTCGGTTCCGAGCCGGCGCAGGCTTGCGTCGACCGCGTCGAGAACGTGCTTACGCGACAGGCCCTGATCGGTCGGGCCCGGGCCGGTGGGCCAGTAGACCTTCGTCGCGATGACGTAGTCCTCGCGCCGCTGCGTCTTCAGCCATCGTCCCAGCACCTCCTCGGACGCGCCCGCGCCGTACACGTCGGCGGTGTCGATGAACGTACCGCCGGCGTCGGTGAACGTCTCGAGGATCTTGCGGCTGTCCTGCTCGTCGGTCCGGTCGCCGAACATCATCGCGCCCAGGCAGAGCTCGCTGACCTTCAGGCCGGTCGTTCCCAGGTTCCTGTAGTCCATCTCCCCGACGCTAGGAGCTGGACCGCGCTCCAGCTCAAGACCTGTGCGTCGCCGAGGGGAAGACCGCGCCGGTGTACTTCTCGCCAGGGCCCTGACCGGGCTCGTCCGGGATGCTGCTGGCCTCGCGGAACGCGAGCTGGAGCGAGCGCAGGCCGTCGCGCAGCGGCGCGGCGTGGTGGTGGCCGAGGGCCGGGGCGGAGGCGTCGAGCAGACCGGCCAGCGAGTCGATCAGCGAGCGGGCCTCGTCGAGGTCCTTGTGGTCCGGCAGGTCCGCGGCCAGGCCGAGGTTGACGGCGGCGGCGCTCATCAGGTGCAGCGCGGCGGTGGAGATGATCTCCACGGCGGGGACCTCGGCGATGTCGCGGGACGCGGTCGAGAGCGGGCCCGGCTGGGGGTCAGACTGGGCGTCCTGGTGGGGGGCAGGCTGTGAAGTGGCATCTGCGTCGGTCATGCTGCTACTCTTGCACGGCGACCGACCCGGTCTGTTGGTGACCCCTGAGTGGAATACCTCAGGTTCGCCAGCCGTTCGAGTCTAAGCGGAGGGCCACCTCCCACCCAGTCGATGAACAGTCGGCGGGTCCCGGTCAACAGTACGGCGTACCACCCGCCCGGGTCGGGACGTCGTACCGCTGGGAATTGGGCCTTCGTGTGATCGCACGAGGGCCTTCGTGTTTTCCAGGGGGCTCGCGGTGATCACGAGGTGGCATCCAGTACGAGTTCAACCCAGGAGGACCCATCACCACTGATTTGCGCGTCAACGAGCGCATCCGCGTTCCCGAGGTGCGGCTGGTCGGACCGAACGGTGAGCAGGTAGGCATCGTCCGGATCGAGGACGCACTGCGGCTGGCCCAGGAGGCCGACCTCGACCTGGTCGAGGTCGCGGCGACCGCACGGCCTCCGGTCTGCAAGTTGATGGATTTCGGCAAGTACAAGTACGAGACCGCGCAGAAGGCGCGCGAGTCCCGCCGGAACCAGACCAACACCATCATCAAAGAGATGAAGCTGCGGCCGAAGATCGACCCGCACGACTACGAGACCAAGAAGGGTCACGTGGTGCGGTTCCTGAAGGCCGGGGACAAGGTCAAGATCACCATCATGTTCCGCGGTCGTGAGCAGTCCCGGCCGGAGCTCGGCTTCCGGCTGCTGCAGCGGCTCGCCGAGGACGTCAGCGAGCTCGGCTTCGTCGAGTCCTCGCCGCGTCAGGACGGCCGGAACATGATCATGGTGCTCGGACCGCACAAGAAGAAGTCCGAGGCGCGCGTGGACGTGGAAGCCGAGAAGGCGCAGCGGAAGGCCGAGCGCGAGGCCGAGGAGCAGGCGGAGCGCCAGGAGCGCGCCGAGCAGGCTCAGGCCCACGAGGCCCAGCGCGCCGCCGGTGTCACCAAGAAGCCGAAGGGTCCGGCCGACAACCTCGACCCGGAGTGACGTCACGCTCCGGCTCGTGACGGGCCGGAGCCGTCGCACCGAAGTTCGAGTCAACGAAGAAACAACCAGGAGCTGAACAGCCATGCCGAAGATGAAGACCCACTCGGGGATGAAGAAGCGGGTCCGGGTCACCGGGTCGGGCAAGATCCGTCGTGAGCAGACCGGTGTCCGCCACCTCGCCGAGGCGAAGACCTCGAAGCGCAAGCGCCGCCTGTCCGGCACCGTCGAGGTCGCCCCGGCGTACGTGAAGAAGGCCAAGAAGCTTCTCGGCATCTGAGCCAGCTTTCGCCCCCCTCCCCGCCCCACCCCCCGAACATCCCCCGCCGAGTGGACTCCGTCCGGCTCCGGCGCAGAAATACAAGGAGTAACACCTCATGGCACGCGTGAAGCGGGCAGTCAACGCCCACAAGAAGCGCCGGGTCGTACTCGAGCAGGCCAGCGGCTACCGCGGTCAGCGCTCGCGGCTGTACCGCAAGGCCAAGGAGCAGGTCACCCACTCGCTCGTCTACGCCTACCGTGACCGCAAGGCGCGCAAGGGCGACTTCCGGAAGCTGTGGATCCAGCGCATCAACGCCGCGGTCCGCGCCGAGGACCTGACCTACAACCGCTTCATCCAGGGCCTGCGCCTGGCCGAGGTCGAGGTGGACCGCAAGATCCTCGCCGACCTGGCGGTCAACGACCCGGCCGCGTTCTCCGCGCTCGTGCAGGTGGCCAAGGCCGCCCTGCCGGCGGACGTGAACGCGCCGAAGACCGACGCGGCCTGAGCACCACCCGTAGCTGCGAAGTGGCGAGTCCCGGTCTGTTGACCGCGCAATCCGCGCGGATCAAGCAGGCTCGGCGGCTCGCCACTCGTTCGTTCCGGCGCAAGTCCGGACGCTTCCTGGTCGAGGGCCCGCAGGCTGTCCGGGAGGCGCTGGAGCACCGCGAGCTCGTCGTCGAGGTGTACGCCGAGCCGGCCGTCGCGACCCGGCATCGCGATCTCCACGACCTCGCCGTGACCGCCGGGGTCCCGTGGTTCGAGGTCGATCGTGCCGCCGTCGAGGCGTTGAGCGAGACCGTCACCTCGCAGGGCGTCGTCGCCGTCTGCTCGCTGGTGACCGTCCCGCTGCCGGCCGGCTCCCTGCAGCTCGTCGCCGCCGGCGTCCAGGTCCGCGACCCCGGCAATGTCGGTACGTTGATTCGGACGGCGGACGCTGCCGGCGCCGATGCCGTCGTACTGACGACCGAATCCGTCGACCCGCACAACCCGAAGGCGGTCCGGGCCAGCGTCGGCAGCATCTTTCATGTGCCGATCAGCACGGACGTCGACCTCGGCGAGGCGGTCCGCACCTGGCGTGAGCAGGGCCTGCAGGTGCTCGCCGCCGACGGGTACGGCGCGACCGATCTGGACACCTGCATCGACGACGGCACCCTCGCGAAACCCACCGTGTGGCTGTTCGGCAACGAGGCGCACGGTCTGCCGGACGGAATCAACGCGCTCGTCGACCACTCGGTCAAGGTGCCGATCTACGGCCGCGCCGAGTCCCTGAACCTGGCCACCGCCGCGGCCATCTGTCTCTACGCGTCCGCCCGGGAGCAGCGCCGATGATCTTCGACCTGCCGGGACGGTTCTGGCGTGGCAACCTGCACACCCACTCGAACCGTTCCGACGGAGCGCTGACCCCGGCCGAGACCGCCGACGTGTACCGCGGCGCCGGCTACGACTTCGTGTCGATCACCGACCACTTCCGCGCCGAGTACGGCTTCCCGATCAGCGACACCCGAGACCTCCGCACAGCCGGCTTCACCACGATCATCGGCGCCGAACTGCACGCCCCGCGCACCGAAGCAGGCCAGCAATGGCACATCGTCGCAGTCGGTCTCCCGCTGGACTTCGCGCCGCCGTCCGCCTCTGAAACCGGTCCTGAGCTGGCCCGCCGAGCCCGCTCCGCCGGCGCATTCGTCGGCATGGCCCACCCGTCAGCGTCCCTCCTGACCGCGGCCGACGCCGAGAGCCTCGACGCGGCGCACTCCATCGAGGTCTACAACGCGCTCTCCGACCGCGAGAACCGCGGCGACAGCTGGCACCTCGCCGACGTCCTGCTGAACCGCGGCCACCGGCTCACGACGTACGCCGCGGACGACGCGCATCTGCAGCCCCAGGACCCGCCATCGTGCCAGGCCTGGGTCCGGGTCCGCGCTGAATCCCTCGAGCCCGACGCTCTCCTCACCGCTCTGAAAGCCGGCCACTTCTACTCCAGCACCGGCCCCGAGCTGTACGACGTACGCATCGAAGGCGACACGATCACGGTGCAGTGCTCACCCGCGGCCAAGATCCTCCTGAGCGGAGGCCACCCCGGCGCCGAGTGGGCCGAGGGCACCGACCTCACCGAGGCCACGTTCCCCCTGAGGCTTTTCCGCGCGACCCATTGCCGCGTCACGGTCGAAGATGCGTCCGGCCGTCGAGCCTGGACGAACCCGATCTACCCGGTCAGCGTTTGACGCGGGCCTCGAGGCCGTCGAGGAGGGCGTCGAGGCCGAAGACGAAGTTCTGGGTGAGGCCGGCGTCGAGGCCTACGGCGGTGCGGCGGCGGACGGAGGCCTGCATCTCGGGGTAGTCGCCGGCGACGGCCTCGGCCTGTTCGACCATCTCGGTGACCCAGTTGTCCTCGGAGCAGCCGGACTTGCGGACCATCTCGCGGGTCGCGACCTCGGCGCTGACGGTGCCGAGGACGTACGACATGACGCTGCTCATCGCCAGATCGATCTCGTGCTCGGTGAACCCGGCGGCGCCGAACAGCACCAGGCCGCGGGAGCCGAGCGACATCGCGTTCGGGCCGATGCTCGGGCGGGTGTACATCACCTCGGGCAGCCACGGGTGCCGCAGGACGGCGGACCGCAGGCTGTGCCCGAACAGCAGCGCGCCGGCCCGCCATCCGGCGAGCTCCGGCTCGGGTACGTCGATCTCGCCCCAGACCTCGTCGATCAGCAGGTCGACGAGGTCGTCCTTGGTCGGCACGTGCCAGTACAGGCTGGTCGCGCCGGCGTCGAGCTTCGCGGCCAGTTTGCGCATGCTGAGCCCGGCGACGCCGTCGGTGTCGAGGATCGTCATCGCGGCGGCCACGATCTGCTCCCGGCTGAGCGTCTCCCGGGCGGGGGAGGCCTTGCGCTCCCGGGTCCAGATCCAGTCCTTCATGACACCCATCCTACAAAAAGGACTCGCACGCCGTTCGAGTAGGTCGTACAGTGTGCGAGTGACTAGTACACCGTTCGAGTCCACCACCGAGGGGCACCCTCGTCGCTGGTGGATCCTGTTGATCCTTTGCTTGAGCCTGATGGTGCTGGTCGTCGACAACACCGTCCTGAACCTGGCGATCCCGTCGCTGATGCGCGACCTGGGCGCGACGCCCGCGGACATCCAGTGGGTGATCGACGCCTACATCCTGGCCTTCGCCGGGCTGCTGCTGACCGCCGGAAGCCTGTCGGACCGCTTCGGCCGGCGGAAGATGCTGCTGCTCGGACTGGTGATCTTCGGCGTGGCGTCGCTGCTCGCGACCCTGGCCGAGAATCCGTGGCAGCTGATCGCCTGCCGCGGCCTGATGGGCGTCGGCGGCTCGCTGCTGATGCCGAGCACGCTGTCGCTGCTGTTCACGGTGTTCCCGCCGGACGAGCAGCGCAAGGCGATGGCGGGCTGGTCGATGGTCGCGATGGTGGGCGTGGTGGCCGGCCCGACGGTCGGCGGCGTCCTGCTGAACCACTTCTGGTGGGGTTCGATCTTCTGGCTGAACGTGCCGATCGCGATCCTGGCGATCATCGGCACGCTGGCGCTGATCCCGGAGTCGAAGGGCCCGGCGCGCGCCGTCGACCCGGCGGGCGCGGTGCTGACGATCGTCGGGATGGCGTCGATCGTGTGGGCGATCGTGTCGATCCCGCTGCACGGCTGGGGATCCGCCCGGGTGCTCGGTGCGCTGACCGTCGGCGTCGTCGCACTGGCGGCGTTCGCCCTGTGGGAGAAGCGCAGCGCGCACCCGATGGTGCCGCTGGCGCTGTTCAAGGACCGGCGGTTCAGCGGGACGAGTCTGTCGATCGTGCTGCTGTCGTTCACCGCGGGCGGGTTGCTGCTGGCGCTGACGCAGTACCTGCAGTTCGCGCTCGGGTACTCGCCGCTGAAGGCGGGGCTCGCGCTGATCCCGTACGCCGTGTCGGCGGCGCTGTTCAACGGATTGGGCGCCACGCTCGGGAAGAAGATCGCGGACCGGACGCTGATCTCGCTGGGTCTGCTGATCATCGCGGGCAGCTTCGCGATCCTCACCCAGGTGTCCGACTCGACCGGATACGGGCTGCTGATCGTCGGCCTGCTGGTGATGGGCGTCGGCGGCGGCCTGGCCGGCCCGGCGGCGTACACGCTGTTGATGCAGGCCGTTCCGCCGGACCACCGCGGGGTCGGCTCGGCGATGAACGACACCGTCCAGCAGACAGGTGCCGCGCTGTCGGTCGCCGTGCTGGGCAGTGTCCTCGCCGCGGCGTACTCGTCGGCCCTGCCGGACTCGGTCCCGGAGGCGGCGCGCAAGTCCATCGCGGACACGCTCGCGCTCGGCCCGGACTTCCTCGCCGCCGCCAAGCACGCCTTTGTCGACGCCATGTCGATCGCGATGACGGTCGGCGCGATCGGCGCCGTCGCCGGCGCGGTCGTGGCGCTGGCCATCCTGCCGAAGGGCGAGAAGAAGGTGCAGGACGCCGTACAGTCGGTGGACGACCCGGTGCACTGACAGCATTTGCGGTATGACGCGACGGTGGCTGATCGACCCGTCGACCCGGCACCAGTTCTGGTCGGCGGGCCGTGACTGAGCAGGAGATCGCGAATCTGGTCATGATGGCGATGCTCCTGCTGCTCCCGATCGCCCTCGGAGTCATGCTGAGCGGCCGCTCGCGCGGGAACCGGTACGTCCTGAAATGGGCCCGGGGCCTGGCCGTCGCGACGATCGTCCTGGCGGTCGCCTACGACCTGGCCGGGGCAGTCTTCCTCCTCCGGGCCGAGCCGCGCGCCGGCCAGCCGTCGTGGCTGCCGCCGCCCGGCGCCGTCGACGACCCGTCCTTCTACCTCCCGATCGGCGTCGGCGCGTTCGTCGCCGGCCTGGGCCTCCTGGTCGCGGCCACCCGCGCCCGGCACCGCCTGGGCCCTAGCTGATTGCCTGGCATGGGGAGGATTTCGTCCCGAATCGGGAAGGGATCCTCCCCGAGCTCGCTGTCCACAGGGGAGAAGTGGGCGATGGCGGAGTGGTACGGCGCGTGCATGTTCTTGGGCGTGGAAGTCAGTCGCGAGAGGTACGGGGCGTTCGCGGAGTTGCGGGCGCGGCAGGCGGGGGCGTTCACCCGGGCGCAGGCGATGGCTCACGGAATCACCGACAAGGTGTTGCTCGGGCGTCGGCGGGCGCGGCAGTTGCAGCGGGTTCATGTAGGCGTGTACGTCGACTTCACTGGGCCACTGCCGTGGGAGACGAGGATGTGGGCGGCGTTGCTGGCCTGTGGACCGGGAGCGGCGTTGACGGGTACGAGCGCGCTCCGCCGGTACGGCGTTGCCGGGAGCTGGTCGGACGAGCGGATCCACGTCGCGGTACCGCACGCGCGCCGGGTCGAGCCGAAATCTGGAGTCGTTGTCACGCGCCACCGGCACCTGTCCGCGCTCGTACAGGCGTCCCGCGAACCGCCGGCCGTGCGATTGGAGGTCGCGCTGCTGGTGACCGCCGGCGCTGAGCAGGATGTTTCGCGGCGGGCCGCCGTACTGTTCGATGCGTGCCGGCAGCGCCGCACGACAGCCGTCCGGTTGCTGGCTGAACTGGATTCGCTCCCGGAGTTACCCGGCCGCAGGATCCTCCGGCGGATCCTGGGCGAGGCGGCCGAGGGTGTGCAGTCGTTCCTCGAGCAGGCGTACCTCCGACGTGTCGAGCGCGCGCACGGGTTACCGCGAGCGCGTCGGCAGGTCCGCGCCGTCGAGGGGGGTGCTGTCGTCTACCGGGACAACGAGTACTCGCCGTACGGCGTACTCGTCGAACTGGATGGTCAGATCGGCCATGCGGAGACGACCAGCCGCTGGCGTGACATGACCCGGGACAACGCCGCCGCGATGTCCGGGAAGCTGACGCTGCGATTCGGGTACCACTTGGTCGGCGAACCGTGTGCCGCAGCCGCACAAGTTGTCGCCGCCCTACGCCTCCGCGGCTGGACGGGCACCCCCCGTGCATGCTCCGCCACCTGCCCGGTCACCTAGCCGGGCCGGGGAGGATCTCGTCCCGATACGGGGGCAAGATCCTCCCCGACCCGGGATGCGGGGAGGGGATTGTGGACGGCCGATTCACGGTCTTGGGGCTGGGGTTTCTAGACTGCAATCCGCAGACGTACCAACCCGAGAGCGAGCCATGTCCGGTCCCAACACTGATTACGACCCGGTCGAAGTGACGCCGCTGCACGCCGAAGAGGTGGAGCGGACCCGCGACGAGGCGCTGGCGGCGTTCACCGGGGCGGCCGATCTGGCCGCCCTGCAGGAGGCCAAGTCCACCCATCTCGGCGACAAGTCGCCGATCGTGCTGGCCAACCGGGAGATCGGCGCGCTGCCGCCGCAGGCCCGCAAGGAGGCCGGCCAGCGGATCGGCGCCGCCCGGAAGGCGATCAACGAGGGGTTCGCGTCCCGGCTCGCAGTGCTCGAAGCCGAGCACGAGGAGCAGATGCTGGCCACCGAGCGGGTCGACGTGACGCTGCCGTGGCACACCCCGGAGCTCGGCGCGCGGCACCCGCTGTCGCTGATCTCCGAGCAGGTCGCGGACGTGTTCACCGCGCTCGGCTGGGACGTCGCCGAGGGTCCCGAGGTCGAGGCCGAGTGGCTGAACTTCGATGCGCTGAACTTCCAGCCCGACCACCCGGCGCGGCAGATGCAGGACACCTTCTTCGTCGAGCCGGCCGGCTCCGGCAAGGTGCTGCGGACGCACACGTCGCCGGTGCAGGCGCGGTCGATGCTGACCCGCAAGCCGCCGATCTACGTGATCTGCCCGGGCCGGGTGTTCCGCACCGACGAGCTGGACGCGACGCACACGCCGGTCTTCTACCAAGTCGAGGGTCTGGTCGTGGACGAGGGCATCACGCTGGCACACCTCAAGGGCACGCTCGACCACTTCGTCGTCTCGATGTTCGGCGAGGGCCTCGAGGCCCGGCTGCGGCCGAACTTCTTCCCGTTCACCGAGCCGTCGGCCGAGGTGGACCTGAAGTGCTTCGTCTGCCGCGGCGCGTCGGTCGGCAACCCGGACCGCCCGTGCCGGACCTGCGGCAGCGAGGGCTGGATCGAGTGGGGCGGCTGCGGCGTGGTGAACCCGCGGGTCCTGCAGGCCTGCGGCATCGACACCGATCGGTATTCCGGTTTCGCCTTCGGCATGGGCCTGGAGCGGACGCTGATGTTCCGCAACGGCGTCGAGGACATGCGGGACATGGTCGAGGGTGACCTGCGGTTCAGCCGCCAGTTCGGGATGGAGATCTGATGCGGGTCCCACTGTCATGGCTTCGTGAGTACGTCGACCTGCCGGGTGACGTCACCGGCCGCCAGGTCGCGGAGCAGCTGATCCGGGCCGGTCTCGAGGTGGAGACGGTCGAGGAGTCCGACCTGACCGGTCCGCTCGTGGTCGGCAAGGTGCTGACGTACGAGAACGAGCCGCAGAAGAACGGCAAGACCATCCGCTGGTGCTCGCTCGACATCGGCAAGGACGAGCCGCAATGGGTCGTCTGCGGTGCGCACAACTTCGAGGTCGGCGACCTCGTGGTGGTCGTGCTGCCGGGTGCGGTGCTGCCCGGCGGGTTCGCGATCGCGGCGCGCAAGACGTACGGCCACGTGTCCAACGGCATGATCTGCTCCAGCGCCGAGCTCGGTCTCGGCGACGACGGCACGCACGGCATCGTCGTGCTGGAGCCGGGCGAGGCCACCCCGGGCGACGACGCGATCGAGCTGCTGGCGCTGCGCGACGACGTGCTCGACATCGCGGTGACGCCCGACCGTGGGTACTGCCTGTCGATCCGGGGCGTCGCGCGCGAGGCCGCCACGGCGTACGGCGTGCCGCTGAAGGACCCGGCCGACCTGCCGCTGAACGGGTCCGGCGAGGGCGGGTATCCGGTGCGGGTGGACGACGCCAAGGCGTGCAGCGTGTTCGTCACGCGGACGGTGACCGGGATCGACGCCAAGTCGCTGTCGCCGCGGTGGATGCAGAAGCGGCTGCTCGCCTCCGGGATGCGGCCGATCTCGATCGGCGTCGACGTCACGAACTACGTGATGCTCGAGCTGGGCCAGCCGATCCACGGCTACGACAAGGCGCGGCTGTCCGGCGAGATCGTCGTCCGCCGGGCGAACGCCGGCGAGAAGCTGATGACGCTCGACGACCAGACGCGCGAGCTGGACGCCGAGGACCTGCTGATCACCGACGACTCCGGCCCGATCGGCATCGCCGGGGTGATGGGCGGCGCGTCGACCGAGATCTCCGAGGCCACCACGGACGTGGTGATCGAGGCCGCGCACTTCGACCCGATCGTGATCGCGCGGGCGTCGCGGCGGCACAAGCTGTCGTCGGAGGCGTCGCGCCGGTTCGAGCGCGAGGTCGACCCGAACCTGCCGCGGTACGCCGCGCAGCGCGTCGCCGACCTGCTGGCCGAGTACGCCGGCGGCACGATCCTCGCCGAGGAGACCGTCGTCGACACCCACCCGCAGCCGTCGCCGGTCACGCTCCGCGCGGACCACGCGGCCCGCGTGGCAGGCGCCCCGATCACCGTCGAGGAAACGGTCCGGCATCTGGAGTCCGTGGGCTGCACGATCGAGGTTGCCGCGGCGGATGCGGTCGCCGCTCCGTTGGCTGCCGGTGCGCACGCTCCCGCGCTGGCCGAGGCCGGCACCACCACTGTCGCCTCCACCCGGATCGAGGGGGACGACCTGCTGACGGTGACGCCGCCTTCGTGGCGGCCTGACCTTCGGGACCCCAACGACTTCGCCGAGGAAGTCATCCGGCTGTTCGGGTACGACAATGTGCCGTCGATCCTGCCGCCAGCGCCGGGTGGGCAGGGGCTGACCGTGTCCCAGAAGCGCCGGCGGAAGGTCGCGACCGCGCTCGTCGGCGCGGGGCTGACCGAGGTCGTCTCGTACCCGTTCACGGGTGCGGCCGACTTCGACGCGATGGGCATCCCGGCCGACGACTCCCGCCGTACGACGGTCAAGCTGGTCAACCCGCTGTCCGACGAAGAGCCGTCGATGCAGACCACGCTGCTCGCGACGCTGCTCCGGACCGCCGAGCGCAACGTCGGCCGCGGCGCGAACGACCTGGCGATCTTCCAGACCGGCCTGGTCTTCCACCCGAAGCCGGAGACGAAGCCCGCGCCGCTCCCGTCGGTCGAGCACCGGCCGAGCAACGCCGAGGTCCAGTCGCTGTACGACGCGCTCCCGGACCAGCCGCTGCACGTCGGCGTGGTGCTGACCGGTGCGCTGACCCCGACCGGTTGGTGGGGCAAGGGCCGCCCGGCCGGCTGGGCCGACGCCGTACAGATCGCGCGGCTGATCGCGTCCGCGGTCGGTGTCGCGCCGGTCGTGAAGAACGCCGAGCTCGCGCCGTGGCACCCGGGCCGGTGTGCGGAGTTCTCGGTCGACGGGAAGGTCGTCGGGCACGCGGGCGAGCTGCACCCGAAGGTCTGCCAGGCGTTCGGCCTGCCGGCCCGGTCGAGTGCGGCCGAGCTGGATCTGGAGGCGCTGATCGCGGCGGGTCCGGAGTCGATCACCGCGCATCCGTTCTCGTCGTACCCGGTGGCCAAGGAGGACGTCGCGCTGATCGTCCCGGCCGAGGTCGCGGCGGCGGACGTGCAGGTGGCGCTGGCCGAGGGTGCGGGCGAGCTGTTGGAGTCGGTGCGGCTGTTCGACGTGTACACCGGTGAGCAGATCGGGGCGGGCAAGAAGTCGCTGGCGTTCGCGCTGCGGTTCCGGGCGCCGGACCGGACGCTCAAGGAGAACGAGGTCGCCGACGCCCGGCAGGCCGCGGTCCAGGTCACGGTCGACCGGTTCGGCGCCGTTCAGCGGGTCGGCTGACGGTCATGAGAGGTGGTCACCCGCGGGTGGCGGTCGCGGCGGCGAATGCGGCGGCCGCCGACGCCGGTGTGCGGGTGGCCGCGGAAGGCGGCAACGCGGTGGACGCCGCGATCGCCGCCACGCTCGTCACGATGGTGAACGAGGTCGGCATCGTGTCGCCGGCCTCGGGCGGGTTCGTCACGCTGCAGGTCGCCGGCGGCGACCCGGTCACCATCGACGGCTGGGTGGAGATGCCCGGCCGCGGCCTGTCGGCCGACCGCTTCGGCCGCAGCGTCTGGGACATCACCACCGACTACGGCGGCGGTACGACGACCACCGTCGGCCACGGCTCCGTCGCCACGCCCGGCGGGATGAGAGCGCTCGACCTGGCGCATCGCCGCTCCGGGAAGGCGCCGTGGCACGAGGTCGTCCAGCCCGCGATCGACATCGCCCGGAACGGTTTCCCGCTCAGCCGCACCTCGGGCTACTACCTGGGCTTCACCCACGAGATCATCTTCGGCTGGCACCAGCCGAGCCACGGTGTCGTGCACGACGGCGAGGGCGAGGTGATCAAGGCCGGCAGCACGGTCGTGATCCCGGAGCTCGCCGAGGCGCTCGAGCTGATCGCCCGCGACGGCGCCGAGACGATGTACACCGGTGAGCTGGCGCAGATGCTGATCCGGGACATGGCCGCCAACGACGGCATCCTGACCGCCGAGGACCTGGCCGCGTACGAGGCCGTCGTCCGCCCGGCGCTCGTCGTCGAGCAGAACGGCTGGCGCCTCGCGACCAACCCGCCGCCCGCGGTCGGGGGAGTCGCCGTGGCGGCGATGCTCGCGTTGCTCGACGGCGTACCGGCCGACGGCAGTTGGAGCCAGGCCGAGCTGGAGCGGCTGGTCGACGTCCAGCACGCGGTCCTCGGGCGCCGGCTGGCCGAGCTCGACAGGGAGGACGTCCGCAAGCTGGAGGGCCAGAAGCTGCTCGACCTCGCAGCGGCCGGCGACCTCCGTGCGCTGACCTCGCCGAGCACGGCGACCGTGTCGGTGGTCGACGACCAGGGCGACGCGTGCGCGATCACGGTCTCGTCCGGCTACGGCTCCGGCGTCCTCACGCCCGGCACCGGCATCTGGCTGAACAATGCCCTCGGCGAGCAGGAGCTCCTGCACGGCGGACCGCACAGCCTGGCCCCGGGCACCCGCCTCACCTCGAACATGGCCCCGAGCGTCGCCCGCCGCGACCGCGACGGCGCCGTGCTGGCGATCAGCTCGCCCGGCTCGGACCGGATCCCGACCGCGCTCGCGCAGGTCTACGCGCTGCACACCCATGGCGGTCTGCCCTTGCGGGAGGCCGTCGAGCATCCGCGACTGCACGTCCGTGTCCGCGAGGACGTGGTCGTCGACTACGAGGACGACCTGCCGGTGTCCGGGACGACGGCGCTGCCGTCCCGCCCGATGCCGCCGCACTCGATGTACTTCGGCGGCGTCGCGGCCGCGTTCTGGGATCCGGCCGACGGTCTGCTCGCGGTCGGCGACCCGCGCCGTACCGGAGCCGTGGCGATCTCACCCTGACCGGTAAGGTCAGCCCACAGACAGATCCGAAAGGCAGCCGATGCGGGACACCCACCCCGAGCTCTCCGTCGTCGTACCGATGTACGACGAGGAAGAGGTGCTGCCGATCTTCTTCGAGCGGATGCACCCGCTGCTCGACGGTCTGGGCATCAGTTACGAGCTGCTGGTCGTCGACGACGGCAGCCGGGACCGGACCGCGGCGCTGCTGCTGGAGGCCGCCAAGGACTGGCCGCAGCTCCGGGTGGTCCGCCTGCTCCGCAACAGCGGCCACCAGGCAGCGCAGTCGGCCGGCTTCCGCCGCGCCCGCGGGCGGTACGTGGTCACGATCGACGCCGACCTCCAGGACCCGCCGGAGGTTATCGCCGAGTTCCTGCAGGCCGTCCGCGAGCAGGACGTCGACGTCGTGTACGGCGTGCGCTCGGACCGCTCGAGCGACTCCTGGGCGAAGCGTACGTCGGCCCGGCTGTACTACCGGCTGATGTGCCGTCTGGTCGGCAAGGACATCCCGTTCGACGCGGCCGACTTCCGGCTGGTGACCCGGCGCGTGGTGGACGCGGTGAACGCGCTGCCCGACGACGGCCGGGTGTTCCGGCTGGTGATCCCGTGGCTCGGCTTCCCGAGCACCGAGGTCAGGTACGTCCGGGCGGAGCGGGCCGCGGGCTCCACGAAGTACAGCGTCTCCAAGATGGTGCGGCTCGCGTTCGACAGTGTGACCGCGTTCTCGGCGGCCCCGCTGCGGCTGGCGACCTGGCTGGGTCTGCTCGGCGGCGCGATGTCCGGGCTGTTCGTCGTCGGCGCGCTCGTGATCAAGCTGACCGGCCGGAGCATCCCCGGCTGGACATCGACGGTGCTCGCGGTCAGCGTGATCGGCGCGATCCAGCTGCTCTGCCTCGGCCTCCTGGGCGAGTACGTCGCCCGCCTGTTCCAGTCGAGCCAACGCAGACCGCAGTTCCTCGTCGGCTACGACAGCCTCGAGGACCACGGGCACCAGGAGCCCGTCCACGAGAGCACGCCCACCAACAGATGAAGCGGTCCCTCCCGTGGCTGCTGCCGATTCTGGTGGCAGCCGGTGGGTTCGCGTCGCTCGGCGACGTCGGCGCCGGTCCGCTGGTCAAGTACGTCGGGTACTTCGCCGGAGCGATCGCGCTGCCCGGGACGCTGCTGCTGCGGGCCGTGTGGCGCAGTACGGGCAACTGGGCGGAGGATCTCGGACTCGGATCGGTCGTCGGCGCGACGTGGCAGCTGATCGGCTGGGCGCTCTTCACCGCGGCCGGCCTGCAGGACTGGCTGATCGTGTGGCCGGCGCTCGTCCTGATCGGTTTCGCTGTCGCGGGGCGGCAGCACTTCCGGATCGCCGAGCCCAGCCCGCTGCCGGTCGCGTGGACCGTCGGGCTGGCGGTGTCCGCGGCAGTGATGCTCGGCGCGGCGACGTTCGGCGTGATGGCGTACCACCCGATGCCGCCGCACGGCGAGGCGTACTACCCGGACCTTCTGTACCACCTGTCGATGGTGCACGAGCTGACCCGCGCAGTGCCGCCGGAGGTTCCCCAGGTCGTCGGCGAGCGGCTCGACTACCACTGGTTCGCGAATGCCGACATGGCCGCGGCCGTCGACGTCACGCGGCTCACTCCGCTGATCGTGCTGTTCCGCCTCTGGGTCCTGCCGTGGCTGGTTGTCTCGCTGCTCGTCTGCGCGACACTCGCCCGGATCGTCAGCCGCACCTGGTGGACCGGCGTGCTCGCCGCGCTTGCGCTGGCCGCGCCGCAGCTGTTCCTGCTCGTCGACACGAGTGTGAACCTCGCACCACCGGTGAGCCTGCTCAGCCCGTCGCAGACCTTCGGCATGGTCGCGGCTGTCACCACAGCCGTCTTCCTCATCGAGCTCCTGTTCAAGAACGGCAGCCACCGGCTCTGGCTACTCATCGTGCCGATCGCCGTGGTCGGCGGCGGCTCCAAGCCGACCGTGCTGCCATTGCTGGTCGCGGCAGTCGCTCTCGCCGCGCTCTACCTCCTGGTGACAACCCGGCGGCTTCCGTGGCGTCTGGTCGGTACGGCGGCGGTGCTGCTGGTGGTAGGCGCGGTGACCTTCCTGACCGTCGCAGGAAGCACCAGCGGCTCGCGGTTGCAGTTTCTGGCCGTACTGAAGTCGCTGCCCGTCTACACCGCGGCCACTGGTGACAAGACGCAGCCGGGGGCCGGTGGACTGATCCTGCCGGCGCTCGTGCACGGTGAGGTGATCGGGACGCTCAGTCTGTTGCTGGGACTACTGCTGACTCTGCAGGCGATGTCCTGGGCCGGGTTCGGCGTGGTCGGACGCAGGGATCCGGTCGCGTGGTTCCTGCTCGGCGCGATGGTCGCGGGCTGGGCCGGCTACCTGCTCGTCGACCATCCGTCGGTCAGCGAGTCGTACTTCGTCTACACCGCCGCCCCGTTCAGCCTGGCTGGAGCGGGGTGGTTCGCCGCGACCAGTGCGCGAGCCTCCGGCCGTCCGGTGCCGATCGCGGTGGCTGCCTTCGTGCTCTCAGTCGGGTACGCCGGTCTGCTGGTCTGGGCCCGTGGCGTCCCGGCTGCCTCGACCGGTCGCCAGTTGTGGCTCAGCACGCGGATGCTGCTGGTCGTTCTCGCCATCACGCTGTTCCTGTTGCTCGTGTGGCGGCTGACGTTGCGACAAGCAGGCGGCGGCATGTTCGTCGTCCTCGTGCTGCTCTCGACCGCTCCGATCAGCTCGTTCGTACAGAGCGCGATCCGGGGTGACACCGAGAAGGCGCCGACGTACCGGGCCGTGCGGTGGTGGGTGTACCCGGACGAGGCCGAGGCGGCGCTGTGGCTCGGGCAGAACTCCGCCCCCACCGATGTGGTGGCGACGAACACCTGGTGCCGTCCGGCGGGTTCAACCGCGCCAGGCTGTGACGCCCGCGGCTATCTCGTGAGCGGTATCGCCGGCCGCCGCACACTGATCGAGGGCTGGGCGTACACGAACCAGGCGATGGCCCGGCAGGGCGCCGGCGGCCGCCGCTACACCGAGCAGCCGTCGCCGTGGCCCGACCGCGTCGCCCTCATGGACCAGGCCCTGACCGCCCCGACCGCCGAGGTGCTGCGCAGGATGCGCGACGAGTACGGCGTCCGCTGGCTGTACGCCGACCTGCGCAACGGAGCGGTGTCGCCCGCGCTCGACCAGCTCGCCGTCCGCCGACACAGCATCGGGAAGGTCCGGATCTACGACCTCGGAGAGTGATTTACCCGTAACATAGAGTCTGCGTGGACCGTTACGTCTACGCAGGCCCGCCCGCCACGCGGCCGCAGCAATGCACCTGATTGCTCGGAAGGGCGGGACTGATGCGGGCAACCCGACCGGGGGCCATTCTTGTTGCCACCGGCCTGTTGAGCCTCGGCACTCTGACAGCGACCGCTTACGAAGTGCCGACCACTCCGTTCACCGAGGCGACCACGGTGATGCCGGGCTCCGGACTGCGGCAGACGATCACCGTCAGCGGGCTGACCCAGCTCGGCGATCCGACGACCGCCGGATTCCGCGGCATCGGTCCGGCCACTTACCAGCCGGCGATCGGGACGAGCACTCCGGCGCAGGACGTGGTGGTGAACACGGGCGACTGCGCGTCCATCGGCGGCTGCGGCGAGCGCGGCACCATGACGATCGCGTTCTCCCAGCCGGTGCGGAACCCGGTCCTGCACCTCGGCGGCCTCGGCGGATCGGTCACGCGGACCGTGAGCGGCCGGACGACCGCGCAGTCCGAGCTGCATGCGGTCCTGAAGCTCAGCACGGCGGGCCTCAGCCTCACGAAGCTCGGCCAGGGCAACAACCTGGCGGTCACCAGCGACACGATCACCGCCGCCGACCACGACTCCGGTCCGAACTGCGTCAACACCAAGTCCCCGTCCGGCCTCGACACGTCCGCGACCGCCGCCTGCGGATCGGTGCGCGTGAACGGGGTCGTCACCGAGGTCAGCTTCGACGTGACAGCGTTGTTCACCAAGCACCCGAAGCTTCCCGCGGTGAACAACGGCTCGTCGGGCGACGCGTTCTCGGTCGTCGCGTCGGCTCCCGAGGACTTCGGCGACGCGCCGGCCTCGTACGGCGCCGCGTGGTCCGCGCTGAGCGACGTACACCTCGGGAAGGACGTCACCGAGGACAATGCCGGCGTCGCGAACGGCACGACCGGCCCGGCGACAGCGGATCAGGCCGACGACGGTGTCGCCTTCAAGCCGCTCCGGACCAGCCGAACGACGTACACGACCGACCTCCAGCTCGCGGGTACGTCGAAGGCCGGGCGTGCGTGTGCGTGGATCGACGTCAACGTCAACGGGACGTTCGAGCCGGGTGAGCGGGCGTGCGCCGCCGTCGCCGCCGGGCAGACCACGGTGACGCTGCGCTGGGCCGAGCTCGCGCCGAAGGCCGGAGCGTCGTACGCGCGGGTGCGCGTCGGGTACAGCGATGCGCAGGTCGAGAAGCCGACCGGCGCGGCCGATGCCGGCGAGGTCGAGGACTACCCGTTCGCGATCACGCCGCCGCCACCGCCGGTCCTGATCGACGACACCGCGACGACCGCGTTCAACACGGCAGTCGTCGCCAAGGTGCTCGCCAACGACAAGCCGGGTGATCCGGGTGCACCGTTGGCGCCCGGGACGCTCTGCCTCGTCGACGGCAGCAAGTGCGTGCAGATGGTGAACGTCGTGGGCCAGGCCAAGTACGTCGCCATGCCCGACGGCACTGTCCGCGTCGAGCCGGTGCCCGGCTTCGTCGGACCGGCCAAGCCGGTCACCTACAGCGTTGCCGACAGCAACGGTACGGTGGCCACCGCGAAGCTGACCGTCACCGTCTCGCTGCCGGACCGCCCGGTCGCGCTTCCCGACACCGCGACGACTCCGCAGAACGTGAGCGTGTCCGTCAAGCCGCTCGCCAACGACCGCGCCGCCGCGGGTGTGCAGCTCCTGCCCGGTTCCGTCGTACTGCGCGATCCAGCCGACGCGACGTTCAAGAAGAAGGTCGTGATCGCGGGCGAGGGCGAGTACGTCGTGAAGCCCGGCGGTGGCGTGGACTTCGTCCCGAAGCCGGAGTTCACCGGCGTCGGTACGTCGATCGGCTACCGCGTCACCGACTCCACTCGCCAGACGGCGGAGTCGACGCTGACCGTCACGGTCACGCCGGTGACGCCGACCGCGAACGGCGACTCGGTGTCGACCGCGTTCGACACGGACCTCGTCGTACCCGTGCTGGACAACGACCTGCCCGGTTCGCCGGACGCACCGCTCGTGCCCGCCACGCTCCGGTTGGTGGACCCGGCCAGCGAGCAGCTCGTCGACCACGTGACGATCGCCCGGCAGGGGACGCACCTGGTTGCGGCCGGCAGCGTGACGTTCCAGCCCCTGCACGGCTTCACTGGCGTCGGTACGCCGGTGACCTATCAGGTGCTCGACAAGAACGGTACGGCGGCGCGCGCCGAGTTGACCGTCTCCGTCGCTGCGCCCGGCCCGCCCGTCGCGAACCCGGACACCATCACCACGCTGCAGGGCCGGTCTGTCGTGGTCGCCGTCCTTGCCAACGACAAGCCGGGGCCGACGGGCGCGGCGCTGAAGCCGGGCAGCGTACGGCTGCTGACACCGACGCAGCCCGTGCTGTCGCTCGTTATCGCTGGCCAGGGCAAGTACTCGGTGCGGGCCGACGGCCGCGTGCTGTTCGAGCCGTTGCCGACGTTCAGCGGTACTGCGACCGCGGTCGGGTACCAGGTCGCCGACAGCAACAATGCGATCGGCAGGTCGACGCTGACCGCCCGAGTGACCAAGGTCGTCCCGGACGCGTCCGACGACACCGCAGGTACGGCGTACGACACCAACGTGACGGTGCCCGTGCTCGCGAACGACACGGCCGGCGACCTGTCGGTGCCGCTCGTGCCGACCTCCGTGCGGCTGATCGATCCGGCCACGAAGCTGCCGACCGCGACGCTGGTGATCCCCGGCCAGGCGACCTACCGCATGACGGTGGACGGGACGGTCGACGTCGATCCGCTGCCGAAGTTCACCGGCGCCGCGACGCCGGTCACCTACCGCGTCTCGGACGTGAACGGTACGACGGCCACGGCGACGCTGACCGTCACGGTCGCGAAACCGCCCGCGCCGACCGCCGCGCCCGATACCGCGACCACGAAGCAAAACGTCACGGCTCGCGTCGCGCCGCTCGCCAACGACCTCGCCGGACAGGGGACCGCGCTCGACCCGCGCAGCCTCGCGCTCGTCGATCCAGCCGACGGTTCGCTGAAGAAGATCGTCAACATCCCTGGGCAGGCCGACTACCAGGTCACCCCGGACGGCGCGGTCACCGTCGATCCGCTGCCCGGCTTCCGGGGCGTGGCGAGTCCGGTCGGCTATCGGGTCGCCGACCTGTTCGGTCAGACCGCGCGGTCCACGATCACGGTCACGATCACGCCGATCACGCCGGTCGCGACGGATGACGCCGCGCGGACGCCGTACGACAAGAGCGTCACGGTGAAGGTGCTCGCGAACGACAAGGCCGGCGACGCGACGGCGCCGTTGGCCCCAGGCAGTCTGCTGCTCGTCGATCCGGCCGACGGTGCACTGAAGACGACGGTGCGGATACCCAACGAGGGCACATACTCGGCCGCCGGGGGAGTGGTCCGCTTCGATCCCGGCGCCGCGTTCCGCGGTCCCGGTACGCCGGTGACGTACCAGGTGGCGGACGCCAACGGAACGAGGACCACCGCGCGGTTGACCGTCACCGTCGGCCGGCCGACGGTCGCGGTCGCGGACAACGCATCGACGCTCCAGAACGTGACCGTGACGGTGAACGTGCTGTCGAACGACCAGCCGGGCACCGACGCGACGCTTGATCGCGGCTCGGTCGAGCTGAACGGGTCGGCGAAGAAGCTGACGATCGCCGGCCAGGGCACCTACACCGTGCAGCCGACGGGCTCGGTCGAGTTCGACCCGCTGCCGGGCTTCCGGGGCAAGGCGAGTCCGGTCAGTTACCGGGTCGCCGACTCGGCCGGCAATCACGCGACCTCGACGTTGAGCATGACGGTGACGCCGGTCAACCCGGTTGCGGTCAACGACTCGGCGATCACGCCGTACGGGCATGCGATCACGGTCAACGTGCCGGCGAACGACAAGCCCGGTGACGCGTCGGCGCCGCTGAAGCCGGCGAGCGTGGTGGTGAAAGACGCGGCCGGACAGTTCGGCAAGACGATGACCCGGGCCGGCGAAGGCACGTATGCGGTCGATGCGTACGGCGCGGTGACCTTCACGCCGGTCAAGGGGTTCCAGGGCGTGACGACGCCGACGACGTACCGGATCGCCGACGCCAACGGCACGACCGCGGAAGGTCTGCTGCTGCTGACGGTCGGCAAGGGGCCGACGGCCGTGGCGGATGCTCTTGTCGTCAAGCAGAACGTGACGGTCACCGTCGATCCGCTCGCGAACGACGAGCCGGGCACGGGTGCCGAGCTCGATCCGAAGTCGGTCCAGGTGTTCGGCGGGACCTGGGGGCAGCGGGTGACGATCGCCGGGCAAGGCGTGTTCGCCGTGCAGGCCGGGAAGATCACGTTCGACCCGGAACCGGCGTACCGCGGGCTCGTGTCGGTCGCCTATCGGGTCAGCGACACGACCGGGAACACGGCGAGCGCGTCCTTCACGGTCACAGTCACGCCGGTCGTCCCCGTGATCAAGGACGACGTTGCGGCCACGCCGTACGAGACCGCGATCGCCGTCGACGTGCTGGCCAACGACAAGCCGGGTGACGCGAGTGCGCCGCTCGTCGCGGGTGGCGTGCGGCTGATCGATCCGGTGAACGGGAGTCCGTTGGCGGCTCTGGTCGTGCCGGGGGAGGGCACGTTCACGGTTCAGCCTTCCGGGGCGATCCGGTTCGCGCCGGCGGACGGGTTCGCCGGGGCGGCGGTCCCGGTCGGGTATCAGGTGGCCGACCGCAACGGCACGGTCGGATCCGGCGCGCTGACGATCACGGTGCAGGCGCGCCCGGTCGCCGTACCGGACGAGGCCCGGACCAAGCAGCACGTCGCGGTGACGGTCGACCCGCTCGTCAACGACAAGCCGGGGCCGGACGCGACCCTCGATCCGGCGTCGGTGCTGCTGGTCGGGCCGGGCGGTGCGCTGGTCGACCACGTGGCGATCCCCGCGCAAGGTGCATACGTCGTTGCCGGCGGCAAGGTCACGTTCACGCCGGAGTCGGCGTTCACGGGCACCGCGCGACCGGCGGCGTACGACGTGAAGGACAGCAATCGCAACTCGGCGCGGTCCACCGTCACCGTCACGGTGCTGCCGGTGCGCCCGGTCGTCGCCGACGACAGCGCGAAGACGGCGTTCGGCACGGCGGTCACCGTGAACGTGCTCGCCAACGACAAGGCCGGTGACCCGTCCGCACCGCTCCGCCCGGGATCGGTCGTCCTGCGGGATCCGGCCGACGGCCACGAGAAGAAGACCGTGACCGTGCCGCACGAGGGCACCTTCGTCGTCGGCGCGGACGCCGTCACGTACACCCCGGCGCGGGGCTTCGCCGGTACGACGACCGCATTGGTCTACCGAGTTACGGATGCGAACGGCACGTCGGGCACCGCACTCATCGACGTCGCGGTCGCCGGTCCCCTGCTCGCCAAGGCGGCCCCTGACACGGCCACCGGTACGCCGGGCAACCCAGTCGCGGTGAACCCGCTGCTCAACGACAGCGGCACGATCCAGCCGAGCTCGGTCTGTCTCCGCACCGCGACCGGCAGTTGTGCGAAGAAGGTCACCGACCGCGCGGGCACCTGGTCGGTCGCGACCGACGGCACGGTCACGCTCAAGCCGGCGGCCGCCTTCACCGGTACGGCGAAGGTGACCTACGAGCGGACCGATGAGACCGGCGCGACGCTCGCCGCGCCGGTCAGGCTCACCGTCGGCGCCGAGCCCGCCCAGGACCTCCGCACCGTCAACCGCGCCGAGCTCCCACCGACCGGCGGATCGCCGCCCATCATCCTCACGCTCGGCGCCCTGCTCGCCGCACTGGGCATGACCCTCGTGCTGCTGTCACGCACCCGCAGGTGAACCGCCAGGCCATCACAATCGCGCCGCAGGCGGCCGTCGCCGCGTGCCCGTGCCCGCCGCCGGCGATTGTGATGGCCTACAGATCCCTGACGAGCATGATCTCGTCGCGGTAGTCGTCGGGGGCGACGCGGACGGCGCGCGGGTGGCGGCCGACGACGCGGTAGCCGAGCGGACCGTAGAACTTCTCGAGGCCGAGGCCGTCGCGGATCGTCAGCTGCAACTGCTCGAGGCCGAGATCGACGGCGGACCCGCGCAGCCCCTCCATCAGCACCCGGCCCGCACCGGTGCCCTGGCTGCCGGGGTGCACCATGACGCGCAGCACAGTGCGCCAGTGCGCCTGCAGCTCGCTGCCGCGGCTGACCAGCATGCCCATCCCGACGTACCGCTCGCCGTCATGGAGGACGCCGAGCAGGTCCAGGCCGGCCGCGACCCGCCCGAGCGCGCCGTCGAGGTTCTCCGCGATCTTGCCGACCGGAGCCGGCGCGGTGTACCCGACCGCGCCGCCCGCGTTCGTCGCCGCCGCCCACGTGTCCAGCAGATCTGCTCGCAGGCCCGGCTCGAGCGCGTCGTCCGGGGTCGCCACCAGGTATTTCACCGCACCTCCATCTGCGACTGAGTTGCAGATAGTCTACGGCGCGGTCACTTCACCTGGCGCAGCTTGTCCGGGTTGCGAATCAGGTACAGGTCGCTGATCAGGCCGTCGCTGACCTCCAGGAACGCGACCGTGTCCGGCTCGTCGCCGTCGTAGGCGATGTAGGCGACCTCGCCGTTCAGCGTGCCCATCCGGATCTCGAACCCCGGGTTGTCCGCGATCACCGCGAACAGCCAGCGGGCGATCTTCTCCGCGCCCTGGATCGGCCGCAGCGCGGCGCGCTTCTTGCCGCCGCCGTCGCTGATCAGGACCGCGTCCGGTGCGAGCAGCGCAACCACCTGGTCGAAGTCGCCCGACCCGGCGGCCTGCATGAACCGCATCGTCAGCTCGTCGTGGCTCGCCTTGTCGACGTGGTGCCGCGGCTGCCGCGCGTGCACATGGCTGCGGGCCCGGTGCGCGAGCTGCCGGACGGCGGCCTCCGAGCGGCCGAGCGTGTCCGCGATCTCGTCGTACGGCAGATCGAAGACCTCGCGCAGCACGAACGTGGCGCGCTCGAGCGGCGACAGCGTCTCGAGGACGACGAGCATCGCCATGCTGACCGAGTCCGCGAGCTCGGCCGCGGCCGCCGGGTCGTCCTCGCCGGTCGCCAGCGGCTCGGGCAACCACGGGCCGACGTACTGCTCGCGGCGCGCCTTCTGCTCCCGCAGCCGGTTCAGCGCGAGCCGGGTGGTGATCCGGATCAGGTACGCCCGCACGTCGCGGATGTCGTCGTGCTCGATCGCGGACCAGCGCAGCCACGCCTCCTGGACCACGTCCTCGGCGTCGGACACGCTGCCGACGACCCGGTACGCCGCGCCGACCAGCACCGCCCGGTGCTCGGCGAACTCGCGGGCGAGTTGGTCGTCGGTCATCGGACCGGCCTCAGTTCGCAGAACTCCTTGAAGCCCTGGCTGGTGAGTCCGAGGGCGGAGTTGATCCGGGAGCGGTAGTTCTCCAGCGCGACGATCGCGGTGAGCTCGACGAGCTGCTCCTCGCTCAGGTCCTGCCGCAGCCGCTCGACCTGCTCGTCGGTGACTTCCGGTGGAGTGGCCGTCATCGCCTCGGTGTAGTCCATCACCGCGCGCTCCAGATCCGTGTAGACGTCGCTGTCGCGCCACCTTGGCACATCGTGCAGCTTCGCCGGGTCGACACCCTGGTGGTGGAACTCCCAGTAGCCGAAGTCCATGCACCAGCTGCACCCGATCCGCGCCGACGCCACCATCACCGCGAGCGCCTTCAGCTCCGGGGCGAGCGCCTTCCAGCGCGCCGCCGTACCTTCCAGCAGCGCCGTCGACAGCAGCACCGGCCGGTTGTGCAACGCCACCTTCACCGGATCCGGCACCTTCCGGAACTTCCGCCGGCTGCCCCACTCCACCAGCCGCACCACCAGCCCTCGCCGATGCACCATCCCAACCCGAGCCATCCCAACCTCCGAAAGTCGTCGTCACCCGGGGGACACGCGCCGCCCCGCGCGCTGTGACATGACCTGGCTCACATCTGGGCGCATGGAGTTCAGTGTGGCGGGGTATGAGCTGTGGCGCGCGAGTGGATCAACTCAATCCGAACCTGTTGGATATTCATGCGGTTCGTGGCATACTCATTCACATGAGCGTGACGGTGGC
Organism: Kribbella sp. NPDC050459; assembly: GCF_040655315.1. NCBI lineage: Bacteria > Bacillati > Actinomycetota > Actinomycetes > Propionibacteriales > Kribbellaceae > Kribbella > Kribbella sp. NPDC050459. Next base: position 13,286 of record NZ_JBFAJQ010000022.1, on the reverse strand, counting down.
GGTGGCCGGGGCCAGTGGGTATGCCGGGGGTGAGCTGCTCCGGTTGCTGAGTGGCCACCCGGACGTCGAGATCGGCGCCCTGACCGCCGGAGGAAACGCCGGTACGGCGCTCGGCGTGCACCATCCGCACCTCGTGCCGCTGGCCGGGCGCATCCTGGTCGAGACCACGGCGGAGAACCTCGCCGGTCACGACGTGGTGTTCCTGGCCCTTCCGCACGGACAGTCCGCCGCCATCGCCGAGCAGCTCGGCGCTGACGTCACCGTGATCGACTGCGGCGCGGACTTCCGGCTGACGGAGGCCGAGGTGTGGACCGAGTTCTACGGCGGCGAGCACGCCGGCTCGTGGCCGTACGGGCTCCCGGAGCTCCCCGGGCAACGGGACAAGCTCCGCGGGTCGAACCGGGTCGCCGTGCCGGGCTGTTATCCCACCGTCTCCACGCTGGCGATGCTGCCGGCCGTGCAGAGCAAGCTCGTCGACCCGACCCAGCTGGTCGTGGTCGCCGTCAGCGGTACGTCGGGCGCGGGCAAGGCGCCGAAGACGCACCTCCTCGGCGCCGAGGTGATGGGATCCGCGTCGGCGTACGGCGTCGGCGGCGTCCACCGGCACACGCCGGAGATCGAGCAGAACCTCACGCCGTACGCCGACCAGCCGGTGAGCGTCTCGTTCACGCCGGTGCTCGCCCCGATGGCCCGCGGCATCCTCGCCACCTGCAGCGCACCGGTCGCCGACGGCACCGACTACGCGACGCTCCGGAAGGCCTACGCGGACGCGTACGCCGACGAGCCCTTCATCCACCTGCTGCCCGAGGGGCAGTGGCCGCAGACGCAGGCCACCCTCGGCGCGAACACCGTGCAGCTGCAGGTCGCCCTCGACCAGCGCACCGGCCGCGCCGTCGTCGTGGCCGCGATGGACAACCTCACCAAGGGCACCGCCGGCGCCGCCGTGCAGTGCATGAACCTGGCCACCGGTCTCGACGAGACCACGGCCCTGCCCCTCGTAGGAGTAGCCCCGTGACCGTAGGTATCACACCGGACGCTGCGCTGAATTTTGGAGTCGATCGGAGCGCCGGAGTGACCGCGCCGGCCGGCTTCCGAGCGGCCGGAGTGATCGCCGGGATCAAACCAGCCGGTACGCCGGACCTCACCGTCGTGGTCAACGACGGGCCGCACGACGTCGCCGCCGGCGTCTTCACCACCAACAAGGTGAAGGCCGCGCCGGTGCTGTGGTCACAGCAGGTGCTGTCGGCCGGCGCGCTGAAGGCTGTCGTGCTGAACTCGGGTGGGGCCAACGCGTGCACCGGGCCGGAAGGCTTCCAGGACACCCACACGACCGCCGAGACGCTGGCCGAGGTGCTCGGCGTCGGCGCGGCCCAGATCGGGGTCTGCTCGACCGGCCTGATCGGCGAGCGGCTTCCGATGGACAAGGTGCTTCCCGGGATCTCCGCGGCGGTCGATGCTCTGGGCGACGGGCCCGAGGCCGGTCTCGCGGCCGCGACCGCGGTGATGACGACCGACAACGTGCCGAAGCAGGCCGCGCTGAAGCACGCCGACGGCTGGAGCATCGGCGGGTTCGCCAAGGGCGCGGGGATGTGCGCGCCGAACATGGCGACGATGCTGAGCGTGATCACCACCGACGCCGTCCTCGACCAGCCGCACCTCGACCACGCGCTGCGGAACGCGGTCGCCAAGACCTTCAACCGGCTCGACGTCGACGGCGGCACCTCGACCAACGACACCGTCCTGCTGCTCAGCTCGGGCGCGTCCGGCGTGCCGGTCACGCCCGAGGCGTTCGAGGCGGCGCTCACGGACCTGGCTGCTGACCTGGTGAAGCAGCTGCAGGCCGACGCCGAGGGTGTCACCAAGCACGTGAGCATCACGGTGCAGGGCGCCGCGACCGAGGCGGAGGCGCTGGCCGCCGCCAAGATCGTTGCCGAAGACAACCTGTGCAAGACGGCGTTCTTCGCCTCCGATCCGAACTGGGGACGGATCGCGATGGCGGTCGGCAACGCGCCCACGGCGTTCGACCCGTCGCTGCTCGACATCACCCTGAACGGCGCGGCCATCTGCGTTGCGGGCGGCAAGGGCGTGGACAGGTCCGAGGCGGACCTCAGCGGTCTCGAGATCGACGTGGTCATCGACCTGCACGCCGGCCCGGCGTCCGCGACGGTCCTCACCACGGACCTGTCGCACGCGTACGTCGAAGAGAACTCGGCGTACTCGTCATGATCCAGGCGGATGCGATCGAGAAGGCCGCCGTACTGACCGAGGCGCTGCCGTGGCTGAAGCAGTTCCACGGCAAGACCGTCGTGGTGAAGTACGGCGGGAACGCGATGGTCGACGAGAAGCTCAAGCGCGCCTTCGCCGAGGACATCGTGTTCCTGCGGTACGCCGGGGTGCGGGTCGTCGTCGTGCACGGCGGCGGGCCGCAGATCAGCGACATGCTCGGCCGGCTCGGCATCGACAGCGAGTTCCGCGGTGGGCTCCGGGTCACCACGCCCGAGGCCATGGACGTCGTCGGGATGGTGCTGGTCGGCAAGGTCGGCCGGGAGCTGGTCGGGCTGCTGAACGCGCACGGCCCGTTCGCGGTCGGCATGTCCGGTGAGGACGCGGGCCTGTTCACCGCGGAACGCCGGACGGCGCTGGTGGACGGCGAGCAGGTCGACATCGGCCTGGTCGGCGACGTGGTCGGGGTCCGCCCGGAGGCGGTGATCGATCTGATCGACGCCGGCCGGATCCCGGTGGTGTCGACGATCGCCCCGGACGAGGACGGTCAGGCGCACAACGTGAACGCGGACACCGCGGCCGCGGCGCTCGCGTCGGCGCTCGGCGCGGAGAAGCTCGTCGTCCTGACCGACGTCGCCGGGTTGTACCGGAACTGGCCGGACAGCGACGAGATCATCACCCAGATCGACACCGCCGAGCTGGCCCGGTTGCTGCCGTCGCTGGCGTCCGGCATGGTGCCGAAGATGGAAGCGTGCCTGCGCGCCGTCGAGTCCGGGGTCTCCCGGGCGACCGTGATCGACGGCCGCGTGCCGCACTCCTTGCTGCTCGAGATCTTCACCGACGCCGGAAGTGGAACCCAGGTGATCCCGTCATGACCGAACTCCTCACTGTCGACGGCACCCAGGCGGCGCTGACGTCGCGCTACTCCGGCGCCCTGATGAACACCTTCGGCGCGCCGAAGCGGGTCCTGGTCCGCGGCGAGGGCGCGTACCTGTGGGATGCCGACGGCAACAAGTACCTCGACCTGCTCGGCGGACTCGCGGTGAACTGTCTCGGCCACGCGCACCCGTTCGTGGTGTCCGCGGTGACGTCGCAGCTCGCCACGCTCGGCCACGTCTCGAACTTCTTCGCCTCCGCGCCGCAGATCGCGCTCGCCGAGAAGCTGCTCGGCCTGTTCGACGTGCCGGGCAAGGTGTTCTTCACCAACTCCGGCACCGAGGCGAACGAGGCGGCGTTCAAGATCACCCGGCGTACCGGCCGGACCAAGATCGTCTCGACGGTCGGGGCGTTCCACGGCCGGTCGATGGGTGCGCTCGCGGTGACCTGGAAGCCGGCGTACCGGGAGGCCTTCGCGCCGCTGCCGGGCGACGTCGAGTTCGTCCCGTACGGCGATGCGGACGCGCTGGCCGCGGCGGTCGACGACCAGACGGCGGCGGTGGTGCTCGAGCCGATCCAGGGCGAGAACGGCGTCGTCGTACCGCCGGCCGGCTACCTGCAGGCGGCGCGGCGGATCACGTCCGAGCACGGCGCTCTGCTGTGGATCGACGAGATCCAGACCGGGATCGGCCGGACCGGGACCTGGTTCGCGTACGAGACCGACGGCATCACGCCGGACCTGGTGACGGTGGCGAAGGGCCTCGGCGCCGGGATCCCGATCGGTGCGTGTGTCGGGCTCGGCCCGGCGGCCGACCTGCTCCAGCCGGGCAACCACGGCACGACGTTCGGTGGCAATCCGGTCGCGGCGATCGCCGGGCTGGCGGTGCTGACCGTGATCGAGCGGGACGGCTTGCTCGCGCAGGTGAATGCCGTCGGCAACCACCTCGCGTCGTCGATCATCGCGCTCGACCACCCGCTGATCGCGGGCGTCCGGGGCCGCGGGATGCTGCTCGCGATCCAGCTGACCGCGCCGGTGTCGGACCAGGTGGCGGCACTCGCGCTGGACGCCGGCTTCGTGATCAACAACCCGGTCCCGGACGCGTTGCGGCTGGCGCCGCCGTACATCCTCGGCAAGGCTGATGCCGACAGTTTCGTCGCGGCCCTGCCGGGGCTGCTCGACCAGGTGGAGGTTCCGTGACGATCCGGCACTTCTTGCGGGACGACGACCTGTCGCCGGTCGAGCAGGACGAAGTACTGACGCTGGCCGCGCAGCTGGCGGGGGACCGGCACGGGCACCAGCCGCTCGCGGGTCCGAAGACCGTCGCGGTGATCTTCGACAAGTCGTCGACCCGGACGCGGATCTCTTTCGCGGTCGGGATCTCCGAGCTCGGCGGCGTACCGCTGGTCATCGACGCGCAGACCTCGCAGCTCGGCCGCGGCGAGCCGATCGCCGACACCGCCCGGGTGCTGGACCGGCAGGTCGAGGCGATCGTCTGGCGGACCTCCGCCCAGTCGCGGATCGAGGAGATGGCCGCCGCGTCGTCGGTGCCGGTGATCAACGCACTGACCGACGAGTTCCACCCGTGCCAGATCCTGGCCGACCTGCAGACCGTGCGGCAGCACAAGGGCTGGACCTCCGGGCTGAAGCTGGTGTACCTCGGCGACGGCGCCAACAACATGGCGCACTCGTACCTGCTCGGTGGCGCGACTGCCGGCATGCACGTCGTGATCGGCTCGCCCGCGGACTACCAGCCGGATCCGGACGTGCTTGTGCGCGCGGCGGCGATCGCCGAGGCGACCGGGGGATCGGTCGCCTGGACCGAGGACCCGATCGCGGCCGCGGACGGAGCCGATGTGCTCGCCACCGACACCTGGGTGTCGATGGGCCAGGAGGCCGAGGCGGCCGAGCGCGAGGCGCCGTTCGTGCCGTACGCCGTGACCGAGGAACTTCTCGCCAAGGCGAAGCCCGATGCGATCGTGTTGCACTGCCTCCCCGCCTATCGTGGCAAGGAGATCGAGGCGGCCGTGATCGACGGACCGCAGTCGGTCGTCTGGGACGAAGCCGAGAACCGGCTGCACGCGCAGAAGGCGCTGCTGTCGTGGCTGCTGGCAAGGAGTTTCTCGTCGTGAGCGTTGCGGTTCCCACCACCAAGACGGCCCGCCAGCAGCGGATCGTCGACCTGCTCGGCCGGCAGCCGGTCCGGTCGCAGACCGAGCTGGCCGACCTGCTCGCCGCGTCCGGGCTGGTCGTCGGGCAGGCGACGCTGTCCCGCGACCTGGTCGAGATCGGCGCGGTGAAGGTCCGCGACGCCTCCGGCCAGCTCGTGTACGCCGTACCGGGCGAAGGCGGCGACCGCACGCCGCGCGCCGGCGAGGCGGCTGCTTTCGAGGCCCGCCTGGCCCGGGTCGCGTCCGAGCTGCTCGTCTCCGCCGAGGGCAGCGCCAACCTCGTCATCCTGCGAACCCCGCCGGGAGCCGCCCAGTACTTCGCGTCCGCGATCGACCACGTCGGCCTGGACGACGTCCTCGGCACCATCGCCGGCGACGACACCGTCATGGTCGTCTCCCGCAACCCCACCGGCGGCCCCGACCTCGCCGCCCGTTTCCTGTCCCTCGCCGCCCGCGAACCGAAGTAGCGAACGCTGACGCCGACCATCGCCAAGTACGAGGTGAGGTGGGTGGAGGGGAGCGGCGATGGACGAATGGTTCGTGGCGCAGGTCGATACGCACGGCGGTGACATCCACGCGTACCTGAGCCGCCGTACGGCAGGCGGGGTCGCGGACGATCTGCTCGGTGAGGTGTGGGTCGCGGCGTACGCCGGTCGCTCGTCGTTCGACCCCGACCTGGGCTCCCCGCGCGCCTGGCTGTTCGGAGTGGCTCGGCATGTGCTGCACGGCTACTACCGCAAACGCCGGCTCCGCGTACCAAGGCTCCTCGGCTTCGAGCGGCCGGTGGACGAGACGGATGCGGTCGACGCTCGGCTGGATGCCGCTGCCCTCGGACCGGCTCTGCGTACGGCGTTGCACGGTCTGCCGGCCGTCGAGCGCGAACTGCTGCTCCTGGTCGCCTGGGAGAACCTGACCCCGACGGAAGCTGCGCAGGTGCTCGGCATCCCACCCGGCACCGCCCGCTCGCGGTTGCACCGAGCCCGCCAACGCATGGACGAGCACCTCACCGACCCCGCAAGGACCCGACAGGAGGCTGACCGATGAACCCCACCGATCACTGGGACGACCTGAAGTCCGCCGGCGCGGTTCCACCGCCGTCCGCGGAGGTCCTCGCTCACGCCCGCCGTCAGCTTGACGAGGCCGCCGTACGATCACGCCGTACGCGCACCGTTCGCCGCCGGGTGTTCGTGCCCACTCTGGCCGCGACGGCCACCGCAGCCGCTGTCATCGGTGGCGTCGCGATCCACCGTGGCACCTCGGAACCGGACCCGGTCGCGGTCCCCGGCCCAACATCCAGCGCTCCGCGGCCGAGCACTACGTCGCCGCGGCCGAGCACTACGTCGCCGCGGTCGAGCGCTACGTCGCCCCGGCCGAGTCAAGGGATCGCCGGCTCCTGCGCAGTCGGGTATTCGCCGGCGGAGCTGAAGAAGCGCGCCTTCGCCTTCGACGGCACTGTCGAGAAGGCTGTGCGTGCTCCGGACGCGGCGTTCCCGAGCTACTTGCTGACCTTCACGGTCCACGAGTGGTTCAAACCGGTCGGCGGTGGCCGGACCGTGACGGTGCGGACTGCCACCCCACCGCAGGGATCCGGGTACCAGGTCTCCGTCGACTTCCCCGACTACACCGTCGGCCGCCGGCTGCTCATCGCCGGCGAACCGCAGTGGGGCGGGGCCGATCCGCTGAAAGACCCTTACGCGTTCGGGTGTGGCTTCAGCCGGGCGTACGCGCCGGGCGATGCCGCGACCTGGCGCACGCTGTTGAGCAAGTGACTGAGAGGATGACTTTGTGAGCACTGGAGAGAGCGGCGCCCGGGACTCCGCGTTGTGGGGGGCCCGGTTCTCGGGCGGACCGGCGGAGGCGTTGGCGGCGTTGAGCAAGTCGACGGATTTCGACTGGCGGCTGGCGCCGTACGACATCGCCGGGTCGAAGGCGCATGCGAAGGTGCTGCACCGCGCGGGGCTGCTGACGGACGAGGACCTGGACGCGATGCTCGCGGGTCTCGACGGGCTGCTGGCCGACGTACTGTCCGGCGAGTTCCAGCCCGCTGCCGAGGACGAGGACGTGCACACGGCGCTGGAGCACGGTCTGCTCGTCCGGCTCGGGCCTGAGCTGGGCGGACGGCTGCGTGCGGGACGGTCGCGGAACGACCAGGTCGCCACGCTGTTCAAGAGCTACCTGCGTGACCACGGCCGGATCATCGGGCGGTTGCTGCTGGAGCAGGTCAACACGCTCGCAGAGCAGGCCGAGCGGCACCTGGGTGTCGCGATGCCCGGGCGGACGCATCTGCAGCACGCGCAGCCGGTGCTGCTCTCACACCACCTGCTCGCCCACGCCTGGCCGTTGATCCGGGACCTGGACCGGCTGGCCGACTGGGACGCCCGAGTGGCGGCGGATTCGCCGTACGGCTCGGGCGCGCTGGCCGGCAGCTCACTCGGGCTCGACCCGGTCTTCGTCGCGCACGAGCTGGGCTTCACGAACTCGTCGGCGAACTCGATCGACGGTACGTCGGCGCGGGACTTCGTCGCCGAGTTCGCGTTCGTCACCGCGCAGATCGGTGTCGACCTGTCCCGGCAGGCCGAAGAGGTGATCATCTGGGCGACGAAGGAGTTCGGTTTCGTCGAGCTGGACGACGCGTTCTCGACCGGGTCGAGCATCATGCCGCAGAAGAAGAACCCGGACATCGCGGAACTCGCCCGCGGCAAGGCCGGCCGCCTGATCGGGAACCTGAGCGGTCTGCTGGCCACGCTGAAGGCGCAGCCGCTCGCGTACAACCGGGACCTGCAGGAGGACAAGGAGCCGGTCTTCGACTCCATCGACACCCTCGAGGTGCTGCTGCCCGCTTTCACCGGCATGATCCGCACGGTGCGCTTCAACGCCGACCGCCTCGCAGAACTCGCCCCTCAGGGCTTCTCACTGGCCACCGACATCGCCGAATGGCTGGTCCGCCAGAAGGTCCCGTTCCGCGTCGCCCACGAACTGGCCGGCGCCTGCGTCCAGGAATGCGAGAAGCGCGGCATCGAACTCTGGGACCTCACCGACGACGACCTGGCCGGCATTTCCCCGCACCTGACCCCCGAAGTCCGCACGGTCCTCACCGTCGACGGCTCCCTCGCGTCCCGCAACACCCGAGGCGGCACCGCCCAACCCCGCGTAGCCGAACAACTGAAAGAACTCCGCGCCCGCACCACCGAACACACCACCCGCCTGGCCTGACGGCAGGCACCGGCGGTTCGCCGGCGATTCGGGAGACCCGGCCGAGGGGCCGGCCTGCCTAGCTGTCGCCTAAGGTGCTGCGCATGCGTCGTTCTCAGCTGGCGGGTCCTGTGTTGGAGGTGGCGCCGCGGCTGTTGGGGATGGTGCTGCGCAGCACCACCGACGAGGGCACGGTTGCGGTCCGGGTGACCGAGGTCGAGGCGTACGACGGGCCGAACGACCCCGGCTCGCATGCCTACCGGGGTGAGACACCGCGCAACGCGGTCATGTTCGGTCCGCCCGGCTTCCTGTACGTGTACTTCACCTACGGAATGCACTTCTGCATGAACGTCGTCGCCGGCCCCGAAGGCGTCCCATCGGCAGTCCTGCTCCGCGCCGGCGAGGTCATCGAAGGAGTCGACCTCGCCCGCGCCCGCCGCCGTCAGACAGCGCCGCAAAAGGTGGTCGTCAACCAATCAGTCGGCGTCCGCAAAGGCCCGCTCCCCAAACGCCCCGCCAACAACCCGGACCGCGACCTCGCCCGTGGCCCGGCCCGCCTCTGTGTTGCCCTGGGCATCGGACGCGAGGGCAACGGCGCCGACCTGCTGGCGAAGACGTCGTCCATCCAGCTCCTCGACGGCCCCGGCTTCGACGGCGTACCCGCCACCGGCCCGCGCGTCGGCCTCCGCGAAGCACCCGACCACCCGTGGCGCTTCTGGATCCCGAACGACCCGACGGTCTCGCCGTACCGCCCGCACGTCCCGAAGAAGCGCGCCTAGCGGTTCGCCAGCTCGAGCACGTGGTCCAGCTGCGGCAACCCGTGCTCGACCTCCGGATCCGGGAACAGCCCCACATGGTGCACCCCGGCCGCCTCCAGCCCGGCGATGTGTTCGGCTGCGTCGTCGACCGTGCCGATCGCGCCGATCGCGGTCCACCAGTCAGCCGGCATCCCGACCAGCCCCGCCTCGCCGGACGCGTCGTACAGCGCCTTCATCTCGTCGAAGAACGGCAGCGCGGTCAGCTGCGGCGGCCGGTCGCCGATCCGCGAACCGAGCCACGGCGCGGTCCACTCGTACGCCGTCTTGCGGTCCTTGCGGACGCACATCGACGTGAACACCGCGACCACGAACCCATCGGGCGATCCGGCCTGCTCCACCGACTGACGCACATACGCCGCGGTGGCGGGCTCGGCCAGGACGACCCCGTCGGCCACCCGCCCGGCCAGCGCCATCGACTTCGGGCCCTGCACCCCGAGCAGGATCGGCGGTACGTCGGCCGGCGGCGCGTCCAGCTTCACCCTGTCGAGGTGGACCGTCGTCCCCTCGAAGCTGACCTCCTCGCCGCGCAGCAACCGGGTCACACTGGTCGTCACCTCGTCGAGCGCCGTCAACGGCGACTTGGGCCGGACGCCCATCTGCCCCATCCACGCCTGCACGCCGTGACCGATGCCCGGCAGGAACCGCCCGGGCCCGAGGGCTTCCAGCGTCGCGAACTCCATCGCGGTCACCGCGGCCGTGCGCGCGACGGCCGGCACGATCCCGAGCCCGACGGTCAGCCGCTCGGTCGACGTCAGCGCGGCCGACACCAGCGACGGGCCGGCGGTGAAGAAGCAGTCCTCGATGATCCACAGCTCGTCCGCGCCGCCGCGGTCGAGCCGCCGCGCCACGTCGGTGACGAGCGCGGCCGGATAGGTACGCGGGAAGCACATTCCGAGAGCGGTCATGGAGAGACGGTAGGCGACGCGACCGACAGTTCGTGAAGGACGTGTGAAAGCTGTCCGCGGACCGCGAGGCAGGACGACTAGCGGCCCGTGCGACGGGTAGGTTTCTGGTATGGCCCGTCCGCACTACTCGTCCCGTCTCGAGGACTGGTTCAACCTCGGGGTGCAGGCGGTGCTTCGGCGTCGTGGCTGGCAGGAGCGGATCATCCCGCAGGTCGGCTACGGCAACACCGAGTTCGTCCGGGTGCTGGCCCGTGTGGTGCTCGGCCGCGATCCACGCAACCAGCCGCGGTACGACGAGGACCAGGTGGTGCGCGGCTGGCGCGTGTTCGTGACGGCGCCGGCGACCAAGGTGCCGGTCACCGTCACGGTCAGCGGGCAGACGTTCGAGACCGTGACCGATCGCGGCGGCTTCATCGACCTGAACGTGCCGGTGGTGCTGCCCCCGGGGTGGCACGAGGTCGTGCTGGGGGTGCGCGGCGACCGGCAGGCGCGGGCGCGGATCTTCGTTCCGGACCCCGAGGCCACGTTCGGACTCGTCAGCGACATCGACGACACGGTGATCCTGACGATGCTGCCGCGTCCGCTGATCGCGGCGTGGAACACGTTCGTCCGCGACGAGCAGGCGCGCCGCGTCGTACCGGGAATGGCCGGTCTGTACGAGGAGCTGCTGGCGGACCACCCCGGTGCGCCGATGTTCTACCTGTCCACCGGGGCGTGGAACACCGCGCCGACGCTCACCCGTTTCCTGGCCCGGCACGGGTACCCGCTGGGCCCGTTGCTGATGACGGACTGGGGACCGACGAACACCGGCTGGTTCCGAAGCGGCCAGGAACACAAGCGGACCGCACTGCGCCGGCTGGCCCGCGAGTTCCCCACCGTGCGGTGGGTGCTGGTCGGTGACGACGGCCAGCACGACCCCCAGTTGTACGGCGACTTCGCGCAGACGCATCCGGACCATGTGCTGGCCATCGGGATCCGCCAGCTGACACCGGCCGAGCAGGTCCTGTCCCACGGCCTCCCGGTCCCGAACACGGACCCCGGCGCCCATGACCCGCACAGACCGACCGCGGTCACGGTGCAGGGACCGGACGGACACGCGCTGCGCCCACAGCTCCGGTCGGTGCTGACACGTCCCGAACCCACCTGAGTCGCGGTACGCCGCCGTACAGGACACTGGTACCGACCCGACGTACTCGAGGAGAGAACTAGTGACCGAACGCCGCACTCAGGTGCTCGACGACCTGCAGAGCCGTGGCCTGATCGCCCACTCCACCGACCCGGACGCTCTCCGGGCCTCGATGGCGGCAGGACCGATCACCTCCTATGTCGGGTTCGACCCCACCGCGCCCAGCCTGCACATGGGCAACCTGCTGCAACTGCTGACGCTGCGGCGGCTCCAGCTGGCCGGCCACAACCCGATCGGGCTCGTCGGCGGCGCCACCGGGCTGATCGGTGACCCCAAGGAGACGTCCGAGCGGGTGCTGAACCCGAAGGACGTCGTGCACGAGTGGGTCGAGAAGGTCCGCGCCCAGGTGGAGAAGTTCGTCGACTTCGATCCGTCCCTGCCGAACCCGGCCCGGATCGTCAACAACTACGAGTGGACCAAGGATCTCAACACCCTCGACTTCCTGCGGGACATCGGGAAGCACTTCCCGGTGAACCGGATGCTCGGCCGGGAAGTGGTGAAGGCCCGGCTGGAGCAGGGGATCAGCTACACGGAGTTCAGCTACGTGCTGCTGCAGTCCCTCGACTTCCTGGAGCTGTACAGGCGGCACAACTGCACGCTGCAGACCGGTGGCAGCGACCAGTGGGGGAACCTGACCGCGGGCGTCGAGCTCATCCGCCGTACGGAGGCCGGCAAGGCGCACGCGCTGGCGACACCGCTGGTGACCAAGGCCGACGGCACGAAGTTCGGGAAGACGGAGTCCGGCACGGTGTGGCTGGACCGGGAGCTGACAACGCCGTACGCGTTCTACCAGTTCTGGTTCAACAGCGACGACCGGGACGTGATGCAGCTCGTGCGCTTCTACACGTTCCGTACGCCGGAGGAGCTGGCCGCCCTCGAACAGGCGACCGCGGAACGTCCTCAGGCCCGAGAAGCGCAGCGAGCACTGGCGGAGGAGCTGACGACCCTGGTGCACGGGGCCGACGAGACCCTGCGCGTGCAGGAGGCGTCAAAGGCGTTGTTCGGCCAAGGGGAGTTGGGGTCGCTGGACGGCTCGACCCTGGTGGCGGCGCTGCGCGAAGCACCGCATGTGGAGCTGGGCGCCGGCGAGCCGATGCCGACGTACGGCGACCTGCTGGTGAAGTCGGGGCTGGTGGCCAGCAAGTCGGCTGCGCGGCGCACGGTCGCCGAAGGCGGTGCGTACCTGAACAACGAGAAGGTGAAGGACGCGGAGTACGTGCCGGCGGCGGAGGACCTGCTGCCTGGTGGCGTGCTGGTGCTGCGTCGCGGGAAGCGTTCGTTCGCAGGGGTTCTGGCCGCGCGGACGCAGGGCTGACGGTGCCGGCGTGGGAGTGGGCTCCACTCCCACATCGGGGTTGCCGACGGCAAATTACAGGCCTGTGATTCAGCGCACCGGGAACCGATTTGACCGTCCACCTGCGGGCCACGTAATGTTCTCTTCGTTGGAGCGAGGCGCGGGACGCGAAAGCGGCCGGTCGCTCCGAACCCCCCAAGGCTAGCTGAGCCGAACCGGGTCGTCTGACTCGGGGCGGTAGCTTGGATGCGGGTGGAGGGTCAGAAAAACTGGGACTTGTCTCGGTGGATCTGCTCCGGTATAGTAACGTAGGTTGCCCCGGGAGCCTGGCCGAGAGGTCAGACTGCGGTGTGCGTCCGATTCTTGAGAACTCAACAGCGTGCCGAAAGTCAATGCCGAAAGATGCATTAACCCTGTCCACAGGCGTTGAATGACTTCTCCTAGCCCTGGGTCTTTGATCTTGGGTGTGGGTTGTTGTTTGTCTGTGGGTGGATTCCTTTGAAATTATTACGGATGACAAGCCAGTTAATGGTTTTGTTTCTGATTCAAAGGATCGCTTTTCGATTGTCGGCTCTCCAGCTTTGCTGGTTTGTCATATTTTTCAACGGAGAGTTTGATCCTGG
>NZ_JBFAJQ010000021.1:0-143251 GCF_040655315.1 Kribbella sp. NPDC050459 | reverse complement strand
ACCAGCCTCAGCAGACACCCCAACTCCTCCGACAACGACACGGTCCCCGCAACTCCTCAACTCGAGGTGTTGCGAGGACCGCGTGAACCCGCCCAGCGTGTGCGGGCCCTTCTGCGTTCCTCAGAGCCAGTTCTCGCGGGCGGCGTGGAGGGCCAGCTGGAAGCGGGTGCTGGCGCCTGTGCGGTTCATGAGGCGCTCCAGGTACCGGAAGAAGGTGCGGCGGCTGATGCCCAGCGTGCGGGCGATCGTGTCGTCCGCGGCGCCGGTGGCCAGCAGGGCGAGCAGACGGCGCTCGATCGGCTCCAGGCGGTCGTCCTCCGCACCGACCGACGCGTGCAGCGGCAGCGCGTTGCGCCAGCACAGCTCGAACATGCCGATCAGCGCGGTCAGCAGGCTGCTCGGCCGGATGATCAGCAGCGACCGGTTCACGTCGGTGTCGCGCGCCGACATCGACACGAACGCGATCGAGCCGTCGATGATCGTCAGCTTCGCCGGTACGTCGGGCAGCACCCGCGCCTGCTCACCCGCCTCCACGCACGGGAGGATGTTCTCGGTCAGGTAGCCGGGCACCTCGACCGACTCCGGCGAGTAAACGACCCGGTACGAGACGCCCCTCTTGAGCTGGTCGATCTCCTCCTGGTTCGGGCCGCCGATGTAGTACGGCGGGGAGTCGATCGCCAGGATCTCGCGCTGGACGCCGCCCTTGATCTGGTGGATCCGCTCGACGATCGCGCTGCCTGTGACCACCTCGATCAGGTGCGTCGTCGACTCGTTGTGCACGGTCCGGCGGAACTCGTCGTACGCGTTCAGGACCTCGATCCGGGCCTGCTTGAGCTCGGACTCGCGGCGCAGCGTCATCGCCTCCAGGCCCGCGTCCGGCGGGACCGGCAGGTACCGGGAGTGGTCCGAGCCGGACCGGCGGGCCAGGCCGGCCTGCACGAGTCCGCCGAGGGCGGAGTCGATCGAACGCTCCCGGTCGGGAACCGCGTCGTCCAGCTCGGTGATCGACGACGGGCCGGTCCGCAGCAGATGCTGGTAGACCCTGATCTCGTCGTCGTTGAGCCCGAGCACCCTCAGATGACCGACACGCTCCGTGTCCGCTGCGCTCACAACGCCGCCCTCCCTTCCGACTGCTGTCACCGTCCGCAACCGCCCCTCCAGCGTAGACGGGGCGTTCCAGCGCCGTCGGCACGGTCCGTGTCGACGTGTAAACACGCAGCGATATTTGTTGTCCTGTCAGCATTCTTGTGCCGTGTCACCATCTGGCCACCATTTCCGCGCAGTCGTGAGCGAGAATTGAGGTCCAGCAGCCCGGCGACGGACCACCTGAGCGCCGCCGGGCTGCTGTTCCAATTCTGGCCCGAGTTGGCTGTCTCGTCAGCGGAGCCTGTTTCGGTTGGGTCTCGATCCCGGCGCATCGGTGCCCTCGCACTTCCGTGCCATCACCCGCTGTGCCGGAGGGTGTACAAACTGTGGCATCTCCAATCGTGAGGCCGATGAGGAGGAGTGCCCGATGCGACCGGTTCCGCCGTGTACCGCCGCCCCTCGCGTCGTGGCTGCCGTCCCCAGCGCCCGGGTTTCCCGGCGTGCGCTGTCCTGCTCCGGTCTCCGGTCCGCCCCCACACCTGCTGCGCGCACCTGCCGGCGTACGCAGCACCTCTGGGGACGGACTAAAGGGCTTGCTTCCCAAGCCCTAGGTGCGATGACCGCCGCCCTGGTCATCGTGCCGGTCGATCCGGACATGTCCGCATCCGCCCACCGCGGGCACCGGACCGGATCGACGGTGGAACCCCGGGAGGTGCCGACGGGTACTCCGTGGATGGTGAGGCTGTCCATGGGGAGGGCGGACGTGCTGTTGCGTGACACGTCCGCTGCCGGAAGGCACTTCCTGGGGTCTCATCGGTGACTGTCTGTCCTGGTGGGACAGGTCACGCCAACTTGGCGCGGGTGGGTAGCGTCGTACATCGTGAATTGACGGCGATTTGACCAAAGAGGTCCCGCCGAGACCTCTTGCCCGCAAGGCGTTTTGGTCGTCGCTGGCTGTCAAATGTATATTCCGGATAACGATCGGCGAAGGACGACGCAGGTGTTGTGGACGCAGCGGGGTACGACGTTTGGTAGCCGTCCGTACGTCGTTGCTCACTAAGGAGGACCGCTGTGTCGTCGGCGTCCGTGCCGATCCGCTACTCTGCTTCCCGGTCCGCGTGGCACGTCGCCGTACCCCGGGCGGCAACCGCCGAAACCCAGGTGATCGGCCATTGTGGATCCAACTTTCCGGCAGAGAGAGGCATCGCCTGAATGAACGCGACTAGCGTCGACGAGGAGTTCAACCCGTCGGTGCACGTGTACGAACCACACAAGGTCGGACTGCCGGCACTGCGCCCGTACTTCAAGGCGCTGTGGCAGCGGCGGGAGTTCGCGGCGGAGATGTCCCGGACGAACATCCGGGCGGCCAACACGAACACCTTCTTCGGACAGGTGTGGCTGGTCCTGAACCCGCTGCTCCTGGCCGCGGTGTACTACCTGCTGGTCGACATCATCGCCGGCGGCGGTACCAAGGTGGACGCGGCCGAGCGGTTCGCGCACATGTGCGGCGGTCTCTTCGCTTTCTATTACTTCTCCGGTGCGATGACGGCCGGTGCGGCGAGCGTGGTCGGCGGCGGCAAGCTGCTGATGAACATGTCGTTCCCGCGGATGCTGCTGCCGCTGTCGGCGGTCAGGACGGCGTTCTTCCGCTTCCTGCCGACCCTCGCGGTGTACCTGATCATCCACGTCGCCATGCGGCAACCGCTGAAGTGGCAGATGCTGCTGGCCCCGGCGTTCCTGATCATGCTGACGGTGTTCGCCGCCGGCATGGGCATGATCTTCGCGGCCCTGCAGGTCTACTTCCGCGACACCACCAGCTTCCTGCCGTACTTCGTGCGGATCTGGCTGTACCTGTCGCCCGTGCTGTGGTTCGCCGAGCAGGCCCCGGCGAAGTTCAAGGGCTTCATCCAGTACAACCCGCTCTACTCGCTGATCGGCGGGTGGACCGACCTGCTGGTCCGCGGCGACATCCCGAAGTGGCAGATGTGGGCCGGCGCCGGGTTCTGGGCGATTCTGGCCTTCGTGGTCGGCTCGTTGTTCTTCATGTCGAGGGAGCGTGAGTTCGTTGTCCGTCTCTGAGACCGAGAAGAAGCCCATGCAGAAGACCCCGACGGGCATTCCGGCCGTCAAGGTGCAGGACGTCTCGATCACCTACCGGACCACGTTCGAGCGGGTGCCGACGTTCAAGAGTGCGATCGTCCGGCTCGGCCGCGGCGAGCGCGCGGTGCGCGAGGTCAAGGCCGTCCAGAACGTGTCCTTCGACGTCGACCACGGCACCACGATCGGCATCATCGGCGCGAACGGCGCCGGCAAGTCGACGCTGATGCGGTCGATCGCCGGCATCCTGCCGCCGACGTCGGGCCGGATCGAGGTGCACGGCCGGGTGTCCACGCTGCTGGCACTGGGCGTCGGCTTCAACGCCGCGCTGTCCGGCCGGGAGAACGTCGTCCTCGGCGGTCTCGCGTCCGGTCTGAGCCGCAAGGAGATCGAGGCGAAGTACGAGGAGATCGCGGACTTCGCCGAGCTCGGCGACTTCATGGAGATGCCGATGCGGACGTACTCGTCCGGCATGTTCAGCCGGCTGGCGTTCTCCGTCGCGGTGCACATGGACCCGGACATCCTGCTGATCGACGAGGCGCTGTCCGCCGGTGACGCGTCGTTCAAGACCAAGGCCGCGGCGAAGATGACCGAGCTGGTCACCAACAGCCGGACCATGTTCCTGGTCAGCCACGCGATGAGCAGCGTCCGCGAGCTGTGCAATGACTGCATCTGGCTGCACAAGGGCAAGCTGATGATGCGCGGCGAGCCCAACGAGGTCATCCAGGCCTACACGAAGTTCCTGCAGGTCGGCGAAGCAGAAGCTGTCTCACTCGAGGACCTCTGACCAATGTCACGCAGCACCGCGCCGGACGTGGGGATCATCACGACCGGCCACGACGTGGCCGATGCGCGCCTGCACAAGATCACCGCGGCCCTGCAGCACCGCGACCTCACGGTCGAGCTGTGGGGCCTCGGTGATGCCGAGGGCGGACCGGCCGGCGCGGTCGTGCACGCCGGGCCGCGCGGCAACATGGTGCAGCGGCTGGCGCGGACCGCCGTCCTGCCCTGGCGGACCAAGGCCAAGGTGGTGATGACGGTCGACCCGGACATGATCCCGGTCACCCGGCTGGTCACCACTATGCGGCGGCGCAAGTTCGTCGTCGACGTGCACGAGGACTACGAGCGGCTGCTCGCCGATCGCGCCTGGGCGCAGGGGCCGGCGGGACTGCCGGCCCGGCTGATCGTCCGCGCCGGGTCGAAGCTGGCCGCGCGCGCCGATCTCACCGTGGTCGCCGACTCGCACCTCGCCCCGCACCAGGCCAAGCACCGCCTGGTGGTGCAGAACCTCCCGGACCACGGCTTCCTGGCCCCGTCCCCGCCGATCGGCACACCGCGCGCGGTGTACGTCGGGGACCTGCGCGCCAGCCGGGGTCTGTTCGACATGGTCGAGACCGTCGCCGCGGCGCCGGACTGGTCTCTCGACCTGGTCGGCCCGGTCGCGCAGGCGGACCGGGACCGGCTCGAATCCCGCATCACGCAGCCGGACCTGGACGGCCGGGTCCGGTTGCACGGGCGCCAGCCGCCTGCCGACGCCTGGCGGATCGCGCACGGTGCCTGGACGGGCCTGGCCATGCTCCAGCCCACCCCCGCGTTCGTGGAGGCGATGCCGTCCAAGATCTACGAGTACCTCGCCAGCGGCCTTCCCGTGCTGTCCACCCGCCTGCCCCGGCAGTCGAAGGTGATCGAGGAGTCCGGTGGCGGAGTACTGGTGGACTCGGTGGCGGAGGCGTCCGAGACCCTGCGGCGCTGGTCCGCGGATCCCGGTGAGCTGGAGAAACTGCGCGACCACGCGCTGCAATGGGCGGCCGACCATCTGCCCACGAACACGCCGTACGACGACCTGGCCGACGCAATTCTCAATCTCTTAAGAGGAACTGCATGACCGACCGCCCACACCTGTTGTACGTCGCCTGGGGCTTCCCGCCCTGCCGTGGCGGCGGTGTCTACCGGGCCCTGGCCACGGCCAACCGGTTCGCCGCGCTCGGCTGGAAGGTGACCGTGCTGACGGCCGACCGCGACACGTTCTTCCGCTTCACCGGCGCGGACCTGACCCTCGAGGAGCGGGTCGACCCGTCCGTCGAGGTCGTCCGGGTCCCGTTCGAGTGGCCGATCCTCGAGGCCGATCTGCGCAAGTGGTCCAAGCGCCGGGCGCAGAACCCGAAGCTGTGGAGCAAGTGGCGCACCAAGCAGGACCAGATCCCGTTCCCGGAGAGCGGGTACGGGCCCTGGCGCTCGGTGATCGAGAAGGCCGCGGAGCAGATCCACAAGGCGCACAAGGTCGACCTCACGGTTGCCACCGCGAACCCGCACGTCGCGTTCACCGCGGCGTACCACCTGCACAAGAAGTTCCAGGTGCCGTACGTCATGGACTACCGCGACGCCTGGCTGCTGGACGTCTTCACCGGCGACCGGCTGCACGAGCCGAACAGCCGTGCGGCCAAGTGGGAGAAGAAGCTCGTCGAGTCCGCTCGCGAGGTCTGGTTCGTCAACGACCCGATCAAGGACTGGCACGAGAAGCTCTACCCGGCGCACGCCGGCAAGATGCACACCGTCGCCAACGGCTTCGATCCGGACCTGGTGCCGGACACCCAGGACCGCGGCGCGGTCACCGACCGGCCGCTCGTCTTCGGGTACGTCGGCACGGTGTCGCCGAAGGTGCCGCTGAAGGAGTTCGTCGAGGGCTGGCAGCTCGCCAAGGAGCAGTCCGAGGAGCTGGCCGGCGCGAAGGCGAAGATCCACGGCTACCTCGGGTACTACGCGCAGCCGCGGGCCGACATGCTCGCGACGATCAACAGCGCCGCCGACGCCGGGGTCAGCTACGAGGGTCCGGTCGGTAAGGCCGAGATCGCCAAGGCGTACGACGAGTTCGACGCGCAGCTGCTGATGCTGGGCAAGGGGCGGTACGTGACCAGCGGCAAGGTGTTCGAGTACCTCGCGACCGGGCTGCCGGTGGTGTCGGTGCACGACCCGGAGAACGCGGCGTCCGACGTCCTGCGCGGGCACCCGCTGTGGTTCCCGGTCGCGGACGTGACCCCGGAGGCGATCGCGGCGGCGCTGATCGAGGCGGCGCACGCGGCGCGCACCGCCGATGAGGGGATCCGGGCGAAGGCGCGGGAGTTCGGTGCGTCGTACCGGCGGGACCTACAGCTGGATCCGCGGATCGAGGCGCTGGCTGCGAGTGTGAAGGGAGTGGCGGCATGAGCAACGTCGTACTGCTGTCGACGCGGCGGCTGCCGCCCACGTACTTCGACCAGGTGCGCGAGGACCTCGGCGACCAGAACGTCACCATCGACGTCGTCGGCTGGGTCGCGCCGTCGGCGTGGGTGGCCGACAAGGTCAACACGTTCACGCTGATCGGCCCCGGCCGGATGCCGGCCCAGCCGGCCCCCGAGCCCGAGCCGGCCGCCGAGCCGACCGACGCCGCCCCGGACGCCGTCATCGCGCCGGAAGCAGTCGCAGCCCCCGAGACCGTCGTCGCCGACGAGGCCAAGGTCGCCCCGGCCGCCGCCGAGGTCGCCGCTGCCGGCGCGGCTTCGGCCACGCCTCCGCCTGCTGCGGCGAAGCCGCGGCCTACCGGGGCCAAGCGGGTCGTGAAGGCCGTGGAGTGGCGGGCCCGGAAGGCGCGCAAGGTGGCGGGCAGGATGTTGCCGAAGGCAATCAAGACCTCCGCGCCGGTGAAGTTCCTGAGTGGGAACCGCGCGAACAAGGATCTCGGCAAGACCTACTGGGAGCGGGTGCTCAGCCGTCGCGACGTGCTGACGACCATCGACCAGGCCGACGTCGTGATCGCCCTGGACGCCGGCGCGATCTGGGCCGGCTGGAACCTCGGCCAGCGCAAGGCCAGCACCCCGGTGGTGCTGGGTCTGCCGGCCGCCCGCCGCGAGCTCGACATGATGAAGGCCCCGACTACGTAATGGGTGACACAGTGACGGTGACGCGTGCGATCCGCGAGCACCTGCCGGCGCCGTTGGCCCGGACCGCGGGAGCGGTCCGGCGGCGTCTTCGGGGCCTGCGGTACTCGTACGCGCAGCTGCCGGCCTTCCCGCCGGTAGCGACGACGCCGGTGCGGATGTTGGTCGGACCGACCAACTCCGCCGGTCAGGGGCACACCTGGTCCCAGGCCGCGAAGACCCTGCCGGACGTCGACGCCGTCTCGTTCGCCCTGCACCGTAAGGGCCAGTTCGCGTTCAAGAGCGACTACGGCGTGCCGCTGGCCTGGTTCGGCCAGCCGCGCTGGCAGCGTGCCCAGCAGAAGTACGTCGTCGAGAACTACACGCATGTGATGGTCGAGTCGCTGCGTCCGCTGTTCGGCGCCCGCGGCTTCTCGGACGCCTCCGCCGACATCGAGGCGATGGTCGCGCGCGGCATCAACGTTTCGCTGCTGTTCCACGGCTCTGACATCCGGCTGCCGAGTCGGCACGCGAAGCGCGAGCGCTGGTCGCCGTTCACCCCGGGCGACGAGCTGACCGAGCGCCTCGAGCCGCAGGCCCGCCGGCACGCCGAGCTGGTCGCGTCGCTGCAGCTCCCGGTCTTCGTGTCCACGGTCGACCTGCTGGACGACGTACCGGATGCCACCTGGCTGCCGGTCGCGATCGACCCGGCGCCCTGGCAGCAGGCCGCGCAGCCGCTGTTCGCGGGCGCGAAGCCGGTCGTCGCGCACGTCCCGTCGAACGCGAAACTCAAGGGCACGCAGGAGATCGACGCCGTGCTCACCCAGCTGCACGAGAGCGGCCGGATCGAGTACCGGCGGATCACCGGCGTACCGCACGAGCGGATGCCGAGCGTGATCGGCGATGCCGACATCGTGGTCGACCAGCTCCGGATCGGCCTGTACGGCGTGGCGGCCGCGGAGGCCCTGGCCGCCGGGCGCATCGTGGTTTCGTACGTCGGTGACGCCGTGCGCCACCGGGTGCGTAGTCTGGCCGGGCGAGAGGTGCCGATCGTGGAGGCGGATCCCGACACCCTGGGTGATGTCGTCTGCGGTCTGATCGCGGATCGTGACGCCGCCGCCGAGCGGGCGGCCGCCGGCCCGGAGTTCGTGGCGGAGTTGCACGACGGACGCCGCTCGGCCGAAGTACTGAGTAGTTGGCTCACCAAGAAGGAGACCCTGTGACGGCCCGCATCGCGCCATCCGCCGACGTCGACGACAGCGCCCAGATCGGCGACGGTTCGTCGGTGTGGCACCTGGCCCAGATCCGCGAGAACGCGGTTCTCGGCGAGAACTGCATCGTCGGCCGCGGCGCCTACGTCGGGACCGGGGTCCGGATGGGCGACAACTGCAAGATCCAGAACTACGCCCTGGTGTACGAGCCCGCGTCCCTCGAGGACGGCGTGTTCATCGGCCCGGCGGTGGTGCTCACCAACGACTACTTCCCGCGCGCGGTGAACCCGGACGGGTCGCCGAAGAGCGGGCACGACTGGGAACCGGTCGGGGTGACGATGAAGGAAGGCTGCTCGCTCGGAGCGCGCAGCGTGTGCGTGGCGCCGGTCACCATCGGCCGCTGGGCCACGGTCGCCGCGGGTGCGGTGGTGACCAAGGACGTGCCAGACTTCGCGCTGGTCGCCGGGGTCCCGGCGCGCCGGCTCAAGTGGGTCGGCAAGGCCGGGGTGCCGCTGCTCGACGTCGGGAACGGCGAGTGGAAGTGCCCGAACACGGGCGAGATGTACATCGAAACCGACGGACGGCTGCGGCCGGCCGGAGAAAACCAGGAGGAGAACTGATGGTGCAGCCGATTCCGGCCGCGAAGCCGATCATCGGGAAGGAGGAGCGCGAAGCCGTCGACCGGGTCATGCAGTCCGGGATGCTGGCGCAGGGCCCCGAGGTTGCGGCGTTCGAGCAGGAGTTCGGCGCAGCGCTGGTCTCCGGCCGGGCGTGCGTCGCGACCAACTCGGGCACCTCGGGTCTGCACCTGGGCCTGCTGGCCGCCGGTGTCGGTCCGGGTGACGAGGTCATCGTCCCGTCCTTCACCTTCGCCGCGACCGCGAACAGCGTCGCGCTGACCGGCGCCACCCCGGTGTTCGCCGACATCGAGCCGACGTACTTCTGCCTGGACCCGCAGGCCGTCGAGGCCGCGATCACCGAGAAGACCAAGGCCGTCATGCCGGTGCACCTGTTCGGTCACCCGGCGAACATGACCGCGCTGCAGGAGATCGCCGACAAGCACGGCATCCAGATCTACGAGGACGCCGCGCAGGCCCACGGCGCCACCTGGAACGGCGCGCCGGTCGGTACCTTCGGCGAGTTCGCGATGTTCAGCCTGTACCCGACCAAGAACATGACGTCCGGCGAGGGCGGCATGAACTCGGTCGCGAACGCCGACCTCGAGCGCCGGATGCGGCTGTTCCGCAACCAGGGCATGCTCAAGCAGTACGAGAACGAGGTCGTCGGCCTGAACAACCGGATGACCGACCTGCACGCCGCGATCGGCCGCGTGCAGCTCACCAAGATCGGCGGCTGGACCAAGCAGCGGCAGGAGAACGCGGCCTTCCTGGACGCGAACCTCGCCGGTGTCGGCGTCCCGGCGGTCGCCGCCGAGGCCAGCCACGTGTACCACCAGTACACGATCCGCGTGACCGAGGACCGCGACGGCTTCGCGAACGCGCTGCGGACCGAGTACGGCGTCGGCTGCGGCGTCTACTACCCGATCCCGAACCACCGGCTCCCCTCGTTCCAGCGTGAGCTGGACCTGCCGGAGACCGAGAAGGCCGCGGCCGAGGTGCTCTCGCTGCCGGTCCACCCCTCGCTGTCCGAGGAAGACCTGAACCGGATCGTGGCCGCGGTGAACACCGTGGCGAAGGCGGGTGCGTGAGCATGGCGAACCTGCGTGCGGGCCTGATCGGCCTGGGCATGATGGGCCGGCACCACGCCCGGGTGCTGGCGTCCCTCGAGGGCGTCGACCTGGTCGCGGTCGCCGACCCGGGCGGTGACAAGTTCGGCGTCGCCGGCGGTCGTCCGGTGCACGAGAACATCGAGCAGCTGATCGCCGAGAAGATCGACTACTGCATGGTCGCGGTGCCGACGCAGTACCACGCCGAGATCGCGAAGGCGCTGGCCGAGGCCGGCGTGCACGCGATGATCGAGAAGCCGCTGGCCGGTTCCTCGGCCGAGGCGACCGAGATCGCGAAGGCGTTCGAGGCGGCCGGCCTGGTCGGCGCGGTCGGCCACATCGAGCGGTACAACCCGGCGCTGCAGGCGCTGCGGGTGCGGCTGGAGGCCGGCGAGCTGGGCGACATCTACCAGATCACCACCCGCCGCCAGGGCCCGTTCCCGGCCCGGATCGCCGACGTCGGCGTGGTGCTCGACCTGGCCACCCACGACATCGACCTGACCGCGTGGGTGACGCAGTCGCCGTTCGTCACGGTGGCCGCGCAGAGCGCCCACAAGTCCGGCCGGCAGTACGAGGACCTGATCGCGGTGACCGGCAAGCTGGCCAACGGCACCGTCACCAGCCACCTGGTCAACTGGCTGTCCCCGATGAAGGAGCGGCTCACCGTCGTCACCGGTGAGAAGGGCGCGTTCATCGCCGACACCCTGACCGCCGACCTGACCTTCCACGCCAACGGCACCGTGCAGACCGCGTGGGACGACGTCGCGCACTTCCGCGGTGTCAGCGAGGGCGACATGGTCCGGTACGCGATCAGCAAGCCCGAGCCGCTGAAGACCGAGCACGAGCAGTTCCGCGACGCGGTGCTCGGCAAGGAGGCCGACATCGTCACGCTGCAGCAGGGTCTGACCACCGTCCGGGTGGCCGAGGCCGTTCTGCAGTCGGCGACCGAGGACCGGACTGTCGCTGTCGCCGGGGAGACCCTGTAGTCATGAAGGTTCTGAGCGTTGTCGGTGCCCGCCCGCAGTTCGTGAAGCTGGCGCCGGTGGCGGAGGCTTTTGCCGCCACCGAGCACCAGCACGTGATCGTGCACACCGGGCAGCACTACGACAAGAACATGTCCGACGTGTTCTTCGCCGACCTGCGGATCCCGGACCCGGACGTCCACCTGGGCGTCGGGTCCGGCAGCCACGGTGTCCAGACCGGCGCGATGCTGGCCGCGATGGATGCCGTCCTGGACGAGCACAAGCCGGACTGGGTGCTGGTGTACGGCGACACCAACTCGACGCTCGCCGGCGCGCTGTCCGCGGTCAAGATGCACCTGCCGGTCGCGCACCTCGAGGCCGGGCTGCGCTCGTTCAACCGGCTGATGCCGGAGGAGCACAACCGGGTGCTCACCGACCACGCGGCGGACCTGCTGCTGGCCCCGACCCAGGTGGCGATGGACCACCTGGCCACCGAGGGTCTGGCGGGCAAGTCGCGGCTCGTCGGCGACGTCATGACGGACGTGTGCTTCCGGGTCCGCGACGCGGTCAAGGACAAGGAGCTCGGCGGGCCGTTCAAGCGCGGGGAGTACGTCGTCTCGACGATCCACCGGGCCGAGAACACCGACGACCCGGAGCGGCTGGCCGCGATCGTCGACGGTCTCGCCGCGACCGGTACTCCGGTGCTGCTGCTCGCCCACCCGCGCCTGGTCGCGAAGTGCGCCGAGCACGGCATCAAGCTCGAGCGTCCGGACGGTTCGCTGCACGTCCGCGAGCCGCTGGCCTACCCCGAGATGGTCCAGGCCGTGCTCGGTTCGGCCGGTGTGGTGACCGACTCCGGGGGCCTGCAGAAGGAGGCCTTCCTGCTCGGCCGGGTGTGCACCACGCTGCGCACCGAGACCGAGTGGGTCGAGACGCTGGACGACGGATGGAACGTGTTGACATCCGACGTGAGTAAGCTGCCCCAGTTGGCCGCCCGGCCGGCGCCCACGGGGGACCGCCCGATGCCGTACGGCGACGGACACGCTGCGGAGCGTGTCGTCGCCACTCTCGCGGAGTAACCACATGACAAAGGCCGCCGAAGAGAACCAGACACCGCCGACCCAGGACGCCCCTGGGTCGGCCGATGTCGGGACCCCACCTCCCGGCGCGCCGGTCAGTGCCTTCCCGGGGGAGGCCGCACCGCCGGCCGCCCCCAGTGGGAGGTTGCCACGAGTCGAGTCGCTCACCGGTCTGCGCTGGTGGGCGGCCTTCTTCGTGTTCTGCCACCACATGACCCAGCTGGCGCCGCTGCCGATCTGGAAATTCTTGAAGTACGGCACCTCCGGCGTCACGTTCTTCTTCGTGCTGTCCGGATTCGTGCTCACCTGGTCGTCCCGGCCGGGCACGAAGATCAGCACCTTCTACCGGCGCCGGTTCGCGCGGATCTTCCCGCTGTACTTCCTCACGCTGGTCGCGGCGATCTTCGTCTTCTACCGGTTCGAGCCGCCGGCCGGGATGTCCTGGATCAAGCCGGTCTCGGTGACCGTGCTGGTGCTGTCCGGGCTCCTGCTGCAGGGCTGGTCGAACAACCCGACGGTCCTGTACGGCGGCAACCCGGCGGGCTGGACACTGTCGGTGGAGGCGTTCTTCTACGCGTACTTCCCGTTCGTCTGGCGGGCCACGCAGCGGCTGAAGACCGTCGGCGGTCTGGTCCTGTGCGTCGCGGTGATCGTCGCCGGCGGCGCGTACCGGCTGGCGCTGTTCCACTACAAGGACGCCGTACCGGTGCTGCCGCAGCCGGTGCTGCACTCGGTGGCGTTCCTGTTCGGCATCGGCCTGGCGATCGCGCTGCGAACCGGCTGGAAGCCGCGGATCCCGGTCTGGTTCGCGTTCCTGGTCACCGCCGGCGGACTGTACCTCCTGTACTACTCGGGTCTGCACCCGACGAAGGTCCCGGGCGCGGTCACGATGGGCCTGTGCCAGAAGGAAGTCCTGACGCTGCTGTACGGCTTCCTGATCCTCGCGGTCGCGGCCCGCGACATGCGCGGCGGCCGGTCGCTGCTGCGCAGCAAGCCGCTGGTCAAGCTCGGCCAGTGGTCGTACGCGTTCTACCTGGTGCACGCCACGATCATGTATGCGATCAAGGAGTACCACGGGATCGCCGGCCCGATCGGCTGGTCCAACCTGACCTGGTACGCCGGTGTCTGTGCCCTCTCGATCTTCGCCTCGGCGCTGCTCTACGAGCTCGTGGAGCACCCGCTGGAACGGAAGCTCCGAGGCCCCCGATGAAGAATCACAACCTAGTGGAGTTGCTGTGCGTGTCAGTGTAGTTGCCTTAGGCAAGATCGGACTGCCGCTGGCGGTCCAGTTCGCGGCCAAGGGCCATCAGGTCGTCGGCGTCGACATCAACGAGAAGTTCGTCGAGCTGGTGAACGCCGGCCAGGAGCCGTTCCCGGGTGAGGCCCACCTGCAGGAGCTGCTCTCCGAGTCCGTGGCCGACGGCCGCCTGCGGGCGACCACGGACTACGCGGACGCGATCCCGAACAGCGACGCGGTCGTCGTGGTCGTGCCGCTGTTCGTGGACGAGCAGACCGGTCAGCCGGAGTTCGGCTGGATGGAGAACGCGACCCGTTCGCTGGCCGAGCACCTCACCCCGGGCACCCTGGTCAGCTACGAGACCACCCTGCCGGTCGGCACCACCCGCGGCCGCTGGAAGCCGATGATCGAGGAGATCTCCGGCCTGACCGAGGGCACCGACTTCCACCTGGTGTTCTCGCCGGAGCGGGTGCTCACCGGCCGGGTCTTCGCGGACCTGCGCAAGTACCCCAAGCTGGTCGGCGGTCTGTCCGAGGAGGGCGCGAAGCGCGCCACCGCGTTCTACGAGGCCGTGCTGGACTTCGACGAGCGCCCCGACCTGGAGCGCGCGAACGGCGTCTGGGACCTCGGTTCGGCCGAGGCGGCCGAGCTGGCGAAGCTCGCCGAGACCACCTACCGGGACGTGAACATCGGCCTGGCGAACCAGTTCGCCCGGTTCGCCGGCCAGAACGGTATCGACGTGCACGCCGTCATCGAGGCGTCGAACTCGCAGCCCTACAGCCACATCCACCGTCCGGGCATCGCGGTCGGCGGGCACTGCATCCCGGTCTACCCGCGGCTGTACCTGTACACCGACCCCGACGCCACTGTCGTCCGGGCCGCCCGCGAGGCGAACGCCGGCATGCCCGACTACACGATCGGTCTGCTCGAGGGCGCGTTCGGCGACCTCAAGGGCGCGAAGGTCGTCGTGCTCGGCGCGTCGTACCGTGGTGGGGTCAAGGAGACGGCGTTCTCCGGGGTCTTCCCGGCCGTGGAGGCGCTGAAGGCGCGCGGCGCCGAGGTGTCCGTGCACGACCCGATGTACACCGACGAGGAACTCCAGGGTCTCGGCTTCACGCCGTACACGCTGGGCGCGCCGGTGGACGCGGCAGTGCTGCAGGCGGACCACGCGGAGTACGCGCAGCTGGGCCCGGCGGACCTGCCGGGTGTCAAGGTGCTCGTCGACGGCCGGGACCGCACCGACGCGGCCAAGTGGGCGGGCGTGCGGAGGATTGTGATCGGAAGGTCGGTCAGCCAGTGACAGATGCCGGCCTGCGGGTCGTGATGATGGTCGCCAACGACGTCACCAACGACAGCCGGGTCCGCAAAGAGGCCGCAGCACTGGCCGAGACCGGAGCAGAGGTGACTGTGCTCGGGGTCTCGGCCAGCGGCCTCCCGTCGAGGGAGATGCTCGACGGTGCGCTGATCGTCCGGGTGGCGGTGCCTTTCGCACTGCGTGAGGAACGGAAACGAAGCCGTACGGCGCGCCGCAACTGGCGGCCGCCGCTGGTGGGGTACCGGTACCGCGCGTCCTACGTGGCGCGGAGCCAGCGGATCGCGGCCGAGCTCAAGGAGCTCAAGGCCGACTCCGGGCACGCGATCGCGCGGGCCAAGGCGGGGCAGGGGAATCCGCTCAAGTTCAAGGCCGGCGTCGCCACCCGGCTGGTCCGGCGTGCGCGCTGGAAGGCCGCCGAGCGGGCGACCTGGGTGCGCAAGGGCGTCGGCAACAAGGCGGACGTCCCGTTCAAGTTCAGCTGGCGGGCGTACGACGGCGTGCTGCACCGGCTGCCGTGGCCGGCGCCGTGGCGCAAGCTGCACCCGGAGGCGCTGGACCTGGAGATCGCGTTCGGCGACCTGATCGACCGTCTGGAGCCGGACGTCGTGCACGCGCACGACATGCACGTGATCGGCGTCGCGACCCGCGCCGCCGGCCGGGCGAAGCTCCGCGGCCGCTCGCTGAAGGTCGTGTACGACGCGCACGAGTACGTCGCCGGCCTCTCGCAGTACGGCGCCCGGACCCGGCGGTCGATCGCGGCCTGGGCCAACCACGAGCGCGAGTACATCGGTCAGGCGGACCGGGTGATCACCGTCAGCCCGGCGATCGCAACCCGCTTGCAGCGCGAGCACAAGCTGCGCGACGAGCCGACCGTGGTGATGAACACGCCGAACCCTGCTGACGTGTCGGTCGAGGTGTCCGACATTCGCAGCCAGATCGGCCTCGCGTCCGACGTACCGCTGCTCGTCTACAGCGGCGGCGTCACGCGGGCGCGCGGCATCCACACCGCCGTCCAGGCGCTCGTGGACCTGCCGGACGCGCATCTGGCCGTCGTGTGTGTGCCTGGTGTGGCGACGGACGCGGTTCGCGAGCTGCAGGCGCAGGCCGTGCAGCTGGAGGTGCAGGACCGCCTGCACTGCCTGGACCCGGTGAAGCCGGACGAGGTGGTCGCGTTCCTGCGCACCGCGGACGTCGGGCTGATCCCGATCCTGCGCTACCCGAGCCACGAGATGGCGCTGCCGAACAAGCTGTTCGAGTACGCCTTCGCCGGGCTGCCGGTGGTGGTCAGCGACATGCCGAGCATGAAGGAGTTCGTCGACCGCACCCGGATCGGCGAGGTCTTCACCGCGGCCGACGCGCACGATCTGGCGTCGAAGGTCCGGACGGTGCTCGGCGACCTGGACGCCTACCGCGAGCGGGTCGCCGATCCGGCGTACCAGCAAGAGGTGTCCTGGGCCGGGCAGGCGACCAAGCTGCGCGCGCTGTACGGCGAGCTGACCGGGCGGCAGCTCGAGATCACGCGGCCGGGCGGCAAGATCACGAAGACCGGGCGGCACCTGCTGCTCGGGCCGGTCAACAGTGCGGGCCAGGCGTGGTTGTGGGCGACCGCGCTGGAGCGCGAGGTGCCGGACATCAAGGCGGAGTCGCTCACCACGGGCAGCGGGGCGTTCGACTTCCGCGTGCACCGCACGGGCACCTACCGCCAGTACCGGTCGGATCTGCGCTGGCAGCTGGAGCTCACGGCGTACGCGTTGCGCGAGGTCACCCACGTGCTGTTCGAGGCGGGCCGGCCGATGTTCGGTCAGCAGCGCGGGCAGATGTGGACGACCGACGTCCCGATGCTCGACCAGGCCGGCATCAAGCACGGCCTGGTGTTCCACGGGTCGGAGATCCGCGATCCCGCCCAGCACCGCGAGCAGTACCGCTACTCGCCGTTCCGCGACCCGGACGACGAGCTGACGGTGCGCCTGCAGGCCGCGAACAACCTGATGCGGCACCACCTCGAGGGCTATCAGGGGCCGGTCTTCGTCACGACGCCGGACCTGCTCGAGTTCGTCGACAACGGCATCTGGTTGCCGCTGGCCGTCGACGTCGAGGGCTTCGTGTCGACCCAGCCGGTGCTCGAGCGTGAGGTCCCGGTGGTGCTGCACGCGCCGTCGGCGTCCGCGCTGAAGGGCTCGGCGTACGTCGACCCGGTGCTGACCGATCTGGATGCGCGCGGGCTGATCAAGTACAACCGCGTCCAGGGTGTTCCGCACGCGGAGCTCGCCGAGATGGTGAAGAGCGCCGACATCGTGGTCGACCAGTTGCTGCTCGGTTCGTACGGCGTGTTCGCGTGCGAGGCGATGGCGGCCGGCCGGGTCACCGTCGGGCACATTGCGGACCCGGTCCGGGACCTGCTGCCGACCGACCTGCCGATCGCCGAGGCGAACCCGGACGACCTGGCCGAGGTGATCGAGCGGCTGGTCGCCGAGCGCGACACCGCCCGCAAGATCGCCGACGCGGGACCGTCGTTCGTCCGCGACCTGCACGACGGGCGGAAGTCGGTCGAGGTGCTGCTGCCGTTCCTGAACAACGAGCTCAGCCTCGACAACGCCGAGGACGAGAGCGAGTAAGTGCGGATTCTGATGATCGCGCAGTCCCCGATCGCCGGGGACTCGCGGATCCTGCGGGAGGCGACGGCGCTCGCCGCGGCCGGTCACACGCTGCACGTGATCGGCCGCGACGTTCCGGAAGGCTTCGAGGTGGGCCCCGGGATCACGGTGGCGTCGGTCTCCCGCTCTTCCGGTCTCCGGACCGGGAACGGCGGGCTCACGGTCGGGCACGGGCACACCGGTCCGAAGGTGCTGGCGAAACGGTTCGGGCGGTGGCTGCTGCTGCCCGAGCACCGGTTGCGCACCGAGACGCAGTGGCGCACCGCCGCGGCGCCGTTGGTGGCTGCGGCCGGTCCGGTCGACGTCGTGCACGCGCACGACTTCAACACGCTGGAGCTCGCCGCGGAGTACGCCTCGCGATGGTCTGCCTCGCTCGTGTACGACAGTCATGAGCTGTGGTTCGATCGCGCTTTGCCCGGACGGCCGACGCCGTTGTGGCGTGCGCGTGGGCGGCGACACGAGGTCTCGCTGGCGTCTCGTGCGCGGGTGGTCTTCACCGTGTCGGACGGGATCGCCGCGCGGTTGCGTTCGCGCGGTCTGTCGGACGTGCGCGTCGTACGGAACACGTTCCCACGCGCGGACGACGTACCGGCTGCGCCTTCGAAGCCCGAGGGGTTGCTGTACGCCGGACGCGTCGGAGCTGGGCGGGACCTGCCGACCGTGGTGGCGGCGGCTCGTCAGCTGGCGCCGTTCCGCACGGTGCTGATGGGGTCGGTGGATCCCAACTATCGCTTGGATCTGGGGCCGGTGGAGACCGTCGCGGAGCGCTCGATCGACGAGGTCGACGACACGCTGCGCTCGTACGGCATCTCGCTCGTCACGCTGACGAACACCTGCGAGAACCACCGCCTCGCCCTTCCCAACAAGCTCTTCCACGCCGTCCGCGCCGGCGTGCCGGTGGTCGCCGCCGACCTCCCCGAACTCCGCGCGGTCGTGACCCAGTACAAGCTGGGCGGCCTGTACGAGCCCGGAAACGCGGAGTCCCTGGCCACCGCCGTCCGCTCGGTCATCGACAACTACACCACCTACACCGACGGCGTCCGCTCAGCCGCCACCGAACTCAACTGGGAACAAGACGCAACCACCCTGGTCGCCGCCTACGCAGACCTCGCCGCCTAACGCGGACCGCGCCCTCGCCGCCGAGCCCCAGACAATTTGGCTGGTTGACCAGCCGGGTTGGGGGTTTGCCACCCTGATTCCGGGTGGCAAACCCCGCATGTGACTGGTCAACCAGGCAAATGTGGTTTACCGGGAGGCTTCGACCATCTGTTGCATCAGCTTGGCCGGGTTCTTCTCCGGTTCTGGCTGGGCCAGGCGGGTTGAGGGGACTCGGGCTTGCTCGGCTGTTTGGAGGGATGAGGTGTAGCTCGTGAGGGGGAGGGTGAGGGACGAGCGGGTCGGGTCGAGGGTGATCGTCGCGCCGGTGAACGGTACGGACGGGTTGTCCGGCTCGACCGTCAGCACCAGGCCGAGGCGGTGCCCGGCCGCGAACACCACGTCGTCGGCGTTCAGTTCGAACGACAGGTCGTACCAACGGTCCGACCGCAGCGATTCCTTGGTGTACAGGGATTTGTAGTGCCCGACATCGGCCAGCGTCCGGACGACGACGGACGTGTCCGAGACAGCGGTGTTGATCTGCGTGTCCGCGTAGCACCCGGTGTCGAGCGCGTTCCCGTCACCCCAGCAGACACGCGTGTCCGGGACGTTCGTGACGTTCACGTACCGGTTCGCCGTACCGTAGTCGACCAGCCGCGCTTTGATGCCTGCGGCAACCTTGTTGACCTTGACCCGCACCGACACCTTCCCGGTGCCGCTGACCCGGACGGCCTTGCTCAACTCGTCACTGAGGAACACCGCCCGATCGGTCCGCGCGGCCGTCGGATCGAGGACGACGGTGTCCGCCGACTCCTTGTCCGTCCCGGTGAAGCTGACCGGGCCGCTGGCACCGGACAGCTTGCTGAGTTGCAACGTCATCGGGCGAGCGCCGACCGCCGGCCAGCGGGCCTCGTCCACGAACGAGCCGTCCTCACGCTGGATCGTGGCCTGCGGCGTGTCCATCACGCCGTTCTGCAGGCCCTGCAGCCAGTAGTCGAACCACGGGTGCAGCTTGTTCACCCACTCGTCGCGGAAGCTGAACCCGTCCAGGTGCACGCCCTGGTGCAGGAAGATCTTCCGTGGCACGTTCCGCTGCGCGAGCTCGTCCCACCACTCGCCGAACTGCCGGGTCTTCACGTTCTCGTCGCCGAGCCCGTGGACGACGTACACGCTCGCCCGGACGTTCGACGCGTCGAGCCGGTAGTTCCGCGGGGCCCACCAGCTGCTGTACGAGCCAGTGCGGGTGTCGGAGTCCTGCTCGATCTCGTTGGTCATCTCGACGCACCGCGGCGACGCGTCGTTGCTGACGTAGTCGTGCAAGAAGCCCATGTACTCGTCGTAGAACGGCACACCGAAGCCGCGCGTGTAGTCGTACCAGCTGGAGATGGCGGCGATCGGCACGATCGTCTCCAGCCCGCGAACGCCGGTACCGGCGACCGAGTTCGCGATCGTCCCGTTCCAGGACACGCCGATCATGCCGGCCTTGCCGGTCGACCAGTCGGCCTTGGCGGCGCCGCCGTCCGGTGTGTGTCCGGTGGTGCGGTTGTTCAGCCAGTCGATGACTGCCTTGGTGCCGAGCACCTCGAGGTCGGCGCCGACGTCGCTGCACCCGGTGGAGCGGAAGGTGCCGGGCATGTCGACGAACGCGACGGCGTACCCGCGCGGCACGAAGTAGTTGTCCAGCCAGCTCCCGAACACCTGCCGGGTGCCGGTGGCGTCGAAGTAGCTCGCCGGGTCGCCGGCGTAGTACGGCGAGGCCTGGATGATCACCGGTACGTCGATGCCGGCCTGGGCCGCCTCGCCCGGCCGGATGATGTCGACGGTGATCTGGTCGGTGACACCGTTCGCGTCCCCGTCGAGCTTGGGTACGTCGACCTGCACGCGCTCGTGGATCGCGTTGTCGTAGTCGTACGCGGGCACCGTCGCGGTGCCCTGGACGAAGGGTTTGGCCGTGGGTCCTGCGGCGGCGGTCAGCGACGCGGCCGGAGCCACGACCGCTGCGACGACCAGGGCCAGCCCGGCACGTAACCGAGTTCTGCGCATGGGTGGATCTCCCCCTATGGGCGGTAGGTGAGGCTCTATTTTGTGCACAGAACTCACTCGCGCGCTCACCATTCGTGAACAAGCACGGGTAATACTTCACCCGCAACTTTCTGTGTCCACCTCGTATCAAGAGTTCTGAGAGGGGGCGACATGAATCCACGACTCACTGCCCTTGCCGGGAGCGCCGTACTCGCGTTGACCGCACTGATGCCGGCCGCCGCGCACGCCCAAGGGACGGCCAAGCCCGACCCGACCAAGCCCGGCGCCAAGGTGCCCGGCACCAGCAGGACGATCACCGCGGCGCAGGCCGCGGCGTGTTTCGTTTGGCACGGCGGGGTCAACGCCGCCGGCGGGCACCACTTCACCGACCCGACCGCCACCGTCCCGCCAACAGTGCCGGACGATTGGAAGACGGACGGGGTGTACCAGCCGGGCCAGGTTCGGCTGAGCGCCCGGCAGACCATCGAGCCGGACATCTCCGGCACCGACCGCTACGGGTACGTCGTGATCGGCGACGGGCTCTACCTCAGCGGGTATCAGGAGTACGAGGACGGAACCGTCGACAACAAGTTCCTGAAGCGGATCGGCGGCGGCTGGAGCAGCTTCCGGTTCCTCGAGTCCGCGGACTACGAGAGCCCGGACAGCGTGAAGAACAAGATCTACCGCTCGACGAATTACGCGCTGCGCAACGACGGCGTGCTGTTCCGGTGGAACACCGGCACCAGCGGCTGGCGGTCCACGGGATCGTACCCGGGCTTCTCGGCGGTCAAGACGATGACGCTGATCGCCAAGACCCCGACGTACGACACCTTCCTGGCGAACACCCGGGGCGGGGCGCTGTACACGATCCGGATCCCGGTCGGCTCGGCGAAGCCGGTCGTCAAGCCGGTCCGGACCCGCAGCTGGCAGGGCTTCGAGACGCTGTCTGCAATGGGCTGCGGTCAGTACGGCACGCTGCTGCTCGGCATCGACAAGGACACCAAGAAGGGCTACCTGTACGCCGTCGGGCACGCGAACGGCCTGTCGACGGTGATCCAGTCGCGCGGCCAGGTCCCGGGAACGTTCGACGACCCGGTCGACTTCCGCTGGGTCCCGATCCCGGTCTACGACGTCGCGAACGGTGACTGACGTGATCTCGGTGTTGCGGCGCGGCGCAGGTCTGGCGTGTGCCGCGATGTTCGCCTTGGGAACCGTGCTGCCGGCGAGCGGGAAGCCGGTGGCGACGAATGCGGTGGTGCCCTGTTCGATCTGGCTCGGGTCCGTGACGCCGGCCGGCGGGCACCGATCGCTGGGGATTCACGCGATCGCGCGAATCTCGGTCGTCAACGACGTCATCACTGCTCCCTACAAGCCTGGGCAGATCCGGCTCAGTGCGCGCCAGTCGCGCCTCCCGAACGCGGGAGGTTCGATGACGAGCTCCGGGTACGTCGTGGCCGCTGACTCGCTCTATTGGAGCAGCTACGTCTCCGATGCGAACGGCAAGCTCATCGGTACGCCCGAGTTGCGTCGCGTCGGGGGCGGCTGGAGCCCGTTCAGGTCACTCGAGGTGTCGGTGTACCAGGCGCCGTACCCCAGCACGCTCCACCGCGAGACCGCCTACGCGCTCCGCGACGACGGCAGGCTCTACCGCTGGACGATCAGCAACGGCGCCTGGCGGGCCGCCGGTTCGTACGCCGGGTTCGCCGCGGTCAAGTCGATGACGCTGATCGCGAAGACACCGACGTACGAGACATTCCTCGCCAATACGCGGGGCGGCGCTCTGTACACGATCCGGATGCCGGTGAGTGCATCGTCGAAGCCGGTCGTCACCCCCGTCCGGACTCGGACGTGGCAGGTCTTCGAGACCCTCTCCGCGGCCGCGTGCGGCAAGAACGGCACGCTGCTGCTCGGCATCGACAAGGACACCAAGAGCGCCTACCTGTACGCCGTCGGACACGCGAACGGTCTGTCCACTGTGATTCAGTCCCGCGGCAAGGTGCCCGCCACCTTCGACGACCCGGTGTACTTCCGCTGGGTCCAGACCCACCCCGAGTACGACGTCGCGAACGGCGACTAGGACCGGCCGGACAGCGGTCGACTCCCCAACGCCGCGAGGCGCTCTCGCGTCGCGGCGTCGGCGGGGGTGTAGGTGAGGACGTACTGGCCGTCGCCGGGGAGTTGGAGCGACTCCAGCGAGAAGGTCAGCTGCCCGGCGACCGGGTGGTTCACCGTCTTCGGGCAGTGCGAGCGGTTCTGGACGTTCTGGGAGATCCAGAACCGCTCGAAGTCGGGGCTGGCGGCGCGGAGTTCCGCGACGAGCGCCGCCAGTTCCGTGTCGTCGGCGTACTCGGCCGATGCCCGCCGAAGCAGCGCGACCGCGTCCTGCGCCACGGTCGGCCAGTCCGCGTAATACTCCCGAGAGGTGGGATCGAGGAAGTAGACACGAGCGAGATTCCGCTGCTGGGGGTTCTCGAAGTCCGCGACCACCTCGCATGCCGCCGCGTTCCACGCGAGGACATTGCTCAGCCGGTCGACGACGAGCGCCGGCACGCCCTGCATCGCATCGAGCATCGCCTTCAACTGCGGGCGGACCCCGGCCTTCGGCGGTACGACGGGCGGCGCCGCGCAGGCGAGCAGCCGCAAATGGTCCCGCTCCGCATCATCCATCCGCAGCGCGTCGGCCACCGCGGTCAGCACAGCCGTCGACGGGTTCCCGGCGCGCCCCTGCTCGAGCCGTACGTAGTAGTCGACGCTCACGTTGGCGAGCAGCGCGACCTCCTCACGGCGCAAACCGGACACCCGCCGGTCCCGGCCGGGCCGCAACCCGACGTCCTCGGGCCGTACCCGGGCCCGTCGGCTCTGCAGGAACTCTCCCAGTTGCGGTCTCGCGCTCACCCGCCCAGTATCCCCGCCGCCTGGGTGGTACTGCCGGACCTAGGGTCGAAGCGGATCTCCTGAGCCCGCGCCGGGCGGACGAAGGTGGAGCCATGACAACCTCACGCATCGCACTCGTCACCGGCGCCGCCAGCGGAATCGGCCGTGCCGTCGCCACTCGTCTCGCCGCCGACGGCGCGTCCGTCGCACTGCTCGCCCGGCGCCGCGACCGGCTCGAGAAGGTCGCCGCCGAGATCGCCGAGGCCGGCGGTACGGCGCTCGTCGTACCGGCCGATGTCACGTCCGGGGAGTCCGTCGCCGAGGCTGCGGCGCTGGTGCAGGAACGGCTGGGTGACGTCGACCTGCTGGTGAACAACGCCGGGGTCATGGAGGTGATCCCGTTCGCCGACGGGCCGGTCGAGGCGTGGCGGCGTACGGTCGACGTCAATCTCACCGGCGTCATCAACGTCACCCACGCGTTCCTGCCGGCGCTGCGCAGGTCGGCCGCGACGCGCACCACCGACCTGATCAACGTCTCGTCGCTGGCCGGCGGGCGGATCAACCCCGGCATGGCGGTGTACGGCGCCTCGAAGGCGGCCGTCAGCCACCTGACCCGGACGCTACGCGCCGAACTGTCCGGTGAAGGCATCCGCGTCACCGACCTGGAACCCGGCATGATCGACGGCACCGAACTCGCCGACAGCTTCCCGCCCGACCTCCAGGCGATGGTCAACGACCTCCGGTCCACCCTCCCCGCCGTCCCAGCCACCGAGGTCGCCGACCTGATCGCCTACGTCACCAGCCGCCCCCGCGAGGTCAACCTCCCGCACCTCATCATCCAGCCGTCGAGAGAGAACTAACCGGCGTGCACCCTCGACAGGAGGTGTCGGTCGGTCGGGTAGTGCACCTGAGCGTGAAACTGTTTGTGCGTACGGTGTCTCGCCGGCGCACTACCTGTCGGGCGTGCACACCATCGCCGCCCCGGCCACGATCAGACCACCAGGTGCAGCCTGACCGGGGCGACGCCGACCTCGATCCGCTGGCCCCAGCTGATGCTCAAGGTGTCGGATTCCATCCCGTCGCCGAAGACGACCAGGTCCGATTCGGCCGTGACCGTCAGCGAATCCGGCGCCTTCAGCAGCCCTTCGGTGTTGTCGATGCCCGTCGCCGGCGACGGCCAGGCCTCACGCACGAACCAGCACAGCACCGGGTCGGTCGGCGCCGGCAGCGCCAGCGGACTGCGGCGTTCCTGCCAGGCCGATCGGCACCAGCCGGTCGATCCGGTCCCGGTGCCGATCAGGATCCCGGACGACGACTGCCGCTCCGGCAGCGCGTCGGGCGCGCTCAGCCGGTAGCGCGCGGACTGGTGCGTGCGGTGACCGACGTACACCTCGTTCAACGCGACCAGGTGCTGTCCGTCATCGGTGCTGGCGGCAACCATCGTCCGCTCGGCGACCTGCCGTGACACCAGCAGGTCGGCGATCGCCTCGGGTTCGTGCGGGACGAGTACGCCGGGGTTGCGGGCCGGTTCGGGGTTGATCCCGATCACCGGCTGGCCGTCGAGGTACTTCGCCACGTTCGCGACCAGGCCGTCCTGCCCGACGGCGATCACCACGTCCTCCGGCCCGAACACGAACCTGTCGAGATCGTCGCGCTCGGCGACCGCGCGCCGCCAGTCCAGCGGGATCGCCGCCGACACGGTCGCCAGCGCGTCCTGCTGCGCCTGGTGCCGCGCATCCAGCTCCGCCAGATCCCGTCCGCGCCCGGCCAGGAAGAACCCGGCCTGCTGGCGCGTCCCGTGCCGGGCGACCAGCTCGGTGAGCTCGGTCGCCCGGTGCACGATCACCGCCCTCGGAGGAAGTGTCATCGCTGTTCGGCCAGCTTGCTGAGGATGGGAGTCAGCAGGTCCGGTGTCAGATTCAGCGTGCCGATCTCCGGCAGGGCGCCCTGCTTGATCGCCATCGCCAGGATCGTCCCCTGGTCCAGCTCGGCGTACGCCGCCAGCAGCGCCCCTTCGGCAGCAGCCTCCGCGGCGCCGATCACCCGCTTGGCGTCCGCCTCCGCCTCGGCCAGGGCCCGCTGGCGACCGGCCGCCGCGTGCGTCTCGATCTGACCGGCGGCGGCCGCCTCGGTCGCCCGGAGGCGCTCGTTCTGGCCGCGCTGGTTGACCAGTTGCTCCTCGCGCCGGGCGAGCTCGATCTGGTTCTGCAGTTCGTTCTCGGCGATCGAGCGCTCCCGCTCCACGGCGAGCGCGCGCCGTTCGTACGTCGCCTTGTCCGCGGCCTGCTGCACCATCTCGCGGGTCGGCGTCTGCAGCGCCTTCTCCACGTCACGCTCTGCCCGCACGGCGACGACGCGGACGTCCTCGACGCCGATCCCGAGGCCGGTCAGCCGCTGGTCCTCCCGCAGGCCGGTGCCGACCGCCTGACGCAGCGCGGTCATGCCCTCGGAGAGCGCCTCGGTCAGCGTCATCCGGGCCAGCACGTCGAGTGCGGTCTGCTGAGCCAGCTCGGTCAGCAGACCGCCGAGCTGCTCGAGCGGCGTGGACCGCCACAGCCCGGTGCCCGGGTCGATGCCGAAGTCCAGCCGGCTCGCGGCCTGCGCCGGATCCGTCACCCGGTAGGTGACGGTGGCCTGCACCGCGACGTCCTGGAAGTCCTGCGTGCGGCCGTGGAACAGCAACGGCTGCTCGCGGTCGTCGATCGGGATCTCGCTCAGCGACGAGTTCAGCGCCCGGAACCAGAACGCCTGACCGGCGCCGTCGTGCGCGACCTTGCCGTTGCGCAGGTGCCGCACGTGGGTGGTCGGGTTGGCCCGCAGGTGGCTGATGAAGCGGAACCGGGTGATGTCTGCCATCTCGCACTCCTTGTCGTCACTATGACGATAAGGGGTTGAGTGACTTTTCGTCAAGGTGACGATTAGAGTGGGGTGATGGACTTCGAGCCGCTCGGCCTGGCTACCGACCTGGTCATCCTGACCGTCCGCGACGGCCGCCTCCAGGTGTTGCTGATCCGCCGCGGCATCCCGCCGTACCAGGGTCGCTGGGCGCTGCCCGGCGGGTTCGTCCGGCCGGCCGAGGACCTCGAGACGACCGCGCGCCGCGAGCTCGCGGAGGAGACCGGGCTGTCCGCAGAGCGGATCCACCTCGAGCAGGTCGCGACGTACGGCGCTCCGGACCGGGACCCGCGCGGCCGGGTGGTCAGCGTCGCGTACCTGGCCCTCGTACCGGACCTGCCTGCGCCGGTCGCCGGTTCGGACGCGGCGTCGGCGAGCTGGGTCGACGCGACCGACGTCCTGGACGACGCCGGGCGGCTGGCGTTCGACCACCACCGGATCCTGGCCGACGGCGTCGAGCGGGCACGCGCGAAGCTCGAGTACTCACCGCTGGCCACCGCGTTCTGCCCGCCGGAGTTCACGATCTCCGAGCTCCGCGGCGTCTACGAGGCGGTCTGGGGCACCCCGCTCGACCCGCGGAACTTCCACCGCAAGGTCACCAAGACACCCGACTTCGTCGCCCCCGTAGGCACCACCACAACGCGCGACGGCGGCCGCCCAGCCCAACTCTTCCACCGCGGCACCGCCACCACCCTGCACCCGCCGATGACGCGAGGTTGACCTCCAGCCGACTTGAGCTGGTTGTCTGCCCGGCATGACTCATGTCCTCGTCACCGGCGCCGGCCGCGACACCGGCCGCAAGCTCGCGCTCGCCTTCGCCGCCCGCGGTGCCCATGTCCTCGCGACCGCCCGGACCCGCGACGCTGCCGAGGAGACGGTCGAGCTGATCCACGCCGCGGGTGGCCGGGCGACGGCCGCCGTACTCGACCTCGCCGACCCGGCATCGATCGAGCAACTGCCCGTCGAACGGCTGGATGTCTTGGTCAACAGCGGTGCGCGCTACCTGGCTGGGGAGGTCAGCCCGGCCGACATCATCGACACCATCGGCGGGATCGCCACCGGCACGGTGCTGCTGACGGAACGGCTGCTCCCGCTGCTCAGGGAGTCCGACGCCCCGGACATCGTCAACCTCATCTCCGCCGCCGGCGAGCC
Organism: Kribbella sp. NPDC050459; assembly: GCF_040655315.1. Lineage (NCBI taxonomy): Bacteria > Bacillati > Actinomycetota > Actinomycetes > Propionibacteriales > Kribbellaceae > Kribbella > Kribbella sp. NPDC050459. The sequence continues at coordinate 115,953 of NZ_JBFAJQ010000021.1, read as the reverse complement.
CGGTCAGCACCGCTCCGAGGCACACGCAGCCTTCTACGCCGCCAAGCATGCTCAAGCCGGGTACGCCGAGATCCTCTCCGAACGCCTCCGCCCCGAAGGCATCCGCGTTATCTCCCTCTTCCCACCCGACTTCACCCAAACCGGCCCCCGCCACCCCGGCTCCCCCCTCACCGCCGACTCGGTCGTCGACTGCGTCCTGTTCGCCGTCACCCAACCCCGAGACTGCTTCATCCGAGCCTTCTACTTCGAACAGCTGGCGCCATTGCACCCATGAGGTAGATGTGACTTTGCGCTGTCAGAGCAGACACTTAGAGTTCACGCCATGCTCGAGCATGTGTTCGTCGACGAGAGCAAGACCAAAGGTCTTCTCATGGCGGCAACCCTGTGCCCTGCAGAGGAAGTGAATAGGCATCGGCGGACGATGGCGAGTCTTCTGATGCCTCGCGAGCGGCGGATCCACTTCACCAAGGAGTCGCCGGCGAGGCGGCGGAAGATTCTCGCGGTGATCGCCGAGTTAGGTCTTGTGGCCCGCTTGTATCAGGCGGACCGGAACGACATCGCTGCTCGACGGGCCTGTCTCGCCGCGATGGTCCAAGACATCGCGAGCTCGGCTGAGCGGCTGGTGGTCAGCGCGACGAGTCCACCGCGACGGTCGACAAGCAGGTGTTGTTCCACGCCGCGCGTCGGCACGAGTGCTCCGACAGTTTGCGGTACGAACTGCTCGCGGCGCACGTGGATCCGATGTTGTGGACGCCCGACGCCGTGGCGTGGTCGTGGGTGAAGGGCGGCGAATGGCGTGAACTCGTCGCGCCCTACTCGACGGTGATCCGGGTCTAGACGCGCGAAACCCGGCTCGCCAACCGTCCGGATGACTGCCGGGTTCACTTCCCGAGGGCTACTGCCCTGAGCTGCAGCCAACTATACAGGTCCGGACGTTCACACGGAGATCCGTCAAAGCGTTCTGCTGCGAACGGCGAGTTCTTCTGCGGTGATCAGGTTGGTGTGGGTGCCGGGGGAGCTGCAGGCCCAGCTGGCGGCGACGGTGCCGGCGGTGGCGGCGTCCTGCCAGGGGGCTCCGTCGAGGTAGCGGGCCAGGAAGGCGGCCACGTAGGCGTCGCCGGCGCCGTTGGTGTCGACGATCGGGCGGTCGGGGAACGTGATCGCGGGGAAGTGCCGCACCGGCTCGCCGCGGACGTGCAGGTAGCTGCCGTCCGCGCCGGCCATCGCGACCACCACGTCGGCGCGGCCGTTGGCGAGGATCCAGTCGACGCCGTCGGCCGGCAGCGCAGTGGCCGAGACGAAGACGATGTCGGAGGCGGTGGCGAAGTCCTTGTGGTGGTCGTTGCGGCCGTCCCAGTCGTGCAGGTCGGTGGAGATCGACCGGTCGGCGGCGATCGCGTCGCCGAGGGCGTCGCGGGCGAAGTCCATGATCGAGACGTGGACGTGCTGCGCGCTGCGCAGCACCGGGCGCCACAGGTTCGGGTCGACGCGCAGACCGCGCGGGTGGCGGCCGTCGTACATCGACAGCCGGCGGCCGTCCGGGGCGACCAGGTTGACCGACCGGCGGGTGCCGCTCGGGTGCAGCACGACGCGCAGCGGGATGCCGAGCTCGTCGTACGCACGCCGGATCCGCGCGCCCTCGGGGTCGTCGCCGATCACGTCCACCAGTCCGGCCTGCAGCCCGAGCAGGTGGCAGCCGAGCGCGACGCCGTGACCGGTGTGCGCCAGGTACGACTCGATCGGTTGGACCGGGACCGTGTCCACATCCGCCAACGGCAGGCCTGGCACCCGCACGATCGTGTCGATGCCTACTCCGCCGATCACCAGCACATCCAGGTCCACCTGTCCCGTCATACCCGACTTTCGCCAGGGATCACAGGTGTCTTTCGCAAGCTGAACGGATAGTTGGTGTCCGGGCACAGTCGGGCCATGCTCAATCGCCGAACTCTCATCGCCTCCGCCCTACTGGCTCCACTCGGCAGCTTCGCCACGCCGGCCCTGACCGCTGCCGCGAATCGTGAGGTGAGTCGTGGGGTGCCGGTGCCGATCCGGCTGCCGCGGCCCACCGGCGCCTTTCCGGTCGGCACCACCGAGCTGCACCTCGTCGACCGCCGTCGCGACGATCCGTTCGTGCCCGGCCGGCCGCGTGAGCTGATGGTCAGCGTCTGGTACCCGGCGGCCCGCCCGGCCGCGCCCGCGCCGTACCTGCCGCCGTTGACCGCGCAGGTGTTCGGCGAAGGTGCGGCGATCGCGCTCCAGCAGCCCGTCGGAACGATCGACTGGGCCGGCGCGAAGAGCCACGGCGGCCTGCTCGCACCGGTCCTGCCCGGGAAGCGGCCGGTCGTGCTGTTCTCGCCGGGGTTCGGCGTGCCGCGCGGGCTCGCGTCGATCAGTGTCGCGGAGCTCGCCAGTCGCGGGTACGTCGTGGTCACCGTCGACCACACGTACGAGGTCGCGGGTGTCGAGTTCCCGGGTGACCGGATCGAGGTGCAGACGCTCCCGCCGGCGCCGTACGCGCTGCTCGCCCGCACCGCGCGCTTCGACGACCTGCGCTTCGTCCTCGACGCCCTCGGCCGGCTCGCCCGCGGCGAGAACCCGGATGCGGAGCACCGCCGCCTCCCGGCCGGACTCGGCGCCGTCCTCGACCTCGACCGGATCGGGGCGTACGGTCACTCGGCCGGCGGTCTCAGCTCGATCGACCTGCTGGTCGCCGACCCGCGGATCCTCGCCGCGATCGACCTGGACGGCGAGCTCGGCTATGGATACGACGACCCGGCCGACTGCCCGACCGTCGCGCAGGGGACGACGCGCCCGTTCCTGCTGATGGGCTCGGGCGCGATCGGTCCGGGGCCGCACGACCACCGGACCGACCCGTCCTGGGGACTGTTCTGGGACCGCTCGTCAGGCTGGAAGCGCGACCTGAACCTGCCGAACGGCCGGCACTACAGCTTCGTCGACTACCAGGCGCTGATCCCGTGGTTCCAGCGGTTCTTCCCGGTCCCGCCGGAACTGATCGCGAACACCGTCGGTACGGCGGACGCGGGCAACGTCCTGCGCGCGCTCCGCACCTACGTCCCGGCGTTCTTCGACCAGCATCTCCGGCACCGCCCGCACAACTGGAGCCGCGCACTGCCGGAGACGAAGTTCATTGCTTGATCGGGGCCCCGGTCTTCTCCTGCAGCTCGTCGAAGGTGACGCCGTCGGCCAGCTCGACGAGCTGCAGGCCGTCGTCGGTGACGTCCAGCACGGCCAGGTCGGTGATGATCCGGTTCACCACGCCGCGGCCGGTGTACGGCAGGTCGCACTCGGAGAGGATCTTGTGCGAGCCGTCCTTGGCGACGTGCTCCATCAGCACGATCACCTTCTTGGCGCCGTGCACCAGGTCCATCGCGCCGCCCATCCCCTTGACCATCTTGCCAGGGATCATCCAGTTCGACAGGTCGCCCTTGGCCGAGACCTGCATGGCGCCGAGGATGGCCGCGTCGATCGCGCCGCCGCGGATCATCCCGAACGACAGCGAGGAGTCGAAGAACGACGCCCCGGGCATCGTCGTGACGGTCTCCTTGCCGGCGTTGATCAGGTCCGGGTCCTCCTCGCCCTCGACCGGGTACGGCCCGACGCCGAGGATGCCGTTCTCGGACTGCAGGACGACGGTGACGCCGTCCGGGATGTAGTTCGGGACCAGGGTCGGCAGGCCGATGCCGAGGTTCACGTACGAGCCGTCCTCGAGCTCCGCGGCGGCGCGGGCCGCCATTTGCTCACGGGTGAGTGGCATCTCAGGCCTCCAGCTTCTCGCGCTGCGCCTCGAAGGCTTCCCGCGGTTGCACCGTACGCTTCTCGATCCGCTTCTCGATGTCCTTGCCGACCGCAACGACACGCTGGACGTAGACGCCCGGCAGGTGGATCGAGTCCGGGTCCAGCTCACCAGGCTGGACGAGCTCCTCGACCTGCGCGATCGTCACCCGGCCGGCCATCGCGGCGAGCGGGTTGAAGTTCCGCGCGCTGCGGTCGAAGACCAGGTTCCCGTGGGTGTCGCCCTTGAGCGCGTGCACCAGCCCGAAGTCGGTGGTGATCGACTCCTCGAGGACGTACGTCGTCCCGTTGATCTCCCGGGTCTCCTTCGGGTCCGACGCCTTCGCGACCGAGCCGTCCGCGTTGTACTTCTGCGGCAGCCCGCCGTCGGCGACCTGGGTGCCGACGCCGGCCAGCGTGTAGAACGCGGCGATCCCGCAGCCGCCGGCCCGGAGCTTCTCGGCCAGCGTGCCCTGCGGCGTCAGCTCGACCTCCAGCTCACCGGACAGGAACTGCCGGGCGAACTCCTTGTTCTCCCCGACGTACGACGAGGTCATCTTCGCGATCCGCTTGTCCGCGAGCAGGATGCCGAGGCCCCAGTCGTCGACGCCGCAGTTGTTCGACACGACGCTGAGCCCGGACACCCCCTTGTCGTGCAGAGCGCTGATCAGCTGCATCGGGTTGCCGCACAACCCGAAGCCGCCGACGGCGAGGCTGGCGCCGTCCCCGATGTCCGCCACCGCTTCCTGCGGCGACCCGTACGTCTTGTCCATCAGCTGCTCCGTTGCAGTGGCCGGTGTTGTCTTCTGCCGATTCGCTCCGACTCTAACCAGAGGAACGCTGTCTCGCGATGTGGGCGGTGCCACAGATGTGGCGGCGTACCACCCGGCTGTGTGGTCGGGTCCTACGCGGACGCTTCGGAGGCGTTCAGCGCGGTGAGCTCCAGGATCGCCTCGTGGTGGGCGACGTCCAGGTCGGGCAGCGCGAGCACAGCGGACAGGTGCGCGCGGGCTGCTGGGAGGTTCCCCGAGCCGCGCGCCGCACGGCTCAGGCCGATCCGCGCCGCGGCGACGCTCTCCGGGAGGTCGGCGTGCTCACCGATCGACAGTGCGCGGCTGTAGTCGTCCTGCGCGTCCTCCAGCTTGCCGGACCGTAGGTACAGGGCGGCGCGCTCACACAGCAGCAGGGCTGTGTGGTCACCCAGACAGAGCTCCTCGGCCAGCCGGATCGCCTCCGTGATGACGTCCAGCGGCTCGTCGACCACCTGCCGGAGCCCGTTCAGCGCCAGGAACATGCCCCAGCGGTCCTCCAGCATCCGGAACCGGCCCAGCGCCGTACGCAACGCCTGAACGGCGTCACCCGGCGCGGCCGTGGTCAGACCGGGGTACCCGCGGCACAGCTCGACGGCCGCGCGCGTCCACGCGTCACCGCCCTCGTTCCGCTCCAGGACGTCCTCAACCACGGCGGCCGGCTCGAACGGCCCGAACACGAGTGACCAGAGCAGCACCGTCACGGAGTACCGGAACGGGCCGGTCGTCGTCAGGACGATCTGCTGGGCCAGCTCCACCTGCTCCTGCTCGGCCGTCGCGGCTCCGTGGACGACCGCGAGCAGGTATTCCTCGTCGAGCCCGACCGGGACGGTCCGGCCGAGCATGCTCAGCACGCGCTCCGCCGCGGCCGCGGCCTCATCCTGAAGCCCGTTCGACCACCAGTACGCCGAGTAGCGCGCAACCAACCGCAAAGCCGTCCGCAGATCGCTCTCGCAGGCACGCTCGATCGCACTGACGACCTGGTCGCCGTCGAGATCGCCGCTGCCCCCCAAGTTCACGTACCTCATTGTCTCCTGGTCGTGTTAACGCCGTGTCACAGGGGTCACGGGAGTCACGGAGTCAGAAACGGAGCACGCCCCAGGTGGCAGGCCGGTGCATGTCCTCGATGCCCTGCGGCGACCACACCCAGAACTCGATGTCCTCACCCTTCACGTACGCCCCGTCGACGACCTCGTGCGGCCACTCGCAGCGCATCAGGTTCATCCGCCACTCGTCGCCCGGGTTCGGGGGCGTCGCCCGGCCCTTGTTGTACGCGGCCAGATCGGCCCACGGTACGGCGAGCTCGACCGACCAGCCGGTGTCGGTGTCGGACGGGTCGTTGACCGTGCCGTCGACGTGGATCGCGGTCCGCAGACCGGGCAGGTTCGTCGGGTCGATCGGGACGCCGCCGTCGACGTACGGCTTGGGCAGCGTGAGCTCCCAGATCGTGCCGAGCGGGTTGATCTCGAACTCGTAGTAGTTCAGCCCGTCGCCGTCCGGGTCGAGGAACAGCTCGAAGTTGTTCTCGTGGAACAGCTTGCTGTTGTGCTCGGTCATCGTCGACCAGACGTGCGGCTCCTCGAGCAGACCGCCGACGTACAGGTACCGGTCGTCGTACATCAGCTTCGCCCGGGTCCGGAACCGCGGCGCGGGGCCGTCGTGGATCGGGACGAAGTCCGTCGTCCAGGGCGCGGCGTCCCAGGCGGGGTCGGTCAGGGTGCCGTCGAGACTCGGCGCGGTGACGGTCCGCGGGCACTCGTAGACGGGCAGGTCAGGCATCGGCACGCTCCAGCAGTCGGGCGACGAGATCGGCGAGCAGGAAGGTGATGGCGGTCAGCGCCGGTACGACGGCGAGGATCCAGGGCGAGTCCAGGTGGCCGGTCAGGAACGCGATGACCAGCGCGACCATGAACGCCACGCCGAGGAACGGGATCAGCTTCGGGTGCGGCATCGCCAGCCGGCTGAGCGCCAGGCCGCCGAGCACCATCGTCACGACGACGATCAACACCAGCAGCGGCAGTCCGAGGGCGCCGCAGTTCGTGGTGTCCCGGAACCGCTCGCAACTGCGCTCACTCAGCCACACCAGCGCGATGGTCGCGAACCCGCACAGCAGCCCGACGACACCGAGGATCAGGGCGGGCGGCAGCGGCGGGGCGTCGTACCGCCCCTTTTCGGCCTGCTCCGCCTCCTCGGCGGCTTCCAGGACGGCCTCCAGATCCTCCGGCATCCGGCCGCCGTCGTCCTCCTGACCCATTGCCGCAGGTTATCGGGCTCCCAGGCTGCGCGCGACGGCATCGCGTACGTCGGCGTCGCTCGGCGCGGCCAGGCCCTGCTCGGCGGCCAGCTCCGCGAGCGACACCATCGTGACGTCGTGCAGCCCGCAACTCGTGAACGTGTGAAAAACGGTCATGTCCGGGTCCACGTTGATCGAGAACCCGTGACTGGTCACGCCCCGCCGGATCCGCATCCCGATCGAACACAGCTTCCGGCCGTCCGCGGTCCAGACCCCGACCAGGCTGCTCGCACCCTTCGGCGTGTCCCGCCGCACCAGCGGGAACCCGAGCGACCCGAGCGCGTCGATCAGCCCGTTCTCCACCCACCGCACGACGTCGACGGGCCCGCGCTGGTGCAGATCGATCACCAGATACCCGACCAGCTGCCCGGGCCCGTGATACGTCGCGAACCCACCCCGATCAACCTCCACCGCCGGAATCCCGGCCGCCTCCGCCGGCAGATCGCCGAGCCCGGTCCGCGGCCCGTACGTGATCACCGGCGGATGACTCAGCAGAAACAGCCGATCCCCAACCTTGCCGGCAACCCGCTCCTCGACCCACTCCCGCATGTCCTTCGCGGCAACGCCGTACTGCACCTCACCGAGATCAACCCGCTGCATACGTTCAGATTAGGCCGTACGGCGCGCGGTGCAGGACGTCGTACAGGAGGCGGCGGTCGAGGAGGTTGCCTTCTGATTGGAGCCAGGTGAGGAGGTCGTCGGCGGCGGACTGGGAGGGCAGGCACGTGACGGCGGTGTCGGTGGCGGGGCGGGTGCTGATGCGGCCGTCGGTGGACGGGTGGACGATCAGGAAGCCGCGGACCTCGGCCGTGCGGAGGCGGCCGCGCCAGGAGGTGACGGCGGCTTCCAGTGCGGCCACGGGGCTGTCCAGCGGCTGGCCGTTGAAGACGAGGGATCCGTAGGCGTCCAGGGAGTACACGCCGGGCGGTCCTACCAGCGAGACGATCAGCGCGACCCGGTGGCCGTTGAGCAGCATGTGGTCGACGGCGACCGCGCCGAGTTGCGCGCCGTGGACGAGCTTCGCCGCGGGCAGGGCGGTGATCACCGGATCGAGCAGGTTGGCCGTTCGCCGCTGCAGCAGGACGTCGTACGGCGTGATCGGCGCAGCCAGGGCGTCGTCGACGAGAGGCTCGCCAGGACGGCCCCACAGGTTGAACTCGTACGCCGCCGTGCGGTCGATCGCCCGGTCGAGGGAATGCGCCTTCGACCAGCGGCCGGTGAGGATCCGCGTGACCACGAGGCCGACGACCGTCGCGCCGATCAGGATGCGGCCGACGCTGGACCCGTTGTCCGCCGCGAACGGAAGCGCGGTCAGCACGAGCGCCAGCAGATAGAACGCCGCGGTGAGGACGCCGAGGGTCATGAACAAGCCGCGGAACGGCACTCGCCGGCCCCAGTGCGGAGGTAGCGCGACCACGATCATCGCGGCGGTGCAGATGCCGAAGGCGATGTCCCAGAAGCCTTGGTAGCTGGCGCTGACCAGGATGCCGATGACCAGGACGGCGAAGGCGACCAGGGCGATGAGCGCCGGCAGCCGCCAGCGGCCGAACCCCGGGCGGGCCTGGACCAGGCCGGCATCGGCCGGGCGAGCCGGGTCGCCGGTCGTACTGGTCGTCCTGGAATCGTCGGCCGCGCGAGGCTGCCCGTCGGACCACGCCTGCTCGGACGACCAGTCCTGCTCGGACGACCAGGGCTGGTCGGTGGAGCGGGACTGCTCGTCGGACCACGGCTGGTCGGTCGACCAGGTCCAGGTCGGCTCCGGCTCGGGATCCGGCTCCCGGCGCGGGTTGGCGCGCGGTGCCTCCGCCGGCCGGTCGAGGCCGCGGTCGTACGCGGCGCGCTTCCCGGGGTCGGACAGAGTGTTCCAGGCGTCCTGGACGAGGCGGAAGAGCGCCGCGTTGCCGCCCTGGTCCGGATGCACCTGCCGGACGAGCTTCCGGTACGCGGACTTGATCTCGGCGGTGCTGGCCGTGCGCTCGACGTTGAGCACCTCGTAGTGATCGGCCCCGCCCACCCAAGCACCTCCGCGACACGTCCTAACGCACTGAGGGCCAGTCACCGCAGTGACTGACCCTCAATGGTGGTCGGGCTGACAGGATTTGAACCTGCGACCTCTTCGTCCCGAACGAAGCGCGCTACCAAGCTGCGCCACAGCCCGAAGTCGCGAGTAGCTTACATGGGCTCAGCGTCCGGACGAAATCGGGTTATTCCGAGGGACCAGAGTCAGCAGTGTCGCCTCCGGCCGGCAGGCGAATCTGACCGGCGCGTACGGCGACGTACCGAGGCCTGCGGACACGTGCAGCGCCGCCTGACGGCCGCCGTACCCCCAGGTGGTCAGGCCCTTCACGCGGGACGTGTCGAGGTCGCAGTTCGTCACCAGGGCGCCGTAGAACGGGACGGCGAGCTGGCCGCCGTGGGTGTGGCCGGCGAGCACCAGCGGATAGCCGTCGCCGACGAACCCGTTCAGGACCCGCTGGTACGGCGCGTGCGTGACGCCGATCGACAGGTCCGCGGCCGGATCGATCTCACCCGCGACATCGTCGTACCGGTCGCGCTTGATGTGCGGGTCGTCGGTGCCGGCGAAGTCGAGGCGCAGGCCGTTCACCTTGAGGGTGGCCTTGGCGTTGTTCAGGTCAGTCCAGCCGGCGCCGGTGAACGCGCGGCGCATCTCCTCGTACGGCAGGTCGGGGCCGTGCGGCTTGTGCCGTTGCTTGTTCGCGGGCAGCAGGTACTTGCCCGGGTTCTTGAAGTGCGGCTTCCAGTAGTCGTTGGAGCCGAACACGAACACCCCGGGCAGGTCGAGCAGGTCGCCGTACGCGCGGAGCAGCGGAGGGACCGAGTGCTCGCTCGCGAGGTTGTCGCCGGTGTTGACGATCAGGTCGGGCTCGAGCGCGGCCAGGTCGTTGACCCAGCGGATCTTCTTCTCCTGCCTGGGCATCAGGTGCAGGTCGGACAGGTGCAGCACCCGCAGCGGCACCGACCCCTCGGGCAGCACCGGCACGGTGACTTTGCGCAGTGTGAACCAGCGCACCTCGATCCCGGCCGCGTACCCGACACACGCGGCGCCGACAGCCGTGACCGCCGCAGCGGTCTTCAGGGCGGTCCTCGCGATACTCATTTCACCAGCCTGCCACAATCTCAGGTATGTCCAACTCCGGAATGAAGCAGCGCCTGCACGACGACATGACCGCCGCCCTCAAGGCGCGCGACGAGATCCGCAAGTCGACGCTGCGGATGGCGCTCACCGCGATCACCAAGGCGGAGGTGGCCGGCAAGGAGGCCCGCGAACTCAGCGACACCGAGATCGTCGACGTGCTGAGCTCCGAGGCGAAGAAGCGCCGCGAGTCCGTCGTGGCTTACCGCGAGGCCGGCCGCGCGGAGCTCGCCGACAAGGAACAGGCCGAGGCGGACATCCTGGCCGAGTACCTGCCCGAGCAGCTCACCGAGGACGAGATCAAGGCCCTGGTGACCGAGACCATCACCGCCACCGGCGCCGCCGAGCTGGGCCCGCGCGGCATCGGCAAGGTCATGGGCGCCCTCCAGCCCAAGGTCAAGGGCAAGGCCGACGGCGCAGTCGTCTCCGCCGAGGTGAAGCGCCAGCTCGGCGCCTGATCAAACCTTTTCTGCAACAAGCTGCAATTCTTTCCGGGAGCCTTGCTGAGCCGTCCGGCCGGACCGTAAGTTCACCCTGCGCGATTACAGTCGGTCGACGAGGGGACAGCAATGCGTATCCGAAGGGCGATCTCCACTGTCATTGCAGCCGCCGCCGCCGTTACGGCGGTCTCGGTGCTCAACACAGCGCCGGCACTGGCGGCGCCGTGCACGTACGCGGGATGTAACGGCCTGGATCCGGAAACCACCGGCTGCTCCGACGACGCCGTGACGAAGCTGGACCTGTTGTCGCTCTACGGCGGATATATCGCCGAGCTGCGGTGGTCGCCGAGCTGCCATGCGTTCTGGACCCGCCTGCGGTACGACTCCTCGACCTCCGGCGGGGACGGGCAGTACGCCTACATCGCGGGTGGGGTCTACAACAGCTCCGGCAGTCCGGTCACGCAGATCGTCTACACGTCTAACCCGAACGGTGGACCCGAGTGGACCAGGATGATTTCCCAGGCATATCCGTGGGAACGGTTCTGCGTTTTCACCTCAGATCACGACGACGGCTGCAAGATCACCACTTTGTGACCATCTGATCAGTCTTTCTCTCCGCCCCTAGTGGAAAGGCTCGCCGATGTTCGTCAGGTCATTTCGTCATGCTCTTTTCGCGGTATTGATCGCGCTCATTTTCGGAATTGCGGCACAGGGCGCGCGGCCGCCGTCGGCCGAAGCGCATGACGGCCATGGTCAATCACCCACCGGCTCTTCGAGCGGACCGTCCGTGGCCCTGGCGAACGGCGCGGACGTCGCGACCGTCAGCCCGCGGTGGTGGGAAGGTGACGACGTTCTCCTCACCGGACGCAGCCACTCCGACGGCTACACGCTGTACGTCGCCCTGGAGAAGGAGAAGTACGTCCTGCGGCCGTTGGCGACCATCCGGCCGGCTGGATACAACGGTGACGACTGGCTCGGCTACACCTGTCTGACTGGTGACCGGCGTTTCGCGGTCGCGACCTTGATGCCGCGGTGGGCGGTCAACGTGCCACGGCTGCGGGATCGCGGAGCGCTCGCCTACGTCGTGTCCACCGCCAACGGCAAGATCTGGCCGCTGGCGAACGAGGTGGCGTTCAAGTACCACGCGACGAACTGCGGTGCGGGGTCGAAGGTCGCACTGATGCGAAACCTCGGTGACGACCAGCAGCAGAGCGAGGTGCTCGTCGCGGACGCATCGAGCAGGCGAGTCACCAGTCTCGGTGTCGTCAAGCAACAGTTGACGTCGCCGGTGCCGGACGGCTCGACGGCAGTCGCGCTCGGGCAGGGTGGAATCCTTGCCCTGCAGCCTGGCGGGAAGGCCGTCCTGCGGACCCGGATCGTTGACGGCGTCCCCTATCGCATGGTCGCCAGGGGAGCGGGACAGACCGTCGCCGTACTCCGCGGGAACACTGTCGACGCCTATGCCGTCGACGGATCCAGGCTCCGACTCGCCGGCTCCGGCACCAAGGATGCCGCGCAGATCTACGCGTCCGAGAACGCGGTTCCGCGGGTGGGCGGCCTCCAGCCGCCGCCGAAGCGGGAGATCGCAACGAGCCGGGTCGCCCGGCCGGAGCTGACCTCCGGCGACGGGACCGGTGTCGTCGGCCGTGACCTCCTCGTCGACGCGATCAGCGCCGAGGGCAAGGTGGCACTGGCGACCACCACCGCTGGGGCTGTCACCCAGCGCACCGTCGTACCTGCCGAACCCGACTCGGAAGCGACCCGGGCGACCCCCTCTCCGGACGAGAAGCGGCTCTTCTCCGCGCAGACCGGAACGCTTCTCACCGGGCGCTTCCCCGTCGAGTCCGCGGCATCCGTGACGGAGGCGGTGCCGACGACCGTCACCACGACCCGGCAGTTCGCGCCGAGCGGCAACTTCACCACTCCGAAGTGCGGTGTGCCCCGCAACGAACCGACCCGGATGGCCTACGGAGCCAACGACGTACAAGCCAGCTGGGCTGTGGAGCAGGCGAGCCGCAACTCGCTGCCGACGCGGCCCGCGGACTACCTGAAGAGTGGACTGCCGTCGTACAACCCGAGCAGCGACTTCCGCCTGCAGACGATCAAGCCGTCCGGTGGAAACGTCCCGCCGGCGGTGTTCAACGGCGTCCTCGCGCAGGAGTCGGCGTACCGGCAGGCTTCTCGGCGTACGTTGCCCGGCTCAGGCGGCAACTCTGTCATCGGCAACTACTACGGCGCGGGCGGAACGCTCGACCTCATCGACTACACGCAGGCCGACTGCGGTTACGGCATCTCGCAGGTCACTTCCGGTATGGCGGCATCCGAAACCTCGATCACGCCCAACGGCAAGGCCAAGATCGCGATCGACTACGCCGAGAACATCCAGGCCGGTATGAACATCCTGGTCAAGAAGTGGAACCAGCTGCAGGACGCCGGAATCAGGCTGAACGACAGCAACCCGGCCGCCGTCGAGAACTGGTACCTGGCCCTGTGGGCCTACAACTCGGGGATCCAGCCGGATGCCCGCTTCGGCAACACCACCGGATGCACCCCGAGCCCGACCTGCACCGACGAGTTCGGCAACTGGGGTCTGGGCTGGAGCAACAACCCGCGCAATCCTGACTATCCGCCGACCCGCAACGTGTTCCTCCGCGACACCTACGCGGACGCCGAGCACCCGGCCGACTGGCCGTACCAGGAACGGGTGATCGGCTGGGCTTTGACCCCGATCAAGAACTACAAGGGTGGCGACGCGTACGCGAAGGCCACCAGCAGCGACGACCCATACCCACCAGCCGCAACCTTCTGCACGGCGGCGAACTCGTGCGACCCGGCGACGGTGACAGGTTGTACCCGCGCGGACTACCGCTGCTGGTGGCACGAGCCGGTCGTGGTCAAGCCGTGCGATCCGTCGGCTATCTGTGCGACGTCGCCGTTCACGACCGCGGCCGGAGCACCGGAGCCGTCCGCCCCGAACCCGTGGGAGCCGGCGTGCGACTCGGAGCTCGGGCCGGAGGCGATCATCGTCGACGACATCCCGGATCCGTCGAAGAACATCTTCTGCCCGAACCGGAACTGGACCAACCAGGGAACCTTCACCTACGACGTCGGCAAGGACGCCTCGGGAGCGCCGTTGGGCATCATCGACTTCCACCAGGCCGCGATGGGATTCGGTGCGCACACGTTCTTCACCGGTAACCGGGTGGCGAGCGACACGGCGCACAAGGTGACGGGTACCTGGAAACCGGCCGGCCTCGCGGGGTCGTACCTGGTCCGGGCCCACATTCCGCGGGCCGGCGCGAGCGTCTCGTCCGCGGTGTACAAGATCACGACCGCCGACGGCAACGTCGTCGAGAAGGTGATCAACCAGCATGAGCACTTCAACCACTGGAAGACCCTGGGATCCTTCCAGCTGGACTCCAACGCTCAGGTGCAGTTGACGAACGTCACCCAGGACGACGTCATCGGGGGCACCGGCACCGTCGCGTTCGACGCGGTGGCGTTCATCCCCGTCCTGGGCGTCGCCGTCAACGAGGACATAGACGCCTACGCCTACTTCGATCCTGACACCGACGTCACCACGTCTGGTACGACGTCGTGGCTGGCCGGACCGCTCGGCAGCCCGCAGGCCCTCTACGACTGGGGCGCCGCGAGAGCGCCTGGACTGGTCCAGGACGGAGGTCCCGCGACCCGGCTGATGGGCAACGTGTGGCGCGACGAGAACCTCGCCGCCTACACGAGCCCGGATGCCGACGACGACGGTATGAGCCCAGCGGTCCTGCTGGGCGAGGCGAACAAACTGCAGTACCGGCCGACGATCGCCCAGAAGCCACCGGAGTTCGACACGGACGCGGACGCGTACAAGGTACGGACGACTGTGCGGGTCAGCTACGTCAGGACCGGGGTCGACCAGATCATGGAGGGATCCGCGGATGTCGAGTACGGCCAGCGGGCCGGCAACACGTACATACCGCGACTCATCACCGACTTCTTCGACGCGGTTGCACAGGACTACAACATCGCCAAACCGGACCTGAGCTACTCGACCACCAATCTGAACACCTACGACCATCAGATCAGGTCGGTCACACCGAACACGACGTTCTTCCCCGCCCGTGCGTTCAAGCCCGCCGGACGTGCGCCGCTGCTGGTGAACGAAGCCGGCCAGCCCGGTACGGACTGCATCTTCGCGATCCACACGTTCGGTGGGGTGGACGGCTTCCGGCCGATGCTGGGCGTCGGGTACGTCTCGAGCCGGGTCGAAGCATGGAAGCAGCAGATCAACGACCGCACCGACATCCCGGCCGCGGTGAAGAACGTCGCGAAAGACATCTACGACGTCTGGTTCGACACCGGTGCGTTCAACGGGGCTCCGCCCGCGTCGGTCTTCAACCAGGCACCACCGATCTGGCAGGAGCTCGCGTTCACCGTGTGCGCCAACGGCAAACTGATCGCGCCGCAGTCCCAGGGCCATGTGCTGCGCGCTTCCTGGATGACCGATCAGTACCTGTACCGCAACGGCGCCGCCGTCGAGAACACAGGCGAGTGGCGCTTCTCGCCGGATCCCTTGATGCGTGGCGACTTCGTCAAGTTCAGCCGCATCCCCGACCCCGACAGCTTCTGGGACAACCCGTTCGGGGACTGCGACACCGACACCGGCAGATCAGGTAATCCGTGGGGCCTCTTCGCCGGCCTGAACGCACCAGGCGTCGACCCGACGAGTGTGCACTTCTGCATCGACAAGGATCTCGGCGTCGATCCGGACGCCGGCGACTAGTTGTGGCGCTCTGGATCTACCTGCTGAGTCTGCCGGTGCCGGGCCTCCTGCTGGCCTGCGTTCCGGTGCGGCGGGCGCGCCCAAAGGCGCTCGCCGCACCGGAACTGCGGCGGCGGTACCTGATCAGAGTTCTGATCCTTCTGGCGGTGGCGGTCGCCCTGTCGGCGATCGCCGTGTCACTCGGCCATGACTATCCGAACACCCCGCTGTACCCGCTCGTCGCCTGTGCTCCTGGCCTGTGCCTGGCGGTCCTCAGGCTGGCGCTCGAGGCGAGGTATCTGAAGCAGATCTTGACCAACCACGTGAGGTGAACCATGCGACTTCTGAGGATCTTTCTGGCGGGTGCGATGCTCCTGACCGGGGTGTTCGCCCTGGGCGCTCCGAGCGCGTACGCCGTCGGTTGTTACGGCGATACGTGTTACAACAAAGGCCCGGTGGCCATGGGATGTACGGCGGATCAGCGAAGGATTTCCGATCCGGCGTACGCGGGGCTGGAAGTCCGCTACTCGCCCGCCTGCAACGCCGCCTGGGCCTGGTCCAACGAGCCGCCCAACTTTTGGGCGATCTACCTCACCATCGAGCGAGCACGCAGCGACAAGATCGTCCAAGCCCGGCTGTCGATCCAGTTCGACGTCGACGAGACCTCGGAGTGGACGAACATGTTCGGCGGCGGCTGGTACTTCCGCGCCGTGTGGGACGACCGCGTCAACGACCAGTACGACTCGTATTGTCCGTGGGTCTTCCGCTGACAGAACGACTGAGGGCCTCGTCCGTGGTGGACGAGGCCCTCAGTGCTGTCAGCCGTGGCCGCGGCCGCCGCAGTTCGGGTACTTCGGGTTCCAGGGCGGGCAGTTCGGATTCAGCGTTGTGGGCGGTGGTTGCGGGGTGTTGGTGGTCGCCCCTGGCTTCGGCTGGTTCTTCTTGCTGCCGTTGGAGACGTAGATCGTCACCAGGGAGCCGGCCGGGGCGCCGTCACGCTGACGCGGGTCGGTGTAGGCGACGGTGCCGGCGGTTTCCTCGGAGTTCACCGTGCCGGAGGCGATCGCGACCTCGAAGCCGGCCTGGCGCAGCTTGTTCGCGGCGTCCTCCGGGTTCATGCCGTTCACGAACGGGAGGTCCTGCACGTTGCCGCGCTGGACCACGCTGGACGGCGCGACGAACTTCGTCGTCGGGTAGCCCTGCAGGGCGGCCTTCATCGCGGCCTCCCAGATCGGACCGGCGGTGCCCGAACCGGACGCGTCGTGGATCGGCTTGCCGTTCAGCGTCTGGCCCTGCAGCTCCGTGTACGGCGGGGAGGCGTCGGCCACCGTGGCGGCAGCGGCGAGCTTGCTCGAGTACCCGGCGTACCAGACCGCCTTGGCCTCGTTGATGGTTCCGGTCTTGCCGGCGAGGTCGCTCTTGCCGAACTTCAGCTTGCTACCGGTGCCGCCGGTCTCCATGACCTGGTGGAGCACCGCGTTGACGCCGTCGGCGACCTCCTGCGTCAGCGCCTGCTTGCACTGCGCGCCCGGGATGCTCACCGACTTGCCCGCCGAGTCCTTGACCGAGGTGATCAGCCACGGCGTGCAGTACATCCCGCGGGCCGCGAAGGCGGCGTACGCGTTGGCCAGCTGCAGCGGCGAGATCTGGTCGATGCCCAGGGTCATCGAGGGGACCTGCCGGAGCGGCTCGCCCGACTGGGCCTGGTACATGCCCAGGGAGCCGGCGATCTTGGCGATCGAGCACAGTCCGGTGCGCTGTGAGAGCTGCAGGAAGTACGTGTTGGTCGACTTCTGCGCTGCCTCGATCATGGTCGGGATCGGGACGTTTGTCGTCGAGTTCTTCGGGTCGTACGCCTCGAGGATCTTGTACGGGCCGCCACAAGTGCTGAACGTCTGGCCGCGCAGGTGGATCGGGCTGGGCGAATTGATCTTGTAGTTGAGCGGAATGCGCTTCTGGATCGCGGCCGCGATCGTGAACGCCTTCATCGTCGAGCCGTTCTGCCAGCCGCCGAACCCGCCCGGGTAGGTCTTCGGGACGTTGTAGTTGTACGACGTTTGGCCGCGCTTGCTGCCGTACGCACGGCTCTGGGCCATCGCCTTCACCAGGCCGGTGCCGGGCTCGACGATCGTGATCGCCGCGACGGCGCGGTCGGTGGTCTGCGAGTGGGTGTCGATCGAGCGCTGCGCGTCGGCCTGGATCTTCGGGTCGAGCGAGGTTTTGACGGTGAGGCCGGCGGTCTTGATGTAGTTCGCGCGGTCGGCGGTCGACTTGCCGAAGGCGGGGTTGTCCTCGAGGAGCGAGACGACGTACTCGCAGTAGAACGGGTACGGGCCGTTCGCGCAGCCCAGCTTGTTCGGGCGGACCTTGGCCGGGTCGATGACCGGGGTCTTCAGGGCCGAGTTGGCCTGGGCGACCGAGATGACGTGCAGCTCGAGCATCCGGCGGATGACCACGTCGCGGCGGTCCTTGGCGCGCTTGGCGTTGTTGGTCGGGTCGTAGCCGGTGGGGTTCTTCACCAGGCCGGCCAGCATCGAGGCCTGCGGCAGCGTGAGCTGGGACGCGTTCACCGAGAAGTAGTGCTGGGCGGCGGCCTGGATGCCCCAGGCGCCGTCGCCGAAGTTGGCGAGATTGAGGTACTTCTCCAGGATCTCGTTCTTCGAGTACTGCTTCTCGACCGCGATCGCGTACCGCAGCTCGGCGACCTTGCGCTGGTACGTGTCGGCGGTCGCGGCGGCCACCTCGGCCGGCGTCTTCGCCTTCTCGACCAGGCTGATCTTCACGTACTGCTGGGTGATGCTCGAACCGCCCTGCTGCACCGAGCCCGACGACCGGTTCTGCAGCAGTGCGCGCAGCGTGCCCTTCGCGTCCAGGGCGCCGTGCTCGTAGAACCGGTCGTCCTCGATCGCGACGATCGCCTTCTGCATGATCGAGGCGACGTCCTTGAGCTTGACCGGGACCCGGTTCTGCTCGGCGAGGGTGGCGATCACCGACCCGTCGGCCGCCAGGATGGTGCTCTTCTGCTTCAGCGGCACCTCGTCGAACTGCTGCGGCAGGTCCTGCAATGTGTCGGAAGTCTTCTCCGTGGTGAACCCGGCGAGGCCGGCGAGGGGGATCGCGAGACCGGCGGCCAAGGCCCCCGACAGCACGCTCACCCCGAGGAACAGAACCACAGATTGGACGACTCCCCGGTCGCCTTTCTCCCTGACGCGCATGGTTGTAAAGACTACGGGATCAGCTTTTTGGGTTACCGCTGCGCGTGTGAGTTCGGTCACTCACGCTGGACAAAGTTCATCCGAAAGAACGAGGGCCCGGGCAGTTGCCCGGGCCCTCGTTCGGTACGGCGTTACGCGGCGTACTGGTGGCTCTGCACCTCGGCCGGCTCCAGCGCCAGATCCAGCACCTCGCGGACGTCGCTCACCGGGTGCACGGTCAGCTCCGCGAGCACGGACGCCGGCACGTCCTCCAGGTCCGGCTCGTTCCGCTTCGGGATCAGAATCGTGGTCAGCCCGGCCCGGTGCGCGGCGAGCAGCTTCTGCTTCACGCCGCCGATCGGGAGCACCCGGCCGGTCAGCGACACCTCACCGGTCATCGCGACCTCCGAGCGGACCGGCCGCCCGGACAGCAGCGAGGCGAGCGCCGTCGTCATCGTCACACCCGCCGACGGTCCGTCCTTCGGGACGGCGCCGGCCGGCACGTGGATGTGGGCGTTCCGCTCGGCCAGGTCGCCGACCGGCAGCCCCAGCTCCGCGCCGTGCGAGCGCAGGTACGACAGGGCGATCTGCGCCGACTCCTTCATCACGTCACCGAGCTGTCCGGTCAGCGTGACTCCGGTCGGGCCGGTCTCCTTGTCGGCCAGCGACGCCTCGACGAAGAGCACGTCACCACCCGCACCGGTCACCGCCAGCCCGGTCGCCACGCCCGGAAGCGCCGTCCGCTCGGCCGACTCCGGGGTGAACTTCGGCGAACCCAGGTACTCCTTCAGGTCGGTCGAACCGATCGTCAGGTTGTCCAGGTCCTCGCCCAGGGCGAGCTTGGCCGTCACCTTCCGCAGCACCCGCGAGATCGAGCGCTCGAGCTGCCGTACGCCGGCCTCCCGGGTGTACTCACCCGCGAGCACCCGCAGCGCCGAGTCCTCGATGGTCACCTCGTCCGCCGTCAGGCCCGCCCGCTCCAGCTGACGCGGGAGCAGGTGGTCACGGGCGATCGTGACCTTCTCGTCCTCGGTGTACCCGTCCAGCTGCACCAGCTCCATCCGGTCCAGCAGCGGCGCCGGGATGGAGTCCAGCACGTTCGCCGTGGCCAGGAAGACCACGTCGGACAGGTCCAGCTCGACCTCCAGGTAGTGGTCCCGGAAGGTGTGGTTCTGCGCCGGGTCGAGGACCTCCAGCAGTGCGGCCGTCGGGTCGCCCCGGTAGTCCGCACCGACCTTGTCGATCTCGTCCAGCAGCACGACGGGGTTCATCGAGCCCGCCTCGGTGATCGCGCGGACGATCCGGCCCGGCAGCGCGCCGACGTACGTCCGCCGGTGGCCACGGATCTCGGCCTCGTCGCGGACACCGCCCAACGCGACCCGGACGAACTTCCGCCCCATCGCCCGCGCCACGGACTCACCCAGCGAGGTCTTGCCCACGCCAGGCGGACCGACCAGTGCCAGGACGGCGCCACTGCGGCGGCCGCCGACGACACCGAGACCACGGTCCGCACGACGACGCCGTACGGCCAGGTACTCCGTGATGCGCTGCTTCACGTCGTCCAGACCGGCGTGATCCGCGTCCAGCACGGCCCGCGCCTCGCGGATGTCGTAGCTGTCCTCGGTCCGCTCGTTCCACGGCAGCTCGAGGACGGTGTCCAGCCAGGTCCGGATCCAGCCGACCTCGGGGGACTGCTCAGCGGTCCGCTCCAGTTTGTCGACCTCGGCGAGCGCCGCCTTCTTGACGTGCTCGGGCAGGTCGGCAGCCTCGACGCGGGCCCGGTAGTCCTCTTCCTCGGACTCGGCCTTGCCGTCCAGCTCGGCCAGCTCCTTGCGGATCGCGGCCATCTGCTGGCGCAGCAGGAACTCCCGCTGCTGCTTCTCCATACCCTCCTGGACGTCCTTCTGGATCGTCTCGGAGACCTCGAGCTCGGCGAGGTGGTCCTTCACCCAGCCAACCAGCTTCTCCAGCCGCTCGGAGACGTTCGCGTTCTCCAGCAGCCAGGACTTCTGCTCGGTGCTCAGGTACGACGCGTAGCCGGCCAGGTCGGACAGCTCCGCCGGGTCGTCGACGCCCTTGATGGAGTCGATGACCTGGTAGGCGCCGCGACGCTGCAGCACCGAGGTGGTCAGGGTCTTGTACTCGCGGGCCAGCTCGGCGGAGCGGTCGTCGGTGATCTCGTGCATCACCGTCGCGCCCACCCAGAGCGCGGCACCCGGACCGGTGGTCCCGGCGCCGATCCGGACCCGCTGGGTCCCACGGATCACGGCCGCCTGGGCACCGCCCGGCAGCCGGCCGATCTGCTCGATTTCACCGAGCGTCCCGGCCTTGGCATATTTCCCGTCCAGCCGCGGCACCAGCAGCACCTGGTCCTGCCCAGCAGCCTGCGCGGCATCGATCGCCGCCCGGGCCTCGCTGTCAGCGAGTCGGACCGGCACGACCATCCCCGGCAGGACCACCACGTCGTCCAGCGGCAGAACAGGAAGATTCAACGTATCGGTCACGCTGTCACACCCTTTTCAAGATTGAGTCTGACAGGCTCAACCACAGGTGTAAGCAGGTAATTCCCGCCCCGATCCACGTTCGCTCAGAGTGAACCTGGAGACCGGGGGAGGTGGCCGCGCACGTTCAGGCGGTGAGGAGGTCGCCGATCTGGCGTAGGCCGGTGAGGTCGTGGACGTCGTCGGGGAGGGCCGGGACCTCGACGGTGCGGATCGCGCGGTGGCCGCGGCGGAAGCGGTCGGCGCGTTTGTGGTCGCCGACGACCTGTTGCATCTTGTCCGCGTGCAACCGCAGTACGGCGGCCGTCAGCGGAGACTTGTCCGCTTCCTCGAGCTTCTCGGCCGCGGCGAGGGAGCGCTCCGCCGACAGGTCCGGCGCCTGCGCGTTCGTCACCCGGTTGAGCACGACGCCGGCCAGCGGCATTCCCTCGGCGCGCAGCCGCTCGGCGAAGTACGACGCCTCGCGCAGCGCGTCGTTCTGCGGCGACGCCACGACCAGGAACGCCGTGTGCGGCTCCCGCAGCAGCGCGACCGTCTGCTCGGCCCGCTGCCGGAACCCGCCGAACAGCGTGTCGAAAGCGGCCACGAACGTCTGTACGTCGGTCAGAACCTGGGCGCCGAGCACCTTGTTCAGCACCGACATCGCCATGTTCACCCCGGCCGACATCAGCCGGAACGGGCCTTTCGCCGGCGCCAGCAGCAACCGGAGGAACCGGCCCTCGAGCAGCGACGCCAACCGCTCCGGCGCGTCCAGGAAGTCCAGCGCCGACCGCGACGGGGGAGTGTCCACGACGATCAGGTCCCAGTCGCCGGTCCGCTCGGCCTGCTTGTGCAGCTGCCCGAGCTTCTCCATCGCCATGTACTCCTGGGTGCCCGCGAACGACGAGGAAAGCGCTTGATAGAAGGGATTCGCGAGGATCTGCTCGGCCTTCTCCGGCGTCGCGTGCTGGAGTACGACGTCGTCGAACGTCCGCTTCATGTCCAGCATCATCGCGTCCAGCCGGCCGCCGTTCGCGGCCTCGACCTCGGCCACCGCCCGCGGGGTGTTGTCGAGCTCGGTCAGCCCGAGCGACTGCGCCAGCCGGCGCGCCGGGTCGATCGTCAGCACGACGACTTTCCGCCCGCGTTCCGCGGCCCGCAGCCCGAGTGCGGCCGCCGTGGTCGTCTTGCCGACCCCGCCGGCGCCGCAGGTGACCACGATCCGGGTCGTGGGATCGTCGATCAACGCGTCCAGGTCGAGCTCGGTCATGCCCGGAACTCCTCTGCCAGGTCGAGCAACGTGCCCTGGTCGATGCCCTCCGGCTGCAGCATCAGCTCCGTCACTTTCTTGCCCAGGGCATCGATCCGGTCCCGGTTCTCGCGTTCGAGCCCGACCCGGATGGCATGGTCGTGGGCCTCCGCGGCCAGCGTCCGCACCAGGTCGGCGCCGATCGTGATCCCGGCCGCCTTCAGGCCCCGGGTGAGTTCGGCGGTGGGCAGTTTCTCCTTCACCGCCAGGGCGAGCGCGTCGTCGTCGAGCGGGCTGTGCCGGACCATGTTCACCACCACCGACCCGATCCGCAGGTCCAGCGCCTCCAGTTGCTCGAACGCGTCGAGGGTCTCCTGGACCGGCATCTCCTCGAGCAGCGTGACCAGGTGGATCCGGGTCACGTCCGAGCGCAGCATGCCCATGATCGCGTCCGCCTGGTTGCGGATCGGCCCGACCTTGGCGAGTCCGGCGACCTCGGTGTTCACGTTCAGGAACGGGGCGATCCGCCCGGTCGGCGGCGCGTCCAGCACCACGGCGTCGTACGCGAGCCGGCCGTGCACCTTGCGGCGGGTCGCCTCGTAGACCTTGCCGGTCAGCAGGACGTCGCGGAGCCCGGGCGCGATCGTGGTGACGAAGTCGATCGCGCCGACCTTCTCCAGCGCCTTCCCGGCGCGGCCGAGGTGGTAGTACATGTCGAGGTACTCCAGCAGCGCGGCCTCGGCGTCCACGGCCAGCGCGAACACCTCACCGCCGCCGGGGCCCTGCGCGATCCGGCGCTCGACGTACGGCAGGGGCGGTACGTCGAAGAGCTGGGCGAGGCCCTGGCGCCCCTCGACCTCGACGAGCAGGACGCGCTTGCCTTCCTCGGCCAGCGCAAGCGCCATGGCGGCCGCGACCGTGGTCTTCCCGGTGCCGCCCTTGCCGGTCACCACGTGCAGTCGCGCCATACGTCCCAGGGTAGGGCGTGGTGCAGGACACACCGTTCCTGACCGGGGCGGTGGGGCGGGGAAGGTCTCGGTACAGTCCCCTTCATGAAGAAGTTCGAGTACTTCACCGCGCCGCTGCTGGTCCACTCGACCAAGGAGATCCTGGACAACTTCGGCCAGGACGGCTGGGAGCTGGTCCAGGTGATCCCGGGCCTCAACCCGGAGAACCTGGTCGCGTACTTCAAGCGGGAGATCGAGGACAAATGAGCCACCCCGAGGAGAAGCTCGCCGCGCTCGGCCTGAAGCTGCCCGAGGTGGCCAAGCCGGTCGCGGCGTACGTCCCGGCGGTCCGGACCGGTGACCTGGTCTACACGTCCGGCCAGCTGCCGCTGCGCGAGGGCACGCTGATCGCCACCGGCAAGGTCGGCGACGCGGTCACTCCCGAGGTGGCCAGCGAGTGCGCCCAGCAGTGCGCGCTGAACGCACTGGCCGCGGTCAAGGCGGAGATCGGCGACCTGGCGAACGTGAAGCGGATCGTGAAGGCAGTCGCGTTCATCGCCTCGACGCCCGACTTCACCGGCCAGCCGCAGGTTGCGAACGGCGCATCCGAGCTGTTCGGCCAGGTGTTCGGCGAGGCCGGCCAGCACGCCCGCAGCGCCGTCGGCGTCCCGGTCCTCCCGCTCGACGCCCCCGTCGAGGTCGAGTTGATCGTCGAGGTCAACTGATCCACCGCCACACACGCAAGGCGAGGCGACCGGCCCATGCCGGTCGCCTCCGCAGCCTGCCGTCCGAGCGCTCAGACAAGCCGTGCGACGCCCGCCGCGTGCCGTCCGGGAACGCCGTACGCCGCTCCCGGTCTGTCGGGGCGTGCGGCTTGATGTTCCGGGAGCCGTCGTGCGTGATCTGAAGTCGCAGTTGATGAGCGGCCGGATGGCCGAGGTGGCGCTCGACTACGCCCGCGGCGACCGAACCCCGGTCGCACCCCGCCCCGCCTCCACCGTCATCCTCCTCCGCGACGCGCTCAGCGGTGGGCCGGAGGTTTATCTGCTGCGGCGGCAACGGACGATGGCTTTTGCCGCCGGGATGACGGTGTTTCCCGGTGGTCGGGTCGACGCGACCGACTCCACCGTGGCGGACTCGTGGTCCGGCCCCTCGCCGGCCTGGTTCGCGGAGCGGCTCGGGTGTTCGGCGGAGACCGCGGCGGCGTACGTCGCGGCCGCGGTGCGGGAGACGTTCGAGGAGTCCGGCGTACTGCTGGCCGGCCCTTCGGCGGACTCGGTCGTCGGCGACACCACCGGCGCCGGCTGGGAGGCCGACCGGGTCGCGCTGGAGACCCGGGAGTTGGGGTTCTCGGAGTTCCTGCACCGGCGCGGTCTCGTGCTCCGGGCGGACCTGCTCGGCCCGTGGGCGCACTGGATCACGCCGGAGTTCGAGCCGAAGCGGTACGACACCGCGTTCTTCGTCGCCGCCCTCCCGTCCGGGCAGGTCACGCGGGACGTGACGAGCGAGTCCGACCAGGTCACCTGGATCCGCCCGGCGGACGCGGTCGCGGCCGTCGACGCGGGCGAGGTCCTGATGCTGCCCCCGACGTACGTCTGCTGCCACGAACTCTCGCAGTACGACGACGTGGCCGCGATCCTGGACGCGGCCGGCGAGCGGGCGATCCGGGCGATCATGCCCACTGTGCGCGTCGACGGCGACCAGGCCTATCTGGAGACCACATGACCGAGTACGCCACGCTGGTACGCGCCGACAACCCCGGCCTGATGACGCTGGACGGCACCAACACCTGGGTCCTGCGGGCGCCCGGCGCGGAACGCTCGGTGGTCGTCGACCCCGGCCCGCTGATGGAGGACCACCTCCGCGCGGTCCTCGAGCAGGCCGGCCAGGTCGCCGTCGTACTGCTCACCCACAAGCACCCGGACCACTCCGAGGGCGCCGCGTGGTTCGCCAACCAAGCCAGCTGCGGCGTCCGCGCGGTCGACCCGGCGTTCCGCATCCCGACCGACCACGCGCACGGCCTCGCTGAGGGCGACGTGATCACGGTCGACGGCCTCCGCGTCGAGGTGCTCCCGACGCCGGGCCACACCCTCGACTCGGTGTGCTTCTGGCTCCCGCAGGACGGCTCGCTGCTCACCGGGGACACGGTCCTCGGCCGCGGTACGTCGGTGGTCGCGCACCCGGACGGTGCGCTGGGCCCCTACCTCGACTCCCTCGAACGCCTACGGGCCTTCGCGAACAGCCCGGCCGACGTACTGCGTCTGCTCCCCGGCCACGGCCCCGTCGTGGACGACCCCACCGGCGTCCTCACCTATTACCTGGACCACCGCCAGGAACGCCTCGCCCAGGTCCGCGCCGCGATCGCCGAGGGCCACACCACCCCCGAGTCCATCGTCGAACACGTCTACGCCGACGTAGACAAAACCCTCTGGCCCGCCGCCGAACGCTCGGTCCGGGCCCAGCTGGACTATTTGAACGCCTAGCGGGCGCGGCGTTGGAGGCGGTCTACGTCGAGGAGGACGACGGAGCGGGGCTCGAGGCGGACCCAGCCGCGGGAGGCGAAGTCGGCGAGGGCCTTGTTGACGGTCTCGCGGGAGGCGCCGACCAGTTGGGCGAGCTCCTCCTGGGTGAGGTCGTGGTGGACGTGGACGCCGTCGTCGGCGGTGCGGCCGAAGCGGCTGGCGAGGTCCAGGAGGGCCTTCGCGACCCGGCCCGGTACGTCGGAGAAGACAAGGTCGGCGACCACGTCGGAGACCTTGCGGAGCCGGGAGGCCAGCTGCAGGAGCAGGCCGCGGGCGACCGCCGGGCGGCCGTCGAGCCAGCGGAGCAGCTCGTCGTGGGTCAGCGACATCAGCGAGGCGTCGGTGACGGCGGTGACGGTCGCGGACCGCGGTCCGGGGTCGAACAGCGACAGCTCACCGAACATCTGTCCCGGCCCGAGCACGGCGATCAGGTTCTCCCGGCCGTCGGCGGAGGTGCGGCCCAGCTTGACCTTGCCCTCGACGACGATGAACAGCCGGTCACCGGAATCACCCTCGTGGAACAGCACCTGGCCGCGGCGCAGCCGGCTCTCGGTCATCGAGGCTGCCAGCGCGTCGGCCGCCTCGTCGTCGAGCTGACTGAACAGCGGTGCCTGTCGGAGCACTGCGGCATCCACTTCTGGGCCTCCTAGGACCTTCGACCACGACTCCGGACATGGGATCCGCCACGTCCGTCGACCGATATGTGTACACCCGGTCGCCACAAAACCGTAGCCCCTCGGGTGTCGGCACCGCCACGTAGGCCCGTCCGGACTCGCCGGAGCACTCTCCGGGACGCCTCCCGGATCCGCCCGGCGCCTGTCGGTGGCCGGACGTAGGCTGGCCTCCATGCCGACCCAGCGTGTCGAGGCTCCCGCCTCCGCCGAATCAGCCGTCCTGGTCCCGCTGAAGCTCCCCCGCAAGGCCCCGGTGTTCGTCGACGAGACCCACACCCAGCTGGTCCGGCGGGCGCGGAAGATGCACAAGGTGCTGACCGAGACCTACCCGGACGCGCACTGCGAGCTGGACTTCACCACCCCGCTCGAGTTGCTGGTGGCCACCATCCTGTCCGCCCAGACCACCGACGTCACGGTGAACAAGGTGACCCCGGCCCTGTTCGCCAAGTACCCGACCGCCCAGGCGTACGCCGAGGCGGACCGGGACGAGATGGAGGCGATCCTCAAGCCGACCGGCTTCTTCCGGGCGAAGACCAACAGTGTGATCAAGCTCGGCCAGGCCCTCGTCGACGACTACGACGGCGTCGTGCCGAACAAGCTGGACGAGCTGGTGAAGCTCCCCGGCACCGGCCGGAAGACCGCCAACGTCGTCCTCGGCAACGCGTTCGGTGTCCCCGGGATCACTGTCGACACCCATTTCGGCCGCCTGGTCCGCCGGTTCGGCTGGACCGCCGAGGAGGACCCGGTCAAGGTCGAGCACATCATCGGCGACCTGTTCCCGAAGAAGGACTGGACGATGCTGTCGCACCGGCTGATCTTCCACGGCCGCCGCCGCTGCCACGCCAAGAAGCCGGCCTGCGGCGCCTGCCCGATCGCCCAGTGGTGCCCGTCGTACGGCGCCGGCCCCGTCGACCCCGAGGCCGCCGCGAAGCTGGTGAAGACCCCGGCATGAGATCCGGTACGCCGCTCCGCAGCCCACGGCCGCACTTAGGCCCTGTCTGGCGATCCAGCGCCTACTGCGGGGCACTCGGCACGGCACCTCTCCGCACGGGTGCAAAGGCCACGATGCTCCGCATCGAGACCTTCGCCCCCGCACGCCGATGCACCGCACCGAGCACCTCCTCGCTACAGCGCTGGATCGCCAGACAGGGCCTCGTCGGGGCGGTCGCGTTGGTGCTGTCGGTGACACTGGCGGCGTGTGGATCGGAGCGAGCCGATGACAGCGGTACGCCGTCGTCCGGGCGGACCGCGGTGGCGGGTGCGGACAAGCTCGAGGCGTGCCCGGCCGCGCCCTCGAAGCCGCCGGTCAGCAACGGACTGCCGGACGTCAGCCTGCCGTGCCTCGGTTCCGGCCCCGATGTCCGGCTCGCCGACCTGCGGGGGCCGCTGGTGATCAACGTGTGGGCGCAGTGGTGCGGACCGTGCCGCGACGAGGCGCCGTACCTGGCCGCGCTCGCGAAGTCGGGCAAGGTGTCGATGCTCGGGATCGACTACGACGACCCGCGGCCGGAGCTTGCGGTCACCTTCGCGAGCGAGGAAGGCCTGGCGTACCCGCACGTCGTCGACCGGGACAAGGCGATCCAGCGCGCGCTGAAGGTCGGCGGCCCGCCGTTGACGGTCTTCGTCGACGGCGACGGCGCTGTCGCGTACGTGCACCGCGGCGTACTCACCTCCCAGCAGCAACTCGACCAGCTGGTCAAGGACAAGCTGGGGGTTTCCCCATGATCTTCGCCGACGTAGGGATCCCGGACTGGCTGCGACCGTTGGCCAAGGCGTCCGAGGATGTGGACCCGAACGTGCTGTCCCGGTTCCTGCCGCCGGACGACCCGTCGGTGCGCAAGTCCGCCGTCCTGATCCTGCTTGCCGAGGGCAACGATGGTCCGGAGGTGCTGCTCACCGAGCGGGCCTGGACGCTGCGCAAGCACGCCGGGCAGATGGCGTTCCCGGGCGGCGGCGCGGACCCGGAGGACGGCACCGGCGACAGCGGTCTGGTCCGGACGGCGCTGCGGGAGGCCGAGGAGGAGACCGGCCTGGACCCGGACGGTGTGGTGCCGTTCGGGATCTGGCCGGCGCTGTGGGTGCCGGTGAGCAACTTCGGCGTGTCGCCGGTGCTGGCCTGGTGGCGGGAGCCGTCGCCGGTCGCGGTCGTCGACCCGGCCGAGGTCGCGTCCGTGCACGAGGTGCCGATCAGCGCGCTCGCCGACCCGGCGAACCGGATCAGCTGCCTGCACCCGAGCGGCTTCACCGGCCCGGCGTTCACGATCGGCAACCTCTACATCTGGGGCTTCACGGCCGGTCTGCTCGACAAAATGCTGCAGCTCGGCGGTTGGTACCGCGACTGGGACCCTTCGCACGTCGTACCGTTGCCCGACCGGCTGGTCGAGGCGGCCTGGCGGAGCGAGGGGCGACGGCCGGCGGACGTTCGCCGGATGACAGCGATCGAGCACGACCTCGGCCATACGCAGGGTCCGGAGCCGGAAGGTGTGGAGTGAGCAAGCTCGACTGGGCGTTGCTGATCGTCACCGCGCTGGTGGCGATCTCGGGATACATCGAGGGTTTCGTGCTGGGCGCCTGCGCCACCGTCGGCCTGCTGGCCGGCGCCGCGCTCGGGGTCTGGGGCGTGCCGAAGGTCCTGGACAACTTCTCACCGAGCGTGTCGGTGTCGTTCGCGGCGCTGGTGCTCGTCGTCCTGCTCGCCTCGATCGGGCGAACGCTCGGCGCCCTGATCGGGTCGCGGGTCAGAAACAAGCTGTCCTGGAAGCCGATCCGGTTCCTGGACGCGCTCGGCGGCGCCGCGCTGGCGGCCGCGTCGGTGCTGATCGTCGCCTGGGTGCTCGGTGTCGCGGTGAGCGGCGCGCGGATCCCGAGCGTGACGTCGGCGGTCCGCGGTTCGCAGGTGCTGGCCAAGACCGACGAAGTCCTGCCGGACAGCGCCGACCGCGCGCTGCAGTCGTTCAACGACGTGGTGAACACAGACCTGTTCCCGCGGTTCCTCGACCCGTTCGTCCCGGAGCGGATCCGGGAGACCCAGCCGCCGGACAGCGGGATCGCCCGGCAGCAGTCCGTCCGGGACGCGTACAGCCGGATCGCCAAGGTCACCGGCGTCGCCAGCTGCTCGCGCGGACTCGAGGGCAGCGGCTTCGTGTATGCGCCGAAGCGGGTGATGACGAACGCGCACGTCGTCGCCGGGGTCAGCTCGCCGCAGGTCGAGGTGGGCGGCAAGAAGTACGACGCCAAGGTCGTGGTGTTCGACCCGGAGACCGACATCGCGGTGCTGTACGTGAAGGACCTGAGCGAGTCGGTGAAGCCGCTGGCGTTCGACCTCACCGGCAAGGCCGACGACCCGGCGGTCGTGCTCGGCTACCCGGAGAACGGTCCGTTCGACTCCGAGCCGGCCCGGATCCGCTCCGAGGAACGGCTCCGCGGCCCGGACATCTACGGTGACAAGACGGTCACCCGCGAAGCGTTCTCGATCTGGGCCTCGGTCCGCCCGGGCAACTCCGGCGGCCCGTTGCTGTCCGCGAAGGGCGTCGTGTACGGCGTGGTGTTCGCGGCCTCGGTCGAGGACAACCGCACCGGCTACGTCCTCACCGCGCAACAGGTCGCGGCCGACGCCCGCGCCGGCGCCGGGGCCACACAAGAGGTCTCCACCCAATCCTGCACGTGATGCAGCACCTTCCGCCGGTCGCCGCATTGAAGAGGTGTGACGGTGACTTCGCTGGACGACGTGGTGCGCTCGACGGAGCATCGGCTGCTGCGCCTGGCACTGATGTTGTCCGGGAGCAGACACAACGCTGAGGACCTGGTCCAGAGCGTGCTGGCCCGGGCCCACCGGCAGTGGGAGCGGATCGGCGGGCTCGAGCATCCCGGGGCGTACCTGCGGACCATGGTGGTCAACGAGTACCTCGGGTGGCGGCGCCTGCTGAAGAACCGCGAAGTACCGCTGGCCGAGCCGATCGACCGTCCGGCGGACTTCGACCTCGGCGCCCGGCAGGCGCAGCGCGACGCCACCTGGCGGTTGCTCACGCGGTTGCCGCGCAAGCAGCGCGCGGTCCTGGTCCTGCGGTACTACGAGGACCTTGCGGACTCCGACATCGCCGAGATCCTCGGCGTGAGCCCCGGCACCGTCCGCTCGAACGCCGCCCGCGCGCTGGCGACCCTGCGCGACCATCTGTCCGCCGAGGAGGCGAACTGACATGCCCAAGCTGACCGACGACGACCTCGGCGAGCTCCTCCGCGAAACCTTCACCGACCACGAGCACCTGGCCGACCACCTCGCCGACCCTCTGCCCGAGGCAACCAAGCGCCACCGCATCGCACCGGTGCTGCTCGCCGCGGCCGCCGTACTGGCGGTCCTCGCCGGTGCCCTGTACGGCGTCAGCCGGGTCGGAGCTGCCGACCAGGCACCGCCGGCAGCGACTCCGACGCCTACGCGGACCGCGTCGGACGACGCGCTGATCTGGACGGCTTCGATCGAGACCTTGCTTCGGTCCGTGAAACCCGGCTCCGGCGCCTGGCGGTCGGTGATCGTGGTGAACCAGTCCGACGATGGGACGAACCACTTCCCCAAGGGACCGCCGATCTCCGCGGACCAGCAGGAGATGATGACCTACCTGATGCGCAGGATCGCGCCGCTCCAGTTCCGCGAGAAACTCTCGCCGGCGCCGCCGACGTGCCAGGACAACCGGGTCGGAGTGGTGCTGATCTCGGAAATGGTCGACAAGGGCGACCACGTCGAAGTCCGGGTGAATCTCTTCCACGACTGCAACCACGGGTCGAACGCGACGTACCGCGTCGAGCACCGGGGCCCGAGCTGGGTGGTCACTGCGACTTTGTCGACGACTTCGGCGAGCTGGTAGCGCGCAGCCAGTCGAGCAACACGCGGTTGAAGGTCTCCGGCGTTTCCTCGTGCGGGAAGTGGCCGGCGGTGGTGATGAGTTCGTGGCGGAGCGGTGCGCTGACCAGGTCCGGGGGTGTGGTCGCGGTGGGGGACACCGCGGCGTCCTGAGCGCCTTGGAGTTGCAGGACCGGTACGGCGACCGGTGTGCGCATCTTCGCGGAGTACTTCCGCCCGTCCGGACGCAAGCGGGACCGGGCGAACCAGCGGTGGTACTCGAGCGCACAGTGCGGTGCCGGCCAGACCTGGAGCGCGGCCCGGTAGCGGCGCGATGCCTCCGCGTCGGGGAACGTCCCGCGCGGCGCGGCCCAGGCGCGGAGCAGTCGCTCGATATGGATCCCGTCGTGGGCGAGCAGCCGGCGCTCGGGCAGGATCGGCAGCTGGAACCACGCGCTCCGCGTCAACGCCCTCGTCTGCCCGGACCGGGTCAGCAGCAACGGGTGCGGCGCCGACACGGCTGCCAGTCCACGGACCTGGCGCGGCGTCAGGACGGCGGCCGACCAGCCGATGAACCCGCCCCACCCGTGCCCGACCAGCACGGCATCCGTCGCGCCGAGCGAGCGGATCACCCCGGACACGTCCGCCGCCGCGGTGTACGGGTCGTAGCCGCGCGGCGTCTTGTCGCTGGCGCCGTACCCGCGCAGGTCCATCGCCACCGCGCGGAATCCGGCTGCCGCGACGACCGGCAGCTGATGCCGCCAGGCCCACCAGAACTCGGGGAAGCCGTGCAGAAACACGACGAGCGGATCGTCCGCCGCGCCGCACTCCGCGACGTGGAACCGGGCCCCGTTGGCCGCGACCAGCGAGTGCGACCAGGGGCCGTCGACCAGCAGGTCGACGACTCCCGCCGGGCTCAGCGCCGTACGCCTGGCTCGGGCAGGGCCGGGTGCTCCTCGGTGCCCTTGCCGATGGCCTTGAGGACCTCGACCGACTCCTTCGCGCTGTCGATCGTGCGCTGCGGACCCTTCGCGCTCTTCAGCGCACGCATGCCGACCAGCACCAGGATCACGCCGATCAGTAGGTATGCGCCGGCGACGATCAGGAACGCGATGGCCGGGTGCAAGCCGGCCGCGGTGAGCCCGAACGCCGCGGCGATGCTCAGCAGGATGATCGCGAGCAGCGCGAGGAACGCGGCCGCAGCGAACATCCCGGCTCCGGTCCCGGCCGCTGCCGCGGTCTTCTTCAGCTCGGTCTTCGCCAGCTCCACCTCGCTGCGGACCAGGCTGGACAGGTCCTTGCTGACGTTCGCGACCAGCTGACCGACCGTGGGCTCGTCCCCGTTCTGTCCCATCGACATCGCAACTCCTTCCCACACGTCCCTGGCCCCGACACTACCGGCAGTACCGCGGTCAATCGGCGTACGCGCGGTTTCGGCGAGCCAGCAACAGCGACGCGATCAGTGCGGCGGCCACCGAGGCGATCAGGACGGCGGCCTTCGCACGCTCGACCTGGGCAGCGTCCGACCCGAACGCGAGCTGCGCGATCAGCAGCGCGACCGTGAAGCCGATTCCGGCCAGCACCGACACCGCGCCGACGTCGCGCCAGGCCAGATCGGAGTTCAGCTCGGCGCGGGTGAAGCGCGCGGTCAGCCACGATCCGCCGAACACCCCGATCGACTTCCCGGCCAGCAGCCCGGCGGCCACGCCGATCGCGACCGGGTCGGTCAGCAGTTGCCGTACGGCGCTGCCGCTCAACGTCACCCCGGCGGCGAACAGCGCGAACAGCGGTACGGCGACGCCCGCGGACCAGGGCCGCAGGCGGTGCTCGATCCGCTCGGCCGGCGCATGCTCCTCACCGGGATCGGCGACCACGCGGGTCACCAGGCCGAGCGCGACGCCGGCGATCGTGGCGTGGATGCCCGACTCGTGCATGAACCACCAGGCCGCGAGCGCGATCGGCACGTACAGGAACGGCGTACGGACGCGGCGGCGCTGGAGCAGGTACCACAGGGCGATCAGGGCGATCGCGGCGAGCAGCGGGAGCAGGTGGAATCCGTGCGAGAAGAACACGGCGATCACCAGGATCGCGCCGAAGTCGTCGACCACCGCCAGCGTCAGCAGGAACGCCCGCAGCGCGCTCGGCAGCGACGACCCGACGATCGCCAGGACGGCGAGCGCGAAAGCGATATCTGTCGCTGTCGGCACAGCCCAGCCCTGCGGTCTGCCGTCGTCCGCGACCAGGTTGACGGCCAGATAGATGATTGCCGGAAGCACCATTCCGGCGATCGCCGCGACCACCGGCACGACCGCCTCGTTGAGCTTCGACAGCGTGCCGACGACCAGTTCGCGCTTGAGCTCGACGCCGGCCAGGTAGAAGAACAGCGTCAGCGCTCCGTCGGACGCCCAGGCCTCGACGGTCAGCGGGCCGAGCTTCGTGTCGCTGAGGTGGTGGTACGCGTCCTGCCAGGGGGAGTTCGCCCAGACCAGCGCGACCACCGTGGCCGCGAGCAACAGCAGGCCGCCGGTCGTCTCGGCGCGCAACGTCTCGGCGAGGAACGCCCGCTCGCGCCCGAGGATGCGGGGGAAGGCGCGCTTCTTCTGCCGGATCCGAGGGTGCTGGCTCATGTCGGCCCTTCGTTTTCGGGGTCGGTCGGACGGACGCCGACCAGACTTCCCGGCACACCCTGCCGAGGATTTTACCCGGTGATCCGCGCGGCCAGCGCCTCGAAATCCGGAACGACGTGATCCGGCGTGCTGAACACCGTCGGGTACGGCGTTTTCCGCCGGTCGACGTAGAAGCCCTGGAGGCCGGCGCGCTGCGCGCCGTCGATGTCCCACGGGTGGACCGCGGCGAGGCCCATGCGGTCGACGGGTACGCCGCAGACCTCGGCGGCGTGCCGGTAGGCGTCCGGGTGCGGTTTCCAGCGCTGCGGCGCCGAGACGTCGAGCCGGTGCTCGAGGAACGGCAGGATTCCGCCGTTTCTGAATACGTTTTCCGACATCGCGGCCGCGCCGTTGGTGAGCGTGACGATCCGGACGCCGGCGTCGTGGATCTGCCGCAGCCCCGGTGCGACGTCCGCGTGCAGCGGCAGCCGGGTGAACCCGGAAAGCACGTTCTGGATCATTTCCGCATCCGGTTCGATCCCGGCGCCGACGAGCTGGTCCGTCAGCAGGTCGGCGGCCACGTCGCGGAAAGCGGCGTACGCGTCGACCGCGGTCAGCGCGAACCCGTCCCGCAGGATCGCCGCGAACCATGCGTCGAGGCCGTGCCGCGGCAGCCCGGCCGCCGCGAACCCGTCCCGCAGCGGCTCCATGTCGGTCAGGGTCTCGTTGACGTCGAGCACCAGCACGTCGATCATCACGACTCCTCGCTATCTTGGATCGGTCGTTCCAAGATATGATGCCGGGTATGCCGGATGTCAAACATTTCGACGAGGCGGAAGCGCTGGCCGCGGTCGAGCAGCTGTTCTGGCGCCGCGGGAGCGCGGCGACCGGGATCCAGGACGTGGTCGCCGCGACCGGGCTGAGCCGGTCGAGTCTGTACAACGCGTTCGGCGGCAAGGACGACCTGTATGCGGCGGCGGCGCGCCGGTACCTGGAGCACAGGTCCCGGCCGATGTTCGACCGGCTGGCCGCCGACGGTCGTGGCCTCGCGGCCGTGCGGGCGTTCTTCGACCAGCTGCTGCGGTTGCGGTGCGCGGGCGAGTACGCCGGCTGGGGCTGCATGATGGCGAACGCGAACGCCGAGAACCCGCCCGACGCCGTACGGGCGGTCCTGTCCGAGCACCACGCCGTGCTGCGGGATGCGCTGGCCGCCGCACTGAAGGTTGCTCAGAGCAACGGGGAGTTGCGCTCCGGGGTCGAGCTCGCGGGCGCGGCCGAGATGCTGACGCTGCTCGCGTACGCGGTGAACCTGCGCTCGCGGTCCGGTGCGACGCGGGCGCAACTGCGGTCCGCGGTCACCGCGGCACTGGACGCGCTCGCCGCCTGATCAGGCGGTCCAGACGCGCGGGTCCGGCCCCTTCGGGACGATGCCGGTCGGGTTGATGCTGTCGTGGGTGACGTAGTAGTGCCGCTTGATCTGGTCGAAGTCGACGGTCTCGCCGAAGCCGGGCAGCCCGTACAGGCGGCGCGCGTACGCCCACAGGTTCGGGAACTCGGTGAGCTTCTGCCGGTTGCACTTGAAATGCCCGTGGTACACCGCGTCGAAGCGGACCAGCGTCGTGAACAGCCGCACGTCCACCTCGCGGAGCGTGTCGCCGAGCAGGTACTCGCGGTCCTTCAAGCGATCCTCGAGGACGTCGAGCCTCGCGAACAGCGCGTCGTACGCCGCCTCGTACGCCTCCTGGCTGGTTGCGAAACCGCAGCGGTACACGCCGTTGTTCACGTCCCGGTAGATCTCGTCGATCAGCTGGTCCATCTCCGCCCGGTCGTCGGGGATCAGCCGCGGCGCGCCGGCCCGGTGGAAGTCGGTCCACTCCGTGGAGAGGTCGAGCGTGATCTGCGGGTAGTCGTTGGTGACGACCACGCCCGTCGTCGTGTCGACGATCGCGGGCACGGTCACGCGGCCGTCGTACGACGGATCCGTGCGCAGGTACGCCTCGGACAGGTACTCGATGCCCAGCACCGGATCGCGACCGTCCGCGTCGAGCGTGAACCGCCAGCCGCGGTCGTCGCGGATCGGGTCCACGACCGCGAGGCCGATCGCGTCCTCGAGGCCGAGCAGCCGGCGCACGATGATCGACCGATGCGCCCACGGGCAGGCCAGGCTGACGACCAGCCGGTACCGCCCCGGCTCGACCGGCCAGCGGCCCTGGCCGTCCGGTCCTTCGCCGGGCGCCGCGGTGGAGTCCCGGGTGATGCGGCCGGTGAATCTGTTGCCCTGGCGTTTCCATTCGCCGGTCGACGACGTCTCCTGTACGAACTGTCCCGGGGTCATAGCGCTAAAACTACCCCCGCTGTGAATTGCCTGGGGCCGTGAGCCGTCACTGGCCGTGAGGCGGCACCGGACGTTACAGTCGGGCTGACTAGGTCGTCCGCGACAACGCGGTCACGGGCGGCCTGCGCGGTACGACCCCACCGCGGCCCGTGTCCCCGGCAACCGGTTTGCCGGGCAGATTCCCAGGGATACTGACCTCATGGCCCGCCCACGGAACAACCCCGGCGACCTCGCCGAGCTCCCCACCGAGCTGCGGCCCGATCGCCCGAAGGGTGACCAGATCCGCGAGATTCTGGAGAACCTCACCCGCTCGCTGGCCGTCGGCACCGTGCTGCCGTCCGAACGTGTTCTCGCCGAACGCTTCGGCGTCGCCCGGATGACCGTCCGGCAGGAGGTCGACCGCGTCGTGGCCGAAGGCCTGGCCAACCGCCGCCCCGGCGGCGGCACCTTCGTCGCCGAGCCGCGCCCGTCCCGGATGCTCGCGTCGTCGTTCAGCCAGGACATGGTCAACCGCGGCATCAAGCCCGGCGCCAAGGTCCTCGAACACCGCGTCGGCGCCGCCGACGAACACCTCGCCCGCGAGCTCGAGGAACCGATCGGCACGCCGGTCCTGCACCTGGTCCGGCTGCGCACCGCCGACGGCGACCCGATGGCGATCGAGCGCACCGCCCTGTCCCTGCACCGCTACCCCGGCCTCGACGAGATCGACTTCGCCGAGAAGTCCCTCTACACCGAGCTCTCCACCCGGTACGGCGTGACGCTCGGCATGGTCTCGGCCTCCATCGTCGCCGCCCCACCCGAACCGGGCGACGCCGAACTCCTCGAGATCGACAGCACCACCCCCTGCCTGATCATCACCTCGGCCCCCCGCACCGCCACCGACCAGGTCATCGAATTCGGCCGCTCCGTCTACCGCTCCGACCGCTACGACATCACCGTCGCCTACCGCGCGACCTGACCCCGGCTCAGCGCCGGACTTCTAGTTGCTGTACCTCGGACAAGCAACGGGGACCTTGAACAAGCAATGCCTTGTCTCCAGACCCCAGCTGGTGTCCAACGTTCCTCGGCTCTGTCCCCAGTTCTTGGCAGCACGGTCCGCTCGCCGCGGGCGCGCGCTGAGTAGTCGCGCGGGGGGCGACCGCACGCCAGCTCTCGGGCTACACGTTCAGGCTGCGGAGGACATTCGGCGGTTGGCCGCGGTCTGTCAGGCGGGTTACTACTTCTACTGTCAGGGCCTGGAGGAGTAGGGCGCCTACCAGGGTTGAGGTGGCGCCGGTGGGTTCTGGGGTGCCGGGGACCTCGATGAGGGCGTCGCCTGGTTCGCCGCAGTTGTCGAGGACGACGTCGGCGGTTTCGAAGAGGCGTTGGCCGCCGGGGGCTCGGGATGTCACCGCATTGGAGTGGGCCAGGGAGGTCAGCGCGATCACCTGGACGCCGCGCGCACGGGCACCCAGGGCGAACTCGACGGGTACGGCGTTCCGGCCGGAGTTGGACGCGATCAGGACAACGTCGCCGGCGGCCAGCGGGTTGATCTCGAGCAGGACGTCGGCGAGGCCGGGGAGTCGTTCGAGGAGTGAGCTCTTCTGCAGGCCCTCGTGCAGCATCAGCCCCGGCTCGAGGATCGCGCGTACGTCGGCCAGCCCACCGGCGCGCCCGTACAGTTCCTCGGCCAGCGCGTGGCTGTGCCCGGTCCCGAAAACCCAGAACGTCTTCCCGCCGGCAAGCGCGTCGGCGACCAGCCCGGCCGCCACCCGGATCGCCCCCAGTTGTGTGTCGGCCGCCCGCTGCGCGATCGCCAACGCCTTGCCCAAGTACTCCTCGGCCCCAGCCATGCCCCGAACCTATCGTCCGCACGCCGGCCCGCGCCAGGCACCCGTCTAGACCACTACCTTGGCGCGGGTGGTGCGGTTGGCTGGTGGTGGTTGCCGGACCTGGGGCACTCACCAACCCTGGTTGTTGGGTGGTCCATGCGCGGAGCTGAGCGTGCGGGGACGTGTGGTGTTCCGGTTGGTGTGTGACCCAGGTCCGCTTTGCTGGGGCTAAGCGACAACTCCGATCGCCTCGCGGTGGTGCTCCGGATGGTCCACCTCGTCGACGAGGGCGACTGCGAAGTCGGCGTACGAGATCAGGTCCTGCGCGTCCGCCGGCGCCACCCGGTAGCTGCCCTTGCGGGACGGGTCCGCGTGGTTGAAGTCGCCGGTGGGTGCGAGTGACGCCCAGTCGAGTGACGAGGCAACGAAGATGTCCAGCGCCGCCTGATGGGCGAGGAAGAACGAGCGGTACCCGGTCGGATACCCACCGGTGTCCATCAGCAACGTCCCGTCGGCGGTCGGCAGGATCGACGCCAGCCCGACCCATACGAGCCGGGACACGCCGGCCTTCTCCAGCCCTTCCACAAGGGCCCGAGCCGTCGCCGGGAAGAACTCGCCCGGGTCACTCCCGCCGTCATACACACCGGCGATCACCGCGTCGTACCCGGCGGCCAGGCCGGCGATCCGGCCCGCGTCCGTCACGTCCCCCGCAATCAGCTCACCCTCCGCCGTACGGGCGACCCCGAGCACGTCGTGCCCGCGCTCCCGCGCCTCCGCGACCGCCGCCGCGCCCGCCCGTCCACGGGCTCCGATCACCAGAATCTTGCTCACCGCAACCTCCTCCTCCGAAACAGGTACGGCGACCGTAGAAGGGGGTGTGGTTACCGATTGGATACCTTGGGAGGCATGGAGGCGCTGCGAGCGGACATGTTCGAGGAGATCTGCCCGTCGACGGTGCTGCCGTTCCGGATCGGCAGCGACAAATGGGCGGGTCTGGTGCTGAGGTGCCTGGAGGACGGCCCGCGCCGGTACTCCGAGCTGCGGGTCCCGCTCGCCCGGATCAGCCCGAAGATGCTCACCCAGTCGCTCCGCAACCTCGAGCGCGACGGGTTCGTCAGCAGGGCGCAGGACGAACGACGGGTCACCTACGAGCTCACCGCTCTGGGTCGCAGCCTGCTCGGTCCGCTGCGCGCGTTCTGCGACTGGGCCGAGGATCACTGGGACGAGCTTCTGGACGCCCGCGAATCGTAGGTAGTGCCAACGCTGGCGACGAACCGGTCAGCGCTTAGACTGCGCGGGTGGATGAGCAGACTCCGACCGCCCTGACCCAACTGCCGAGCTGGCTGCTGACCCAGAGTGCGGCCCAGGCGCACCGGGTCGTCACCGAGTCGTTCGCGGCCGGCGGCGCGCGGGCGTACCACTTCCGCCTGCTCGCGACGCTGGTCGAGTTCGGGCCGGCCAGTCAGGCCGAGCTCGGCCGGCGCAGCTCGATCGACCGCAGCGATGTGGTTGCCGCGCTCAACGAACTGGAGGCGGACGGGTACGTCGAGCGCAGCCCGGACCCGGAGGACGGCCGCCGCAACGTCATCACGATCACCACGGCCGGCAAGCGCCAGTACCGGCGGCTGACGAATCTGGTCGGCAAGGCGCAGGAGGAGATCTTCGCGCCGCTGTCGGCCACGGACCGTACCCGGCTGACCACGATCCTCGGCAAGCTCCTGGCCTACCACCAGGCCTAGGCCCTAGTACGTCGGCAGCTGCGCGCGGGCGGCCTTCTGGGTCCGGCGGACGCGCAGCTCGCGGGCGTGCACCCGGCGGCGCGCGGCCCAGGAGATCTTCCGGCGTTCCTCGGTGGCGAGAGTCGGCGTCTGGGCGTTCGGCTGCATCGGGTTCACATCAAGTCCGATGCACGCCCGGGCGGTTTGGTTCCGCCGTACACCGGAATTCCCGGGCCGCCCGTCCTCCGGCGCGGCCTGTTCGGCGCAGATTCGGACCGGCTCGGCGATACGCCGGTTCCCGTGGCGGGGTCGGCGTTGGTAGAAAGGTAACCGGGCGCTCCAGCGCGCCGAAGCCAGCGAGGAGGAGTCGTCGACGTGACGAATGCAGAGCCATCCCAGTCCGAGGCACTGTCGAACCTGATGCACGAGGAGCGCCGGTTCGACCCGCCCGCCGAGCTGGCCGCCAGCGCGAACCTGAAGGCCGACGCCTACGACCGGGCCGCGGCCGACTTCGAGGGGTTCTGGGCCGAGCAGGCGAAGCGGCTGACCTGGGCGACCGAGCCGACCGAGACGCTGGACTGGAGCAACCCGCCGTTCGCCAAGTGGTACGCCGACGGCAAGCTGAACGCGGCGTACAACTGTGTCGACCGGCACGTCGAGAACGGCCTCGGCGACAAGATCGCCTACTACTTCGAGGGCGAGCCCGGTGACACCCGCGAGATCACCTACGCCCAGCTCAAGGACGAGGTCAGCAAGGCGGCCAACGCGCTGCTCGAGCTGAACGTCCGGCCCGGTGACATCGTCGCGATCTACATGCCGATGATTCCCGAGACCGTGGTCGCGATGCTCGCCTGCGCCCGGATCGGCGCTCCGCACACGGTCATCTTCGGCGGCTTCTCGTCCGAGGCGCTCAAGGACCGGATCCTGGACTGCGACGCGCGCGTCGTGATCACCTCGGACGGCGGCTACCGCCGCGGCGCGCCGGCGGCGCTGAAGCCGGCCGTCGACGCCGCGCTGGCGGACTGCCCCGACGTGCGCAACGTGGTCGTGGTGAAGCGCACCGGCCGGGAGACCGCCATGGTCGAGGGTCGCGACCTCTGGTGGGAGGACTTCGTCGGCAAGCAGTCGGCCGAGCACACGCCGGAGGCGTTCGACGCCGAGCACCCGCTGTACGTGATGTACACGTCCGGCAGCACGGGCAAGCCGAAGGGCATCCTGCACACCACGGGCGGCTACCTGGTCGGGACGTCGTACACGCAGTGGGGTGTGTTCGACCTGAAGCCGGACACCGACGTCTACTGGACCGCGGCCGACATCGGCTGGGTCACCGGCCACAGCTACATCGTGTACGGCGCACTGGCGAACGCGACCACCTCGGTGCTGTACGAAGGCACGCCGGACACGCCGCACCAGGGCCGCTGGTGGGAGATCGTCCAGAAGTACAAGGTCTCGATCCTGTACTGCGCGCCGACCGCGATCCGGACGTTCATGAAGTGGGGCGCCGAGATCCCGGCGAAGTTCGACCTGTCCTCGCTGCGCGTGATCGGGTCGGTCGGCGAGCCGATCAACCCGGAGGCGTACGTCTGGTACCGCGAGCACATCGGCGGGAGCAAGGCGCCGGTCGTCGACACCTGGTGGCAGACCGAGACCGGGATGCACATGATCTCGCCGCTGCCGGGCGTGACCGCCGGTAAGCCGGGCGCCGCGATGAAGGCGATCCCGGGCGTGAGCGTCGACGTCGTCGACGACGCGGGCAACCCGGTGCCGAACGGGTCCGGCGGCTACCTGGTCATCACCAAGCCGTGGCCGGCCATGCTCCGGACGCTGTGGGGCGACGACCAGCGGTTCGTCGACACGTACTGGTCGCGCTGGCCGGGCGTGTACTTCGCCGGTGACGGCGCGAAGAAGGACGAGGACGGCGATCTCTGGCTGCTCGGCCGGGTCGACGACGTGATGAACGTCTCCGGCCACCGGCTCTCGACGACCGAGATCGAGTCCGCGCTCGTCTCGCACCCGAAGGTCGCCGAGGCCGCCGTGGTCGGCGCGTCCGACCCGACGACCGGTCAGGCGATCGCCGCGTTCGTCATCCTGCGCTCGGAGGCCGGCGACGGCGGTCCGGACGTGGTGCAGGAGCTCCGCAACCACGTCGCCAAGGAGATCGGCCCGATCGCGAAGCCGCGGCAGATCATGGTCGTCTCGGAGCTGCCGAAGACGCGCTCCGGCAAGATCATGCGCCGGCTGCTCCGCGACGTGGCCGAGAACCGCGAGGTCGGCGACGTCACGACGCTCGCCGACTCCACGGTGATGGACCTGATCAAGACCAACCTGGAGGCCGGCAAGTCCGACGAGGACTGACAACTCGCAGACAACAGGCCCCCGGGTCCCGGGGGCCTGTTGTTGTCAGAGGAACGACGCCAGCTGCTCGAGGGCGGTCACCTCGGGCGGTGGGAACGCGGCGGATGGGCCGTTCGGGCCTTCCTCGGGACGGCGCAGGTAGCGGTCGACGAAGCGCTGCGTCGTGGTCAGGACGTCGGCGCACTGGGCGGCGGTGAACTTGCCGTCCCGCACAGCCTCACCCAGTTCGTCGAGGTCGAGGATCTGATAGCGATCCACCGCGGGCGGGATCAGGAAGTCGACGTACAGGTCGTGCACGATCAAGTCGGCGTCGGTGCGCTCGATCTCCACCAGGTCGACGTACCACCAGCCCTCGACCGGTCCCTCGAAGACGGCGGGCTTGGTCAGCTGCACCCCTTCGCCGAGCAGCAGATAACTCCGATCGACGGTCGGTCGGCCCGGCACCTGGTACTGCGGGAGGATCCGCACGTCGTACGCGACGACCTCTCCGATCTGTCGGGCCGGACACCACTGCCCGGACCGGTGCAGGACCCTCATGCCGGCCGGGCGCGGAAAATGATGATTCCGACGTGCTCCGAGAGCCATTCCTGCTTCTGCGGATAACGCTCTTTGTTCTCGTCGGACAGTTGCGGTTCGAGGATGTGCTCGACCCGGAAACCGCTGTCGGTCAGCGCGTTGTGGATGCTGGAGAACGTGTCCGTCCTGTGCGTGATGGTGATGTCCGGATTCCACCGCGACGGGTACGAGTACGGGCCGACCGTGTGATACGCGTCTCCCAGCGCGATCCCCTCCTGCGCGGAGCGCTCTACCGCCCAGCGGATCGGGTGCGCCATCGAGACCACCAGCACGCCGTCGTCGGCGATCAGGGACCGCACGGCGCGAAGGGTTCTGCCGCGGTCCTGGGCGTAGGCGAGCGACTGCAGGAACAGGACGACGTCGAACCGGCGGCCGTCCAGCGCGGAGATCTCGTCGAGGGTCGACAGGTCGCCGGGGACCAGAGTC
The DNA here is from genome assembly GCF_040655315.1 of Kribbella sp. NPDC050459. Lineage (NCBI taxonomy): Bacteria > Bacillati > Actinomycetota > Actinomycetes > Propionibacteriales > Kribbellaceae > Kribbella > Kribbella sp. NPDC050459. Next base: position 72,982 of record NZ_JBFAJQ010000021.1, on the reverse strand, counting down.
ACGTCGGCGCCGTCGGGTGGGGTCAGGAACTGGCCGCCGACGTCCACGCCGACCGCCGAGGCGGCGCCGTGCTCGCGGACGAGTTCGATCGTCTTCTCGCCGTTGCCGCAGCCGATGTCCAGCACGGCGCGGCCGTCGACGGGGCCGATCAGGGAGCGTTGCGCGTCCCATTCCATCAAGTGGTCGAGTGAGTCGTCGCGGGCCCGGGATCGTTCGTAGTCGGTGGTCAATGTTTGCCAGGGGTCCATGCCGCGAGGCTATAGAGGTCTGGCCCCTGGCGAGGACTATTTTCGGGGCATGACGGCCGTGCTTGCGATCATCCATGCCGGGCTGGCTGCGGCCTGGGTCGGCGGGATGGCGTACTCGTTGTTCGTGGTGCAGCCGAAATTGAAGAAGTACTTCGGACCCGACCGGGACGGTCGCGAGACGCTGACCGCGGTGATTGCCTCGGGCAACAGGTGGAAGGTGATCGGCCTGATCGCCGTCATCGCGCTCACCGGTGGCGGTCTGCTCCTGATCAACCAGGACGACTGGCAGCTCCATGCCGTCAAGGGACTGCTCCTGCTGATCGCCACCGGGATCTTCTGGTACGTCTCCTGGCGGCACTGGCCGCAGCGCATCTTCGCGACCACGGCCGAGCTGCCGAAGCTGCAGTCACGGTTGGTGACACTGGCGACCGCGATGCTCGGACTGGCCGGTACAGCATTCGCTCTGGGAGTGCTCGCCGCACACCTGTGAAAAGCGGCGCACCGTAGCGTGCGCATTCCGTCGCGGATCGTGGGTAGTTTGACCTGGTGACCCGCCCTGTTCATCCTCCGACAGACCCCGCCGAGCAACCTGCGACGTACGGCGAGGTCTTCGGTGTGGCCGAGTTCCGCTGGCTGTGGCTGGCGCAGCTGGGCTCGGTGATCGGGGACCAGCTGGCCCGGGTCGCCCTCGCCGTGCTCGTCTTCGACCGGACCGGCTCGGCCGGGCTGTCCGCGGTCACCTACGCGCTGACCTTCCTGCCCGACATCGTCGGCGGCCCGCTGCTGTCCGGCCTGGCCGACCGGTATCCGCGCCGCCGGGTGATGATCTGCTGCGACATCCTGCGGGCGTTGCTGCTCGCTGCGATGGCGATCCCCGGCACCTCGTTGTGGATCCTGTGCGTCCTGCTGGTCGCGGTGCAGCTGCTCGCCTCACCCTTCCAGTCCGCGCGGGCGGCCCTGCTGCCGTCGATCCTGACCGGCGACAAGTTCGTCCTGGCCAGTTCGGTGACCAACATCACCGCGCAGGCGGCCCAGCTGGCCGGGTTCGTGACCGGTGGCACGCTGGTGGCGGCCTTCGGCGTCGAGAAGGCGCTGCTGGCCGACGCGGCCACGTTCGCGTTGTCCGTGCTGCTGCTGAAACTCGGCGTCCGGGAGCGCCCGCTGCCGCAGTCGGCCGACGCGCGTCCGGGCTGGTGGGAGTCGTTGTCGGCGGGCGCGGGGCTCGTCTGGAGCGACCGGCGGCTGCGCTACCTCGTCGCGCTGGCCTGTGTCGCGGGTTTCTACGTGAGCGTCGAGGGACTCGCCGCGCCGTACGCCGCGGCGGTCGGCGGCGGACCGATCGCCGTCGGGATCCTGCTGGCCGCGAATCCGGCCGGCCAGATGGTCGGCATGCTGCTGCTGACGCGTGCCGCACCGGCTCGGCGGCTCACGCTGATGGGGCCGCTGGCGATCGGGTCCTGTGCACCGCTGATCGGCTGCGTCGTCCAGCCCGGGCTGTGGGCGACCGTCGTGTTGTGGATGCTCTCCGGACTGTGTGCGTCGTACCAGCTCGCCGCCAGCGCGGCCTTCGTGATGAACGTCCCCGACGCACAGCGCGGCCAGGCGTTCGGCCTGGCGCGCACTGCGCTGATCGTCTCCCAGGGAGTCGGAGTGCTCACTGCCGGGGCGGCGGCAGATCGGTGGTCGCCGGGTTTGGTGGTGGCGACCGCCGGTATTGTCGGTGTGCTCGTCGCAGCGGGCGCGGCGTACGGATACGCCGGCGCTACGCGACAACCGGCATGAGTGGTCACCAGTCGTTGTTCTGCATGGCGGCGGCCTCCTCTCGCGGAATCCGGGCGAGGTAAAACCAGAGAAGCCATGACAATGCGTGCACATCGCGGCTACTCTGTGACAAGGACCGACTGTGAGGCGGGGGTCTTTTTCATGAGTATCCGGCATCGGCTGGCGCACCGTCGCCTGCGCCGGCGTCAGGACGCGGCGTGGAGCCCGACCAAATGGGCGTTGTGGTCGCTGCCGCGCACGGTGCTGGGCTACGTTCTGGCGGTCGAGCTCATCACCGCGGTCGTCGTTGCTTCGACGTTCGACCTGGTCGCGGTCACGTCCGGTGACTGGATCCGGCTGCTGGTGCTGGCCGCCGGATCGGCGATCCACATCGAGGCCGCCCGCGACATCGAGCGGCTGCGCAAGGTCGGCGCCGAAGGCATTCCGTACACGAACCTGAAGGGGATGTGGACCTTCGCCGGCGTCCTCATCCTGCCGCCGCCGCTCGCGGCCGCGCTGATCGTCAGCACCTACGTCCACTCCTGGCTGCGGGTACGCCGGGTTCCGCCGTACCGCTCGGTCTTCACCGCGACGACTGTGGTGCTGGCCGGAGCCGCCGGTGCCGTCGCGCTGGCGGCGATCCGCCCCGGCGTCTATCCCGGCTATCCGGGCGGTCCGCTCGGACTCGTCGCCGTCGTGACGGCCGGTCTGGCGTACTGGTTCGTGAACTTCGCGCTGGTCGCGGGCGCGATCATGCTGTCGAACCCGGACTCCCCGGGGCGCAACGCCATCGGCAAGCTCTCGGAGCAGCTGATCGTGGCCGGCTCGCTCGGGCTGGGCGTGGCCACCGCCGCCTTGCTGCTCAGCCAACCGTGGGCCGTCGCGGTCCTGCTGCTGACCATCCTCGGCCTGCACCGGGCGCTCCTGGTCGAGCAGTTCCAGGCGGCGTCGCGCACCGATCCCAAGACCGGCCTGGCGAATGCCGCGTTCTGGCACGAGATCGCCCGCCGCGAGTTCGCCGGCGCCGAGCGCACCAGCTCCCGGCTCGGCGTGCTGTATCTCGACCTCGACCACTTCAAGGCCATCAACGACACCTTCGGTCACATGGCCGGTGACGAGGCCCTGAAGGCGGTCGCCGCCGAGCTGCGCCAGGAAGTCCGTGACAACGACCTGGTCGGGCGGCTCGGCGGCGAGGAGTTCGTGATCCTGCTGCCGCAGACGTCCGCGGCCGACACCGCGCTGGCCGCCGAGCGGATCCGGCGCCGGGTGGCCGGCCTGGCGGTCACGATCCCGACCCCGAACGGGCCCGTCCTGTGCGAGACGATCACGTGTTCGATCGGCGCCGCGACGTACCCGGAGTCCGGCACCAGCCTCGACGAGCTCCAGATGGCGGCCGATCTGGCCATGTACCAGGCCAAGGACGCCGGGCGGAACTGCGTGGTCTCGGCACCGGCCAACGGCGGCGAGCTGCCCGCGTCCTGACTCCCCGGGCTCCTGCGCGGTAGGTGATGTTTGGATGCCTGTGCCAGGATTGCGCTTCCCGACGGAGGTGATCACGATGGCGCAGGAAGCATTGCAGCTGCTGGTCAGCATGCACCGGATCGTCAGGCACCTGCGCCGCAGCAGGACCACCACGCTGCTGCATCCGACGCAGTTCCTGGCGTTGATGCTGATCGCCGACGAGCAGCCGATCCGGATCGGTGAGATCGCCGCGCGCGTCCCGTGCTCCCAGCCGACCGCGACCACCACGGTCGCGGCGCTGGAGGAGTCAGGCCTCGTCCGGCGGGAACCGGACCCGGTCGACGGCCGGGCGACCGCGGTGGTGCTCACCGAGGCGGGCGCCCAGACCGTCGCGGCGTCCGGCCGTCAGGCCGCGGACGAGCTCGCCAAGCTCCTTGACCGTCTCGACGAGTCCGACCGGGCCCTCGTTCTGCAGGCAGGCACGATCCTGAATCGCGTGACCGACGGGCTCTAACGCAGCCCTGGTACGACAGTCACCGTGTACGGCGGGGTGCCGGGCGCGACGTCCAGCTGGCTGTTCACCCACAGCAGCCGGCCGCGGTCGCGGGCGATCGTCGTCGGGGTCGCACCGGCCGCGCCGGGCCCCGAGTCCGCGACCAGCGTCGCCTGGGTGAGGTCGTCGTTCAGCATCGCGAGCCGGGTCACGTACTTCCCGCCGCCGGCGTTGTGGACGGCGTACAGCCGGTGTCCTTCGAGGAGGTAGCCGTCGCCGGACAGGATGCCGTTCGGGACGTCCAGGACCGTCACCTGCCGGCTGCGCAGGTCGATCCGGTACGTGACGTCCTGCCCCTGCTCGCCGACCAGGAGGACGCGGCCGTCGGTGACGATCCCGTTCAGGAAGTACGGCGTCGGCTGGATCCGGTCGCGGGTGATCCACGGTTCGAGCTCGCCGAGACCGTCGCGGGTCAGCGGCGCCCTCCAGATCTGGTTGTGCGCCGAGTCGGTCACGTAGACGGCGTCGCCGGCGATCGTGAAGTCGTTGAGGAACGAGCCGTCGGCAGCCTTTCGTACGCCGAGCAGCCGGCCGCGGGCGTCGTACAGGAAGAGTTTCGACGTGCTCGCCCCGGCGACCAGGACCCGGCCCCAGCGGTCCAGGTGGATGCCGGTGGCCGAGGTCCGTCCGTCGCTGCCGGCCTTGAGGAACGGGCTGAGGCGGGACGAGCGGGTGGTGCCGCGGTACACGGCGCCGGTGGCGACGCTGGTCACGTACATCGTGCCGCCGGGCGTGACCGCGATTCCCTCGAGGTTCTCGCCGGGCGTGGTCGAGACGACGTACTCGGTCGGGCGATGGACGGGACCGGCCTGTGCGGAGACCGCCGGGGTGGCCGCGGCCAGGGCCAGGACGGTGAGGACTGCGAGACGTTTCATCGGGCCAGCGTGGGATCGTACGACGGCCGGCGGCGACCGGATTCGGCCTGGGCCGAAGAGGTCTGGGCGGGAGACCCGGCGGCCGTCACAATCGGGGAATGATCCGGGTCCATTTCACCGCGTCGGACCTCGGCCGGGTCACGTTCCCGGCCGAGCCGCACCCGCTGTGGGAGGCCGCGCTCGCGGCCCGGGCGCTCGGGGACCGGTCGATCTCACCGGCCGCGCGACGCTGGCGACGTACGGCGGCACCGCGGGTGCAAGGGTCGATGCGCCCGCTGTTCAAGCTGATCTCGCCGGGCGGGTTGTTCCCGGACTTCCTGGTCCCGGACGTGCCGGGGCCCGATCTGGACTCGGCGGTCGAGGCCTTGCTGGATACGCCGGCTGATGTCATCCGGGGCGAGTTGGAGCCATGGTTGCCGCCGGACATCGACCGGTACATGCGGGGGTTGCTGGACGGACGCGCCGGATCGCGGCGGGCGCTGGGGGCGGCGGTCCGGGACTTTCATCGGCAGGTGCTGGTGCCGTCGTCGGCTGAACTGCAACGGCGGTATGGCGCCGACCTGGGAGTCCGGTCGCGCGCGGTCCTGCACGGCGGGACCGATGCGTTGCTGTCCTCGCTGCATCCGGACGTCGAGTGGTCGACGCCGGTACTGACGACGTACGGCCCCGAGGACGACGGCATCGCGGACATCCACCTCGAGGGCCGCGGGCTGCAGCTGTATCCGTCGCCGCTGGTGTCTAGCTGCCTCGCGATGGACGCACCCGGCCGCCGCCCCGTCCTCGTCTACCCCTGCACCGGACTGACCGAGCCGACCCTCGACGCCACCGACGCCCTGGCAGACCTCCTGGGCCGCACGAGAGCCGCCGTACTCCGCTCCCTCACCCACCCCGCCACCACAACCCAACTGTCCCGCCGCGTCGGCATCTCCCTAGCCTCCACCTCAGGACACACCCGAGTACTCCGCACAGCCGGCCTCATCACCACCCACCGAACCCAAGGCACCGCCCTCCACGCCTTGACCCCCATCGCCCACAACCTCCTCACCGGGGCATCCAGGGGCATCCAGGGGCAGATACCGAAATCCGCCCCGAACGCCTGATTCCCGGGCTACAGTTGTCCTGCCGAGGGACACGAGTCCCCCGGAAGTGAACCCGGCAGCTCACCGGACGGTGGACGAGCCGGGTTTCGCGCTGTTCAGAGGTCTTTCAGGTGACAGAACGGTGCGACCGCCCGCCTCCAGTCACCTCCTCGCATCCAGCTCCACGCGACGGCGTCCGGTACCCAGAGCAATGGATCGGCCTTGGCGACGAGCACGTCCCATCGCAGAGTCTCGTGGCACCCGTAGCGACGCGCCGCTTCCCGGAGCCACCGGCGATCGTGTTCGTAGGTCGACTCCTCCATTTCGACCACGAGCCGTTCGGTCGTCGGCGTGCAATCCCGGACGATCGCCTCCAGGCATCTGCGCCTGTCCGCGTGCGACTCGCCGACCGTCCGATAGAGATCCACGACCAGATGGAAGTCCGCAACGACGTCGAGGATCTGCTTCCTCCGGGCCGGCTTCTCGTGGTTGAAGTGCAGGCGTTCCTGACCCGGCAGGAGGAGCGCTCTGAGCGCCTTGCGGTTGACTGCGACATCGCCGGCCGGGCAGCGTGCGGCTGCCATCAGGAGGCCTCGGGACTTGGTCTCGTCGACGAACACGTGGATCGGCATTTCCCCGCCCTGTTGAGTGGCAAGGCATGAGCTTCACACGTGGAACGGCGGTTGCCCGGGTGTGACACCGGGGCATCCCGGGGCATCGTGGGGCAGATCGGCGAAGGCCTCGGACGCACGCAAAACAAGGCGAAGCCGCCGGAGGGGGTGGAGGCTCCGGCGGCTTGCGAGGGTTAGTTGCGGTGGATGGTGAAGGTTGTGGTGGTGTTCTGGATGTCTGTCGCGTTGTTGGTGAGGGTCAGGTTGTTGAAGGTGACCTCGCCGCGGGCGGGGCCTTCGCCTGGTTCGGGGAGTTCGTTGGCCCAGACGGCGTAGCCGGACTTGGCGTCGAAGGCGTCGCCGGATTTGCGGGCGCCGGAGACCGTGGTGTTGGTGAAGACGGTGTCCGCGACCGGGAACAGCGGGCTTCCGCCGACGTAGTCGGTCTGGAACATGATCCCGGAGTACGTCGGATCGACGACGTCCAGGTCGGAGACCCGGATGCCCTGGAACACCTTGGTCGCCGAGTAGATCCACACCGCGGGGAACGTCTGGTTACCCCAGAAGTGACCGCCGGACCGGACGACCGAGGCGTTCTGGAACTGCGTCGGCGGCGTGGCCCCGAAGCCGTTCATCGGGATCCCGAAGTCCAGCGAGCTGATCGTGATCCCCGGATAGGTGAGCATGTCGGCCGCGTACAGGTTCCGGAAAACGTTGTTCGTCCCGCCGTACACGGCGAACCCGGCGGCCCGCCAGGTGAGCATCGCCGACAGATTCTCGAACACGTTGTCCCGGACCTCGCCGCCCCCGTTGTCGGTGGCGTTGAACAGCGCGAAGCTGTCGTCACCGGTCGAGCGCGCCTCGTTGTTGCTGACGGTGTTTCCGGACGACCCGTTCGTCATGTTGATGCCGTCCGCGAACGTGTCCCGGATGCGCGAGTTCTTGATCACCGAGTTGTCGGTGTTCGCGCCCCAGTACAGGCACATCTGGTGCTCGATCCAGATGTTGTCGATCGTCATGTTCGCCGTGCCGGCGAAGTTGAACACCTTGCCCGGGCCGTCGTTGCGGCTGTCGTAGTTCCCGAAGTACGAGAACCCGCGGAACGTCGACCCGTTCGCCGACGGCTGCGCGTCGAACCCGACATCGGTGTTCGACTGGTTCTGCGGCGCCACGAACCGCGTGAACCACGGCCCGGCGCCGACGATCTGCACGGCCCGCCCGGAGACGTTGAACTTCGACGACGTCTGGTATTGGCCCGCCGGCAGGTAAACACCCTGCAGCGTGGTGTCCTGCCGCACCCGGTCGAGCGCGTTCTGCACGTCCTGCTGGGTGAACCCGTTCGGCGTCACGAAGCCCGCGCCGGGGTTCGGGGCCGCGGTCACCGCCTCGGTGTCGAGGAAGTCGATCGAGTACGTCGTACCGTTCGCCGGATCCTTCTGCAGCCGGATCTTCGTGCCCGCCGGGTAGGTCTGGTCGAGCATCAGGTTCGCTTCGTCGTAGATGTGCCGCGCCGGTCCCGAGCCGGGCGAGTTGTTCGGCGACGCCTCCGCGCCGTACAGCCAGGAGTACTTCGAGGTGAGCGGCAGCGACTTCGCGAAGGTCCCGTTCACGTAGACGCTCAGCGACGAGGACTGGCCGCCGCCACCGGCGGAGTCCGGGATCGAGAAGCGTGTGACGAGGGTGTTCGTCGCGGCCCGCGTGGTGAACTCGACGTACGCGCCGTTCGAGTTCAGCGTCACCGCGCGCCGCCCGGACGCCTCGCCGGCCAAGTCGCCGATCGTCCGGTTCGGCCCGATCACGGCCGCGCCGCCGCCGACCGCGGCGTCCTCGGCCTCGAGGTGGTCGTACGGCAGGTTCGCGCCGCGACCGACGAACAGCGGTCGTTCACTGGTGTTGTTGGTCCGCTTCACCGGCAGTTCGTTCGCGTCGTCGGCCAGCACGACACGCACGGTGTAGCGGCCGTTCGCCGCCGTCCAGTTGCCGAGAGCAACAGCAGGGGTGGTCGCACCGGCCGCGATCGACCCGGTGTAGGCGCCGGTCAGCGTCGTCACCACGGACGACCCGTTCAGCACCGTCAGCGTGATCCCGTGCGCACCGGACGCGGAAGCCACACTGCCCTGGTTCCGGAACGCCACGGAAAACGCGACGGAATTTCCGGCCGACGGATTTCCGGGTGTCCAGTTCACTGCGGCCGCCACCAGGTCCGAACTCGCCACCGGCGTCACGACCAGCGGCCCGGACGCCTGGGCGGTGTTGTTCCCGTCGTTCTGCTCGATCACCGCGTTGGCCTCGTCGACCTTCGCGCTGAGCGTGTACGAGCCGGCGTCCCGCGTCCCGATCGACGCGCTCACCGTCGTCGACGCACCGGCCGCGAGGGCGCCGACCGCCGCCGTGCCGACCTTGGTCGCGCCGAGATAGAAGTTGACGTCCGTCGCCGCGGATCCGCCGGTGCCGCCGTTGTTGACGGTCGCGCGGACGGTGATCACGTCCGTCTCGACCGGCGAGGTCGGTGTCCAGTTGACGGTGGAGAGCGTGAGATCCGGGTTCGGCGCCGGGACGCCGAGCACCTGCAGCTCGGCCACCTGCCCGGCCGGGGCGCCGGTGTTCCCGGTGAAGTTCAGCCGTATGTCGGCGACGCGCGCGCTGACCGGGATCGTCACCGCGTTGCCGTTCGCCGGGGTGAAGTCGTAGGCGGCCGAGCCGACGATCGTGGTGAAGGTCGAGGAGCTCTGCTCGCGCCCGAGGATCGAGAACGTCTGCGTCCGCGGTCCCCAGGCCGGATCGGGGTTCAGCCGGATCACGACCGAGCTGAGGTCCGCGTTCGCGCCGAGCTGCGTGGTGAGCGTCGCCGGGTTCGCGTTGCCCTCCCAGTACGTGGTGACGTTGTCGTCGTTGGCGTTCGCCGCGACGTAGGTGTGCACGAAGCCGGACGCGGTGATCGGCTTGTTCAGCGCCAGGTTGCTTCCCGGCCCGCCGCTGCCGTTCCGGGTGACCGTGTTGCTGTTCGCGGACTGGTTGCCAGCGGCATCTTTCGCGCGGACGTAGTAGGCGATCGACACGTTGGCGGGCTCGTTGTCGGTGTAGGTCAGTACGTTGCCGGCCACGCTGGTCCGCAGCTGGCCGTTCGCGTACACGTCGTACCCGGTCACGCCGACGTTGTCGGTCGACGCGTTCCAGGTGAGCTTGATCTGCCCTGCGCCGGGCTCGGTGAAGGCCAGGCTGCCCGGGGCGGTAGGAGCCTGGGTGTCACCGGTCGCCGGCCCGTAGACCTCGAGCTCGGACAGCTGCCCGGCCGGCCAGCCGGTGTTGGCGGTGACGCGGATCCGGACGTACCGCGTGGTGGCGGTGCCGTAGTCGACGGTCACCGTGTTGTCCGGCGGGCTGAACGTGCGCGCCGCGGACGCGGACAGGTCGGTGAAGTTCTGCCCGTCGGTGCTGCCCTGGATCGCGAGCGTCTGGTCCCGGGCGCCCCAGTTCGCGGCCGGCAGTTTGAGCACGACCTGGTTGGTCGCGACCGAGGACCCGAGGTCGACCTGGACCCATTGCGGGAACGCGTTGTTCGCGCTCTCCCAGTAGCTGCTCTGGTTGCCGTCGGTGACGTTCGACGCGACGTAGTTCTGGGTGCTGCTGCTGGCCGACGCGGCCTTGCCGGCGGCGAGGTTGGGGCCGGCGAGAACGGCGGCCTGCGCGGCCGGCGCCGGCCGGACGAGGGGTGCGGCCGCGAGACTCGCGGCCAGCAAGGCGGTCAGCAACCGCCAGGTCGGATTTCGCATGGGCCTCTCCTGGTGGGCGGGACAGGGAAGAGCCACCGCGCTCAGAGTTCAAAACTTTCGCTGACTTTGCTCAATTTTTGCGCGGCGATGGCTCATTGTTACGGCAGCATCAACCGGGCGTCAACGGTTCGTGAACGACGAAAGGGCCGACTCGCAGCATCTGCGAGCCGGCCCTTCGAGGTACTGCGTCAGTGCTTGGCGGGACCCTCCGCACCGGCGCCGGTCATCGCGCGGACCGAGAGCTCGTTGTAGCGGGCCTCGCTGGTCCGGTCCTTGCCGAGGTAGGTGCCGAGCACGCCGAACAGGAAGCCCAGCGGGATCGAGACGATGCCCGGGTTCGACAGCGGGAACCACTGGAAGTCCGCGCCGGTGATCATCGACTTGTCGCCGTTGCCGGACACCACCGGCGAGAAGATCACCAGAACGACGGCCGAGATCAGACCGCCGTAGATGCTCCAGGTCGCGCCCGCGGTGTTGAACCGCTTCCAGAACAGGTTGTACAGCAGCGCCGGCAGGTTCGCCGAGGCCGCGACCGCGAACGCCAGCGCGACCAGGAACGCGATGTTCAGCTTCTGCGCCGGGATCGCCAGCGCGATCGACACCGCGCCGATCCCGATCGCCGCGAACCGCGCCACCCGAAGCTCCTGCTGCTCGGTCGGCTTCTGCTTGGCGATCACATTGGCGTACAGGTCGTGGGCGAACGACGAGGCCGACGTCAGCGTCAGCCCGGCCACCACCGCGAGGATGGTGGCGAACGCGACCGCCGCGATCAGCGCGAGCAGGATCGCGCCGCCGGTCGAGCCGGCGCCGCCGCCGACGGACTCGGCCAGCAGCGGAGAGGCGACATTGCCCTTCGACACCTCGACCGCGGAGCCCTTCCCGGTGTCCAGCAGCGCCGCGGCGCCGAAGCCGAGGGCCAGCGTCATCAGGTAGAACGCGCCGATCAGGCCGATCGCCCACTGCACCGAGCGGCGCGCGGACCGCGAGTCCGGCACGGTGTAGAAGCGGATCAGGATGTGCGGCAGGCCCGCCGTACCGAGAACCAGCGCGAGGCCCAGCGACAGGAAGTCGATCTGGCCGGTGAGGTCCTTGCCGTAGAGCAGGCCTGGCTGCAGGAACGCCTCGCCCTTCCCGGACTTCTCGGCGGCCGTACCGAGCAGGTCGGAGAGGTTGAAGTGGAACTTCACCAGCACCAGGAAGGTGATCAGCACCGTGCCGGCCATCAGCAGCACGGCCTTCACGATCTGCACCCAGGTGGTGCCCTTCATGCCGCCGATCGTCACGTAGACGATCATCAGCGCGCCGACCAGCACGATCACCGCGGCCTTCACGCCGTCGCTCTTCACGCCGAGCAGCAGGCCGACCAGCGAACCGGCGCCGACCATCTGGGCCAGCAGGTAGAAGATCGAGACCACGATCGTGGAGGTCGCGGCCGCGGTCCGGACCGGACGCTGCTTCATCCGGAACGCGAGCTGGTCGGCCATCGTGAAGCGGCCCGAGTTCCGCAGCAGCTCGGCGACCAGCAGCAGCGCGACCAGCCAGGCCACCAGGAAGCCGATCGAGTACAGGAAGCCGTCGTACCCGTAGAGGGCGATCGAGCCGGAGATGCCGAGGAACGACGCCGCGGACATGTAGTCACCGGAGATCGCGAGGCCGTTCTGCGCGCCGCTGAACGAGCGCCCGCCGGCGTAGTAGTCGGCCGCGGTCTTGTTCTGCCGGGACGCCCACCAGGTGATGTACAGCGTCACGGCGACGACCGCGGTGAACAGCGAGATGGTCAGCGTACGGTTCCCCGGCTCGGTGGCGAGCGGGACGAGCAGCGCGTTCACCGGCGACGCTCCCTCTTGTACTTGGCGTTCAGGCCGTGGGCGAGCGGGTCGAGCTTGCGGTTCGCGAACCGGCCGTACAGAGCCGCGATGAAGAACGTCGACACGAACTGCCCCAGGCCGAAGACCAGCGCGACGTTGATGTGCGAACCGCCGATCTTGTGGCTCATGAAGTCCCGCGCCCAGTTGTTGCAGGCGACGTAGGCCAGGTACCACGCCATGAAGGCGATCGTCCACGGCACCACGAAGTTCCGGTAGCGCCGCTTCAGCTCCTTGAAGTCGGCCGCGTCGTGCACCGCTTCGTACGCGCGGGCGTCCCGCTCGTGCACCACTTTCTCGTCCATGAGTTCCCCTTCACTGGACCGAACAGGTGCACGTTAGCCGCAAGTCGCCCGTTTGTGACCTACTGCAACCAAAATGTTCTTAGAGGTGCGGGGCCACCGGGCCGTCGAGTGTCCGGCGGTAGTTCGCGAACTCGCTCGGGTGGGTGCGGAAGCAGCCGGTGAAGTACGGCATCCGCAGCGGCTCCGGCGGCCGGGCGGTGTGCTCGTAGATCAGGTCGATCTGGTCCAGGACCTGCTCGCGCCTGGTCTCCTTCAGGACGGCGACCCGCGAGTGCGACCGGGCCAGCTGCCGCAGGCCGTTGCGGTCCAGGTCGTGCCAGTGCCGGAACCGGGCCTGCTCGATCATCGTGAACAGGTTCGACTGCTCCAGGATCGGCGCCGGGTCGAACCGGTCGATGCCTCCGAACCCGTCGCCCTGCATCACCTGGAAGAGCCGGCGGACCCACGGCACCACGGTGTCGGCGTTGTTCCAGAGCAGGCCGAGGACGCCGTTCGGGCGCAGCACCCGGGCGATCTCCGGCAGCGCGCGGGTGTGGTCGAACCAGTGGAAGGCCTGTCCGACGATCACCGCGTCCACCGACGCGTGCGCGAGCGGGATCGACTCCGCCGCGCCGACCATCGTGTCGATGCCGGTCCGCCGGCGGCAGACCTCGAGCATCTCCTGGGACGGGTCGACGGCGATCACGTCGTGCCCCAGCCCGGCGGCGACCGCGGCGAGCTTGCCGGTGCCGGCGCCCAGGTCGAGCACCTGCAGGCCGCGGCCCGGGCCCAGGATCCAGCTCAGCGCCTCGACCGGGAACGTCGGCCGGCCGGCGTCGTACGCGTCCGCGACGGCGCCGAACGACGTCGCCCGGGCGGCGTGCGCGCTGTTGTCCGGGACTGCGGCGGAGTCCCCGGCCGGATCATTGGTGGTCATCACCGTAAATCATGCCGTAGCTCCGGGCACGAAGCCTGCTACTCGCCGAGTTTCTTCTGTTCGATGTGCGCGTTCAGCGCGGCCAGCTCCGGGTGCTCGTCCAGGATCGCGACCAGCTCGGCGCAGCCCAGCCGGGTCGCGTCGAAGTCCTCGATGAGGGCGTCGAGCAACTTCCAGTCGTCCGCGGTATCGAGGGTCAGCCGGTACTGCGCCCCGCCGCCCGACCAGGGCAGGTTCAGCAGCCGCATCTCGCCGGAACGGTTCTGGTGCAGGTACGGCGTGACGTGCTCCCGGTCGGCCTTGAGGGTGGCCTTCGCCTCCGCGTCGTACAACCGGGCCGCGGAGAAGATCTCGAAGTCCATGCCGCGCGGGTAGGTGCGCTCGAGACAGTTCGAGATGTAGAGGTCGGGGTCGTTCTCGGCGCGCCACCGATCGACGCCCGCGGCAACGATCTCCGGATCGATCAGCGGGCAGTCGGACGTGACCCGGACGAGGCCGTCGAGAGCGTGCTCGCGGGCGGCGCCGGCGAAGCGGCTGAGGACGTCGTCCTCGCTGCCGCGGAACACCGGGATGCCGGCCTCGTCGCAGAGCTGGGCGACGAGGTCGTCGTTGAAGTTCGTCGTGGTCGCGACGATCACCGGCAGGCCGGTGCGGCCCAGCCGGTCGAGGTGGTGCTCGAGGTACGAACGGCCGGCGACGGCCAGCAGGACCTTGGCCGGCAGCCGTGTGCTGGTCACGCGGACCTGCGTGACGATGCCGATCTTCAGCTGTTCCATCGGAACATCTCCCGGATTTCTGCGGGTCCGGCGACGTGGTCGACGCCCAGTTCGGTGTCGGTGAACTCGGCCGCGACCGCCGCCGGTACGTACGGCTGGTCCATCTCCGGCCACAGCCGCTTGATCCGCGCCTGACCGCCGAACGACGGGTGCTCGTTCTCCAGCACCATGGGATCACCGTAGACCCCGGCGCCCAGGCCGAGCGAGGCGCCGTACAGAACGGCGGAGCTGAGCCGGTTGGAGGCGACCCGCTCGTGCCGGCGCAGCTCGCGCAGTTGCTTGACCAAGAACTTGGCGTCGGTCCGGCGCCAGTGCAGGCCGCGGTAGCCGTGCGTGATCACCCGGAACCCGGCGTCCTTGTAGACGTTGCGGATCGCGGGCTTCTCGTACTCGTTCCAGTACAGGCAGACGGTCACCGGACCGGTCTCGTGCTCGTTGATCGAGGCAACGATCCGGCCGTGGTCGCCGAGCACGTGCTGGCCTTCCCAGCCGTGGAACGGGTAGAAGATGGTGCCCTTGGCCCGCTTGTCCGGCGTCGCCAGCTCGGGGTGGATCCGCAGCAGGTACAGCCAGACCGAGCCGATCACCGAGTAGTTGCGCAGGCCGAGCGCGTGGCCGCGGCGGCGGACGCTGTCGGACCACACGAACTTCGGCATCCCGGGCGCGAAGTTCGTGCCGTGGGCGAAACCGTCCAGGATGTTCCAGCCGTGCTGCAGGTAGCCCCAGATCCGCGGCGGTTCCGGGAGTCCGGCGTACGACGCCATGATGTTGGCGTGCCCGTAGAAGTGGTTGGCGTGGTGCATCAGCGGCGCCGGACCTTCCGCAGGACCCTCTTGAGCCGGCGGCGGATCACCCGGGCGGGGTTCATCACCGCGTGGCCGACGCGGTACGGCCGCGAACGGCGGATACCGCTGACGGTGCCCTCGAACAGGATCGCCCGGGCACTGGCGTGCGCGAGTTCGTCGGCGAGCCGGGCGACGGTGGTGAGCTGCTCGGCGCTGCCGCGCGGGCGGACCACCTCGTCCGGGCTGAACTCCTGCTCCGGCACCGTGATCCCGGCCATCGCCGCGAGCCGCGCCGTCAACGCGTGCGGATCGGCCGCCGCGGGCCATGGTTGCCGCGAGCCACTGTCCAGCGCGCGCTGCGCGAACCGCCGCAGGTGCCCGACGACATCCAGCTCCTGCGCCTCCCCGAACAGCCGGTACGCCGACCCGTCGAGGATCACGTTGTCCGGCGATCCCGCGCCGCCCGTTCCCAGCCAAGCCACATAGCTGGGAATCGTCCGACGCAGGGTGGCCTGATCGTCGGATCGCAGGGCCGTCAGGAGGTGCTCCTCCAGCAGAACGCCTTCGCCCTCGGGGACGACGCCTTCGGGCAGGGCGGCAGGTGCCGCGGCGCCGACCACGAAGTACCAGGCAGGCGCCAGCTCGAACGCGAGCCCGGCCGCGGCCGCGTCCAGCACGACGCGATACGGGTCCATCAGCACGGGGCCTTCGTTGCGCGCGGCAACAGCTCGCGCCGCGGCCACGGCGGCGAATCCTTCGACCGAGGTGACTGCAACGTCTGCCTGGACAAGCGACGGGAAGACCGCGTACGCGACTTCGTTGTCGAAGCCGGCCGTACGAAGGGCTGTCACGAGTGGTTTGAAGCCGGCCGGCGCGCGGTCTGCGACGTCGCGGCCCCAGTCCTCGTCACGGGGGAGTGCCGCGGTGATGTCCGGCTGCACCAGCCGCTCGAAGCCGAACGCGTTCGTAGCGCCGAGCAGCAGCCGGCCCCCAGGCTTCAGCAGGCCGGTCAGCCGATCGAGACCGTCCGCCCAGCTGAACCCGGCGGTGTCCGGCCCGACGAGCCGCTCGATCCCGTCCAGCGCGACGACCACGTCGTACCCGTCACCCACGCCGCTCTTCTCGTCGACCGCGAACCGGTCGACGGAGCCGCAGAAGACCTGGCCCTTGACGTCGTCCAGCAACTCGGCGAGCTCCTCCGCGTCCGGCGCCGACCGGACCAGCAGGTCGACGGACGCGACCTGGGCCGCGACGGCCGAGACCAGCTCGACGGCATGCGGACCTGCGAGCAGGACGGTGTCATCGGCGGTCAGCGTGGCGGCCAGGAGCGCTCCGGCCGCGGGTCCGGCAGCCGCGGGACGGGCGTCGCCGGGGCGCAGATCCGACCAGTTCAGCATCTCCCCGCCGACCAGATTCGATCGGGTCACATCGGTCACGTTAGCCAACCAGGGTCAGAAGGGTCTCGATCACCCGGTCGACGTCACTGTCGGTGAGGTCCGGGAAGAGCGGCAGGGAGAGTTCCTCGGCGTAGAAACGCTCGGCGTTCGGGCACAGGCCGCGCCGGTATCCCTGGTGGGCGAAGACCGGGTGCCAGTAGACCGGGATGTAGTTCACCTGGACGCCGATCCCCGCGGCGCGCATCGCCTCGAACACCTCGCGGCGGCGTCCGCCGAGCACGCGGACCGGGTACAGGTGCCACATCGGATCGACCCCGGCCCGCTGCTCTGGCGTCCGCAGGCCGTCGGCGGCGGCGAAGGCCGCGTTGTACCGGGCGGTGATCTCCGCGCGGCGGCGCTTGAACTCGGCCAGCCGGCGGAGCTGGGACAGGCCGAGCGCGGCGCCGAGGTCGGTCAGGCGATAGTTCACGCCGTACTCGTGGACCTCCTGGTGCCACGGGCCCTCGTCGGTGATCTCGAAGCGCGACGGGTCGCGGACGAGGCCGATGAAGTGGAACTCGTGGGCCCGCTGGGCGATCGCCGGGTCTTTGCAGACGACTGCGCCGCCTTCGCCGGTGGTCAGGTTCTTCGTCGGGAAGAACGACATGGTGGTGACATCGGCGAGATCGCCGACCGGACGGCCGTACGCCGACCCGCCGACGGAATGTGCTGCGTCCGCGAGGGTCTTCGCACCCACCCGATCGGCCAAGGACTGCAGCGCTGCGTAGTCGGCGGCCTGGCCGGCATAGTCGACCGCTGCGATGACCCTGGAACGTTCCGTCAGAGCAGCGTCCACGGCCGCCGGGTCGAGGAGGCCGGTGTCGTAGTCGACGTCGGCGAAGGCCACGCGAGCGCCGAGCATGGCGGCGCAGGAGGCGGTGGCCACGAAGGTCATGGGGGTGGTGACGACCTCGTCGCCGGGGCCGATGCCGAGGGCGGCGTACGCGATGTGGAGTGCCGCGGTGCCCGAGGTGCAGCTCACCGCCCGGTGTCCGCCGGCCAGCTCCGAGATCGCGTTCTCGAAGGCGGTGACCGCGGGTCCGGTGGTCAGCCAGTCGCCGCGCAGGACGGCGGTGACTGCCTCGATGTCCTCCTCCGCGATCGACTGGCGCCCGTAGGGGAGCACGTCAGACGTCGCTCTCGAGGATCTTGCGGATCTCCTCGATCGAGTACCACTGGTCGTTGGTGTCGGAGGCGTAGTGGAAGCCGTCCGGCACCGGTGTGCCGTCGGCGGGCGGCTGGTAGCCCCAGGTGGCGAGGTCCGGCTGGAGCACGAAGCGGTTGCCAAGGGCGAGCGCGCGGCGGCCTTCCTCCGGGCTGATCATCTCCTCGTGCAGCTTCTCGCCGGGGCGCAGGCCGACGTCGTGCATGGCCGCGCCGGGCGCGATCGCCTCCGCCAGGTCGGTCACCTTCATCGACGGGATCCGCGGCACGTACAGCTCGCCGCCGGTCATCAGGTCGAACGAGTCGACGACGAACTCGACCGCCTCCGGCAGCGTGATCAGGAACCGGGTGCAGCGCAGGTCGGTGATCGGCAGCGGCTGGCCGCTCAGGTGCAGCGCGCGGAACTTCGGGATGATCGAGCCCCGGCTGCCCATCACGTTGCCGTACCGGACGACGCTGAAGCGGGTGTCGTACGCCGCCGCGTAGTGGTTGCCGTTGATGAACAGCTTGTCCGCGGTGAGCTTGGTCGCGCCGTACAGGTTGATCGGGCTGGACGCCTTGTCCGTGGACAGCGCCACGACCCGCTTCACGCCGGAGTCGATGGCCGCCTCGATGACGTTCTGCGAACCGACTACGTTGGTCTGGACGAACTCCCACGGGTTGTATTCACCACTGTCCACCTGCTTCAGCGCAGCCGCGTGCACGACGTGGTCGACCTTGTGCATCGCCCGGTTCAGCCGGGCGCGGTCGCGGATGTCGCCGATGAAGAACCGCAGCCGCGGGTCGTCGCCGAACGACTGCCGGACCTCCCACTGCTTCAGCTCGTCGCGGCTGAAGACGATGATCCGCCGCGGGTTCAGGTGGGTCAGCGCGTGCCGTACGAAGCTCCGGCCGAACGACCCGGTACCTCCGGTGACCAGGATGTCGGAGCCGGTAAGGATTGACACGCGAGCGGGACCCTTCTGACGGACAGTTCCGAACCGCACACACGCGGTGCAGACCTCGAAACAATAGCTGCCCCGTTCAGTACCTCCTCAATCCACTGTCTCAGCACCGCGAGATCAAACGTACGCTGGGCCGGGTGAAACGCGTCGGGGTGCGGTGTGATGTCGGGCCGGGCCGGGGGATCGGGCACGTGATGCGCTGCCTGGCACTCGCGGAGGAGGTACGGCGGCGCGGGGTCGAGCTGGTGTTCGTGTGTGACGCGTACACCGTGCCGTGGGCGGCGGAGCAGATCGCCGCGCGCGGGATGGTGGTCGAACGCGCGGTTGGGAGCCCCGACGAACACGTGGAGCTCTTCAAGCGGCTGCGGCTCGACGCGGTCGTCTTCGACTCCTACGACCTGGACGCGTCGGTCTACTCCGCGGTCCGGGCGAGCCTGCCGACGCTCGCGATCGTCGACGGCGACTTCCGCGGCGCCGAGGCCGACGTGCTGGTCGACCAGAACCTGGCCGCCGAGCTCGACCACCCGTCGCTGCCGCGGGATTCGGTCCGCCTCGCCGGCCTGTCGTACGTGATGATCCGCGACGAGATCCTCGGCCACCGCCCCAGTACGCCGCCCGCCACAGGCCGCGCGAGCGCCGTACCGCGAGTGTTCGCGTTCTTCGGCGGCACGGACGCGTTCGGCGCCGGGCCGTACGTCGCCCGCGCGCTGGCGGCGACCGGTCTGCCGTTCGAGGCCACCGTCGTCGCGCCGGCACCGGATCTCGCCGCGCGGAGCGCCGCGGTCGAGCTGCAGCCGCACCAGCGGCTCGACGTGATCGGCCCGACGGATCAGCTGGCGGCCCGCGTCCGCGAGGCCGATCTGACCATCAGCGCCTCCGGTACGTCGACGTGGGAGCTGCTCTGTCTCGGGGCGACCGCGGCGTTGGTGTGCGTGGTCGACAACCAGGTGATGGGCTACGAGCGCGCTGTCGACACCGGCGCCGCCGCCGGCCTCGGTTTGTTGAGCGCGTTGCAGCAGGACAGCTCGTCGGCGGATCAGGTGCTCAAGCGGCTGCTCGGCGATCCGGCCGAGCGTGGCCGGTTGGCGAGAGCGGGGTGGGAGCTGGTCGACGGCCGCGGGCGTGAACGAGTCGCCGACGCCCTGCTCAGCCTCATCTGAGTTCGTAGATCGTCGCGTCCAGGGTGGCGTGCCGCAGGCGGACGTAGTTGCGGAGCGCGGGTGACACCGTGCCGGCCCGGTGGTCGGCGTACAGCCAGCGCACGCCGGCCTGGCGCAGTCGCTCGATCGCGGCGGGCGTGGGCGCCTTGAACGCGATGTCGTTGGCGACCAGCTCCTCGCGATTCCAGTACGGGATGAGGCTCGGGTTGCCGTCGTTCTCGAGGGCGATCCGGTTCGCCTGGTTGGAGTACGACCAGCCCTCGATCAGGACCGGCCGCTCGGACAGCGCGGCGAGCCAGAAGTGCCGGCTGTCGCAGAGGCCGTCGCGCTCGATGATGCAGTGCGCGTTCGTCGCGACCAAGTCGCCCGGGGCGCTGTTCCGCCGGAGCCACTGCGCGGCCCCGGCCTCGGCCGCCGTCGCGCCGCCGCGGAACGGATGCGCGAAGACCAGGTTCGACGCCTTGTCCGACACGAATCCCTGCAGCGGGACGAGTGTCGCGCCGATCATGCAGGCGGAGACCGCGGCACCGATCAGCGCAACGAAGAAGCTGCCAGGTCGTCGGGCCAGCTTCCAGCCGACAGCCACCACCACCGCGACGCCCGCCACGGCCGCGGCGGTCCACACCCATGGGCCCTTGATGCCGTGCAGATCGGCCGACCGCGAGCGTGCGATCGCGAGCGCGACGAGGCCGAGGAGTCCGGCCGCGCCGACGAGCACCACGGCCCGCCGGTCCCCGAGCTGGCCGACCAGATTCGCGAGCCCGACAGCCGCGAGGACGGCGATGACGGGGAAGGCCGTCCGCAGGAAGTACAGCTGACTGACGCCGGACTGAGTCGTGAGCACCGTGCCCAGCAGGCCGGCCACCGCGACACCCGCGAGGAACACGGCACCGGTGTCGCGCCATCGCCGGCCGAGGAAGAACAGCCCCGACGCGGCCAGCGCCCAGCTCAGCAGAGTCGTTGCCCCGGACAACAACTGGGCGTGCGGGTTCGACACCAGCATCGGGTACGGCGCCAGCTGGACGAACGTCTCGAACGGCTTGATCTCGGTCCCCCACGTGCTCCCGCCGAAGATCGCGATCAACGCCGCCACGAACACCGTCAACGACAGCAACCCACCGAGGAACGCCGGCCGCGTGCTCCGCCGTACGAGCCCCAGTTGCAGGAACGCGAAGGCGAACCCGGTGCCCACCAGCGGCAGGATCGTCGACTTCGACCCGGCCGCGATCAACGCGAGCAGGACGAGCAGCGCCCACCGGCTCCGCGGCCTGCCGTCGGCCCGCAGCAGATCCACTGCCACCACGCAGAACGCGAGCGTGATCAGGACCCCGAGGTTCTGCGTCGGACTCAGGTACGCAGCCACCGCGGTCGAGATCCCGCCCAACCCGGTGCTCGCGAGCGGCTGCACAGCTCCGCCGAGACCGGCAACGAAGACCGCGAGCGGCCCGGCCCACGTGGCGCCCGACTCGGCGGTCGGCGCCAACCGGCCGGCCAGCGCGAACACCAGCCCGCATCCGGCGAGGAACAGCGGCAGCCAGCTCAGCGCGTGGATCAGATCAGTGAGGTCGATCCGCGTCCCCCACTGGGTCGCGGCAGTCGCCTGGTGGAAGAACGTGTGGTACTTCATCGGCTCGCCGCCGAGCCACAGCGTCGAGATCGGTACGTCGTACTTCGCGCTCGCCGCCAGGGCCTGCTGGAAGGCCAGGTCGGGGTAGGCGCGCAGCGGATCGGTGTACGCCGGCAGGAACTGTCCAGGGCCGCGCCGGTACACGATCAGCAGCACGACCGCGGTCGACGCCGCGAGCAGCCAGGCCTGCAGCGGGCGCACGGGTCGCTCGACCCGCCGCCAGACCCGGGCGCGGGCGTCACCGTCCACGAAGGTGATCACCAGGACGACCGGCGCCCAGACCCACGACCACGCCTGCAGCCCGATCGACGCGCTCGCCAGGTAGACCAGAACCTGCCCCGCCGTACCGACCGCGAATCCGGCGGAGAGGTCCTCCACCAGGTTGCGCCCGTACCCGCCGATCAGCCGCCACAGCGCGAACCCGGGCAGCGCGACCGCGACCACCGTGAACAGCACGAACCGGGCGACTTCGAAGACCGTCGCCTGCAGCGCGAGCAGGACGATCGCCAGCACCACGACCGAGAGCCCGGCGACCAGACCGGACAGCGAAGGCCCCGCGGTCCGCGGCCCCCGCCGCCTCGCTCTCGCGCGCATGCCGTAACACTAATGTGAAATCAGTCGCACCACGAATGCAACGTGTCACTCCCCGTGAGGTCTTGGCGGCTCAGATGCCCTAAGCTCAACGGCCTATGAGTTGGTACGACGCGCTCGAAGCCGGCGAGCTGACCGTGCGGCCGTCCGTGGACGCCGCGAAGCGGTTCGGCGTCTCCATCGACCGGATGTCGGTGTCCGCCTCGGCCGGGACGCCGCTCGCCGACGTGCTGTCCGCGGTCGAGAAGTCGACGGCCGACGTGATCGTGCTGCGCTATCCGGCGCGCGAGACCACCTGGTTCGCGGCGCTCGCCGACGGTCCGCGCCGGGCGCTGCTGGCCGACACCGTCACCGCTTGGGCGCTGCCCGTGGGCAAGGGCCGCCGCCCGGCGCCGCTGGCCGGTTTCACGGCGCAGGTCGAGCCCGACGTCGACGACGACCTGGTGGACGACGTGGTCGCGGATGTCTTCGGCGACTCCGGCAACCACTACTGCGCCGACCCGGTGTTCGACCGGGCGCTCGCACTGGCCGGCCGGCAGGAATGGGCCCGCCGTCGGATCGGCGCGGCGGGTGCCGTCGTACTGCGAGGACCGGACCGGCGGGTGCTGGCGCTGGCGGCCGTCGACGAGCAGCGGTCCTGGACCGAGATCCAGTTGGCCGGCGTCGTACCGGCCGAGCAGGGCCGCGGCCGGTACGGTCACCTGCTCGCGGCGGTCGAGGACGCCTGTACGACGCGACGCCTGGTCGTCACCACGCAGGCCCACCAGATCGGCATCCAGCGCATCTGGTCCCGGTACGGCTTCGAACCTGTGCATAACCTCCTGACGGTCCACCTCGTTGCCGCTACGTAGATCTTCGTAGCGACCGCGAGGGAGGGCCCACCGGAGTGACGCCGCGGTTGAGCGTTGTGGTGCCCTTCTACGGCGTCGGCGAGTATCTAGGTGACTGCCTGGACTCGATCGCGCAGCAGGCGTGGGGCGATTTCGAGGCGATCCTCGTCGACGACGGCTCGCCCGACGACAGCGCCGTCGTCGCGAAGGAGTTCTGCACCCGGGACCCGCGGTTCCGGCTGATCCAGCAGGACAACGCCGGCCCCGGTCCGGCCCGGGACGCCGGGATCCGCGAGGCCACCGGCGAGTACCTGGCGTTCGTCGACGGCGACGACCTGGTCTCGCGGTACGGCTTCGCTGCCCTGGTCCGGACCCTCGACCGCACCGGCTCGGACTTCGCCGGCGGCAACGCGCGGCGGTTCAACAACAGCTTCGGGGTCCGGCCGTCGTGGCTGCACAAGCAGCCGTTCGCGCGGGTCCGGCACGCCACGCACGTCACCGAGTTCCCCGACCTGGTCCTGGACCGGATGCTCTGGAACAAGGTCTACCGGCGGTCGTTCTGGACCGAGCACGGCTATACGTTCCCCCCGATCCGGTACGAGGACTACCCGGTCGCGCTCGCGGCGCATCTGGACGCGGTGACCGTGGACACGATCACGCAGGCGGTCTACTACTGGCGCGAGCGGGAGTCGGGCGAGTCGATCACGCAGCAGAAGTTCCAGCTCGGCAACATCCGGGACCGGGTGACGTCGGCCGGGATGGTGATCGACCTGGTCGCGGACGCCGCGCCGGTGGTCCGCCGGCGGACGCACGCACACCTCGCGCAGATCGACGTCCTCACACTGATGTCCGCGTTCGGCACGGTCCCGCCCGAGGACGAGCAGGCGCTCGTCGACCTGTCCCGCGAGTTGCTCGGCCGGCTCGACGAGGACGTCCTGGCGGCCACCCACCGGTACGACCGGATCCAGCACGCCGCGCTCCGGTCCGGCGACGTCGAGCTGCTCCGGCGACTCGCCGTCTTCCGGAACTCGGGCGGCCTCCGCGGCGGGGCGCGCGCCGTACCGCGGGCCTGGCGGCTCGAATACAACTATCCGGGGCTCGGTGAGCCCGTCGTGCCCCAGGCGCTGTACAAGCTCCGCGAGCAGGACCTGACCCTCGCGACGAGCGTCCGCGAGGTCGGCTGGATCGACGGCAAGCTGTCGGTGAAGGGCACCGCAGAGATTCGTCACCTGGAGACGTTGCATACGTCGACCCTCGAGATCGCACTCGCCGTCGGCAAGACGACGTACCCGCTGGACGTACGGCGGTATACCGCGCTGGACCTGCACGGGGACCAGACGCTCGTCGGGTTCGAGGTGCTGCTGGACCAGGAGCTGCTCAGCCGGTGCACCGGCGCACCCGCGCACTTCGAGGTGCGGATGCGGTCGGGCCGGCGGGAGCGGACGGGCATGCTCGGCGGTCAGGGCCCGGGGAGTCCCGGGTGGCCGCCCGGCGCCTGGATCGACCCGGCGAACTGGATCCAGCCCGGGCCGGGGACGCGCGGCTGGTTCTCGCTGCGGCGGCTGACGGATCCGTGCCGGCTGACCGCGGTCGAGCAGACCGGCGACGAGCTGGTGCTGCACGGCACGGCGTCGTTCGACGAGCCGGAGCTGTACCTGAGCCGGCCGGTCGTCGGCGGCGAGGAAGAGATCCCGTTGGAGATCGACGGGCGGGACTTCGTCGCGCGGGTGCCGGTCCGGGACATCCTCGCCGCGGCGAACCACGACGACCCCTTCGGCCAGCGCACGACCCGGGTGTTCCGCGTCCGCGGGCCCGAGGGCCAGCAGCGCGTGCTGCTGTGGACCGCGGGCGACGCGGCCGTCTCGTGCGTCGTGGACGAGCGCGTGGTCACGCTGACCCGGTCGACCGGAGGCTACGTGAACCTGCACGAGGCGCCGATCCGGACGACCGCCGTGGCTGCTGTCGCCGACGGCAAGCAGTTGGTGGTGCGCGGTGCGGAGCGTGGTGACGTGACGTTCGCCTGGCGGCGGTACCTGGCCGATTCCGACGAGCATCTCGATGTCCCGTGCCGTCACACCCGCACCGCCGAGGGGTGGTCCGCGGCGGTCGACGTCGACGCGCTGATCCCGGTGACCGCGGTGCGGGTCTCGGTCGATCCGCTCGCCGCGCTGGCCGACTGGATCCTGTTCGCAACCTCTCCCGACGGTACGGCGCACGCCGTCCAGTGCGAGCCGTTCCTGTGCAGCCGGTTGCCCTTGGCAATCACGCACGGGACGCACGCGCTCGCCGTCCGACCCCATGCCGGCACTCTGCACGTCGAGGTGCGTTGATGCATCACCACAACCACTACTACGGTCAGGCGCACATCCTCTCCCGGTACGCCGGCTTCGACTTCGACCACCCGCCGCGGCTGCGCGGATACCTGCAGCACGGGTGGAACATCGGCTGCGGCTGGAACCCGGTGCACGAGTTCTACGACGGCGCCTGGCGGTTCACCTGGAGCGATGCGCCGAAGCGCCGCGGGCACGCGCTGGGCCGGCGGAACTACCACAGCATCGGCGCCCCCTTCCTGTACCTGATGGACCTGGAGCCGGAGCCCGCTGTGTCGGACCAAGATGGGCCGGTCGAGCGCGAGGGCACGCTGTGGTTCCTCTTCCACGGGTGGGAGGGCGGCAAGATCCACGGCGACCACCAGCGGCTGATCGACGAGATCCGCGAGACCGAGCCCGGCCCGGTGACGTTCAGCCTGTACTACACCGAGTACGACCGGCCCGAGGTGCGCGGGTTCTACGAGGACGCGGGCTTCCGGGTGGTCTCGTTCGGGCGCCGCGGGTTCTCGTACGAGGGGACCGATCGGCGGTTCCTGTTCAAGCAGCTCGCCGAGCTGCGCAAGCACAAGCGGGTGGCCGCGAACCGGCTGTCGACGGCGATCTTCTACGGCGTCGCCGCCGGCTGCGAACCGGCGGTCTACGGCGACCCGATGGAGATGGACGGCGAGAACCCGTTGTTCGGCGGTCAGGGCCGGATCGAGCGGCTCTGGCCGGAAATGCTCGGAAAGACCGTCGACCTCGAAGCCGCCCGGGCCACCACCGACGTGGAACTCGGCAAGCCCTGGATGATGCCGGCCGCGGAACTGCGGAGCCTGTTCGATTGGAGAGAGCGTGTCTGAGGTTCAGGTGGTCCGCGGTGAGATGCAGCCGTGGACCGATCACACGACGCCGCGGCCGGCGCTTGCCGCGCTGCTCACCGACGTCGTCCCCGCCAACCGGCGGACGCTGATCCTCGGGCCGCACGCTCCGCAGCTGATCGAGTCGGTGCTCGCGCATTCCGCGGACGTGTCGATCCTGGTCCGCTCGGTCGCCGACGCGCAGCAGTTGGGCGAGGACTTCGGCCCGTGCCTGCAGGTGCTCGCGGGCGCGCTGGACGGGCTCCAGGCCGAGCCGTACGACGTGATCATCGCGTCGGACGGTCTCGACCGGGTGCTGGGGTACGACAGCGCGGACCTGTCGTGGACCGCACGTCTGGAGGCGGTGCGGGCGCTGGCCGGTCCGGGCGCGGTCGTCGTCCTCGGGCTGGAAAACGAGTTCTCGCTGGTCAACCTGCTGGACAGCAGGCCCGCGCACGAGCGCCACGGCGACGACGAGTGGCGCCCGCTCCACGACGACCCGACCCGGCCGGTCTCCGTCGACCAGTTCCGAGCCGCGCTCCCGTGGACCGCCGAGGTGTACGCCGACTTCGCGTCGCGCACGTACGTCCGCGCTGACGTCGCCGCGGCGGCCCGCCCGGGCGAGCTGCCCACCCGGTTGGCGGTCGCCGCGGTGGAAACGATCGACGTGCCGCTCCTGTCTCCCGCCCACGAAGGTATCGACACCGCCGCCCGCGCGGGGCTCCTCCCGGCCGTCCCCACCGGCTGGCTGGCTGTCGTAGGCGTCCAGCCCCCGCACGACGTCTACGCTCAAACCGCCGACGCCGTCCTGACCGCCGGCCAGACCCTGACAGGCTGGGACATCGCCCTGACCGGCGATCCTGGTCCCGCGGCGGAGCTCCTGTCCTTCGACCCTGCGGTCGTGCCTGCGACGGTGCCCGCGGGGGTGTCGGTCGAGAGTGTGTTGTTCCGGCTCGCGGCTGCGGAGGATGTGCCGGCGTTCCGGAAGCTGGCGGCGGAGCTCGGCGACTGGGTGACTGCCTCGCGGGTGATCCTGCGGTGGGACGATGTGATCTACGACGGCGAGTCCTTCGCCCACGGTGTTTCGGGGTGGGTGACCGAAGAAGTCGTGGAGAAGGAGGATCTTCTCGCAGCAGCTTGGGTGCGGTTCCACGAGCGGTTGGTCGGACAGCATCGGCGGCATCCGTGGCCCCCGTGGATGATCGGCGACGACCTCGTCTCCGCCTGGCTTGGCATGTCCGGTGCCGAGCCGCCCGAGCCGACCCAGGCCACGTCTCCCGACACAGTTGCCGCCACCACCGAACAAGTTGCTCACGGCAAGGAGCTGGCCGACACCTTGGCCGCCGTACTGGGGAAACCCGCCACGGTCGACGTCCGCACCAGCCTCGCCGACGCCGAGGACGCCAAGCACGAGCTGTTCGAGCTGAAGGGCCACGTCTACGGCCTCGAGCGCACCCTCGGTTTCCGCAACAAGGCGATGAAGACCCGCGAGAACCGCATCCGCGAACTCCGCGGTCAGCTCCAGCGGCTGACCACGGCCCACGACCGGATCCGCGGATCCCGCACGTACGCCGTCTCGCGGGTGATCTTCCACGCGGCCCAGGTCCGCAAGCCGAAGGTCGTCGCCCGCAAGCTCGCGCGCCGGATCCGGAAGCGGTGAAGCGGCCGCGCCTGAGCGTGGTAGTGCCGTTCTACAACGTGGGGGCTTATATCGGGGACTGCCTGGACTCGATCGCGCGGCAGACCTTCGGCGACTTCGAGGCGATCCTGGTCGACGACGGGTCACCGGACGACAGCGCCGTGATCGCCAAGGAGTTCTGCGTCAACGACTCCCGGTTCCGGATCGTCGAGCAGCAGAACGCCGGCCTCGGACCGGCGCGCAACACCGGTGTCGAGCACGCCACGGGGGAGTACGTCACGTTCGTCGACAGCGACGACCTGGTCACCCGGCACGGCTTCGGGATGCTGATCCGCGCGCTCGACCGGACCGGCTCGGATTTCGCCGGCGGCAACGCGCGACGGTTCAACAACAGTTACGGCGTACGGCCGTCGTGGCTGCACGCGCAGGCATTCACGGCCGACCGGCTGGCCACCCACGTCTCCGAGACGCCGAAGCTCGTGCTGGACCGGATGGTGTGGAACAAGGTGTACCGACGGTCGTTCTGGGACGAGTACGGCTACCGCTTCCCGGCGATCCGGTACGAGGACTATCCGGTGACACTCAAGGCGCACATCGACGCGGTCACCGTCGACACGCTCGCGGCGCCGGTGTACTTCTGGCGCGAGCGGGAGTCCGGCGACTCGATCACGCAGCAGAAGTTCCAGCTCGCGAACATCCGCGACCGGGTGGTCTCGGCCGGCCTGGTGCTGGACGAGGTCGAGGACGCGCAGCCGGAGATCCGGCGGCGGGTGCACGCGCACTTCCGGCAGATCGACCTGCACGCGATCCTCTCGGCCTTCGGTACGGTCCCGGCGGAGGAGGAGCAGCACCTGGTCGAGCTCACCACCGAGCTGCTCGACCTGCTGGACGCGGACGTGCTGGTGAACTCGCCCCGCGTCGCGCAGCTCCAGTTCGACGCGTTGCGCGCCGGGGACCTTAGGCTGCTGCGCAAGGTCGCGCTCGACCCGGACACAGCGCAGGACCACCTGCAGCTCGCGAGGACCGACCTGACGATGGCGACCGGGGTGCGCGAGGTGACCTGGATCGACGGCGACCTGTCGATCCGCGGCACCGCCGAGATCCGGCACCTCCAGTCGAAGCCGTCGAGCCTCCGGATCGACCTGGTGATCGCGGGCCGCAGCCACCGGCTCCCGGTCCGGCGCTACCCGGCGACGGACCTTCGCGGCGCGGAAAGCCTGGTGGGGTTCGAGGTTCGCGTCAGCCGGGAGCTGCTGGCCAGGTGTACGGCGGGCCCGTCGCACTTCGACGTCCGGCTGCGGGCCGGCGGGATCCGCCGGCAGGACCTGCTGCGCGGGCAGAAGGCCGGCAGCCCGGGGTGGCCGCCGGGCGCGTGGATCGACGCGACGAACTGGATCCAGCCCGGTCCGGGCAAGGACGGGGCGTTCGCGGTCCGGCGGCTGGCGGATCCGTGCCGGTTGACGTCGGTCGAGCAGACACCGGACGCGCTGATCCTGCACGGCAGGGCGGCGTTCGACGAGCCGTCGTTGTTCGTCAGTCGGCCGCTGTCGGGTGGCGAGGAGGAGTTGCCGCTCGAGGTGCACGGCCGGGACTTCACGGCGCGGTTGCCGATCGGGCCGATCCTCGCCGAGGTCAACCCGGACGACCCGTTCAGTCAGCGGACGACGCGCGCCTTCCGGGTCCGCGGGCCGCAGGGACGCGAGCAGGTGCTGCTCTGGACGGCGGGCGACCGGCTGGTGTCGCATGCCGAGGGCGGACGCGTGGTGATGCTGACCCGGTCGACCGGCGGGTACGTGAACCTGCACGAGTCGCCGATCCGGATGACCGCCACCGCTGCGGTTGCCGCAGGCACCATGTTGGTGGTGCGCGGGCCGGACTGGGGCGACGTCGACTTCAGCTGGCGACGGTACCTGCCGGACTCCGACGACCACGTCGACGTCCCGTGCCGGCGGACGGTGTCCGACGACGGCTGGGCCGCCGTGGTGGAGATGGCCGCCCTGGAGCCGGCCGAGTGGATCCTCTTCGCCACCCTCCCCGACGACACCGCCCACGCCGTCCAGTGCGAGCCGTTCCTGTCCAGCCGCCTCCCCCTCACCATCAGCCGCTCCCCCCGAACCCTCACCGTCCGCCCCCAAGCCGGCACCCTCCACCTCGAAGTCACCTAGCACACCGCCAACCCCCCAATTTGGCTGGTGAGCCAGGCAAATTGGGGGTTCTGCACTGGTTATCAGGGTGCGGGACCCGGCATTTGCCTGGTCCACCAGGCAAATGCGGAGGCGGCGGCGGGCCGGGGGTGGTGTGGGGTCAGCGGCGGGCGATGAGTAATTGGTGGGTGACGGGCCAGGTGATGGGGTCTCCGTCCGGGGTGGTGATGGTGGCGACGGGGGCGATGCGGTTCTCGATCACCCAGTCGTTGCGCCAGGCGTTCGAGGCGGGGTCGATGGTGAAGCCGGCGCGTTCGGCGATCGCGGACCAGCCGGCGAAGGTCAGGCCGCAGAACTGTTCGTGGGTTTCGCTCAGCCAGTTGTCGACGTAGTCCTTCCGGCTGAGGAAGTCCATCGCGTCCGCGAGCCGCAGCACCAGCCCGTCGGCGCGGACCTCGTACGCGAACGGGACGCGCGCGTTCCGCCGGAAGTCGTGGGCGAACTGGAAGAACCTCGCCCGCGTCGACAGCCTCCCGACGTACGCCGCGGGGTCGGCGAGTGCCTCGAGCTCCGCGACGCCGTCCGGGTTCTCGCCGTCGCTGTCGTCCAGCCGCAGGACGACGGGACGCTCGGGCTCGTCGGGTCCGCAGACGTCGGAGTTGATCCAGACGCCGTCCGGGGCGGTGTGCGCGAACAGCGCGTCGGCGAACCGCTGGACCGTGCCGGGCCGCGACCCATCGGCGTACGACCAGATCTCGTGGGTGAGCGCGAGCGTCAGCGTGGTGTCGATCGAGCGCGGCGGGAAGACAGCGGAGCCGAGCATGTTGCGCTGGTAGAAGTAGACGTTCGGGTTGCTGAAGAGGCCCTGCTCCTTCTTGTGCTCGCACTCGGCGAACAGATGCCGCGCGACCTCGACGCCGATCAGGTCCGACTCGTGGAAGCGCGGGTCGCGGTCGGCGAGCTGCAGCGTCGCGCCGGTCGCGCAGCCGATGTCGAGGATCCGCCCGGGACGCACGAAGTCCTTGATCTGCAGCCATTTCCGCTCGGCCGCGGTCTCGAACGCGTCGGCGTACGTCTTGTAGTCGCGGGTCGTGGTGAGACCGCCGTCGTCGCCGACCACCGGGTCGTTCACGCAGCGGGCGATGTGCGCGTCCAGGGCGTACCGCTCGAACACGTCCACGGTCGCCGGATGCGCGAACTCCTTCCACTGCTCGTCGCCCGCGGCGATCATCATCAGCACGTCCCACGGCCGCGCCGTACCGTCGGGCTCGACGTCGATCACGGCGTACCCGAGCTGCTCGTACAGCTTGCTGACCGCGGGCGTCGAACAGGCCACCAGCGTGTTCTCCGGCGTCAGCCGCACGAGATCGTCGGTGCCGGCCTCGATCGCCTTCACCGTGACCTCGGCGAACTCGTCCGTCGGCGGGGTGTCCACCACCCCGACCACCAGCGAGCGGATCCCCTCCGCCACGCTGAACCGCTCGATCGCTGCCTCCCGCCGATCGAACGCCACCGGGTTCCGCTTGGTCGTGCGGTGATTCGCCGACGTCACCGCCCAGACCACGGTCCGGTCCGCGTGCCCTCGGAGGAACTCGGCCTGGAAACGTGTCAGGACATGGTGCCGCCCGGGGAACAGCAGGTACATCAGAGCAGGTCCCAGGTGAGCGGAGTGCCGGCCTTGGCGTCGGTGCGGAACGGGCGGCCCTCGACCTGGGTGAAGAGGTCGGGCGCCAGTCCGCCGGCGGGCCGGATCGAGCGGACGTTCTCGAACGTGATCAGGTCGCCGGCCCGGACGTCCTGGGTGACGAAGAGCGAGCGTCGGAAGCGGAGGACGTTCTGCTCGGCCTGCTTCGGGCCGATGACGGGCTCACCGAGCGAGAGTTGCGCGACCCGGGTGCTCTCGACGAGCAGCTCGAGCTCCCACGGCTCCAGCGAGAACGCGGAGTCCACACCGCCGTCGACGCGCTTGAGCGTCACGTGCTTCTCGATCACGGTCGCGCCGAGCGCGACTGCGGCCACCGCGGCGCCGATCCCCATCGTGTGGTCGGACAGCCCGACCTGGACGCCGAGTGCGTCGCGCAGGACCGGGATACCGCGCAGGTTCGACTGCTCGGGCGGCGCCGGGTAGCTCGCCGTACAGGACAGCACGATGATCTGCTCGTTCCCCGTCGACCGCGCGGCCCGGACGGCGGCGTCGATGTCGGTGAGCGTCGCGGAGCCGGTGGAGATGATGATCGGCTTGCCGGTCTCGGCCATCCCGCGGACCAGCGGCAGGTCGCCGATCTCGTTCGAGGCGACCTTGTACGCCGGGACGTCGAGCTTCTCCAGGAAGTCGATCGCGGTGCTGTCGAACGCGGACGAGAACGCGACCAGCCCGAGCGACTTCGCCAGCTCGAAGATCGGCTCGTGCCACGCCCACGGCGTGTGCGCCTCCGCGTACAGGTCGTACAGCCGCGCCTCGCTCCACAGTTCGTGCTCCGCCGGCAGCCGGAACGCCGGTAGGTCGAGGTCGAGCGTCATCGTGTCCGCGGTGTACGTCTGCAGCTTGAGCGCCTGTGCACCGGAGTCGGCGACCGCGCGGACGATGTCCAGCGCCCGCTCCAGATCGCCGTTGTGGTTCCCGGACATCTCCGCGATCACGAACGGCTGGTGATCGGGCCCGACCGCGACGCCGCCGATCTCGATGGTGGTGCTCATGACTTCCCCTTGCGTCGATCCTGTTCACGCAGGCTGATCGGAATCACCCTGATCTCGCGCCCGTCGGCGTACCGCGTCTGCGGCGTACCTTCGACGAACCGGAACCGCCGGTTCATCTGCCGGACCACCGTGTTGTGCTCGAGCACCTCTCCGGTCAGCACCTCGAGACCGAGGTCGTCGAACGCGTACGCCGTGGCCTCGCGCATGACCTCGATCCAGGCCGGCAGTGTCTCGCCCCGCTCGGCGAGACCGTCCGCGTCCAGGAAGAACCCCCAGGCGCCGGACGGGCCGTCGAGATCGAAGAAGTTCACGACCCCGGCGGTCGCGCCGTCCCGGGTGTAGATCAGCACCCGCCGCGACCTGTCCGCGGACGCCTTCGCCCACCAGGCCGCGTGCTCGTCCGCGGTGATCTCGTGTGCGGTGATGCTGACGTCGCGGTTCGCCTGCTGATTGCGCAGTCGCCGGATCGTGTCGACATCGTCCTCGGTCGCGGCGCGCAGCATGGTCCTAACCTAGCGTCTTCCCGGAAGGCCGCTGATGTGTAAACATCTTTCCACTTCACCGGAAAGAATAGTCGGAGAGTGACATGAGAGTCTGGCGAGTGATGGGCGTTCTCGGCGTGACGGCGGGACTGATGCTGAGCGGTCTGACGGGTACGGCGTCCGCCGTGGAGGCGGACGGGCAGCAGACGTGTGCGCCGAACGCGTCCACCCCGCTCCGGCAGTTCCGGGCGAGCTGGGTCGCGTCGGTGGTGAACATCGACTGGCCGTCGAAGACCGGGCTGACCGCCGCGCAGCAGCAGGCCGAGCTGATCGGCTGGCTCGACGACGCGGTCCGGCAGAACCACAACGCGGTCATCCTGCAGGTCCGGCCGACCGCGGACGCGTTCTGGCCGTCCAAGGTGGAGCCCTGGTCGAAGTATCTGACCGGCGTGCAGGGCGGCGACCCCGGCTACGACCCGCTGGCCTTCGCGGTCGCCGAGGCCCACAAGCGGAACCTCGAGCTGCACGCGTGGTTCAACCCGTACCGCCTGTCGATGGACACCAACATCAACGGCCTGCTGCCGACCCACCCGGCGCGGCAGCACCCGGACTGGGTGGTCTCGTACGGCGGGAAGCTCTACTACAACCCCGGCATCCCCGCGGCCCGGAAGCTGGTCGAGGACGCGATCATGGACGCGGTCTCGAACTACGACATCGACGGCGTGCACTTCGACGACTACTTCTACCCGTACCCGGTGGCCGGCCAGGTCTTCAACGACGCCGCGACGTACGCGCAGTACGGCGCCGGCTTCTCGAACATCGCCGACTGGCGGCGGAACAACATCGACCTGCTGATCCAGGAGCTCGGACAGAAGATGCACGCGGCCAAGCCGTGGATCAAGTTCGGCATCTCGCCGTTCGCGGTCTGGCGGAACAAGGCCACCGACCCGGAGGGCACCGACACCACGGCCGGCGTGCAGACGTACGACGACCTGGCCGCGGACACCCGCAAGTGGGTCCGCGAGGAGTGGATCGACTACATCGTCCCGCAGGTGTACTGGGCCGGCGGGTTCGCGCCCGCGGACTACAACAAGATCGTGCCGTGGTGGGCCGAGCAGGTCCGCGGGACGCACGTCCACCTCTACATCGGCGAGGCGACCTACAAGGTCGGTACGTCGACGCAGTCGCCGGACTGGTCGGACCCGAAGGAGCTGAGCGACCACCTGGCCTTCGACAGCACGATCCCCGAGGTGAAGGGCAACATCTTCTTCTCCGCGAAGGACGTCCGCGCGGACCGGCTCGGTGCGACCACGCTGCTCAACAACACCTGGTACACGCGGCCGGCGCTGATCCCCGCGATGCCGGCCCTCGACGCCCGGGCGCCGCTGCCGGTGCACGCGGTCCACGCGGCGCGCACGGGTGACGGTGTCCAGCTGCAGTGGTCCAGGACGTCGAACGACACCACGTCGTACGCGATCTACCGCCGGGAGCTCCGCGGCGGCGACCACTGCCCCGACAACGACGCGCGCAACCTGATCGCCACGGTCCGCTCCACGGGCGCCGCCCAGTCGTACGTCGACACCACCGCGACGCCGGGCACCGCGTACATCTACTCGGTGACCGCGCTCGACCGGCTCGCCAACCAGAGCATCGCGATCCCGGCCGTCACCGTCCGCTGAGCCGGCTACGGGCTGGTCGTCGGTCCCGGCGTGGTCGTGAACTGCGCCGGGACCGCGGTGGTCGTGACCTGCGTCGCGACCGGAGTGGTCGGAAAGCTGCCGGTGGTCGGCAGCGGGCCGGTCGGGAACGGCTGCGTCGGCTGCGTCTGACCGACTGACGGAGGCCCGGTCGGCACCCCTGGAGACTGCGAGCCGGTCGGGAAGCTCGGCGTACTGGTCGGCAAGCTCGAGGTGTTCGTCGGGCTCGTCGTCGGCGACGGGGGCTTTGTGGGGAACGGGGTCTCGGACGGCGGCGGGAAGACCTGGTAGACCCGGACGGTGCCCTGTTGGAACCGGAGCTCGGTCAGCTTGTCCAGGTTCTTCGGCGCCGCGCCGACCCGCTCGTCGAGCAGCAGCCAGTGCACGCCGTACTTCGTCCGCAGCGTCTCGATCACCTGGCGGCTCGGGTTGCTGAACACCTCGTCGTTCAGCCGCAGTTGTTCCTGGTCCCAGTACGGTCCCTGCGCGCCCGCGGGGTAGGTGTCGTCGACCCGCGTCCGGTACGCCCAGCCTTCGACGAGCACGCGGCGCTCGGCGTACCCGGCGATCCAGTACGACCCTGTCCCGCAGTGCGAGGCCCGCGGCTGGTGGCAGTGCAGGTTCGTCGCGATCCGGTCGTCGGAGCCGGAGTTCCGCCGGATGAACTGCGCCGCCTCGATCCCGCCGGGGGCGATCGACTCGTACGACGTCAGCGGTGGTTCCGCGAACCGCCGGACGGACGCGACCGTCGGCGACACCGTCGTCCCGACGAGGACCGCGACCGCGATCACCGCCCAGGTCCGCCGGGAGCCGCGCAGGATCAGCCCGAACACGCCGATCCCGAGCACCGCGATCACCAGCGCGACGGCGAGGCTCTGCCCGAAGCAGTCGGCCGTCGTGCACGACCTCGGCGACCGCTCGCGGCCCCAGTAGATCGCCGCGGCCCCGATCAGCAGCGCGACCCCTGCGATCCAGAACTGCCGGCCCTCGAGCGATCCCAGTCCCCAGGTCGCCAGCAGGACGCCGAACACGAAGCCGGTCCGCACGAAGAACAGTTGGGTCTCCCCACGATCTGCCAGCAACGACGCGCCCAGCACCGCCGCCGCGAATCCGGCCACCAGGAAGACCGGCATCGGGTCCCGGGTCACCCGCCGCCTGATCAGCAGCGCGCCGGCCAGCGGCATGACCCACCCGATCACGATCACCACCGCGATGATCGGGACCGCGGAGCCGCCGCCCATCCGGTCCGCGAGGCTCTCGAAGGTCGCCCCTGGATCGAACCGCACGCTCGACGCGGCACCCTGCAGGACGAGGAAGAACGTCGCCGTGTACGCCGCCGCGACGCCGACCCCGAGCACCAGCGCGCGCAGGTTCAGCCGCCCGGCCCGCACCGTCAGGTAGATCCAGGCGACCGCGAGCCCGGCTGCGTACACAGGCAGCGTCGTCGCCTTCGTCAACGCCAGCGCGGCGATCAGGACGCCGGCCGTGACGAACAGCCGGAACAACTGACCGCGCGTCGTCCCCGGCCGTCGACGGAGCAGCAGCGTCGTCACCGCGATCAACGGCAGCAACAGCACCGTCGAGAACGCCTGCGGCGGATTGGTCAGCTCGCCCAGCGAGAACGGCCCGTCCGCGAACACCCGGTCCGACACCGTCCACGGCCACGCGACCAGATCGCCGCCGGCCACCACGAGCCCGGCCGCGATCGGAGCGGCGACCGCTCGCCCGGTCAGCAGCATCCCGACCGCGGCCGCGCCCAGCACGGTCAGCAGGATCCAGGCGAACGGCACCATCCGGTGCGTCAGCACGTCGAGCGGCACGCTGGTGATCCAGTGCACGGACGCGATGTGGTCGTACGCCGCCCAGTGGCTCGTCAGCCACCCGCCGTCGGCGTACGGGACCCGCGGCGGGAAGTGGTGCGTGACCTCACCGGCGAGCGCGAGGTTGTGCGGAGCGTCCGAGTCCGGCCGCAGCGCCTGTGCGCCGTTCAGCGGGATGAGCTGCGAGCCGGCCCGCACGAACCACGCGGCCGCGACGCCGACCGCGACCATCATCCCGGCCATCGACCACCAGGGCGTCGGCCGTTCGGGCAGCGTGCGACGCGGCAGCGCGCGCCACATACCGAACGCCAGCGCCGGCATCAGCAACGCCGCGAACGGCATCGCGAACAGCATCCCGATCGGATAGAGCAGCGCCTCGACGGCCAGCCCGAACGCCGTACCGAGGATCACGTCCGCGGACAGCCAGCCGACGCCGCCGGTCAGCCTCCGCCAGAACATCGTGCCCGGGACGACGACCACGACCAGCAGATAGGCGAGGTAGGCGGCCGGCATCCACGGCGGGTGCTCCTGCAGCGCGACGAACCATGCCAGTGGGAGCACAGGCAGACTCGCCGCCGCCGCGGTCCGTATGCCCCGTCCGGTTGCACGCCGCCGGCCCGCTCTGATCATCGGCAAAGTGTATGAGTCCGCCATGTCGCGCTCGCGGCCGGTGAGCCGTTTACCGGCGACGGCTTCCCGTTTACACTCGGTAATCTCCCAGTCTCGGAGCGTTCGGGAGGGTCCGATGGTCGCTCAGCACATCGCCGGACTGCCGGTCGAGGAGGTTCTGCTGGCGGCGTTCGCCGCGGCGGCCCCGGTGATCACGTTGGTCGCGCTGGAGATCAGGAGCCGGTTCAAGCGATTGCTGGACCGCCGGCACTCATCAACCGCGGGAGGAGCGCCGGCGCAGGGCTCGGCCGAGCGCGACGGGTCCGGCGCCCGGACGGTTGGTGAGTGCGGGACGTCCGGCGTTAGGCTTCGGGACTATGAGTTCGGTGGATCGGAGTCGGGTCAGGGAGTTGATGGGTGAGGTGATGACGGCACAAGGCCGGGCATTACCGGCCGACGACACGGCGGACCTGCGCGAGATCGGGTTCCGGTCGCTGGACTTCTCCGAGCTGGCCCTCCGGGTGGAGGACGAGCTCGGCGACGAGCTGAACTTCGATGCCCCTGGGCTGCGCCGGATCGCGACGGTCGGCGACGTACTGGATTTCATCGAGCAACTCCAATCGGCGTGAGCAGCCGGCGCCGCACCACCGCGCTGATCGGCGACGACAACACCGTGGTCGTCGCGGGCAAGCGCCTGACCTGGCGCACGCTGCACAAACTGCCGCAGCTGCCGTCGCCCGCGGCCGTTCTGGTGGACAACGGCGCCGACGCGCTCGCCGCCCTGCGGCACCACGCCGTGCACGGCACCGAGCTGCTGGTCGCCACCGAGTCGCGCGTCGACGAGCGCATGCGCGAGGAGCTCGGCGAGTCCGGGTTCGCGGTCGTCCTGCCCGATGGGGCAGTCACACCCGCCAGACTGAAGCGCGTCGAGGAGTCCGGGCGGGCCTGGCTGCTCACCTCAGGCTCCACCGGCCGTCCGAAGCGCATCGGCCACACACTCGAATCGCTGACCACGGTCACCGCCGACCAGCCGCCGCGGACCTGGCTCCTCCCGTACTCGCCCGGGACGTACGCCTGGTGGCAGGTCGTCACGCTCTCGCTGACCCAAGCCGACCAGGGACTGGTCGTGATCGAGCCGCACGAGCTGGAGAACTGGCCGGCGATCGCCGCCGAACACGGCGTCACGGCCGCCTCGGGTACGCCGACCTTCTGGCGGCAGGCGATCTACCGGGACGCCGACGCGCTCGCCGGCGTACCGCTGGAGCAGATCACGCTCGGCGGCGAACCGGTCGACCAGGCGATCCTCGATCAGCTCCGGGAGCTCTTCCCGGCCACCCGGATCTCCTGGATCTACGCGTCCTCGGAGGTCGGCGCCTCGATCGTGGTGCACGACGGCAAGGCCGGATTCCCCAGGTCCTGGCTGGACCGCGACCCGCACCCGGAGCGCCCGGTGGTCAGCGTCGACGGAGACGAGCTCGTCATCCGCTCACCGCACCACGGCGCCGGCCTGGTCGGGGCGGTCCGCACCGGCGACCGGGTCGAGTTCGACGGCGACCGGGTGCTGATCACCGGCCGCCTGGACACCGACGAGATCAACGTCGGCGGGTCGAAGGTGTCGGCGGGCGTCGTCCGCAACGTCCTGATGGGCCATCCGGGCGTGTCCTGGGCGCGGGTGTTCGCGCGCAAGGCCCCGCTGGTCGGCCGGATGGTCGCGGCCGAGGTCGTCCCGAACCGGTCCCTCGGCCCGATCACCGACGCCGACCTGGTGCAGTGGTGTTCGACCCGGTTGCCGGACTACGGCGTGCCGCGGCGGATCAGGTTCCTCGACGAGATCCCGCAGAAGGAAACCCTGAAGAGCGATGTCTGACGTCACCACAGTCCCGCCGGCCTCGGTCGTGCTCGTGTCGGGCGGTTCCCGCGGCCTCGGCCTGGCGATCGTCACCGATCTGCTCGCGGCCGGTCTGAAGGTCGCCGCGTTCGCCCGGACGGTCACGCCCGAGCTGACCGCGCTCGGCGAGAAGTACCCCGAGCACCTCTACTACGGATCCGTCGACATCAACGACACCGCGGCCGGGCAGGCGTTCGTTCGCGAGGTCGAGAATGCCCTGGGGCCGATCGATGCCTTGGTCAACAATGCGGCGATCGGCCAGGACTCGTTGCACGTCCACACGTCCGCGGAGCACCTGGCCGAGATCATCCAGACGAACCTGACCGCACCGCTGGTCCTGACCCGCTTCGTCCTGCGCCGGATGCTCGCCAAGGGCCTGAAGGGCCGGATCGTCAACATCACCTCGATCTGCGCGCAACGCGGCTACCCCGGCCTGGTCGCCTACTCGGCCACCAAGGGCGGAATGGACGCGGCCACCCGGTCACTGGCCCGCGAACTCGGTGGCCGCATCCTCGCCAACGCGATCGCCCCGGGGTTCTTCGCCTCGGAG
The DNA here is from genome assembly GCF_040655315.1 of Kribbella sp. NPDC050459. NCBI lineage: Bacteria > Bacillati > Actinomycetota > Actinomycetes > Propionibacteriales > Kribbellaceae > Kribbella > Kribbella sp. NPDC050459. The sequence goes on along the minus strand of NZ_JBFAJQ010000021.1, from coordinate 33,530 downwards.
ATGTCGGCCGTCCTCGGCCAGACCCAACTCGACCAGATCGTCCGCCGAACCCCGACCGGCCACCTGACCGAGCCGGAAGACGTCCTCCCGCTGGTCCGCATGCTCCTACTGGACAACACAAACATCAACGGCCAGGTCCTGGTCGTAGACGGCGCCGCCTCGATCTAGGGCTCGCAGGTCGCTCAGAAATCCTCGTTGGAAAACCAAGGAAAGAGATAAAGACAGCGGTCTATTCAGAAGTCTCGAGTAGGCCTTGCAGGAAAGAGATTCAAGAAAGAATGCGATTCAGGATGGTGGCCGGCTTCGGCGGTCAGCCGTCGGTTTGTTCTGCGCGACGTCAGCGCTGGTGCTGATGTACCTGCGGCAGAACGTCGGTCAGACGGGACGCGTGGACATGTACGGCGTCAGCCGGCCGACCGTGTCGCGGATCACCGCTCGATCATGCCGGGCAGAAGAGTTGGAGGTCCACACGTCAACTCTTGACCCAGTTAGGTCGATCCACTCGACCCCCGCACTCGGATTAGAGCCGCGCCGGGCAACCGCGCGAAAGATATACAAAGCATGGGCCAGTCGTCGGACGCGGCTGGAATCATTCGTCCGCTCCCGGCCTACCGCAGCACAACAGCCTCCTGCCCGCAGGCCTGCGGGTAGGAGGCTGTTGTGTTCTCTGGTCTCAGCCGGTGGCTGCGAAGTCGGCCGCTTGCTGGAGGGCAGCCTCGTCGGCCCGCCATCGGGAGCGGTCGGCGACGGTCTCCACCGCGACGCCCTCGGACACCCGCAGGCCGGCCTCGGCGAACTCGGCGAACTCGGCGAACTCGGCGAACTCGGTGGGCTCGGTGGGCTCAGACTGCGGTGAGCTTGTCGCGCTGTCTGGTGGCCGGGCGCGCGGAGGCGCGGTGCGTCGGGCTGTGGCGGGGGTGGGTGCGGGTTCGGCCCAGCTGGGGCGGGCGACGTGGACGATGCCGTTGGTGATGGTGATGTGCCAGCGGCCCCTGTGCAGGTCGACGTGGTGGCGGCGGCACAGCAGGGCCAGGTTGTCGACCTTGGTGTCGCCGCCGTCGATCCAGGAGATCAGGTGGTGGGCGTCGCACATGATCGGCGGGGCTCCGCAGACCACGCAGCCGCGGTCGCGGGCGTCCAGGGCGCGGCGCATCGCCCCGGTGACCAGCCGCACGCGGCGCCCGACGTCGAGCGGTTCGGAGTTCGAGCCGAGCACCAGCGGGATGATGTTCGCGTCGCAGGCCAGCCGCCGGATCGTGGCCGCGGACAGGCCGCCGCTGTAGACGGTGTGGCCGATCGCGTCCGCGGTCGCGGCCTTCAGGTCTTCGAGGTCGATCGTGACGGTGATGTTCGCCTTCGCGCCGTACCCGGCCACCCGACGATCCTTCCCCACGCTCCCAGCACTCCCCGCGTTGCCAGCACTGCCAGCATTGCCAGCGTTGCCCGCACTGCCCGCACTGCCCGCACTGCCCGCACTGCCCGCACCGGCCGCACCGGCCGCGCTCCCAGCACTGCCCGCACTGCCCGCACTTCCCACGCTCCCCGCGCTGCCCGCGCTGCCCGCGCTGCCCGCGGCGGCCATGGGCGCCGCCGTAGATCCGGTGGGAGCGGTGCGTGCGGCGGTGTCCCATGCGGAGGCGGCGATGCTCAGGGCGCCGGATAGCGCGTCGGCCTGGCGTTTGTCGCGGGGGCGCGGGTCGTGTTCGCCGTCGACGGTCTTGTGTGGGCGGGCGCCGGCGTGCACGACGGCGCGCAGGAGTTCGGCGTTCTCGTTGGCCAGGAAGCCCTTGAACTTCACGCCGTTGTCGGCAGCCGACAGCGTCAGGGACTCGCGTTCGTACGCCTTCAGTTCCTCGGGTTCGGGGCCGTCGGAGTCCAGCAGGTCGGCGATCTCCTTGGCGGCGGTGCGCAGTTCGCCCGGCGACAGGTGGCCGGCCAGCCCGACCAGCTGTTCCGCGGCCGCGTCCAAGTGTTCCACCGGGACCCGGGCCCGGACCCGCTCGAGCGGGGACACGATCGCGGCCGCCTGCGCCGGACGCAGCAACCAGCCACCACCAGCACCGGCCCCGGATCCACCGTCCCCGGGTCCGCTGTCGTCGGGTACGCCGTCGCCCGATCCGCTGTCGTCGGATCGGTTGTCGTCGGGTGCGTCGGTGGTTGCGGAGGAGGCGGTGCGGTCGAGGGCGGTGGATACGGCCGGGTAGTGCGGGGCGGTCTGGGCGAGGCGGAGGGTGCGGCGGGCGGCCGGTGGGTCCAGGCGGTAGCGGAACCGCAGGAGTTCGGCGGTGTCGCGGGCGCCGAGCTCCTGGGCGTACCCGGTGGACTCGATGGCGGCGACGACGCTCAGCCGGTAGGCCTCCAGGCGGGCGAGCTCGGCTTCGAGCGTGTCGAGGGTGGACAGCAGTTCGCTGCCATCCATCGACCACGCCGGCCGTTCGCCTAGAAGTTCCATGGCATTGACTCTAGACGGTGGCACCGACAGTTTCCGAGCCGGAATCCCCTTATTTTGTGGGCAATTCGGGGGCCCACACCAGCAAACACCCTGGCATCTTCAGGACTGGGCGTCCTCGGCTGCGGACGACTGCACCCCTCGGTCCGCAGCGCGATCGCGGCACCAGCCGAGAGAGGAGGAGAACTTCAGCGACTGGTCCGGCGGGGCGACAGACATCACCGGCCCACGAACCCGGCCACGCGCCCGAACTCCCAGGCTAAGGGCTTCTAGGCGGGCTTGATGTTCGCGTTGCGGTGGAAGACGTTCTCCGGGTCGTACTTCGCCTTGATCGCCGCCAGCCGGTCGTACTTCGCGCCGTACGACGCGCGCACCCGGTCGTCCACGCCGGTGTCGCTGATCGCGTTCACGTAGCTGCCGATCCCGCGGCTCACCGGGATTGTTGCCGCCCACAACGAGCGGGCCCACTCGCGGTCGTGCTCGAGCAGTTCGGGCGTCGGGCAGACGGCGATGATGAAACCGGCGTACCCCGGCGCCCGGCTGCCGCTGAACGCGGTGGCGTCGTCGGGGACCTTCGAGTACGCGTTGTCGAGGCGGTAGAACAGCACGACCGAGCCCGGCGACTGCTTGCGCGGCACGTGTTCGGTGATCACCGCGATCGCCTCGTCGGTGAAGTCGTCGAGGTAGAAGCCCTTGTCGTAGGCGTGGAATCCCCAGCCGTTCGCCTCGTCGAGCATCTGCTGCAGCGCGAGGTACGGCATCGGACTGGCGAACTCGAACAGCGGCGGCACCGTCGCGCGGATCTCGTCCAGGACGGCCGCGTGCTCCGCGGCCGACCCGAAGCTCGGGACGATCAGCGCGTACCCGGGCCGGAAGTGGTACTCGGCCGGCACGAACGGAGCCGGCGGTGCGCTGACCGCGCCCACCACGATGTTCACCTCGGCCGGCAGCTTCGCGATCACCTCGCGGGCCATCCGCAGCACCTCGGCGCCCTGGTCGAGATCCCAGAACAGCAGGCCGAACTGGATCATCGGCGCGACCTCGTGCAACTGGAACTCGAACTGTGTCACGACGCCGAAGTTGCCGCCGCCGCCGCGGATCGCCCAGAACAGGTCGGGGTTCTCGTCGTCGGACGCGCGCAGGATGCGGCCGTCCGCGGTGACGACCTCGATCGACAGCAGGTTGTCGATACTCAGACCGAACTTCCGGCTCAGCCAGCCCATCCCGCCGCCGAGCGTCAGTCCGGCGACACCGGTGTGGCTCACCATGCCGGCCGGCGTCGCCAGACCGTGCTCCTGCGCCGCCGCGTCGAGTTGACCGAGCAACGCGCCGCCGGCGGCCGTGGCTCGGCGCGCCTGCGGATCGACCGTGACCTCGTTGAACTCGCTCAGGTCGATCATCAGCCCGTCGTCGACCGAGCTCATGCCACTGATGCTGTGCGCGCCGCCACGGACCGCGATCTCCAGTCCGTGCTCACGCGCGAACAACACCGCACGGCTGACGTCCGCCGCGCTCCGGCATCGGGCGATCACAGTCGGGTGCAGGTCCTGGTCCGCGTTCCACAGCCGGCGCGCGTCGTCGTACCCGCCGTCGTCGGGGCCGAGCACCGATCCTTCGAAGTTCTGTCGCAGATCGCCGATCCCACTGCCGGCAAGTTGAGTCATGACGAAGCCTCCCCCTGTGATGTCCCCTGTAGGCAGGATCGTCCCGACGCGGGCTCAAAGCAACGGTCTGATGGTCCGATTCCGGTGGAACGCGTTGTCCGAATCGTACTTCGCCCTGATCTGCCGCCGGAGTTGTCCACAGGTTCGGTGGACGCCGTTTGGGTCGACCGTGTGCGACTGTCAGACTCGTCCGCGTGACTGATCAGGAAATCCTCCGGCTGTTGCCGATCGCGGCGGCCGCGGTTGCCGTCGCGGACGACCGCGCGGACGCCCAGCTGGCCAGGTTGGGTGCGTACGACGAGCGCGACCAAGCGGCCGCGGATCGTTGCCTGCAAGGATTCCTGAACGCCTTGGTTCGCGGTGCCTGGGAGCGCGGCTGGGCGCCTGCGGATGTGGTCCAGCACGGACGGCGGCAGCTGGAGGCAGCCGTCGAGCCGTTGCTGCTGGCCGCGATCTCGGCCGAGCACCAGCAGTATGCTCCCGCCGCCATCGATCCGCGCTGGCTCGACCAGCTCACCGATCTCGGTGTGCCGCAGCCGTTCGCCGAGCTGCGCCTGACCGCGTGGGCTGCGACCGCGCGGGTCGGCCGCTACCTGAGCCTGCATCACGCGCTCGCGCTTGCGGGCTTCCTGCAGACCCTGCCGGTGATGGCCCGCCTGCTCCCGCTGCCCGGTGCGCCGTCCCGCCCGGCGCGCCCCGCCGTACCGGTGGACGGAAAGATGCTGGCGCGGATCCGGGCTTTGCTCGCGAAGGCGGAAGCGACCGAGTTCCCGGACGAGGCGGAAGCGCTGTCCGGGAAGGCACAGGAACTGATGGCGAAGTTCTCGCTGGACAGTGTGCTGGTGACGGCGGAGGAGGAGATCCCGGACGACTCGTCGGCGCGCCGGCTCTGGATCGACACGCCGTACGTCTCGGCCAAGGCGCAGCTGGTCGGCGCAGTCGCCGCGGCGAACCGCTGCCGGACCGTCGTGATCGAGGACCTGGCCGTCGTCACGATCGTCGGCGCCGAGCTCGATCTGCAGCTCACCGAGATCCTCAGCACCTCGCTGCTGGTCCAGGCGAACCGGGCGATGATTGCCGCCGGCAAGCACGTCGGGCACCGCGGCGAGTCGCGGACCCGGTCGTTCCGGCAGTCGTTCCTGATGGCCTATGCGCAGCGCATCGCCGAGCGGCTCGAGCAGGCCTCCGCCGCGACCCAGGCTGCCGTGCCCGAGGCCGACGCGGGCCGGCTGCTGCCGGTGCTGGCCAAGCGGGAGGAGCAGGTGGACGCGTTGTTCACCCAGCTGTTCCCGAGGACGACGACCCGGCGGACCCGCATCACCAACGGCGCCGGGTGGCACGCGGGCCTGGCCGCCGCCGACCAGGCGCAGCTCGAGGCCCGTCGGCAGGTGCGCCGGTGAGGACCGAGGCGACGTCGATCCCGGGAGTGGTGCGTGTCGGGCTGCAGGTCCAGCCGCACGACGACGGGTGGTTCAAGGAGAACTTCCACCGCGAGAAGCTGGCCGAGCTCGGCATGGTCGTCGCCCAGCACAACGTCGCGTACTTCGAGGACGCCGGCATCGTCCGCGGGATCCACGCGGAGCCGTGGGACAAGTACCTGTCGCCGTCGTCCGGCCGGGTGTTCGCCGCGATCGTCGACCTCCGCGACAACGACACCTTCGGCCGCGTCGAGACCTTCGAGCTCGGTCCGTCGGACGCGCTCTACGTGCCGCGCGGCGTCGGCAACTCGTTCTGCACGGTGGCGCCGCACACGACGTACAACTTCCTGGTGAACGAGCACTGGTCGCCGGAGCGGGTGGCGGTGGACCTGTTCGACCCGGAGCTGGCGATCGAGTGGCCGGTCCGCGAGCTCAAGTACACCGAGCGGGACGCGGCTAACCCTTCGCTGGCTGCGCTGCGGGAGCAGCGGGCCTGAGCCCGCAGAGCACGATGTCGAGCAGGCGGTGGGCCTGCTCCGGCGGGGTGTCGGCGTTGTGGGTGATGCCGCCGACGAGCCGCATGACGTCGGCCAGCTCCAGCTCCGGCCGGACGTCGCCGGTCGCCTTCGCCTTGTCCAGCAGTAGTTGCCCGGCCTCCTGCACGTTCACCTTGCAGGCCTTGAAGAACGGGGACTCCTTGCCGAGGGCATCGATCAGCTCGGTGGCCAGGCTCTTCTTGGACAGCCCGTAGCCGACGAAGCTGCGCAGCCACGCGGCCAGCGCGTCGAAAGGCTCCAGTTCGCGGTCGAAGTCGTACGCCCGGTCGCAGACGGACTGGATCTCGTCCACGTAGACCGCCTCGAGCAACGCGGTCCGGCTGGGGAACCGGCGGTAGAGCGTGCCGATGCCGACTCCGGCCCGGCGAGCGATCTCCTCGAGCGAGGTGTCGGTGCCGTGCTCGCCGAAGGTCTCCCGGGCGGCCGTCACCAGGCGGTCGTAGTTCCGGGCGGCGTCCGCACGGGTGGGCCGTGCGCACGGCAGGGGTTGCGGCGCCAAGTTCGACCTCCTCACGGGTCCGTCCAGAATATCGCTTGCAAAGCGGAGGGTGCCTCCGTATCGTATCCGGAGGAGCACTCCACTTTCCTTCCACAACTGTAGCCCCTCCGGGGTAAGGAGCAATATGTCGGCAACATCCTCAGGCCCGGCCGGCGCCGGAACCGGCACGCCTGCGCGGCGGCCGGGGGTCGTGCTCGCGGTCATCCTGGTCACCCAGCTGATGGTCATCCTCGACGGCACCGTGGTGAACATCGCGATGCCGCACATCCAGCAGGCATTGCACTTCAGCCCGTCGAGCCTGTCGTGGGTGCAGAACGCCTACGCGCTCGCGTTCGGCGGCCTGCTGCTGCTCGGCGCCCGCGCCGGCGACCTGCTCGGCCGCCGCCGGGTGTTCATCACCGGTATCAGTGTCTTCACCCTCGCCTCGCTGCTCGGCGGCCTCGCCCCGAACGCCGAGCTGCTGCTCGCCGCACGCGTCCTGCAGGGCATCGGCGGCGCCATCGCCGCGCCGGCCGCCCTGACGCTGCTGATGCTCACGTACCGCGAAGGTCCCGAGCGGATGAAGGCGCTCGGCTACTACAGCCTCGTCTCCTCCGGCGGCGGCAGCGTCGGGCTGGTGCTCGGCGGCATGCTGACCGACTGGGTGTCGTGGCGCTGGGGCCTGTTCATCAACGTCCCGATCGGTATCGCCCTGGTCTTCGCGGCCCGTCGCGTGCTGACCGAGACCGCGCCGGAGACCGGCCGGTTCGACGTGGCCGGTGCGCTCACCTCGACGCTCGGCATCACCTCGCTGGTGTACGGGTTCATCCGGGTCGCCGAGGCCGGCTGGTCGTCGGCGGAGGTCCTGGTCGCGTTCGCGGCCGGCGTCGTGCTGCTGGCCTCGTTCGTCCTGATCGAGCGCCGGGTGAGCCACCCGATCGTGCCGTTGAGGTTGTTCAAGTCCGCTCAGCGGTCGGCGTCGTACCTCACCATGCTGCTCGTGGTCGGGACGATGTTCGGGATGTTCTTCTTCCTGACGCAGTACCTGCAGGGCGTGCTCGCGCTGAGCCCGCTGACGGCCGGTCTGGCGTTCCTGCCGCTCACCGGTCTGCTGTTCACCGCGTCGCGCGTCGTACCGAAGCTGGTCGCCCGGATCGACGGGGCGAAGCTGCTGGTGGCCGGGTCCACCCTGGTCACGCTCGGCACGATCTGGCTGACCCGGCTGGACGCGCACAGCACCTACCTGCACGACGTGGTCGGCCCGATGCTGCTGTTCGGAGCGGGCGCCGGGATGATCTTCATCCCGCTCGTCGGCCGCGCCATCTCGGGTGTCGCGCCGGAGGACTCGGGCGCCGCGTCCGGCATGCTGAACGTGGTCCAGCAGGTCGGCGGCGCGCTCGGCCTGGGCATCCTGGTGACCATCTTCGGTACGGCGAGCCGCAACTCGACGGCGACCGCACCGCGGGAGGTCCTGGTCCACGGCGTGCACGCCGCGTTCGTCGGAGCGCTCGTCTACGCGGCCGTGAGCCTGGCGATGATCGTGTTCACGGTCCGGCCGTGGACGTGGTTCCGCAGCGAGCCGGAGCCGGTCGAGGCCCCGGTCGTCGCGGACTCACACGTCTGACGGAAGGGGCAGCGCGTAGTCGGTGAACTTCTTGTGAGTGGTGAAGCCGAGGTTCTCGTACAGGCCGAGCGCACCGGTCGGGTTGTCGGCGTCGACGCCGAGACCGGCCCGCTGGTAGCCGGCCTGTGCGCCCTCGGCGAGCACCTTCGCGATGGTCGCCCGCGCCAGCCCGCGGCCACGGTACGCGCGCCGCGTGCCGACCTGGCCGACGTACAGCTCGCGGACGCCGGTCGCCTCGGTGTCCGCCTCCCACTCGTAGCAGTTCACGTATGCCGCGACGGTGTCGCCGTCCAGCACGAGGTACGACTGCCCGCCGCGGAACGCCCGCGAACCGATCGACCGTGACCGCCACATCTCCGGAGTCGGCGGCGTCCAGCCCCAGTGGTCGGAGAACGCCTCGAAGTGCGCCAGCCGCAGGGCCTCGTCGTACGACGGGTCGTATCCCGTCAGCCGGAGCCCGTCGGCGACCGACGCCGCCGGCACCGGCTGGTCGAGCGGGCGCCGCATGTCGAAGAAGAACCGCTCGGGCTCGAAGCCCAGCCCTTCGAACAAGCTGGTCGCGCTGACGTTGTCGCTGCTGGTGCCGGCGCCGACCACGCCGGGCGCCTCCGGGTGGGTGGCGGCGTGCAGCTCGCCGGCGCGCTGGATCAGCCAGCGCATCAGCGCCGTCCCCAGGCCGCGCCGGCGCAGTTCGGGATCGATGGTGCCTTCGGTCCGCACCCGGTCGACGTCCACCACCGACGTCGGGACGTGCACGATGCCGTAGCCGATCATCCGGCCGTCGGCCCACAGGCCGATGCTCTCCCGGCTCATGTCCCGGTTCGGACGGTCCAGATGCTCGGCCAGGTCCTCCGCGGAGAAGTTCTCGCCCTCCTGGTCGGCCTTCTCCTTGGCAGCCAGCAACACCGCCCACGCCTCGACGTCACCCTTGTCGATCGGGCGCGCCGCGATCCCCTCCGGCCAGTTCATGGCTCGACGGTACGACGTCCGCCGGGCGACGGCACGCCAATTAGCCGAGCTGCTCGGCGAGCCAGCGCACCGCCATCGGGTAGCGGTACTCGATCCCGCCGTGGGTGCCCTCGAACAACTCGAAGTGGATCCGCTCGTCCGCGAGACCGGCCTCGCGGGCGGCCCGATGGAACGCGGTGGCGCCGAGATCCAGGTAGTACTCGTCCTGCCGGCCGGCGTCGATCCAGACCGCGCGCAACGAGCGTAGCGCCTCGGCGTACTGCGGCTCCTTCACCATCTCGACCGGGTCGCGGGACAGCCAGCGCGCCCAGATGTCCGGGATGATCGCCCCGAGGTCGTCGAACGGCATCAGCACCGTGCCGTCAGGCTCGGCGGAGTACGCCGACGCATAGCCGTACATCTCCAGCAGGTGCAGGTCCTCGTTGGTGGTCCGGCCGGTCTTGGTCGCCAGCACCTCGAAGTACTTCTCGTAGCTGCCGTCGTACTTGTCCCGCAGCGTCCGCGCCCGCTCCGGGAACTCGGGCCGGTAGCAGACGTCGAAGAGCGCGTCACCGGCGTGCGTCGCGAGCGCCCCGAACACGTCCGGGCGCAGCAGCGGCGTCACCATCGCGGTGTAGCCGCCGCTCGACTTGCCGGTGACGGCGCGGTGGTCGCGGTCGGGGATCGTCCGGTATGTCGCGTCGACCCACGGCACGATCTCGTCGCACAGGTACGACTGGTACTGCCCGGTGCCGGGGGAATCGAGGCACTGGCTGCCGCCGTACTTCGTCCACGAGTCGACGAACACGACGACGGCGCGCGGCACGCTCTCGTCGGAGAACATCGCGTCCAGCAGCTCCGGGTACGGCTGCCGGAACGGGACCCGGTTGAACCACATGCCGACGTGGCCGGTGTAGCCCATCGTCACGTAGATCGCCGGGTACCGCTCGCCCGCGTTGTGCGGGTCGTCGTACCCCGGCGGCAGGTAGACCAGCACCGGACGCTCGTGCGGATCGCCCAGCGGGTTCCCGCGGAGCAGCTCACTCGTGTACGTCGTCTGGTCCAGACGTCCCTTGAACTCGGCCGACCACGGCAGCATCGGTCCTCCACTCACATCGCATCGGGGGCCTCGATTCCCAGCAGGCCGAGTCCATCCTGCAACACCTTCCGGGTCGCGGTGCAGAGGGCGATCCGGCTTGCTCTGGTCTCGCCTTCACTGCTCAGCACCGGGCACTGCTCGTAGAACACCGAGAGCGCCGAGGCGACGTCGTACAGATAGGTGCAGAGTCTGTGCGGCTGGAGCGTCTCGGCGACCTGTTCGACAACCGCGCCGAAGCCGGTGAGGAGGAGAGCGAGCCGCTGCTCGGCCGGGTCCTTCAGCTCGGTGACCTCACCTGATGCGTCTGCTTTGGAGAGCAGTCTGGTGAGCCGGGCGTGGGCGTACTGCAGGTACGGGCCGGTGTTGCCGGTCATCGCGACCATCCGGTCCAGGTCGAACACGTAGTCGTTGCCCCGGTCGCTCGACAGGTCGGCGTACTTGACCGCGCCGATGCCGACGGCCCTTGCGGTCGTGGCCCGGTCGACGCCCTCCCGTCCGTCCAGCAGTGCGTCGGCCCGGGCGACCGCGCTCTCGAGCAGGTCGACGAGCTTGACCGTGCCGCCTTCTCTTGTTTTGAAGGGCTTTCCGTTCGGTCCGAGGACGGTGCCGAACGAGACGTGCTCTGCGGGTACGTCGAGCCAGTGGGCGGTTCTCGCGAGGGTGAAGATCATGTCGAAATGCAGGGCCTGCCGGTGGTCGACGACGTAGACGATCCGGTCCGCCTTCAGGGTGCTCACCCGGTGACGTACGGCGGCGAGGTCCGTTGCGCTGTAACCGAATCCGCCGTCGGACTTCCGGACGATCACCGGAAGCGGATCGCCGTCCCGGCCCTGGAACCCGGGGAGAAACGCGCACAGGGCGCCGTCGGACTCGGTCAGCAGACCCTGCTGCTCCAGGTCGCTGACGACGTGCGGGAGGTCGTCGTTGTAGGCGCTCTCGCCGACGACGTCCTGTCTGGTCAGTGCGGAACCCAGCAACGCGTAGACCTGGTCGAAGTCGTCGAGGGACACGTCGACCATGTGCCGCCACATCGTCCGCGTCTCCGGATCACCCGACTGCAGCGCGACGACCCGCAGCCGCGACCTGTCGGCGAAGGCGTCGTCGCCGTCGAAGTGCTTCCGGCTCCGCTCGTACAGTTGCTGCAATCCCTGCAGATCAAGGGATTGCGCGGTGATCCCCTCGTCGAGCAACTGCTCGATCATCATCCCGTACTGCGTGCCCCAGTCGCCGACATGGTTCTGCCGGATCACGTCGTACCCGACGAACTCGAGCACCTTGCACAGCGCGTCGCCGATCACCGTCGACCGGAGATGGCCGACGTGCATCTGCTTCGCGACGTTCGGCTGCGAGTAGTCGACGACGACCCGCCGGCCGTTGCTGCCGAACGTCTCGGGCTCGTTGACCGCCTTGGCGAGCGTCTCGGGCAGCAACGTCAGATTGATGAATCCAGGTCCGGCGATCTGCGGCGGCCAGCAGAGATCGTCGAGTTGCAGCTCGGCGATCAGCCGCTCGGCGACCGACCGCGGCGGCAGGCCGAGGGCGTTGCCGATCCGCAGCGCGACATTGCTCTGGTAATGCCCGAACTCGGGCTTGGTCGCCGACCGCAACTCCGGGTCGTACGGCGTACCGAAGGCGGCCGCGGCGGCAGCGGACAGTCTCGTGGACAGGACAGGCAGAACTGCGGACATGACGTGGTCCTTCACCGAAGATGACGCGACTGGAACAGGCTGAGGTGTTCAGACAGTGCGTCGTCGTCGCAGGCTGAAGCGCACACGCAAGGTGTGGACAGGCTTCAGGCTGATCGACATGTCAGCCATTATGCACGAAGTACGCCGAGGGGGCCGGGGACCGGTCGGCCAACGGCGTGACCGCCGGGAGCTCGAGCTCGCCCAGGAACACCCGCCGGACGACGCGTTCGGCAGCGCGGCCGTCGTCGAACTCGCAGAACTTCTCCCGGAACAGGTGCCGGTGCTTGGCCGCCTCGGGCGCCGCGAACGTGCCGTTGCGCAGCGCGGTGAACAACTCCTCGGCGGAGCGCGCGACAACGCCGGGCGGGAACTCGGCGACATCGAAGTACGTGTCGGTCCGGTCGTCATTGAGGAGCAGGATCGGCCGGTCGAGATTGGCATAGTCGAAGATGATCGACGAGTGGTCCGAGACCAGGACGTCAGCCGCCAGCATCAGGTCCTCGGCCCGCGCCTGCTCCTCGATGCCGAGCACGCGGGTGTGCTCGCCGGCCGCGGTCGCCAGCCGGTCCGAATCAAGGCGCTCGTCGGACGCCGGCGCGTAGAGGATCACCAGGTGCGAGTCGTCGTACCCCAGTCCGGCGCGGATCGCGCGGACCTCGTCGAGCGTCGCGGTCAGCAGCCGGTCGTTGCGCGGGTAGCCGTACTCGAGCTCCTCGAAGTACGAGGGGTAGATGCGCTCCCAAATCTCCGAGGAGTACCGGTTCGAGGACAGGTTGAAGTCCCAGCGGTCGACCGCGCGCATCAGGTCGTCCTTGCCCTCCACGGACAACGCCACAGTCGTCAGCGGCGTACCGTGCTGGGTCTGCAGGTGCACCTGGCCCTGGCGCTTGTCCAGGTCCTTCGGCCAGTTCGCGTCGCTGACGAAGTACGTCGCCTTTCCGAGCAGCTTCTCGTACGCCGGGGAGTCCGCGACGACGTACTCGACGCCCTCCGGGATCGCGCCGACGTGCTCCTCGTCGACGACCCAGACCCCGCGCAGCTGCGGCGCGAGCTCGGCCGCCTTCTCGCAGATCGCACGCGGATTGCCGGCGTACTGCGTGCACCCGCCCGCGGCGTACGCGACCAGGTTCGGATCGAGCTTGCCGCGGCGCAGCAGCTTGCCGACCCGCTTGCGCGGGCTCGGGGCGTGCAGCATCCGCGCGCTCAGCTTCAGCGTCGAGTAGGTCGCGTAGTCGTCGTGGATCAGCAGCCAGCGCTTGAACCCGCGGGCCGTCCGGTCGGTGCTGTAGCCCTCGGGCTTCCACCGCTTGGCGAACGCGTGGGCAGCGTGGAAGAACTCGGCCCGGTCCTCGGTGTCGATCCGCTCGGGCTTGGCGAGCACGGCGAGGATGTGATCCAGCGACCGGTCGAAGGCGAACCGGCGCCAGCCGGCCAGGTCCGGGTCGGACTGGATGAACGCGTGCACCCGGTCGTACTGGTCGAAGATGTCCCACTGGCGGCGGCCGCTGGTGGCGTGGATGTTGCCGCCGGTCCGGTGCTGCCGATAGTGCACGACGACCCGGTCCAGGGTCGCGATCCGCTCGGCGGTGAGCATCGTCGAGTAGGTCCACGGCGCGTCCTCGTAGAAGCCGCTGGTGAACGCGAAACCGTGCCGGGTCAGGAACTCCCGCCGGTGCGCCTTGTTCCAGACCACCTCGAGAAAGGTCAGGAAGATCGGCCGCTCGGCCGCCGTGAACACCCCGGCGCCCTCGCGCGCGAACGCATCGTGCCGCTGGCTGCCGAGCACCCGGCCGTCCCAGTAGATCCGCTCGTAGTCGAACATCACGATGTCCGGTTGCCGCGCGTTGTCGATCCGGGTCGCGATCGCTTCCAGGGAGCCGGGCAGGTACTCGTCGTCGGCGTCCAGGAAGAGCACGTACTCGCCGCGGCACTCCTTCAGGCCGGCGTTGCGGGCCGGGCCGAGGCCGATGTTCTCCTCCAGGTGCAGCGCCCGGACCCGCGGGTCGGCGGCGGCGTACTCGTCCAGGATCCGTCCGGAGCCGTCCGGGTCCGCGTCGTCGACCCCGATCACCTCGAAATCGGTGAACGACTGACCGAGCACCGAGTCCAGGCACGGCCGCAACCACGCCCGCGAGCCATGGCAGGGGACCACGATGCTGAACCTGGGGACGGTGCCGAGCGCCATGCCTAGTCATCCTAGGGTGCAGGTATGAGTGTTGACGTGTTCGAGCCGTTGGGTGGTCTGGAGGGGGTCGGGTCGGCGGCCCGGGCGGCCCGGGACGCGGTCGACGTCCTGCTCCGGGACCGGGGTCTGCGCCGGGTCGGTTCGGACATGACCGCGGAGGCGCTGCTGCGTGGGGCGCACGCGTCCGCCGCGCTGGCCGGCAGTACGGCGACACCGGACGACGTACGCCGGGGCACCGCCGACGGACTGGCCTCCGGCGCGGTCCGGCTGACCGGCGAACTGATGACGCTTGCTCCGCAGTTGGACAAGGCCCCGGTGCAGGTCTGGACCAGACTGCACCAGTTGGCCGCGGCCGATCTGCTCCCCGAAGACCAGTTGGGTCATCTCCGGACCAGTGCGGAACCCGTACCCGACGATATTCCCGGACTGCCGCCGGCCCCCGGCGCCGACGAGATGTGGGAGCGGTTGAGCGCTCTCGCGCAGAGTCTCACCCGTCCGACGAAGGCGCCCGGCCTGGTCGTCGCGGCGATCGTGCACGCCGAACTCGCCGTGCTGCGCCCGTTCCCGGCGGCGAACGGACTGGTCGCCCGGGCCGCCGAGCGCTGCCTGTTGGTTGCCCGGGGCATCGACCCGGTCGCGGTCACGGTCCCTGAGGGTGGTCACTATGTGTTGCGAGCCAGCTATGCGTCCGGCCTCACCGACTACACAGCGCGAGGACTGACGGGTGTTCGTGATTGGCTGCTGCGGTCCTGCGAGGTCGTGACAAAAGGTGCCGAGCTGTCGCCGCTCGCCTCCTGAGCGCGTCCCCGGATGCTCGGCCGAACGTGCGAACGGCGCTCTCGTGGGAGAACGCCGTCGCTGGCACGTTGCCCTGGTTACCATGCGTGCACCGGTTTGCCGCCACAGGACTGGCCTGGGTCGCGCTGCCCGTTTGGGATGGGCTGGTCGCCGCGTGGGTACCTGAGTTTCCGTGCAATCTCTACCGGACCCGAAGGTCCTTTGTTGATTCCTTTGTACTCCTGAAACCCCTTTCTGGGAAGGGGATGCGGCGTGCTTCATGGAGTTGAGAAGTATGAAGCGCGCTTCAGCTCTCAGCTCGCCCGGGACCGGCGGCGGGAGGCCAGCAGCAGCGCCCCGGCGGCGATCGCGGCGACCACCGCGGCCGCCAGCGCGGGTCGCCGTACGCCCTGGAATCCGATCCGCTCGGCCGGCTCGGCGAACTCCAGGATCGGCCAGCCGCGCTCGACCGCGACCCGGCGCAACGCCTTGTCCGGGTTGACCGCGTACGGGTGCCCGACGGCGGCCAGCAGGGGCTCGTCGGTGATCGAGTCCGAGTACCCGTAGGACGCGGCCAGGTCGTAACCCTCTGCCGCGGCCAGCGCCTGGATCGCGGTCGCCTTGTACGGACCGTACGCATACTCGGCGATCTCGCCGGTGTACTTGCCGTCAGCAACTACCATCCGGGTCGCGATCACCCGGTCGGCGCCGAGCATCGCGCCGATCGGCTCCACCACCTCGGCGCCCGACGACGACACGATCACCACGTCCCGGCCGGCCGCGTGGTGCTGCTCGATCAGCTCCACCGCCTCGCTGTGGATCATCGGCCGGACGATGTGGTCCAGGGTGTCGGCGACGATCGCTTTCACCGTCGACACGTCCCAGCCGGTGCACATCGCGGAGATGTACTCCCGCATCCGCTCCATCTGGTCGTGGTCCGCGCCGCCGAGCAGGTAGACGAACTGGGCGTAGGCGCTGCGCAGCACGGTCCGCCGGTTGATCAGGCCGCCGGCGTAGAACGGCCGCGAGAAGGCCAGCGTGCTCGAGCGAGCCAGAATGGTCTTGTCCAGATCGAAGAATGCCGCCGATCGAGCCGTCCCAGGGTGCGCCATGGAGTCGAGGATAGAGATCGGAGCGAAACGCCGGGGGACCCGGGCTTTTGCGTGGGCCGGTATCCCGTTAGACTGGTGAGCAGTGTGACAGTGACACTGGCTGGAAGCGCCTGATCGGGTGGGTCCAGCGCCTGGGTGACACATAATCGGTTGAAATCGAACTGAGATGTGTGAGGCCCGGTCCAGGGGGTACATACCCTCTGACAGTGGCAGACTGTCGCCTCCTGAACGGCCCCCGGCTCCTCCCCCCGAGCCCGTGGCCGAAGACGGCCCCCGGTCACCCCCCCGCCGGGGGCCGTCGCCTTTCCCGGCTCAGCCAAGTAACCGTAAAGATTCTCGTTTTTCTGCGCGTGGGAGCGTTCTCACTTTATGCAGGGTCTTGACAATGTAATTGCGCGGTCACAGGTTGTAAGGCATGAAACCGCCTGCACACCGCCCCCAGGCAGCGGTCGTCATCAGCCTGCTCGTCGTAGTCATGGCCTTCCTGGTCCCCGGTCCCGCCTCCGCGGCCACCAACCTCGTCACGAACGCCGGCTTCGAGTCCGGCACACTCTCCGGCTGGTCGTGCCCGGCCGGCAGCGTCACGACGACCGCCCCACACTCCGGCTCGTACGCGCTGTCGGCCACCCCGAGCGGGAGCGACATCGCCCGGTGCTCGCAGTCGATAGCAGTCCAGCCCAATACGGCGTACACGCTCTCGGCGTGGGTCAAGGGCTCGAACGTCTACCTCGGAGTGGACGGTGGTCCTTCGACGTGGACCACCAGTTCCGGCTGGAGCCAGCTGACGGTGCCGTTCACCACTGGCGCCTCCAGCTCCGTCACGATCTACGTCCACAGTTGGTACGCGCTGCCGGCGTACCAGGTCGATGACGTCGTACTGGACGGGCCCGGCGGGACGCAGGACACCACGCCGCCGTCGACGCCGGCTGGCCTGTCGGTCGGCAGTCCGACCTCGAGCTCGCTGAAGCTGACCTGGTCCGCGGCGACCGACGCGAGCGGCATCGACCACTACGACGTCGTCCGCGGTACCGGGGCGGCGCAGAGCGTCGGCAACGTGACCACCTGGACCGCTACCGGGCTGAGCGCCTCCACCACGTACTCGTTCAAGGTGCGGGCGTGTGACCCGAGCGGCAACTGCTCGGCGTACGGCGCTGCGGTGTCCGGCACGACCTCCGAGGGCGGCACCAACCCGCCCGCTGCCCTCCCGGCCCATGTCCTCACTGGGTACTGGCAGAACTTCAACAACGGCGCGACGGTGCAGAAGATCTCCGACGTGCCGGCGGCGTACGACCTGATCGCGGTCGCCTTCGCGGACGCCGATCCGTCGAAGCCGGGCGGCATCACGTTCACGCTGGACAGCGCCGGGCTCGGCGGGTACACGGTCGCGCAGTTCAAGGCGGATATCGCCGCGAAGCAGGCGGCCGGGAAGAAGGTCATCCTGTCCGTCGGCGGCCAGAACGGCACCATCTCGGTGGCGGATCCGACGGCCGCGGCCAACTTCGCGTCGAGCGCGCTCTCGGTGCTGCGGACCTACGGGTTCGACGGGATCGACATCGACCTGGAGAACGGCGTCAACGCGCAGTACATGGGTCAGGCGCTGCACAGCCTGCAGAGCCAGTTCGGCAGCGGGCTGGTGATCACCATGGCGCCGCAGACGATCGACATGCAGAGCACGTCGTTCGAGTACTTCAAGCTCGCGCTGGCGATCAAGGACATCCTGACCATCGTCAACGTGCAGTACTACAACTCCGGCTCGATGAACGGCTGCGACGGCCAGGTGTACTCGCAGGGCTCGGTCGACTTCATCACCGCCCAGGCCTGCATCATGCTGCAGGGCGGGCTCCGTCCCGACCAGGTCGGTCTCGGCCTGCCGGCGTCGTCCAGGGCGGCCGGGAGCGGGTACGTCGCGCCGTCGGTCGTCAACAACGCACTGGACTGCCTGACCAAGGGCACCGGGTGCGGCAACTACAAGCCGAGCACTCCCTGGCCGTCGCTGCGCGGCGCGATGACTTGGTCGACCAACTGGGACGCGTCGAACGGCAACCAGTTCGCGACCCAGGTCGGCGGCCACGTGCACTCGCTGCCCTGATCATGCACAACTATCGACCGACTCCGTTGCTGGAGGCGCTCGGTGTCTGCTCGGAGGACGAGCAGCTCTACCGGGCGCTTCTGGCCCGCCCGGAGTCCACTGCGACCGAGCTGGCCTCGTACGTCGGCTGGCCGGCCAACCGCGTCGGCCGGCACCTGAAGTCACTGCTGTCCCTCGGCCTGGCGTCCCGTACGCCAGGCCGTCCGGCCAGATACCTGCCCGCCGTACCGGAGGCCGCGGTCGAGCTGCTCGCGCTCCGGAAGCAGGCGGCGATCGTCGAGGCGCGACTGGGCGCTGCGGTGCTGACGGCCGAGTTCCGGCAGCCGGACGCGTTCACGGTCATCCGTGGCGCCGAGGCGATCGCCCAGCGCTTCTATCAGGCGCAGCAGTGTGCGCAGGACGAGGTGCTCGTGCTGGACCGCGTGCCGTACGTCGCGGTCCCGCGCGGGATCACCTACCGAGCGATCTACGACATGGACTCACTGTCCCAGCCGGGCGACCTGGCGGCCGCTCGCTCGTCCGGCTGCTGCCGGATGCTGCGCGACGTACCGCTGAAGCTGGTCGCCGTCGACCGCCGTACCGCTTTGCTGCCGACTGCTCAGGACGTCGTGGTGGAGCTCGGTCAGTCAAGCCTGCTGGACGCCCTGCTGCGCCTCTTCGACCTGCTGTGGCAGCAAGCCAGCCCGCTGACGCCGTCAGTGTCCTCGGATGGTCCGTTGACCTCGGAGGACCAGCAGCTGCTCTCGCTGGCCGCTGCCGGCCTGACGGATCAAGCCATCGCCCGCCGACTGGGGGTTGCCCAACGCACAGTAGAACGCCGCATGCAGCGCATCCTGAAGGCGCTGGATGCGACCACACGCTTCCAGGCAGGACTCCGAGCAGGCCAGCAAGGACTGCTGGTCTAATCGGTCACGTCAGCCACGGTGGCGTTGAGAGCCTTGGCGAGTGCCACGGCGTCGACGGTGATCCCGACGCCGTGGTCACCGCCGCCGATCGAGATTGTGCCGGTGATCCGCTCGTCGGCGATCACCGGCCAGGCGTGCGTGCTCCCGAGCGGCGTGATCGTCCCGCGGACGTAGCCGGTGACGTCGAACGCGGTGTCCTTGTCCGGCATCGAGATCCGGTTCACGCCGAGCAGCGTGCGCAGCTTCGGCCACGCGATCTCCCGGTCGCCCGGCACCAGCACGAACCGGTAGTCGTCGTCGGACAGCCGGACGACGATCGTCTTGATCAGCCGCGCCGGCTCGATCCCGCGGGCCGCCGCGGCCTCCTCCAGCGAGTTCACCCGGCCGTGCCTGGTTACCTCGTAGGCGAGTCCCAACTGGTCGGCAGCATCCGTGGCTCTGGTCACCGGATCAGTTTTGCACCCGGCTGGGAACGTTCCGGAGCAGGCCGGCGAGGATCAACGTGACGAGGAACAGCGCCCCTGCCTCCCCGGCGACTCCGGTCCACCCAGCGTGGCTCCACGCCGTACCGGCCAGGCCGCCGAAGACCGAGGACCCCAGGTAGAACGCGAAGAGGTACATGCTCGACGCCTGCCCCGTTCCGACTCCGCTCGCGTGCGCCCTCGCCGGGACCCAGCCGCTGGCCACGCCGTGCACCGCGAAGAAGCCCGCAGTCATCACAGCCAGCCCCAGGATGATGAGCGGTAGCGGCGCGGCCAGGGTGATCGCCACGCCGGCCAGAGTGATCAGACACCCGACCGGCACCACCTTGCGCCTGCCGTAGCGATCCGCCAACGTTCCGGCCGTGGCTGACCCGGCTGAGCCGAGCAGATAGACACAGAACACCAGCCCGGCCGCGCCGGCGCTCAGCGCGTACGGCGAGCCGGACAGGCGGAAGACCGCTCCGTTGTAGACGGCCACGAACGCGCCCACCGCCGTCGCAGCGATCCCGTAGAGCGCCAGCAACGCCGGGTCCCGCAGTACGCGGAAGAGGTCATGTGGTCGCGCAGCGGTCGGGTGGAAGTTCCGTGAGGCCGGCAGCAGCAGCCACACGACACCGGCGCAGAGTACGCCGACCAGGGCGATCCCGCCGGTCGCGAAGCGCCATCCGCCGAGGTCGGACAACCCGCCGGCGATGAGACGTCCCGCCATACCGCCGACCGCCGTACCGGCGATATAGAGGCCGCTGGCGCGTGCGTGGCTGTCTTGGTGCACCTCTTCCCGCAGATACGCCATGGCAACGGCTGGAAGGCCGGCCATCGCGATTCCCTGCAGACCCCGCAAGGCCAGCAACAGGTGCCAGGTCGGCGCGAATGCGCTGAGCAGCGCGAAGACCGACGTCGCGGCGACCGACCAGCGCATCAGGTTGGTCCGTCCGAGGACCTCGGATGCCGGACCGGCGATCAGCAACGCCAACCCCAGACCGAACGTCGCGAACGAGACGCTGAAGGCGCTCTGGCTGGGGGAGACATGGAAGGCGTCGACGAGCTCCGGCAGCAGCGGTTGCGTGCTGTAGAGCAGTGCGAACGTCGCCAGACCGGCCGCGAACAGTGCGACGGAGAGCTTGCGGTACTCCGGGTCGCCGGGCAGGTACCCGGTCTGGTGGGCGACGGACTGGTGCATGTCTTCGACGGTCGCACGGGATTTCCGATACGTAAAATGTCGATCTCGACAGCAATCGATACAATTTCGGTATGCATGTCGAGGATCTGCGCTGGTTCGCCGTACTCGCGGAGACCGAGCACCTGACCGAGGCGGCCGCCGCGCTGGGCACCAGTCAGCCGAACCTCTCCCGGTCGCTGCAACGGGTCGAGCGCGCGTTCGGCGTACCGCTGTTCGAGCGGGAGCGTCGCGGCGTACGGCTCAATCCGTACGGCCGCCTCGTGCTCGATGCCGCACGGGCCGGAGTCACAGCGGTCGACACGGCGAAGCGACAGATCGACGCTCTGCTCGATCCGGAGTCCGGCACCGTGCGGCTGGCGTTTCTGCACTCGGTCGCGACCAGCTTGATGCCTGACCTGCTGAAGGCCTTCCGGGCAGTGGCTCCGCGCGTCGAGTTCCAGTTGCGGCAGGAGCCCGCGCACGACATCGTCCAGGACCTGGAGACGGGTGAGGCGGAGATCGCGATCGTTGCGCCGCGGCCGGACCCGTCACGCTTCGGGTGGCATCTCCTCGAGCGGCAGCGGCTCTGTCTGCACGTACCGCCCGGGCATGCGCTGGCGTCCCGGCACCGGGTGGAGCTGGAGGCGGCGCGGGACGAGGCGTTCGTCGGGCTGCAGCCGGGCTTCGGTTTCCGGCGGGTGACCGACCGGCTGTGTCGTGAGGCGGGGTTCAGCCCGCAGTTGGCGTTCGAGGCGACCGACCTCGCGACGATCGACAGTTTGGTCGGTGCCGGGCTCGGTGTGGCGATCCTGCCGGCCGGTGCGGTGCGCGGGAACGACAGCGGGGCGGTGTCCGTGCCGCTGGCCGGCGTACGGTCGCGACGGGAGATCGGGATGTCGTGGCGGCTGAGCGCGCCGTTGACCCCGGCCGCGGAGCGATTCCGGGCGTTCGTACGGTCCCGTCCGGCGACGACGAGTTGACTGTGACTTCCGTAGCCTTCGTTCCATTTTCTCGCTGTCGACTTGCAGAGAGAGGGCTTTCCCCCGCACCCTTACGTGCGTGAGGAAGCGTCTGGGTTCGTTCCGGCCGAGTCGCCGGCTGCTGTTCGCGGCCGGGACCGCGGCGGCTGCGTCGACGGTTGCCGCCGGCACGGCCGAGGCCACTCCGGGCTCCCCGGCGGCAGCCACCGCCGGACTGCTCTCACTCGGCGCCTACGGCTCCGGCGTGCTCGGCGCCTGGGAGCGCCAGGCGCGCGCGATCTCGAACGAAGGACAGATCCGCCGCACCCGGGAGACCGACGGCGTCTTCATGTTCGGCGACAGCATCGGCGTGCAGGACGGCCCGGCGCTCGCCCGGCAGCTGAACCAGCTCGGCATCACCATCGCCGTCCACAACTGGGCCGGCCGCCCGGTGACGCCGGCTGTCGACGCGCTGGACACCTGGGCGCAGGAGTACGGCCTGCCGCACCGGATCCTGATGTCGGTCGGGTCCAACGACATCTTCACGCCGCCGGCGGTCGAGGCGCAGGTCGACCGGACCATGAGCATCGTCGGCGACGAGCGGATCGTCTACTGGGTCAACGTGCAGGCGGCTCGTACCGCGCACGGCCCGGACGTGAAGGTCGCCGACCAGCGCAACAGCGCCTGGATCAACCTGCAGCTCGCCGACGCGCAGCGGCGCTACGACAACCTGCGAATCGTGCACTGGGCCGAGCACCTGGCCTCCAGCCCGAACCGGCTGGCCCGGCTGCTCCGCGACGGTCTGCACCCGTCGGTCCCGCTCGGGCAGAACGCCCGCAACGGCCTGATCATCGAGGCGATCAAGGCCGGCTGAGTGCGGCCTGCCGGCCGCACTCAGCCTCGAGGTCAGAAGCCTGCCGTGATGCGGGTGAAGTCCCAGTCACCCTGGGCGATGCCGCTGCAGTTGGACACCACGCCGCCGCCGGCGCAGCCGCGGTCGCGGTTGACCGACCAGAACGCCAGCCGGCTGAGCCCGTTGCTCTTCGCCCAGTTGGTGATGTTCTGCCAGGTCGCGGTGGTGGTCATCTCCTGCTGGTCGGACAGACCGTTCATGCCGGAGATGCCCTGGTGCGCGTAGGCCTGCGCCGTGGTCCAGCCGAAGACGGACTTCAGCTTGTTGTTCAGCCCCTGGGACGCGCCGACCGTGTCGTTGTAGATGTTCGAGCTGCCGAAGTCGAACGGCATCAGCGTGAAGACGTCGATGTTCGCGCCGAGCGCCGCGGACCGCTCGATGAGGCGGTTGCCCCAGTAGTTCGGGCCGGTCGTCGACGTACCGAAGGTCAGGATCGTCGTGATGCCGGGGTTGTTCTGCTTGACGATCTTCAGCGCGTTCAGGATGCGGTCCTGGACGACCTCGCTCTCGAACTCGTCGGAGTTCTCGATGTCGACGTCGATCGCCTTGAGGCCGTACGCGTTGATGACCTGCTGGTACGCGCCGGCCAGCGCCTCGGGCGTGCTGCAGTTCGGGCCGAGCTTGTTCCCGCTCCAGCCGCCGATCGACGGCACGATGTCGCCGCCGGCGGCGCGGATCTGGGCGATCGCGTTGGCGTCGGCGCTGCCCTGCAGCGGGCGGCTGCCGTCCCAGGCCGGGTTGCAGCCGCCGGACGACAGGATGAATGCCATCGTGAACCACTTGATGCCGGTCGCGTTCATCACCGTCGCCGGGTTCGGCGGGTCGCCCCAGCCCATGTACAGGTACGGCGCGGCCTGCTTGGTTCCGGTGTTTCCGCCGCCGGTGCCGGTCTTGACCGAGATGGTGCCGCTCTTCGGTCCCTCACCGGCGCTGTTCGACGCGCTGACCTGGTAGCTGTACGTCGTGTTCGCGGTCAGTCCCGAGTCCGTGTATGACGTACCCGTCGGGCTGCCGACCTTCGTACCGTTGCGGTAGACGTTGTAGCTGGTCGCACCCGACGCGGCTGACCACGTGAGGCTCACCGACGACGCTGTCGACGTACCGGACAGACCTGTGGGTGCGGCCGGGACCGTGCCGCCACCGCCACCCGAGCACGAGCCGCCGTTCAGCCGGCAGGCGGCGAGGCCGGGAAAGTTGCCCGGGCTGCCGTTGAAGCCGAAGCTTGCAGTTGCGCCTGGGGCGAGCGGTCCGGCCCAGCTGGGCGGGGTGAACGTGTGCGTCTGGCCGCTGCTGGTGTGGTTGGCGTCCCAGGTGGAGCTGACCGTGTAGCCGGACGGGAAGTCCAGTGCGACCGACCAGGTGCTGAGAGAGCTCGTGGTGCCGTTGGTGATGGTCACCTTGCCTTCGAAGCCAGTGCCCCAGTCGGAGACTTTGGTGAAGGTGGCAGTGACACCTGCCGCGTTGGCTGCCTGTGCGGTCAGCAGAGCGATGACCACCGCGGTGATGGCCGCGATCGCCAGAGAGATGCGTTTCATGATGCTCCGATCAGTGGGTGGTACGTGATCAGACCCGTCCCCACAGTGCGGGGACGTTCGGCGGCTCCCAGCCGGTCAGGGACGTGTGGCCCTGGATGCACTTGTAGGTGACACCGGCGTAGGTCACGAGCGCACCGGTTGCGTACGCCGTGTTGGGCGCCCACGGAGTGGCTGTGCTTGGGGGAGTCGTCGGGGGCGTGGTGGGCGGTGTCGTGGGCGGAGTTGTGGGCGGGGTGGTCGGCGGCGTCGTGGGAGGCGTCGTCGGCGGGGTGGTGGTTGGCGGGCCGCTGCAGCCGGCGGTGTCGGCGTTGACCGCGTCTACCACGTTGTTGAAGAGGGTGACGTTCGGGTCGAGTGCCTCGAGCGAATACATCATTGCGCCGGCCAGTCCGTTGCAGTGCTGGTAGTCGGCCTTGGCCTTGATCGACTGGGCGTTGTCACCGGACCAGAACGTGCCGTTGCTGTAGAACCACGACGACTTGGTGGTGTCGTCGAAGTACGTCGCCGAGGGGTTGTCGACGAAGCCGGTGAGCTCCTTGTAGAACGAGACGCCCGGCACGTTGCCGCTCAGCGCGTGCCCGTCGGCCGGTCCGGTCGCGGTCTGATACTTGCCGTTCGCGGTGGCCGGGACACCCTTCCATCCCCTGTAGTAGAAGGGATATCCGATGCTCAGCTTGTTCGCCGGGAACCCGCCCGGGATGCCGTACGCCGCGTCGCCGGTCGTCCAGGCCTTCACCGCGGAGTCGATCGAGTACTTGCCCTGACCCGGCGGGATCGGGTTGCTCGGATCGTTCGGAGCCGTGTACAGCGGGTCCTGGAAGTTCGTCGGCCCGGTGGCCTCCCAGCCGCCGTGCATGTCGTACGTCATCACGTTGTTGTAGTCGAGGTACTGCCCGATCTTGTTCGTCTCGATCGTGGCGATCTTGTCCTGGCCGGCCGGCGTTGCGGCGGTCAAGTAGTACCGCTTCCCGGTCTGGCCGCCGTACGCGTCGAGCTGCGCGCGGAACTCGGCCAGCAACAGCGTGAAGTTCTGCTTGTCGGCCGGGCTGTAGTGGTTGCCGACGTGGCCGTTCGGCGAGCCCGGGTACTCCCAGTCGATGTCGACGCCGTCGAAGATGCCGGCCGCCGAACCGGGACCGCCGAAGCCGTCGATGACCGGCAGGTCGCCCTTGAGGAACATGTTCACGCAGGAGCTGACGAAAGCCTTGCGCTTGGCGTCGGTGGAGGCCGCGTCGGAGAAGTACTTCGAGTACGTCCAGCCGCCGATCGAGATCAGGATCTTCAGGTTCGGGTACTTCGCCTTGAGCTTCTTGAGCTGATTGAAGTTGCCCTGGATCGGCTGGTTCCACACGTCGCCGACACCGTCGACGCTGATGTCCGCGCCGTACGACTTGCCGTAGTCGGCGAACGCATCACCCGCGCCGTCACCGGCGTTGGGGTTGTTCTCGTCCTGCGACGCGGCCTTGTTGGCCATGAAGCAGGTGTGGTTGACCGGGTCGATGTTGGCGAACGCGTAGTTCAGGAAGTCGAGCTTCGCGCCGACCCCGGTGGTGACCATGTTCTTCGGGTAGAAGCCGTTGGCGTAGATCCCCCACTGGGTGAAGTACGCCGTCTTGACGCCGCCGCTGGTCGCCTGTGGCGCCGCGGTGGCTGCGTCGGCCGTCGTGGCGTCCGGACTCGCGAGCGAGACGCCGGCGGCGGTGATCAGGGCGGTGGCCGCGACGGCGGCCGTGGCGGCGAGCGTGCGTAATCGACTCATCAGGTTCCTCCGGAGCGATGGGACGGAAGCGGTCCGGTGAAATTTAGTTAAAGACGCTTCGAAAGGAACCGTAACCGTTCCCGGCGGGTTGGTCGCGGGCTCGTCGTGGCGGGTTCCCGCTGCTGACGGAAACCCGACAACCCTTTGTCCACAGGGATCCGGTGACGTTCCCGGAAGCCGCCGGACAACGGCATGTTCTAGGTATGGACACGAACTCACCACCCCCATCGGTGCTGATGGCAACCACCAACGAGACCCTGCTCGACGACCTTCTCCGGCTGGCCGCGGCCGCATCCGTCACGCCCTTGGTCGAGGCGCACCTGCCCGGCCTGCGACGCAGTTGGCACACCTGCTCGCTGGTCGTCGTCGGCCGCGACCTCGCCGAGCCGCTGGCCCGCGTCCAGCCCGCGCACCGGCCCGGGGTCGTCGTGGTCGGCTCGACTGCGGACGGCGACGACCTCTACCGGTGCGCGTTCGACGTCGGTGCCGATGCCGTCTGCCGATTGCCCGACGACGAACCGCTGCTGGCCGGCAAGCTGTCCGACACCTTGGACGGTGGCACTCGCGCCGCTGTCACCCTGGCGTTCGTCGGCGGCTGCGGGGGAGCGGGGTCGACCACTCTCGCTGCCGCGGTGGCCGTCCTCGGCAACCGACGCGGCCTCCGGACGATGCTGATCGACGGCGATCCGCTCGGCGGCGGGATCGAGCTCGCCCTCGGTATCGAGCGCGACCCGGGCGACCGCTGGCCCAAACTGCTGAACGCAGCAGGCAGGATCAGTGCGGCCGCGCTTCGCTCCGCACTCCCTTCGGTCGACGGCCTGTCGGTCCTGTCGTGGGACCGGTCCGACGTCACAGTCCTGCCCCCGGACACGATGAGCTCGGTCATCGGCGCTGCCCAGCGCAGCACCGATCTGGTCGTCCTCGACCTGCCTCGCCGCGCGGATCCGGCTGTCGAGGAAGGCTTCGTCCGCTCCACCGCCACCCTGCTCGTCGTGCCGTGCGACGTCCGTTCGGTCGCCGCCGCCAAGCGTCTCGCGGGCCCGCTCCGGGCCGTTGCCGGTGACCTCCGCGTGGTCGCGCGCGACTCCCGCCCCGGTCCCTCCGCTGCCGATGTCGCGGCTCACCTCGAGTTGCCATTGGCAACCAAGCTCGGAGTCGACCGCAGCCTTCCTGCCGCGATGGACGACGGCCACTTTCCACTCCACGCCCGAAGCCCGCTGACTCGCGCCGCCGACGCCCTGCTGGACCTGTTCACTCCACCTGATCCGTCCGTCCTGACCAGGCAGGTGCCCACATGACCACGGCAGTTGTGCCCGCAGACCTACTCGACCGCGTCCGCGGCACTCTCGCACTCACCGGCGCGGAGCCGACGCCCGTTCACGTCGCGGCAGCCCTCCGCGCCGACGGCACCGTCTGCGGCGACTCCATGGTCCTCGCGGTTGTCACCGCCCTCCGCCGGGAGGCCCTCGGCGCCGGACCGCTCGACAGCCTGCTCGCCGAGCCCGGTGTGACCGACATCCTCGTCAACGGCCCGGACGAGGTCTACATCGACCGCGGCCGCGGACTCGAGTTCGTCGCGATCCGCACCGGCGACGAGCCGGCCATCCGCCGCCTCGCCACCCGCCTCGCCGCCGCGGCCGGCCGCCGCCTCGACGACTCCACGCCGTACGTCGATGTGCGCCTCGCCGACGGCACCCGCTTCCACGCCGTCCTCGCCCCGGTCGCCGCGCCAGGCACGTGCCTGTCCCTCCGCGTCCCGTCACGCAAGGTCTTCACCCTCGACGACCTGGTAGCCGCCGGTGCCCTCCCGCAAGCAGGCGCCGCAATCCTCCAGGACCTGCTCGACTCCCGCCTGGCCTTCCTCATCAGCGGCGGCACCGGCACCGGCAAGACCACACTGCTCAATTCCCTGCTGTCCTTGGCGAATCCCGCCGAACGCCTCGTCCTGGTCGAGGACGCCAACGAACTCCGCCCCGACCACCCGCACGTGGTCCGCCTGGAAGCCCGCCCACCCAACATCGAAGGCACTGGCGAGATCTCCCTCCGCGACCTGGTCCGCCAAGCCCTCCGCATGCGCCCCGACCGCCTGGTCGTCGGCGAGGTCCGAGGCCCCGAAGTAGTAGACCTCCTGACCGCCCTCAACACCGGCCACGAAGGCGGCTGCGGCACCATCCACGCCAACTCCGCCGCCGACGTCCCCGCCCGGCTGGAAGCCCTAGGCGCCCTGGCAGGCCTAACCCCCTCCGCCATCCACAGCCAAGCAGCCTCAGCCCTACACGCGGTAATCCACCTAACCCGATCCCCCAACGGCCACCGCCGAATCACCGAGATCCACACCCTCACCAAACCCCCCAACGCCCCCTTAACCACCCACCCCGCGGTCACCTTCCACCCCAACAACACCCTCACCCTCCACCCCCCATCCCACCGCTTCACCAACAAACCCCCAAGAACCCCACCCCCCGCTCCCACACCCGCCACCCACTCGGCACTCACACCTACCCCCACCTCCGCTCCCACACCCGCCACCCGCTCAGCACTCACGCCAACCCCCAGCCCGGCGCCCACTCCTACCACCGCCTCTCCCGTCACGCCTGCCAACGGCATAGCTCTGACACCCGGCACAGCTCTGACACCCGGCACAGCTCTGACACCCGGCACAGCTCTGACGCCCGGTGCAGCTCTCACGCCCGCACCCGGTGCAGCCCGCATGCCCGCCGCCGACGCTGTTCCCCCGCCCGCCACCGGCGCCCTTCCCGCTCCCACCTCTGGCCCCGGCCCCGGGTATGCCGCCGACACCGCTCCCACGCCTGCTGCCGGCTCGGGTTTCACGCCTACTTCCGGCTCGCCTCTCACCCCCGCACCCGGCTCCGCTCTCACACCTGCCGCCGATGCCGTTCCCGCTCCCGCACCCAGCCAGTTCCCCGCGCCCGCACCCGTCCCGGTCCCAATGCCAGCCCCCGGCTCCGTTCCCACGCCCGCTGCCGGTGCCGCATGACCTCAGCTCTCGTCGCCGCCATCCTGGCCTTCCTCACCTGCGCCCTCGCTCTGCCACCCCGCCCACCAGGCCTCCACCGTCTGACAACCCGCACCACGCCACCCGCCCGGCGACCACCCACCCAAGCAAACCCCCACCCCCAATCGCCCCACGCTCAATTGCCAGGCATCCAACCGACCAGCCTCGAACCGACCGCCCTCCGCCCGCCGAGCCGCCACCTCCGATCCCGCCTGCCCCGAGCCTGGCTCCTCGCCCCACCAACCGCCCTGGCAACCGCCCTCTTCGGCCCCCAAGCCCTCGTCTCAACCCTCGCGATCGCCGTCATCCTGGCCTTGATAGCCAACCAACGCGCCCACCATCAACAGCAGAAACTCATCGCAACCCGCCGCACCACCATCATCGAAGCCCTCGACGTACTCGCCGCCGACCTAACAGCCGGCCGCCCACCCATAGCCGCCCTGGAAGGCGCCGCCTCCATCAGCCCAGACTTCGAATTCGCCCACGCCGCAGCCAAACTCGGTGCCGATGTCCCCACTGCCCTTACCCGAGCAGCCACCACCCCCGGCGCCTCCAGCCTCCGAGCCTTAGCCGCAGCGTGGCGCGTCACCGAACAATCCGGCGCCGCCTTCGCCACCCTCACCGAACGCCTCGCCGACTCCCTCCGCGCGGACGAATCCATCCACCGCCAAACCCAATCCAGCCTCGCCGGCGCCCGCTCCACCGCCCGAATCCTCGCCATCCTCCCGGCCTTCGGCATAACCATCGGCTACCTCCTGGGCGCCGACCCCCTCACCTTCCTAACCACCACCCCACCAGGCTGGCTCTGCCTACTAACAGGCCTCGCCCTAACCACCACCGGCCTCCACTGGACCACCCGAATCTCCACCCCGCACCCCTGACCCGCGCCCCCACCACCCCATTGCCGTGCGCCAACCCCACCTGACCTACGGCGTTCCCACCCCACCTGGCCAACTCCCGCCGCTTCGCCTCACTGAGCGCAGTCGCACCCCACCCGGCCTCCAGCACCGGCACTGCACCTCGCCTGCTTCCGCCGCCCTCCGATATTCACCTCACCCAAGCATTCCCTGCCCAACTCACTCCCGCTCCCTCGAGACCTCGCATGCCCCACATCCTGGCCGCCGCAACGGCTGTTGCCATAAGCATCTATCTCCTGACCCCACCCCACCCCAACCTCCGCCGCCTAACCCCACCCCGCCCCCGATCCCGCCCCCAACCCCCGCGATCCCACCGCCTGGCCGCAGCCGGCGCGGCCTTAGCCGCCCTCACCATCCTCGGCCTCCCGTGGGGCCTAATCCCAAGCGCAATCGCGTACTACGCCATCCCCCGAGCCCTGTCCCGCCTCGAACCAGCCACCACCAGACAACGCAACGCCCGCATAGCCCACGACCTCCCCCTCGCGATCGACCTCCTGACCGCCTGCCTCCGAGTCGGCCGCTC
The DNA here is from genome assembly GCF_040655315.1 of Kribbella sp. NPDC050459. Classification (NCBI taxonomy): domain Bacteria; kingdom Bacillati; phylum Actinomycetota; class Actinomycetes; order Propionibacteriales; family Kribbellaceae; genus Kribbella; species Kribbella sp. NPDC050459. The sequence continues at coordinate 3,274 of NZ_JBFAJQ010000021.1, read as the reverse complement.
ACCCCAACAAGCCCTCGCTCTCGTAGCCGAAGCCCTACCCGGCCCCCTGGCCGACGTCTTCACGAAGATCGCCCACCACCTGGCATTGGGCGCCGACCCAACCACCGCCTGGTCCCATCTACGAGCCGAACCATCCTGCGCCCCGATGGCTCGAGCCATCTCCCGCTCACTCCGCTCCGGCGCCCCACTGTCCAAAACCCTCGACCACCTAGCGGACGAAACCCGCCGCGCCCATCACCACCTCGCCGACCAACAAGCGCGAGCCGCAGAATCCCGCGCCACGCTGCCCCTTGGCCTGTGCTTCCTCCCCGCCTTCGTCCTCCTCTCCATCGTCCCCACAATCGCCGACGCCCTCATCCCGTACCTCCTCCACCCCTGACCACACCACCCGTATCCACAACCCAAAACTCCCTTGAAAAAAGGACATCCAACAACGGCACCTTTACCAACGACCCCACGCACCACCCCCAGCCCGCTCCCGCAGGAGGCCCAAATGCCCAAGGCAACAGCAGCCACCAGCAACCGCCCCCATCCCACCGCTCCCCAAGCCCTAAAAGCTGATCCGGAGCTCGAGCTCGATGCGCCGAAGAGCGCTCCCGTCTGGGTCGGCGATCACGCCCGCAGCCGCACCCGCCGCGAAGGCACCTCTCGCGAAGAGGTCTGCCGACTCCCCGCCAAGTCGATCCGACGCCTCCACGGCAACCCCATCCACCATCTCCGACCCCACGCAGAACGCGGGGCCATCACAGCCGAGTACGCCGTAGCCATCGTCGCCGCCTGCGGCCTCGGCGGCGTACTGGTCGCCCTCCTCAGGTCCCCAGCGATGCAAGGCGCCCTCAAAGCCATCATCAACTACGGCCTGAAGATCGCCGGCGTAGAAGGCGTACACATCTAACTCAACCGAGCCCACCCGCCGGACGTTCAGTCACCCACCGAGCAGGACCTTCCTAACCCGAGCTCGGCAACGCGCGCTCAACAGCCAGCCCGTCAAACGGCCAACCGCCCAGCCCTAGCAAGCCATCTCACCAACGCGTTCCACCCTCGATCCGGCGGCCGGTCGATGCCCCCCTCCTCGACCGGCCGCCACCCCAAGGAGTCTCATGCCCCACCACCCAGACTCTTCCACCCCAGCCGCAGCCAAATCCGCGGCAGCCCACCCCGACCGCGCCACCCGCGCAAGCCGCGCAAGCCGCGCCACCCGCGCCACCCGCGCCACCCGCGCCGACAGTGCCACCCGGGCCATCCGCGCCGACGGTGCCAGCTTGGCCTATCGCGCCGACCGCGCCGATCGTGGCGACTGTGTTAGCAGTGCCGACCGGGCCAATTGCGCCGACCCTGCCAGTTGCGCCGACCGTGCCAGCCGTGCCGACGGGGCCGACGGGGCCGATGGGGCCGGCGGGGCCGGCGTTGGCAGATGCGTTGACCGGGTCAGGCGGGTGGTCCTGTTCGATCGCGTCACTTGGTTCAGCTACACCGTCGACCGCGTTGATGGGCCCACGCCTGCTCAGCGCGATGGCTGTGGCGACGGTGGTGGCGGGACTGACGGGAGCGGAGGCGGAGAGCGCGCGGCGGTTGGCGGGTCTAGGGCTCGTCCAATGGGTGAGGCGAAGCCTGGCGGATTGCGGCGGCGGGGTGAGCGGGGAGCGGTGACGGCCGAGATGGCGTTGGTGCTGCCGGTGTTGGTTTCGGTTCTGTTGTTGGGGATCTGGTCCATCGGACTGGTCGTGCTGAACATCAGATGCATCGATGCTGCCCGCGACGTCGCCCGGGCGGTCGCGCGTGGCGAGCCGGTCGATCAGGCGAAAGCGATCGGACGCCGTACCGTTCCGACAGGCACGTTCGTCATCACTCGCGAGGCATCAGACATCAAAGTGGTAGTCACTGCCGTGCCCGCACATGCCCCGCCGTTGCTCGGTGTCTTCTCTCCCGCGAGCCTCACAGCAACTGCCATGCTGCAAGCGGAGCCGGAGACGCCATGACCCGCTCCGAACGAGGCAGCGCCACGCTTCACACCCTGTTCGCAGTCGTACTCCTCTGCACAGTGCTCGCCGCGGCGGTCCTCTGGACGGCCATCTCCACCGCCCGCCACAAACTCACCGCGGCGGCCGACATGACCGCGCTGAGCGCCGCTGATTCTCTCGATGCGTCCGACCCCGTCGATGCGACTGGTCAGGCCGATCCGGGCGAGCAGAAACCCACGGGCACCAGACCGCCTGCAACGCCTTGCGCGACAGCAGAGCGAACAGCCGCGCTCAACAAGGTGCAGCTGACCGCGTGCTTGGTCTCGTCCGACGCGGTGACTGTTGAGGTGTCGCTGCGGTTGGACCTCCGAATAGCACGTCCAACTCTGAGCACGGCCGCGCGAGCCGGCCCGGTCTGATGTCGCCTCGTCAACCACTCGTCGTGCGGCCGGTCCTCCGGTGATCGCGATCTGGTCGCAATCTGGTAGAGATGCCGCGTTGATGTGGACGACGTACGGACCGGCGCTCCATGATCGGGAACCGAGTACTGCTCATGTTCCCGGACGTACTTCCCCGGCGCCCGGATGCTACCTCGGAGGCTCGTTTGCCCGACCCGATTCGGCTGCTGCTGGTTGACGACCAGATCCTCAGCCGAGGCTTGCTTCGCAGCGGTCTGGAGCGTGAGCGCGATCTGAAGATCGTTGCCGAGCTCAACCGATCTGACGACGTCGTGGGTGCCGCCAAACGGCATCGGGCGAACGTCGCGCTGCTCGACGCGGCCGGTCCGGGCAACGACAGCATCACTGTGACCACCAAGTTGCGTACGTCGATGCCGGAGTGCCGGGTCGTCATGCTCACGACGTACGGGCGGCCGGTGCACATGCGCCGCGGGCTGGATGCCGGTGCGAAAGGATTCGCGTTGAAGGGCAGTCCGGTACCGCAGTTGGCGGATGCGGTACGGCGGGTGCACCTGGGCCTCCGGGTGGTCGACGCGAACCTCGCGGCCGACAACCTCCGGTACTCCGAAACTCCGCTCAACGCTGACGAGACAGACACTCTTCGCGCGGCGCGGGACGGTGGATCGGTCGCGCTGATGGCACAGAAGCTCGACGTGTCCGAGCGTGTCGTCCGTACCCGACTGTGGTCGGCGATCGGCAAGACTGGTGCGCACACTCGATCCGACGCGGTCGAGATCGCGGAACGGAACGGCTGGCTTCTTGACTAGGGCGTGTCTGCTAAATCGTCGGGGTTGGGTGGTTGATGCTTGTTCGGTGCTGCGTTCGGGTGTGATTTCTGATGAGTTGTGGGCGGTG
>NZ_JBFAJQ010000020.1:0-145083 GCF_040655315.1 Kribbella sp. NPDC050459 | reverse complement strand
AACTAGACAGCTCCACTTCACAACCGGAGGCCTTCACCTGTCAGCCCGACTCACCGCCGAAACGCGGGACAACCTCCCTGGACATCACACCTAGCGGACCCCAGGCACTCACCAACCGGCACGGCTCGTCGACGGCCACGCTCAACCGACCGCCGAGGACCGGCCAACAGCGCGGTTGGTGAGTGCTGCAGATCCGCCTCAGAACACCACGACGCCGATGCCGGTGAGCGCGAGCTGCACCAACGCCACCGGCACCAGGCCCTGCCAGGCCAGCTTCTGCAGCTGGTCGGCGCGCATCCGCGGGAACGAGACCCGCACCCAGATCACCACGACCGACACGAACGCGATCTTCAGCAGCGCCCAGATCCAGCCGATCGACTCCGGCCCCGGACCGCTCCAGCCGCCGAGGAACAGCACTGTCGTGAGCGCCGCGAGGACGACGATCCCGGCGTACTCGGCGAGCAGGAACATCGCGAAGCGGAGCCCGGTGTACTCCGTGTACGGGCCGAAGATCACCTCGGAGTCCGCGACCGGCATGTCGAACGGCGGCCGCTGCAGCTCGGCGAGACCCGCGACGAAGAACACCACCAGACCTGGCAGCTGCCACAGCAACCACCACGGATTCCAAGCGTGGCCGATCGCGGTCAGGCTCAACGAACCGGCAGCGACAGCCACACTCGCCGCGGCCAGCACGAACGGCAGCTCGTAGCTCATCAGCTGCGCCGCGACCCGGAGCCCGCCGAGCAGGCTGTACTTGTTCCCGCTGCCCCAGCCGGCCATCAGCGATCCGAGGACGCCGATGCTCATCACCGCGAGCACGAAGAACAGGCCGGAGTCGAGGTCCGCGCCGACCAGGCCCGGTGCGAGCGGGATCGCGGCGAGCGCGGCGAGGTACGGCAGGATGGCGACGATCGGGGCCCACTCGAACACCCGCTTGTCGGCGGCGTCCGGGACCACGCTCTCCTTCTGGACGAACTTCACCCCGTCCGCGACCAGCTGCGCCCAGCCGTGGAACCCGCCGGCGTACATCGGCCCGAGCCGCGACTGCATGTGCGCCATCACCTTGTGCTCGGCCTGCCCGACCAGCAAGGGCGCCACCAGGAAGGCGACCAGGACGCCCACCACCCGCACCACGAACTCCAGCATGCCTGTCAGCCTAGTGCGTCCGGCTTGACCTCAACCAACGTTCAGGTCTGAGGGTGGGTCGCATGACTGCATTGATGCCACGCCTCCGGCGCGGCGGGCCATGGGGCTGTGACTCCCGGCCTTCCCTCGTCGCTCCGGTCGCTTCGCTCCCTCCGCTCCTCAGTCCAGGCCGGGAGGCCCCATGACCACGATTCTTGTCACCGGAGCCACCGGCCGCGTCGGCCGCCCTGTCGTCGACGGGCTGCGCGCCGCGGGCGTGACCGTCCGGGCCCTCGTCCGTACGCCGGACCTCGCCGGTTTCCCGCCGGACGTCGAACTGATCCAGGGCGACATCCACGACCCCACCGCCGTACGCCGGGCCGCGGCCGACGTGGACGCTGCCTTCCTGCTCTGGCCGTCGTTCAGCGCCGACGGGGCCGCGGACGCGATCGGCGAACTGCCGCGGCGTGTCGTGTACCTGTCCTCGCTGAGCGCGCCGTCCGGCGGAGTATGGGGCGACGTCGAGCAGCTGCTGAGGGACGCCGGCAAGGAGTGGACGTTCGTCCGGCCGGGCGGGTTCGCGGTGAACGCGCAGGGCTGGGCGGATGCGTTCCGCACCGACGACGTCGTCCGGGTCGCGTCTCCCGAGGCGGGCCGGTCGTTGATCCACGAGCGCGACATCGCCGCGGTCGCCGTACTCACGATCCTGGACGACCGGCACATCGGCCAGACCCACGACCTCACCGGACCCGAGGTCCTGACCCAGGCCGAGCAGATCCGGACCATCGCGCGGGCGATCGGCAAGGACATGCGGGTCGAGGCGCTGACCGACGCGGAGGCACGGCAGGCGATGCTCGACCTCGGCGCCGACCCGATCCTCGCCGAGAGCTCGGTCGCCTACTGGGCCTCGCTCGTCGACAACCCCGAGCCGGTCACCACCACCGTCGCCGAACTCACCGGCCGCCCCGCCCTGACCTTCGCCGCATGGGCCGCCGAACACGCCGCCGAGTTCCGGGTCCTGTCCACGGCCGAGGTTGCGCAGCGGTACGTCGACGCGCTGTCCGCCGGCCGCCTCGACCAGGCCGTCGCGCTCACCGCACCGGAGGTCGTCCGCGTCGCACCACTCGAGACCGGCGGCGAAGAGGTCGAGATCAAAGGCACCGACGCCATCCTCGAGAACGCCCGCCGCCTGAACGCCGACATCGAGTACCTCGGCGTCGACGTCGTCGGCCCACTCCTCCTCGACAACCACTTCGCGATCCGCTTCACCTTCGACCAACTCGACGTCCGCACCGGCACCCGCTCCCGAACCACCAAACTGTCCCTCTGCACGGTCGACGCCGGCCGAATCACCCGCGAGGAAGTCTTCTACTACACCCCGCCACGCCACTGAGATCATCAGATATCGAACGAGAGGAGGTGCGTGTGAGCGATGTACTGATTCGCGACGTGCCCGACGACGTGCTCGCGGTGATCGACAAGCGAGCAGCCGGCCAGGGCTTGTCCAGGAGCGAGTATCTGCGCCGGCTGCTCAGCCGGGAAGCCGCGCGCTCAGAGGTCGTCGTGACGCTCGCGGACCTCCAGCGCCTCTCCGAACTCGCCCGCGACGTGGAGGATCCTGAGGTCATGGACCAGGCCTGGTCATGACGGCGACGCTCGACTCTCGGCGCTGGCTGATCGACAAGTCGGCCCTGGTGCGCCAGAGCACCGCTCCCGATTGGGAGGACTGGGCGAACCGGATCAACCGCGGGCTCGTCCACATCACCGCCATGACCTTGCTCGAGGTCGGATTCTCCTCCCGATCCGCGGACGAACATCGGGCGCTTCTGCAACAGCCACCTGTCGCGGCGATGCCGGTGGAGAACGTGACGCCTGCGGCCGAACGTCGCGCTGTCGTCGTACAGTCGCAACTCGCTTCCGCGGGTCAGCATCGGGCACCCTCGGTGGCGGACCTGTTGATCGCTGCCACAGCCGAGCAGACCGGCCTTGTCCTCCTCCACCTGGACAAGGATTTCGAACTCATCGCCAACCTCACCGGCCAGCCGACCGAGCGACTCGCTCAGGCTTGACCGAGGGGGAGTTGAAGCCAGCCGCCGATGTCGTGGCGGCCGGCGGTGAGGGCTGCGGTGCGGGCGGACTGGTTGGCGTGGTGGATGGTGCCGACGAGGATGCGGGTGGGGTCGGGGAGGGCCTGGGCGAGGAGGGTGCTCAGGTGCGGGCCGTAGCCGTGGCCGCGGTGTTCGGGGGCGAGGACCAGTTCGCGGACGACGTACGCCGGGAGGCCGAGGGCGTCGTCGGGCTTGATCACCGCGGCGGCGTACCCGGCCCACTCGTCGTACACCGTGACGTCGAACAGGAGTCCCTCGTCCGCGGCGTCCTGCAGGTCGTCGTGGTCCTGGAGGATCGCTTGCTCGGCGTGGTCCGGGTGGTCGGCGTCGACCGCGGCGTACGCGCGGCGGGCCTCGTCGTAGTGGTCGACACTCTTCGCCGGACGGAGCGCGAGGCCGGGCGGTACGTCGTGCGGGCGGAGCTCGGGGATCGGCGCGGCGAGGAAGCGGCGGTCGGGGACGGTGCCGTCGACGTCGGGGGCCGCGCTCCACAGGCGGACGTACAGCGGGTGATGGATGCCGTAGTACTCCTGGGCGGCTGCGACCAGGGCGGGGAGGTCGGGCGGCTGCGGCGAGCGGCTCATCGGGGTCGCGTCGACGAACGGTCTGGCGGGGTCGAGGTTCTCGAAGCGCATGCTGAACATCGCGTGCAGGTCGTTGCTGACGGCAACCCATCGGTTGAGCATCGACTCGGCGGGTTTGCCGGGCGCCAGCCGGTGGGCGCGCTGAGCCGCGATGTCCAGGTCCTCGGCGAGCAGGATGTCGAGCGCCGCATGCTCCTCCGCAAGAATCGCGAGCCGCCGCGCATCATCCGCCCAGGCACGAGTAAGCGGATGCTGCCGCTCCAACGTCCACCGAGCCAGCTCCTCAGCCGAAGGAATCACGAGGACTCGCCCGACTGCCCGTCCCCATCCCCAGAGCCACGAGCCGGCCCGGCAGGCGGAGCCGAGTCGGCGGGTGGTGCCGACTCCGCAGGCGAACCAGCGTCGGCAGGCGGAGGCGGGGAGGCGGGTGGTGCAGAGTCCGCGAGGGGGGCTACGTCCGTGGGTGGGGCTGCGTCCGTGGGTGGGGCTGCGGCCGCGGGCGGAGTCGGGTCGCCGGTCGGGGGCGCGGGGGGTGGGGTTTGGCGGCGGGTTCGGCGTTCGGTGCCGGGGGTGGCTCGGCGGGGGCGGGCGGGGGTGGCGGCGGCTTCGGCGGGGGCCAGGGGGTCGGGGGCGGGGGAACCCGGTGGGCGCGGGCCCCAGGTTTCGGGGTCGGGGACGCCGGGGGGCAGGGTGCGGCGGCGGCTGGGGGCGCCGGCGGGGGCGTGGTCCGACTCGCCGGGCTCCTTCGCGCCCGGCCACGGCTTCGCGACCCGCGACGCGAGTACGAACTCCTTGCGCAGCGGGTGGCCCTCGAACTCGTCCGGCAGCAGCAGCGTGGTCAGGTTCGGATGCCCGTCGAAGGCGATCCCGAACATCTCGTACGTCTCCCGCTCGTGCCAGTTCGCCCCGGCGTACAACTCCGACAGCGACGGCAGGACGGCGTTGTCGCGCGGCACCAGGGTCCGCACCAGGACGTGGTCGACATGCGCTCCGCCCCAGAAGTCCGCGAGGTGCGTCACCACCCGGAACCCGTCCTTGAGCTCGTCGGACGCGCTCAGGAAGTCGAAGAACGTGAGACCGACCGCGTCCCGCAGGACCTCGTGCGCCGCGACCCACGCTTCCGCCGGTACGTCGACCGCGGTCGGGCCGAAGCTGTCCGCCGCCGTCGCGGCGATCCCGGCGCTCGTCAGCGCCTCGAGTGCGTCGGCGCTCAAGGCTGCACCAGCCCCCGCGTCAGCGCCGCCGCGGACGGCTCGTCGTACCGCGAGGTCACGTTCTCGCCGGCGATCTTCTCCTGCAGCTTGAGGATTCCCTGCAGCAACGCCTCCGGCCGCGGCGGGCAGCCGGGCACGTACACGTCGACGGGGATGATCTGGTCGACGCCTTTCGTCACGCAGTACGAGTCCCAGTACGGACCGCCGGAGTTCGAGCAGGAGCCGAACGAGATCACGTACTTCGGCTCCGGCATCTGGTCGTAGAGCCTCTTGATCGCAGGCGCCATCTTGTCGGTCACGGTGCCCGACACGACCATCAGGTCGGCCTGCCGCGGACCGGGCGCGAACGGGATCACCCCGAGCCGGATGAAGTCGTGCCGGCCCATCGACGCCGCGATGAACTCGATCGCGCAGCACGCCAGCCCGAAGTTGAACACCCAGAGCGAGTACTTCCGGCCCCAGTTCAGCAGGTACCGGACCGGCTGCGGGGCGAGCTTCGCCAACGCACCCACCGCCGGCCGCACGGTCGGCATCCCCAGCTCGATCTCGGCCATGTCGTCAGCCTAGTCCGACAATCTCCTCCGCGAGGATTTCCGGGTACTCCAGCGGCGCGTAGTGTCCGACGCCGTCGACCAGGCGGAGCCGGACGTCGCTGAAGAAGTCGTCGAGCCTGTCGGACCACTGGCGCGGGAACAGCGGGTCGAACTCCGGCCACAGCACCACGGTCGGTACGGCGATCCGGTCGTACGACGGGGGCGCGGTCTCGGCCGCCGACACGGCCACCGACCCGGCGCCCGCCCGGTACCAGTTGAGCGAGGCGGTGAACGCGCCCGGCGCCGAGTACACCGACACCAGATGCTCCAGCTCCGGCTGGAAGACCGGCCCGGACCAGTGCGTCCAGAAGTGCGTCAGATAGGACCGCACCGCGTCCTCACGACCGTCGACCAGCTCCTCGATCACGGGCAGCCGATGGAACGCCTGGTACCAGAACTCCGCCTGCGCGTGCTCGGAGAACACCCGCTTCCCGATCCCCGGCAGCGGCGGCGCGACCACCATTCCTTCCACCAGGTCGGGCCGGTTCCGCGCGATGCGCTGCGCGATCCGGCTGCCGATGTCGTACCCGGCGAACACCGGGCGCTCCAGCCCGAGCTCCTCGACCAGCGCAACGACGCTGCGGGCCTGCGCGTCGACGCCGTACTGCGTGACGTCGGCCGACAGCCCGATCGTCGCGCCGAATCCGCGCAGGTCCGGCACCACCACGTCGAGCCCGCGCTCGACCAGCATCGGCGCCAGCAACCGGTAGTCCGTCCGGTCGCCCGGCCAACCGTGCAGCAGGACGACCGCGGGACCTTCGCCCGCACGGTCGTAGGCCAGCCGGAAACCGTCCACCGCTTCGCTCAGCATGCGCCCCATTGTTGACCATGCCACCGGCCGGGCCTACCGTCGTTTGAACAGGACTGAACAGGTCCATCGAAGGAGCCGAGATGACCGACCAGGTCGAGGTGCAGCAGTCCCGTGCGCTCGCGGTGGAGAGCAACGGGTTGAACGTGATCGCGGACGCCGACCGGAAAGGACGGCCGAGCCAGCTGTTCTGGCCCTGGTTCGGCGCCAACGTGTCGGTGCTCGGACTGAGCTACGGCGCGTTCGCGCTCGGGTTCGGGATCTCGTTCTGGCAGGCCGTGGTGGCCGGCCTGATCGGGGTGGTGTTCTCGTTCCTGCTCTGCGGGCTGATCGCGCTCGCCGGAAAACGTGGTTCGGCGCCGACCATGGTGCTCAGCCGGGCCGCCTTCGGGGTCCGCGGAAACAAGATTCCGTCGCTCGTTTCCTGGCTGCTGACGGTCGGTTGGGAGACCGTGCTGACGATCCTGGCGACGCTCGCGACCGCCACCGTCTTCGAGCGGCTCGGCTGGGGCGGCGGCTCGGTGACCAAGGTGGTCGCGCTGATCGTCGTCGGCCTGCTGACGGTGGCCTGCGGCGTGCTCGGGTTCGACCTGATCATGCGGGCCCAGACAGTGATCACGATCGTGACCGGCGTGCTCACGGTCGTCTACATCGTCCTGGTCGCGGACCAGATCCACTGGAACACGGTTTCTGCGCTGCCGAGCGGGTCCGCGCAGGCGGTGATCGGCGCCCTCGTGTTCCTGATGACGGGCTTCGGGCTCGGCTGGGTGAACGCGGCCGCGGACTACTCGCGCTACCTTCCGCGCCGGTCGTCGAGCCGCGGCGTGGTCGGCTGGACCACGTTCGGCGGGTCGCTGGCTCCGGTCGTCCTGCTGGTGTTCGGTCTGCTGCTGGCGGGATCGTCGGAGGAGCTGAGCAAGGCGATCGCCGCCGACCCGATCGGGGCGCTGGCCGAGGCGTTGCCGACCTGGTTCCTGGTCCCGTTCGTGATCGTCGCGGTGCTCGGGCTGGTCGGCGGCGCCGTGCTGGACATCTACTCGTCGGGCCTCGCGCTGCTGTCGCTCGGGCTGCCGGTGAAGCGGTACGTCGCGGCGTTCATCGACGGTGTCGTGATGATCGCGGGGACCGTGTACGTGGTGTTCTACGGCGGCGAGTTCCTCGGCGAGTTCCAGGGCTTCCTGATCACGCTCGGCGTACCGATCGCGGCGTGGTGCGGGATCATGCTCGCCGACATCGCGTCCCGGCGCCGCGACTACGCGGAGGACGACCTGTACCGGCCGGCCGGGCGGTACGGCGACGTACGGTGGCTGCCGGTGCTGACGATGCTCGTTGCCACCGGCATCGGGTGGGGCCTGGTCACGAACACGCTGGCGTCGTGGCTGACCTGGCAGGGCTACCTGCTCGGAACCTTCGGCCTCGGCGGCAAGGAAGGCGCGTGGGCGTACGCGAACCTCGGCGTCCTGGTGGCGCTGGTGCTCGGCTTCGTCGTGCAGTGGTTCGGCGGACGGCCCGCCGTACGGCGCCAGGAGGCCTGATGGTGCTGGCCCTGATCGACCTGCAGCGGATCTTCGCGGACCCCGCGTCCGGCTGGGCGGCGCCTGATTTCCGGCGGGTCGTCGAGCCGACGCGTGAGCTGATCAGGCTCTTCTCTCCCGACGTGGTGTTCACCCGGTTCGTCGCGCCGCAGCGGCCGGCCGGGGCCTGGGTCGGCTACTACGAGGAGTTTCCGTTCGCCCTGCAGCCGCCGGACGCCGACGACTACCAGTTGGTCGACGAGTTCGAGGGCGCTCCGACGCTCGACAAGACCACATTCGGCGCCTGGGGCCCCGAGTTGGCGGCGAAGGCGGACGGACGGCTCGTCCTGGCCGGGGTGTCGACCGACTGCTGCGTGATCAGTACAGCGCTTTCCGCGGTGGACGCCGGCGTTCGGGTCCAGGTCGTCGAGGAGGCCTGCGCCGGGTCGACCGCGGAGAACCACGCGAAGGCGATCGACGTGATGCGGCTGTACGCGCCGATGCTGGAGATCGTGAGCGTGGAGCAGTTGCGATGATCCGGCGGGTCTCCCTGAAGCACGAGCGGATCGCGCGGGTGCTCGCGCGGGAGATCAAGTCCGGCGTCGTACGGCGCGGCGCCCAGCTGCCCGGCGAGGTCGAGCTGGCGAAACGGTTCTCGGTCAGCCGGAACACGATCCGCGCGGCGCTCGCCGTCCTCGCCGACGACGAGCTGATCGCGACCCGCACCGGCAAGGGCTCGTACGTGCTGTTCGACGGCCGGCCGCTGGACGGGCGCCTCGGGTGGACGCACGCGCTGTCCGAGCAGGGCGTCGAGACCCGGATGCGGACGGTCCGGATCGAGCTCGAGGACGATCCCGCGCTGGCCGCCCGGCTGGGGCTGGAGTCGTCGCAGGTCGTGGTGATCGAGCGGGTCCGGCAGCTCACCGACGGTACGGCGATCTCGCTCGAGCGCAGCCGGATCCCGGCCCTCGAGGCGCTGCGGGACCTGCCCGAACGCGGCCTCGACAACGGCTCGATCAGCGTCACGCTGAACCGCGCCGGCCTGTACCTCGACCACTGCGAACAACGCCTCCGCGGCCGCCTCCTCACGCCGGTCGAAGCCGGCCACCTGGCCCGCCCCGACGGCACCTGGTTCCTGCACACCACCCGCACCAGCTGGACCGCCACGGACCAGTTCGCCGAGTACGCCGACGAGCTCCTCGACCCCGAGCACTACGAACTGAGCCTCACCTACCGCACCTGAGGGCCCGGCCGCGGGTGCCTAGGGAGTTGGTTGCCCGAGGCATAGGGAGTTGTGCTGATGTGGGCGGCTTCCTCAGGCGCGCACTGTTCTGGGACAGACAGCAGCCGGAGGAGAGCATGTTCACTTTCTCGACCGACGCGGTACGAGCGGAGATGGCGTACCGCCAGGACCGGATCCGCCGCGACTTCCAGCGCCCGTTCTGGTTCCAACGCAAGCGTGCACCGCAGCCGCCCCAGCCCTGCGCGCCCGAACTGCGGGCCCGTCCCGCGATGTGACCGCACGATCACCGCCCCAGGCCCCTTCCCCCAAGGCGCGGCCGGCTCTCCGGAGCCGGCCGCGCCACTGTCGTTTTCCGGGCGTTTCCGGCGCCGTTCCGGTGTCGTTTCCGGGTCGTTCGCGGGGTCCTAGGAACCCCTAAGACCCCCTAAGGCCGGACAGCTCGCGGGGATAGGGAGGACTTCCGATGTGCGGGTCCTCCTCAGACGAGCAGATTTACCTCTGTCGGCAGGCAGCCGGCACAGACAACGGAGGAACACATGTACACGAACGCATCGGTCAAGGCCGAGGTCGACTACCGCAGGGAGCGCCTCGCCCGTGACTTCCGGCAGACCCGGAGCACCCGGAGCCGCCGGACCATCAGCCACCTGTTCGGCCGGAAAGCCTGAAGGGAGGACAACCATGTTGACGATTCCGATCACCCCCGACGCCATGAAGGCGGAGTCCGAGTACCGCCTGGAGCGCGCCAAGCGTGACTTCCGGCTCGCGAAGCGCCGGCCGCGCCCGGCGAAGGGCTCCCAGCCCGAGCCGCGGCACGCCCTGCGACCCCGTCCGGCCGCATGACCGCCGAAACCGCCGTCCCTGAGCGAGAAATCGCGATCAGGGACGGCGTTTCTGCGACTGGGAGACACCCGCGGACGGGATGCCGTCGATTTGTGTCGGCGCCAGGGGCGAAAATGGACGACGTGCCCTGGAATTCGACACCTCTCGTCGGCCGCTCGACCGAGATGGCTGCCCTGCTGAGCGCCGTGGACGACGCCAAGACGCGTCGGGCCGGCGCCGTTGTGCTGTCCGGTGACGCCGGCGTCGGCAAGACCCGGCTGCTGGACGAGGTGGCCACCGGCGCGCACGAGCGCGGGTTCGGCGTGCTCGTCGGGCACTGCACCGACTTCGGCGACGCCGGCCTGCCGTACCAGCCGTTCTCGGAGATCTTCGGCCGGCTGGCCGGTGACCGTCCCGACCTCGTCGAGGGCGTCCTGCGGAACTTCCCGGCGATCGGCCGGCTGCTGCCCGCGCACCGCCTGCTGAGCGCCCAGCCGGCGCCGCAGGAGGGCCAGCTCGACCGCGCCGCGCTGTTCGACGCCGTCCTCGGCGCGTTCACCGCGCTCGCCACCAGCGAGCCCCAGCTGGTGATCATCGAGGACGCGCACTGGGCCGACGACTCGACCCGGGACCTGATCGGTTTCCTGATCACCCGGCTGACCTCGCAGCGCCTGGCGCTCGTGGTGTCGTACCGCAGCGACGACCTGCACCGCCGGCACCCGCTGCGCCGCCCGATCGCCGAGTGGTCCCGCAACCCCCGCGTCCGCCGGGTGAACCTGCTCCCCCTCGACGCCGACGAGGCCCGCACCCTGCTCCACTCGCTGCTCAGGAGCCCGCTGCCGCCGGTCGAGGAGCGCCGCATCCTCGAGCGTGCGGGCGGCAACGCGTTCTTCACCGAGGAGCTGGCCGCCGCGGCGTCGATGGGCGACGGCGACGTCGTGCCGCCCGATCTCGCCGACCTGTTGCTCGTCCGCCTGGATCCGCTGTCCGACGACGCCCGCCAGGTCGCGCGGGTGATCGCGGTCGCCGGCCGCCGGGTCCCGCACACCCTGCTGACCGCGGTCGCCGACCTCCCCGACCGCGAGCTCGACGAGGCGCTGCGCGAGCTGATCGACGCGCACATCATCGACCAGCCCACCAGCGATCGGTACTACTTCCGCCACGCCCTCCTCGCCGAGGCGGTGTACGACGACCTGCTGCCGGGCGAGCGCGTCCGCCTGCACTCGGCGTACGTGCAGGCGCTGAAGGACCAGACCGTCGCCGGTACGGCGGCCGAGCTCGCGGGGCACGCCACGCGCTCGCACAACCTGCCGGTCGCGTTCGAGGCCCGGGTCCGGGCGGGCGAGGAGGCCATTTCGGTGGCCGCGCCGCAGGATGCGCTGAAGCACTACGAGCTCGCCCTGGAGCTGTTCCCGAACCGGGCGCCCGACCACGCGATCGACAAGACGTCGCTGATCGTCTCGACCGCGACCGCGGCGACCTTGTCGTCGCAGCACCTGCGGGCGGTGAAGATCCTCCGCAAGGCGCTCGCCGACCTGCCGCCGGACGCCCCGAAGCTGGAGCGGGCGCAGCTGCTGCTGCCGCTGGCCGACATCGCCCTGGTCATCGACCAGGACCAGGAGGCCAACGAAGCCATCACGCAGGCCCTCAAACTCGTCCAGGACGAGCCGGCCAGCGTGTTCAAGGCGCAGGTCGCGTCGTTGTACGCCAGGGTGTCCGACGCGCTCGGCCGTCCGATGGAGGCGGAGCGCTGGGCGCACAAGGCGCTCGAGATCGCCCGCGACGCCGGTCAGGAGTCCGCGGCCAGCGACGCCGGGATCACGCTGGCGCAGCTGCGTCGCCGGGCCGGTGACCCGGAGACTGCCGTGAAGCAGCTCGAGGAGGCCGCCGTCCGGGCGCAGCTCATCGGCGACCCCGCCGCGGAGGTGCGCAGCCGGTTCCTGGTCGGGTCGACGCACTACGACCAGGGCGACCTGCTGAACGCGAAGGCCGCGCTGTCGTTCGCGGCGAAGCGGGCCGGTGAGCTCGGGCGGCAGTGGGCGGCGTACGGGTTCGACGCGCGCCGGATGCTGGCGCTGACCCAGTTCACGCTCGGCGAGTGGGACGCGGCGGCGGCGACCGCCCGGACCGACGCGATGACGCCGGCGGCGGCCGCGGCGGCGCTGCGGGCGGTGGACTTCTCGGTCCGCGGCGGGCGCGGCGACACCGCGGTCGCGGAGGAGTTCGAGCTGTCCCGGAAGTGGTGGGACCTCGACGTGATGCTGCCGATCATCGGGCTGCAGCCGGCCGTCGACGCCTACCGCGTGCTCGACAAGCCGGCCGAGGCCGAGAAGCTGATCGCCGACGTGTCCGCGCTGTGCGCCGACGTGTTCCAGACCGAGTGGTTCCTCGGCCGGATCCGGTTCTCGACGCTCGGGCTGCAGCTGCTGTGTCACCGCGCGGTCAGCGAGCCGACGGCCGCGGCGGAGCTGGTCGCGCGCGGTGCGGAGCTGGTGTCAACCGGGCAGACGACCGCGGAGAAGGGCCTGCCGCCAGGGCGCCTGATGGGCGTCGAGGGGCTCGCCTGGCTGGCGCGGCTGGAGTCGGAGTGGGATCGGCTGCGCTGGCTGGCCGGGATCGACGCGCCGACGCCGGAGGAGCACGTCGCCTCGTGGCAGCGCACCACGGAAGCCTTCGGCTACGGGTATGTCTTCGAGCAGGCATGGTCACGGATCCGGCTGTCGGCCGCTCTCCGCGCCGCGGGCCGGGTCGGCGAGGCGAACGAGCAGACCGCATTGGCGGCCGAGGTCGGGCGCGAGCTGACCTCGCGCCCGCTCCTGGAGGAGGCCGGCGGCGTCGACACCGGCGTCGCGAGTGCGCTGACGTCGCGCGAGACCGAGGTGCTGCGGCTGCTCGCCGAGGGCCGCACCAACCGGCAGCTGGCCCGCGAGCTGTACATCTCGGAGAAGACGGTCAGCGTGCACGTCTCGAACATCCTCGCCAAGCTCGGCGTTCGCTCCCGCACGGAAGCCGCCGCCGTGGCCCGCCGCGACGGGTTGCTCGGCGAGGACTGAGCGAGGACCCGCCGCGGGTCAACCGTGGCTGCGGCGGCGGTCGGGCTGGGGATGCAGGTGGCGGGCCCGGGCGCGGGCCAGTTCGTCACCGGCAGGTGCCGGTTCGGCGGGGGCCGGTGTGGGCCGGTCGAGTTCGGTGATGTCGTCGAAGACCTGGCGGGCGTGCCGCATCCGCGCTGCGGCCAGGAGCACAAGTCCGGCTGCAGCCAGGGCTATCAGCACCCACAGTTGCCACGACATAGCCTCACCGCCACGTGTTCGCCCCGTTCCCCCGAGTAATCACCATAGCCCCGATATCGGCGGTTGGCGACCGGCTGTGCGCATTCCGTTGACACCGCTGCTTGAAACTCACGTTTTGTTGCACCGGGCAATCACAAACGGTGATCAGGCAACGAGGTGACCGCCTGGGTCGCTGATTACTCTCAGTGACTCAGGAGGGGAGGAATATGCTCGGGCCGGTGAGAGTGCTCTCTGCTGACGACGTCCGCCGGGCCGTGCCGATGAGCGCGGCGATCGATGCCGTGCGGGACGCGTTCCGCGAGCTCGCGGCCGGGAACTTCGTGCTGCCGCCGCGGCAGATCTTCGGCGACGGCGCGGTGCTGGTGATGTCGGCGTACCACTCCCCGACCGGGACCGCGGTGGTGAAGAAGATCGGGATCGCGCTGGACCAGGTGCCGGCGATCCGCGCGACGCTGATCTGGACCGGGCGCGGCGAGCAGCTGGTCGCGGACGGCAGCTCGATCACCACGTTGCGGACCGGCGCGGTCGTCGGTGTGGCGACCGCTCTGCTCGCACCGGCCGACGCGACCCGCCTGACCGTGATCGGGTCCGGCGCGCAGGCACCGGATCAGGTCCGCGCGGTGCTCGCCGTCCGCCCGATCGCCGACGTCACCGTCACCGGCCGCTCGGCCGGCCGCGCCGAGGCTCTTGCGCTGGAGCTCGCGGGCGAATTCCCCGCCGTACGGTTCACGTCGAGCACGGACGTCGACGCCGCGGTCGCCGACGCGCACGTCATCTGCTGCGCGACCTCGTCCAGCTCACCGCTCTTCGCCGCCGACGCTCTGCCCGCCACCGTCCACGTCAACGCGATCGGCGCCTTCCGCCCCAGCATGCGCGAACTCCCCCGCGAGCTCCTGGCCTGCGCCACCACCGTCCTCGTCGACCAGCGCGAAGCCGCCCTCGAAGAGTCCGGCGAAGTCATCGACGCCGTCCGCGCAGGCAGCATCACCATCGACGACCTGGTCGAGCTCGGCCCCGCCCTCGCCGACCCGCCGGCGCCGTCGGGCCGCACGGTCTTCAAGTCCGTCGGCGTCGGTTGCCAGGACTGGGCGATCGCGGCCGCCCTCGCCGGACGGTAGCCGGTAGACGCGGATCCGCAGCCCATCACAATGCGCCGCACCCGGCAGGCCTGAGCGTGGCGCGGGGCGGCGGCGCCGATTGTGATGGCCTGGCGATCCGCTCAGGTCCAGCGCAGGACGCCCTTGCGGTAGGCGTACAGCAGGCCGACCGCGACGAAGGCGAGGAAGACGAACATCTCGATCAGCGTCGCGAAGCCGAGGGCGGCGAAGATGGTGGCCCACGGGAACAGGTAGATCGCGTCCACGGCGAAGATCACGTACAGGTACGCGAACAGGTAGTACCGGATGTGGACCTGGGCCCAGCCTTCGCCGACCGGGTCGACGCCCGACTCGTACGTCTTCAGCTTGCCCTCGGTCGGATAGGTGACCGTCAGCGCCTTGTTCAGCGCGAAGGCGCCGAGCAGCCCGACGAGGCCGAGCGCGACCACCGCGGCGATGACGCCATAGCTGTCCGACACGGGCAGCAGTCTAGTTCGTGCAGAGCAGTAGGGAGTCGACGGCGACGTACGGGCCGTAGCCGGAGTGGATGTCGGCGACCTGCAGCCTCAACCGCGTCACGCCGGAGATGTCGTAGTTGAGCCACGTCTCGGTCTCCTGCTGCATCCGGACCGAGGCCAGCGCCGTCGTCCCGTTGTGCAGCGACACCCGGACCAGCCCGTCGGTGAGGTTGCCGAGCCAGTTCCGCGAGTACCGGCAGCCGGTGGAGTCGACCTCGCCCCAGACATACCCGCCCTGGTTCGCGAGCAGGTCGGCCTCGGCCCGCCGCGGCCCTTCGGCCGGCGGTACGACGGTGAACTGCGGCTGCCCCGCCCCGCCGGCCCGCACCAGGCCCTTCGTGAACAGGCCCCGCCAGACGTAGTGCTTGAAGCTGATCATCGGCGAGATCGCCGCGGCGTACGGCGCCTGCGGGCCGATCGCGATCCGGTACGTCCGGACCGACCCGGGCTGCACCGTGGTGATCGTCACGCTGCCGCCCGACGAGTACCCGTGCGCGACCTCCTGCCAGCGCTTCAGCGACGGGATCCACTGGTGCAGCGGGATCCTGGTCCCGGTGGCGGGCGCCGGCGACAGCGTGCCGACGACGGTGATCACGCCCTTGGTCGCGTCCGTCGTCCGGATGCTGTAGATCTTCGCGGTCCGCGCGGGCGAGGTGGACGCGCGCCGCGCCGAGGCGAGCGGGACGGCGCAGCCCAGCAGGAGCAGAGACAGCAGTCCGATCAGCACACGGCGCATGAAGCAACTCCCTGAGGTCACAACTAGATGCCGATACCCTGCCGTTTCTCACTCCGGATCGCAAGCGACCGCTTGCGCACGGTGATACCCCGCCACTACCGCACCGTCCCGCCTTCTAACACCGTGTCCCAGGCTGTGGACCACCGGGGCTTCCGCATGGTTCCGTTCTAAGGGCGAACTAATATTGGGGTTATCGCCCTGGACTGGGGGGATCGATCTGTCGTCCACGAAACGGCGGACCGACCCAAGCTTCGACTTGGAGATGAACAGAACAGTGACCATCGAGGTCAAGCAGCTCGACCGCGTGGTGATCCGCTTCGCCGGCGACTCCGGCGACGGGATGCAGCTCACGGGGGACAGGTTCACAGCGGAAACGGCATCGTTCGGCAATGATCTGTCGACGTTGCCCAACTTCCCAGCAGAGATCCGGGCACCAGCCGGGACCCTGCCGGGCGTCAGCTCCTTCCAACTCCACTTCGCCGATCACGACATCCTCACGCCGGGTGACGCACCCGACGTGCTGATCGCGATGAACCCGGCGGCGCTGAAGGCGAACCTCAAGGACGTGCCGCGCGGCGCGACCCTGATCGTCGACACCGCGGACTTCACGGCGCGGAACCTGAAGCGGATCGGGTACGACGAGAACCCGCTGGAGACCGGCGAGCTCGACGCCTACCACGTGATCGCGCTCAATCTCACCGGCATGACGGTGGAGTCGGTCAAGGAGTTCGGCCTGACCCGCAAGGACGCGTCCCGGGCGAAGAACATGTATGCGCTCGGCCTGGTGTCCTGGCTGTTCCAGCGGCCGGTCGAGTCGACGATCACGTTCCTGGAGACGAAGTTCGCGGGCAAGCCGGACATCCGGGACGCGAACATCGCGGCCTTCCGCGCGGGCTACAACTTCGGGGAGACCGCCGAGGAGTTCTCGGTCCGGTACGAGGTGAAGCCGGCCAGCATGCCGACCGGCACGTACCGCAACATCTCCGGCAACCTCGCGCTGGCGTACGGCCTGGTGGCGGGCGCCCAGCGGGCCGGGCTGCCGCTCGTCCTCGGTGCGTACCCGATCACCCCGGCCTCCGACGTCCTGCACGAGCTGTCGAAGCTCAAGCGGTTCAACGTCACCACGATCCAGGCCGAGGACGAGATCGCCGGTGTCGGCGCCGCCCTGGGCGCGTCGTTCGGCGGGGCGCTCGGCGTCACCACGTCGTCCGGCCCGGGCATCAGCCTGAAGTCCGAGACGATCGGCCTCGGCGTGATGCTCGAGCTGCCGCTGGTGGTCTGCGACATCCAGCGCGCCGGTCCCTCGACCGGTATGCCGACCAAGACCGAGCAGGCCGACCTGCTGCAGGTGATGTTCGGCCGCAACGGCGAGGCGCCGCTGCCGGTGCTCGCCGCCCAGTCCCCCGCGGACTGCTTCGCGATCGCGATCGAGGCCGCCCGGATCGCGATCACCTACCGCACGCCGGTGATCGTGCTGTCCGACGGCTACCTGGCCAACGGCTCCGAGCCGTGGCAGATCCCGGCCGTCGACGAGCTGCCCGCGATCGAGCCGAACTTCACCCTCGAGCCGAACGCGACCGGCGACGACGGCGCCCCGAAGTACCTCCCCTACCTGCGCGACCCGGAGACCCTCGCCCGAGCGTGGGCGGTGCCGGGGACGCCGGGTCTGGACCACCGGATCGGCGGTCTGGAGAAGGAGGACAAGACCGGGAACATCTCCTACGACCCGGCCAACCACGACCTGATGATCCGCACCCGGCAGGCGAAGGTGGACGCGGTCGCGCGGTCGATCCCGCCGGTCGAGGTCGACGACCCGGACGGTACGGCGAAGGTCCTGGTGCTCGGGTGGGGTTCGACGTACGGCCCGATCGGCGCCGGGGTGCGCCGGGTCCGCCGGGTCGGCGGCAAGGTCGCGCAGGCGCACCTGCGGCACCTGAACCCGTTCCCGGACAACCTCGGCGACGTGCTGAGGTCGTACGACAAGGTCCTGGTCCCGGAGATGAACCTCGGCCAGCTGGCGCTGCTGCTGCGCTCGAAGTACCTGGTCGACGTGGTCTCCTACGCGCAGGTCCGCGGGATGCCGCTCGGCGCCGCGGAGCTGGCCGAGGTGATCGGCAACCTGGTCGAGGAGACCGCGGGCATCGACGACGACGCCCGCCACCTGGGGGCGGCCGCAGCTGCCGTCAAGCACGGCGAGGCACTGGCCGACCAGAACGGCCACGGCCATCTGAAGGAGGGAGCACGATGAGCACCGTCGAGCTCGGCATGCCGAGCCTGCCGAACGGTCTGCGCGGCGTCCCGGCCGCGACCGAGCCGCAGAACCGCAAGGAGTACGTGTCGGACCAGGAGGTCCGCTGGTGCCCCGGCTGCGGTGACTACGCGGTCCTCGCGGCCTTCCAGGGCTTCCTGCCCGAGCTGGGGATCAAGCGCGAGAACGTCGCGATCGTCTCCGGTATCGGCTGCTCGTCGCGATTCCCGTACTACCTGTCGACGTACGGCATGCACTCGATCCACGGCCGCGCGCCGGCGATCGCGACCGGCCTGGCGACGGCCCGCCCGGACCTGAGCGTGTGGGTGGTGACCGGTGACGGCGACGCGCTGTCGATCGGCGGCAACCACCTGATCCACACGCTCCGGCGGAACGTGAACCTGAAGATCCTGCTGTTCAACAACCGGATCTACGGCCTCACCAAGGGTCAGTACTCGCCGACGTCGGAGCCGGGCAAGGTGACGAAGTCGACGCCTATGGGGTCGGTGGACAACCCGTTCAACCCGGTGTCGCTGGCGCTCGGCGCGGAGGCGACCTTCGTGGCGCGCACGATCGACTCCGACCGCAAGCACCTGACCTCGGTCCTGCGGGCCGCGGCCGAGCACCGCGGTACGGCGTTCGTGGAGATCTACCAGAACTGCCCGATCTTCAACGACAACGCGTTCGAGGCGTTCAAGGACCCGGAGACCCGCGACGACGCGATCATCCCGCTCGTGCACGGTGAGCCGATCCGGTTCGGGACCGACGGCCGGCTCGGTGTGGTCCGCGACGGGTTCGCGTCGCTGGCGGTGAAGGAGATCGCCGACCTGCCGAACGGCGAGGCCGACCTGGTCGTGCACGACGCCCACACCGAGGACCCGGCGTACGCGTTCGCCCTGTCCCGCCTCACCGACGGCGGCGTACTGCACCGCGCGCCGGTCGGCGTGTTCCGGTCCGTCGAGCATCCGGCGTACGACGACATGGTCCGCCAGCAGATCAGCACCGCGCAGGAAGCCCAGGGCCCCGGCGATCTGCAGGCGCTCGTCACCGGCTCGGACACCTGGACCGTGAACTGATCGTCGCTCGAAACACGCGGACGGCGTCACGCTGGTCGTGACCCGTTCGCGTGGCAGGTTGACCGCCATGGCGGAGAGCGAACCGATCCAGCAGACAGTGCACTTCGGCCGGTCGATCAGCGGCAGCGAGGTCGTCCAGGCGGTTCGGGACGCCTGCAACGCGCGGGACCGGGACAAGCCCGTGTACGGCGGTCAGGACTTCTTCTCCGACCGGCCCGCACGTCCAGGTGATCCCGTCCGGATCGGCCAGAAGTCGATGGATCCGGCGCGGAACCTCGTGGTGAAACCGGCCGGCGGTCCGGACGAGGTCTTCCGACCGGACGGGTCCTACGACTCGGCCGTGGTCGTCCGGCACGACCTCCCGGGGACCCGGTGGGCGGTCCGCTTCTACCCGGACCAGGAGATCGCCGCGGTGGCGGACTTCGCGGAGCGGCTGTCGCGACACCTCCCGGCCGAACGGCAGGCGGACGCGGGGCCGGCGTACGACGCGGCGTACCCCTCGCCGACCGGCGCGGTCACCAACCGGCCGGACAGCCGGCCGGCGGCCTCCGCCTGGCGCAAGACCTCACCGGGCACCGACTCGCGCGGCTACTGACGACCGACGAGCTGGGTGAGGGTGGCGCCCGCCGCACGGTCGAGGTGGTGTGCACTCAGCCCGGCGGCCCGCGCTGCGATCACATCCAGCTCCAGGTTGTCGCCGATCATCAGCGTCTCTCCCGGCTCTACGCCCAGCGCCTCACAAACACGCTGGTACGCCAAGGGATCGGGCTTGCTGACACCGAGTGCCTCCGACGTGCAGACCACGTCGATCAGGTCGGCCAGCCCGATCGCCGCCACCTTCGCGTTCTGCTGCCTGGTGCTTCCGTTCGTGAGCACGCCGACCCGCCATCCGTTGCTGCGGGCAACTTCCAGCGCGGGGCGCGCGTCCGGGTACGCGATCCAGTTGTTCGTGTACTGCGTCAGGTACCCCGTGAACACCTCGTCCAGCTCGGCATCGGCCACCGGGACCGGCAGCCCGAGCACCGGCAGGAACGCGCGGAGTCGCCCGCGCCGCTGGCCCTGGTGCGTGAGCTCCCCGGCCAGGAAGCGGTTGAACTGGTCCTCCTCGATCACGAACCACTCGGCGATCAGCTCGTCCGTCGGCGTGATCCCGAGCTCCGTCACCCAACTGCGCAGACCCGCCACGGCACACCCCGTGTGATCGAACAGGGTGTTGTCCAGGTCGAACACAACCGCCTTCACAGGCCGACGACCTCCACAAGGTCGCCAAGGCCGGTGAAGTCCTTGGGGTTGCGCGTGTACAGGACGGCCTCGTGCGTGGCCGCCGTGGCAGCGATCACGAGATCGAACGCACGGGCCCTCGGCCGGCGGCCGGCTGCGGCGACCGTCGCCGCGAAGGAGCCATAGGTGCGCGCGACTGCATCGGTGACTGGCAGCGCTTTGAATGCCCGCTCGATACCGGCAAGGCGGCGCAGCCGGCCCGCACGGATTTCCGGCGATCGAGCGACCAGAACACCGAAGTGCAGCTCGGCCAGACTGATGGTGCTGATCGCGAACTCCGCATCAACAGGCTCATCAAGACCTTCGATCAGGACGCTCGTATCGAGCAGCACCCTCACTGCTTCGGCTCCCACGGGTCGGCCAAGTTCTGATCGACCAACTCCCGGTCGGTCGGCCATTCCTCGTCGGTGCGTGGACGCAGCACGTCGGCGACCTCGCCATACCGCCGCCAGTGGTCGCGTTCCGGCGGGCCGAGCACAGCAGCCGGACGACCCGACACCGTGATCAGCAGGTGCTCACCGGATTCGGCACGACGCACCAGATCACTTGCGTGTTGTCGCAGCTCGCGCAGTCCCAAAGCATCCATATCCCCAGGATAGCACTTGTGCTACCTCTTGGTCAGGCGCGGACGATCGAGTCGCGGTTGAGCTCGCGGTGGTTCGCGTAGCCGGACAACGCCAGCGTCAGGTCGAGTTCGGCCAGGAAACACCGCAGTACATGCTCGACGCCCGCCTGCCCGGCCAGCGCGAGGCCGTAGAGCAGCGGACGGCCGAGCAGGACCGCCTTGGCGCCCAGGGCGAGTGCCTTGGCCGCGTCGGCACCCGTGCGGACGCCGGAGTCGAACAGGATCGTCAGCTGTTCACCGACCGCGTCCGCGATCGCCGGCAGCGCGTCCAGTGCCGCGATCGCGCCGTCGACCTGACGGCCGCCGTGGTTCGAGACCACGACGCCGTCCATGCCGTGCTCGGCCGCGAGCTTGGCGTCCTCGACGTGGGTGATGCCCTTGAGCACGATCGGCCCGTCCCAGTTGTCGCGCAGGAACGACAGGTCGTCCCAGGACAGTCCGACGTTCGGGAACATCTGCGCCCAATGCATCACCGCGGCGCCGGCGTCCTCGTCGATCGGCTTGGCCAGCTTCGCCCGGAAGGCCGGGTCGCTGAAGTAGTTCGCCAGCCCCTCGCCCTTCAGGAACGGCAGGAACCCGCGGTCCAGGTCGGCCGGCCGCCAGCCGATCGTCCCGGTGTCGAGCGTGACCACCAGGACGGCGTACCCCGCGGCCTTGGCGCGCTGCAGGAAACTCAGGCAGACGTCCCGGTCGGTCGGGTAGTAGAGCTGGAACCACTTGTTCGACGCCTCGATCGCCTCAATCGCGTGACTCGCCTGCGTCGAGTGCGTGTAGGTGAGGCCGAGGGTGTCGGCGGCGCGGGCGGTCGCCAGTTCGCCGTCCGGGTGCGCGAGCGTCTGGACACCGATCGGCGCGATCAGCACCGG
Source organism: Kribbella sp. NPDC050459 (assembly GCF_040655315.1). Lineage (NCBI taxonomy): Bacteria > Bacillati > Actinomycetota > Actinomycetes > Propionibacteriales > Kribbellaceae > Kribbella > Kribbella sp. NPDC050459. The sequence goes on along the minus strand of NZ_JBFAJQ010000020.1, from coordinate 123,335 downwards.
CGCCGGCATCGTCGTCCCGAGGATCCGGCAGGAGAGATCGCGGTCGGTGCTGCCACGGAGCATCCGCGGCACCAGGCGCCAGCGGTCGAACGCGGCCCGGTTCGCCCACGCGGTGGAGCCTTCGCCGGCGCTCGGCACGATGTACCCCATCGCCTCGGCCGGCAGCTTCCCGGCGGCCTGCGACTCCAGCCGCGCCAGGTCGGTCGTGATCTCCGGCGTCACCCCCTGCAGCATTCCCTGCAGGTAGATCTGCAACTGGTAGTCCCCGAAGTTGGCCATGCCGGATGCTTTCACAACGCCATGACATCCGTCAGCAGCGCGTTTGCGACAATCAGCTGTGAAAAGTTCAGTGGCTCCTGACGAGCGCACGGCTCGGCACGTCAACCTGGCGTTGTTCGCGCTCGCGACCGGCGGCTTCGCGATCGGGACCACCGAGTTCGTCACGATGGGGCTGCTGCCGCAGATCGCCGACGGCGTCCAAATCTCGATCCCGACGGCCGGGCACGTCGTCTCGGCGTACGCGCTGGGGGTCGTGGTCGGCGCCCCGTTGATCGCGGCGCTCGGCGCGCGGACCGGCCGGAAACGGTTGCTGCTCGGGCTGATGGCGGTCTTCGTGGCCGGCAACGTGCTGTCGTCGGTTGCCGCGAACTACGAGTTCCTGATGGCCGCGCGGTTCCTGTCCGGCCTGCCGCACGGCGCGTTCTTCGGGATCGGCGCGGTGGTCGGCGCGTCGATGGTGCCGCCGGGCCGGCGGGCGCGCGCGGTGTCGATGACGATGGTCGGACTCCCGGTCGCCAACATCATCGGCGTACCGGTCACGACGTTGCTGGGCCAGCGACTCGGGTGGCAGGTGCCGTTCCTCGCGGTCGGCGTCCTCGGGCTGCTGACCCTGGTCGCGGTCTGGTTCTGGGTGCCGCCGCAGCCGGTCGGGAGCGACGTGAACGTGCGCAGCGAGCTCAGCGCACTGGCCCGGCCGCAGGTGTGGATGGCGTTGCTGGTCGGGATGGTCGGCTTCGGCGGCATGTTCGCGACGTACTCGTACATCACGCCGACGATGACGGAACTGTCCGGTTTCTCCGAGTCCGCCGTGACGATCGTGCTCGGCGTGTACGGCGTCGGCATGACGGTCGGCACCGTCCTCGGCGGCGGACTGGCCGACCGCTCACTGATGGGCAGCGTGTACGGCGGGCTGGTCGCGGTGGCCGTCGTGCTCGGAACGTTCGGCTGGCTCGCGCAGAGCAAGCCGGGGGCGCTGGTCGCGGTGTTCGCCCTGGGTTGCTCGGCGAGCATCCTGGTGCCCGCGCTACAGACCCGCCTGATGGACGTCGCGCCCGAGGGCCAGTCGCTGGCCGCGTCGCTGAACCACTCCACGCTCAACATCGCCAACGCGCTCGGCGCCTGGCTCGGCGGCGTCGTCCTCGCCGCCGGCTACGGCTACGAATGGCCGAGCCGCCTGGGCGCCGGCCTCGCACTGGCCGGCCTCGCACTGGCGGCGATCTCGGGGCTGATGGAACGGCGGGGGTCGACTCAGGTACTTGCCTGAGGGTTTCGTCACCGCCCACTTGGTTAGATCAAGGTATGGCGACCTTGACGTTGGGCGCCGCCGATCTGGTACGGTGGCGCGGGCTGCGGCGGATGCGCTCGGTGGCATTGTCGCTGCTGGTGCTGGCCGCGGCGATCTATGTGGCGACCCTGCACCGCGAGGGTGGCTGGGCGTACCTGAACGCCGCGGCCGAGGCGGCGATGGTGGGTGCGCTGGCGGACTGGTTCGCGGTGACCGCGCTGTTCCGGCACCCGCTCGGGCTGCCGATCCCGCACACCGCGATCGTGCCGACCCGCAAGGACAGCCTGGCGGAAAGTCTCGAGCAGTTCGTGACCGAAAACTTCCTGTCCGAGGACGTCGTTTCGGAAAAGATGCGCACGGCGGCGGTCAGCCGGCGGGCCGGTGAGTGGCTGGCTGCCGGGAACCACGCCGAGCGGATCGTGGCCGAGGGCGCGCGGACGGTCGGGGCGGCACTGCCGAAGCTCGGCGACGAGGATGTGACGGCCTTCGTCCGCGGGTCGTTGCTGCCGCGGTTCGTGAAGGAGCCGTTGAGCCCGATCGCCGGCCACTTCGTGGAGTCGGTGGTGAAGGACGGCGCCCATCACGCGCTGTTCGACCTGCTGCTCGTGGAGGCGTACGAGTGGCTGGCCGCCAACCGTGACCTGCTGGCCGACGTCGTGGGGCCGCGGGCGCCGCGCTGGTCGCCGCAGTGGGTCGACCGGCTGGTGATCGACCGGATCCACCGCGAGGCACTTGCATGGCTGGCCGATGTCCGCGACAACCAATCGCATGCGGCCCGCCGCGCCGTCGACCGGCTGCTCGGGCAGTTGGCCGACGACCTGCAGCACGACCCGGACACGATGGCGCGGTTCGAGGCGTGGAAGGCGCGGATGCTCACGCACCCGGACATGGGCTCGAGCCTGGCCGCCGTCTGGGACGCGATGCGTACGGCGCTGATCGAGGCCATCAACGACCCGGACAGCACGCTCCGGGCGCGGGCGATCCGGGCGCTGCAGGACCTCGGCAAACGGCTCCAGGACGACGAGGGGCTGCGCGCGAAGGTCGACGCCCGCGCGAGCGAGGCCGTCGGGTACGTCGTGCGCACGTACGGCCGCGAGATCGTCTCGGTCATCTCCGACACCATCGAGCGCTGGGACGGCCGCGAGGCCGCCGCCCGCATCGAGCTGCACGTCGGCCGCGACCTGCAGTTCATCCGCATCAACGGCACCGTGGTCGGCGCCCTCGTCGGCCTCACCATCCACACCGTGAGCCAGCTGCTGTGAACCTGACGGCTGGGAGCGGCCGGCCGCGGCGATAGCGTTTGGGCTACCGCCGCTGACCGGCTTCGGGGACCGTCCGCCGGATTAGGTCCTGTCTGGTGATCCAGCGCCGTAGCGAGGAGGTGCTCGGTGCGGTGCATCGGCGTGCGGGGGCGAAGGTCTCGATGCGGAGCATCGTGGCCTTTGCACCCGTGCGGCGAGGTGCCGTGCCGAGTGCCCCGCAGTAGGCGATGGATCACCAGACAGGGCCTAGATGCCGCAGTTCGGGGCGCTCCAGCTGTTGGAGGTGCGGATGTCGACGTGGGTGTGGTCGTTGTGGCCGGGGTAGCCGGGGCCGAAGATGCCGCCGAAGCCGTGGTAGCGGGCCTGCTTGGCGAGCGTGCAGAACGACGGGCTGCCGACCAGGTCGGCGGACCGGCCGTAGAGGTGCTGGCTGTCGCTGGCGCCGCCGACCTGACTGTTGCACGAGTAGCTGCGGAAACCGCTGCTGATGCTGAGCGGCTGGTCGCCGAGCGCGTGCCGCATCGCCTCCAGATGCCACATCGTCTCGAGCGCGTTGGCCCTGGTCGCCGCCTCGGACAGCGGGCCGCCGTCGTACCCGGATCCGCCGCAGCCGTCGTCGAGCTCGGCGTAGGTGAAGTGGATCGGCGTGCAGTCGTCGTCCTGCAGTGCGTAGATCTTGCTGAAGGTGGCGGATCCGGCGACGCCGTCCTGGGCCAGCCCGTACGCCGCCTGGAAGCGCTGGACGGCGGCCTTCGTGGCCGGGCCGAACTCGCCGTCGATCGCCAGGTGCGCGCCGTACCCGGGATACCCGGATACGCGGATCTGCAACTGCCGCACGTCGGTGCCGGACATGCCCTGGCTGAGCGTGCGGCCCCACGTGTAACAGCCGTCGGCGTGCGCGACGGTCGCGGAAACGACCTGCGACGCGGTCAGCGTCGCCAGGAACAACAGGAGGACGGCCAGTAAGCGTGGTAACGGCCTGGTCAGGGACATCGGACACCTCCGGGGCGGTGAAGGAACCTGTCCCGGACAGCATTCCGTCACTTTCCGCCGTTTGACCAGTACTCGGCGGAACTTTCCGCCAAACTGCCGGGCAACTTTCCGCGGTGGCCGGGTGGTCCTTCAGGATGTGAGCATCGACGACGGTGTACTGGCCACGGGGGTGACCGCGGTGCGCGACGGCACGGAAACCTTCGACCGGTTCGTCGCCGTCCGCTCGCGGGCCCTGCTGCGGACCGCCTACCTGCTGACCCGTGACCACGCGCTCGCCGAGGACCTCGTCCAGACCGCGCTGGCCAAGGCCTGGTTCCACTGGTCCCGGATCCGTGAGGACAACCCGGAGCCGTACGTCCGGCGGATCCTGGTCACGACGTACGCCTCCTGGTGGCGGCGCCGCTGGAACGGCGAGATCCCGACCGAGGACCTGCCCGACGCGCCGACCCCGAGCGGCGAGGACGGGCTCGACCTGTGGGACGCCATCGGCCGCCTTCCCCGCAGGCAGCGCGCGGTCGTCGTCCTGCGCTTCTACGAGGACCTCACCGAGGCCGAGACGGCCCGGCTGATGGGCAGCTCCGTCGGCACTGTGAAGAGCCAGACCGCCAAGGCCCTCGCCAAGCTCCGCCTCGACCCCGCCATCGCCACCCCGGCAGATCTGGAGACGCCGCGATGATCCTCCAGGACCTGCGCGACGAGCTCGCGACCCGCGCCGACGCCGCCGACCAGCACGCGGGCGACCTGCTGCCCGGCGTGCAGCAGAAGATCCGCCACACCAAGAAGCGCCGCGCCTTCACCGCACTCGGAGTGGTAGCCGTACTGGCCGCGGTCGCCGCCGGCCTGGTCCCCACCCTGACCTCCACGCCGCCGCCCGCCGACGACCCGCCGCAGGACTACACCCGCGACGGCCTCACCGTGCCCGGCGTGGTCGGCAACGACAAGTTGCTCAAGGCATGGATCGGCGACCGCGACCAGAGCAAGCTCTCGTTCTCCTGGACCCCGACCACGAACGCGATCACCATTCACGCGAACTGCGAGGCGGACAACGGCATGTACGCCGTCCGCTTCCACATCAACGGGTGGTACGTCGGCGACGCAGGCTGCGATGCCGGCCCGGCCGCCTGGGCGATGGGCAGCACCGTCCGGCTCGGGCCGGATGCCGCCCTTTGGCTGGCCTCTCCGGTCGGCAGGCCGACACAGGTCACCGCGGAAGTGATCCACCTGGAGACCCGCAAGCCGGCCGGGAAGAACGGCCGGGTCTGGTTCGGCATCTACTCCACGTCGCCCGAACCGCCGACCGGCAACGGCGCGCCGGCCAGGATCCCCCCGGCCGAACCGGACGCGTACCGCAAGGACGGTGTGGTTTACCGGAGGACGATCGGCGGCGACACCCTGGCCGCGGCGGCCGTCGCCGACCCCGGACGCGACGAGGTGCGCTTCAGCTTCACCGCGACCGGAGCCAAGCTGGCGCTGCGCGACTTCTGCACCGCGAACGCGGGCTCGGACAGCAACGACCGGCCCTACTCGGTGTCGCTGCGCATCGGGCCCCGGGAGCCGATCGAGTCCACCTGCGAGATCCGGTCCACCGACGCCGGGAGCGGCGGCGGCCTGACGATCGACTCACCGGTTCCGGCCGGGCAGCGCGTCGACGTGGTCGCGCGGGTCGTGCCGACCCACGCGTACGGCCCAGCCGTGCCGCCGGACGTCCGGCTGGGGCTGGGCGTGTACTTCAAGGGGCAGCAGCGCGTCGTCGACGGGACGGAGCTCCCGGAGCGGACCGAGATCGGCGGGTACGCGTACCGGCTCGCCGACCTGAAGACCGCGCCCGGACCCGACCGCCGGCTCGTGACCGACACCCCCGCGGACCAGCCGTACGTGGTGGCCTACGGCGCTTCGAGGCTAGGCACCGGCGAGTTCCGGGCCACGCTCACGGTCGGCAAGACCGAGACCGGCGCCGGTGTCGCGCCGGACGTCGGCGGCATGGGCATCGGGTGGGACCTCCACGGCCCCGGCCCGGCCGACCGCGCCACCCTGACGGTCGCCGAAGGCAAACCGACCAGGGGGACGCTGATCGTGGCGATCTACCTGCCGGACTAGACCCAGCTGTGCAGGTCGGCCGCGTCCTTGGTGAGCTGGTCCGGTGAGTCGTCGGCGACGAACTCGAGCAGCGCGTTGATCTCGCGGGGCTCGGCGGCCAGGCGGTCCAGGACCGGGCGCCACAGCGACTCCCGCGCCGCGAGCGGCAGCCGGTTGTTGGACGGCCACCACGAGAAGACATGCACCGTGCTCAGCCACGGCATCAGCGCCTCGAGCTGCTGCAGGCACGCCGCGTCGTCGAGGTCGACCGGCGGCTGCCAGTACGTCGTGAGGTTCGGCGCGCCCACGTCGAGCAGCAAGGTGATCGTCGAGTCGACCTCGTCGGTCAGCGTGTTGCGGTGGAACTCCATCGCGATCTCGATCCCGGCGCCGGCGGCCATGTCGGCGAGCTCACCCAGGCCGCGGGTCACCGCCATCCGGTCCCCGACGCCCGCGTCCGCCGTACCGACGTTGCCGGCCCAGACCCGGATCCGGGGCGCGCCGAGCGCCTGGGCGGTGGCGATCGCGGAGCGCATCTCCTCGCGGTCGACGCTGCCGGCCCGCAGGTACGAGCCGTACGCCGCGACCTGCAGGCCGTGCACCTCGGTCAGGTTGCGGACCCGCTTGGCGTTGACCAGATTGCCGAGCGGGACGTGCACGTCACCGCCCCACTCGATCGCCGCGAGTCCGGACTTCGCCGCCACCTCCACCACCTGGTCGACCGGCAACTGGCGAAACGTCACCGAGACCAGACCGGTCCTCACACCCACGCGCGCCTCCTGGTGTCCACCCCTCCATCCAACCGCATCACACCAGCGGCCTCACGCCCCGCGTCAGCCGATGGACGGGCCGTGGCCGTCTCACGTCATGAGCAAAGTCAATGGATGCCAATGTCAGGCGATTAGGCTGGCGGGGTGCCGGAACAGCGACGAGGGTTCATCTACGGGTTCGCCGCCTACCTGATCTGGGGGCTGTTCCCGCTGTACTGGAAGCTTCTCGACCAGTCCGGCCCGCTCGAGCTGCTCGCCCACCGGGTGCTCTGGTCGCTGGTGACGCTCGTCGTCCTGGTCGCCGCGCTGCGGAAGTTCGCCGCGGTGAAGGCCCTGCTCGCGGAGCCCCGCCGGCGGTGGCCGTTGATCGCGGCGGCGTTCCTGATCTCGGCGAACTGGGGGACCTACATCTGGGGCGTGCGCACCGGTCACGTCGTGGAGACTTCGCTCGGGTACTTCATCACACCGCTGTTCACGGTCCTGCTGGGCGTCTTCGTCCTGAAGGAGCACCTCCGCCCGGTCCAGTGGACGGCGCTCGGGATCGCGTTCGTGGCCGTCGCCGGACTGACGATCGAGAATGGGCGGCCGCCGTGGGTGGCGATCATCCTGACCTTCTCGTTCGGGTTCTACGGGCTGGCGAAGAAGCAGGCCGGCGCGGGCGCGATCGAGGGGATGGCGATCGAGTCCGGCACCGTCGTCCCGTTCGCGATCGCCGGGATCGTCGCGCTCGGGATGCACGGCGACACGACGGTCACCGAGCACGGGACGGCGTACCTCGTGCTGGTGATCCTGACCGGGCCGATCACCGCCGTACCGCTGCTGCTCTTCGGCGCCGCGGCGACCCGCAGTTCGATGACGACGCTCGGGCTGCTCAACTACATCGCGCCGATCATGCAGTTCGTCTTCGGCCTGGTGGTCTTCCACGAGCACATGACCCCGATGCGCTGGCTGGGCTTCGGCCTGGTGTGGCTCGCGCTGGCGCTGTTCACCGTCGACAGCTTGCGCATCCGCCGCCGCCGGGCGGTCGCCCTCGAACGTACGGCGGTGACCGCGTCGGCGGTCTGACGTGCCGGGCCTCTCAGCGGTTCAGAGGTCGTCCACGTCCACCAGCCCGTCCTGGAGGGCACGCGCGACCAGGCTTGCCTTGGTCCGCGCGGGACGGCCGACGTTCGCGTACTTGATCCGCACGCGGTCCAGGTACGTGTTGACGGTCCGCACAGTGATGCCGAGCCGCTGCGCGACCAGCTCCTTGGACTCCGACTGGAACCACTCGATGAGGACGTCCTCCTCGCGCAGCGAGAGCTGGGGGCGGTCGCCGCGCGCGTTCGCTCCCAGCGCGCCGGCCAGCGCGGGCGGCATGTAGGGCCGCTCATCGGCTGCTGCCAGCGTGGCCCCGACCAGATGCTCCCGGCCCTCACTCTTGGTCAGATAGGTGGCGGCCCCGAGATCCAGGCACGTGAGTGCCGTCTTCTCGTCGTCGCGCATCGAGTAGACGACCACCTGACGCCCGGCGTCGACAAGTTGCCGAAGGCTACCGAAAGCCGGCGGTCCTTGCCCCAGTTGAAGATCCAGCAGGACGACATCGGCCGCACTGCCCGGTTCGATCCACGCCTCCCGGACAGAGCCGCCGGCCGCGAGCACGGTGATGCTGCGGGCCGAGGCGGCGTACCACGCCTCGATGCCCGCGAGGATGGCGGGATGGTCGTCGATGACGACAACGCTGACCGGTCGGTTGTCGCTCATGTCAGGACCGGCTCCCGTCGCCACGCGGTCTCTATCCACCTGCTGGTGCCGTAAGTCGTCGCAGCCACGGTCACGTCCGCGCGCGGAGGCTCATCCTCGTCCGGCCCATCGGCATAGTCTTCGCCGACCACGCTCACCCGGACGCGGCCGGTCGTCCACACGACAGTCACCCGCGCGGTCGAACGGGCGCGGCCCAGAACCACCGCGATCGGATCGACCAGCCCCCGGCGTACGGCGACCGGTAGTGCACCTGGCCGGCCCCGGACGGCAAGGCTCACCCTCAGTCCTCGATGCTCGGCGACCTCGACGCAGGCCCGCAGCTCGTTCAGCAGCTGGTCGGAAACGGCGTCGCTCTCCGCGAACAGACGGCGCATCCGGGCGGCCTCGACGCCGCATCGCAACCTGACCTCCTCGTCGTGCGGGCTCAACCCGCCGTGGCCGAGGCCCACGAGCAACGGCACCGTCGTCATCGTCAGCGCCCGGTAGCGCTCTTTGTGCTCGCGCTGCATGTCCTCGTGGACGCGCTCCGCAGTACGCAGTTCCTCTTCCCGTACGGCGGCGGTCCCGGCGGCCGGGGCCGTACCGTGGAGCATGCGGGTCAGCAGCACGCCGACGGAGAGCTGGAAGCCGCAGACGGAGATCGCGGAGATCGCCATGGTCGCCAACTCCCGGGCGGTCGGCGCCGCTGAGAGCAGCACCGCGGTCGCGTTGAGCCCGACATGAGCCCCCAGGAACGCCGCGAACGCAGAGATCCGCGGGTCGGCCAGCAGGAAGAGCGCATGCCATCCGACCAGGCCGAACGCCCAGTCCTCGGCGCCGGTCAGCCGCTCCGCCGGCAGCGTGAACGCGCAGATCGCGGACACGGCGAGCACCACCCCGAGGCCGTACCAGCGCACCGTCGACGGGAGCTGCCGGCCACGCAGCAGATACGCAGCACCGACCGCCGCAACGGCCGCGAGACAGACGAATGCTGCCGTCTGAGCCCAGGCCGGCCGGTACAGATCTTGGTAGGACGTGAGTTGGTGGAGCGACAGGACGAACTGCGAGAGCAGGCTGATGAACAGTGCGGCGAGTTGAGCCCCATGCAGCAACTGCCTGCGGATCAGCGTGACGACGGCCGTCTGCGCCCGCCCGGCGGTGTCAGTTCTCGGCGCGGTCCGGCCGTGCCAGCGCCACTCCACGCGGGTCCCGGCGCCCGGCCGTGAGGTGACCGACGCGGAGCCGCCGACCGCGTGCATCCTGCCGATGATCGATCCGGTGATGCCGCGGCGCCGCGCGGAGACCGCCTCTGGGTCGAAGCCCCGTCCCGCGTCGGTCAGCTCGACGACCGCGCCGTTCGCTTCCGCGCAGCCCCTGAGCTCCGCTTCCTGCACGCCCGCATGACGTCCGACATTGGCCACGGCCTCGCGGATCCCGTTGAACATCGCGAGAGCGGCCCCGGAAGGCAGCACGAGCGGGCCGTCGATCCGCGTGGTGAGCCGTACGCCGGCCTCTCCCTCACCGGCCGGCAGGCAGCGCACCAGCGCGGCCAGATCGACGTTTCCCGTCCCGAATCCGGGAACGGCGGACAGCGCGTCCAGGTCCTGCCTGGCTCGTGCGGGCAGCCAGGCCCAGTCCCGGCCGGCGCCCTGGGAGACCATCAGCAGCGTCGCACTCGCCGTGTCGTGCAACGTCGCCAGGTATTCGCGCTCGGCCGCCCGTCGCGCGGCGCCGACCTCGGCCGTACGGCGCGACTCCGCCCAGCGGGCTGCGGACCGGTCGGCAGCCCTGGCCCGGGTCCGCATGATCAGGTGCGCGCCCCTGGACAGACCCGCCAGGACGAGAGTGCGTGCCAGCGGCAACCACTCCGGACCCTGCGCGGCGAGAACGTCGCCCAGCACGCAGGCGGCCAGCCCCGCAACGACCAGTGCGGCCGCGGCGACCGGACGCGTCGCCCACTCGTGCTGCGAGGTGATGACACAGATCCCGATGATCGCCTCGACCGTGACGTCCGCGCTCTCGCCGCCGAGCACCGGCTGCGACAACCCTGTCAGCAGCAGCACTGCCACATCCAGCGTCCACAGCAGCGTCGGCGCGATCCGGCGGCGTACGCCGTACAAGCGGATGCCGCAGGCAACGACCACGGGAATGAGCAGCACCACCGCGAGCCTGGGCGTTGCGGCCGCTACGATCCCCAGCGCGCCACACAGACACACGACAGTGCACCGGAGCCACACGCCGTACCGCTCGAGGGTCAGATTCAGCAGCCGCTCACTGGACCCGGCGACGGTCGTCGACGCGCCACTCTTGCCGTGGGCCACGAGTACAAGGCTAGGCCGATGCAGGGTCCACCAGGGCGCTCGTCCAGCTTTTGTAGGGCGAACGACCGTCACACCCGGAGATCGGGCCCGGCTAGCGTTCCAGTTGCCGGTCTCCGGCCGGTCCCATCGATCCCCGGGCCCTGTGGTCCTCAACTGCTGGATGGAATCTTGCTCAAAATCATCGCCGCGGTCACGGCCCTGGCCGCCGCGGCAGCAACGATCGTGGTCACGGCCGACGGCGCCGACGCCGCCACCAGCTGGCAGGCCCACGACAAGAACTGCCAGACCGTGTGGGCGACGGTGGACGTCGAAGCGGGCTCGGTCTGTGCCGAGGTGCAGAAGCGCGTGACCGACACCGGGTCCGTCACCGGCTACCGCGGACGGCTGATCGTCACACCCGTCGCCGGCCAGTCGATCACGCCCGACCACTACGTCTGGCAGAGCCACATCACGAAGTACTGCTCGACCACGTGCGCGCCGAAGACGACGGCCTGGACGTCTTCCTGGTCAGCGACAGAGACCTCCGAGACCACGTACGTCGGGTGGGGCACGTCCGGCGAACTCGGCTACGGCTTCGATGTCGGCGCCTCGTGGAGCGCCTGGACCAAGGTCGTGGGCAAGTGCGTGACGTACACGGCCGGCAAGGTCTGCGTGAACCGCCTCGAGCGCGGCTACCGCGCAGAGATGCAGGAGCGTGGACAGCTCTTGGTCAACCCCGCCTCCGGCCAATGGATCGAGCCGCGCTGGGTCCGCGTCGGCCGCGTCATCGACGGCAAGACCACCTCGAAGACCGCCGACCTGTGCGACCCGTCCTGCACGCGGCGTACCGAGTACAAGTCCTCGAGCGTCTACAACTCGCCCATCAGCGGGTACGACGAGGGGTTCGCTTACGCCAGCTGGGCACTCCCGTCCGGAGTGATCAAGAGCCTGCGGGTCGCGTACCCGTAGCTCACGCGTCACGAGGCCCGGCCGGTTGGCGGTCGGGCCTCTTGACGAATCCTATTCAGGACATCTAATATCCAGGTTATGAAGATGAACGAGGGCGTCGAGTGGGTGATGCACAGCTGCGTGAACCTCAGCTGGATCCCCGGCGAGGCGGTCACCGCCAAGCGGCTCGCGGCCTTCTACAACCTGCCCACGGCGTACCTGAACAAGCAGCTCCAGGCGCTCACCCGGGCCGGCATCCTCACGTCGATGTCGGGACCGAAGGGCGGCTTCCAGCTGGCTCGCGACCCGCGCGACATCAGCCTGCTCGACATCGTCGTCGCGATCGACGGACCCGACGAGGCGTTCCGCTGCACGGAGATCCTCAAGGAAGGCCCGGGCGCGGACGCGAAGGCCGATTACACCAAGGTCTGCGTGATCTCACAGGCAATGCGCGGCGCCGAGCTGACCTATCGCCGCGAGCTGGCGGGCCGGTCGATCGCGGACCTCGCCGACGAGGTCGTGCACCGGTATCCAGATGCGCCCGGCAACACCCGGAACAGGTTCGCCAACCTCTGACACTCCCCAGCCCGCCAGTTCGCACGACTTGATTCTGGACATTCAATATCCCGATTAGAAGGAGATTCCGATGACCGTACTGATCCGCGCCTCCGAAGCCGAGACGCTGTCCGCGAGCGGCGTGACCCTGCTGGCCGACGTACCCGACACCGGCGGCCACCTGACCAGCCACCGCTCGATCTTCCAGCCCGGCAAGGAAGGCGCTCCCCCGCACCTGCACCGCGAGGCCGCCGAGCTGTTCTTCGTACTCGATGGTTCGCTGCGGGTCCTCACCGGCGAGAACCTCGTCGAGCTGCACCAGGGCGACTACCTACTCGTCCCGCCGAACACACCGCACGCCTTCGAGGCCGCAGGCAACGACCCGGCCGAGGTCCTCTTCGTCCTCACCAACGCCAAGCCCCGCTTCGGCTACTACCGCCTCCTCGAATCCGCCTACCAAGGCGAAACCGACTGGGCCGAAGTAGCCAAGACCAGCGACCTCTACGACAACCACTACATCGAAAGCCCCACCTGGCAGAACCGCTGACGATGTTCGACCGCCCTACGGCCGTCGCGGCCCATTCACCTTACACACAAGGGATTCCCAGCCATTGCCGGTTTGCTGTGATCCATCCGTGATCTACAATAGAGCACATGTTCGAGAATGATCTGGATGAACTCAGCGACACGGCCTTGCTGGCCGCGGCCGCCGAGTACGGTCGAGATCAGGAACACGCCGCGGTCGGTGTCTTGCGGGCAGCATTGGCGTTCGCGGACCGCAACGCCACGATTCCGGGTTACAAGCGGCTGCCCGGGTGTGAGCGGTTCGTCGTGTACGGCGGCGACGGCTGTCCGGAGGTGGCGGAGTTCGCGCCGGTCGAGTTCGGTGCCGTGCTGGGCATGTCGAGTGGTGCGGCGGCGGCGTTGATGGGCGAGGCGCTGGGGCTGCGGCACCGGCTGCCTCGCGTATGGGCAGCGGTGCTGTCCGGGCACGCGCTCAGCTGGCGCGCCCGCAAGATCGCCGAGGCGTGCCTGTCGTTGTCGTTGGAGGCCGCGGCGATCGTGGACGGCAGGGTTGCGGGGATCGTGAACACCGTCACCCCGCGCAAGCTCAAGTCCATCACCACCGCAGCGATCTGGGAAGCCGATCCCGAGCAGGCCAACGCGAATGCAGAGGCGGCCGCGAAGACCCGCGGTGTGTTCGTCGCTCAATCCGATGAGCACGGCACCAAACGGATCTGGGTGCGTGCAGCCGCCGGCGATGTGATCCGGTTCGATGCCACCATCGACGATCTGGCCTGGGCACTGAAGATGCTTGGCGATACCGACGACCTCGATCAGCGCCGGGCGAAGGCGATCGGCTGGATCTGCGATCCCGCCGCCGCGGACCAGTTGATCGAGGTCGCACGCCACCTCGCCCGCACCCGTCCCCCAGCCACAACCGCGCCAGGCGAACCGGCTCGCACCGACACTGCTGCAGCAGGTGCCGAGGCGGATCACGCCGACGGTTCGGACGGCATGGACGCGTTCACGCGGCAGGCGCTGGGCGGGAGCCTGGCGGCTCGGCTGGCCGCGATCAAATGCGATGCCTACAGCAACAGTCTTGGAGCAGCGAGCGGCAGACCCAGCCGCCGGAGCCGGCACACGCTGTATGTGCACCTCACCGACAAGACTCTTGCCACCGGCACCGGCGTACTTCGGGTCGAGGACCTCGGCCCCCTGCTCGCCGGCCAACTCAGCGAACTGCTCGGCCATGACCAGGTGATCATCAAGCCCGTGATCGACCTGCACGACCAAGTCAGCGTGCACAGCTACGAGATCCCCCACCGCATCCGCGAACGCGTCCGCCTGCGGCAGCCGGTCGACATGTTCCCGTACAGCGGCGCCGAAGCCACGGTCTCGATGGACCAGGACCACATCAGGCCGTACGACCACACCGGCCCATCACCAGCACCTGTGCGGCCAGCGCCGGCGGCATCAATGCGGTCGGCGTCAGCGGCATCAGTACGGCGGGCGTCGGCATCAACAAGGCCACCGGGCTCAACGCGCCCACCTGCGACTCCGGTCCCACGCGCCGGAGCGCGGACACCTGGCCGGAGACGCTCACCGGACGGCACCGGCCCGCCCGGTCAAACCAGCGTCGACAACCTCATACCGCAGAGCCGGCTCCATCACCGCGCCAAAACCTTCGGCGGCTGGGGAAGCCGACGCCTGCCCACCGGCGGAATCGAATGGACCAGCCCGCACGGATTCCGCTTCGTCGTCGACCACACCGGCACACACCAAGTCCCACGCCGGCCACACCCACACACCGGCCCCTGAAGCCGGGCTTCGGAGGATTGCGAGTCAGCGCTGGGGTTTGTGTTGGGCGACCTGGCGCGCGAGGTCCGCCGCCAATGCCTGGACCTCGGCAGCGGGCGGGCTGCCTTTGTCGTCGGCTTGTTCGAGCTTGGTCTCGATCACCACGTTGTCGATCCGGATCTCGACGCCGACACCCAACGTGTCCTCGGAGTTGAGGTAGCTGTCGTACAGGTACCAGTAGGACTGGTCGCCGTACGCGAGCGCGGTGACCCTGTGGCCGTCGTCCTCGGCCGACTGCTGCCGCGACGACATCCGGCGCTTGGCGTCGCGGGAGTTGTCGTGCATCGTGACGTAGACCTCGAGCTCGGCGCGGTCGTCACCGATGCGCTCCCAGGTGCAGTCGACCGAACTGGTTCCCGTGAACGCGTCCGGCTCCGGCGGGTCGTCGATGTAGCGCGCAACTCCGGCCTGAGACAGCGAACTCCATGAACAGATGCTGGGCAGCGAGGTGAAGTCGTCCCGGCCTTCGATGTGGTGGACGGTGCTCTGAACACCGATGATCACCGGCAGCGCCAGCGCCGCCGACGTACTCACGACCGCTGCCCACCGGCCGACGCGTTTCGTTGGCGTCGATCGTACGGCGGGAATCGCCAGCAGCGCGGCCAGCACCGCGACGAGGCCGGCGCCGCCGAGAATCGTCGTCACGACGTTGCCGTCGTACGCGGGGAGCTTTCTCGTGCCGATGAGGGCGATGAAGCCAGCGCCGACGGCCGCACCCACGACGAGGGCACCGGAACCTACAGCGCGGTGGACGGTCCGCGCTCTACGCAGTAGCTCAGCAGAAAGCAGACGGTGGCGCAGTACACGGGACAGGCGATGCCAGACGGCGAACGCGACCACGGCAACGCCGCACAGAGCTGTCGTCGCGATTGGCCGTCGCGGGTCCATCAACAGGCCCGCTCCGACGAAGGATTCGCCTGTGACCAGAACGCTGCCGAGGAGAGCCGCGGGCAGGCCGATCCACCGTTCGAGGCTCGGCGCCAGCCACGCGCCCAGTCCGGCGCCCACCGCCATCACGACGACAAGAGCCAGGGCGATCCCGACCGGCATGCCGTTGGCCAAGGAGAAGACCAGGAGGGCCAGCAAGGTGCCCATCACGGCATTCATCGCCACCAGCATCCCCGCGTTCGCCCGCAATGCCGGGGTGCTCCAGACGCCGACCGCTTCGCCAGATGGCGGCAATTTCGTTCCGGTCGGGATCTTTTCGGTGCGGTCGGTGAGGGGCTGGGTGGGGTTCTCGAAGGTTGGGTAGCCGCCGGCGATGGTGAGTAGTTGTTCGCGGGCGGCGGCGGGGGTGAGGCGGCGGGTCGGGTCGCGTTCCATCAGGCCGGCGATGACCGGGGCGAGCGGGCCGGCGAGGCGCATCGGTTCGGGGTCGCGGGTGAGGACTGCGGCGATCATCGCGGGCAGGTCGTCGAAGTCGTAGGCGTGGCGGCCCTCGACTGCGCAGTACAGCGTGGCGCCGAGGGCCCACAGATCGGCGGGGGCGCCGGGTTCGGCGCCGGAGAGTCGTTCCGGGGCGACGTACCCGAGGGTGCCGGTCACGATGCCGGTGCCGGTCAGCGTGCGGGTCGCGCCCGCGACCGAGGCGATGCCGAAGTCGGTCAGCATCCAGCGGTCGTCGGCGCCGAGCATCACGTTCTGCGGCTTGACGTCGCGGTGCAGTACGCCGTTCGCGTGCGCCGCGCTCAGCGCCTCGACCAGCCGGACGCCGAGCTCCGCCGCCCGCCGCGGGCTGAGCGGACCGTTCGCGCGGACCACGTGGTCGAGGGTCCGGCCCGGCAGCAGCCGCATCACGATCCACGGCCGGCCGCCCTCGTCCACCACGTCGTGGATCGTGACGATCGCCGGGTGATCCAGCCCGGCGGCGGCCCGCGCCTCGCGCAGCGCCCGCAGCCGGAGCTTGTCCTGCTCCTCGGGGTTCAGCCCGCCGGGGATCCGCAGCTCCTTCACCGCGACCTCACGGTGCAGCACGGAGTCGAACGCCTTCCAGACCGTCCCCATCCCACCCACACCGAGCGGAGGCTCACTCAGGACGTAGCGGCCGTTACCCAGGGTGCGTTCGGTCACCGCAGGACCTTATCCGCCCACAGTTCCACCGTCGCTCCACTTGCAGAGACCGTCCGGCGACCGTCCGCAACCGGCCACGGCCCGCGCACGTGAGGTGCAGCACGTCGCGTCACAGTCGCGCGCGCTGCGGTGTCGTATGTATGACCGAGGGAGGTCCAGCATGCAGAGTCGACTGGGCAATCTGCGAGCGAGAGTGTTTCCCGACCACTGGTCGCTGTTGTTCGGCCAGATCGCCTTCTACAGCTTCGTCGTGATCATGATCAGCGGCCTGGTCCTGATGGTGGACTACAAGCCGTCCGTCGAGCCGGTCGTGTACGACGGACCGTACGGACCACTGCGCGGCACCGAGATGTCGCGGGCGCTGGACTCGACCCTCGCGATCACCTTCGAGACCCGTGCCGGGTTACTGGTCCGGCAGGTCCATCACTGGGCCACGCTGATCATGGTCGCGGCGATCACGCTGCACCTGCTGCAACTGTTCTTCACCGCGGCCTTCCGTCGGCCGCGGCGGCTGAACTGGCTGGTGGTCTTCGGCCTGCTCGTCCTCACGCTGGGCGCCTGCCTCACCGGGACCTCGCTCCCGGACGACATGGCCTCGGGCACCAGCCTCGCCGTCCTCGACGGTGTCCTGCAGGCGACGCCGTTCGTCGGCTCCGCGCTGTCGCACCTGCTGTTCGGCGGCGAGTTCCCGGGCGACGTGATCTCGCGGTTCTACCCGCTGCACGTCGTCGTCCTTCCGGTGGCGATCATCGCGCTCTTCGTCCTGCTCGCGCTCCGCAAGCCCGTGAAGCAGCCCGCGGAGAAGCCCCAGCGCACCGCCGGACGCGTCGACGTGGTGAAGAGCGTCGGCCTGTTCTGCTTCGTCGGCGGGGTCTCGCTCGTCATGGCCGCGACCGCGACCATCAACCCGGTCTGGCTGTACGGGCCTGCCGACCCGGCGGACACCTCGGCCGGCGTCGGCCCGGCCTGGTACCTCGCGTTCCTGGACGGGTCGCTCCGGCTCGCGCCCGGCTGGGAGGTCGTCTGGTGGGGAAAGACGATCAGCCTGGCCGTCCTGTTGCCGGTTGCGCTCTGCACGCTGTTCCTCCTGCTCGTCGCGGTCTACCCGTTCATCGAGGAACGGGTGACCGGCGACCGTTCGGATCACTACGAGCTCGAGCGGCCGCGCGCCAACCCGACGCGCACCGGCATCGGTGTCGCGGGCATCGTGTTCTACGGCGTCCTCTGGGCCGCCGCCGGCGCCGACACGATCGCCGTACAGTTCCATCTCTCGTTCAACACGCTGCTGCGGCTGTTCCAGATCCTGCTGATCGTCGGTCCGCCCGCCGCGCTCTTCATCACGCGCCGTGTCTGCCTCGGCCTGCAGCAGCAGGAGCAGGAGATCGCGACGCACGGCATCGAGACCGGCCGGATCGTCCGGCGTCCCGACGGCGGGTACGTCGAGGACCACCGCCCGTCGGTCCGTCAGCTCACGTCGCGATGAGCGCGGCGTGAATCCGGCCCGTCGTGGTGGACAGCGGACGCGCACTGGCCGCGCTGCGGGAGGCGATGATCTCGGCCGCGATCGAGATCGCCGTCTCCTCGGGCGTCCGGGCGCCGAGGTCCAGGCCGGTCGGTGACGTCAGCCGGGCCAGCTCGTCCTCGGTGACGCCCGCGGCGCGCAACCGCGACAGCCGGTCGAAGTGAGTACGCCGCGACCCCATCGCGCCGATGTAACCGGCGTCCGTCCGCAGCGCCACCTGCAGCAGCGGTACGTCGAACTTCGGGTCATGCGTCAGCACGCACAGCGCCGTCCGGCGGTCGACCTGGTCGAGGACGCCCGCGAGGAACCGGTGCGGCCAGTCGACCACGACCTCGTCGGCCTCGGGGAACCGGGCACGGGTGGCGAAGACGCCGCGGGCGTCGCACACCGTCACGTGGTACCCGAGGAACTTGCCGACCCGCGCCACGGCCGCCGCGAAGTCGATCGCCCCGAACACGAACATCCGCGGCGGCGGCGTCAGCGCCTGTACGAACACGGCGACGTCGGTCCGCCCGCAGTCCCCGTGCAGGCCGTACTCGCGGATCGCGGTCGAACCGCTGCTGATCATCGCCAGCGCGTCCTGCACCACCGCCGCGTCCAGACCGGCGTCGCCCAGGCTGCCCTGGACATCAACACCGACGTTGACGGCGCCGGTGGCTGAAGGGCCGATGACGAGGCGCCGGCCGAGGCGCTCGCCCGCCGTGACCACGGTCGCCACCGCCATCGGCCGGCCTGTCGCGATCGCCTCCGCGACCGCGCCGAACTCGGGGTACGACGCCGGGTCGACCGGCTCCACCAGGACGTCGAGCAGACCGCCGCAGGTCAGGCCGATCGCGAACACGTCGTCGTCGGAGATCCCGTACCGCCGGACCACCGGCACCCCGGTCCGGATCACCTCTTCGGCCACCGCGTACACGTCGGCCTCGACACAGCCGCCCGAGACGCTGCCGACCACCGTGCCGGCGCCGGACACCGCCATCGACGCGCCCGGTTGCCGCGGCGCCGAACGGAACGTGCCGATCACCGTGGCGAGCGCGAACCTCTCGCCGTACCAGGGGCGGACGTGCGCGACGACGTCACGCACCCATGTCCTCCGCGCCGGCCTTCACGGCCTCGCGAATCCGGGAGTACGTGCCGCAGCGGCAGATGTTGCGCAGCTCGTCGAGGTCCGCGTCGGTGATGTCGCGACCCTCCGCGCGGGCCTGCTTCACCTTCGCGACGGCGGCCATGATCTGACCGGGCTGGCAGTAGCCGCACTGGGCGACGTCGTACTTCAGCCAGGCCTCCTGCATCGGGTGCAGGTCCTTGCCGACCGTCGCCGGCAGGCCTTCGATCGTCGTGACCTCGTCGGACGGCTCGATGTCCTTCACCTGGACCGAGCACGGGTTGAACGCCTTGCCGTTGATGTGCGAGGTGCACGACTTGCACACCTCCAGCGCGCAGCCGTACTTCGGCCCGGTGACGCCGAGCAGGTCGCGCAGGACCCACAGCAGCCGGACGCCGTCCTCGGCCTCGACGCTGATCTGCTTGCCGTTGAGCTTGAAAGTGTGCGTTGGCATGAGATTCCTCAGAACGTGTGGTCGAGGCCGTCGGTCGGCGACTGCGGAGTGGACGGCTGCACCGGCAACGGCTCGAAGCTCAGCGTGCCGTGGTTGATCGGGAAGTACTTCGGCAGCGTGCCGGTGGCCCGCGCGTACGCACAGGCGACCGCGGCGAACGCCGGGGCCACCGACAGCTCACCGGCGCCGCTCGGGCTGTCACCGGTGTTCGGCATGATCACGACCTCGACGTCCAGCGGCGTGTTCCACTCCCGGGTGTAGAAGTAGTTGTCCCAGCTGCCTTCGAGCGGGATGCCGTTCTTGATGTGCAGGCTCGACGTCAGCGCCAGCGCGATCGCGTCCTGCAGACCGCCGATCATCTGGGCCTCCAGGCCGCGCGGGTTGATGCAGAACCCGGGATCGACGGCGATCACCGCCTTGGTCACCCGCGGACCGGTCACCGCCTCGCCCTCGACCGGCCGGTTCACGGTCTCCGGCCGGCAGTCGATCTCGACCAGCGTCGCGACCGCGGCCCGGTACTCCGAGTGCACCGCGATGCCCTGCGCCGTACCCTTCGGCATCGCCTTGCCCCAGTGGCCGACCTCGGCCGCCTTGTTCAGCACGGCGAGCAACCGCTGATCCTTGAGGAAGTTCCGCCGGAACCGGACCGGGTCCTGGCCCATCTTCTTGGCGAGCTGATCGACCACCAGCTCCTCGGCGCAGACCACGTTCGGCGAGTAGATGTTGCGCATGCTGCCGGTGTTGAACTTCAGCGGGATCTCGTTGAGCAGCTGCGTGGTGACCCCGAAGTCGTACGGCGAGGACTGGGTCAGCGCGAAGATCGTCTCCGCGAACGACAGGTTTCCGCCGACCGGCAGGTCCGCCGCGAACGCGGTGATCATCTCGCCGAGACCGTGACCGAAGTCGGTCTGCACACTCGTATGGCGCTGCTCGTAGCTGAGCACGTTGCCGGCCAGGTAGTTCACCCGGACGCGGGACGTGCACATCGGGTGCGTGCGGCCCTGGCGGAAGTTGTCGGTCCGCGACCAGGACAGCTTCACCGCCTTGCCCATCTTCTGCGAGATCTCCGCCGCCTCGGCCGCCACGTCGTGGAACAGGTGCCGGCCGAACGAGCCGCCGCCCTGGACGACATGCACCTGCACAGCGTCGATCGGCAGGCCGAGCTGCTTGGCGATGTCCTCCTGGGCCACGATCGGGACCTTCAGGCACGACCAGATCTCGGCGCTGTCCGGGCGGACGTCGGCGATCGCGCAGTCCGGTTCGAGCGGGCTGTTGCTGGCGAACGCGAACACGAACTCGGCGTCGATCGTCTGCGCCAGGACCGGCGGAACCGCCATCGGCAGCTGCGCCGCCCGCAGCTTGGCCAGCACCGTCGCGTCGGACTCGTCGTCGACGGTGCCCGGGCCCCAGGTCGCGTCGACCTTCTGGATCGCGTCGATGCACTGGCCGAAGGTCTCGCCACGGATCGCGATGCCGTGGGTGATGCCAACGACGTCGGTGATTCCCGGCAGCGCCCGCAGCGCCGCGAGGTTGTTGATCGACCGCAGCGTCCCGTTGATCGTCGGCGGCCTGGCCACCATGGTCGGCTTCGCGCCCGGGACCTGCAGGTCCATCGCGAACTCCTTGCGGCCGGTGACGATGTCGTGGCCGTCGACCCGGTTCCGCGGCTGCCCGAGGACTTTGAACTCGGACGGGTCCTTGAGCTCCGCGGAGAACGTGACCGTCGTCAGGGCGGCCGCCGCCTTCGCCAGCGATCCGTACGTCGCCGTACGCCCGCTCGGCCCGCTCACCACGCCCTTGCGGGTGGTCAGCCGGCCGGCGTCGACGGCCCAGTGCTCGGCGGCCGTCTCGACCAGGCGCTGCCGGGCGAGCGCGGCCGCCGTCCGGACCGGGAGGTACATGCTGCGCATCGAGTTCGAGCCGCCGGTGAGCTGGTTCATCAGCAGCTCGGGCCGCGCGTCGGCGAGCGTGATCTCGACCTTGTTCATCGGGA
Source organism: Kribbella sp. NPDC050459 (assembly GCF_040655315.1). NCBI lineage: Bacteria > Bacillati > Actinomycetota > Actinomycetes > Propionibacteriales > Kribbellaceae > Kribbella > Kribbella sp. NPDC050459. The sequence goes on along the minus strand of NZ_JBFAJQ010000020.1, from coordinate 101,640 downwards.
GATCCAGCTCTTCGGCCACCATCATCGCGAATGCGGTCGTGATGCCCTGGCCGACCTCGCAGCGCGGCACCGCGAAGTGCGCGGTGCCGTCGGTCTTCAGCTCCACGGTGATCAGCCCGGACGTCGGCGCGGCCGCGAGGTTCTGCAGGTCGCCCAGGTCGAAGATGTCCGGCGGCTGCGGCAGCGAGGGAACCGCCGCATCCGCGGACCGCGAGCCGGATTCGTTGGCGACCCAACTGACTCCGACCGCGAGCGTGGGGGCGGCGATCAGGTACCCGAGGACCTTGCGTCTGCCCAGCAGGCCCCGTCCGCCGGCCGGCTTCTCGCTGCGTTCGGTCATCTGGGTCCTCCGTGCTCGAGCAATGCTGGGAACGCAGTCTGGCACCGCCGCTGCGGCGGCGGCATGGCCGCAATGCCCAGGTTTTGCAGGGGTTCACTGTGCACAACGCACAGGCACACCCATCGGTCACGCAGGGAAGAGCTTGAACGCCCGCAGGGCAAGGCCGAGTTCGAGCTGGCAACCGTCCTCGGTGACGTCACGGCCGGTGATCTGATGCACCCGGTGCAGGCGGTTGATGACCGTGTTCCGGTGACAGTGCGCGAGATCCGCCGTCCGGCGAACGGATCCGGCGGCCGTCACCCACTTGTCCAAGGTGTCGAGCAGGAGGTCGCGTTCCGATGCCGGCACCGTGGTCAGGGGAACCAGCCAGGTCTGAACCAGTTGCCCGGCCAACTCCGGTGCGCTGAGCAACAACGCCTCGGGCAGCCGCTCCGTCAGAGCTGCCACGTCGATCTGACCGGCCGGCAGGGTCCGCCGGGCCAGCATCGCCTGCCGGTAGGCGACATTCACCTCGGCCAGCCCGTTCACCACGCCGGACAGACCCGCGGGTGCGTGCACGACATCGCGCAGGATGCCGAGTGCCTTCGGAAGCGATTCCGTGCCGAGCGCAAGCAAGCCGACGACGGTCTGCGGACGCACCTGCCACGCGGAGGCGACCCGTACTCCCGCGAACCGGCGTACGAACGAGGATGTCGTGCACTCGTCGTCGACCAAGTTGTCGATGGCCACCACCAGGTAGCGGCCGTCGATCGGTACGTCGAGGACCGTGGCGGCTTCCTGGACGAACGCGCGGTCCTTCCCGCGGCCGTGCAGCAGGCCCTCCCAGAGCGTCGACCTGCGGCGCTCGTCGGCGCGGACGAGTTGCCGCTCGGCGACGTGGTAGGCGGCCGCGACCTGCGACGACGTCCGGTCGACGACCTCCCAGACCTTGGACGCGACATCGAGCAGCGCCTCCGAATCGACCGCACCCTGGGCGCGGGCCTCCTCGATCAACGCCTCCCACACCAGCCGCCCGCCGAGCCGGAACGACTTCAGGACGTCGTCCAGCGGCATCCGCTGCTCGGCACGCCGCCGCCCGGTCGCCTGCGCGGCGTCGAAGTGGTCCTCGTTGTCGGCGATCATCTGCACGACCCGCGCCACGTTGTCATGACACGACCGCCACAGATCCTGCTGCGGCACCGCATCCATGACCCGGTACGCCGGGTTCTGCGCGTAGATCGTCTCCACCAACGCGTCGGTCAACGCCGGCAGATGCAGCAACACACTCTCGGCCAACGACTCCACCGACAGCCCGGCCACCGGAAACACAACATCCCGCTCACCCATAGTCGGCACAGCATCGCACAGAGTCGCGAAGCGGCCCAGAGCTCAGGTCAGACGGAGCGGGTGGCTACCAGGTCGCAGAGTGCGTCGAGGGCCTGGCGGCCGGGGCCTTCGGGGAGGGTGCTGAGGAGTTTGCGGGCGTCGGAGGCGCGGCGGCGTACGTCGTCCTCGGCCTGGCGGAAGGCTGGGTGCGAGCGGAGCAGCTCGAGCGTCTCCGCGAGGCGCGCGTCGTCGGACAGGTCCGAGTCCAGCAGCTCCAGCAGGCGGGCGTCCGTGGGGTCCGCCGGGTCTGCCTGGGCGCGGAAGATCAGCACCGGCAGCGTGGGCACACCCTCACGCAGGTCGGTGCCGGGCGTCTTGCCGGACTGGCCGGACTCCGACGCGATGTCGAGCAAGTCGTCGGCCAGCTGGAACGCCACGCCGATCTCCTCGCCGAACGCCCGCAGCGATTCCTGGATCTCCTCCGAGGCGCCGGCGTACCGGGCACCGAAGACGGCGGACGTCGCGATCAGCGAGCCGGTCTTGTCGGCGACCACCGACAGGTAGTGCGTGAGCGGGTCCTGCCCCTCGCCGACGCCGAGCGTCTCGCGGATCTGGCCCTCGACCAGCCGGCCGAAGGTCCGGGCCTGGATCCGGACCGCTTCCGGCCCGAGGTCCGCGACCAGGTCCGACGCCCGGGCGAACAGCCAGTCGCCGGACAGGATCGCCACCGAGTTGTCCCAGCGCGCGTTCGCCGTCGACGAGCCGCGGCGCAGCGCCGCCTCGTCCATCACGTCGTCGTGGTGCAGCGTCGCGACGTGGGTCAGCTCGACCACCACGGCCGCCTTTACCACGTCGTCAACTGCGTCGTCAGAGGGGACGTCGGCGCCGAACTCGGCCGCCAGCAGCACCAGCAACGGCCGGAACCGCTTGCCACCGGCCACCATGACGTGCTGGGCGGCCTGGGTGACGAACGGCGCCTCGGACTGGGTCGCGTCGAGCAATGCCCGCTCGATGCGCTCCAGACCGGCACGAACCCGGGACTCGAGGCCTGCGTCGGCGAACTCGAATCCCAGGCTCTCGGCCGGCAGCGGGGTCGGACTCAACGGATGAACTCACCAGCTCGGGCCGCCAGGTCCAGTACCGGTCCGGGGACCAGGCCGAGGACGACGGTGGCAGCGAGACCCAGCGCCACGGCGCTCGTGGTCTGCCAGCCCGGCAGCGCCACGTCCGGCGCGTCGGCCGGCAGGTCGGAGAAGAACATCAGCACGATCACGCGGACGTAGAAGAACGCGGCGACCAGGCTGGACAGGACAGCGACAACCACCAAGGGCCACGCGCCGCCGGTCCACGCCGCGCTGAAGACCGCCCACTTGCCGGTGAAGCCCGCGGTCAGCGGGATGCCGGCGAAGGACAGCAGGAAGAACGCGAAGATCCCGGCCAGCAGCGGCGACTTCTTGCCCAGGCCCGCCCAGCGGGACAGGTGCGTCGCCTCGCCGCCCGCGTCGCGCACCAGCGTCACGACGGCGAACGCGCCGATCGTCGGGAAGCCGTACGAGACCAGGTAGAACAGCACCGCCTGCGTCGAGGTGATGCCGTTGTGCACGCCGCTGCCGACCTGCGCGAGGCCGACGAACGCGGTCAGCAGGAAGCCCGCGTGCGCGATCGACGAGTACGCCAGCATCCGCTTCACGTCGGTTTGCGTGATCGCGACGATCGAACCGACCACCATGGTGAGGATCGCGACGATCCACATCATCGGCGCCCAGTCCCAGCGCGTCCCGCCGAGCGCGACGTAGAAGACCCGCATCAGCCCGACGAACGCGGCGATCTTGGTGCAGGCCGCCATGAAGCCGGTGACCGGCGTCGGTGCGCCCTGGTAGACGTCCGGCGTCCAGGAGTGGAACGGTACGGCGCCGACCTTGAACAGCAGGCCGACTCCCACCAGGCCGGTGCCGGCGAGCAGGATGGCGTCGCCGCCGGTCTGCGTGCCGAGCGCGTCCGCGATCCCGCCGAGCGACATCGTGCCGGCGTACCCGTACAGCAGCGCGATCCCGAACAGCAGGAACGCCGACGAGAAGGCGCCGAGCAGGAAGTACTTCATCGCGGCTTCCTGCGAGATCAGCCGGCGCCGGCGGGCCAGCCCGCACAGCAGGTACAGCGGCAGCGAGAACACCTCGAGCGCGACGAACAGCACGAGCAGGTCGTTCGAGGCCGCGAACAGCATCATGCCGCCGACCGCGAACAGCGTCAGCGGGAAGATCTCGGTGTGCTCGATGCGCGCGGCGGTGCCCTCTCGCTCCGCCTCGGAGCCCGGTACGGCGGCTGCCTGGCCGGCGAACGCGGACAGGCCGCCGTCGATCGAGCGCTCCGCGAACAGCAGCACGCTGATCAGCGTCAGCGCCAGCAGGACGATCCAGGTGAACAGCGCGGGGCCGTCGACCGAGATCGCGCCCTGCGCGGCGACCAGCTCCTTCTTGTCGTTCATCAGGATGCCGGTCAGGACACCGGAGACGACCAGGGCGACCACCGTGATCGCCAGCTGCACCAGGTGCCGCAACGGCCGCGGCAGGAACGCCTCGACCAGGACGCCGACGCACGCCGCGCCGAACACGACGAGCAGCGGAGCCAGCTCGTTGTACTCGATCTTCGGCGCCGTGAAGTCCGCCAGCGGCAGCAACAACGCGCTCACTTCTGTCCCTCCGTCGCGGGGATCTCCGGTGCCGGGTCGGTGACGCCCACATGCTGCATGGTCGCCTCGACGGCGGGCTTGATGATGTCGACGATCGGCTTCGGGAAGATTCCGAGGCCGATGATCAGGACGATCAGCGGTGCGATCGCGAAGACCTCACGCACATTCAGGTCCTTGAGCTTCTCGATCCCGTCGCGGACCGGGCCCGTCATCGTGCGTTGGTACATCAGCAGGATGTACAGCGCGGCCAGCACGATACCGACCACCGCGATCACCGCGATCGTCCGGTGCTTGCTGAAGGTCCCGGCCAGCACCATGAACTCGGAGATGAACGGCGACAGACCGGGCAGCGCCAGGCTGGACAGGCCGGCGAACAGGAAGGTCCCGGCGAGCACCGGTGCGACCTTCTCCACCCCGCCGTAGTCGGCGATCCGGGCGGATCCGCGCCGGGACACGAGGTACCCGGCGACCAGGAACAGCGCCGCGGTCGAGAGACCGTGGTTGAACATGTACAGCGTCGACCCGGTCAGGCCCTGCGACGTCAGCGCGAAGATACCCATCACGATGAAGCCGAAGTGCGAGATCGAGGTGTACGCGATCAGCCGCTTGATGTCGGTCTGCCCGATCGCCAGCAGCGCGCCGTACAGCACCGAGATCAGCGCCAGCACCAGCACCACCGGGGTGGCCCACTCGGACGCGTTCGGGAACAGGCCCAGGCAGAACCGGATCATCCCGAAGGTGCCGATCTTGTCCAGGATGCCGACCAGCAGCACCGACGTCCCCGGCGTCGCCTCACCGGCCGCGTCCGGCAGCCAGGTGTGGAACGGCACCATCGGCGCCTTCACCGCGAACGCGAACATGAAGCCGAGGAACAGCCAGCGCTCGGTGTTCTGGCTCATGTCCAGCTTCATCATGTCCGACAGCAGGTACGACGGGTCGCCCTGCCGCGCGGAGACGACGTACAGACCGACGACCGAGGCCAGCATCAGCAGACCGCCGAGCAGCGAGTAGAGCAGGAACTTCACCGCGGCGTACGAACGCTGCGGGCCGCCGAAGCCGCCGATCAGGAAGTACATCGGGATCAGCGTGGCCTCGAACAGCACGTAGAACAAGAACACGTCGGTGGCGGCGAACACGCCGATCGACAGCGCCTCCAGGCCGAGGATCCAGGCGAAGAAGGACTTCTCCGACCAGCGGCCCTGCTGCGCGTCGTTCCAGGACGCGATCATCACGATCGGCGTCAGCAGCGCGGTCAGCACCACCAGGACGATGCCCACGCCGTCCAGGCCGAGCGCGTAGTGCGCGCCGAAGGCCTTGATCCAGGTGTGCGTCACGGCGTAGTCCTCGGCGCCGTTGCGCTGGTAGCCGATCGCGACGATCGCGGTCAGCACCAGCGTCACGAGCGAGAACCCGAGCGCGACCTGCTTGGCCGTCAGCGCCTTCGCCTTCGGCACCAGCATCGTCGCGATGGCCCCGACGAACGGCAGGAGCAGTAACAGGGTCAGCCAACCGATGTTCACGACAACCTCACCGCGAGGAGGGCGACGACCACGAATGCGGCGCCGAAGACCATGCTGAGTGCGTACGAACGGACGAAGCCCGTCTGGACCCGGCGGAGGCGGCCGGACAGCCCGCCGAAGAGTGCGGCCAGGCCGTTGACCAGGCCGTCGACAACCCGGTTGTCGAACCAGACCAGCGTCCGGGTCAGGTACTGCCCGGGGCGCATGAAGACCGCCTCGTTCAGCGCGTCGCCGTACAGGTCACGACGCGCGAACTTGGTGACCGGCGAGCCGGCCGGAGCCTCCCGCGGCACCTCCCGGCGGTACATCAGCACCGAAATCGCGATGCCGACGGCAACCACCGCGAGGGTGATGATCGTCATCACCGCGGCGCTCACCGGAGGGTGCTCCTCCTCGTGCCCGACCACCGGCTCGAGCCAGCCGACGATCCAGTGACCGGCGAAGTACAGCGCACCGCCGGCCAGCGAGAGCGCGGCCAGGATGATCAGCGGCCACGTCATCACCTTCGGCGACTCGTGCGGGTGCACGTCCTCGGCCCAGCGCTTCTTGCCGAAGAACGTCATGATCATCACCCGCGTCATGTAGAACGCGGTGAGCCCGGCGCCGAGCAGCGCGCACAGACCGATCACCGTGTTGTCCGCGAACGCGGCCTCGATGATCTTGTCCTTGCTGAAGAAGCCGGCGAACGGCGGGATACCGAGGATCGCCAGGTAGCCGAAGCCGAAGGTCACGAAAGTGATCTTCATCGCCGTCCGCAGCGCGCCGTAGTGGCGCATGTTCACGTCGTCGTTCATGCCGTGCATGACGGATCCGGCACCGAGGAACATGTTGGCCTTGAAGAAGCCGTGCGTGAGCAGGTGGAAGATCGCGAACACGTAGCCGGCCGGGCCGAGGCCGGCGGCCAGCATCATGTAGCCGATCTGGCTCATCGTCGAACCGGCCAGCGCCTTCTTGATGTCGTCCTTGGCGCAACCGATGATCGCACCGGCCAGGGCGGTGACCGTACCGACGATGACCACCGCGGTCGAGGCCGCCTCGGTCTGCTCGTAGATCACCCCGGACCGCACCACCAGGTAGACGCCGGCGGTGACCATGGTCGCCGCGTGGATCAGCGCCGACACCGGGGTCGGGCCCTCCATCGCGTCCAGCAGCCAGGACTGCAGCGGCACCTGCGCGGACTTGCCGCAGGCGGCCAGCAGCAGCATCAGGCCGAGCAGCGTGGCCCAGGTCTTCGACAGCTGGTCGGCGCCCGCGAACACCGTGGCGAAGGCCGAGGAGCCGAACAGCACCCACATGCTCATCACCGCGAGCGACAGGCCGATGTCACCGACCCGGTTCACCACGAACGCCTTCTTCGCGGCGACCGCGGCCGAGGTCTTGTGCTGCCAGAAGCCGATCAGCAGGTACGACGCCAGACCGACGCCCTCCCAGCCGACGAACACCAGCAGGTAGTCGGCCGCGAGCACCAGCAGCAGCATCGCCGCGATGAACAGGTTCAGATAGCCGAAGAACCGCCGCCGGCGCGGGTCGTGCTCCATGTAACCGATCGAGTAGACGTGGATCAGTGAACCCACACCGGTGATCAGCAGCACGAACAGGATCGACAGCGGGTCGATCAGCAGACTGAACTCGACCTTGATGTGGCCGACCGAGAACCACTCGAACAGGTTGACCGTCTCGGACCGCTCTTCGCCCGACAAGCCGCGCATCTGGACGAACAGCACGACGCCGAAGACGAAGGAGATCACCGGCGCCAGCGTGCCCAGCAGGTGACCCCACGCGTTGGTGGCCTTGCCACCGAGCAGCAGGATCGCCGCGGACACCGCTGGTACGGCAACCAGCAGCCACGTCAGCTCATGACTCATGGGGTGCTTACCTCAGTACTTGAGCAGGTTGGCGTCGTCGACCGAGGCCGAGCGACGGGTGCGGAAGATGGCCATGATGATCGCCAGCCCGATCACGACCTCGGCCGCGGCCACCACCATCACGAAGAAGGCGGCGATCTGGCCGTCGAGGTTGCCGTGCTGGCGGGCGAAGCTGACGAACGCGAGGTTGGTCGCGTTCAGCATCAGCTCGACGCACATGAAGACGACGATGGCGTTGCGGCGGACCAGCACGCCGAGCGCGCCGATACTGAACAGGATCGCCGCGAGCACGATGTACGGCTCGGTCGTCATTTCTTGTCCTCCTCGCCGACGAATCCGGTCGTGTCGGTGCTCTCCGCCTCGGACGGGTACGCCTCGCCCAGGTCGAGCTCGCGCACCTCTTCGATGTCCGCGCGCTCCTCGGCCTCGGGCAACACGGTGCCACGTGCCTGGAGCACGCGCGAAACCGAGGTGGGTGCGATCGACCCGTCCGGCAGCAGGGCCGGGGTGTCGACGGCGTTGTGCCGGGCCAGCACACCCGGAGTCGGCAGCGGGCCGGGGTGGATGCCCTGTTCGGCGTACTTGCGGATCCGGTCCTCGGCGTGGTCGCGCTGGGTGCGCTTCTTGGTCAGCCGCTCGCGGTGGGCCAGCATCATGGCGCCCATCGCCGCGGTGATCAGCAGCGCCGACGTGACCTCGAAGGCCCAGACGTACTTGCTGAACAGCAGGTTCGCGATGGCCTTCGGGTTCCCGTCCGGCTGCGCGGCGGCCAGGCCGACCGGGTTGCCGTAGACCGCGTTGCCGACGGCGGCGACCAGCAGGACGCCGAAGCCCAGGGCCGCGATCCCGGCGAGCAGCCGCTGACCGCGGATCGTCTCGACCAGCGAGTCGGACGCGTCGACGCCGACCAGCATCAGCACGAACAGGAACAGCATCAGGATCGCGCCGGTGTAGACGATGATCTGGACGGCGAACAGGAACGGCGCGTCCTGCGCGGCGTACTGCACCGCGAGACAGATCATCACCGTCGCCAGCAGCAGCGCCGAGTGCACCGCCTTGCGGACCAGCACCATCCCGATCGCGGCCAGGATCATGACCGGAGCCAGCATCCAGAACGCGACCTGCGGGCCGGTGACGAGACCGATCATTTGGCGTCACTCCCGTCGGCCTTGGCCGCAGCGCCGGTGAGCCCGAGGTAGTAGTCCTTCTCGGTCTTGCCCAGCTGCATCTCGTGCGGCGGCTCCTGCATGCCCGGGAGCAGCGGCGCCAGCAGGTCCTTCTTCTCGTAGATGAGGGACGCGCGGCTGGTGTCGGCCAGCTCGTACTCGTTGGTCATCGTGAGCGCCCGGGTCGGGCACGCCTCGATGCACAGGCCGCAGAGGATGCAGCGCAGGTAGTTGATCTGGTACACCCGGCCGTACCGCTCGCCCGGCGAGAACCGGTCGCCGTCGGTGTTGTCCGCGCCCTCGACGTAGATCGCGTCCGCGGGGCAGGCCCACGCGCACAGCTCACAGCCGATGCACTTCTCCAGACCGTCCGGCCAGCGGTTCAGCTGGTGCCGGCCGTGGAACCGGGGCGCGGTCGGCTTCTTCTCGAACGGGTACTGCTCGGTGAACACCTTGCGGAACATCGTCCGGAAGGTGACCCCGAACCCGGCTACCGGGTCCCAGAGGGACTCTTTGACACTAGCCATTGCTGGCTTCCTCGCTTCGGCTCGGAGTGTTGACGGCCATCGGGGGTGGCACCGGGAAGCCGCCGGCGAACGCGTCGAAGTCCTTCGCGCGGTCCGCCTCGGTGACCTGCTCGGGCTTGGGCTTCTGCGGAGCGAACATGCTGAGCACCGCGAGCACCAGCACGATCGCGGCCGCGACCAGGAGCGTCGTCCGGCTGAAATCGGTCTCCCGGCCGACCGCGCGGACGGTGGCGACCAGCAGGATCCAGCACAGCGAGACCGGGATCAGGACCTTCCAGCCGAGCTTCATGAACTGGTCGTAGCGCAGTCGCGGCAGCGTTCCGCGCAGCCAGATGTAGAAGAAGATGAAGCCCATCAGCTTGCCCATGAACCACAGCACCGGCCAGTAGCCGGAGTTCGCGCCGTCCCAGAGCGAGATCGGCCACGGCGCCCGCCAGCCGCCCAGGAACAGCGTGGTGGCCAGCGCGGACACGGTCGCCATGTTGATGTACTCGGCCAGGAAGAACATCGCGTACTTGATCGAGGAGTACTCGGTCAGGAAGCCCGCGACCAGCTCACCCTCGGCCTCCGGCAGGTCGAACGGCGCCCGGTTCGTCTCGCCGACCATCGAGACCACGTAGATCACGAACGACGGGAAGAGCAGGAACGCGTACCACCCGGGCAGCGGGATGTCGGCCCCGAACAAGTGCACGGTCTGGTGCGACTGCGCCGCGACGATCTCCGAGGTGGACATCGAGCCGGCGAACAGGAACACGGTCACCAGCGCCAGGCCCATGGCGACCTCGTACGAGATCATCTGCGCGCTGGAGCGCAGACCGCCGAGCAGCGAGTACGTCGAGTTCGACGACCAGCCGCCGAGGACGATGCCGTAGATGCCGATCGAGGCGACCGCCATCACGTACAGCACCGAGACCGGCAGGTCGGTGAGCTGCAGCCGGGTGTAGGTGTCGGTGAACGGGATCTTCACCGTCGGCCCGAACGGGATCACCGCGAAGGTGAGGAAGGCCGGCACCGCGACGATCGCCGGCGCCAGGACGAACACCAGCCGGTCGACGCCCTTCGGCATCAGGTCTTCCTTGAGCATCAGCTTCACACCGTCGGCCAGCGACTGCAGCAGACCCTGCGGGCCGTGCACGTTCGGGCCGATCCGGTGCTGCATCCGCGCCACCACCCGGCGTTCCCACCAGATGTTGAACAGCGTCAGCACCACGAGGAAGACGAAGATGAACAGGACCTTGATCAGGATGACCCACCACGGGTCGTGCCCGACCCCGGCGTCCGGTACCGCGAGTGGGATGGAGCTCATGCGTTCCCTCCGGCGATCGTCACGATCGAGCCATGGTCTGCGTGCAACGACCGGCGCACGTGCGAGTCGGCCGAGTTCGTCGGCAACCAGACCACGTTGTCGGTCATCGCGGTGATGACGACCGGCAGCCGGATCGATCCGGCGTCGGTGCTCACCGCCAGCTCGTCGCCGTCGGCGACACCGATCCGGTGCGCGGTGGTGCGCGAGATCCGGGCGACCGGCTTGCGCGCGGTCGCGGTCAGATGCGGCTCACCGTCGCAGGCGCGGCTGTCGTCGATCAGCATCCGCCAGGTCGCGAGCCGGGTGGAGTCGAACGCGCCGAGGGCCGGGCCGGCCTGGTACGTCGGCTCCTGGGCCCGGTCGCCGTCCCAGCGGCCGAGCTCGTCGTACTCCCGCTTCGCGCCATCGGGCGTGCTGAAGCCGAGCGAGCGGCCCATCTCCTGCGCCAGTGCGGCCAGCGCGCGGACGTCCGGCATCGCGGCCGGCACCTTCAGCGCGACCGGGAACGGCCGCTCGCGGCCCTCCCAGTTCACGAAGGTGCCGGACTTCTCCACCGGCGGTACGACCGGGAAGACCACGTCGGCGTACTCGGTCACCTGGGAGTTGCGGACCTCGAAGCTGACCACGAACGGCGCCGCCGCGAGCGCGGCCAGCGCCGCGGCCGGGTCGGGCAGGTCGTCGATCTCGACACCCGCGACGACCAGCGCCTGCAGCGATCCGGCGTCCCGGACGATCTCGGTGAGGTCCTTGCCCGGCTGGGCCGGCAGGCTCTCCACACCCCAGGCGGCCTGCAGGTCGACCCGCGCCTGCGGGTCGCTGACCAGGCGGCCACCGGGCAGCAGGCCCGGCAGGCAGCCGGCCTCGAGCGCGGCCCGGTCACCCGCACGGCGCGGGATCCAGGCCAGCTGCGCGCCGGTGTCGAGCGCGAGCCGGAGCGCCGTCGAGTACCCGCCCGGCACCGCGGCCAGCCGCTCGCCGACGACGATGATCGAGTCCGGTCCGAGCGCGGCCCGGGCAGCGGCCCCGGCCTCGCCGGCATTGCCGAGATCCGCGAGCACGGCGGCCTCGGTGCCCGGCGACGCGTGCACGACGACGCCGTCGAGCTTCTCCACACCACGCGACGCGTACGCCGCGATCGTGAACACCTTGGTGCCGTGCGCCTTCACGCCCTTACGGACCCGGAGGAACACCGACGGCGCCTCCTCCTCGGGCTCGAACCCGGCGAACAGCACCGAGCCGGCCTTCTCGAGGTCCGCGAACGTCGTCCCGAGGCCGGTGCCGGCCACCGCGGCGGCGAGGAAGTCCGCCTCCTCCGCGGAGTGCGGGCGGGCCCGGAAGTCGATGTCGTTGCTGCCCAGCGCGACCCGCGCGAACTTCGAGTACGCGTAGGCGTCCTCGAGCGGCAGCCGGCCGCCGGTCAGCACCGCGGCGTTGCCGCGCGCGGCGTTCAGCTTCTCCGCCGCGACGGTCAGGGCCTCCGGCCAGGACGCCGGCCGCAGCTCGCCGTCCTCCCGGATCATCGGGTGGGTCAGCCGGTCGCCGGTGCTCGCGTACTGGAACGCGAACCGGTCCTTGTCGGAGATCCACTCCTCGTTGACCTGCGGGTCGTCACCGGCCAGCCGGCGCATCACCTTGCCGCGCCGGTAGTCGACCCGGATCGCGGCACCGGACGAGTCGTGCTCGGCCACCGACGGCACCGACACCAGGTCGAACGGCCGCGAGCGGAAGCGGTACGCCGCACTCGTGAGCGCACCGACCGGGCAGATCTGGATCGTGTTGCCGGAGAAGTAGCTCTCGAAGGGCTCCTTCTCGTAGATGCCGACCTGCTGCAGCGCGCCGCGCTCGATCAGCGCGATGAACGGGTCACCGGCGATCTGCTCGGAGAACCGCGTGCAACGCGCGCAGAGGATGCAGCGCTCGCGGTCCAGCAGCACCTCGGCCGAGATGTTGATCGGCTTCGGGTAGGTCCGCTTGATCCCGTGCGACTCGTGGAACCGGGACTCGGCGGCGCCGTTGCTCATCGCCTGGTTCTGCAGCGGGCACTCGCCGCCCTTGTCGCAGACCGGGCAGTCGAGCGGGTGGTTGATCAGCAGGAACTCCATGATCCCGTGCTGTGCCTTGTCGGCCACCGGCGAGGACACCTGGGTCCGGACCACCATGCCGTCGGCGACGGTGATCGTGCAGGAGGCCTGCGGCTTCGGCATTCCCCGGCCGTTCCCGGCGTCGGTGATCTCGACCAGGCACTGCCGGCAGGCGCCGACCGGATCGAGCAGCGGGTGGTCGCAGAACCGCGGGATCTGGATCCCGATCTGCTCGGCGGCCCGGATCAGCAGGGTGTTCTTCGGAACCTTGACCTCGATGTCGTCGATGGTGACCGTCACCAGATCGGTGCGCTCCACCTCGGACCCGGCCGGCGGGTTCGCTTGGATCGTCATGCGCTAGCTCCAGCAGTCGCGAAGACAGTGCTTGCCATCGGGTCGAACGGGCAGCCGCCGTTCTCGAAGTGCGCCAGGTACTCGTCCTTGAAGTGCGCGATCGAGCTGGCGATCGGTGCGGTCGCACCGTCGGCCAGCGCGCAGAACGACCGGCCGGTGATGTTCTCGCACAGGTCGAGCAGCTCGGCCAGGTCCGCCTCGGACCCCTGGCCCTTCTCCAGCCGCTCGAGGATCTGCACCAGCCACCAGGTGCCCTCGCGGCACGGCGTGCACTTGCCGCAGGACTCGTGCTTGTAGAACTCGGTCCAGCGCAGCACGGCGCGCACCACGCACACCGAGTCGTCGAAGATCTGCAGCGCCTTGGTGCCGAGCATCGAACCGACCGAGCCGACGCCCTCGTAGTCCAGCGGGACGTCGAGGTGCTCCGACGTCAGCAGCGGCGTCGACGAACCGCCCGGCGTCCAGAACTTCAGCTGGTGGCCCTCACGGACCCCGCCGGCCAGGTCGAGCAGCTCGCGCAGCGTGATGCCCAGCGGCGCCTCGTACTGCCCCGGGCGGGTGACGTGCCCGGACAGCGAGTACAGCGTCATGCCCTTGGACTTCTCGGTGCCCATCGAGGAGAACCAGTCCGCGCCGTTCTTGAGGATGACGGGAACGGATGCGATCGACTCGACGTTGTTGATGACAGTGGGGCAGCCGTACAAGCCCGCGACCGCGGGGAACGGAGGACGCAGACGGGGTTGACCGCGACGACCTTCGAGCGAGTCCAGCAGCGCCGTCTCCTCGCCGCAGATGTAGGCGCCGGCGCCGGCGTGCACGACCACGTCGAGGTCGTAGCCGCTGCCGAGGATGTTCTGGCCGATGTAGCCGGCGTCCTTGGCCTCCTGGACCGCCTGCTGCAGCCGGCGGATCACGTGCAGGACCTCACCGCGGACATAGATGAACGCCACCGACGCGCGGATCGCGTAGGACGCGATGACGACGCCCTCGACGAGCGTGTGCGGCGAGGCCATCATCAGCGGGATGTCCTTGCAGGTGCCCGGCTCGGACTCGTCGGCGTTGACGACCAGGTACTTCGGCTTCGGGTTGTCCTGCGGGATGAACGACCACTTCATCCCGGTCGGGAAGCCCGCGCCGCCGCGGCCGCGCAGACCGGAGTCCTTGACGGCGGCGACGACGTCGGCCGGTTCCATCCGCAACGCCGTGCGCAGCGCGTCGTACCCGCCGGTTCGCTGGTACGACGAGAGCTGCCAGGCGTTGATCTGGTCCCAGTTGTCGGACAGTACGGGGGTCAGCATCGTCAGTCCTCCTTCCGGGAGTCGTCACCGTCGACTGCCTGCGATTCCTTGCCCGGCTGGTCGGACGGCCGCGGACCGGCCGCCGCCTCCGGCGACACCGTGGTCTCGGCCGCACGGCCGGAGCCGCCGCCGTTGCCGCCCGGCGCCGACCAGTTGCGCTCGCGGGCCAGGCGGAGGCCGGCCAGCGAGGCCTTGCCGCCGGTCGGGCCCTCGTCCGCGCGGCCGTCCGGGAAGCCGGCCAGCACCCGCTCCGCCTCGCGCCAGGTGCAGACCGTCGCACCGCGGGGCGACTTCACCTCGTTGCCCTCGCGCAGGTCGTCGACCAGCTGGGTCGCGGACTCCGGCGTCATGTCGTCGAAGAACTCCCAGTTCACCATCATCACCGGCGCGTAGTCGCAGGCGGCGTTGCACTCGAGGTGCTCGAGGGTGATCTTGCCGTCCTCGGTGGTCTCGTCGTTGCCGACGTCCAGGTGCTGCTTGAGGCGGTCGAAGATCAGGTCGCCGCCCATCACCGCGCACAGCGTGTTGGTGCAGACGCCGACGTGGTAGTCGCCGACCGGGCGGCGCTTGTACATCGTGTAGAAGGTGGCCACCGCCGACACCTCGGCGCCGGTCAACCCGAGCAGGTCGGCGCAGGCCTCGATGCCCTCCGGGGTGACCCGGCCCTCGACCGACTGCACCAGGTGCAGCATCGGCAGCAGCGCGGACCGGGCGACCGGGTACCGGGCCGCGATCTCGCGCATCTCGGCGAGCGTGGCGTCGGTGATCTTCGAGTCGCCGGTGCTGTATGGCACCGTCTTGTCGGTAGCAGTCGTGTGGTTCTCGGCCATTTAGCGGTCCACTCCACCCATCACCGGGTCAAGGCTGGCGACGGCGACGATCACGTCGGCGACCTGGCCGCCCTCGCACATGATCGGCATCGCCTGCAGGTTTGCGAAGGACGGGTCACGGAAGTGCACCCGGAACGGCTTCGTGCCGCCGTCGGAGACGACGTGCGCGCCCATCTCGCCGCGCGGCGACTCGATCGGCACGTAGGCCTGACCGGCCGGCACCCGGAAGCCCTCGGTGACCAGCTTGAAGTGATGGATCAGTGCTTCCATCGACTCGCCCATGATGTGCTTGATGTGGTCGAGCGAGTTGCCCATCCCGTCGGCGCCGACGGCCAGCTGGCTCGGCCAGGCGATCTTCTTGTCGGCGACCATCACCGGCTGACCGTCCATCTTCTCCAGCCGGTCGGCGCACTGCTCGACGATCTTCAGCGACTCGTGCATCTCCTGCAGCCGCACCCGGAACCGCCCGTAGGAGTCCGAGGAGTCCCAGGTCGGCACGTCGAAGTCGTACGTCTCGTAACCGCAGTACGGCTGGCTCTTGCGCAGGTCCAGCGCGTAGCCGGTGGAGCGCACCGTCGGGCCGGAAATGCCGAGCGCCATGCAGCCGGCCAGGTCCAGGTAGCCGACATTCTGCAGCCGGGCCTTGAAGATCGGGTTCGCGTTGCAGAGCTCGGCGTACTCCTTGAGGTGCCGGTTCATCCACGTGATGTACTCGCGGATCTTGTCCAGCGCCCCCGGCGGCAGGTCCTGCGCGACGCCGCCCGGCCGGATGAACGCGTGGTTCATCCGCAGGCCGGTGATCAGCTCGAACAGGTCGAGGGTCTTCTCGCGCTCGCGGAAGCCGATCGTCATCACGGTCAGCGCGCCGATCTCCATACCGCCGGTGGCGATGCAGACCAGGTGACTGCTGATCCGGTTGAGCTCCATCAGGAGCACCCGCATCACGTTGGCCTTCTCCGGGATCTGGTCCTCGATCCCGAGCAGCCGCTCGACCGCCAGGCAGTACGCCGCCTCGTTGTAGAACGGCGACAGGTAGTCCATCCGGGTGCAGAACGTGACGCCCTGCGTCCAGGAGCGGAACTCCATGTTCTTCTCGATGCCGGTGTGCAGGTAGCCGATGCCGCAGCGGGCCTCGGTCACGTTCTCACCGTCGAGCTCGAGGATCAGCCGGAGCACGCCGTGCGTGGACGGGTGCTGCGGGCCCATGTTGACGACGACGCGCTCTTCCGGCTCCTCGCCGAGACCGGAGACGACCGAGTCCCAGTCCTGGCCGGTGACGGTGAAGACCCGACCTTCGGTCGTGTCCCGGGTGGTCGCGTACGGGTCTGACGGTGTCGATTGTGTTTGGGTCATCAGTTGTACGACCTCCGCGTGTCGGGCGGTGGGATGACAGCGCCCTTGTACTCGACGTCGATACCGCCGAGCGGGTAGTCCTTGCGCTGCGGGTGACCCGGCCAGTCGTCCGGCATCTGGATCCGGGTCAGGGCCGGGTGCCCGTCGAAGACGATGCCGAAGAAGTCCCAGGTCTCCCGCTCGTGCCAGTCGTTGGCCGGGTAGACCGCGACGATCGACGGGATGTGCGGGTCGCTGTCGGGCGCCGCCACCTCCAGCCGGATCCGGCGGTTGTGGGTGATCGACATGAAGTGGTAGACCGCGTGCAGTTCCCGGCCGGTCTCGTGCGGGTAGTGCACGCCGCTGACACCGGAGCAGAACTCGAACCGCAGCGCCTCGTCGTCGCGCAGGTGCTGACAGACCTCGACCAGGTTCTCGCGCTTGACGTGCAGCGTCAGCTCGCCGCGGTCGACGACGACCTTCTCGATCGCGCCGTCGGCGGCCAGGTCCTCGAGGCGGTCCACCGCACCGTCGAACCAGGAGCCGTACGGCCGCGGGGTGCTGCCCGGCAGCGCGACCTGGCGGCGCAGGCCGCCGAAGCCGGAGGTGTCGCCGGTGCCGCGGACGCCGAACATGCCCTCGCGCTGGTCGATCACCTCGGCGCCCGGAGTCTGGGCGTCCCCGGCCGCAGAGGTCGCGGGAAGGTTCTCGGGTTGCGTGTCGCTCACCGCAGCAGACCCTTCATCTCGATCGTCGGGGCGGCGGTCAGGGCCGCGGCCTCCTGCTCGGTCTGCAGCGCCTTCTTGTGCGCGCCGAGCTTCATGTTCTGGATCTGGTCGTGGATCTTCAGGAACGCGTCCAGCAGCATCTCCGGCCGCGGCGGGCAGCCGGGCAGGTACATGTCGACCGGTACGACGTGGTCCACGCCCTGGACGATCGCGTAGTTGTTGAACATGCCGCCCGACGACGCGCAGACGCCCATCGCCAGCACCCACTTCGGGCCGGGCATCTGGTCGTAGATCTGGCGCAGCACCGGAGCCATCTTCTGGCTCACCCGGCCGGCCACGATCATCAGGTCGGCCTGCCGCGGCGAGGCCCGGAAGACCTCCATGCCGAACCGCGCGGCGTCGTACCGCGGGGCGCCGGTGGTCATCATCTCGATGGCGCAGCAGGCCAGCCCGAAGGTTGCCGGCCACAACGAGGCCTTGCGCATGTAGCCGAGCAGTCCTTCGACGGTGCTCAGCAGCACGCCGGCCGGAAGCTGTTCCTCAAGACCCATGTCAGTCCCACTCCAGTCCGCCGCGGCGCCACACGTAGGTGTACGCGATGAAGACGGTGACGATGAAGATGACCATCTCGACCAGCCCGAACAGCGCCATCTGGTCGAAAGCGACCGCCCACGGGTAGAGGAAGATGATCTCGATGTCGAACACGATGAACAGCATCGCGGTGATGTAGTACTTCACCGGGAAGCGGCCGCCGCCGACCGGCTGCGGGGTCGGCTCGATGCCGCACTCGTACGAGTCCAGCCTGGCCCGGTTGTAGCGCTTCGGGCCGACCAGCGCGCTGACGGCGATACTGCCCGCGACGAAGAGCGCCGCGAGCACACCTAGAGCGAGAATCGGTGTGTAGGGGTGCATCGCTGCGTGCTCCCTCCTTCAGCCGGTTGGTTCTGTCTATCGGGTCAGCCCTGTACCAGGACTGTGTTATCAGTTGCGCTGTGGCTCAGCTCACTCGCCCCGCCGTATTCAGGCCGCGGGAGCGAGCTTCGTGAGGCCGTTGATGATCTTGTCCATCACGTCGCCGTCGCGCGGGTCGGTGAGGTTGGCCAGCAACTTCAGGGTGAACTTCATCAGGGTGGTGCGCGGCAGACCGTACTTGGTGCACAGCCGCATCACCTCCGGATTTCCGATCAGCTTCACGAAGATCCGGCCGAGCGTGTAGTAACCGCCGTACTCCTGCTTGAGCGCCTTCGGGTACGCCGACAGCGCGCGCTCGCGCTGGTTCGGCTGCCGGCGCAGGGCCTGGGCGGCGACCTCGGCGGCGAACGCCCCGGACTCCATCGCGTACGGGATGCCCTCGCCGTTGAACGGGTTGACCATGCCGCCGGCGTCGCCGAGCAGCATCAGGCCGCGGGTGTAGTGCGGCTGCCGGTTGAAGCCCATCGGCAGCGCGGCCCCGCGGATCGGGAGGGTCTGGAACTCGTCGGTGAACTGCCACTCCGGCGGCGTGTTCCGCAGCCACGCCTTCAGCAGGTCGGCGTAGTCGACCTTGCCGAACGCGTCGGAGGTGTTCAGGATGCCGAGCCCGACGTTGACCGTGCCGTCGCCCATCCCGAAGATCCAGCCGTACCCCGGCAGGAGCACCTGCTGGCCCGGCTGCTTGGGGTCGTCGGCCCACAGCTCGAGCCAGGACTCCAGGTAGTCGTCGTTGGTCCGCGGGCTGGTGAAGTAGGTCCGAACGGCGACGCCCATCGGGCGGTCGTCGCGCTTGTGCAGGCCCATCGCGATGCTCAGCCGGGACGAGTTGCCGTCGGCCGCCATCACCAGCGGCGCCCGGAACTCGAGGTCGTCGCCGGCCCGCCGGCCGTTGTCGTCGACCGGCTTCGCCGTGACGCCGACGATGTGGCCGCGGTCGTCCAGGATCGGCCCGCTGACGTTGGTCCGCTCGCGCAGCCGCGCCCCGGCCTTGACGGCCTGCCGGGCGAGCATGTCGTCGAAGTCCATCCGGTTGCGGGTCAGGCCGTAGTTCGGGTGGCTGGCCAGATCCGGCCAGTCCAGCTGCAGCACGTGCCCGGCGCCCTGGATCCGCAGACCGTAGTTCCGGATCCAGCCGGCCGCTTCGGAGATGTCGATGCCCATGTTGATGAGCTGCTTGGTGCCGCGCGGGGTGAGGCCGTCACCGCAGACCTTCTCGCGCGGGAACGCGGTCTTCTCCAGCAGCAGGACGTCCAGTCCGGCGTTCGCCAGGTGGTACGCCGCCGCCGATCCGGCGGGTCCGGCGCCGACGACGATCACATCGGCGGTCTCCGCCTGCTGCCCGCTCGGCACGCTCTGGCTCATCTCTTCCCGGCCTGGATGTTGGGGGGCGTTGTGCGCTCGTGAAGGCATTCACGAACCCTCTTCACTCGACAGTCTAGGACTGCCTGACGCGGACACGAAACTCGCCCCAACCCCCTTGCGGACAAGCGATTTTCGCTTAAGTTCCGTTGCGTAATTAACTGGCCGGATTCTGCCGCGGCTTCACCCCGCGGTGGATCGCCACCAGGCCGCCGGTCAGGTTCCGCCACTGCACCCGGGTCCAGCCGGCGTCCTCGATCGCGCGGGCCAGCGGCTCCTGCGGCAGCCACGCCCGGGTCGACTCCGCGAGGTACTCGTACGCCTCGGGATTCGTCGACACCACCTTCGCGACCGCCGGTACCGCCCGCATCATGTACTCCAGGTACACCACCCGGAACGGCTTCCAGGTCGGGTGCGACTGCTCGAGGACGACGAGCCGCCCGCCCGGCCGGGTGACCCGCAGCATCTCCCGCAGGGCGGCGGCCACATCGTTCACGTTCCGCAGCGCCCAGGAGATCGTCACCACGTCGAACGTGTCGTCGGCGAACGGCAGCCGGAGCGCGTCACCCGCGACCAGGTCCAGCTCGGGGTGCCGGCGCTTGCCGACCCGGAGCATGCCGACCGAGAAGTCGCAGGACACCACCTCGGCGCCGGCCTCGCGCAGGTTGATGCTCGACGCGCCGGTCCCGGCCGCCAGGTCGAGGATCTTCAGCCCCTTCCGCGGCGCGATCTCGGCCAGCGTCGCGGGCCGCCAGTACAGCTTCTCCAGCCCCATGGTGGCGACCGCGTTGGTCCGGTCGTACCCCTCGGCCACGTTGTCGAACATGGCCGCCACGGCCTGCGGGTCCTTGCTGAGATCTGCGCGCGTCACGCTGTCTAGTTCATCACGCGGGGTGAGGCCGGGCCGACAGGAGGCATACGCTTGCATCTCGTGAGTGCATCTCCAGGTAGCCGTGCGGCCCTCGCGACCCGAGGCCCCGCACCGCAGTTGGTGGTTCGCAGTCAGCCGGTGGACGGGGTGTCGGCGCACCTGCTCGACCATCTGCCGGCCGAGGGCGGACTCGCGTGGGTACGGCGTGGCGACGGCCACGTCGGCTGGGGCGTCGCCGCCCGGCTGGACGTTGCCGGTGGCAATCGCTTCCAGCAGGCCGTGACCTGGTGGCGGGAACTGACCGGCGCCGCGGTGGTCCGCGACGAGATCGGCGTACCTGGCTCCGGGCTGGTCTGCTTCGGGTCCTTCGGGTTCACCGACTCCGACCCGAGTGAGCTGGTGGTGCCCGAGGTGATCGTCGGCCGGCGCGGCGACACCACCTGGGTGACCACGATCTCGCCGGCCAGTTCGCTGGCGGCCCCGCCGGAGCTGGTCAGGCACGAGCCGTCCCCGGTGTTCGGCGTGACGTTCGCCGACGGCGCCCGGACCGGTACGGACTGGTCGAGCATCGTCGCCGACGCGGTCCGCCGGATCACCGCCGGCGAGCTCGACAAGGTGGTGCTGGCCCGCGACCTGATCGCGATCGCCGAGCAGCCGATCGACCAGCGCTGGCCGCTGCACCGGCTCGCCACGGCGTACCCGAACTGCTGGACGTTCTCCGTCGACGGCCTGATCGGCGCCACTCCCGAGCTGCTGGTCCGCCGGGAGAAGGGCCTGATCACGTCCCGCGTGCTGGCCGGGACCATCCGGCGCACCGGTGACGACGCGCACGACCTGGCGCTGGCCGCGTCGCTGGCCCGTTCCTCGAAGGACCTCGAGGAACACGAGTTCGCGGTCCGGTCGGTGGCCGAGGCGCTGGAGCCGCACTGTACGTCGATGAACGTGCCGGAGACCCCGTTCGTGCTGCACCTGCCGAACGTGATGCACCTGGCGACCGACGTCGCCGGCGTCGCGAACAACGGCGCCTCCGCCCTCGGCCTCGCCGCCGCGCTGCACCCGTCCGCGGCCGTCTGCGGTACGCCGACGCCGGTCGCGCGGGACCTGATCGGCGAGATCGAGGGCATGCAGCGCGGCCGGTTCAGCGGACCGGTCGGCTGGATGGACGCCGCCGGCGACGGCGAGTGGTGCATCGCGCTGCGCTGTGGCCAGGCCGACTCCGACGACCCGCGCCGGATGCGCCTGTTCGCCGGCGCCGGCATCGTCGCGGGGTCCGACCCGGACGCCGAACTGGCCGAGACGAACGCCAAGCTGGTTCCGATGAGAGACGCGTTGGGAGACTGAGGGTGAAGCTGACGAAGTTCGCACATGCCTGTGTCCGGCTGGAGAAGGACGGCAAGGTGCTGCTGATCGATCCCGGAACGTTCAGCGAGGACGCCGCGTTCGAGACCGCGGACGCCGTGCTGATCACGCATGAGCACCCGGACCACGTCGACGTCGAGCGGCTGCGTGGGCTGCAGGCGCCGATCTTCACCACCGCCGGTGTCGCGGGCCAACTGGGCGACGAGCGGGTCACGGTGGTGTCGGACGGTCAGTCCTTCGACGCGGCCGGGTTCGCGGTCCGTGCCTACGGCAAGGACCACGCGGTGATCCTGCCGGAGCTCGGCGTACCGTGCGAGAACATCGGGTACCTGGTCGACGACGCGGTCTACCACCCCGGTGACTCGTTCACCCGGCCGGACCGCGAGGTGCACACCAACCTGGTGCCGATCTCCGGCCCGTGGTTCGCACTGCCGGCGGCGGTCGAGTACGCACGCTCGGTCAAGGCGGAGCAGACCGTCGGCATTCACAACGCCCTGCTCAGCGACATCGGCCTCGGCATGATGAAGCGCTGGATCGGCGAAGCCGGCGGCCGCCCGTACCACGGCCTGGCCCCCGGCCAGTCCCTCGAGCTCAGCTGAGCTCGGCCTCGACGAAGTCGGCCACCGGGCGGTAGCCCGCCTGGTGGTAGATCTTGTTCGACGTCGGGTTGGCGAGGTCGGTGAACAGACACGCCTGGTTGCCGTCGGCAAGGATCAGCGCCGTCACGTGGCTGGTCAGCGCGCCGGCGTACCCGTGCCGGCGCCGGTCCGGAGGCGTGTAGACCGGGCCGACCCGGCTGACGCCGAACACCGGCCGGTGGAAACCGACCATGCTGACCGGCTCGCCGTCGACCTCCCAGATCCACAGGGTCCGGTGCTCGAGGTGCCCTTCGGCCCATTCGCGGTAACCGATGCGCAGCTCCTCGGCGAACCCGTCCTTGCCCCACCCGGCGACCAGGTCGACCTCGTCCGCGGTCATCAGCCGCGGGCCACCGGCGTCGGCCGCGGCCGGGGTGAGCTCCATCAGTTTGTGCAGCCGGGTGCCACGAACGACGTCCATCCGGCCGCCGCGATGCTCCCGCCACCGCTCGCCGAACGCGGTCACGACGGGTCGATCTCCCGCGACGCCGGGGACCTCCTGCGGCAGCACACCGGCGAACGCGTCGGCGACGGGTACGGCGAGGTCCTCGCGCAGCGCACCCAGGTACACGTAACGTCCTGGGGTCCGCATCGCGACACCGACCACGTCCGGGTCGTGCACGGAGACGTAGAACGCCGGCTCGGCGTCGCGCATCCGGCCCGTCACCCGCTCGTGGACGACGGTCATGACCAAGTTGTGCAGCACCGGATCCTGTTGCAGGAAAGGGAATGCGGTCTGCTCGAAGGCACGCGGATCACTCGTCACCCGGACGTCCATGTCCTGGAGCGTACGCCTGCGGCGCCCGGCCGGTCCTGCGGATTTACACTGCGGGCATGTCCACCACGCGGTTGTTGCTGCTCGGCGTCGTGCGGATCTTCCAGCCGGCGTACGGGTACCAGCTGCGGCGCGAGCTGATGACGTGGCAGGTGGAGAACTGGGCGAACATCAACCCCGGCTCGATCTACACCGGCCTGCGGACCCTGGCCAAGCACGGGTACCTGCAGGAGCTGGAACAGGACGGCGCGCACCGGCCCGGGCGTACGTCGTACAAGCTGACCGCGGACGGCGAGACGGAGTACTTCTCGCTGTTGCGCGGCATGCTGTGGACCGTGGACGGGTTCCATCCCGACAAGATGCAGGCCACGATCAGCTTCCTGTGGTCGCTGCGCCGCGACGAGGTGATCGCGGCACTCGAGGCGCGGATCACCCAGATCGAGTCCTGGCTCAAGTCGGAGCCGTTCGCCGAGCGCCAGATCCAGGAAGACCCCGGGACGCCGAACCACGTGGTCGAGATGTTCCGGATCACCAAGGCGCGCGACGAGGGCGAACTGCGCTGGACCCGCGAGTTCCTCGACCGGATCCGCGGCGGCGCCTACGCCTTCGCCGGCGAGCCCGCCGACTGGGAGCCGTACCCGGGCATGGTGACCCACTGGGGCAAGATCCCGGACGCCCCCGAGCGCGATAATCAAGATTGACTAGTCAAAGTTGATTAGTCACACTGGCCCGCATGATGATCGAAGCGCGCGGGCTGGTGCGGACGTTCAAGACGAAGAGAGGCCCTGTACAGGCGGTGCAGGGGGTTGATCTCGAGGTGGCCGACGGGGAGATCGTCGGGTTCCTGGGGCCGAACGGGGCCGGTAAGACCACGACGATGCGGATGCTGGCGACCCTGATCACGCCGACGGCGGGGACCGCGACGGTGGCCGGTTGCGACCTGGCGAAGGACCCGGTCGGCGTCCGGCGCGGGATCGGTTACGTGCCGCAGAGCGGGTCCACGCTGCCCGAGGCGATCGCCGGCGACGAGGTCGTCGACCACGCCCGGCTGTACGGCGTGCCGAAGGCGAAGGCGGCCGCGGACGGGCAGCGGCTGTTCGAGGAGCTCGACCTGCCCGGCCTCTGGCGCCGGCAGTGCAAGACGCTGTCCGGCGGTCAGCGCCGGCGCCTGGACATCGTGATGGGCCTGATCCACGACCCGAAGCTGATCTTCCTCGACGAGCCGACCACCGGCCTCGACCCGCAGGCGCGGGCCAACCTGTGGGAACACATCCGCGGCCTCCGCGACCGGGGCGCGACGATCTTCCTGACCACCCACTACCTGGACGAGGCGGACGCGCTCTGCGACCGGATCCTGGTCATCGACCACGGCCGGATCGTCGCCTCCGGAACGCCGGAAAACCTCAAGGAACAGGTGTCCGGGGACGCCGTCCGGCTGCGTCTCGCGGACGGTGCGCAGGCGCCGGTGGTGATGAAGATCGTCAGCGAACTCGACGGTGCCGGCGAGGTCGAGGCGTCGGACGACGTGGTCGGTTTCCGGATCCCGCGCGGCGGTTCGGTGCTGCCCGGCCTGCTCCGCTCGATCGATGCCCAGGGCATCGAGTTGCACGGCGTCGAGGTGCACCGCCCGACGCTCGACGACGTGTTCCTGACCATGACCGGCCGGTCCCTCCGCGACGAGGACACGGCACCTGAGGCTGACAAGGAGACTGCGGCGTGACCGTCCTGCGTGAGACCTGGATCGTCTTCCACCGCGCGATGCGGCTGTCGCTGCGGAACCCGATGTGGTCGATCCTGATGCTCAGCCAGCCGTTGATGTACCTGTTCCTGTTCGGCCCGCTGCTGAAGCCGATCACCGCCCAGATCAGCCAGGGCGCGACCACGAACGCCTACCAGGTGTTCATTCCCGGCCTGATCGTGCAGCTCGGCATGTTCGGCGCGATGTTCGTCGGCTTCGGCCTGATCGCGGAGTACCGGGCCGGTGTCATCGAGGCCGACCGCGTCACCCCGGCCTCCCGGATCGCGCTGATGGCAGGACGAGTACTGCGTGACGTCGTCGTCCTCGTGGTGCAGTCGATCCTCCTGCTGCTCGCAGCGCTCCCCCTGGGTCTGCGGGCCCCGTGGGGCGGCGTACTGCTGTCGCTGGTGATCGTCGCGCTGCTCGGCGCCACCTTCGCCTCGCTGTCGTACTCGGTCGCGCTCATCACCAAGAGCGAGGACGCACTGGCGCCGCTGCTCAACGGCATCGCCATGCCGCTGCTGCTGCTGTCCGGCATCCTGCTGCCGATGCAGATCGGCCCGGCCTGGCTGCAGCACCTGTCCGACATCAGCCCGCTGAAGCACGTGGTGAACGGCGTCCGCGCCCTGTTCCGCGGCGACATCGGCAGCTCGTCCTCGCTCTGGGGCCTGTTCTGGGTGGTCCTGCTGACAGTCATCGGACTCGCTGTCGGCGCAAGAACGTTCCGCAAGGAGTCCGCTTGATGTTCATCGGCGTGTTGCATGGGCGGGCTACGGTCCGCTCATGCGCTCGCCGGTGGTCCGTGGGGTCGTCGGCTCTGTCGTAGTCGCGGTGGCGAGCCTGGTGACGTCGGTGGTGCCGGCGTCGTCGTGGGTCGCTGCGGTTCCGCTTCGCCACTCGTTGCCCGGTCGGATGGTCGGGTTGACGTTCATGGTCGCCGGGCTCGGGCTGACGGCCTGGGCCTGGCTGACTGTCGGCCGGCAGGTCATGGCCGGCGCACGTCTCCCCCTGCTCCGTATGGCGGCGTGCTGGAGCGCACCGCTCCTCCTCACTCCGCCGCTGTTCAGCCGGGACGCCTGGAGCTACGCGGCCCAGGGCGCCCTGGTCGCCGAGGGCTACAACCCGTACGACGTAGGCCCCGGCGTACTGTCCGGCCACATCATCGAGGCCGTCGACCCGATGTGGATGCAGACACCGGCGCCGTACGGTCCCCTGCCGCTCGCGTACGGCGGCCTGCTCGCCCACGTCACCATGGACCCGTACGTGCTGATGCTGGGGCACCGCCTCCTCGCCGTACTGGGCATACTGCTCATCGCCTGGGCCGTGCCGCGGCTGGCGATCGCATGCCGCGTCGACCCGGCTGTCGCCACCTGGCTGGTCGTTCTGAACCCGATGCTGATCACCCACGGCATCGGTGCGGCGCACAACGACGTACTGATGCTCGGGCTGGCCTGCAGCGCCTTTGCGCTCGCACTGACCGGCCGCTGGGGTACGGCGGCCGTCATCGCTGGTGCAGCGGCCGCCGTGAAGCTTCCAGGCGGGCTGGTGGCGGTCGCCATTGCCGCAGTGATGAGCCCGCTGGCCGGACGGCTGCACCGGTTCGCCAGCCTGGCCGTTGCGGGCGCGGTATCTGTACTGACGCTCGTCACCATCGGCGCGCTGACCGGTGTGGGCTCCGGCTGGCTCGGGGCGCTCGACGTACCCGGACTGGTCCGTTCACCGTTCTCCATCGCCAACCTGATCGGCATGGCCGCGTCCGGCATCCTCGGCTGGCTCGGTGAGGACACTGCGGCCGAACAGGCTCTCCAGATCGTCCGCCTGGTCGGTATGGTCGCAGCGCTCGGCCTGATCGCGTGGCTGAGTCTCCGGTCGTCCATCCACTACGCGGCGAGGGCTGTGGGCGTCGCATTGCTCGCGGTCGTCGTCCTCGGGCCGAGCGCGCACGACTGGTACTTCCTGTGGTGTCTGCCGTTCCTGGCTGTGGCCCGGCCCGGTCGCCGGCTGACCACGATCATCACCGCGGTCAGCCTGATCTTCACCATCGCCGCCCCGCTCAACTCGTCACTGCGCGGCGCGACGATCCCTATCCTCACCACGACGGCGCTGGTCATCGCGATGGCCGTCCCGCTGCTCAGCCACCTCAGGACCTTGCAGCCCGCGCGAAAGGTGCCGGTTACAGCTGCCTGAGCGCCGCGACCAGTGCCGCGCCGATCGGCCGGTGACCGTCCCGGGAGACCCGCACCTCGACCACGTCCAGGCCGGCCACCGTGGGGGCCAGCGCGGCCTGCAGCTCCTCGACCGTCTCCACCAGCGTGTACGGCGTACCGCTGGCCGCGCACAGAGCGCCGAGGTCGACGTTGTGCGGGGTGCCGAAGACCCGCTCGAAGTGCGTCGCGTGGTCCGGGTCGCCTTGTTCCAGCGTGGAGAAGATCCCGCCGCCGTTGTCGTTCACGACCACGATCCGCAGGTCGGGCCGGGCCTCGTCCGGCCCGATGACGAGCCCGGTGCTGTCGTGCAGGAAGGCGAGATCGCCGATCAGCGCGTACGTCGGGCCCGCGTTCGCGAGCGCGGCGCCGACGGCGGTCGAGATCGTGCCGTCGATCCCGGCCAGGCCGCGGTTCGCGATCGTGCGGATCGGGACGACCGGTGCGAGGTCGAGGTCGCGGACCGGGTTCGACGAGGCGACCACGAGCATCCCGTCGGCACCGACCGCCGCACCGACGAGCGCCGCGACGCGCGGTCCGCTGAGGCGGTCCGCGAGCACCTTGTCGATCTCCGGACGGGCCGCCTGGTCGGCGTCCTGCCACCTCTGCAGCCAGCCGGTCGTGTCGGGTCCGGTGACGGTCAGCCCGGAGACCACGGAGGCCGCGCGGCGGGCCGGGTCCGGCCACAGGCCGGTCGGCGCGACCACGATCAGCTCGACATCGGGCCGCGCCAGCAACTTCGCGATCGGCCGCGACAGGGTCGGGTGCCCGAAGACCAGCACCCGCTCGATCTCACTGGCGAGAGGGCTTGCCTGCAGCAACAGCCGGTACGCACTGACCACCGCCGGGCCCGTCCGCGCCCGGCTGGACGGCTCCGCGAACAACGGCCACCGCCCCGCCTCAGCAGCCAGCCGCGCCGCTTGCGAGGCCCCATCACCAGCAACGACCACGGTCCTCGGCCCTGGAGACACGCCAGCGGGTTGAGCACTCGCAGCGTGCACAGCAGTCCACGGTCCCGTGCTGCGTCCGTGCAACGGCTCCGGCCACTCAGGTCCGTCAGTAGGCACCAGCGGCTCACTGAGCGGGCAGTTGAGCTGCACCGGCCCCGGGTCGGCGGAACGGGCACCTGTCGCGTTGGCCACGGCACGCGCGACCTGCGACCGCCAGTACGCCACCTGGCCGGCCTCACGCACCGGCGTACCCATCTCGTGGAACAGGCGGACCGCAGAGCCGAACACCTTGATCTGATCGGTGGTCTGGTTCGCGCCACTGCCTCTCAGCGCAGGAGGCCGGTCCGCGCTCAGCACGATCAGCGGGAGACCGCTGTGCGACGCTTCGAGTACGGCGGGGTGCAGGTTCGCCACCGCAGTACCCGAGGTCGTGACGACCGGCACCGGCAGTCCGCTACCGCGCATCAGGCCGATCGCCAGGAAGCCCGCCGTACGCTCGTCGATCCGCACGTGCAGCCTGAGCCGGCCGTCCCGGTCGGCGGCCGCGAACGCCAGCGCCAGCGGGGCGCTGCGCGAGCCGGGGCACACCACGGCCTCGCGTACGCCGCAGCGGATCAGCTCGTCGACCACCACCGTCGCAAAGGCCGTGGAGGGGTTCATCCGGCACTCCTTACTCGGGACAGGCGTTCTTCCCACACCTTGGTCCGGTCCGCGTCGGCCCGCGCTTGCTGGAGCAGCTCGGGATCCGGTGCGACGCGTCTGACCGGCAGGAAACCGTCCTTGGCCAGTAATGGCTCGGTGGTGACCTCTCGCGTAAACATCGACACCGTGGCCAGGCCGCAGGCGTAGGGCAGCTCCGGCAGTGCGGCGGCGAGCGCAACGCCGGCTGCGATACCCACCGAGGTTTCCAGTGCTGACGAGACCACGACGGGCAGTCCGATCCGCTCCGCGATGTCCAGGCACGCACGGACGCCGCCGATCGGCTGCACCTTCAGTACGGCGATGTCCGCCGCGTCGAGCTCCTTGACCCGCAGCGGGTCCTCAGCGCGCCGGATCGACTCGTCGGCCGCGACAGGTACGTCCGTCCGGCGCCTGACCTCGGCCAGCTCTTCCACGGTTGCTGTCGGCTGCTCGACGTACTCCAGGTCGAATCGCTGCAGCTGCTTGAGGTTCTGGACGGCCTGGTCCACCGACCACAGCCCGTTGGCGTCGATGCGCACCTGTCCGCTGCCGATGGCGTCCCGTACTGCTTCCACGCGCTCCAAGTCGTCAGCGAGCGTCTGACCCGGCTCAGCCACCTTCACCTTCGCCGTACGGCAGCCAGATGCTCTGACGATCTCGGCCGCTTTCTCAGGGCCTACCGCAGGCACAGTGCAGTTGACGGGCACACGGTCGCGTACTGGTGCCGGCCAGCCGACCTCGGCCGCCTCGCGGGCGGCCCGCAGCCAGGACACGCAGGTGGCATCGTCGTAGTCCAAGAACGGGCTCCACTCCGCCCAGCCCGCAGGGCCTTCGTACAGCATCCCCTCGCGCACTGTGATCCCGCGGAACTTGTTCTTGAGGCCGATCGAGTACGTGATCACCGCACGCCCTCCAGGAGCCGCTGCCGATCCACCTTGCCCGAAGCAAGCATCGGCAACGCCTGGAGCTGTACGACGTCCTGCGGCGCCCAGGTCCGCGGCAGGGTCTGGCTGACCCAGTTCCGAGCCTCGTCGCGCGTCGGCTCGCCGACGACGAACGCCACGACGCGCGTCCCCCACTCAGCATCCGGAACGCCCAGTACTACGGCGTCCTTCACCCGCGGATGCTCGAGCAGGCGGGCCTGCACCGTCGTCAGCGTGACGTTCACCCCACCGGAAATGACCACGTCGTCCACGCGGCCGATCACCCGCAGCCGACCGTCCACCAGCTCACCGCGATCCTGGGTCCGGAACCACCCGTCGCGCAGCACCTCCGCGGTCAGCTCCGGCCGCAGCCGGTAGCCGGAGAACAGCGTGCTTCCCTTGATGAGAATGCGTTGATCGGCGCCGAGGTCGATCGCGGTGCCGTCCAGCGGCATGCCGGCGTACACGCAGCCGCTGCCGGTCTCGGTCATCCCGTACGCCGGGATCGCCTTCACGCCGGCCTCCGCGGTGCGTTGTTTGAGCGGCTCCGGCGTCGACGCCCCGCCGATGATGATCGCGTCGAACGAGCGCAGCGCTTGGAGGTCGGTCTCGAGGTACCGGGCCAGCTGCGTCGGCACCATCGCCGTGTAGCGCCGTACGCCGGTCAACTGCCGGGCGGCTCCAGTGAAGTTGTCGCCGAGCAGCACCGGCGTCGTACCGGCGACCAGCGAGCGCGTGAGGATCTGCAGCCCGCCGACGAAGTACGGCTTCATCGGCAGCAACCACTGCCCCGGGCCGCCGAGCCTGTCGTGCGTGGCGACCGCCGACGCGACCAGCGCCTCCCGCGAGAGCAGCACGCCCTTCGGCTCGCCGGACGATCCGGAGGTGGTCAGCACGACCGCACAGCCGTCCTCGACCGGCTCGTCCGGCCTGGCCGCCTGCTGCACCCGCGCGGCCCCGACCGCGTCCTCCGGCACCGGCGCGAATGGCGCTCCGCTCCCGTCCAACACCCCGGCGAGCGCCGCCAACACCCCGTCCGGCGTCCCCGGAACCAGCCGCAACCTAGACATGTCCCTCCGAGCGTACGGCCCACCCACCCAGCCGGTCGCACCGGACCGGCCGACCGGCGGCCGACCACCGAGTCGTGGATTCCGGCTGTGCCGGCCTGCCATTTCCCACGACTCGGCGAACAGGGCCGGAGCCATTCGCCACGACTCGGCGCGCCGGGGCGCTTCGGGCGGTCGGCCGTGCGGCTGACAGAATCGACGGTCATGGCTACCCCTGCCCAGTGGATCGAAGGCGCCCGCCCCCGCACCTTGCCCGCCGCGATCTCCCCCGTGCTGGTCGGCACCGGCGCCGCGGCGTACCTCGACGGCTTCGTCTGGTGGAAGGCGCTGCTGGCCCTCGGCGTCGCGCTGGCGCTGCAGATCGGCGTCAACTACGCCAATGACTACAGCGACGGCATCCGCGGCACCGATGAGAACCGCGTCGGCCCGCTCCGCCTGGTCGGCTCCAAGGTCGCCACGCCACGGGCGGTCAAGACCGCCGCCTTCACCTGCTTCGGCATCGGCGCCGCCCTCGGCATCGTGCTCTGCGCAACGTCGAGCTGGTGGCTCCTGGTCGCCGGCGCCGCGTCCCTGCTCGGCGCCTGGTTCTACACCGGCGGCAAGCGCCCGTACGGCTACCGCGCCCTCGGCGAGGTCAGCGTGTTCCTGTTCTTCGGCCTGGTCGCCGTCCTCGGTACGACGTACGTCCAGGCCGAGACCCTGAGCTGGACCGCGGCGGCCGGCGCCGTCTCGATCGGCGCCATCGCCTGCGCTCTCCTGGTCGCGAACAACCTCCGCGACATCCCGACCGACTCGGTCACCGGCAAACGCACCCTGGCCGTGGTCCTGGGCGCCGCCCTCTCCCGCCGCTTCTACGCCGCGTTGATCGCCCTAGCCTTCATCCTCGCCGCCGTCTCCACCATCGCCACCCCCTGGACCCTCCTCGCCTTCATAGCCCTCCCCCTGGCGATCAAGTCCACCCGCATAATCCTCAGCGACGCCGTAGGCCCCGCCCTCATCCCGGTCCTCAAATTCACCGGCCTGACCGAACTCCTCTACGCGATCGGCCTCGGCCTTGGACTCGCCCTGGGCGGCTAGTCCGTTCCGACGCGAACGTTCACTCGTCGGCAGGAACCCGGGGGCGGAAGTCGACCTCGCAGGTGTAGTAGCGCATCGACAGCGCAGCGCGCTCGACGTCGACGGCGCCCTCGCCGATGGCGAGGACATGGTTGAGCCACCGGTGAGTTTCGTCATCGGTCACGAAGGTGAGGACATGCAGGCCTGCACCGTCGGCGAGGTTCGACAGACCTGTCAGCCGGAACAGCACGAAACCGCCGTCTCCGACGTCGACCGTTCCGCGGGCGTCAGGATGTGCGTACCCGCCCTGGATCCTGGGGTTGTTGGACCACCGAGCGGTGCCGCTGAGCCGGCCCGTGAAGACCGCGGTGCCCTGCCCGTACAGCAATCCGTCGCCTGCCTCCGACGGCTCGACCGCCTGGAGCAAGTCATACCGCCACTCGACGTCACAGAGATGGTCGAGCCGCATGGTCCACCTCCCACCGGTGTGGTCCTGACGATCCCCGCCTCAGCGGATTCGCGTGATCAGGTCGTCGATGGCGTCGGCGAGTTCCCCTACCGTTTGTTCACCGTCCAGTTCCAGAGTCGCACCTCGCCGCAGCAATGGCTCGACTTCTCGGACATGGCCGGCGATCTCGGCCTGTTGGTCCGCGGTCCGGCCGTACGGGTTGTTCGTATGGCGGCTCAGTCTTGCCGGCGCCGGACAGGCCGGTGATCAGGATGCGAGTCATGCGGCGAGGGTGTCCCACGCAGCCATCGCGCAGGTGATGATTGTTTCCAGTTCGGCGCGGGTCGCGCCGTCGCGGGCCTGGATCGAGAGGCCTTGGACGACGGTCGCGTAGTACCTGGCCATTGCTTCCAGCCCGATGACTGGCGTCGGCAGGTCGCCGTCGGTCACGCCACGGGACAGGCGGTCCTTGATCTCGACGTACTGGCCGTGCCGACCGTCGGCCAGAAACTCGCGTATTGCGTGATTCTCGACGGCGCCGGTCGGGGCGGCGAGGACGAGCATGCAGTAGTGCGGATGTTCTGGATGGGTGATCTGATCCGCGGTCGCCTGCAGCATCGCGTGGATCGCCTCGCGGGCGGTCGGTCCTTCGCGGAGGGCCTGCCGAGGCGGACCTCCGGCTGTTGTTCCGTACAGGGCCATGACCTGCCGGAACAGGGTTTCCTTGCTGCCGAAGTACGCGTAGATGCTCGCGGACCGGATCCCCATCGCCCCGGCGAGGTCGCTGAGCGACGTGCCTTCGTACCCGCGTTCCCAGAAGACGTCCAAGGCCTGACGCAAGGCGACGTCCGGGTCGAACGTACGCGGCCGGCCGCGGGTTGCCATCGATCCTCCCCGACTTTGTTGGTCGATCGACCAAGTTTACCTTGACCGACCTGTACAGCGGTGCCATGATTTGTTGGTCAATCGACCAACAAAGGAGAGGCGCCATGCGGGCACTGCAGCAGATGTCGCTCAACGGACCCCAGGACCTGCAACTGACCGACGTGCCGATCCCGGAGCCCGGCCCCGGCGAGGTTCTCGTGCGAGTCAGAGCTGCCGGCCTCAACTACGTCGACATCTCCCAGTCCCGCGGCACCTTCGCAGGCGGCCCGAACCCGCCATACATCGCCGGCATCGAGGCCGCCGGTGAGGTGGTCTCCGTCGGTGATGGGGTTCAGCTCGCGGTCGGCACTCACGTGATCGGCGTCAGCATCGGCGGCGGAGCGTTCGCCGAGCACCTGGTGCTGCCCACGGTCGCGGCCGTGCCTGTGCCTGCGGGATGGAACGACGAGCAGGCATTGGGTCTGGTCGTCAGCTGGCCGACCGCCTTGGCCGCGCTCCGGCCGTTGGGCAGGCTGACCGCCGGCCAGACCGCGCTGATCCACGCCGCGGCAGGCGGAACCGGCCAAGCCGCCGTGAAGCTGGCAAAGCACTATGGCGCAACGGTGATCGCCACCGCCTCCCCCGAGAAGCACGACGTCGTGCGCGCCCTTGGCGCCGACCACATCCTCAGCTCTCGCAGCACCGACCTGGCCGCCGAAGTGCTGCGATTAACGCACGGTGCCGGTGTCGACCTGACCCTGGAGTCGATCGGCGGCCCCACCCTCGAGACCAGCCTGACCGCTACCAAACGCGTCACCGGCCGAGTAGTCGTCACCGGCCTCCCCGCCGGAGAAGCCACGATCACCAACTGGGACCTGGTCTATAAACACCAGCTCCACCTCATCGGCCTCAACATCGGCACCCTGATCCAGCACACACCACAGATCTTCGGCGAGGTGATGGCAGAACTGTTCCACCTCATCGCCACCGGGGTACTCACCCCCGCCCAGCCCACGACCTACGACCTGGCCGACGGCCCGAAAGCTCTCACCGAACTCGATTCCCGAGCCACGGTGGGCAAACTCGCACTCCTGCCCTGACCGAACACCAACCAGTCGACGGCAATCCACAAACACGTACTGCGTAGCACGCGGGGGCTGTTTACTCCGGTTCGGTCCAGTGGCCGGTGGTGGCGAAGGTTTCGAGGGTGGTGGTGTAGGGGGTGATGTCGATGCCGGCGGTGCGGAGCCAGGTGTCGTCGTAGTAGGTGTTGCCGTAGCGTTCGCCGCTGTCGCAGAGGAGGGTGACGATGCTGCCGCGGGCGCCGGTGCGGCGCATCTCGGCGGCGAGGCGGAGGGCGCCCCAGAGGTTGGTGCCGGTGGAGCCGCCGACGAGACGGCCGGTGACGCGGGAGCAGAAGCGCATCGCGGCGATCGAGGCGGCGTCGGGGACCGAGATCATCCGGTCGACGACGCCGAGGACGAAGGACGGCTCGACGCGCGGGCGGCCGATGCCCTCGATGCGGGACGGGCGCCCGGTGGAGAAGTCGTGGTCGCCGGCTTCGAAGGCGGGGAAGAACGCGGAGTTCTCCGGGTCCACGACCGCGACCGACGTGTCGTACCGCTGGTACCGGACGTACCGCCCGATGGTGGCCGACGTGCCGCCGGTGCCCGCGCCGACCACGATCCACGTCGGGATCGGGTGCGCCTCGAGCGAGAGCTGCCCGAAGATCGACTCGGCGATGTTGTTGTTGCCGCGCCAGTCGGTCGCACGCTCGGCGTACGTGAACTGGTCCATGTAGTGCCCGCCGGTCTCCTCGGCCAGCCGCTTGGCCTCGCCGTAGATCTGGCCGGAGCGCTCGACGAAGTGGCAGCGGCCGCCGTAGAACTCGATCAGCTCGACCTTCTCGCGGCTCGTGGACGCCGGCATCACCGCGATGAACGGCAGGCCGAGCAGGCGGGCGAAATACGCCTCGCTGACGGCCGTGGAGCCGCTGGACGCCTCGATGACGGTGGTGCCTTCGTGGATCCAGCCGTTGCACAGCGCGTACAGGAACAGGGAGCGGGCGAGCCGGTGCTTGAGTGAGCCGGTGGGGTGGACGGACTCGTCCTTGAGGTACAGGTCCACGCCGGAACCTGCCGGCATCGGGAACACGTGCAGGTGCGTGTCCGCGCTGCGGTTCGCGTCGGCGTCGACGATCCGGATCGCCTCGGAGACCCAGGCCCGCGCCTTGTCGTCGCGCCGGTCGACCTCACGGCACACCCCGTCTACCTCACTCATGCGGGCCAGGCTAAGACGTACGGCGCGATTTGAGTATTCCTACGCTCTGCAACCACCCACCCCGGCCGCGAGGATCGGTCCCATGATCGATGTCCCTGACTGGTACCTGCGCGCCGGCCGCCACCCGCATCTCCTGTACCAGCCGCCGTACCAGCAGCTGCACGCCCAGCAGTACGCCGGGCGGCCCCGGTGATCCCGCTCGGCGCGATCGAGTTCTCGCCGGCCGAGGTCGCGATGATCCTCGCGATCCTCACCGTCGGCGCGATCGCCCTGGCCCTCCCCGCGACCCTGACGCTCGCCTGGGTCGGCTACCGCCGCGGCACGCAGCGCCCCGGCTGGAACGCGCTCTGGTACTGGCTGGCCGGTACGGCGCTGTCGGTCGGGACGACTGCCATCGCGGCCGGCCAGGGCCTCGGCTGGTGGGCGGTACCGATCGGCTGGATCCCCACCGGGCTGCTGGCCGCGGCGCTCAATCCCCGCTGGACCCCGAGGGCGAGCTAGGTTGGGAATCCATGACGACCGGGCAGGGGGAACGATGACCGAGAACAGTGATCGGCCGACGCGGCAGCGGGTGACGTTGACCGACATCAGCTCGCGGGCGTGGGAGCACCCGGCAGACCGGGGTGCGCTGGTGGCGCTGCGGCAGCTGAAGGGCTTCGACTACGTCCTGCGCAAGATGTCGGGGATGATCAACGAGCGGGCGTTCCGGCTGCAGTTCCTGGGTGGCGCGATCCGGGTCGACGAGCGGCAATTCCCGACCGTGCACCGGCTCTTCACCGAGGCGGCCTCCACGCTCGACGTCCGCCAGCTCCCCGAGCTGTACGTCACCAACAGCCCGATCTGGAACGCGGTCACGATCGGCATGGACAAGCCGTTCATCGTGGTGAACAGCGCCCTGATCAAGGGCCTGGACGAGGAGGAGCTGCGCTTCGTCCTCGGTCACGAGCTCGGCCACGCGCAGAGCGGGCACGCGCTGTACCAGTCGCTGCTGCTCTGGCTGATGCGGCTGACCGGTGCCGTCGGCTGGATGCCGATCGGCGCCCTCGGCCTCCGCGCGATCATCGCCGCGCTGCACGAGTGGCACCGCAAGGCGGAACTCTCCGGTGATCGGGCGGGTCTGCTCGCGGTCCAGGACCCGGCGGTCGCGCTGCGCGTCCAGATGAAGCTCGCCAGCGGCGGTCAGCTCGATGAACTCGACACCACCACGTTCCTCGCCCAGGGCACGGAGTACGAGAGCGCCGGCGACCTGCGCGACAGCGTGCTGAAGCTGCTGCTGCTCGAAGCGCAGTCACACCCGATGGCCGTCATCCGGGCGCACGAGCTGCGCCGCTGGGTCGACGAGGGCGAGTACACGACGGTCGTCTCCGGCGACTACCCGAAGCGGCAGGGCGACGCCGACGCGTCGATCTCGCAGGAGGCGAAGAACGCCGCCAAGTCGTACACCGACGCGTTCAACCGCTCGCAGGACCCGCTGGCCAAGTTCCTCCGCGACCTCGGCGACGGCCTCGGCGGCGTCCGCGACTGGGTGTCCTCGAAGTTCCCACCCCGGTGACGGGGCCGGTGCTGAAGACCGCTCGTCTGGAAGCGTTCAGCGACGGAGTGTTCGCGATCGCGATCACCCTGCTGGTGATCGAGATCAAGGTCCCCGAGGACACCTCTCACCTGATGCAGCAGCTGGGCCACCTGTGGCCGTCGTACCTGGGCTATGTCATCAGCTTCCTGGTGATCGGCCTGATCTGGGCGAACCATCACGCGATGTTCGACCACATCGCGAGCGCGGACCGGGCGCTGCTGTTCCTGAACACGATCCTGTTGCTGCTGGTCGCCCTGATCCCGTTCACGGCCGGCGTGTTCGCGTCGGCGTTGCGCAACCACGAGGGCGAGCGGACGGCGGTCGTCCTGTACGGCGCGCTGCTCGTCGCCGGCGGCCTGCCGTTCAACGCGATCTGGGAGTACGCGCGCCGCGGTCACCGGCTGCTGGGCGACACGATCAACCCGGACGAGGCTCGCCGGATGAGCCGCCGTTTCCTGCTCGGCCCGTTGCTGTACGGTGCCGGCACGGCGCTCGGCGCGATCCTGCCGATCCTCGGCATCGTCGCGTTCTCGCTGCTCATTCCGTTCTACTGGCTGCCGCCCCTGACCCGACGGAGCAGGACGTGACCGACGTAAGACCCGTCGGCCCCGACGACTGGAAGGCGTGGCGCGAGCTCCGGCTCGCCGCGCTCGCGGAGGCGCCGTACGCCTTCGGCTCGCAGTACGCGGACTGGGTGGACGCCACCGAGGACCGCTGGCGCGAGCGGCTGAGCTCGCCCGGCGCCTATCAGGTGATCGCCTCGATCGACGGTACGCCGGCCGGTATGGCAGGCGGGTTCCCGAGCGCCGACGACACCGCCGAGCTGGTCTCGATGTGGGTCGCGCCCGCGGGCCGCGGCAAGGGCGTCGGCAACGCGCTGATGACCGCGATCGAGGACTGGGCCCGCGGCATCGGCGCCGCGACGCTGAAGCTTTCCGTTGTCCCGGGCAACGACCCGGCGCACGACCTGTACCTGCGGCACGGGTACGTCGACACCGACGAGCCCGGCGACCTGATGGCCGACGGCGTACGGCGGGAACTGGTCATGCGCAAACCGCTGTAGACACAGACGAAGGGCCTGCTTCCCCCCTCCCGGGAAGCAGGCCCTTCGGGTACTGCGGCCGATCAGCCCACGTGGACCGCGGTCTGGCCGTCGTTGGCCAGGTCCTTGTGCTTGATCGACAGGCCGACGAGCGTGATCACGGCCGCACCCAGCGCCAGGAACGCCGACCAGATGAACGCCCGGGTGAAGCCGTGCGTCGTGGCGAGCGCCGTGAACTGGCCCTGCAGCTGCTTGATCTGCTCCGGCGACTGCCCGGACTCGGCCGCCTTCTGCAGGCCCGGGGCCAGCTCGGCGAACTTGTCCTTGATCGCGCTGGTGGAGATCGTGCCCAGCAGCGCCAGGCCGACCGCACCACCGATCTGCTGCACCGTGTTCAGTACGGCGGACCCGACGCCGGAGTCCTCGGCCGCGACACCGCTGACCGCGGTCAGCGTGAGCGGGACGAAGATCAGGCCCATACCGAACGACAGCACCAGGATGTACGGCAGCAGGTCGGTCAGGTACGACGAGTCGACCTGGAGCCGGCTGAACCCGAACATGCCGGCCGCGACGAACACGCCACCGGCGCCGGAGATCCAGCGCGGATCGACCCGCGCCACCAGCGTCGATGCGACCTGCGCGGCGACCACGATGCCGAAGCTGAACGGCAGGAACGACAGACCGGTCTTGATCGCGCTGTAGCCCATGATCGACTGCACGAAGATGCCCAGGAAGTAGAACATCGAGAACATCGCCGCGCCGACGATCAGCATCACGAAGAAGCTCACGCCGCGGGTCCGGTTCGCGAGGATCCGGAACGGCATCAGCGCGTGCTTCGAGCGCGCCTCGATCCCGAGGAACGTCCCGATCAGCGCCAGGCCGGCGAAGATGAAGACGAGCGTCCAGGTGTCGCCCCAGCCTTCGGTGGCGGCGTGCGTCAGGCCGTAGACCAGCGAGGTGAGACCAAGCGTTCCGGTGATCGCGCCCGGCAGGTCGAACTTGCCGGTCTGCCGCTCCGACTCCCCCAGGAACCGGAACGCGGCCACGGCCACCAGCAGACCGATCGGCGTGTTGATGAAGAACGTCCAGCGCCAGTCGGCCTCGGTCAGCGCGCCGCCCAGGATCAGCCCGATCGCCGCTCCGGCTCCGGACATGGCGGCGTAGACCCCCATCGCGCGGTTGCGCTCCTTGCCGGCCGGGAAGGTGGTGGTGATGAGTGCCAGCGCGTTCGGCGAGGCGGCCGCGGCCGCGACGCCCTGCAGGATCCGGCTGGCCAGCAGCACGCCCTCGCTCTGGGCGATACCGCCGACGAACGACGCCAGGCCGAACAGGACGACGCCGAACACGAACACCTTGCGGCGGCCGACGATGTCACCGATCCGGCCGCCGAGCAGCAGCAGACCGCCGAACGCCAGCGCGTAGGCGTTGACCACCCACGGCAGCGACGCGTCGCTGAAGCCCAGCTCGTTCTTGATGTGCGGCAGCGCGATGTTCACGATGGTGCCGTCCAGCACCACCATCAGCTGCGCCATGCAGATCAGCGCGAGCGCGATGCCGAGGTTGCGATGGCCGTGCGCGTTGGCTCCGGTCGCCGCCACAGCGTCGACCGGCCGGCCGTCCGGCGGATCGGCGTTGATGACTTCTTCGGACATGAGTGTTTCCCCTCTTGGGCAGACTTGCCTGGTTGAATCGCGGACCGGCCCCTCACCGGTCAGCTCACCTGCGACCCCCGCGCCGCAGGCAGGATCACGTTGTCGATCACTCGGAGGATCAGGTCGTCGGTCGGCTCGACGCCGAGGATGTAGGCGTGGTGGATGATCACCGCGGGCAGCGTCACCGACAGCAGGGCGACGTCGACGTCCGGCGCGATCTCGCCGCGCTGGACGGCACGCTCGTACACCTTGTTGGTCAGCTCGTTGCGGGGCGCCAGGAAGCGCTCCCGGAAGGCCTTCTGCAGGTCGGCGTCGCGGTGCAGCGCGGTGAGCAGGCCGGCCACCACCGACATCGGCATCTCGTCGGTGAAACCGCCGTCGCCGCACGCCATCGAGACCAGGTCGCCGCGGAGGCTGCCGGTGTCGACGTCCTCCGGCATCGGGCAGCCCTTCGCCCGGCTGATCGCGTCCACGACCAGCTCCGCCTTGGTGGACCAGCGCCGGTACAGCGTGGCCTTGCTGGCCTTCGCCGCCGTCGCCACCGCATCCATGGTCAGCCGGTCGTAGCCGAGCTCGGCCACCACCGCGACGGTCGCATCGAGGATCTCCTCCTCCCGACCGCCTTCGACCCGCGGCCGCTGGCGCACCACATCCACAGTCATCACCCTGAGTAGCTACAAGAACACCGATAGAACGAAACGGTTTCGTTTCATCCACCACGTTACGACTCATGTGAAGGAGTGCACAAACGATTTTCCCCGAAATTCACCAGTGGCGTAAATCACTCTGCGTACCAGTGCTCGACTGGTACGCAGAGGCGCCCGGGCGTGTCGGGGCCGTGTCAGGGCGCGGACAGACCGGTGTCAGCCGGGACCGCGATGGTCTTCCCATGACGAACAACAGCACTTCCTCGATCAGCCTGACCGACAACGACAAGCTCACCCTCGCCACCGCCGCGCACGGCGCGATCACGCTCATCACCGCGGCCGGCGTGAAGTCGGCCGGCAAGGTCGCCGTCGCCGGCGCCCTCGCCCTGTCCGCCGCGACCGGCCCGGTCGGGCACGCGCTCGCCGAGAAGCAGAAGAGCGTGAAACTCAAGGGCAAGTCCACCGCTGAACTCGCCGACACGGTACTGCCGGCGCTGACCGCGTCCATGAGCCTGCTTCAGCAGCAGGATCAGACCGAGGCCGCCAATTTCCGCAGCACCGTCCTCACCGCGGTCGAGGCGGGCGCCCGCGCCGAGCGCGGCGGGACCGGACCGGCCATGACCGAGATGATCCGCAAGATCACCGAAGCCCTCGACGCGGCATGACCCACCGCGGACGCCGGCGGCGATCCTGCCGCCGGCGCCACCGCACAGGTCAGCGGGCGGTCAGTCGTCGTCCTCGGCCGAGCGGGCCTGCTCGAGGCGGGTGGAGATCTTCGTGGCGCGGGTCTCGATCTTGCCGGCCAGCCGGTCGCGGGCGGCCCGGAGGACGAAGATCGACAGGATCGACGAGAGGATCAGGGCGATCAGCAGCAAGGGGAAGACGGTCAGCCAGTTGTTCAACGCGAACCACAGCACCGCGAAGCAGATGGCGAACAGCGCGGCCCGCAGGCCGGTGTAGATGGCGAATTCCTTCACAGCGATCCCTTTCCTCGCCTCACAGCATCACACACCCGCCGACCTCGCCTCGACGACCCCCACCCCGACTACGATCCGAAATCGAAGGACTACACATCGTGAAAGGGGTGGGCATGATGCGTCTTGCCGTCGTCGTCGGCGCTCTCGCGCTGACAGTGGCTCCGGTTCCGGCCGCGGCAGTCCCGGCAGGTGACGCGGTGTACGAGTACGCAGTGGCTCACCCACTCGACCTCGCCGGTCTCGACCGGGTCTCCCGGCAACACACCGGAGCAGGTATCGAGGTGCAGCTGAACGGCATCGCCAAGCCCGTGACCGGCGCAGCGGCGCAAGAGATCCTCGACCGGCGCTGGGCGGCACGGAAGGCGGGCAAGAACCCGGCGGACAACCTCAGCGTCGGTTTCGTCTGGGTCGGCACCGTCGCCCGCGGGATCTGGGACTTCCGGGACGGATTCGTCGGTGGCGTACGGCCCGAGGACCTCTCGAGCGTGCAACTGTCTCTCGGCTGCACCCGGATCAAGCAGACGATCACCCGCACCTACGACTACACCAACGAGCAGACTCCGAATGCGGCGTACCTGTATCACGGCGGCCTGGGGACCAACGCGCCGATCAGTGCCGTGAAGGACGCGACGTCGGGCCACAAGATGGTCACCGACCACGGTGTGACCGACGTGATCCTCACCCGGCCCAGGGGCTGCTCCAAGCACGGCCACGGCGCGCAGTACACCTACGAGCACAACCAGGGCCAGTCCGGCTTCAGCGCCTCGGCCGGGTGGGGCTTCCTCAGCGTCAGCTACAGCGGCAGCGGAGTCCACTTCCAGAAAGGCACCGACCCCTCCTACAAGACCTTCTGATGCTGGGCATCACAGCAACACTCGCGCTGGTCGGCACATTGCTGACGCCGTCGGCCTCCGACTGGATCACCGACTGCCAGTACGGCACCTATCAGAACAGGGCGAGCAACCGCCTGACCGGCTCCCCCGCTCGTGTGCGGGCGTGGGGTGATGGTGCAGTACGACGATGCCGGCGGGAGTGTCGTCGGGCGCTATCAGACCGGCGTGATCTGCTGGTAGCCCCGGCTCAGAGCCCGGAGTAGGCGTGGAAGCCGGACAGCAGCAGGTTGACGCCGACGAAGTTGAACAGGAAGACGACCCACCCGGCGATCGCCACCCAGGCGGCGCGGCGGCCGCGCCAGCCCGCCGTCGCGCGGGCGTGCAGGTACGCCGCGTAGACCACCCAGGTCACCAGCGACCAGACCTCCTTCGGGTCCCAGCCCCAGGCGCGACCCCAGGCGTAGTACGCCCAGATCGGCCCGGCGACGAGGACGCCGAAGGTCCAGATCGGGAACGAGAACGCGTGCACCTTGTAGGCGACCGCGTCGATCGACTCGGCGGACGGGACCCGGCGCAGCGCGGCCGGCATCGGCTTGCCGTCGACGGCCCGGGCCTCGGCCCTGGACTTGATCAGGTAGAGCACGGAGGCCAGCCCGCCCAGCGTGAACCCGCCACCGGCGATCGCCGCCGCGGACACGTGGATCACCAGCCAGTACGAGTGCAGCGCCGGCAGCAGGTCACCGGCCGGGACGTAGAACGCCAGGACGGCGATGCCGAGCGCGGCGGTGATGACGAAGGTGACTCCGAGACCGAGCCACTGCAGCCGCTGACGCTTGAGCAGTGCGAGGTACACGATCGCGACCGCCAGCGACGCCGTGATGGAGAACTCGTACATGTTGCCCCACGGCACCCGCCCGGCGGCCAGTCCGCGGGTCAGCACACCGCCGGCGTGCAGCGCGAAGGCCAGCACGGTCAGCAGGATGCCGATCCGGCTCGCCTGGTCGCCACGCACCGACGATTCGTCCGCGACAGCATCGGCCGGAGCGGCATCGGCCGGGACGTCCGGAACCTCCCCGCCGTCCGCGGCGACCAGCACCTTCGCCTCGGCGTCCTTCTTCACCACCCGCAGGCCGCTCGCCCATTCCACCGCGTGCGCGAGCATCGCGAGCCCGTAGATGATCGTCGCGGTCGGGATCAGCAGATTCGACAGCGATGCCAGGGTGGACGGGTTCATACCTGCTCCTGCTTCTTCAGGCTCTTCACGATCGCGCCGATCTCGTCACCGAGTCCACGCTCCAGTCCCCGGTCGAGACCGGCGACCTCGACAACGGTACGCCCGTCCTCGTCGCGGACCCGTACCCAGGTACGGCGCGGGTGCACGAACAGCGAGCCCATCAGGCCGAGGATCGCCAGCAGGATGCCCCCCAGCGCCAGGTTCTTGCCGGGCGTGTCGCTGATCTGCAGCTTCACCCAGCGGCTGTAGCCGTCGAACGTGAGCGACCCGGCCTTGTCGGGGAGCGGGACGCTCTGCCCGGGGGCGAGCTGGAACCGCCACTTGTCACCGTTCTGGGTGAACTGCGTCAGCTTCGTCTTGTCCAGCTGGTACACCGACTCCGGCTTCCCGGTCTCGGGCTGCGGGCGGCCGTAGTACCCGGTCATCACCAGCGCCGGGTTCAGGTCGTCGGGGAACATCGACACCGGCCCCTGCTGGCCGATGACGGCCGTGGGCAGGAAGAAGCCCTCGAACCCGAGGGTCGCCGGTCGCGCGTCCGGCGCCTTGATCACGCCGAACGACGAGAAGTTGGCGTCCTGCGGCAGGAACGGCGCCGGACCGGAGAAGGCCACGTTGCCCTGCCCGTCGCGGACCGTCACTCGCGGCGCGTACCCGTGACCGAGCAGGAAGACGTCGCTGCCGTCGACCCGAAGCGGGTGGTTGACCTCGAGGAGGTACGGCTTCTCGGGCGCGTCCGGCGTCTCCTGGTACGTCAGCTGCGCCTTGAACTCGCGCGCTGCGCCCTTCTGCGGACCGTCCTCCTGGAACTTCGCCTGGAAGTCCTTGACGGTCAGCGAGAACGGCGGCAGGTCGTCGTCACCGCTGAACGCGCGACCGGGCGTGAAGTCGTCGTACTGCGCGACGGAGTTGGAGAAACCGTTGCCCACGACAACCAGCACGGTGCCGCGGTAGCCGAACAGCGATCCCCAGGCGACCCCG
Organism: Kribbella sp. NPDC050459; assembly: GCF_040655315.1. NCBI lineage: Bacteria > Bacillati > Actinomycetota > Actinomycetes > Propionibacteriales > Kribbellaceae > Kribbella > Kribbella sp. NPDC050459. The sequence goes on along the minus strand of NZ_JBFAJQ010000020.1, from coordinate 57,178 downwards.
ACCAGCGCCAGGATCAGCGAGAAGTGGAAGAGCAGGTTGCCCGCCTCGCGCAGGTAGCCGCGCTCCGCACCGACCGCGCCGTCGTACGCCTGCACCCGGAAACGGCGCTTGCGCAGCTCGCGGGTCGCGACCTCGAGGACGTCGCCGGCCTCGGGGATCTCGAAGCGCTCGTAGCCGGGCAGCCGGTTCAGGTTCCGCGGCGGCTTCGGCGGCCGCGCCCGCAGACCCTTCAGGTAGACGGACAGCCGCGGGACGACGCAGCCGATCAGCGAGATGAACAGCAACAGGTAGATCGCCGAGAACCACGCCGACTTGTAGACGTCGAACAGGCCGAGCTTGTCGTACAGCGGGCCGAGCTTCGGGTGCGCGGCGAGGAAGTCCGACACCTTGATCGGGTCGATCGGCGTCTGCGGGATCAGCGATCCCGGCACCGCGCCGAGCGCCAGCAGGAACAGCAGCACCAGCGCCGTCTTCATCGACGTCAGCTGCCGCCACATCCAGCGCAGCCAGCCGACCAGGCCGAGCGCGGGCGGGGTTCCCGGCTCCTCGGGGCCGGAGGCGGCCGCGATGCGGTCCTTCACTTCCGACATGTCAGACCGCCGATCCGAAGTTGGCGACCCACTGCCGCAGGTCCGCGGTCATCGCATCCCACACTCCCGTCAGCAGCAGCAGTCCCACCGCGATCATCAGTACGCCGCCGATCCGGATCACCAGCAGCTGGTGCTTGCGGACCCACGCGACCGCGGCCAGCATCCGGCGGAACGCCAGTGCCGCCACGATGAACGGGATCCCCAGGCCGAGGCTGAACACCAGCGCGAGCGCCGCGCCGCGGCCGGTACTGCCCTCGGTCGTGGCCAGCGTCATCACGGTCCCGAGCGTCGGCCCGATACACGGCGTCCACCCGAAGCCGAACAGTACGCCGAGCAGCGGCGCCGCCGCGATCCCGACCGCGGGCACCCGGTGCACCCGCAGATCCTTCTGCAGGAACCCGAACCCGCCGAGGAAGACCAGCCCGAGGACGATGGTCAGCGCGCCGAGCACCTTCGTGATCGTCGCCTGGTGGTCGATCAGCAGGTCGCCCGCGGTCCCGAACACCACGCCGGTGAGGATGAACACCGCGGAGAAGCCGGCCACGAACAACGCCGTACCGGCGAGCATCCGGCCGCGTTTCTCGGAGCCGAGCTCGGCCGCGGACAGGCCGGTGACGTAGGAGAGGTAGCCGGGCAGCAGCGGTACGACGCACGGTGAGAAGAACGAGATCGCACCGGCCAGCACCGCGATCGGCAGTGCGACCAGCATCGAACCCGTCATCGAGTCGGCGAACCACTGTCCCATCAGGCTGCGTCTTTCACCATTCCCAGAAGCGTCTGCTTCGTGACTTCACCGACGACGCGGCCGGCGACCTTGCCGGACTTGTCGATCACCAGCGTGGTCGGGATCGCGGCCGGCGAGATCTGGCCGCGGAACCGCAGCAGCGCCTTGCCGTTCGGGTCGTAGATGCTCGGGAACGGTACGCCGAACTCCTGGACGAACTTCTTCGCCGGGGCCTTGTCCAGGTCGCGGGTGTTCAATCCGATGAATTGCACCGAGGGCCCCAGCTCCTTCGAGGCCGCCACCAGATCAGGAGCCTCCTTGCGGCACGGCGGGCACCACGAACCCCATACGTTGAGGACGACCACCTTGCCGACCTGGTCCGACAGGGTCCAGGTCTTGCCGTCCAAGGTCTGACCGGTGAGCTGCGGCGCGGGCTTCCGGTCGCTCGGAGCGAACATCGACACGTTGCCGTTGCCGCTGACGAATCCGGCCTGGCCCTCGCGGTTCTGCGCGGACTGCTGCCCCGACGAGCAGGCGGTCACCGCCAGCAGCAGACCGGCGACCAGCACGACGACGCGGCGACGCATCAGGCCCCTCCGACGAACTTCTTCGGGTTCTTCACCGGGAGCAGGTCCTTGGCCGGCTCGGAGTATCCGACCGAGACGATCTCCTCGCCGTGGAACGTGAACGAGGTCAGGCTGGCCAGGCTGCACTGCCGCTTGCGCGGGTCGTGCAGCATCCGGCGGCCCTCGATCGCGGACCGCACGATCCAGATCGGCAGCTGGTGCGACACGATCAGCGCCTCGTGGCCCGCGGCCTTCTGCCGGGCGGTCTCGATCGCGTCCCGCATCCGGCGGACGAGCTGGTTGTACGGCTCGCCCCAGGACGGCTTCCACGGGTTCCGCAGCAGCCACCAGGCGCTCGGCTGGCGCAGCGCACCGTCACCGACGCCGAACTTCTTGCCCTCGAACAGGTTCGCCGCCTCGATCACCCGCTCGTCGATGTCCGGCGTGATCCCGAACACCTCGGCGATCGGCCGCATCGTCTCCTGGGCCCGCTCCAGCGGCGAGCTGACCAGGTGCACGATGTCGCGCCCCTTGACGTGCTCGGCCACCCGCTCGGCCATCGCCCGGCCGAGCTCGGACAGGTGGAAGTCGGGGATCCGGCCGTAGAGCACGCCGGTCGGGTTGTGCACCTCGCCGTGACGCATCAGGTGCACGACCGTCGTTTCGGTCACCGCTGTCCCTTCACTCTCGTACGGCGGCTGCCGCGCGGGCTGCCGGTGCCAGGGCGGACTCGAGCTCGGTGAGCGCGTCGTCGTCGATCGCCGCGCTCACGAACCAGGCCTCGAACGCGCTCGGTGGCAGGTAGACACCGGCGTCCAGCATGGCATGGAAGAACGCCGTGAACCGGGGCAGCACCTGGGCGTTGGCCCCGGCGAAGTCCCGGATCTCGGCAGGTCCCTCCGAGGACTCCACGAAGAAGACGCTGAAGAGGTTCCCGGCCGCCGAGATGACGTGCGGCACACCTTCCTTGTCCAGCGCGGTCGACACCAGCCGCTGGATGGTCAGCGAGGTCTCGTCGAGCTTGGCGTACACCTCGTCGGTGGCCAGCCGCAGCGTGGTCAGGCCGGCGGTGGTGGCGATCGGGTTCCCGGACAGCGTGCCGGCCTGGTAGACCGAGCCCTCCGGCGCCAGGTGCGCCATCACGTCGGCGCGGCCGCCGAACGCCGCGGCCGGAAAACCGCCGCCCATCACCTTTCCGAACGTCATCAGATCCGGCCGCACGCCGTCGACGCCGTACCAGCCCGAGCGGGTGATCCGGAAGCCGGTCATGACCTCGTCGGAAATGAACAGCGCACCGTTTTCCTTGCAGATCCGGGCGAGGAACGCGTTGAAGCCGTCACGCGGCGGAACGACGCCCATGTTGCCCGGCGACGCCTCGGTGATCACGGCCGCGATCTGCTCGCCATACTCGGAAAACGCTGCCGTGACGGCCGCCTGGTCGTTGTACGGCAGCACGATGGTGTCGGCCGTGGTCGCCTCGGTGACGCCCGGCGTCCCGGGGATGCCCAGCGTCAGGACGCCGGAACCGGCCTGGGCCAGCAGCGCGTCCACATGGCCGTGGTAGCAGCCGGCGAACTTCACGATCTTGGCGCGCCCGGTGAACCCGCGGGCCAGCCGGAGCGCGGACATCGTCGCCTCGGTCCCGGACGACACCAGCCGGACCTTGTCGACCGGCGTCCGCGCGACGATCTCCTCGCCGAGCAGGACCTCGGTCTCGGTCGGCGTCCCGTACGACGTGCCGCGGCCGACGGCGGCCTGGACGGCGGCGATCACCTCCGGGTGTGCGTGGCCGAGCAGCAGCGGGCCCCAGGAGGAGACCAGGTCGAGGTAGCGGTTGCCGTCGACATCGGTCATGTGACATCCGTCACCGGAGGCCATGAAACGCGGCACGCCGCCGACGGCGCGGAACGCGCGGACGGGAGAGTTGACCCCGCCCGGCGTCACGGCGGAGGCCCTGTCGAAGAGCGCGGCGGACTGTTCTGTGTGGTCGGGCCCAAGGTCACTCACCGGGCCATTCTCCCCGACCGGGCGAGCGGCCCGGCGGGCAGGGCCGGGCCAATTCCTGGTACCGATCGTTCCCGAGGGGTTCACAGGCGCTTTGTTACGCGCCAGTATGGGTACCCGGTCACCGCACGTACACGGCCTACTTCCGACGCGTAACCCACGCAACGGGGCGGACGTTAGACCTATGACGACGGGCAACCGACAACGACACAAAGACTGTCCGCAGCGTGGGGCCGGGCTGGTCGATGAGTCACGGAGGGGACTAATCGATGGCGAAGGGCAAGCGCCGCGCCACGGGTAGCGGCTGGCGTCAGGTGGCGCCGCTGATCCCGTTGGCGCTGTTCGCGAGCGCGTTCACCGTCAGCGCCACGGACGACCCGGCGATCGCGACCGCGTCGCTGGAGAACGGCCTGTCCGGCGGCAGCCCGGTCGTCGTACCGAAGCAGCCGGTCCGCGAGCCGGCCAACGTGCCGGTGCCGGGCGTGGTCGGCCATGGCGTCGACCCCGGCGAGCAGCCGACCCAGGTGGTCTCGGGTCTGTCCCGCAACGGCATCCCGAACGCCGCGCTGAAGGCGTACTCGCGGGCCCAGCAGGTGCTCGCCCAGGCGGACCCGTCGTGCCACCTGCCGTGGACGCTGGTGGCCGCGATCGGCCGCGTCGAGTCCAACCACGGCCGCTTCGGCGGCAACGCGCTGAACGCGCAGGGCGTCGCGATCCCGGGCATCTTCGGCCCGCGGCTGGACGGCTCGTCCGGCATGGCCCGGATCTCGGACACCGACGCGGGCTCGTTCGACGGTGACGGCGCGTTCGACCGCGCGGTCGGGCCGATGCAGTTCATCCCCGGCACCTGGCGGGCGATGGGCGTGGACGGCGACGGCGACGGCGTGCGGAACCCGCAGGACATCGACGACGCGGCGATGTCGACCGGGGTGTACCTGTGCTCCGGCAAGACCGACCTCGCCGACGCGAGCGACCTGAACGCCGCGATCCTGCGCTACAACCACTCCCAGCAGTACGTCGACCTGGTGACGAGCATCGCCAAGGCGTACGCCGGCGGCAGCTGGATCGCGGTCGGCAACGGCACCGCGGGTGACGACGTCGACGAGGCCGGCGACCAGATCGGCGACTCGACGATCGACGCGCCGTCCGACAAGGACCTGCCGCAGGCGATCGACATCCCGACGCCGACGGCCACGCCGACCCCGACGCTGACCGACGGCCGCGGCGGCACCCGCGAGACGACCCGGCCGACCGCCGAGCCGACCGCGACGCCGAGCAGCCGGCCGACCGCGACGCCGACGTCGAAGCCGTCGCCCTCGAAGCCGACGACGGCCAAGCCGACGGTTCCGACCACCACGACCACGACGCCGGGGCTCACCAGCCTCACCACCGCCGTCGGTGTGATCGTCGGCACGGTCGGCAGCACGCTGCAGGAGCTGCAGAAGGCCACGACGTACTGCCAGAGCGAGATGGCGAAGGTGACGATCACCAAGCCGACCCAGGCGCAGCTGCAGAAGTGCGTGACTGCCTACCAGACCGGCGGCGCGAAGGCTGTCGACCAGGTCATCCGCGGTCTCCTGTCCGCCCTCGGACTGCTGGGCATCCTGGGCGGAGGCATCCTCGGCAGCTGAACCTCACTGAACCGGCGCGCCTGCCCCCACCCCTCCCTAGGCGCGCCCCTGGCGACGCCACGAAGCAATCCCCCCGCTTCGTGGCGTCGCCTTTTTAACGTTCAGCTCGCCCAGGCCCGGTCGATCGTCTGGGTGATGCTGTTGCCGATCAGGTCCGTCGCGGTCACCCGGAGACTCGGGTACGCGCCGGCCGGGACCTGCGCCCGCACGGTGCCGATCCCGCGCAGCGCCAGCTTCGTCCAGGTCTTCCCGTCGTACGAGATCTCGGCCGTCGTCCGGAAGACCCCCAGGCCGCGCACGCCCGGCTGGTAGCGCGGCGTGAGCTCGAGCCGGCCGTCGGTGTGCTTGTAGTCGACCTGGACGAGCGGCAGGACCGCACGGGTCTTCGAGGGCGCCGACACGAAGTGCCACTGGGTGTGCGTCGACGTGGATGTCTTCGCCCAGCTGTTCGGCCCGCGCTTCTGGTCCAGCGTGAGGTCGTACCAGGCAGCCTTCGCGGGGACCGCGAACTGGGCGACCGACCAGTTCTTGCTGCCGAGTTCGACGCCGTTGCTGCTCAGCTTCAGGCTCGTCACGTCGCCGCGGTCGCCCCAGCCGAACACCGTCCGGTCGCCGCTGACGTACTGCGGGATCGCGATCCGCAACGCGTTCTCGAACCGCGCCGGCGGCCAGCCCTGCGCCTCGTCACTGGAGGCGTCCGACAACCCCGGTACGGCGGGCCGCGTCAGCGACTCCCACCAGCCGCGCGTGACCTGCTTGCCCGGTCGGTACGCCCGCGTGATCGTCGACTCGAAGCCGCTCTCGTTCCACTCGCCCGCGGATGTCGTCTCGTCCCAGGTGACGCCCTTCTGATCCGTCACGAGGTAGTCGGTCCGCTTGACCGCACCGGCGATCAGCCGCGACGCGCTCAGACCGGTGGCGATCCCCGGCAGGTGGGCGATCCGCTGGTCCCGGTGCAGCCAGAACGCGTCGTTGCGCTGGAAGTCGGTCGTCACGACGGCCGGGCGCATCTTGGCGACGTCGTACGTCAGCGCGCCCTTCACGACCGACGGGGCGAGCGCGACGTCGTACCGGTAGGTGCTGTCGAGCAGGCCGGTGAGCTGCAGCGAGACCGGGCCCGCGCTCAGCTGGTTGAGCAACTGCTTGCCCTGCTCGGCGCGCAGCAGGTAGAGCGGGACGCCCTCCTCGGCTCCGGTCGACCAGTAGCCGGGGGCCTCGTTGTAGAGGAACACCACCTTCGCGCCGGCCGCCTTCGCCGCCTTCACCTGTTCGGTGGTCGCGTCGAAGCCGCCCCACCGGATGAGCACGGCCTTGTCCTTGGCGCCGGTCAGCTCATCCGCCGTGCCGTCGCCGCCGTTGTAGAGCGGGAGCTTCTCGTTCCCGACGTACACGGTCCGCTGCGAGCCCTCGGCCGGTGTGGCCAGGCGGGCGCCGTTGACGTCCACGGTCAGCTTCGGCTGCGCGAGGTCCCAGCGCTGCACGACCTGGAAGGTGCCGTTGGCAACCTTTCCGAAGTCCTGCACGTAGACGCCGTCGGCGACCCGGCCGTTGTACGCCCAGCCGGACACGGCGTCCCGGTCGCCGACCTTGCGGTGCCAGGCGACCCCGATGCTCTGCGCCTCGGCCGGTCGTGGCGTCTTGATCGTCACCTTGTGCGCGGTCCGGGCGTCGAAGGTGAACGTCCGGTCGCGGTCGATCCACTCGTCCGGATCACCGAGCAGCGTGATCGAGTTCGCCCAGTCCGCCTCGTCGCCGCCGACGGCGTACGCCATCACGCTGTAGCGCCCGGTCGGCACGTCGAGGGTGCGGCTGCCGGTCTCGTCGAACGCGATCGCGTTCACGTCGCCGGTGTCCTGGTTCCACAGCTGGACGCCGCTCGCGCCGGCCCTGGTCGTGGCGGGCTGCCCGTCGCGGCCGATCGCCTTCACGGTCACCTGGTTCAGCCGCCCACCGGCCGCGAACCCGAGGCCGGTCCGGTAGGCCGTGGCGCCGGCGCGGGCCGTCAGTACACCGGCGTACTTGGCCGGCTGGGTCTTCGTCAGATCGAGTGTGACGGTCGCGGACGCCGTACCACCGGCGGGGATGGTCAGCCGGGCCGGGCTCACCGTCAGCCCGGCCGCCACCCCCGCCGGAGACTGTGCCTCGACCGACAGGGTCAGCGTCACCGGCCGGCTCGAGTTGTTGTGATAGGCAACCTTGCGGCTGACTGGGGCGGGTGCGGTCGTCCCCGTCCAGGACAGGTCGCCGAAGAACAGGTTGGCGGTGTCCGGCAGGACCTTGGGGTCGAGCGCGTTCGGGATGTCGACCCGGCCGAGCCCCTGCTGGTCGGTGCGGGCGCCCGCGGACGGGACGGCCGTCGAGGCCAGCGCGGCCTTCAGCTGCGGACCGGTCCAGTCGGGATGCCGCTGCGCGAGGATCGCCGCGGCGCCGGCGACATGCGGCGTCGCCATCGACGTACCGCTCATCGCCGTGTAGTACTGGCCGAGGACGTGCCCCTGCTCGGTGCCGGCCGCGCGGGCGGCGGCGATCTCGACTCCCGGAGCGGTGACCTCGGGTTTGAGGGCGCCGTCACCGAGCCGCGGGCCGCGGCTGGAGAAGCTCGCCAGGCTGTCGTCGCGGTCGACCGCGCCGACGGTCAGCGCCTCGGACGCCGTCCCCGGAGAACCGACGGTTTCCTCGGCGCCGGAGTTGCCGGCCGCGATCACGAACAGCGCGCCGCTCGACTTCGACAGCCGGTCGACGGCCTCGCTCATCGGGTCGGTGCCGTCGGACGGCCAGCCGCCGAGGCTCATGCTGACCACCTTCGCGCCCTGCTGGACGGCCCACTCCATCCCGGCGATCGCCTCGGAGTCGTACCCGCCGCCGTTGTTGTCGAGCACCTTGCCGATCAGCAGGTCCGCCCCCGGCGCGACACCCTTCCGGACGCCGCCGGACGCCGTACCGAGGCCCGCGACGATCGACGCGGTGTGCGTGCCGTGGCCGTGCAGGTCCTGGACGGCCTCGTCGGGGACGAAGCTCTGCGACGCGACGACCTGCTTCGCGAGGTCCGGGTGGCCGGCGTCGTACCCGGTGTCGAGCACGGCGACCTTGACGCCGTTGCCGTCGTACCCCTGCTTCCAGGCGGTCGGGGCGCCGATCTGCTTCGTGGAGCGGTCGAGGGTGGCGTGTGTGCGGCCGTCGAGCCAGATCTTGGTCACCTGGCTGCTCTTGAACGTGGTCGGGCCGCTGATGCCGTCCCAGAAGGTCTTCGCGTCGGCCTTCCGTACGGAGACCGCGCTGCTTCCGACGCTGGGCAGCGTACGGCGGAGCGTGGCCGCCGTACTGCGCAACGTCGCGGAGCCGGAGATCAGCAGCGGCAACTGGTCGCTGCTCGCGTCGTCGTACCCCTGCGCGGCGAGCTCGGTCAGGTTGAAGAGGCGCTTGTCGAGCCGGCCCGTGGTGAGCAGCGGATACGCGTCGGCCGGGACCAGCGTGAGGTCTCCGTCGAACGTGCCGAAGTAGTACGGCTCGTCACCGAGCAGGCGGGCCGACACCTGGCCGTTCGAGCTCGTGGTGAGCTCGGCGACGTCGCCGGTGACCAGCGTGATCCGCTTGCTGCCCGCACCGGGCGTCGCCTGGGCGCCCGGTGCGGACCCGGTGGGTGGACCGGCTGGTGGAGCGGCACTCGCCGTGGTGGTCGTCAGCAGCAGGGAACCGGCGACCACCGCGGCGAGCAGGCCCGCCGCGGTCCGGGACGATCGGACAGTTGTCTTCCAATACGGCACAGGTGGACACCTCCCGACAGCCCGACCCACGCGAGGCCGTCGCCGAGAGCCTGACAGTTGCCCTCAGCCCCGGTCCACCACTACCACTGACCTACATCCGCCATGACCGGTTCCGGTCAGGCAGGCTCAGGCGAAGCGCTTCGTGATGTTCTCGACGCGCTCCAGCAGGTCGAGGTCGTAGGCGACGCCGGGGACGTAGAAGATCACGTAGTCGGCGCCGGCCTCGAGGACCGCCTCGACCTTGTCGGCGATCTCGTCCTCGGTGGCGATCAGGTTGTCCCGGTCGAACTTCTCCCGGTTCATCGGGCCGAGCGCCTTCTCGGTCGCCTTCTGCGGGTCGTCGCCCTTGTCGATCGGGAACACGTTGAAGTTCGTCGACTTGATGATCTCGTCGTAGTCGCGGCCGACCTTCTGGCAGTGCCCGCGGAGGATGTCCGCCTTCTCCTTGAAGGTCTCCGGGTTGCCGCCGCCGATGTTCGCCGCGTCGGCGTACTGCGCGACCAGCTTCAGCGTGACCTTCGGGCCGCCGCCGCCGATCCAGAAGCTCGGGTGCGGCTTCCGGACGCCCTTCGGCTCGTTGATCGGGGCATCGATCGAGTAGTACTTGCCGTTGTAGACCGGCTTGTCCTCGGTCCACATCTTGTAGATGATCTCGGTCGCCTCGCGGAACGCGGCCATCCGCTGCGGGATGTCGGTCCACTCGTAGCCGTACGCCTTCCACTCGTGCTCGTACCAGCCCGCGCCGATCCCGGCGTACAGGCGGCCGTGGCTGGCGACGTCGACGGTGGAGGCGATCTTCGCGTAGAGCGAGGGGTTGCGGTACCCGTTGCAGCCGACCATCTGGCCGATGTTCACCCGCTTGGTGTCGCGGGCCAGCGCCGCGGTGGCGCTCCAGCACTCGAAGGTGGTGTTGTCACTCGGCTCCGGCACCGTGTGGAAGTGGTCGAACAGCCAGATCGAGTCCCAGGACTGCTCGTCGGCGCGCTGGGCGACGGCCGTCATCGCCTCCCACTGCTCGATCGGGTCGGCGATCCCGGCCAGGTCCATCTTCCAGCCCTGCGGTACGAAGACCCCGAAACGTGTAGTCATGCCGCCATCCTTTCCGGGGATGGCGGCATCGGTCCATGACTACGAGTACTGAATTCGTTCTCAATCGGACCACTGCAGCTTCTGAATCAGCGGGCGCTCAACACCCCCGCGCCGAACTCGGGGCCGGTGCGGTGCTTCGCCCGGGCCGCGAGGATCACGTTCAGGGTCACCGGGGAGAGCTTGCCGCCGAACTCCTGCCTGGTCAGGGCCGCGACGCCCGCCGCGGTCGGCGCGCTGGCCGACGTACCGAAGAAACGGCACGCGCCCTGCACGGTGGTCGGGCAGGTGCCGGAGCCGAAGCCGCCCGCGCCGCTCACGGAGACGCCGTCCGACGCCACCCAGTACGGCGCCGGGAAGGTCCTGGCCCCCGGGCCGGCGATGCCGCGGCACGGGCCCGGCTTGCCGCCCGCACACCGCGTCGTGGTCACGACCTGCGTCGGGCCCGCCGCGCTGTACGCCTCCAGCGGGGCGACGGCCGGGTCGACCGACACGCTGGCGTTGACGGCGCCGGCGCTGGTGGCGAAGCCCAGGTAGTTCGAGTCCGGGTTCATCGAGCCGGCGCGCTCCGGCGGGTCGATCGTCTGGACGCCGGCCGAGAGCGCCCGCCAGCGCAGGTCGAGGATCGGCGGCGTCACGGCCGACGACGTGCCCTGGACGTCGACGACCAGCTTGGCGGGCTGCGCCACACCGGTCGTGTTCTCGTAGATGAACTGCTCGATCGTGTCGCCGACGCCGTTCGCCTGGACGCCGGTGCTGGACGCGAGGCACGTCGTACCGGCGGCGTCCATCAGGTACAGGTTCAGGTCGGTGAAGCCGCCCTGGCCCGCCGTCGGGTAGACGGCCCGCGGCTCGCTCCACTGCAGCGTCGGCATCACGGTCGCACCGGGCAGCAGGTTGAGGTTGTACGTCGTGTCGGTGCCGCGCATCTGCACGACGTTGTCGGGGGCGTTCGGGCAGCCGGTGAACGGGCCGGTGGCGCCGTCCGGTCCGCTGCCCGTGCCGATCGCCTTGACCCGCGGCGCGTGCCGGTTGCCGAGGTTCCCGGCCGACGAGCTGACCCAGATGCCGTGTTTGGCGAGGCTCTCCGCCGTCGCCGCGCCGATGCCCTGCTGGAACGCGGGCTCGTCGTCGAGCGCGATGTCCTCGGCGATCATCGTGACGCCGGCGGCGGCCAGCGTGTGGAACGCCTCGACGTACTGCGCGGTCGTGTCCTGCGTGCTGGCGAAGGCGAGCTTCGCGCCCGGCGCCAGGTCGTGGATGATCTCGAGCATCGCGGTGCCCTCGTCGTCCTCGTACGACGCCGCCTGCTGCAGCACCTGGACGTCGGCCGGTAGCTCACCCTGCGCGATCGAGTCGGCGATGTGGTCGACATCGCCGGAGATCGCGCCGACCTTCTGCCCGCGTCCGGTCAGGCCGCGCGCCTGGGCCAGGTCGGCCTTGTGCAACGTGACGCCTTCGGCGGTAATCGGTCCGACGTCGACGGCCGGGCGCAGCGAGGGCCGCAGCGCGGTCACCCAGCCGAGCGCGGCGACGGCGTCGAGCTTGTCGTACGGCACCGAGGCGGACACGAGCCCGGTGCTCGGCATGTCGACGCCTGGGACCTTCTTGAAGTCGGCAGAGTTCTTCAGGACCGACACGCCCAAGGACGCCAGGTCGGCCCGCTGCTGCGAAGTGACCGGCTGCGCCGCGTACACCTGTACGCCGAGACGCTGGCCGCTCGCGTCGGCGCTCAGTGCGCGCGCCTTCACACCGGTCTGTTTGGCCGCGGCCGCCTTCGCGGCGTCCCGCAACAGCGACGGGACCTTCGCGGATGCACCGGGGCTTGCAGCAGAGCTCTGAGCCGGTCCCGCGGCGGCCGGTGTCACGACTGCGACCACCGCCATCGGGACCATCAGTGCCACGCTGCTCAGGACATAACGGAGCTTCATCGATTCCTCCCCACTCGACGCCGGGCACAACAGTCACCCACCGACGAACCACCTGTCCAGACCTCGCGTCGTACCCGAGCGAAGGAGGCAGGATCATCGACACCACGAAGTTCGATCAGTTGTTCGCCCTCGCCGCCCCGCAGATCAGCGCCGGGACACACCAGCGCGACGAGATCCCGCGCGACGGCGGCCGCTGGCCCGTCAGCGTCGTACTGCGCCCCTCGCCCGGGCCTCTCGCGTACGCCCTCGACGCGCTGACCCAGGAAGCCGCCGAACTGGCGGGGCCGGGTCACTGGCAGACCGGGCAGCTCGGATCAGCCCACTTGACCGTGCGGGCTCTGGAGCCGCGCCGCGAGCTGATCCCGCCCGACGACCCGGCTCTGACCCGCTACCGGTCGGCCCTCGGCCGCGCGGCCGCCCGCAGCCCCTGGCCGATCGGCTTCCGCGTCACCGGCCTCACCCTCACCCCCGGCACCGTCATGGCCTGCGCCGAGCCGGTCGACACCACCGCCGACACCTTCAGCGACCACCTCACCGCCGAACTCGGCCCCGACGCCTGGCACGAACCCGACCGCCGCGACATCTGGTACCTCAACCTCCTCCACTTCACCGAAGACATCACCTACCGCGAAGACCTGGTCACCTGGGTCAAGTCCCGCCGTCACCTCCCCGTCGGCACCACCACCATCCCCACCGCCGACCTGGTCCGCTCCGACCACCACCTCCGACCGCGTCCCCACATGCGCCCGGCGCGTCTGTGAGAGCGCTCTAGTTCCGGAACCGGTGAGGTCTTGACCGCGGAGGGTGGGTGTTTGAGAGTCGGGGCCGGACGTGGGCGTCGGGCCCGGGTTCCGGGAGGGAGCGGCCATGCGTGGGTGGCGGCGGGTTGGTGTGGTTGTGGTGGCGGCGCTGGTGGCGGGGATGCTGCCGTTGGAGGCGGTGGCCGATGATCCGGCGCCGGTGACGCTGGCGGCGTTCGAGGGCGGCGAGCCGTTCGCCGCGCCGCCGAACGCCGGGATCTTCACCTGGGGCAGTGACGCGGACGATCCGCCGACGCTCGAACTCCAGGCCCGGGCGGACGCGCCCGCGGGCGAGAAGGTGCTGCACGGGACCTACGACATCAGCGGCTGGGGCGGGTTCAGCCACGACGTGACGTACGACGTGAACCCGGGCGACTGGTCGCCGTACAAAGGGATCCGCTTCTGGTGGTACGGGCAGAACACCGCTCCGTTGCCGCCCGGCTCGGGGAAGCGGATCTTCTTCGAAATCAAGGACGGCGGTGCGAACGCCGAGGCGTCGGAGCTGTGGAACACGAGCTTCACCGACGACTGGCAGGGCTGGCACCAGGTCGAGATCCCGTTCAGCGAGCTCGTGTACCGCGGCGACTACCAGCCGGTCGGCGGTATCGACCACGTGCTGAACCTGACGCAGATGTGGGGCTACGCGTTCACGATGCCGGCCGGTTCGCCGGGTGAGTTCGCGATCGACCAGGTCGAGGTCTACGGCAAGGCCGACCCGGCGCTGAAGAACAGTGTGGTCACCGACGCCGACGTCTACCCGGTCAAGGAGGGCGGGACCGCGCAGGTGAAGGTCACGGTCGCGACGACCGGCGGCACGCCGCTCGACGAGCCGGTCACCGTCGCCTACCGGACCGGAGACGGAACGGCCGGCGCCGACGACTACACACCGGTTTCCGGAACGCTCACGTTTCCGGCCGGAACGGTTTCCGGAACGTCGCAGAACGTTTCCGTGACCACCCGGAAAGACAGTTCCGCAGAAGTTGCGGAAACCGTTCCCCTCGAGCTCACGGTGACCGGCGCGAAGGCCCCGCAGACCCAGCCCGTCGTGGTGATCGACGCGCACGACCTGCCGTACCTGGACCGGAAACTCCCGATCCGCAACCGCGTCGACGATCTGCTCGCCCGGATGACGGTGGCGGAAAAGGTCGGCCAGATGACCCAGGCCGAGCGGAACGCGCTCCGGTCCCGTTCCGACATCGCGTCCTACGCGCTCGGCTCGCTGCTGTCCGGCGGCGGCTCCGTCCCGACCCCGAACACGCCGGCCGCCTGGGCCGCGATGATCGACACCTTCCAGCGGAACGCGCAGGCCACCCGCCTGCAGATCCCGCTGATCTACGGCGTCGACGCCGTCCACGGGCACAACAACGTGGTCGGCGCGACGATCCTCCCGCACAACATCGCGATCGGCGCCACCCGCGATCCCGACCTGGCCCAGCGGACCGGCGAGGTCACCGCGACCGAGGTCCGCGCCACCGGCATCCCGTGGGACTTCGCGCCGTGCGTGTGCGTGGTCCGCGACGACCGCTGGGGGCGTGCCTACGAGGGGTACGGCGAGGACCCGGCGCTGGTCCAGTCGATGGCGCCCGTCGTGACCGGGCTGCAGGGCAAGGCCGACGGCAGCCAGCTCGCGCGCAACAACCACGTGCTCGCGACCGCGAAGCACTTCGTCGGTGACGGCGGCACGACGTACGGCAGCTCGACCACGGGCTCGTACAAGATCGACCAAGGCGTCACACAGGTCACCCGCCAGCAGCTGGAGGCCATCCACCTCGCACCGTTCAAGACCGCCGTGGACCTCGGCGTCGGCACCGTGATGCCGTCGTACTCGAGCCTGTCGGTCGACGGCGCGACGCCGGTCAAGATGCACGGCAACGGCGAGCTGATCAACGGCGTGCTGAAGCAGCGGATGGGCTTCGACGGGTTCGTGATCAGCGACTGGCAGGCGATCGACCAGCTCCCGGGCGACTACGCGAGCGACATCCGGACGTCGGTCAACGCCGGCCTGGACATGATCATGGTGCCGACGAACTACCAGGGCTTCACCCAGGGCCTGACCGCGGAGATCGACGCCGGCCGGATCCCGATGCCGCGGATCGACGACGCGGTCCGCCGGATCCTGACCGAGAAGTTCAAGCTCGGCCTGTTCGAGCACCCGTACGCCGACACGACCAACGCCGCGTCGGTCGGATCGGCCGCACACCGCACCGTCGGGCGCGAGGCCGCGGCGAAGTCCCAGGTGCTGCTGAAGAACCAGGACAACCTGTTGCCGTTGACATCGACCAGCAAGGTGTACGTCGCAGGCAGCAACGCAGCAGACCTGGGCAACCAGATGGGCGGCTGGAGCATCAGCTGGCAGGGCGGATCGGGCACGACCACCACCGGTACGACGATCCTCGACGGAATCAAGCAGGTGGTCCCTGATGCGACCTTCAGCGCGGACGCGTCGGCACCGCTCGCTGGTCATGATGTCGGCGTGGTCGTGGTCGGCGAACGCCCGTACGCCGAAGGGATCGGCGACGTCGGCAACGGCCACGACCTGCTGCTCTCGGCTGCCGACAAGGCGGCCGTCGACAAGGTCTGCGGCGCGATGAAGTGCGTCGTGCTGATCGTGTCCGGCCGGCCGCAGGTCATCGCCGACCAACTCGGCGAGGTCGACGCGCTCGTCGCCTCCTGGCTTCCGGGGACCGAAGGCGCCGGTGTCGCGGACGTGCTGTTCGGCAAGGTCCCGTTCAGCGGCCGGCTGCCGGTCAGCTGGCCGCGCACCGAGGACCAGCAGCCGCTCAACGTAGGCGATGCGTCGTACGACCCGCAGTACCCGTTCGGCTGGGGCCTCAGCACCCAGGCGGCCGCCCGGCAGGCGTTGACCGAAGCGCGCAACAGCCTGCTGCGCAAGCACGACCCGTACGCGGTGGCGGCCGCGGCGACGGCGAGCGTCGCGCTCGGGATCCGCGACTGGTCGGGGCCGCAGGCAACTGTCGCACTGGCCGCTGCCGCTCGGTCCGCCGCGTTCCTGGAGCGTACGAAGGCGGACACGTTCGCCGAGGACGACGCGGTGGTCGGCGTGGCCCGCTGGATCGCGCAGAACCACATCGGGCAGAACCTGGACGAGTCCACGTCGAAGCTCGTCTCCGACGCCGACCACGCCCTCCTCAGCGGTCAGCTGAGTACGGCGGTCGCCAAGCTGACAGCCGCGACCAGGTAGTACAAGTGCCGGCCGGGACGGTGACCCCTCATCCGTCCCGGCCGGCACGTCCCCGCCCAGCGCCTTCCCCCCGGCTGGGCTCCTAGCGGCTGATCTTGGCCGCTGCCTGCCGAGCGAGCTTGTCGAAGTTCGGCGCGGGCATCCCCGGGCCCATCTCGCTGAACGCCAGCACCGAGACGTTGCGGCCCTTCAGCGTGACGGCGTACGGGAACCCGCCGGCCTCGCTGCCCGGGTCGTTCGGCTTCGGGTAGTCGTACCAGCGGATCACCTGCGTGAGGTCGCCCGAGGCGCCCTTCACCACGCGGTTCTCGGTGATCTTCCGCGCGTGCGTCGGCGCCGGCTTGCTGTACGTGCAGCTCTTCAGCGTCGCGATGATCGAGTTGTACGCCGCCCGCGCACTCGCCGCGTTGGCGTACTGGCTGACGTACTGCGCGCCGTAGGAGTCCATGTCGTTGCTGAACCCGCGCGCCATCCGCGCCGCGACCCGCTTGCCCTCGGTCGAGGCTGGTCCGCAGTAGGTCCTCGGCAGGATTCCCCTGTCCACCTGCCGCAGCCAGCCCGCCCGCGCGTCCGCCTTGCGCACCTCGGCGACGGTCAGCATCTGCGACCGGCTCAGCGCGGTCGCCGAGGTCGCGGAGGTCGCCGACGTCGTACCGGCGTCCGCCCCCGGCGCCGCCAGCACGGTGAGTCCCACGGCCAGCACGCCGGCCGCCGCACCGGTCGCAACCACACCCCGGCGCATGCCCCGAGCAACAAACCTCATGTTCCGTCCCCCTCGTCGTTGGTTGTGCACGAGTAGACGTACGGGTTCCGGAAAAAGTTGTTCCGGACTAGACGGAATTCCGGCTACGCAGGCGGCGCAGCATCCGGGCGTCCTCGAAACCGACGGTCCGGGCGGCGGACTCGACGGTGGCGCCGTGGCCGATCAGATGTTCGGCCCGCTCCAGCCGGAGGAGCTGCTGGTACCGCAGCGGGGTGAGACCGGTGGAGGCGGTGAAGAGGCGGGTCAGCGTGCGCTCGCTGACGCCGACCTGCCCGGCCAGGTCGGCCAGCGGGAGCCGGTCGGCGTAGCGGACGTCGATGACGTCCTGGACGCGGTGCGCCAGATCGTTGAGATGGTCCCGGTGCCGCAGCATCACGGACTCCTGCAGCTCGTCGCCGTTGCGCCGGGCGTAGACGACCATCTCGCGCGCGACCCGCGCGGCCGCCTCGGCGCCCCGGCCGACCGCGACCAGGTGCAGCGCCAGGTCGATCCCGCTGGCGATCCCGGCGGAGGTGATGACGCGGTCGTCCTCGACGTACAGCACGTCACGCACGATGGTCGCCCGCGGGTAGCGGGCGGCCAGTTCGTCGGTCAGGTCGTGGTGGGTGGTGAACCGGCGCCCGTCGAGGAGGCCGGCCCAGCCGAGCGCGTCGGCGCCGGAGCAGACGCTCGCCACCGACCCGCCGCTCGCGTGATGCGCCCGCAGCCGCTGCCGGAACCCCGGCCCGATCGGCGGCTCCGGGGACAGCCGCGGCGACCGCCATCCCGGGACCACGACCAGGTCGCCCGGATCGAGCTCCGGCCACACCGACGCGGTCCGCAACGGCACGCCCTGGGCGGTCGCGATCTCGTCGGATTCGGCCACGTACGACACCTCGTACCCGTACCCGAAGTCGTTCGCGGTCGTGAACACCTGCGCCGGGCCGGCCAGATCGAGCAGATGCAGCTTCGGCACGAGCACGAAGACCACCCGGGTGGGACGCATCCGGTCAGGATGCCACGGGTACGCCGGTGAGCTCGTCGAGGGTCCGGATGGTGGCGAACCGGCCGGCCAGCACGTACTCCGTCCGCTCGACGACCTGCTCCGCGGTCAGGGTCCGCGGATCGGCGAGGATCTCCTCGACGGTCGCCTCGTCGCGGATCGAGGGGTGCGCCAGCGCCATCGTCGCGGTCGCCTCGGAGACGAACACCACGTCGTACCCGAGGTCGGACCCGACCCGCGCGGTGGTCTCACAGCACTGCTCGGTCCGGATGCCGCAGACAACGATTTCGGAAACGCCGTTCTGTGTGAGCAGTTGCTGCAGATTCGTGGTGGTGAAAGCGTTGTGCGACGTTTTCCGGATCGTCGTTTCCGTCGGCAACGGTTCGAGACCGTCGATCAGCCGGACGTGCCCGGTCGCCGGGTCGAAGGCGCCGCCGGTCCCGGGTTCGGTGTGCAGCACCCAGACGACGAGGTCGCCGGCCTCGCGGGCCGCGCGCACCAGCCGGTCCACCCGGTCGGCGATGTCGGGATGGTTCACCAGCTGCCAGTTCGGGCGGATCCGGAACGATTCCTGGACGTCGATCACGATCAGTGCGGTTCGGCTCATGCCCCCAGGATGGCCCGCGCCCGGCGCCCGGCTGAAGGCTCGATCGGGGCCGGGACCGGAACGATCCGGTCAGCGCGGAGAGATCGGACGAATTCACACCCTTCCGAACTGTTCCAAACACTGGTCTGGCGTGCTTATCGTGCCCGGGTCTGGTCTCTACAACGATTGAGGGGATTGCGATGCCCGATCACCTGCCCCGCCGCCAGGTCCTGCGGACCGCCGGCGCCCTGGGCCTCGGTGCCGCCGCCGCGGGCGCACTCACCAGCACCGCCCAAGCCGGCACCGACGCCGCCCGAACCGGTTCGGCCACTGGTACGCCGGATAGATTGACCGGCATGCGCGGACACCACGGCAAGCTCGAGATCACCAAGGCCCCGTTCGGCACCACACCGGACGGTCAGCAGGTCGACGTGTACACGTTCACCAACGGCCGGGTGACGATCTCGATGCTCACCTGGGGCGCGACGATCCAGCGCGTCGAGACGCCGGACCGCCGCGGCCGGACCACGAACATCAGCCTCGGCTTCGACAACCTGCCCGACTACGCGAAGCTCAGCCCGTACTTCGGCGCCACCATCGGCCGGTACGGCAACCGGATCGCGAAGGGGCGGTTCACGCTCGACGGGACGACGTACCAGATCCCGGTCAACAACGGCGAGAACGCGTTGCACGGCGGCACCGTCGGCTTCGACAAGAAGGTCTGGAAGGCCAAGGTCGTGCAGAGCGACAAGGCCGTCGGCGTCGCCTTCACCTACGTCAGCCCGGACGGCGAGATGGGCTTCCCCGGTGAGCTCACCAGCACCGTCACGTACACGCTGGACCGGCGCGACAACCTGCGGATCGATTACCACGCGACGGTCGCCGGCAAGCCGACGATCGTGAACCTCACCAACCACGTGTACTTCAACCTGCTCGGCGAGGGCAACGGCACCATCTACGACCACGTGCTCGAGCTGAACGCGCCGAAGTACACGCCGGTCGACGCGACGCTGATCCCGACCGGCGAGATCGCCCCGGTCGCCGGGACCCCGTTCGACTTCAGCCGGCCGACGGCGATCGGCAAGCGGCTGCGCGGCGACCACCAGCAGCTGATCTTCGGCCGCGGATACGACCACAACTTCGTCATCGGCGGCGAGCCGGACGACGACGGCCTGCGGCTCGCGGGCCGCTTCTGGGAGCCCGAGCACGGCCGCACGATCGAGGTGCTCACCGACCAGCCGGGCGTCCAGTTCTACAGCGGGAACTTCCTCGACGGCACGTTCCTCGGCATCGGCAACAAGGCCTACCGGCAGGGCGACGCGTTCGCGTTCGAGACCCAGCACTTCCCGGACTCGCCGAACCACGCGAACTTCCCGCCCACGGTCCTGCGCCCCGGCGAGACCTACAAGTCCACCACCGTCTACTCCTTCGGCACCAAGTAGTCGCCGCGGTACAGCCGTACCTCAGCCTGAATCCGTGGACGGGTCGGCGGGACGGACGGCCGGGCACGCCACCCGCCGGAGAACTTTCAGGGGTTCACCTCTGAAAGTGTCCCTTCACCCCCTGCACACCGTGGGCAAAGGGACGAGTTGGCGGGTGAACCTCCCAAAGTGCGGCCGGCCGCCCCGGGTGCTGCGCGCTCCGATCCCGCCGTGCCGCGCTGCTGCGCTCGCCCGTCGGCGCGCCGGGGATCGGCTTCACCTCAGCGGTTCTCCACCCCTGTTGGGGGTTCTTCGCTCGGATACCAGCAGAGAACCCCCAACGCGACCGGACAACCCCTTGGGATTGCCGGTGCTGCTCAGCCGGCTGACAGGTGCCACCCGGCCAATCCACGGATTCAGGCTTAAAGGTCCGCGCCACAAGTTCGTCGGGGGTTGGGCGGGCTTCGGCGGAGGGTGGATGTGCACTCTGCACAGGACCTGCCGGACCTTACCTAGTGCACCCCAGCGCGAGGCGTACACCGTCCCGCCGTGCACTACCTGTCGAGCTTGCACGCACCGGCGCCGACACGCCGCAGACACACCGGGGTCCGCGCGGCCAGGCCCCGACGAACTTACCGAGCCGACCACTGAGGTCCTGACGGTACGGCCGTGCGGCGTGGCGGACAGAGGGCCGAACGGCCGGCTGTAACACTCTCGACGCGCCGGAACCCGAAGCAAGGGTTACCTAAGTTGCCTAGGGTCGGGGTATGACTGAGCCGGTCTTGCAGATTCCGTTCGAGGACGCGTTTCGGTTCGATCCGTCGCCGACGTTCGCCGCGTTGCGGGAGGACCGCCCGGTGGCGCGGGTGCGGACGCTGGCCGGCGCCGAGGTCTGGCTGGTCACCCGGTACGACGACGTGAAACTGGTGCTCGCCGATCCGCGCTTCTCGCGCGCCGCGGTAGTGAAGCAGGGAGCACCCCGGGTCGCGCTGGCCAAGCCGATGCCGAACAGCCTGACCACCACCGACCCGCCGGAGCACAGCCGGCTGCGACGATTGGTGGTACCAACGTTCGCGCACCGGAAGATCGAGCAGACCCGGCCGTGGGTCGCAGAGCTGTCCGCGCAGCTCGCCGAGGACGTGGCGCGGGCCGGCGACGGCGCCGACATCCGGCAGCTGGTGGCGTTGCCGCTGCCGATCCAGGTGATCTGCCAGCTGCTCGGCGTACCGTACGCGGACCGCGCGCAGTTCCGGGAGTGGACCGAGCTGGGGTACAGCATGAAGATGGCCGAGAAGGATCTGGTCGAGGACGCGATGACCAACCTGACGGCGTACATCGAGGACCTGGTCACCAAGAAGCTCGCGAACACCGACCAGCCCGCCGAGGACCTGCTCGACGAGCTCGTTCGCGCCCGCGAGGAGGGCGACCGGCTCAGCCAGGACGAGCTGATCGCGTTCGGCGTGAACCTGCTCGTCGCCGGGCACGAGACGTCGGCGAACCAGATCTCGAGCTGCGTCGCCACCCTGCTGCGCTGGCCGGAGAACTGGGCCCGGCTGGTCGCCGAGCCCGGGCTGATCCCGTCGGCGATCGAGGAACTGCTGCGGTTCAACCGGTTCAGCGAGGTCGGGCAGCTCCGCGTCGCGGTCGAGGACATCGAGCTGCACGGCGTACACATCAAGGCCGGTGACGGCGTGATGGCGGCGCTCAACTCCGCGAACCGGGACCCGCGGGCGTACGACGCACCGGACGAGCTGCGGCTGGATCGGCCGGACAACAAGCACCTGTCGTTCGGCTTCGGTCCGCACTTCTGCCTCGGCGCACAACTGGCGCGGATCGAGCTGCAGGAGTCGCTGGCGGCCCTCGTCCGAAGGTTTCCGCGGATGAGCCTCGCGAAGCCGGCCGAAGAGCTCGAGTGGCGGCGCGTGCTGGTCAGCGGTCTCGCAGAACTGCCGGTGAACCTCAACCTGTGAGGTCCACCGGCAGCTCGATGAATCAGTTCTGTGAGGCGAACACGACTCCGTGCTCGGTCTCGTACTGCTCGATGAACCGCGCGGCCATCGGCTCGCTGGACGCGATCGCGTCGGCCAGCGTCTTCGCGCTGCGCTCGCGACCGGCCGGCCAGTCGGCCAGCAGCGCGTAGGCCCGCATCCGCTTCTTCTCCAGCGCCGTCGGCTCCGGCTTGTCTTCCTCCGGCTCCGGCTCGGCCTTCTGGACGACGACCGGCGCCGGATCCGGCAGGACCGGCTCGACCTTCGGGGTGGTGATCAGCGCGGGAGGCTGCGGGTCCGCCGGGCCCGCGAACGGCGACGGCGGCTTCGGCTTCTCCACCATCGGCTCGGCCTTCGGCTGCGGCGCGAACGGCTTCAGCTTCCCGTTCACGGCACCGTTGCCGTTGACCACGTGCTGCGGCTCGCCGGCGTCCTCGACCACGACCGCCTCGGCGACCGACTCGTCGGTCTCCGGTCCCTGGTCGACGATCGCCATCAGCTCACCGGTCCACGCGTCGTCGTCGCGCAGTCCGACGCCGGTGCTGTCCGCACGCCGCGGCTGGCCGCCCTCCAGCACCCAGACGGCCGCCGGTACGGCGGGACGTTCCTCGGGCTGCTCCGGCGGCGGCGAGATCGCCTTGGTCAGCTTGTTGGTGATGACCTCGTAGTTGATCCGCTCCTCGAGCATCCCGGCCAGCCGGTCCGGGTCGTACGTCGTCTCGGCGATCTTCGCCAGCCGCTCGTCCTGGTGCTCGGACCGGATGTACTCGGCAACGGTCCCGGCGATCGCCTCACGGCGGCTGCGGTTGCGGATCTGGTGCTGCGCGGCGCGCAGGCTCTCGTAGAGCGAGTAGCCGTGCTCGATCGCCAGCGAGCGCGCGAGCCAGGTCGTCTTCGGCTCACGGATCCACTGCACGATGCCGTACACCGGACCGGTGTCGCGCATCTGGCCCGCGCGACGCAACGCGTCACGGCGCCGGGCCGAGCTGTGGATCAGCCAGAGCACGTAGGCGAACGCGGACAGGCCGCCGAAGCCGAAGGCCAGGAACCGCTCCTCCGGACGCCAGTGGCCGACCACGTTGAAGACGACCGCGACGAGCGCCGCGAAGAACGACATCGCCCGGTACGCGTAGGCCTGCTCGCCCTTGCGGCGGCGCAGGTCCGCGAGCGCCGCGGTGGCGACGCCACCGAGCTCGAGCACCGCGACCGCGGGCGTGACGAGGACGATCTTGAGCAGCGTCGAGAAGCCGCTGTCCGGCCACGGGATATGGGTCACGCCGGCCCAGACCTGGCCGACCAGCGCCGCGGCAGCCGCGGTCGCGTAGAAAGCGTAGGCGACTTTGTCCGCACCGGTGAGGGGTACGTTGACCAGTTCGCCAGTACTGGTTGTGCTGGTGTTCTCCTGCAAGACGTGCACTCCTGACCGGTTTGGGCTCTCCGGCAGTTCGTCGGGTGGGTGGTACGGCGGCCCCCATAGCGCGCTGCACGAGGCTACCGGTTTCCGGCCCCGAAAGGGGAGGCGAATCCGGAAACGTCTCGAACCTCCCCGTTCCGGTCCCGGTTCTAACCTATGAATTCTTTGCAGAACGGATTTATTGACGAAGCAGGAAATTACCCCGGCATCGCGGTTCACAGCAAGATGACAGGAAACGTGCAGCGGGTCCGATGGCCGGCCGCACATCCTGGGGGCATGAGGGTCGCGGCGCGTTCGTTGAGTGTGCGGGTCGCGGCGGCGATGGTGGCGCTGGTCGCGGTGGTGAGCATCGTGATCGGCGTACTGACGACCGCAGCGATCGGCTCGTACCTGACCGGGCAGCTCGACGGCAAGGTGATGGCCGCCCAAGGGCGCGCGATGGGCGCGTTGAACAACGGGTCGTGGGGACCACCACCGGACGCGCCGCACGGGCAGGACGCCGGCACGGTGACGGTCTACGCGCAGGGCGGCAATGCGGCCGGGACAGTGGTCACTGCCGAAGGCAACGTCACCGACCTCACCGACGTGGTCGTCGGCAAGCTCGACAACCTCGCGGCCGGTCGGACCAGCACGGTCGACCTGCCCGGCCTCGGCGAGTACCGGGTGCGCGCGGCGAGCATCGACCAGGTCACCGTGATCACCGGGCTGCCGACCAAGGACATCGAGGACACGATCAACAGCCTGATCGGGTGGGAGGCGTTGTTCGGCGGGATCGGCGTACTCACCGCGGGCGGCGTCGCGGTGTTCGTCGTACGGCGTCAGTTGCGGCCGCTGCGCCGCGTCGCGCAGACGGCCCGCGAGGTGGCGGCGCTACCGCTCGACACCGGCGAGATCGGGGTGACCGCCCGGGTGCCCGACCAGCTCACCGACGAACGGACCGAGGTGGGACAGGTCGCCGTCGCGCTCAACACGTTGCTCGGGCACATGGAAGGTGCGCTCGACGCCAGGCACCGCAGCGAGCAGCAGGTCCGGCAGTTCGTGGCGGACGCGTCGCACGAGCTGCGGACGCCGCTGACGACGATCCACGGTTACGCCCAGCTGAGCCTGCACCAGCGCGATCCCGATCTGTTCGCGCACGCGATGGGCAAGGTGATGGTCGAGACCACCCGGATGGCGTCGCTGGTCGAGGACCTCCTGCTGCTTGCCCGGCTGGACGCCGGGCGGCCGCTCGACAGCCGCTCGGTCGACCTGTCGAGGCTGGCCCTCGACGCGGTCACCGACGCCCGGATCGTTGCCCCCAGCCACCATTGGGAGCTGGACCTGCCCGCCGAGCCGATCGTCGTCATCGGCGACGAGCAACGCCTGCACCAGGTCCTCGCCAACCTCCTGGCGAACGCGCGCCGGCACACCCCACCCGGCACCACTGTCACCGTCACGGCCGACCGCAGCGACCACTCCGCCTTGCTCACCGTCCACGACGACGGCCCCGGCATCCCCGCCGACCTGCTGCCCAATGTCTTCCAGCGCTTCACCCGCGCCGACACCGCCCGAACGCGCGCCACCGGCGGCACCGGCCTCGGCCTGTCCCTGGCCCGATCCATCACCGAGGCCCACAACGGCACGCTGACCCTGAGCTCGGCCCCGGGCAGCACGTCGTTCACGCTGGCGTTGCCCGCGTGAGGCGGATCTCCAGGCCATCACAATCGCCACCCGCGGCCATCGCCAGGCGGGAACGGGCCGCAGCCCACGAATTGTGATGGCCTGGAGATCCGCGTCAGCTCGCGGCGAGTGCCTTGGTGGCCTGGGCCGCGAGGATGGCGGCGCGGTTGTCGTCGGAGAGGCCGTCGGCGATCAGGACGGCGTAACGGAGGCGGAGGGTGTCGCCGGCGGGGAACGGGAGTTCCTCGGAGAAGAACGGGGCGGGGCAGACCGCCGCGAAGTCTTCCGAGCGGACGAACCACTCCGGTGGGTGGCGAACGTTGTCGGCGGCGTCGGCGACGATGATCGTCGACGCGGTGTCGGTCTCGTCCTGGCGGGCGGTGAAGCCCATCCACGGCGCGCGCTGACCGCGGAGCTCGTCGCGGCCGCTGCCCTGCGGGGCGAGGATGGTGCCGTTGGTGAACGCCCGCGGCCCGCGCCAGAACAGTCCGCCGTACCCGGCGTTCGGGCGGCCGGCGGTGGTCGGGCTGCCGATCTGGATCGTCTCGCCAGACACGTTCGTCATCGCGGTGTCGTAGACCAGCACCCAGCCGTCGTCCGCGAGCCGCGCGGTGATCGTGCGGGACTCGTCGACGACGTGCTCACCGCTCTGCCGGTGCCACGACAGGTGGTGGGCGAACCGGACCTCGTCGTCGGACACGTCGAGCGCGTCGACCCGGTCGTGGTCCTGCGAGCCGTTGTTGTCGCGTGGCTGATACCCGTCCTCATGCGCGTACGTCGGCCCGCCCCAGAAGTTGTCGTGCCCGAAGTGCGGCAGCGACCAGGACAGGCCCTTGTGCCAGAGGTGGTCCCACGGGCGGTAGACGCTGACCAGGTCGCCGGTCAGTGTCCGGATCGGGTGGAAGTACGGCCGCGGCGACTCGTACTGCGGGTCGTCCGCGTTGTAGACATAGGTGAACAGCTCGCCGCCGCCCGCCGTCACCTGGATCGACTGGTTGACGGCGTGGTTGCAGCCGAGGTTCTGCGACATTCAGCTCTCCCGTTGTCCGGTCCAGGGCGCCCCGATCTCGCTGAACAGCGCCAGCTCGTCCGAGGCCCGGTCGATCCATTGCTCGACGTCGAGGAGGATCGGCCGGCGCTCGAGTCCTTCGCCCTCCCAGCGCACCAGCTCCGGCGCGATCGGTGCCGGGTCCGGCGCCGTGCGGACCGCCTCGACCACGCGGGTGAACCCACCTGTCGCGGCCAGCGGCACGTACAGCGGCACCGCGGGGTCGGCCCGGTGCGCGAGCAGGTTCTCCAGCAGGTCAGCCCGGCCGTACTTCGTGTCGCCGATCAGATCCGACTGGTATGTGAGGACCGCGCGGCCCTCCGATCCGTGCACGATCACCGTCGCCTCGAGGTGCTCGGCCGCGCACAACGTGACCGCGATCAGGATCGGCGTACCGTGCGCGGTCGTGATCCGCACCGACGAGGTGTCGTCGGACTCGATCGGGTTCGCCCGGTACAGCTCGGTCTCGATCGACCGTACGTCGTCCACGCCGGTCGAACCGTCCAGCAGCAGCGCCGCCGCGGTCGCGTGCGCGAGCGGATTCGTCACCGCCCCGTCGACGACGTCCACACCGTCGAGCCGCCGCTTGCCGGACCAGCGCGCGCGCTGGAAGTACCGCGCCGTCCGCACCCACTTCCCCACCGCGCTGATCCCGCGGATCTCGCCGAGCTGCCCTTCGGCGATCATCGCCGCGAGCTTCAGCGTGGCCTCCGACGCCTGCGCCTGGAACCCGACCTGCAACGCCCGCCCGGTCTCGGCCACGACCGCGGACAGTTGCTCGAACTCGGCCATGGACGCGGTCGGCGGCTTCTCCAGCAGTACGTCGGCGCCCGCGCGCATCGCCAGCTCGGCCAGCGGGACGTGCGTCTGGATCGGCGTACAGATCACCACGACGTCGACCTCGGTCGCCGCGAGCAGCTCGTCCAGGCCGCCGAAGACCCGGACGCCCGGCGGCAGGTCGCCGCCGCCCCGGGGATCGGCGACCGCCACCAGCTCGGCCCGGCCGGCCTGCGCCAGCCGGGCGGCGTTACGGACATGGGAGGCGCCGTGGCCGTGGATTCCCACCACGGCCACGCGGTCCCCCGTCATCGACAATCAGTTGCCGTCAGCAACACTATTTGAGCTCCCCGTTGACCTCGTCCAGGAAGGCCTTGGCGGCCGCGTCCGGCGCCTGCCGGCCGAACAGCACCTCGGTCGTGTACCGCTGGATGATCTTCTCCACCTGACCGCCGCCGACCGGCGGGGCCGGCGAGGGGTCGCCGAGGTCCTTGCCGATGTCCTGGATGAACTTCGCGGACGCGGCGTCGGCCGGCTGCAGCTTCGGCGTCACCGAGGCGCGCACCTCGGTGTTCGGCGGCACGCCCCGCTCGGCGAGCAGTACGTCGCCGGCGGCGGTGTTGTTGGCCAGGTAGTTGACGAACTCCGCGGCCTCCTTCTGCTGCTTGGACCGCGCCGAGATCGACCAGAACATCGAACCCTTGTAGTACGAGCCGTTGTCGGCGGCCTTGCCATCGGCGCTCGGGATCCGCAGCAGCTTCAGCTGCTGGCCGGTCGCCTTGCTGAAGGCCACCAGCTGGTTGCTCCAGATGAAGCTCATCGCCAGCTTGCCGGTCGCGAACGCCGACTGGTCGAGCGACGCGTTCATGTCCTGGGAGATCGCCTCGGCCGACGGGATCGCCTTCGCGTCGCGCAGCTTCAGCACGTACTTGAAGAAGTCGGTGGTCTTCTCCGGCGAGACGCCGAGCTTGCCGTCCTTCGTCCAGAGCGACTCGCCGTTCTGCCGGGCCCACAGGTTCAGGCCGGCCTCGTTGGTGCCCAGCGCGCCGGTCCCGGTGATCTTGCCGCCGGTCTTGGTGGTGATCTCCGCGGCGATCCGGGAGAAGTCGTCCCAGGTCCACGTGGTGTCGTCCGGGATCGCCACGCCGGCGGTCTTGAAGGCCGCCGGGTTCACGACCACGGCGAACGAGTTGATGCCGGCGTTCAGCCCGTACAGGCCGCCGTCGAACTCGCCGGCGCCGAGCGTGTCCGGCTCGAACTTACCGGTGTCCAGGCCCTGCGCCTTCTTCAGGTCGAGCAGCGCGCCGCGGTCGGCGTACTCCCGCAGGTACTTCTCGTCCATCTGGATGATGTCCGGCGCGTCGTTCGCCGCGACCGTGGTGGCGAGCTTGTCCCAGTAGCCGGACCACTCGCCGAACTCACCCTTGATCGTGACGTTCGGATGGTCCTTCTGGTACGCGTCGATCACCTGCTGGGTGAGTTTGGTCCGGGTGTCCGATCCCCACCAGGTGAATCGGAGCGTGACCTTGCCGCCGGCGTCGGACGACCCGCCCGGGCCGCCGGAGTCGCCGCCGCAGGCACTGGCCGCCAGCAACGTGGTGGCCAGCGCCAGGGCCGTCAGGGCGCGTGGGATGTGCCTCATGAAGTGCACCTTTCAGGGAGTTACTTGATGCCGGTGGTCGCGATGCCCTTGATCAGGAACCGCTGGCCCAGCAGGAAGGCGAGGAAGACCGGGACGAGGGAGACGACCGACATCGCGAACATCGATCCCCACGACGAGCTGGAGGTCGAGTCGACGAACGACCGCAGCGCGACCGGGACGGTGTACATGTGCGGGTCGGTCAGGTAGATCAGCTGGCTGAAGAAGTCGTTCCAGGTCCAGATGAACGTGAAGATCGTCGTGGTGGCCAGGGCCGGCACCATCAGCGGCAGGATGATCCGCAGGAAGATCGAGGCCTTGCCGCAGCCGTCGATCCGGGCGGCCTCGTCCAGCTCGCGCGGGATGCCACGGATGAACTGCACCATCAAGAACACGAAGAACGCGTCGGTGGCCAGCAGCTTCGGCACGACCAGCGGCAGCACCGTGTTGATCCAGCCCAGGTTCGAGAACAGGATGTACTGCGGCACGATCACCACGTGGATCGGCAGCATGATGCTGAGCAGCATGATCGCGAACCAGAACTTCTTCGCGGTGAACTCCAGCCGGGCGAACGCGTAGGCCGCCATCGAGCAGGACACCAGGTTGCCGACGATCGAGCCGAGCACCACCAGCGCCGAGTTCAGCAGGTAGCGGGTGAACGGCTCGGTCAGCGCGTGCCAGCCGACCCGGTAGTTCTCGATCCGCAGGTCCTTCACCAGGATCCCGGGGTCGCGGAAGATCTCGTTGCCCGGGCGCAGCGAGCTGACCACCATCCAGATCACCGGGTACAGCATCACCAGCGCGGAGCCGGCCAGCACGACGTGGATCACCAGCGGCCGGATCCGGGACCAGGTGACGGCCGAGGACCGGCGGGTGGCGACGGTGCGGGTCAGCGTCTCGGTCGTCGTCTCAGTCGTCATAGAACACCCAGTACTTCGAGGCGAAGAAGTTCGCGGCGGTGAAGACCCCGATGATCACGAGCAGGAACCACGCCATCGCGGAGGCGTAGCCCATGTCGAAGTTCCCGAAGCCCCGGTCGTAGAGGTACAGCGTGAAGAACATCGTCGAGTCCGACGGCCCGCCGCTGCCCCCGGAGACGACGAACGCCTGGGTGAACGACTGGAACGCGTGGATGATCTGCAGCACCAGGTTGAAGAAGATGATCGGCGTCAGCAGCGGCAGCGTGATGCTGAAGAACCGCCGCAGGACGCCGGCGCCGTCGACCGACGCCGCCTCGTAGTACATCGTCGGGATCTGCCGCAGCCCGGCCAGGAAGATCACCATCGGCGACCCGAACGTCCAGACGTTCAGGACGACGAGCGTGCCGAGTGCGGTGCTCGGGTCGGAGATCCAGCCCTTGCCCTCGATGCCGAACACGTCCAGCACCTGGTTGAGCAGGCCGGTGGTGCCGAACACCTGCCGCCAGAGGATCGCGATCGCGACACTCGAGCCGAGCAGTGACGGCAGGTAGAACACCGAGCGGTAGAACGCCATCCCGCGGACGCCGCGGTCGAGGACGACGGCCAGCAGCAGCGCGATCGCCAGCTGCAGCGGCACCGAGACGAACACGTAGGTGAACGTCACGCGCAGCGAGTTGTGCAGCCGCTCGTCGGACAGCATCCGGGTGAAGTTCTCCAGGCCGATCCACTTCGGGGCCTGGATCAGGTTGTAGTCCGTGAAGGACAGGTACAGCGAGGCCAGCATCGGCCCGATCGTGATCAGGAACAGACCCAGCAACCACGGCGCCAGGAACAGATAGCCGGCCAGGTTGTCCTTCTTCTGACCTGCCGTCTTCTTGCCCCTCAGACTGCCCAGCTCACCCAGCGCACTCAATGGTCACCTCTCTTCCGTCCCCGTCGGCCTTCGGCCCGACGCTTAGGAAAGCGCTTGCCTTGGGCGGTCAAGCTAGTACAAGAAACCGGTTCCCGCAAGAGTTCATCGATGAAGGAAAGGGCCGGATCCGGACCGCTTGCGAGCTATTGACAGGACAAAGTTCCGACGCGACAGTTCTGAGCATTTGGCAACCGCTTACCGACGGAGATCCCGATGCTGCGACGTACTTTTCTCACCGGTTCGCTGACCACGGTCGCGCTCGGCGCGCTGCATCCAGGTGCGGCTCGTGCTGAGGTGGCAGCCGTGGACGAGGACTTCCTGACCCTGCTGACCGAGGCGAACCGGAAACAGATTCCGATCGTGCTCGGCAACTTTCAGAACGTTTCCGACAGTGTCCGGACCGTGGCCCGCAAGGCCCGCCGGCTCGTTTCCGGCTATGCGTGGGGACGGTCGCCGTACCATCACGACGCCACGCTCCTGGAGCCGTTGGCCTGGCTCGTCGACCAGCTCGCCGCGCGGCAGCACGAGGACGGCCTGTACGACGTCGGCAACCTGCACTCGCCGCCGGACAGCGCTTTCGCGATCCAGGACGTGTGCATGCTGTACGCCCTGCTCGACGCGGACGGCCGGCCGGAGACCGCGTCGATGCGCGCGACGCTGGCCTCGGTGATCAAGAAGGCCGGACCCGCGCTGGCGTCGGGCGGCGTCCACACGCCCAACCACCGGTGGGAGGTGTCCGCGGCACTGGCCCGGGCGCACCGCCTCTTCCCGGACCGGCGGTACGCGGCGCGGATCGACGACTGGCTCGACGAGGGCATCGACGCGACCCCGGACGGGATCTACAGCGAGCGCAGCTCGACGTACGCCGCCGAGGTGACGAACCCGTGCCTGCTGACGATCGCCTGGCTGTACGACAAGCCGGCTCTGCTCGACTACGTGCAGCGGAATCTCGACGTCACGCTGTACCTGCTCGAGCCGAACGGCGAGGTGGACACGACCGCGTCGCGCCGGCAGGACCAGAAGGGCATCCGCGAGGTCTGGTGGTACCTGACGCAGTTCCGCGAGCTGGCGCTGCACACCGGAGACGGCCGGTTCACGACCGTCGCCAAGAGCATCGAGGCGCGCGGAACCGGTGAACTCGGGGATTTCCTCGCCGAGGTGCTGGAGCGGCCGGAGCTGTCCGCGGTACTGCCGGCCGCGACCCCGGCGCCTACGGACTTCGTGCAGCACTACCCGTCGCAGGCCTCGGCGCGGATCCGCCACCGGGCTCGGACGGCAACCGTTTTCGGCGGCACCGACTTCCACGACATCCCGGTGATCTCGTCGGGCCTGTCGACGAACCCGACCTTCTTCAAGCTCCGCAACGGTGCGGCGATCCTCGACTCGGTCCGGCTGTCACCGCAGTTCTTCAGCACCGGTCATTTCCGCAGCGACGGGCTGCGGCGTACGGCGCCCGGTACGTTCAAGCTGCAGCAGGAGGTGCAGGTCCCGTACCACCTGCCGCTCCCGAAGCGCTACCGCCGGGCGGACGGCCGCTACGCACTCACTCCTGAGGGCCGTTTCTACGCATCCATGGACTTCCCGCACCGCCCGAAGCAGTACCGGGTACTGCGGACCGAGATCACCGTCGCCGAGGTTCCGTCCGGCTACGACCTGACGTTCGACTTCGCCGGAGACGAGACCGGCTACGCCGTCGAGCTCTGCTTCCGCCCGGGCGGCACCCTGAGCGGCGTGGACCAGTTGGATGCCGCAGGCAACTACCAGCTGGCGTCGGGGACCGGCAGCTACACCGTCGGCACGGACCGGATCGAGTTCGGCCCGGGCAACGGCGCCGCCCGGGTCGCGATGGACCCGGGCGAGCGCTACACCTACCTGGGCGGCAGCCTCACCCCGGACGGCCTGCGCGTGTACCTGACCGGCCGGACACCGGGGCGTCAGGTGCTCCGGCTGCGCACGTCCTGATCAAGCGGTCCGCACGACGGTTTCCAGCGAGCCGTCGTGCGGAATCCGCAGTACGTGAACGCGCCGCCGCTGGTCCCGCAGATACGTCCGCGACGACGTGCTGAGCGTCGCCGGACGGCGTGCCGACCAGGTGATGGCGATCGTGGCCGCGCCGCGGCGGATCACGATGCCGTCGGCGCTCGCCGTCCGCGTCTCGCCGTACGGCACGACGGTGCCGTCCGAGAACACCACCTCGTCGCCCGGCTGCAGCACCAACGGGATCTGCTCCGTTGCGGCGCCCGTCGCGGTGACCCGGCGGCTGACCGAGTGCGAGCCGATGACGAGCTCCGTCGACACCGAGCTGTCGGGCGTGCGGTAGCGGACCAGGTCATTCGACGGGTATTCCGCGACCAGGTTGGTTTCGGCATCCGCCTTGCCGGCGCGGATCGTGCCCCAGCAGCCGGTCGCGGTCTGCTGCGCGTGGATCACGGTGCCTGCTGCCGGGTGCCACAGGAAGCCGGTCCCGGCTTTCACCGCGCTGCCTTGCCGCTCGCCGAAGAACGCGCCGAGGTACAGACCGGGCCGGCGGACGTAGAGGTAGTCCTGGTTGCCGTCGTTCTCGTGGCGGCGCTCGGTGAAGTTGTCGCGGCTCAGGTACGGGATGTTCGCGATCGCGGCGCGCTTGGCGGACCGGGTCGGCAGCGTCTCGCCGTACGGCGCGTGCGCGATGATGCGCGGCGACGTGTCCTGCTTGGCCAGGGCCGGCACCGGCGCCGGCTCGGCGGCCCACGACTGGCGGGTCGCGGCCTTGTCCTCGCGGGAGGTGAAGAACGCCCCGAGGTTCGGGACGGCCGGGACGAAGTGCGAGCCGAGGATGCTCCGGTCGGGGTCCGGGATCACGTCGTCGTAGTACGCGACCGAGGTCCGGTCGGAGACCGCGTAGTACGTCAGCCAGCCGGAGCCGTCGGGCTCGCGGAGCAGGTTGTAGCCGAACCAGTCGGTGAACTTGCGCGTCATCGAGACCAGCAGCGGGTTCCTGGTCTGCAGGTAGAGCTCGGCCATCTCCGGCAGCATGACCTCGAAGTTGTAGTTGATATCCATGCCGCGCGGGTCATAGAAGAACCCGGCCGGACTCTGCGCCCACTTCGCGACGAACCGGATCCGGTCCTGCAGCTTGAGCCACCGGGCCTGGTCGGGCAGCAGCCGCAGCGTCAGTGCCGAGCCGGCCACTCCGGCGACGGCCTGGTTCGTGTACTCGAACGGGTCGTCCCAGACGACCGAGTTGCCCGGGTCCAGGTACCAGTCGACGCCCTTGCGCAGGGCACCTTCCAGCTGGGTCCGCCGGGTCGGCAAGGCCTTCGCCTGGCGCAGATTGGCCAGTGTCTTGGCCAGGTAGCCGATTCCGAAACCGCTGGATGCTTTTCCGCGCTCGCCTGGGGAGTACTCCGGCCACGAACCGTCCGGGTTCTGCAGACCCAGATAGTGCTGTAGCGCGGCGTCGAGCCGGCCGAGGAGTGCGCTGTCGCGGTAGTACGGGTTCCAGGCACGTTGGTTGGCGTAGAACCAGCTGAGCGTGAAAACGTGTTCCTGGACCCGGGAGTTGTACGGCTGGGCCGGCGTCCGCCACCAGCCGCCGCCCATGAAGCCGTACGGGTCGGTGTCGACGATGTCGTTCGTCATCGGCGCGAGGATCACCAGGTACCCCGCGAACCGCTGCTCGCCGGGCGTGAACAGTCGCCGGTCCGGCGCCCCGGCCGGCAGACCCGCCAGCAACGGCAGCCCAGCGGCACGGGCCGGGGCGGCCGTCACAGCGGGGACCAGACCGGCGCCGACGGCACCGAGCAGCACGGTACGACGTTTGACGTGCATGAGTGAGCTCCTGAAGTAGTTTTCAGCGGACGGTGAGAACGGCGAACTCGGGATCGGGCGCAGGTGGTGGCAGCGGTCGAGCTCGAGGGCCCGCGACTGCCAGCCGGAGACCTGCCGGAGGACGACCTCGCGGTGCTGTTGATGCTCGATCGAGAGCTCGTACGCCGCGAACCCAGACGCCGTACTTGTGTTTGCCCTTGTACGTGGTGCCGGGGTCGCCGCCCGGCACGTCGTGCGGCGACTCAGCATGGGCGCTCTCCTCGCGACGATCGGGACTGCGGCGAGTTTTCTGCGCCGCAGCAGCTGTGGTCAAGGCCTCGGCTTTAGTAATCCGAATTAGCAGCGTCGGCGAGCTCTTGACGCCGCTCGGGCAGCTGTTCTAGTGTCCCCGGCAATCCGTATTACTGCGAAGGATCGATCGATGCCGGACAAGGCGACCGCCCGACTCACCCAGCGCGACATCGCGCGGCTGGCCAAGGTCAGCCAGACGACCGTCTCGCTGGTGCTGAACAACCGCAGCGACGCGAGCGCGCGGATCCCGGCCGAGACCCGCGACCGGGTGCTGAAGGTGATCCGCGAGACCGGCTACCAGGCCGATCCGCTGGCCCGCCGGATGACCAAGCAGCGCAACCAGATCCTCGGCGTGTTCACCTACGAGTCGGTGTTCCCGAGTGCGAGCGGCGACTTCTACCACCCGTTCCTGGCCGGTATCGAGGATCGCGCCGAGCGGCTCGGGTGGGATCTGTTGCTGTTCACCAGTGCGCCGGTGACCGACGGCCACCGGCGGATCTTCCACGAGAACAACCGGCTCCGGATCGCCGACGGCTGCCTGCTGCTCGGGCGCGAGATCCCGGCCGACGAGCTGGCCCGGTTGATCGCCGAGGACTACCCGTTCGTCTCGGTCGGCCGCCGCGACGACGCCGGCGGCCCGGTGCCGTACGTCGGCGCCGACTACGGCACAGCCACGCGGACGGTCGCGGAGCGGGCACAGGCGCTCGGTCACCGGCGGATCGCGTTCGTCGGGCTCGGCGAGGGCGCCGAGTCGTCGGCGGACCGGTTGCGCGGCTTCCGGGAGGCGGCCGGCCCGCGCGCGCCGCACCTGCCGACGCTCGACCGAACGCCCGGCGAGGTGCTCGACGACCTGCTGGACCGCCGGATCACCGCCGCGTTCGTCGAGGAGCGCGCGGACGCGATCGCGCTGTACGCCGCGGCGGCCGAGCGCGGGGTCGACGTACCGGGTGACCTGTCCGTGGTCGCGCTCGGCGACGCCACCCGAGCGGCGGCCAGCGACCTGGACTTCTCCGGCTTCCACGTCCCGCGGCGGGCGATGGGCGTCCGCGCGGTCGAGCTGCTCGAGGCAGTCCTCAGCGGCACGGCCACCGAGCAGCAACTGCTGCTGCCCTGCGAACTGACCGACGGAATCACACTCACTCCACCCGAAGGTGCCTGAATGCATACCGATGTCCTTGTGATCGGCGGCGGACTCGGCGGCGTCGCCGCGGCTCTCGCCGCGCTGCGTGCCGGTCGCTCGGTGATCATGACCGAGGAGTTCGACTGGCTCGGCGGCCAGCTGACCAGCCAGGCCGTCCCGCCGGACGAGCACACGTGGGTCGAGCAGTTCGGCGTCACGGCGTCGTACCGGGCGCTGCGTGACGGCATCCGTGACTACTACCGCCGCCACTACCCGCTGACCGAGGCGTCGCGGGCCGCTGCTCACCTCAACCCGGGCGCCGGTTACGTGTCCAGGCTCTGCCACGAGCCACGTGTCGCGCTCGCGGTGCTGGAGGCGATGCTCGCGCCGTACCGGGCCGGTCGCCGGCTCCAGGTCCTGCAGCCGTACCGTCCGGTCGCGGCCGACACCGACGGCGATCGGGTCACCGCGGTCACGGTGCAGCATCGCGACACCGAGGAGCGGCTGACGCTGACCGCGCCGTACATCCTCGACGCGACCGAGACGGGCGAGCTGCTGCCGCTGACCGGGACGGAGTACGTCACCGGCTTCGAGGCGCAGAGCCAGACCGGTGAGCCGAGTGCGCCCGCCGAGGCGCAACTGCTGAACATGCAGGCGGTCTCGTACTGTTTCGCGGTCGACCATGTGGACGGCGACGGTGTCGACATGGTCGGGGACAAGCCGGCGAACTACGCCTTCTGGCGGAACTACCAGCCGTCGTTCTGGGGTGATCGGCTGCTGTCCTGGACCGCGCCGAACCCGCGCACCCTGGAGAGCTCGCGGCGGACCTTCACGCCCAACCCCGACGACGATCCGCTCGCGGTGGTCGCGGACCAGCGGCGGACGGGCGGTGACACGAACCTGTGGACGTTCCGCCGGATCGCGGCCCGCCGGCACTTCGTCCCGGGGACGTACGCGAGCGACATCTGCCTGGTGAACTGGCCGATGATCGACTACTTCGAGGGCCCGGTGATCGACGTACCGGACGCGGCGAAGCATCTCGCGGCGGCGCGCGAACTCTCGCACTCCGTCCTCTACTGGCTGCAGACCGAGGCGCCGCGGCCCGACGGCGGCACCGGCTTTCCCGGTCTCCGGTTGCGC
Source organism: Kribbella sp. NPDC050459 (assembly GCF_040655315.1). NCBI lineage: Bacteria > Bacillati > Actinomycetota > Actinomycetes > Propionibacteriales > Kribbellaceae > Kribbella > Kribbella sp. NPDC050459. The sequence goes on along the minus strand of NZ_JBFAJQ010000020.1, from coordinate 20,409 downwards.
GCGGATGTGGTCGGCTCCGCGGACGGTCTGGCGCAGGCGCCGTACATCCGCGAGTCCCGGCGGATCAAGGCGGAGTACACCGTCGTCGAGCAGGACCTGTCGGTCGCGGTCCGCGGTGAGCGCGGCGCGGTCGAGTACGACGACAGCGTCGGCGTCGGCATGTACCGGATCGACCTGCACCCGTCGACCGGCGGCGACAACTACATCGACGTGGCGAGCAGCCCGTTCCGGATCCCGCTCGGCGCGCTGCTCCCGGAGCGGGTGGAGAACCTGCTGCCCGCGAACAAGAACCTCGGCACCACCCACATCACCAACGGCTGTTACCGGCTGCACCCCGTCGAGTGGAACATCGGCGAGTCCGCCGGCGCGCTCGCGGCGTACTGCCTGGACCGCGGCGTCGCGCCGCGGGCGGTCCGCAACACCCCTGCGCTGCTCGCCGAGTTCCAGGACCGCCTGGTTGCTCAGGGCATCGAACTCGCCTGGCCGGCCGTCGCCGGCTACTGATGGAGGACTCCCATGAAGATCCTGACAGCGGCGTTGACCGCCGCGGCACTGCTGACGGCGGCCGGCTGCGGGGGCGGATCCGGCTCCGGCTCGGGCTCGGGTGACAGCGGGCCGATCGACCTGCGGATGACGATCTGGAGCGCGAACGCCAAGCACGTCGCGCTGTTCGACCAGATCGCCGCCGCCTACAAGAAGGACCATCCGGAGATCGGCAAGATCACCTTCGAGTCGATCCCGTTCGACAGCTACACGACCACCCTGACCACGCAGATCGGCGGCGGCAACGTGCCCGACCTGGCGTGGATCTTCGAGAGCAACGCGCCGGACTTCGTCAGCTCGGGCGCGCTCGAGCCGATCGACAAGGACGCCGACCTGCTGCCGAGCACGACGGCCAACTGGGAGAAGGACGGCAAGCTGTACGCGTACCCGTTCTCCACCTCGCCGCTGGGGGTGTTCGTGAACACCGACCTGGTGAAGGCGGCGGGGCGGCCGGCTCCGGCCCAGCAGATCGCCTCCGGGACGTGGACCTGGGAGGAGGCCGCCAAGACCGCGGCCGCCGTCCAGGCGCGCGGCAAGGGCGGTGTCGTGGTCGGCGACTTCGACTACAAGGGCTGGGACACGCTGAACGCGATCTGGGCAGGATGGGGCGCGCGGCCGTGGAGCGAGGACGGCAAGACCTGCCAGTTCGACCAGCCGGCGATGGTGGACGCGATGACGTTCGTCCACAAGCTGATCTTCACCGACAAGGGCATGCCGGGTCCCGGTGTGACGAAGGACTTCTACGCCGGCGACTCGGCGATGGTCGTGACGCAGATCAGCCGCGCCGCCCTGCTGGAGAAGGCCAAGTTCCAGTGGGATCTGGTGCCGTTGCCCAAGGGCCCGTCGGGTGGGTACTCCGTCGTCGGGCAGGCCGGAATCGGTGTCTTCAAGCGCGGCAAGCACGCCGACGCGGCCAAGCAGTTCCTGGCGTACTTCAGCAACGCTGAGAACTCGGCGAAGCTCGCGCAGTTCTTCCCGCCGCCGCGCAAGTCCCAGCTGAACTCGGCCACGCTGGCCAAGGCCAACCCGCTGCTCAAGCCGGCCCAGCTGGACAGCGTCGTGGTCAAGGGCATCGAGAACGGCACGATCAAGCCCAGCCACACCGGGTACGCCGAGGTGCAGCAGACCGTCCGCGCCGCGCTCGATCCGCTGTGGAAGCCGGACGCGGACGTCAAGAGCGTGCTGTCCGGTGTCTGCTCGAAGATCAACCCCCTGCTGGCGAAATGACCTTGCTCCTCGACAAGTCGGCGCCTCCGGTGGCGCCGGCGGAGCGCGCGCCGTACTGGACGATGCGGCGGCGGGACACGTTGGCCGGCTGGCTGATGGTCCTGCCGCAGCTCGCCGGGATCGTGGCCTTCGTCCTCGTGCCGCTCGGGCTGGTGGTCTGGTACAGCGTGCACGAGTGGAACGTGCTCGGCGGGACGTTCGAGTTCGTCGGCGGCGACAACTACGCGGCGCTGGCGTCCGACGCCCGCCTGGGTCCGGTGCTCAGGGCAACGGGGTTGTTCTCGGTCGGTCTGGTCGTGCTGAACCTCAGCCTCGCGCTGTTCCTGGCCGTGCTGCTGAACCAGAAACTGCGCGGAACGGTGATTTTCCGGACCCTGTTCTTCTCGCCGGTCGTGGTGACGCTGGTGGCCTGGACGATCGTCTGGGGTTTCCTGCTCCAGGACAACGGCGGAATCAACGGTTTCCTGAATTTCCTGGGCGTCGACGGGCCGAACTGGCTGCGGTCCGGCGGCACGGCGATGGCGTCGGTGATCGTCGTCCAGCTGTTCAAGAACGTCGGCCTCAACATGGTGCTGTTCCTGGCCGCGCTGCAGGGTGTCCCCGCGGAGCTGTACGAAGCGGCCCGGATCGACGGCGCGTCCGCGTGGGCACGGTTCCGGCGGGTGACCGTGCCGCTGATCAGTCCGACGATCCTGCTGACGATGATCCTGACCATCGTCGGCTCGCTGCAGGTGTTCGCGCAGATCGCCGTACTGACCCAGGGCGGGCCGGAGACGTCGACGACCGTGCTCGTCTACTACCTGTACCAGCAGGCGTTCCAGTTCCATCACTTCGGCTACGGCGCGACGCTCTCGCTGCTGCTGTTCTTCATCGTCCTGGTGCTGACCGTCGTCCAATGGCGGATGCGTCGTAGGTGGGTGTTCCATGAGGCTTAAGTTGGTGGTGTACGGCGTACTGCTGGTGTGCTGTGTGCCGTTCGTGTTCCCGATCTGGTGGATGGCGACGACGTCGCTGAAACCGGTGTCCGAGATCTTCGCGTTCCCGCCCTCGCTGGTCCCGGGATCGCCGACGTTGGACGCCTATCGCCAGGTGTTCGCGTTGCAGCCGTTCGGCCGCCAGTACCTGAACAGCCTCTACATCGCGCTGGTCGTCACCCTCGGGACGCTGGCCGTGTCGGCGCTCGCCGGGTACGCGTTCGCGCGGATCCGGTTCCGCGGCGCCGGGATCGTGTTCGTGATCGTGCTGAGCGGTCTCCTCGTGCCGAACGAGGTGACGATCATCCCGCTGTACCGGATGTTCGACGCCTTCGGCCTGGTGGACACGCACTGGCCGCTGATCCTGATCCCGATGCTCGGCGCGCCGAGCGTGCTGGCGACGTTCATCATGCGGCAGTTCTTCATCACCCTGCCCTCCGAACTGGAGGAGGCCGGCAGGGTCGACGGGCTGGGTCGCTTCGGCCTGTTCTGGCGGGTCTGCCTCCCGCTGGCCCGGCCGGCGATCGGGGCGGTGTCGATCTTCACGTTCCTGCACAGCTGGAACCTCTACCTCGAACCGATCGTGTTCCTGTCCTCGAAGCAGAAGTTCACCGTCCCGCAGGCCCTCACCCAGTACGTCGACGCGTACGGCGGGCCGATGTGGAACACCCAGCTCGCCGCCGCGACCCTGTCCGCGCTGCCCGTCCTGATCATCTTCGTCCTGGCCCAGCGCCAGTTCGTCGAAGGCCTGGCCCAGACCGGTCTGAAGGGCTGACCGTCAGCCGAAGTCGCGCTCGGCCTCCGGGGGCAGCTCGCGGATCCTGCGCGCGCCCTTGTTCGTCCGCCGCCGCAGGACCGCGAAGTTGCCGATCAGGTCGACTGCTTCGGGCATGGCCTTCGTCAGCCACAAGGACAGGCCGAGCGACCACCTGCCGGTCACGTCCTTGACCTCGAACCGGACGACGGTCTTGCCGATCCGCACGCGGTGGTACGGCAGGTTCTCGTGCAAATACACTCCGGCGGCGCGCGCGGACTCGGTGAAGCCCTTCTCGAGCAGGGACGCCCGGATCTCCCTGGCCGCCATGTCACGGAGATCCTGGGCACTGACGTGCGAGACGTCGTACTCACCGGTCTGGAAACCGCTGGCGGACTCGGGCTGCGCCACCGATTCAGTCAGGTGCAGCACCGCCCGCAGCTCCTCCACGCGCGGCGCCGGATCGAAGAACGCCTTCGCGTACCTGACCAGATCGGGCTGGTCGGTCGACTGCAGTGCGGACAGCGGGTCGTCGTCCTCGGCGTACACCGCGTCGGTCAGGTCCTGATACTCCGCCGGCCAGCGCAACTGCAGTCCGACGAGCCCGGCGATCAGCCGCGGGTTCGCCGAGATGGCGCGGACGCCGGCGATCCGGAGCAGCAGCAGGAACGAGTTGATGAAGCGCTTGACCTGCCGCGGGTTCACCGCGAGCCCCAGCGTGGCGACGTCGTACGCGATAGCGCCGAAGTCGTCGGGCAGCGAACCCTTCGGCGGGCTCCACCCCGGCACCAGCTCGTTCAGGAAGACGCCGGCCTGGATGTCCAGCCGCGGCACCCGGAACGGGACCTGCACCATCTTCTCGATGAACACGTGCCCCGACGCGTACGGGTACTTCGCGGCAACCGCGCGGACCAGGACGTCGTAGTCGAGGGCCAGGACGAACACGAACCCCGGCACGTCCAGCACCAGGTTGATCGCCTCCAGCAACGACACCACCTTGGCCGGCGAGCACCGGTCCAGATCGTCGACGAGCACCACGATCCGGCGCTTCCCGAGCGCGCCGGCGATCGCCCTCAGGTCCTGGTACGGCCGGACGTAGGCCGAGTCGAGCGCCGCGGCGTACCCCGCGTCGGGCGCCGCCGGGGCGAACGCCGCGCCGGGGTCGACCTTCACCGGGCCGAGGCTGATCGTCACGCTGCGGACCACCGACGCCAGCGCCGACCGGACCTTCTCGGTCAGCTTCGGGTCGTTGAGCCCCGGGCTGGCGCTGTAGATCGCGTTGAGCATCGGTACGACGATGTGCTCGGCCCGCTCGTACCGCCAGGCGTCGAACGGCACCGTCAGCACACCGGCGTCCTTCGCGAGCTCGGCCCGGATCGCGTTCAGCAGCGACGACTTCCCGCTGCCCCAGGACCCGTAGATGCCCACGGTGAACTGCGGCGGCGACCCGCCCCGGATCGCGGCCGCGATCGCCTCCGCGTACGCCTGGAACCCCATCGTGGGCTGCTCGCTCGGCGTGTCAGCCACGATCGGCAACAACTCAGCCGCCACCGTCTCCTCCCCGGTTGCCATTGTGCCGACCGGCCACCGGCGAGGGAACGGCTCGCGCCCGCGTGGAAAAATGGGTCTGTGAGTTTCCATGCGGCCGCGTTCATCGCCACCAGCCTCGACGGGTACATCGCGCGTACCGACGGTTCCATCGACTGGCTCACCAGCCGGGCCGAGCACGCCGGCGAGACCGGGTACGACGAGTTCCTGGCGTCGGTGGACACCGTCGTCGTCGGACGGAACACGTACCAGCTGGCCTGCACCTTCGACAGCTGGCCGTACGAAGGCAAGCAGGTCGAGGTGCTGAGCACCACGCTCGACCCGGACACCGACGACCGCATCCTCGTCCACCGCACCCTGGACGCCCTGGTCGAGACACTCGACGACCGCGGCGCCCAACGCATCTACGCCGACGGCGCGGCCACCATCCAGACCTTTCTCGCGGCCGGCCTCCTGAACGAGCTCACCATCACCACAGCCCCCGTCCTCCTGGGCGCCGGCATCCCGCTCTTCGGCCCCGTCCCGGCCGACATCCCCCTCAACCACAACGCCACCCGGACCCTGAAGGCCGGCTTCACCCAGTCCGACTACACCGTCGTGCGCTAGAGAAAGCGCGGCGCGAGCCGATCCGCCGTACGGAAGGCGAAAGCGAGCGGCCGCGCCACGCCCGCCACCAGCCCGCCGACGAGCGGCCCTCGACGCCGGGCGGAAACCCGCGGCGGGAGCGCCGCGAACAGCGTGGCGAGACCCGGCAGCGGACGGCTGAACACCGTCAACTCGACGGTCCTGCCCTGTCGTCGGTCCGCACCAGATTCATCGTCAGCGTGGTGGGAGTTTGACGACGAGGGTGCCTGCGACGCGATCGTGCAGGCCCTGGCGGCGGCCGGACTTGTCCCAGTACGGGGTCAGGTAGAGAAGCACGAAGGTGCAGGTTGCCCAGGCGAGGAGCTGGATGAACCAGCGCAGCAACGATTCGCTCCAGCCGACCGGGCCGCGGTCGTCGCTGCGAACCACTTGCAGTCGCAGGAGGCGCTTTCCCAGGGTTCTGCCCCAGATGGCGGTGAGTACGACCTCGTAGGTCGCGATGGCCAGGATGATGCCTCCGAGACGCAGCGTGTCGCCTGTGCTGATCTGTTCGCCGGATTCCGGCGCGTACCGCGGGGTCAGAAGCAGGAACGGGATCAGATAGATGCCTAGGTCGACGAGCCGGGCGAACAGACGGTCGCGCATGTCGGCGACCAGTGGACGGCCCGCGGCCCGCGCTTGTTCGCGGGCTTGTTTGCGAGCGGCGGTTTCGAGCTTGGATTTCGCGGACGCGGTCAGGCGGGCTGTTTCCTTGTCCGTGGCGCCGAGCCGATCCAGCTGCTCGGCCACCGTGAGCACATCCGCCCACTGACCCGCCGAGTACAACCGGCGAGCCTCGGCAACCAGCCCGGCACGCTGCTGCTGAGCCTGCGCAGACCGCAGACGTTGCATGGTCGCCGGATCGTTCTGGCCCGCATTCACCAGCTGCTCCAGCACCCTAACCGCGTCGTCCCACCGCCCCTCCCGCAACGCCCCCGCCGCCACCTCGTTCCACTCCCCCACCCGCCGATCCCGCTCCCGCCGCTCCTCTTCCTCCCGCTGTCGCCGCTCAGCCTCCTCCCGCCGACGCTCCTCTTCTTCCCGCGCCAGCCGTTCCGCCGCTTCCCGCTCCCGGCGTTCAGCCGACTCCCGCTCCCGCCGCTCGGTCTCCTCGCGTTCGCGTTGTTCTTTCTCTTCGTCGACCGGGACCTCGGCGAAGATCCGGCCGTCGGGTGCGCGAAGGTAGATCACCGGCGTCGCCCATTCGACTTCGTTGTCGGCGGCAAAGATCGCCCGCCGTGCCTCGACCATCGCCTCATCGGCAGGCAGCAGATCCGCGAGCGCCTGATAGAACGACTGACTGAAAACCACAGCGACCGGATCAGAGATCTCGAACTGCATGGCGATCACCGCCGGCACCCCCTGCCGCACCAACGCCTGCGCCACCCCACCGAACGGATCATCGACCGCACTCCGCGCACCCTCACAAGCATTCAGCACAACCAGACGCAGCGACCGATGACCACGAAGCATCGTGCCGAGATCGCGGCCCGTCACCAGCCGCCCCTGCCCGCTCTCGTCCTCGAGTACGAGCGCCCCGTCCTCGGCGTCCTCGTCGTACAGCCCATGCCCGACGAAGTGCAGCACGTGGTACTCCCGCTGCCGCAACGGACGCTGCAATGCCGCGAGCGACCCGACCGGCAACCGGTCGAGCTGAACCATCCCCCGCTCGATCAGCTCACCGAGCGAACCGTTGAGCTTGTTCCACTCCTCCTCGTTCTGGAGTGCCTGTACGTCGGTGGGCGCGGCGATCATCGCCAGGATCCGCAACGGCGGACGGACCGGGAAGGGCCGCACCGGCCGCGGGATCTCGACGTACCGCACCAGCGGCGTCTCCGGGGACAAGCACAGGAACCCGTAGTCCCGGTCGTAGAGGTACTCCCACGGGACGTTCTCCAGCGACGGCGCCAACCGCAGACGGATGCGCAGCCCGGCATCTTCACCTTCAGCGGCCGCGAGGCTGCGCTCCAGACAGCTGCGCACGCTGCCCGCGAACACAGCCTGGAACAGCTGACCGCCGAAGTCCTCCAGCATCCGGCGTTCCACCGACTCGAAGCGCCGGAGCTTGCGACGCCTCCGTCCGACCGATCCGATGACCTTCAGGACCAGGATCTGCAGATCCTTCTCCGAGAACGGAAGCTCGAAGCTGCCTTCCGCCTCACCGGCCGGTGAGGCCATCACCCTGGCGCGGTATCCGTCCGCCCGGGCCTCGATCGCCAGGTCGAAGTTCAGCAGCGCTTGCACGACCTCAGCCCTCGCGGCTCCGCCAGGTCACGGTGATCTTGAAGTTGGCCTGCGCCGCGGCCGACGCGATGAACGCCCCGGTCTGTGCGCTGAGCTGCAACCCGAACTCGATACCGACCTCGTCCGGCGCGTCGTCCATCCCCCGCAGCCGGGCAATCAAACTCCGCGCAGCCGGCGCCACCACCGACGTCGCGGCCTCGAAGGTCCGGTTCGCCTCCTCGACCAGCGCCGCCCGATCCTTCGCGATCCCGCGCATCACCGGCCCGCCCTCGTCCACCTCGACCAGGACCGTCCCACCCTGGTCCAGCGGAAACTCCACAAGCCGCCTCATCAATCCCACCCCCACATCCACGATGGCACGGGTGAGCGCGACGCGAAACTCCCGGTGTTCAGGAGGCAAACGGCCAGGGCGCGCCAGTCGGAGAGGATCCTGTCGGCGCCGGTTGTGGTCGCGGACCAACCGGATGTCCAGGAGCGCGAGTGCCGGCCCTGACCGGCAAAGAGATGGCGGGAAGACGCGACAACGAAGAAGGGACGGTTATTTGATCCGCAGCCCGGCAGCTTCGACGGCTCTGTGCAGGTGTCCGATGGCACAGAACGGCCTGCCGGAAAGCTCCCAGATCGCGACGCCTGCGGTCTCGGACGGTGCGATGAGGACACCCGCGGACTCACCGGTTGAGGTGATCACCTCGGGCCAAGGGCGGTTCAGTTCGCCCATCGCGTCGGACTGCAATTGGTACGCAGCGTAGGCACATGCCTGCTCTGCTCCGCCCTGTCCGAGCTCTAGCGGAAACTCGTGTCCACCGGCGATCAGGATGAGATCATCGCCGGGCGTCCCCGTCCAGGCAGCCACCTCACGGATCTCGACCTGTTGCAGCCCAGTGCCTGCGAAGTCGGCGTTCAGCCGCTCGGCAACGAACTCCTTCGCCGCGTTCGTGCCGTTCTCGGTCGAGGTGCCCATCAACAGCTCCCAGGTCGTCGGTCAGACAAGTTTGCACCTGATATAGAACTTCTGCACGACCGTCCCTTTGGTGTCGTAAGACGTGCCGGTGATTTTGAAGATCTGACCGGACTTGTACGTCGGCACGTAGCGATTCTTGGATTTGTCCCACGTCCGGGCCGGCAGTGATCCGTGCGGCGGATAGCTCTGTTTCTTGCCGTCGACTTTCTTGGCACCGACGTAGATGCTCACGATGTAGCGATCGGCCGGAAGCCTTGGGTATGTGCCCCATTGGATGGACGTCGCCGGGCCCTTCTGCTGGATGGATAGCCGTCCGAGCTTGTTCTCGTCGGTGTAGTTCGGCGAGCAGGAATGCACAGTGTGCGAGCCGGAACCAGGCGGCGGGTTGTCGGCAGCGCAAGCCTTGGCTGTCGGTACAAGCAATGCGACGAGCACCAGAGCATTCGCAGGCTTCCGGGCCCGGGTGAATCTCTTGGTGAGCTTGTTCTTACGTTCCTGTACTGAGGACATCGGCTTGTACTCCGATCTGGCACGTGGGCGGCGGCCGCACCCGGTAGGCGTGCGGGACGTAGAGCGGGTGCGGCCTCGAGAACAAACCGGCTCACCGGCGGACGAGGTCCGCGGCGCGGCGGTGTCGGTGGAAGGGCGGACCGGACGCGGCTTCAGCGGCCAACTAGTGCAGCCAGATCGCGCCGTCGATGATTTCGATCTCGGAGTCGGTCGCGCAGTCGGTCGGTACTCTGTCGGTCCAGTCGATGATGGTCCGGCCGCCGCGCCCGTGCACGGTTGTTGCAGACGATGTGCGATCCGAACCAGACCTGGACACGGGTGCTCCGCAGGCTGTCCGCGGGTCGGTTTTCGAGCAGCGTCGACTCCGGCGCGGTCCCCTCCAAACCTTGGGCTGCGGCTTGTGAAAGCCTAGGGTTGCACTGGTAGTTCCGAGTGTGCCCGAGCACTCTCGGGCTGTCAACGCAAACCTAGGTTTACGGAGGTAAGATGGCCCAAGCGCGATGGCAACAGCTTGCGGAGACGATTCACGCCGATCTCCAATCGCTACCTCCGGGCAGTCCTATGCCAGCGGAAGCTGACCTGGCCGAGTCGTACGGCGTCGCCAAGATGACCGTCGCCCAAGCGCTGCAGCACCTGGCCAGTCAGGGCTTCGTCACACGCGTCAGGGGTCATGGGACCGTCACCCGTGACTCGCGCCCGATCCTGCTGCACACCAGTCGCCACTCCGCTGCTGCCCGTGGCGCCAAGGCCGGCGGACCGTGGTCGGTCGCCGTAGCCAATGCCGGTATGTCCCCGACCGTGAAGTTGCTTCGAGTGGTGCGAGTGACCGACCTGCCGGAGTATGTCGCTGAGGTCTTCAGCGAGGAGATGATCCGGCGCGACCGACTGATGTCCGCCGACGGCCAGCCCGCGGCACTGTCAGTCTCGTGGATCCCCGCCAGAATCGCCGATGGCACCCGGTTGGCCGGGCCGGTCATGATGCCGGAGGGCACGTACGCCGTACTCCGCGAAATCGGCCACAGGGTCACGCGTGCCGTCGAGACCGTCCGGTCACGGCCCGCCGCGGATGCCGAACGTAAGGCCCTGCAACTGCCGAAGGGGGCACCCGCGCTTGCGGTCGAGCGCATCTCCTACTACGCAGGGGGCGCGCCGATCGAGTTCCTGGAAACGGTCGCCGACGCCACGCGGGTCAGCATCCAGCATTCCATTGACCTGTGAGAGCCGGCTCGTCTCAGCGACCGCCGAGGAGGTGGACAGCCTCTGCGGCCCAGTAGGTGAGGATGATGTCGGCGCCGGCACGGTGGATGCTTGTCAGGGTTTCCAGGATCGCCCGGTCGCGGTCGATCCAGCCGTTGGCGGCGGCGGCCTCGACCATCGCGTACTCGCCGGAGATGTTGTAGGCGGCAACAGGCACGTTCACGTGGTCGCGGACCTGGCGGATGATGTCCAGATAGGCGAGGGCCGGCTTCACCATGACGATGTCGGCACCTTCGGCAAGGTCCAGGTCGACCTCGCGGATTGCCTCACGGGCGTTCGCATTGTCCTGCTGGTACGTCTTCCGATCGCCGGTCAGCGAAGAGTCGACCGCCTCGCGGAACGGGCCGTAGAAGGCAGAGGCGTACTTGACGGCGTACGCCAGGATGATCGTGTCCAGGTGCCCGGCCGCGTCGAGCGCCGACCGCACAACGCCGACCTGACCGTCCATACAGCCGGACGTGCCCACGACGTGCGCGCCGGCGGAGGCCTGTGCGACGCCCATCTCGGCGTAGATCTTCAGGGTTGCGTCGTTGTCCACGCGTCCTGCGGAGTCGAGGACGCCGCAGTGTCCGTGTGACGTGAACTCGTCCAGGCAGAGGTCGGACATGATCAGCAGTGCGTCGCCGACCTCGGACACCGCGTCGCGGATCGCGACGTTGAGGATCCCGTCGGGATCAAGTGCACCGGAGCCGACAGGGTCCTTCGAGGACGGTACGCCGAACAGCATCACGCCGCCGAGGCCGAGTTGCGCCGCCTCCGCGATCGCCTTGCGGGCGGTGTCCCGGGTGTGCTGCACGACGCCCGGCATCGAGCTGATCGCGATCGGCTCGCGGGCGTCTTCCCGGACGAACATCGGCAGGATCAGCTGCCGCGGTTCGAGCGTGGTCTCCGCGACCAGCCTGCGCACCGCCGCCGACGACCGGAGCCGCCGGGGCCTCACTTCCGGGAAACCAGGCACAGAATCAGCTCTTCCTACGAGAACCCGGGCGACGCTCGGACGGACGGGTGACCGGCTCCCCGGCCTCCACCATGGTGTCACGCCGGTCGGCGCCGAACCGGGCGAGAGCGTCGGCTAGCTCCTCGACGGACGGCGTCTCGGCCATCGCGTCGACCCGCAGGCCGTGCTCCTCGGCGGTCTTCAGCGTCGCCGGGCCGATCACTGCGATCACCGTCGACGCGTGCGGCTTGCCGGCGATGCCCACCAGGTTGCGCACCGTCGAGGACGAGGTGAACACGACCGCGTCGAACTTGCCGGACTTGATCGCCTCACGGGTCGGCGCGGGCGGCGGGGCGGCCCGCACGGTCCGGTACGCCGTGACGTCGTCGACCTCCCAGCCGAGATCGGTCAGGCCCGCGACCAGGGTCTCGGTGGCGATGTCGGCGCGCGGCAGGAAGACCCGGTTGATCGGGTCCAGCACCTCGTCGAACGGCGGCCAGTCCTCGACCAGCCCGGCGGCCGACTGCTCACCGGACGGGACCAGGTCCGGACGGATGCCCCAGGCACCGATCGCCTCGGCGGTCTTGTCGCCGACCGCCGCGATCTTCAGCCCGGAGAACGCCCGCGCGTCCAGCCCGTACTCGTCGAACTTCTCCCGGACCGCCTTGACCGCGTTGACCGACGTGAACGCGACCCATTCGTAGCGTCCCTCGACCAGGCCGCGGATCGCCTTGTCCATCTGCTGCGGGTTGCGCGGCGGCTCGACCGAGATCGTCGGGACCTCTTCCGGCATCGCGCCGTACCGGCGCAGGCGGTCCATCAGCGGACCGGCCTGGTCCTTGGTGCGCGGCACCAGGATCCGCCAGCCGAACAGCGGCTTGGTCTCGAACCACGACAGCGCCTCGCGCTGCTCGACGACCGCGCCGACCACCACCACGGCCTCGCCGGTCACCTTCGCCGCGCGCAGGTCGGCGACGATGGTCTCGAGCGTTCCGACCACGCTGGTCTGCGACGTCGTCGTACCGCCGACGGTCAGGGCGACCGGCGTGGCAGCGTCGAAGCCGGCCTCGACCAGCGCGCCGACGGTCTCCTTCAGGACGTCCATCGCGTTCAGCAGGACGAGCGTCTGCTTCGGCTGCAGGCGGGTCAGGTCGAGCTTGTTCTCGGCGAGGTCGACGACGGTGACCTCGCGGTCGCCCTTCATGGTCAGCGGGATCCCGGCGTACGTCGGGACCGCGCTCACCTCGCTGACACCCGGGACGACGTTGAAGGCGATGCCCGCCTTCTTGCAGGCGGCCGCCTCCTCGGCGCCGCTGGAGAAGGTGAACGGGTCGCCGCTCAGCAGCCGGACGACGTTCGCCGCGGACTTGGCGGTCTTCACGACCAGCCGGGCCCGGGCGGCGACGCGCAGCGCGCGGCTGCCCTCGGCGCCGGAGCCGTCCACGACCTCGACGCCCGCCCTGCAGTAGCTCAGGAACGCGTCGTGCTCGGGGCCCTCGACGACGACCGCGTCGGCGTTCGCGAGCACGTCGCGGCCGGCCAGCGTCAGCAGTGCCGGGTCACCGGGACCGACGCCGACGAATGTCACGTGGCCGAGCGGTTTGGTCTGCTTGACGGTACTGGTCGCGGCCTTCTGCGGTGCCGCGGTGGCGGCTGTCTTCGCGCTCACGTCTGCCTTCGCCCTCGTCGTTTTCCTGCTCGTCCTGTGGGCCGTCTTCTTGGCCGCCTGATGGGCCGCAGTACTCGTGCCCTGTGCCGGTGTCATGTTCGCTCCAGCAACTCGTTCGCCAGCGCCTTGCCGAGAGACGCCGGGTCGTCCACCGGCCCGTTGGCGCTGAGCCGCCGTACGCCGTCGTCCTGGCCGAGCGCGCCCCGCAGCCACAACTCGGGGCCGTCCTCACCCTCGACCACCTCGGCGAGCGCGCCGACCGGAGCCGTGCACCCTGCCTCGAGAGTGGCCAGCAGCTGCCGTTCGGCCGTCACCGCCGCGCGGGTGGCCGGGTCCTCCAGCGGAGCCAGCGCAGCCAGTACGCCGGTGTCGCCCGCGCGGCACTCGATCGCCAGCGCGCCCTGCCCCGGGGCGGGCAGCACCTGGATCGGGTCCAGCGTCTCGGTCACCTCGCCGAGCCGTCCCAGCCGGGCCAGCCCCGCCCGCGCGATCACCACCGCGTCCAGCTTGCCGTCGGTGACCAGCCCGATCCGGGTGTCCACGTTGCCGCGGATCCCGGTGCACTCGACCCCGAGGCCGAGCGCGTCGATCTGGGCGACCCGGCGGGCCGCGCCGGTGCCGATCAGGGCGCCGTGCGGCAGCTCGCCGAGGGTCAGGCCGTCGCGGGCGACGAGGACGTCGCGCGGGTCCTCGCGGACCGGGATCGCGCCGAGCGTCAGGCCGTCGACCGGCTGGGTCGGCAGGTCCTTCAAGGAGTGCACCGCGATGTCGATCTCGTGCGCCAGCAAGGCGTCCCGCAAGGCGCTGACGAAGATGCCGGTGCCGCCGATCTGCTCGACCGGTGCGCGGTTGACGTCGCCGGTGGTCGTGATCAGCACGAGCTCGACCTCGTGGCCGAGGGCCCGCAGCTGGTCGGCGACGATGGTCGACTGCGCGGTCGCCAGCTTGGAGCGGCGGGTACCGAGGCGGATCATGCCTGCTCACTCCCCTTCGGCGTGGTGACGGCTTCCACAGTCGCCTGGTCGAGCGCGAACAGCTGCCGCAGCGCGTCGGCGTACGTCGGTCCGCCCGGATCGCCGCCGAGCTCCTTCACCCGGACGGTCGGGTTGTGCAGCACCTTGTCGACGACGCGGCGGATGGTCCGCTCGACCTCGTGCCGCTCGTGCTCGTCGAGGCCGGGCAGCCGCCGCTCGAGGCGGGCCAGCTCGGCGTCGACCAGCGAACTCGCCATCGCCCGCAGCGCGACCACGGTCGGCGCCACCGAGGCGGCCCGGCGGGTCGCCTCGAACGCACCGGTCTCCTCGCCGACGATCCGGCGGACTTCGTCGATGTCGGCCTGGCTGCCGCCCGCCGTACCGATCAGGTCGGCCAGGGTGATCAGGGTGACGCCCGGGATCCGGGCCGCCTCAGGGGCGACGTCCCGCGGCAGCGCGACGTCCAGCACGCCGAGCGGCCGGCCGTCCGCGGCGGAGCGGATCATCTCCTCGGTCAGGACGACGCCGCGCGCGCCGGTGCAGGACACGACCAGGTCGGCGTCGTGCAGCGCGGCCGGTACATCGGCCAGGCGGACCGCCGTACCGCCGATCCGGTCCGCGAGCGCGACCGCGCGGTCGTAATTGCGGTTGGCAACGGTCACGCTGCGGGCGCCGCCGTTCGCCAGGGTCTGCGCGGCGAGGGAGGCCATCGAGCCGGCGCCGACGATCAGCGCCCGGCGGCCCTCGAAGCCGCCGACCGCGTCCAGGCCGGCCGAGACCACCGAGCGGCCGGCCGCGTCGATCCCGGTCTCGGTGCGGGCCCGCTTGCCGACCCGCAACGCGTGCTGGAACAGGGCGTTCAGGTCGGTGCTGACGGTCTCCAGGTCCTGGCCGACGCGCAGCGTCTCCTTCACCTGGCCGAGGATCTGGCTCTCGCCGACGACCATCGAGTCCAGCCCGACCGCGACCTGGAACAGGTGCGCGACGGCGCCTTCCTCGAAGTGCACGTAGAGGTGCTCGGCCAGGTCCAGCAGCGGTACGCCGGTGATGTCGGACAGGATCGCGGTGACCTCGTCCATCCCGGCGTGGAACCGGTCGACCGTCGCGTACACCTCGGTGCGGTTGCAGGTGGCAAGCACCGCCGACTCCGCGACGGACGTGGAACTGCCGACCGCGAGGGCGAGCTTGGTGGCCGCCTCGGCGTCGAGGGCGACCCGCTCCAGCACGTCGATGGCAGCGGAACGATGACTGATGCCGACCACCAGGTAGCTCATGCCCCGACACCTCCCCCGACGCTCGGGAGATCCGTCAGACCGTTCATCGCTGGTAGTTCGGGCACCTGGGGGAGCGCCGCCTCTCCGGACTTTCGTTGTTCGTGGTACGCCAGGATCTGGAGCTCGATCGAGAGGTCCACCTTGCGGATGTCGACGCCGTCGGGCACGGACAGCACGACCGGCGCGAAGTTCAGGATGCTGGTGACGCCGGCGGCGACCAGCCGGTCGCACACCTCCTGCGCCGGACCGGCGGGCGTGGTGATCACCCCGATCGAGACCCGGTCGGCCTCGACGATCTCCTCGAGCTGGGCGAAGTCGCGGACCTCCATGTCGCCGATCCGCTCGCCGACCAGGTTCGGGTCGGCGTCGAGCAGGGCGACGATCCGGAAGCCGCGGGTGCCGAAGCCGGAGTAGTTGGCCAGCGCGTGACCCAGGTTTCCGATCCCGACGATGACCACGGCCCAGTCCTGGGTGACGCCGATCTCGCGGGCGATCTGGTACCGCAGGTACTCCACGTCGTAGCCGACGCCGCGGGTGCCGTAGGAGCCCAGGTAGGACAGGTCCTTGCGGAGCTTGGCCGAGTTGACGCCGGCGGCAGTCGCCAGGTCCTCGCTCGACGCGGTCGCGATGCCACTGTCCGAGAGCGCGGTCAGGGCCCGCAGGTAGACCGGCAAGCGCGCGACAGTCGCCTCGGGGATGCCGCGTTCGGTTCTCGTCGGCGGGCCGGGGCGACGGCTGCTGGCACGCGTCACAATTCTCCTGGGAGCGGTTGGTTCACCGCGGTCTGACGGCCGGCGGCTCTCTTACTCTAGGAGCTTGTGAACGTGAGAACAAAATCGGTGGAAGTGAGCTAGCTCATCAGGGCGTTGCGTAGTCGGGCGGGGTCTACCCGCCAGAAGTCGTGCTGCTTGCCGTCGACGAAGGTGACCGGGATCTGTTCGCCGTACTGCGTGAACAGACGGTCGTCCTGGGTGATGTCGACCTCGCTCCACTCCACACCGGTCTCGGCGCAGACGGCCCGGATGATCTCCCGGGCGTCGTCGCACAGATGACAGCCCGGCTTTCCGTACATCACCACCCGGCTCATCGCTCCGCCCCCCGCAGCCGGCCCTTCGCGACCTTGCCGGTGACCGAGTGCGGCAGGTTCTCCACCACCTCGATCTCGACCGGGCACTTGAACCGCGCCAGCCGGCTCCCGGCGTACTCGCGGACCGCTGCGACGTCGACCGATGCGTCCGGCAACGGCACCACGAACGCCTTCACCGCCTCGCCGGTCTCCTCGGACGGTACGCCGATGACCGCGGCCTCCCGGACCCCCGGAGCCGCGACCAGCACGTCCTCCACCTCGCTGGGGAAGACGTTGAACCCGGACACGATGATCAGCTCGCGCAACCGGTCCACCAGGAACAGGTCGCCGTCGCCGTCCAGGAATCCGACGTCGCCGGTCCGGTACCAGCCCTCCGCGTCCGGGCCGTCCACGCCGTCCGGCCAGTAGCCGGAGAACAGGTTGCCGCCGCGGATCAGGATCTCGCCGGGGTCGTCGCCCTCCACGTCCTCGCCCTGCTCGTCGGCGATGCGGATCTCGACGTTCGGCAAAGCGCGACCGACCGAGCCCGGCTTCGGCTCTGCCTCGCCCAGCGTCGTGGTGACCCCCGGGGACGCCTCGGTCAGGCCGTACCCCTGGTGGACATGGTGGCCGCTGGCCTGCTCGAAGCGGTCCGCGAGCGTCCGGTCCAGGGTGGACGCGCCGGTCAGCACGACCTTGACTGTCTCGAGCGCGTCGCGCAGATCGGTCCGGGTCAGCAAAGCGTGCAGCGCCGGCGGAGCCAGCGGCAGCCGCGTCACGCCGTACCTGCGGATCAGGTCGAGGGTCTGCTCGGGGTCGAAGCGCTGCTCGACGACGAGCGCGGCACCGGTCGCGACCGCCCAGCCGAGGACCGCGTTCAGACCGAACGCGTGGAACATCGGCAGCACGCCGAGCACCACGTCGTCGGGGCCCATCCGGTCCTCGCCGAGCTCGCCGAGGTTCCGCACGTTCGCCGCGAGTGCCCGGTGGGTGAGCATCGCCGCGCGCGGATCTCCACTGGTTCCGGAGGTGTAGAGGAGCACCGCGAGCGTCTCGGGGTCGATCGACGGAAGTAACGGAGCGTCACCCTGGAGCTCGTCGGGTGCCACCGTCCGGATGCCCACGAAACGGTCCGCGAGCCCCGGTCCGGCGATCGCGAGCCGGGCCCCGGAGTGCGCCGCCACGGTCGCCAGCTCAGCCTCGGTGAGCCCGGTGTTCAGCGGCACGGCGACCAGCCCGGCGCGGAGAATGCCCAGGTAGGACGTGACGAACTCGATGCTGTTGGCCACCAACAGCAGGACCCGGTACCCGGGCACCAGGCCGGCCGCGGCGAGGCCCTGCGCGGTCCGGTCGACGGCCTGGTCGAGCTCGCCCCAGGTCAGCCGCCGATCCCCGTCGACCAGCGCGGGACGCTCGCCGTGACGTTGCGCTGTGTCACGAAGAATGTCCGCGAAATTCACCATCACCAGGCGAGTCTGTCACGCCGGGGATCCGGCCCGGGACCGACCGTCTTACCCAGAATGGTTGCAGCGGAGCGTAACCACCGATATACAGGTGACTTCGCGGGCGCGCTTCTGCTGAACCTCACACTGCAGAAACCCGGCCGCGCGGGGACCTCATGCGCGATGCAACACCCCCGACAGCAGGCTGCTCCGTCGATGGAGGCAGTCCGCTGGCGCATTCGTGACCATCGGACCGGACGGAAGGCGGCACGCCCCAGCCTGTTGACAGTACGTGCCCGAGCAGTAACGTTCGGTGCTGTCCAGTCGCTGTGGCCATTCGCGGATGTGTCGAACGACGTGTCAGTTGAACGGGGAGAACACTTGACCACGCCGGAACCAAGCCCGGACGGGATGCGACGTGCGGAGCTCGTCGATCGCGCCCAGGCCGGGGACGTCGGTGCCTTCGGCGAGCTGTACGACGAGTACTCGCTCACCGTCTATCGCTACATCTACGCGCGGGTGTCGTCGTCGGCACTCGCGGAGGACCTGACCAGCGAGACCTTCGTCCGGGCGCTGCGCGCACTGGACTCGTTCCGCTGGCAGGGCCGGGACTTCGGCGCCTGGCTGGTGACGATCGCCCGGAACCTGATCACCGACCACTACAAGTCCGGCCGGGTCCGGCTCGAAGTGGTCACGGACGAGATCGAGACCCACGACCGGCAGACCGAGGGTCCGGAGATCGACGTGCTGGCCGCGGCCACCGCCGAGGTACTCCGGGACGCGGTCGCCGGCCTGCCGGACGAGCAGCGCGACTGCCTGACGATGCGGTTCTTCGCCGGTCTGTCGATCGCCGAGACGGCCAAGGCGCTGGAGAAATCCGAAGGCGCCGTCAAGCAACTGCAACTGAGAGCCGTACGGCACTTGGCGAAGGTTATCCCCAAGGACTTGAGATGAGGCGGATGACAACGAACGTCTTTCGTAACCCGTCAGGGAGTTACCTCGTTTGCCTGGTGAGGACCTGTCGGTGACCCCGACTGGCCATTGAGGAGAACGAGAACTCATGAGTGACCTACACAGGGCTCGAGCGCGCGCGGAGACCTTCGCGCACGCCGTCGATCACGGGCCCCGTCACTCCACGCGACTGGGCGACGACCCCGAGTTACTGGAAGCTGTGGAACTGGTCGGACGGCTGAGGACCGCCGGCGCAGTTGCACCGCGACCGGAGTTCAGTGCCGAGCTGCGGCACCGCCTGCTGGAGCAGGCGGCGGCGCGCGCGGCGACCACTGCGACTCCACTGACGGTGCACACCGCACCGGACGACTCGGACGAGCCGCCGGGGAGCGAGGACGTTGGCGCGTCCGTGACAGCTATCCGTCGCCGCCAGGGCCGGAGGATCCGCCTGGTGGCCAGCACCGCCGCGCTGGTGCTGCTCGGAGGTGGCATCGGTTCGGCCGCCGCCGCGCAGCAGGCCATGCCCGGCGACACGTTGTACGGCATGAAGCGCAGCATCGAGAACGTGGCGACCAATGTCGGGGTCGGCGACGACTCCCGCGGCCGGCGCGATCTCGAGCACGCGATGACCCGACTGTCCGAAGTCCGCGAGCTGGCCGGCAACGGCGGGTCCGTGGGCACGATCAACGCGACCCTGGACGACTTCTCGGCACAGGCCCGCAAGGGTGTGTCCAGACTGCTCGCCTCGTACCAGCAGAACGGCGACGAGAGCTCGATCATCGCGATCACCTCGTTCATCACCAGTGCCCGCCAGGCTTTGGTGGCGGCGACGCCGAACCTCCCGCCGGAGTCCTTGAAGTCCGGTGTCGAGGCGCTGGCCACGATCGAGCAGCTGACGCAGCTCACCTCGGCGGCGTGCCCGAAGTGCGCGTCACCGAAACCGGCCGGCGCGCCGGGCACCGGCACCACGAGCAACACCAAGCCGGGCCGCACCACGCCCGGCACCGGCGCCGAGTCGAGCAACCCGGTCAAGGCGTCGTCGAGCCCGAAGGCGTCGACGACGATCCCGGCACCGGTCGGCTCGAGCACCCAGGAGCCGTCCACCCTGCCGACGAAGGTGCCGAACACCACCATCGTGGGCGAGTCCACCGCACCACCGACCAACCTGAAGACGCCACCCCAGCCGTCGTCGTCAAACTCGCCGATTGCGACGCCCACGGTGCTGCCTTCACTGACGCCGACCACGCCGTCCTGGCCGTGGCCGTTCCCGACGACACCGCTGATCAACCTGCCGGGCATCATCCAGACCCTGCTCCCACCCTGGAAGTAGGTCGCAGACACCGAAAGGCCCCGGCAGTTGGCGGTTTCAAGGGGTCGTCGCAACACCGCCTTGGTTTCTAGGTGGTGAGTAGATCACGTAAGCGCTCGGCTGGGGTGTCCCAGCCGAGCGTTTT
>NZ_JBFAJQ010000019.1:0-154675 GCF_040655315.1 Kribbella sp. NPDC050459 | reverse complement strand
CAATCACCGCCCACAACTCATCAGAAATCACACCCGAACGCAGCACCGAACAAGCATCAACCACCCAACCCCGACGATTTAGCAGACACGCCCTAAGCGCTCATGCGCCGAGGGAGCGAGCATGACCCTGATGTTGACCCGTCATACGGAGACCGAGACGCTCGAACTCGTCTCGAGACTCAAGCCGCTCTATGCGAACGCCTACTCCGAACCTCCGTACGAGATGTCGGATGAAGACATCGAGCAGTTCGAGATCCGCATCTTGAAGCATGCCGGCCTCGACGGCTTCGTCCTGGTCGCTGGAGAGGTCGATGGACGACTCGTTGGCTTCTCGTACGGATTCACCTTCCTGCCGGGACGATGGTGGACTGGCGTCAAGACTGACCCGCCTCCTGCCGACGTTGCCTCAGGCCCTCTTTTTGCGGTGATCGAGCTCGGCGTACGCACGGATTTCCGTGGCCGTGGCTTCTCCCGCCAGCTCGTCGACGCTCTCCTCGCCGATCGACCAGAGGCCTTCGCGAGTCTCATCTCCCGCCCTGGTTCGCAGGCTCACGCGATGTATCAGCGCTGGGGGTGGAAGAAGGTCGGCACCACGCAGACGTACCCACACTGGCCCGTTGAGGACATCGACGTTCTGCCTTTGCGCAACAGCAAGCCCGCCTGACTTCTCAACGAAGTGGACTCGCTCATGAGCAACCGTCCGTTCGGTAGGTGTCACCTCGTGGTTCCACCGTCGAGCGGACGACGTCGGACGAGGTGCAGCAAGACCCCTGAAACGCAGACCAGGACCACGACCTCCGACGGTCACCACTGGGCAACCCGGCCCGCGGGGCTCGCAGCCGAGCACTGCGGCTGGCGGACGGCGACGACGCGAACGACAGCACAACTGTGTCGAGGTCACCCACATGCCGGATGGCGGAGCAGCGGTCGCAACAGCAAGGCGCACGGCCGCGGCCAGATCCTACGCTTCACCGCCAGCGAACGGTCGGCGTTCACCGAAGGCGTGAAAGCTGGCGAGTTCGACCCTCGTGCCTGACTCGTCGAACGTGCGCGGCGTGTCAATCCGCACCGGCGAGCCTGCCCTTGTGGGCCTCACGACAGATACTGTTCGTGATGGTTCTGCTACTTCGGGTTTGCGTTGGCGTGGATAGGAGACGGCTGTGTCCGAGCTGGGAGGTCGTCGTGGCGGCGACGACCCGAGCAAGGGCAGCACGCCAGGGGATCAGGCTGGCGAAACCGGGCGTCCTGAGAACGAGACGTCTCGGCGGTCCGACGACGGCGTGCGTGATGAGCAGGCAAGCCGTAGGGATACTCCGACGCCCGATCGCCACGACGCTACACATCACGAGGCGCCGCGTCCGTCGCCTGCTCGCGAGAAGTCCGAGCAGCGCCCCGATGACGTCTACTGGCCCGGCAACGCGCGCGGGGCATCGGCTGAGCAACGTGATGACTCAACCGCCCCGAACTCCTCCACTGTCGTGTCCCGGGCGTCGGAAAGCAGACAAGGGGACTCGCGGGCGTCCGCTGACCCTCGGCTGAGGGAAGTGCAGGTATCGGAGGCTGACTCAATTGACGAAGACGAGGCCGCGGACCGTCGATCCTCACAGCCACTGACTGCTCGCGAAAAGCTCGAGCAACGTCTCGATGAGATGTACTGGCCGGGGTACTCCAAGTGGTCGTCAGCCGAGCAGAGCGATGACGAGTCGGCCGAGCGACCGGTCGATCCTCCCTCGGCCCCGGCGACGGCGCCGGTCGATGATTGCCCCGAGCCGGAGGACCCGTTCGCCTCCTACTCACTAGAGCTTCGGGCCCACATGGTTCACGACGACACCTTGGCCCGCCTCAAGTACATCAGCCCGCCCGCTCAAGAAGCCGAGACCACCTCCCACGACGCAGATCCTCCCAGTCTGGTTGAGTCGCCTGGTGCTGACGAGCGAACGTCAGAGGCGGAATTGCGTGACGACGTAGCGAGCGGCGTGTTGACGGCGGATGACAGCACCGCGTCGACGTCACGTCTGGCCGGTGAAGCCGGCGCTCAGCCCGCTGCCAGCTCGCCTGACCAACCGCCCACCGACCTCGAGGCTGCCGCAGCCAAGGAACAGAAGGTCGCCGTCGATAGCGTTCCGGCCGGTGGCGGCGACTTGCTCGAACCCGATGACGTTGCTGCTGGCATCGATTCCGAACCAGGGTCTGTTGCCGGCGTCGACGAGGTCGCCGAACTGGAGCACGAGTTCGTCGACGATGCCACCCCGGAGGAGATGGACCAGTACCGCCGAATCCGGGAAGCTGACGACGTCGACGCTCTCGCCGACCACAGCGGGATGCCGCGTGGGGTGATTGAGGCGGCAAAACAACACCTCTTCCAGCGCCAGCACGACGTGGCAGTTGGCCCGGGAGATATCAGGCACGGCTACTTCACCCCGTTCGCGTTGTTCGGCGATCTGTGGGAGAAAGTCGCGTCCGGCGCGGAGTTGACTGACAAGAACCGAGTGGAGTTCTGGTCGTTGGTGGCGCACGAGTACGTTGAGTCAAAGCTCATGGACGCTGGATTGCCGTATCTCTCGCCACACTCCGACGCCTGGGACGAAAGCCAACGGCCACTGGTCACGTCAGATCACCCATCGGCGCACAACACGGCACCATTGAGTACGCGCTCGTCGAGGATTGATCTACTGATTCTTTGGGACTCGAAACTGGGCATACCAAGGGGCGACCTCCGGGTCGCAGAAGACCTGTCGAACCTTGACGACGTAGTACGCGTGGCAAAGGAAGGGCTAGGCCTGTGACTGATAATGCGGCATGCGAGAGGCTGCT
Organism: Kribbella sp. NPDC050459; assembly: GCF_040655315.1. Taxonomy (NCBI): domain Bacteria; kingdom Bacillati; phylum Actinomycetota; class Actinomycetes; order Propionibacteriales; family Kribbellaceae; genus Kribbella; species Kribbella sp. NPDC050459. Next base: position 151,861 of record NZ_JBFAJQ010000019.1, on the reverse strand, counting down.
GGCGCGCCTGACGGTGGCGAGCTGGGACGACCAGGCGGCATGGAACCGGCACTCGGCGTCGCGGGGTTTGTTGGCGCTCGAGTATCTGCGCCGGATGGCGATCTGGGCCGATGCGCTTGGGGTGCCGAGGCAGTGGCCGTTCTTCGATCTCGCGGTGGTGTTCGATCCCTCGGTCGAGACGGATCCAGCCTGGTTGCAGCGCCTGGAGACCGAGGTTGGCCGTGAGCTAGGGACTCTGACAGAACAGGTCCTCACCGACATGTTCAGGTGGGCATCGCTGGGTGGTCGACCCAAGGAGCGGTTTCCTGAGTTCGGCGATCCGTATGAGCCGATGGTGCAGGTGTTCGAGCGCGGTGGTGAGATCTATCCCGGTCACGGTTCCATCGAGCTCTACGCTGCTCCCATTCCGTATCTCCGCATCACCGAACGATTGGCCCAGCCGCCGTTCCCGATCGACGCCGCCACCTTGGACGAGGTGGACGAGAAGGATCGGATCAGGGTCGAGGAGTCACTGGCACGCCGAGCGGCCAAACGTGCGGAGCAAGAGCCTACATAGCGGGGCCGGCGAGGCTGCTGCGATTGCCGGCCATCGCCACGATGCCCAACTGGTGCTTGAGCGAAGACATCTCGGCACTGCTGTCCATCGAGCGCTCGCCGCTGTAGGAACCTCTCCCTCCAAAGGAGCAATTCTGTTGTCGAACGAGCAGGGCCGTATCTTCCGCGAGGCGTGGATTGCAGGCGTGACGAAGCACTACCCCGGCGAACCAAAGCCCGGTTACGTCGCACCGTGGAAAGAGACACCCCACTGGGAGCGGGAGAGCGCGGCAGCCGTCTACGAGCAGGTGCGGGCGGTCGTCGAGGTCTCTAAAGGAAACACGAGCAAACTCAGCCGCGAGCAGAAGGGCCGATTCGTAGCGCTGTGCTGGATCGCGCAGATCCACTGCCACATCCCCGACCCAAACCCAGCTACGTAGCCGACTGGGACGACCTGCCAGCCTGGCAGCAAGAAACTGACGCAGACATCTTTGAACGGATCGAACGCGTCAACTGGCACCCGCTGGCATCTGTGCAGGCCGTGCTGCCTACGAACGCGGTCTGCACTGCTCGTCGAGGCTAGTTCATGACAGCTCGACTGTGCCGTCCGCGTGGACCCACCTGCGCGGCGCTGAGTGACGCGGCCACTTCGCCATATAGGTCTCGGTAGCGTTCAAACTCGGGGAGTGCGATGGCGCTCTGCCAGTCGGGTTCCTTGCCGCGGAGTCGCATAGCGGTCAGGACTGCTGCTGCGAACCAATGACCGGCCTGCGTGCTTTGGCTTGTGCGCTTGATCTCATGGGCGCGACTGGAGTCGGCGTAGCTGCGACTGGAAAGCCCTTCACCTCGATCCCGACAGTTCCGCGGTCCCCCTCGCGATCACGTCGATGCCATGTTCCCGTGCGGCGGTGTTCGCTATCGAGAGGATGCGCCAGCCTCGATGTGCCATCGCCGTGACGACTGCGGCCTGGATGTTGGCCTCGGTGTGCCACGCTTCTTCGGGGCTGGCAATCGTCGTTAGCTCCTCTGGGCCGGGCGTTCCGACGTCTGGGGTGAAGGCAGTGTTGGTGGCCGATCCGCGCGGCTCGATCTCGCCCCGGAGCTCGGACCCCAAGGCAGCCAGATGTCGCCGCGCCGTATGGGAGATGAACTCGGACGATGGCACGCCCGCGGCCGCTCGAAGGCCTGGACTGCCGGGAACCAGACGTTGTTGACGCGAACAGCGTGTTAGTGGATGGCCTCGGGCGCGGCGTCGGCCAGCCGAGCCTCTACCTAGGCCCGAGACAGCTCGTAGCGCCGCCCGTTCAGGGTGAAGCGAAATTGGCGCGTCGTCGAGGCGACTCATGAGCCAAAACTACGACATGCGACGCGCGGCCACGAGCAATGCGAATCCTCCAGCGCTGTCGGCGGGCAGGGCGAATGACGGCACTTGCAGACGTCCCACGACCGGCCACCCGGCGTATCCGCGTCTGGTTCGGTGAGCACGTCATCGCGGACTTCGGAATTCCGATCCGAAAGCGTGGCAACGGCGGCCGAAACTGACCCCCTTCCGACGCGTCGACACGGGATCAGTTTCGGCTGTCGCCGACAAAGAGCAGCAGTCCGACGGGGCCGCCCTACGCGCGATCAGCTGGTCGAGCTCTTTCCGCTCATGGTTGGACACGCCATGACAGTCTCTCCCGACCCCATCAATCGCCAAAGAGATCGAACATCTCGACATCCGAAACGCCCAGCTCTCTACGAAGGCGATCTACGACGTAGGGCCAAAGCGCAGGCGCGACGCTGGTACGCACACTGTGTGCGAGAGAGACCGCAACAGTCTCAGAAACCATCCGCGCGAGGTCGTCCGACGGGCTGGCGGGCCGTGACGTCTCCGGTATGGAGGCTGGTGCTCGCTCGGCAGTCGGCTCGTACGGTCGCGTCGCGCCGACCCGTTCGGCGTTGTCTCTGTCAGGAACGACTTCCATGGTTATGTCCACGAGTGCAGCAGGTGGTTCGCGACGTGAATCGACCATCGCCGGCTGACGCGGATCACGGCTAGCCGTCGAGCCCTCAGGGAGTGGCATCAGAGCGCCGGCGTGCACCACCGTGAGGTACCGCGTCGTCCGAGTCAGGGCGACGTACAACAGGCGCAACCCTTGTTCGGACTCCCGCACGATGTCCGCAGGCTCAAGGACGACAACAGCGTCGAACTCGAGGCCTTTTGCTTCTTCCGGACCGACCACGTTGATCGACTTACTGAGGGTGCCACGGCTCGCGTCGCTCCAAGCGACGCCAGCCCGCCGCAGGGCTTCGCTGAGCTCGTCGCGTAGCGCCGCAGGACAGACAATGCCGACGAAGTGCCCTCGTCCGGCATGATCGCGGGCTGCACTGACTGCCTCGGTTACGCGATCATCCGCATCCACCTGTCTCAAGTCAGGATCCGCTGGCCCCCTCCGAATAACTCGCGGAGGCGTCACCCTCGGCGCCGCGGACGGGAGTAGCTGGGCAGCCAACGCGAACACCTGCTCGGGAACGCGGTATCCCAGGGTCAGTTCCTCGGCGACCGCTGCAAGATCCTGCTTGAGCGCCGAAATCACATCGTCCCACGAGTCTCTGGCCCATGGCCCTGTCGACTGTGCGAGGTCACCCACAACCGTCAGGGACCCGTTCCTCGACCGGCGGCCTACGGATCGCAATTGCATCGGAGAAAGGTCCTGAGCTTCGTCGACCACTACATGGGCGTAGCGCATCCCCATTCCGTTGATCAGAACGTCTGCCTCGTCCAGCAGGGCGACATCCGCGTCGCTCCAGTCTTCATTCACAACCCGCGGCGCCGCCGTTCGAAGCAGCCGTCTCACATCTCCGGCTGTGAAGTCGTCACCCGCAGCGGCGACGAGGCGCTCACGCGATCCGAAGAGATCACGGAGAAACGCCTGGGGAGTGAGCGAGGGCCAGATGCGCTCTGCGGCAGCGTCGATTTGGGTCGGATCAGCGGCCGATCCAACGTGAGCGGTGAGCCATGTGCGAAACCCAAGCCTGCCCGTGTTGTAGTTCGGCGCGGACTGCACCAATCGCCGGAGCTGCGTCTCGACGTCGGCGCGGCTGACGATGACGCCTCGCCCAGGTGCACCGACCTCGATCTGATCCTGGCCGGAGGGGAAGCGCACTCGCTGTCGCAGCGCGGTCGCGAGCAACGCCGCCATCCGTGAGTCACCCTTGAGGCGCGCGACCTCCTTGGCCTCGTCACGCCGGCTGCTTGACTGTGGGCCAAGCGTTCGTAGGTCGAGGTGACGGACGTCCGCGTCTCCGAGCCCTGGCAATACCGCACGGATGTACCGGGTAAACGTGGGGTTGGGCCCGACGACCAACACATCTTCGGGAGCCAGCCTGGCACGGTTGTTGAAGAGCAGCCATGAGACCCGATGCAAGGCGACTGCAGTCTTGCCCGTGCCTGGCCCGCCCTGGATGACCAGGAGTTGGTCGAGCGGTGACCGGATGAGCTGATACTGCGCGGCGTGGATCGTCTGTACGATGTCCTGCATCTCCCCTGTGCGATCCTGCTCCAGATCGCGCAGCACCGTGTCGTCGATGCCAGATCGCTCGGACTCCGTCATCGTCTCTACGGCTCTCGCCAGATCGGCGAAGATGACCTCTTCGAAATCGACGACCTTGTTCCGTTCAGTACTGTACTTTCGCCTTCGCGCCACGCCGCATGGCTCGTCGTAGGACGCCTGGAAATAGGGAGCCGCCGCAGGAGCTTGCCAATTGATGACCAGCAGTTCCCGATTGGTGTCCGTGATCGCGTGTTTGCCTAGATAAAGGCGCTGTCCTTCATCGTCGTCGAAGCGCGCGAACGCGACTGCCTCATCAGGGTCCCCGAGCTTCTCCAGGACCGCTTTCGCGTCACGGCGTACGGCCGAAGCCGCCGCACGGGGGCCAGAGGCAGCACCAGCGGCACCCGACAGCGTTCTTCGAGACTCCTCTCGAGCCTCCCATGCCTGATCAAAGTACGCCTGCTCTTCCTTCAACTGCTCCATGCTGGCCACCGCGTATTCCCCCTCGTCCTCGTCCTCGTCAGACTCTAAGACTGGTCGCCGACACTTCCGCTAGGAGAACCGCGCCGTGGGCAGGTGTTCGCCCAAGTAGCCGACGTAGACCTTGCCAGTTCCACCAGAGTCGTCGTGGAAGTGCAACCGCGGACAAGGTGCCCCTCTCTTGACCACCTTGATATGTGCCGGCATGAAGATCCGTCCGCTCGGATCTACCTGCTTGGGTACCGCGAACACTCGTGCCCCATGCAAAACAGGGTTGGACTCGACGGTCTCGCTCTCGACGAGAGCTACGGCGTTGGCCGAGATTGCAGGCTCTCCGGCGGGCGTCTGCTGGCACCAGGCGTAGAACGAGCTCGCGAACCGGCCCTCTGCTCGCGCACACGCGTAGGCATTCAACGCAATCAGCGCCGACCAGGCCTTGATCGCGTAGAGCTGCGCGTTACCGTGCAAGTCCAGCTCGGCGGCGTTGGTGTCGGTCGATCCGATATGAAGGTAATGGAGTTTCTCGCGCGCGAGAACCAGAACTTCGGCGAGGGAGGGCGGTGCGGTTGGTAGCGTGTCATCCGTCCCAACCCCGGGGTGTCCTGCATCATGCAAGCAACGCGCCAGCCATCGACTGCGCCGCTCGGCTTGGTCCGCAGCTTCGACGGATTCAGTTGCCTCGAGCTGCAGGTCCTCGAGCTCCGCGCGAAGCATGCGAACCTCGTGACTCGTCTGGTCGAGCTCTTTCTGCGCCGCATCGAGAAGTTGATCGAGCAGCTCGCGTTCGGCACGGGCCTGTTGGAGATCGGCCGCGAGCCCCGCCAGGCCGGCCGTCAACCGGTGATCGTCGACTTGCTGCGCAGATAAAATCAACCGATCAAGTGCGTCGTCGAAGCTCGCCGGATCGTCAAGGAGCTGGCTCGAATCATCTGGCGAGCCCAGAGCCGCACGAATGCGCCTAGCACGCTCGCGCAGCCATTGACGGCCGAGCATCGGTGACTCGATGGCGACGTCGAGCCGAGCTGATTTGCCTGTTTCGCCGAGGCGCTCGGAGACCTCTGGCATTGCGGCAGATGCTTGGGGCATAACGCCTGGGATGGCACCTGCCCGCAGCGCTGAAGCCGTTGAGATCGGCGCCGGCCGCCGCGTCGACAACCCGAGGATCTGGTCCTTGACAGCTGGAAATGCGCGGTGCCCCAGTGCGACCAATGACGCACGACCGAGGATGCGGTGTCGAGAAGCGGTGTCGTCGGGCTTGGCCGCTCCAGGCAGGTAGGTTCGGAGCGCGCCGCCGTACACCGCATAGTCATCTGGTAGGCGCTGAGCCAATCGCTCCGTTGCCGCTCCATCGACGAGCCGAAAGACCGCTGCGACACCCGCGAGATCACGGGAGAGCCGCTCAGCCAGCCTCTTCTGATCGTACGCACCTTGCGCGTCATAGGCGAACACGATGACCGGGACCTGACGATCGGCAGAGGTTATGTGCCGTACCAGCTCATCGACGTGCCCACTGGTGACTTCCCAGACGTCCGAGGTCAGTGGCACCCCGCCGTCGGACGCCTCCCCAGCCGCCAGGAGCGCACGGACCAGACGCGGACTCCCTGGTCGTTGGACACGACGCCCGCCGACTGGCTCGTGTTCGAGGTCAGCCCAGACCCAGCCGCCGGACACTTGGTCCGGACCGGACGTGTTCCAGACCAGCGTGGTTACCCAACGTGCGTCGAGCGACTCCTCGATCAGACGGAGTCGATGGACTGCGCCATCGTTTCGGTTGGTCAGCGTGCTCTGCGATGCCCACGCGATCGCACCCTCAGCGGATTCCAGCGGTGATCCACGGTGGCTCAGACCATCAGCCGGAACCACGAGCCCCTTGGAGCCCAGCCATTCCCCGAAGGCGTCTTGAACGGCAGCCGCGATCCCGCCGTCCGGATCCTGAAAGACCGACCGATAAACGAGACTCATCGCACCTCCACCAGGCGACCGCGACCCCCGCAGATCCGCCTGTGCGATCACACAGTCCCGCTGCGCTGATTATCTACTATTCCCCGCAGTTATCGGGCTGGATGCGACGATCGTTACAACGAGTCATCGCCTCAGGCCGCCAAATCGCGACGACCGCCTAGCAACCCGCTGCGGAGTCCAGCTCGCCATCTGTCCGTGCTTGGGACGGACAGCATTCTGATTAAGTCACCGAGGGCCGAGCCGGATTCGCGCCGGCCACGCCGCCGTGGAACGGAGAAGGTCGGGCCACGGCGTCCCGAAGGATCTACTGTCCTATGCGGGACGAGGCGAACGCTGCCAGCTGCGCTAGGACACACGGCGCGGAACAGACATGACCGCGCCTCGCCAACGACACACCTAACCCCCAAGTGGCTTGACCAGGAGAACCCCCGAGGCGCTCACCCCGGAGACACCCCCCGGCGGCGGGCGCCTTACCCCCTGCCCGTTGGCAAAGTGTCCCCGTATCTGACCTCCCGATAGACTCACAAGACCGCCGCTATCCTCCATTAAACTCGGTCATACTCAGCTAGATCAGGTTTCGCCGAACTGGAGGACCACGTGGCCATGTCCGAACCTTGGTTGTCAGCTGACGACATAGCCGCCCACCTGGGCGTCACGAAGGACCCGGTCTACTCGTGGATCTCCGACAAGGCGATGCCAGCCCACAAGGTCAGCCGCCTCTGGAAGTTTCAGGCCAGTGAAGGTCGATGGCTGGGTTCGCTCGGGTGGCGCTGCCGGCTCGGATAACACGAGTCCGCCGGATTGATCCATGCCCTACCCACGCGACTGTCGGACGGTTCCGATAGCCTGATTGATTTTGCGCACTGGCTCAGAGGAGTTGCACGTGATGATCGCCACGCCGCGAAAGGCCCGCTACGCGCTCTCGTTCACTAGCGGTGCCCTGCTCGCTTCCGAAGCCGCGGTGGTCGTCCCGGTCTACCTGCGAGGCGACGACTGGGCGTCGACCCGCACTCAGGTCAAGGACGGCAACCTGCTCCAGGGCCGGGCCGCAAGCTCGACCAGCCGAGTCCTTCGCGCTCTGATTCCGCGGCTTCAGATTCTCAGCGACGCCGAGCTCCAGATCGTCGCTGACGGCACGTCGACCGAGCGTGGCCACCTCATGTGGGTTGCCGCCTGCCGTCGCTACGACCTCATCGGAGAGTTCGCCGAGGAGGTGCTGCGCGAGCGTTTCCTCACTTTGGCTGGAACCGTTTCCTACGAGGACTACGACTCCTTCTATCGCGCCAAGGCTATGTGGCACGACGAGCTCGACGAGATCACCGACCTCTCGTACAAGAAGCTCCGCCAGGTGCTCTTCAAGATGATGGTCGAGGCGGGGCTGCTGAACACGCAGGGCCGCATCGAGCCCGCACTTCTCTCTGCCCGCGTCGCCGAGTGCCTCAATGAGCGCACGCCGAGTGACATCCGCTTCTTCCCGACGAGGGTGGCGTGACGACCGTGCGACCCAAGACCACATTGGTGCAGCAGGAGGACCACCTCTTCAAGGTGCTCAGCAGTGAGCGCTTCCTCAAGATGGAGGGCCTCGGCAACGAGGTTGCTCACTTCATCTACGACTACGAACCGACGTGGGCGCTCGGCGTCGCGAGCGCGAAGAAGCGCATCAAGACCAAGCTCGACACCGAGCTGGGCATCAAGGTCTTCGAGATCAACCTCTACGATCTCTGCGTTGACCTGCTCAAAGAGCGCAACGTCTGGGAGCGCATCCTTGCCGCCGAGCCGACGATGGACAAGGCCGACTTCCTCAAGATGCTCCAGAACATGCTCGACCCTCAAATGCACCTCGCGCCGGCCATAAAGACGCGCATCGAAGCCGAGTCGTTCCATATCCTCTTCCTCACCGGCATCGGCGAGGTGTTCCCGTTCGTGCGTTCGCACACCGTGCTCAGCAATCTGCAAACCGTCGTCTCGGACAAGCCGATGCTGATGTTCTTCCCGGGACGGTACGAGGTGTCGGCCACGCAGGGCTCGGCCTTGGTCCTCTTCGGCCAGCTCAAGGACGACTCCTTCTACCGCGCGAAGCGCATCCTCGATCAGGAAGCATGACCCGATGAAACTCAACGAGATCTTCCTCAAAGACGTCACCCGCTCGATCGAGGGGGTCGTCAAGGCGGACGACGTCGACCACCTCGGCATCGAGGTCGAGGAGTACGTCTTCACCAACGACGCCGCGAAGGGCGTCGCTCCCTTGCTGGAGGAGTACACCAACTACACGAACGCCAACGGCGTCTGGATCTCGGGCTTCTTCGGTTCTGGTAAGTCTCATCTGCTCAAGATGCTCGCGCATCTTCTTGGTGACGTCGAAGGTCAGGCGTTCCCGCGCGAGAAGGTGAGCGAGAGCTTCCTTAGCAAGACCGACGACGCCATGCTCATCGCCTCGCTGAACAAGGCCGCCACCATTCCGGCCAAAAGCCTGCTGTTCAACATCGACCAGAAGGCGACGCTGATCGCCAAGGACCAGACCGACGCCCTGCTCAAGGTCTTCGTCAAGGTTTTCGACGAGAGCCGTGGCTATTTTGGCAACGACGGCGCCGTCGCCCGTTTTGAGGAAGACCTCGACAAGCGTGGCCAGTACGACGACTTTAAGGCCGCCTTCGCCAAGCACGCCGGCATCGACTGGGTGCGGGGCCGCGAGCAGACCGCGCTGGAAGGCCACAACATCGACAAGGCGTTCGCCGAGGTCAACGGCGAGGCTAACTCAGGCATCATCGGCCACTACCAAAAGTCCTATGCCGTCTCGATCGAGGACTTCGCCACGTCGGTCAAGGCTTGGATCGACAAGCAGGAGGCCGGCTTCCGGCTCAACTTCTTCGTCGACGAGGTCGGCCAGTTCATCGCCGACGACGTGAAGCTCATGCTCAACCTCCAGACGATCGCCGAGTCCCTCAACACCAAGTGCAAGGGACAGTCGTGGGTCTTCGTTACCTCTCAGGAGGACATGGACAAGGTCCTCGGCGACCGCACCAAGCAGCAGGGCAATGACTTCTCCAAGATCCAAGCCCGATTCGGTGCCAAGGTGAAGCTCACCAGCCAGGACGTCGAAGAGGTCATCAGCAAGCGTCTGCTGGAGAAGAACGACTCGGGCACGACCGAGCTTGAGGTGATCTACTCGAAGGAGGCCGCGAACTTCCCGACGATCTTCAACTTCGTCGACGGCGCGAAGAGCTACCGCAATTACGTGGACGAAGCCCGCTTCGTCAACACCTACCCGTTCGTCACTTACCAGATCCCGATGTTCCAGGCGGCCATTGAGGGCCTTTCCGACCACAACATGTTCGAGGGCAAGAACAGCTCGGTCGGCGAGCGCTCCATGCTTGGCGTGGTCCAGGAGGTCGCGAAGCGCATCGGTGACGAGCAGGTGGGCTATCTCGCGACCTTCGATCAGATGTTCGCCGGCATCAGCGCTGCCCTGAAGTCGGCAGCCCAGAGTGCCATCCTGCAGGCGGAGAAGCATCTCCCCGATCCGGATTCCGACATCACGATCCTCGCCAACCGTCTCTTGAAGGCGCTCTTCCTGGTCAAGTACGTCGACAACTTCAAGGCCACGCCCCGGAACCTCACCGTGCTCGTCTACGACCGTTTCGGTCTCGACCTCACGGGGCTCGGGAAGCAGGTGCAGGAGGCGCTCAACCTCTTGGAAACGCAGTCGTACGTCCAGCGCAACGGCAACATCTACGAGTACCTCACCAACGAGGAGCAGGAGATCGAGAAGGAGATCAAGGCGGTCGACGTCGACTCCTCCGAGGTCTCGAGCAAGCTCTTCAAATATCTCTCATCCGACATTCTCAAGACGAACAAGCTCAAGTACGCGAAGAACGGCCAGGACTTCCCGTTCGGCTACAAGCTCGACGACATTGTCCAAGGCAACCAGCGCGAGCTCACCATCCACTTCATCACGCCGGAGACGAGCTATACCGACACCGAGATTGCGGCGCAGAGCATGGGCAAGGACGAACTGCGGGTCTTCCTGGGCCGCGATAAGCGACTGCTCGCGGACCTGCGCCTGCTCCTGAAGACGGAGAAGTACACCAAGCAGCGCACCAACTCGGGTGCCACGCCCTCGACGCAGGCAATCCTCCAGTCCAAGCAGATGCTCAACGCCGACCGCGAGAAGGAACTCATCGAGCGCATCCGCCAGGCTGTCGGCAAGGCGCAACTGATCATCAACGCCGCCGAGATTACCTCGAGCTCCCAGGACGCGGTCACGCGCGTGACCGACGGGTTCCAGGAACTCGTCAACCGGACGTACACGAACCTCAGTCTGCTCGGCGGAAAGGTCTACTCTGAGCAGCAGGTCGCCGGCGCGGTCCAGAACGACCAGGGCCTGTTCGACGCGGGGACTCTGAGCGCGCTCAGTTCGCCAGGCACCGAAATGGAGTCGTGGATCATCTCCCAGACCAAGCTGGGGGAGCAGGTCACGGTCAAGAAGATCGTCGACCGCTTCGAGTCGAAGTCCTACGGGTGGGACCTCGGCTCCATGGAGGTTGTGCTCGGCTGGTTGGTCGGCAACGGCAAAGTCGCACTCACTGTCGATGCCAACTCGGTCGTGCGGACGGAGGCAGCCGCCCTCATCCGCAACACCGGCAAGCACCAGCACACGGTCGTCGCGCCGCAGAAGGCGCATGATGCGACGAAGGTCGCAGCGTTCAAGAAGTTCTGCACCGATTTCTTCGACGAGGGCGTCGTGCCAAGCGACCCGACCGAGCTGGCCAGGTTCGGCAAGGACAAGCTCGCGGCCAAGCGCAACGAGCTAAACGCCCTCGTGAGTAGCAGTCGGTATCCGTTCGTCGGCCAGCTTTCGGGCGTGGTGACCCTGCTTGACCACGTCGTCGGCAAGCCTGTCGACTGGTACCTCAGTGACTTCGATAAAGCCGACGAGCTGATTGAGGCCAAGGCGGACCTGGTTGACCCGATTAAGTCGTTCCTCAACGGTCAGCAAGCCAAGATCTTCGACGAGGCGCAGGCCTTCCTTATTAGCAGCACCGGAAACCTTGGCTATCTTCCCCCGGGCAGCGCCGACTCAGTCATGACACTCCTTTCGGACCCCAAGGCTTTCCGCGGAAACAAGATGAACCAGCTCAAGGTCGCAGTCGACACCCTGCGTGGGCAGATCGATGTCATCGTCTCCGACAAGCGTGCCGACGTGACTGCAGCCATCGAGGGACGCAAGGCCGAGTTGCTCGAAAGCGCCTATTACGCCAGCGCCGCCTCAGATGCGCAGGAGGGCGTCATCCAGCACATCGATCGGATACTCGCGCGTCTTGTCGGCGAGAGTCAGGTCGCGCTGATCCTCCAGGTGGGAGCGACCTTCGAGGAGAATGACTACCCGGAGTTACTCGACCGCCTCGTTGCGTCGCAGCAAGGTGGAAGCGATGACGCGCCACCGCCGAAGCAGATGATGTCGGTCAAGACGATCCACGTCTCGGGCGTCTCCGGAGTCCTTGAATCCGAAGCCGACGTCGACAACTACCTCGCGGCCCTGCGCACGGCGCTCGTCAAGGCCCTCAAGGACGGAAAGCGAATCACGCTCTGATGGAAACCGCACCGCTCAAGTCGTTCGCCACCTCGGCGCGAACCGAGCTCATCCGCGAAGTTGGCGCGCGGATCACCGCTGTGCTCGCCCAGGGCTCGCCCGAGCGCGTTGAGCAGCTGAAGGCTGTATCCGCCCTAGAGCGGGCCATCGTCAGCGCAGGCGATGGCGACAAAGGAAAGGCGCACGTAGCCAACAAGGTCGCCTACACCTGGTTCAACCGCATCATCGCGCTGCGATTCATGGACGCCAATGGCTACACCGGGATCGGCGTTGTCTCGCCCGCGGCCGATCAAGTCGGCCAGCCGGAGGTGCTCGCTGCCGCCAAGCGCGGTCAAGTCGACGAGGACGTGGTCAAGGGCCCAGACGCCGCGATCATCACCGGGCTGCTCAACGGCACCCGCCAGCCGCGCCCCGGAGTCGACGCCCAGGCGGAGGCGTATGCCCTCCTCCTTGCGGACTACTGCCGCTTCTGGAACACCGCTATGCCGTTCATGTTCGAGCGGGAGGGCGACTACACAGAACTGCTCATCCCGGCAAACCTGCTCGCAGATGACTCGGTTCTCAGCCGTTCGGTCGCGGTGCTCACCGATGATGTTTGTCGGGATGTCGAGGTCATCGGCTGGCTCTACCAGTTCTACATCTCGGAGCGGAAGGACGAGGTTTTCGCGGGCTTCAAGAAGAACAAGAAGGCCGGCGCAGACGAGATCCCTGCAGCCACCCAACTCTTCACCCCGCACTGGATCGTCCGCTACCTCGTCGAGAACTCACTCGGCCGACTCTGGATGCTCAACCGCCCGTCGTCCGGTCTTGCCAGCCAGATGGACTACTACATTGCCCCGGTCGACGAGGAGACCGACTTCCTCAAGATCACCAAGCCGGAGGAGCTCAAGGTCATCGACCCGGCCTGCGGCTCCGGCCACATGCTGACATACGCGTTCGACCTCCTCTACGCGATCTACGAAGAGGAGGGCCACGCACCGTCGGAGATCCCGGGCCTGATCCTCTCGAACAACCTCTACGGCATCGAGATCGATCCACGAGCGGCAGCGCTCGCGGCCTTTGCCCTCACGATGAAGGCCAGCGCCAAGCGCAAGCTCTTCCTCAAGAATCCTGTCGAGCCGCACATCTGCGTGCTCGAACCGATCTCCTTCAGCGTCGACGAACTGGCCTATCTCGTGACCAAGAGTGGCGATCGCTACGCCGAGGAGGCATTCTGGAGCCAGTTCGCCGAGGCAGATACATTCGGAGCGCTGATTCAGCCCGATCCTGAGGTCGCAGTGAGGCTGAAGGCTCATCTCGAGACGCTGGAGCACCGAGGCGACATGCTGATGGCTGACGCGATCGAGAGGGCTCATCGCGCGGTCTCGCAGGTGGAGTACCTGCTTCCTCGCTACGGCGTTGTTGTTGCAAATCCTCCGTACATGGGCAGCGGCAACATGGGTTCGCTGCTGACGGACTTTGCAAAGCGTGAGTACCCGACCGCCAAGGCGGACCTCATGACGATGTTCATGCGCCGAGGGCATGACTTGGTCCGCGCGAATGGGTACTGGGCGATGATCGACCTGCCGTCTTGGATGTTCCTGACGACGTTCGCTGCCTTCAGAAGATGGCTACTGAGCGAATGCTGGATGCAATCAATCGTTCACTTGGGTCGTGGCGTCTTTGGTTCGGACTTCGGGTCCGTGGCGCTTGTATGCAAGCGCTCGCAATCGGACGTGGGCCGAGTGGGTGTCTATCGGCGTCTCTTCGAGCAACACGTCGATGTTCGCACCAACGACAAAATTCGCGCGCTATTCTTTGACGCCAAGTACAACCGATTCGAGTTGGCGCAAACGTCCTTCACGGACCTCCCTGGACAGCCCATCGCATACTGGCTTTCTGAACCGCTTCGCAAAGCGTTCTCGTCTCACCTCGCGCTCGGCTCGACCGTTGCGCCAAAGCAGGGGATCAAGACCGGCAACAACGAGCGCTTCTTGCGCTACTGGTTCGAGGTAGGGGACAACAACCTTGGCCGCAACATGCTGAGCCGTGAAGAGGCGCTCGCCTCTGGCAAGGGGTGGTTCCCCTGCCAGAAGGGCGGTCAGTATCGCCGGTGGTACGGAAACGATGAGTACGTCGTCAACTGGTTCAAGGACGGGGAAGAGATCCGCAATCTTCGGGATGCGGGGACCGGGAAACTCCTTTCCCGTCCTCAGAACCTCGAATGGCTTTTCAAGCCTGGGGTGACCTGGGGAACGATTTCGTCGGGGCCGAGTTCGTTCCGGATCTGCCCGCCAGGCTCCATCTCAGAGTCGAAGGGTGCGATCGCATACACCTCGGACGAAGCCAAGCGTCTTGCTGCGCTGGGTCTCTTGAACTCCTCTGTCAGCGCCGCGTTGCTCTCAGCTATCTCCCCGACGGTCGACTATGGCGAAGGTGCGATCGGCAAGTTGCCGTTCAGTAGCAGCTTGCTCGATGCAGAACTCGCACAGGTTGTTCGCGAATGTGTCGAACTCTCGAGGTCCGACTGGTTGCGGTCGGAGACCGCGCTTGACTTTGCGCAGAACGAACTTGTTGCCAAGGCGGCCAAAGCCTCCGATCTCGCGTCGCTAGTTCGGAGCGTTCGCGAGGATGGCTCACGATCCTCGGAGTCCCTCAGGCGCGCTGAGACCGAAGTCAACCGGCGCGTAGCTGCGATCTATGGACTTGTGGACGAGGTTCAGGTCGACGTCCCTGCGCACCGTGTTTCACTGGCATCGAACGACGTCTTCCGGTACGGCGAGGGGCGGGGGAGTAGTGAATACGACGCGCTCGCTAGGGCAGATCTCGCTAGGGACCTTGTTTCCTACGCAGTTGGCTGCATGCTGGGGCGTTACAGTCTTGATGAGCAAGGCTTGATCCTGGCCGGCCAAGGCGCGACCTTGCAAGACTATCTCGCGAAGGTACCGACCCCGACGTTCACGCCGGACGCGGACAACGTCATCCCGATCGTGGATGGTGACTGGTTCGAGGATGACGCCGTTGGGCTCTTCCGCCGGTTCCTCCGGACCGCTTTCGGTGATCAGCACTTCGAGGAGAATCTCAAGTTCGTCACCGAGTCGCTTGGCGTGAAGAACCTCCGGGACTACTTCATAACCCGAGCCGGGAAGTCCAAGTTCTACGACGACCACGTGCAGCGCTACAAGAAGCGGCCGATCTACTGGCTCTTCTCCAGTCCCAAGGGATCGTTCAACGCTCTGATCTACATGCACCGCTACACGCCATCGACAGTCTCGACGGTGCTGACCTATCTGCGGGAGTACGTGACCAAGTTGGAGTCGGCCCTCCAGCACGCGGAGCGAGCTGGGAACGCGAAGGAAGCTGACCGGCTGCGCAAGATCCTCGTTGAGCTGAACGAGTACGAGCACGACACGCTCTACCCGAAGGCGTCCGAGAATGTCGTCATCGACCTCGACGACGGGGTCAAGACTAACTATCCGAAGTTCGGCGCTGCGCTGAAGAAGATCACGGGCTTGGAGGCGTCCGGTGACTGACCTGACCTCCGTCAAGGACGCCCTCCAGAGCCGACTCGCCTCCGAGAGGGTCGTGTTCTGGCACGATCCGGCCGGTGAGTATGCCTCCGAGCTCGACGCGCTCGACCTCG
This sequence comes from Kribbella sp. NPDC050459, assembly GCF_040655315.1. Taxonomy (NCBI): domain Bacteria; kingdom Bacillati; phylum Actinomycetota; class Actinomycetes; order Propionibacteriales; family Kribbellaceae; genus Kribbella; species Kribbella sp. NPDC050459. Next base: position 136,137 of record NZ_JBFAJQ010000019.1, on the reverse strand, counting down.
GGGCAGTTAACGTCATCCGCGTCCAGGACAATGAGTTCGGCGTCAAGAGCACCTTGCTCGCCGACCACGTTACCAAGCACCTCGTCTATCGCTCCGGCGAGCTACCACGCGGCACCGCGAACTGGCTGCTCGACCTGGAGATCGCCTACGGCGTCTTCACCGCCGACAAGATTTCGATGCTCCAGCAGGAGCTCGGTCTCGACGATCCGGCGTTCGCGCCGGTGATCGAGCAGCATCACAAGTTCTTCGCCGCCAACAGCCGGAGACGGGCGTTGGAGAAGCTCCTGACCGACGGCGACGACGTCACGCGCCTTCGCGCCAAGATGTGCCAGGTGTTGGTCAAGGCATCCGGCAACAAACTTACCGACATCACGCGGGAGCTCCTCGGCGAGAACGCCGCCGGGAGGTCGGCAAAGTTCGACGACCTTGTCACCTTCGGCCTCGACCAGTTCTTCTGGGACGGGCTCGCCACGATCTACAAGTACCCGAGCAACACGCCGACGATGGACGACTTCATCCTGTGGATGTTCAACCGTGCCATCGAAGACTTCGCGTCGGCCACCCCCGACGAGTTCCGCAACATCCGAAGCGACTTCAACAGCCTGCGCTACGACGTCCGCAGCCAGGAGATGATGACGACGTTGGCCACCCGCGCGGCTGAGGCACTCGACGTTCAGTCGAAGATCGACCACCGCGACTATCGCGAGCTGGCCAAGGTCACGATCTTCGAGGAGATCGACCGCAAGGTGATCGTCGACCTCGCCGCCGCCGTCGCTGCACAATCGGTGACGCCACGCGAGGTCGCCGACGTCGTACGTCAGCGTCAAGAAAGCCTGTGGAAGGCCAAGTACGTCAAGCTCTACAAGGCCATCCAGAGCGCCTCCGAGCTGCTCGCGGCCATCGCCGGCCTGCCACATGCGATCGCGTCGGCGGATCTTGGACTTGAGAAGTACCAGTCCGACTGGTTCCGCATCGACCAGCAGTACCGCTGGTTCACCTACGCCTACCAGACCGCGGACTTCCAGAAGCCCCTCGAAGCACTGAAGTCCGAGGTCGACAAGCAGTACGCCAACAAGTACCTCTACGACTTCGGCGGACTCTGGCAGCAGGCGCTCGAACCCACTGGGGATTGGAAGTCTGCCGCACTGGCGCCGCAGACGAAGTTCTTCGACCGTTACGTCGCCCCCGTCGTCAAGGACGGACGTACCAAGGTGGTAGTCATCATCTCGGACGGCATGCGTTACGAGATCGCCGAGGAACTTACGTCCATGATCCGTAGCGAGGACCGCTTCGATGCATCGCTCTCGGCCATGCTCGGATCACTTCCTAGCTACACGCAGCTCGGGATGGCCTCGCTGCTTCCTCATTCGAGCCTGGAACTCGACCCGGACGCTCTGCCGGTGCTCGCCGACGGGAATCCCACGAACGGCACGGCGAACCGCGACAAGATCCTGCATGCGGTCAAGGGACACGCGATCGCCGCAGCAGACGTACTGGCGATGCCTGGAGATGAGCTGCGCGACCTTTACAAGCAGCACCAGGTCTTCTACGTCTATCACGACCGAATCGATGCGGCCGGAGACAAGGCCCCGACGGAGCGGACCGTCTTCGAGGCAGCAGAACAATCTCTCCGTGAGCTGGTGCTCCTCGTGAAAAAGTGGACGAACGCCAACGCCACGAACATCCTGCTCACCGCCGACCACGGATTCCTGTACCAGGACATACCGCTGGAGCAGTCGTACTACATCTCCGAGACTCCCCATGGCGGCGCGGTCACGAACATCAACCGACGCTATGTGCTCGGTCGGGCGCTGAAGCCGTCCCAGTCGTTCATGACGTTTACATCAGCGCAGGTCGGCCTCGCTGGCGACATCGACATCCAGATCCCGAAGTCGATCCACCGCATCTCCCTGCCCGGCGCCGGCACGCGTTATGTCCACGGTGGCGCGTCTCTGCAAGAGATCGTTGTCCCGGTGATCACGGTCAACAAGAAGCGTAAGAGCGACGTCCGTTCGGTCAACGTCGACCTCATGCCCGAGACGGACAAGATCACCACAGGCCAGCTCGCGGTCAAGCTGCTCCAGCGCGAGGCCGTGACGGACAAGGTTCAGCCACGCCAGGTCCGACTCGGTCTGTACGTCGGCGACACGCTGATCTCGGACCAGCCCATCCTCACCTTCGACAGCGCATCGGACGACCAGCGCGAGCGCTATCAGTCGGCGACCCTCTACCTAACCCAGGATGCCGACGAGTTCAACAACCGCCCCGTCGAGCTGCGGCTCGAAGAGCCCATCCCGAACACGACGCAGTGGAAGTCGTTCTCGAAGGGCAACTACACCATCAAGCGTTCGTTCACGACGGACTTCGACTTTTAGGAGGCTCCTGCGATGGCCGAACAGACCGACCTTGCCGTGGTCGACGACGACCTTCCCGCCGGCGTCGACGATGCGGCCGTCCCCGTCGGCCCGCCGGAGAAATCTGCCCTCGACCAGAAGATCAACGACATCTTCGGCGGTGCGGTCGTGCGCAAGGACCTCGTCAAGGCGGTCAAGGGCAACGCCATCGTGCCCTCGTTCGTCCTGGAGTACCTGCTCGGCCAGTTCGCTGCCTCCGACGACGAAGCGACCATCCAGTCCGGCATCGAGAGTGTCCGCAAGATCCTCGCGGACCACTACGTCCACCGGAACGAGGCCGAGCTCATCAAGTCGAACATCCGTGAGAAGGGCCGCTACCGGGTCATCGACAAGGTGCAGGTCCAGCTCAACGAGACGGACGACGCGTACGAGGCGGAGTTCGCCAACCTCGGCATCAAGCAGGTGCTCGTCTCGCCAGCGACCATCAGGGCTCACCCGAAGCTGCTTGTTGGCGGCGTGTGGTGTATCTGCGACATCGAGTACCAGCACAGTGACAACGCCCGCGTCGTCCCGTGGATTCTCGGCTCCATCAAACCGATCCAGCTGTCCAACTTCGACTTCGACGGATACGTCACCTCACGCCGCGAGTTCACCACGGATGAGTGGATCGACCTGCTGATCCAGTCCGTCGGCTTCAACCCGGCGTTATTCGGGCGCCGCGCCAAGCTCATCCAACTCGTGCGGCTCATCCCGTTCGTCGAGCGCAACTACAACCTAGTCGAGCTCGGGCCGAAGGGCACCGGCAAGTCCCACATCTTCTCGGAGTTCTCGCCCCACGGCATGCTGATCTCCGGCGGCGAGGTCACCGTCCCCAAGCTCTTCGTCAACAACTCCAACGGCCGACTCGGATTGGTTGGCTACTGGGACGTCGTCGCGTTTGACGAGTTTGCGGGCAAGAAGAAGCGCACGGACAAGGCGCTCGTCGATATTATGAAAAACTACATGGCGAATAGGTCGTTCAGCCGTGGCATCGAGACACTGGGAGCGGAGGCGTCGATGGTCTTCGTCGGCAACACCTCCCATAACGTGCCGTACATGCTCAAGCACTCCGATCTGTTCGACGAGTTGCCCGAGAGCTACCACGACTCGGCCTACCTCGACCGCCTGCATTTCTACATTCCAGGATGGGAGGTCGACACGATCCGCAGCGAGATGTTCTCCGACGGCTATGGCTTCGTCGTCGACTACATCGCCGAGGTGCTTAAGTCGATGCGGAACGCCGACTACTCCGACCGCTATCAGAAGCACTTCACCCTCGGCTCGGACATCTCCACCCGCGACCGCGACGGCATCCACAAGACGTTCTCCGGCCTGATGAAGATCGTCTACCCGCACGGCGAGGCGACGAAGCAGGAGATCGAGGAAATCCTCCGCTTCGCTATAGAAGGCCGTAAGCGCGTGAAGGACCAGATCATACGGATCGACTCGACGATGGCTGAGGTGAAGTTCGGCTACTCCGACGGCGCCGGCGACTGGCACGCGGTCACGACGCTGGAGGAAGACGAGTATCCGGCCTACTACCAGCGGGGTGGCCATGTGGACGCCGGCGAGAAGCAAGCCGACAGCGCAGCTACCTCCGGTGAGGGGCCCACAACAGCCACCACCGTCGAGGAAGCGTCCCAGGCGGTGCCGCTCTTCGAGGGCTACCGCGAGTTTCAGGAGAACCAGCGCGGCGTCTCATACGAGAAGCTCCTGCTGCCGTACTTGCAGGATGCGACCGAGATCACCATTGTCGACCCATATATCCGTCAGTTCCACCAGGCCCGCAACCTCATGGAGTTAATCGCGACGCTTGCCCTTTCAAAGGACCCTGCCGATGAGGTGAAGCTCTTCCTTGTGACGAGCGAGAGCACTGGCGGGCCGGAGAAGCTCCAGAAGCAGATCGAGCTTCTCCTTCGGGTCAAGCAAGCAGCTGCGGTCGCTGGCATCACTCTGGACGTGAAGTTCGATGCCACAATCCACGACCGCTCCATCGTCGCCAACTCCGGCTGGCGTATCAACCTCGGCCGGGGGCTCGACATCTTTCAGTTCGTCCCCAACGACGCCTTCGATCTCGCCGTCAGGCTCCAGCAGTACCGCCAGGTGAGGTCCTTCAGCGTGACCTACATCCGTGGGGGCGAGCTCAGCAGTGATGCCTAGGCCTTGAAGTGGGCGTAGATCGGCGCTGAGCGTTTTGGTCCGGAGGTGACGCGGTGGGAACCAGGCGAGGCTGTTGGCAGTGATTCATTCGCAGCGTTGCCACTCTGGTCAGCGAGCTACCGGTAAGTGGTTAGGAGTCTTCCTTCGCTCAGCAGAATGAGCAGAAGGCGCTGGATAGGCACGGTCACTGATGAGAAGGGTCGCGCTGTGAATCCGCAGGTCACGGGTAGGTTTGGCAATTGATGACAAACGATGAGTGCATTCTTGCCAGTTTCCGCGGGTTGTGGGTTCGAGTCCCACGGCGACCTGCAAAGCCCGAGGTCAGACGCCTATTGGCGTCCTGTGCCTGGGTCCCGAGGTCAGCTTTTGCTCCGCGAATTGGCTGAGGCTGTGCGGGAGCGACTGAGCGCACAAGCGCTGGTTGGCCGTGTGCCGACAGTTTCCGGCCTTCCTACTGCTCGCCGATAGGCGACCTATCTCATCAGTTCGCCTCGCTCTAGTTGCCCCTGGACTTCGGCTCGGCCGGGCGTTTAGTTCACGTCGGCTGCCGGCGGTGGAGGGCTCAGGGGCGACCGTCCTCTGGGAGCGTGGATTCAGTGGTCTGGCTCAGGGGGTTGTTGCTTGAGTGTGAGTCGGCGGCGTTCGACCTCGTCGGCTGCCTTTTGCATGAACCAGCGCATGATCTCGTACGGGATGATGTGTTCGTGGTGGCTGTGGATGTGGACGGTGGGTTCCTGGTCAGGGTCCTCGTCTGCTACCACGGCGACCAGGAACGCCGGTCCGGGGATGTGGGTCGGTGCATCGGGATTGTCGGCCCAGGTATCGGGTGCCGGGGTGGCTTCGCTCAGTTCCACGCACCATGCGTCATCCGGTAAGGCGTAGTGGAACTGGATGGCGTAGTGGCAGTCGTTGTGAGCGCGGAACTCTGGCATTTCTGCAGGTTGCCACACTGCCGCGTTGGCGGTTCCCGGACTTGGTGGGTAGTCGAAGCCGACGGCCTGCATGGTGTCTTGGGGCGGGCTCACGGTCTGGCGCGTGACGGAAGTCGCCGTGACCTGGCCATCACGGAGGGCTGACCCTTCGGTTCCGGTTTTATGGGGGTGGCGTGGGGTGGGGGTGGGTAGTTACCTTCTGTAGCGGGATGTGGGCGGTGGGTGTGGAACCGGGTTGTGGGTTGTTGCGTCGGAGGGGTTCGGTGTGGGTCCAGCGCAGGTGGAGGTGGTGCGGCGGTGTTGTTCCGGGTGCTGGGGCCGGTGGAGATCGATGGCACCGATGCGGTCAGCTATATCCGTGCCGACAAGCCGCGAGCGCTGCTGGCGCTGTTGTTGGTGAAGGCCAACACCTGGGTGGCTGTGGGCGAGATCATCGACACCGTCTGGGCCGGCAAGACGCCGCCGGTGTCGGCCGAGCGCAACATCGGGACGTACATCTGGCAGCTGCGGAGAGCGCTCCCACCGGTCGGTGTGGATGGTCAGCGGATCGAGAGCAGGTCCAAGGCGTACCGGATTCGCGTGGAGGCCGGTGAGCTGGACTCCGATCGGTTGCAGGCGTTGCTGGCCGCGGGGGACGAGGCCTTGGACGCCGGCAATGCGGCAGCGGCCGTGAAGCACCTGGAGTCAGCACAGTCGCTCTGGCGAGGTACGCCGTACGAAGGGCTGGTCACCGATGGACATCAGCCTGAAGTAGCGCGGTTGACCGAGTTGCACTGGTCTGTCCGGGAGCGGCTCGCCGACGCGTTGATCGGTACGTCGCGGTTCGCGGACGCGGTCGCACTGTGCAGAGGCCTGACGACCGAGGACCCGTTGCGGGAGACGAACTGGGTGCGGCTGCTCGTTGCCTACCGGGACGCGGGACGGCGGGCTGACGCGCTCGCGACGTACCAGAAAGCGCGGACTGCGCTGGTGGACGAGTTGGGCACCGAGCCGGGGCCGGAGCTGCGCGCGCTGCAGCAGCAACTGCTGACCGACGTACCGGAAGAGCCCAAGCCGGAGCCGCCCGGACCTGATGCGTACGTGCGGACCGTGCTCGAGGCCGCAGGTGCACTGAATGGACAGCACGCGGCCGCGGCACGCCACTGGTTCACTGCCCGGCACGCCGAGTTCACCACTGCGATCAGCCAACTGCTGGCGGCCGACGACGTGTCGAACGCGTGGCTGCTGACCAGTGCGGTGCACCAGTTCATCGAGACCGGTGGAAACGTGCCGGGGTGGGCTCCGCTCGTCGCACAGGTTGCAGCCGCGACCCGGTCAGGCAAGGACTGGTACGGCGAGCTCATCACCCGCAACATCCTCGGCATCGCGCTGACACGTGCCGGTCGGGTCCACGACGCACGCGCTGAGTTCACTGCGGCTCTCGGCGTCGCCTCTGTGCACGACGACCGGGACGCCGAAGGCACTGTGCTGGTCAACCTGGCTCTGGCCGAGGCGAGCACCGGCGCGCGGCAACAGGCCGCGGAGTACCTGCGTCGCGCGCTGCGACTGCTGCCGGAGTCGCCGACCGCCGTCGAGGCTCGCGCCGCCCTCGCCGAACTGGGCGAGCCCGAGAACCCGGCGCGGTCCCCGGTGGCCTCGTGACGACCGCTTCCGGACGACTGATGGCCGGATGTATCGCCGCTGTACCGCAACTGGACCGATGAAAGGCACCGTAGCCGCATGACTCGTATTGCCCGTGCCATCCGTCGGCCGGTCGCCTGGTGGACGGTCGCGGCGCTGATCCTCGGGACGTTCGTCGGTCTGTCCGCGCTCGGCCGCGGCGCCCCGGCGGTCGCCTTCCAGCAGGCCGGTCACTGGGTCTACAACGCGACCGTCGGCGCGGTCTTCCGGGTCGACGGCGGCGGCAAGAGCGTCGACGCCGAGGTCCGTGGCGTGCAGGCCGAGGCGGGCAGCCAGGTCGTCCAGGGTGCCACCAACGGGTACGTCGTCCGCGCGGACGGGGTGATCGTGTTCGGCAAGTCCGACCTGACCGTGAAGAGCACGGTCCGGATCGGGATCCCGGAGGAACCGATCGGTATCGAGGCGCAGAGCGGGCCGTACCTGGTGTACCGGCAGCATGGGCAGATCGTCCGGCTCGGCGACCAGCAGCAGACGGTCACCGTGGGCAGTGTGGTGTCCAGCGCGATCGCCACCGCCGACGGCGCGCTCTGGCTGCGGAACGCCGACCACTTCTGCCGGCTGGCGCCGACGTCCACCACGCTGGCCTGTGAGCTGCCGGCGCAGACCGGCGATGCCGGTGCGCTGCTGAGCGTGGCCGGTAAGCCTGCGTTCGCCAACCTGTCGAAGCGGACGCTGACGCCGCTGACCGGTGACACGGCAGGGCGCGCCGTGCCGATGGACGTCAGCGGCTCACTTCCGGCCAACGCCGTAGTAGCCCAGTCCGACGTCAAGGGCCGCATCCCGATCCTGGCCGGGCAGCGGTTGCTGCTCGTCGACGCTGCCGGCACCAAGGCTGCTGAGAGCATCAGTCTGCCGCCAGGCCGGTACGACGCTGTCGCCGCGACCGGTGCCGCTGTGGCGGTTCTCGACGCCGAGAAGCGCGTCGTCCGGACGTTCGGGCCTGACGGCAAGCCGCTGCACACGCATGAGCTCGCCAAGAAGAAGGGCGATCACAAGCACGGGCCGCGGGTGACTCCCGGGCAGGACGGCCGTATCTACATCGACGACGAGACTGGTGAGGTCGTGACCGTCGTCGACGGCGACGGGACCGTGAAGGAGGTCGACGTCGACGGCGGCAACAAACCGGTGTCGCCGTCCGCGACCGAGAAGCCGACGCCGAGCCCGAGCACCCCGACGCCCAGCAGTACGCCGACCTCGACGCCGCCGTCCACGCCGCCGTCGACCCGGCGACCGATCCTGCCGCCGATCCACGTCACCGTCGGACCGGACAAGCCCCGCCGGACCGAGACGGTCGAGCCCAGGACGACGGAGCGCAAGCCGACGCCGACCGAGACCACCGAGCCGACTACACCGCCGACGGTCAAGCCGACGGCGAAGCCGACCGCCAAGCCGACGAAGCCGACCGTGCCGCCGCCGGCCGCGCCGGGAGCGCCGGGATCGGTCTCCGCCAAGTCAGGCCAGGGGAAAGCGACGGTCAGCTGGACGGCTGCTCGTGCGAACGGCGCTGCGATCACCGGCTACAAGGTGAGCTTCCGGGTCGCGCCCGGCACGTTCGTGGTCGGCCTGCCGGCGTCAGGCTCGGTCACTGTTGGCGGCAGCACTCGCAGCCACAGCTTCAGCCAGTTGCTGAACGGCGGCGGCTACATCTTCACTGTGGCCGCGACCAACCGCGTCGGGACCGGCCCGGCTGTTGACACCAAGGTGACGTCGATCGGCGGGACCGCCGCGCCGCCGGACGCTCCGACGGAGGTCAGCGCGGCAACCAAGGCCGATGGCTCCGTCACTGTCTCCTGGACCTCGCCGAGCACCTCGGACTACACGCTGTCCGGGTACACAGTGCTCGGCTCGGACGGGTCGACGACACAAGTGCCGGCGTACATGACATCGACGACGCTGAAGCCGGCGCTGGGCAAGGGCGTGAGCTACCGAGTGACGGCCAAGAACAGTGCGGGCACCTCACCGCGCTCCGCGGCCACACGCACGGTCTACCCGTACGCTCCAGCTGCAGCCCCCAAGGTCACCGCCACTCCGGGCAGGGGCTCGGTGTCGCTCACTTGGACCGCACCGAACCTCAACGGCGGTCAGTTGGTGCACTACGTCGTCTCGGCCACCGGCCAAGCGGACAGGACCGTGACAACGACCAGCACCCGCTACACCGGGCTCACTGCTCTGCAGTTGACGTTCACGGTCAAGGCGATCACGCGAGAGCGCAACAACAGCAGCAGTGCGACCGCTACGGGTGCAGCCGGTTCCACGACGGCGGCTCCGACCGCCGGAGCCCCGGCGTTGCCTCCGGCGAGTACGCCGGCAGCACGGGTACGACGTACGTCACGTCGACGGAAGCATGCACGGAAGGTTGCACGGAAGGATGCGCAGTGGTGATGCGGGACTCGGAGCGTGGCATGGAGCCGCAGCAGGCGTACGAGCTGATCGCCACGAACGTCCAGCGGGTGATCCGCGGTAAGCCGCAGGTCGTCCGGCTGGCGGTCGCGACGCTGTTCGCCGGCGGGCATCTGCTGATCGAGGACCTGCCGGGGCTGGGCAAGACCAGCTTGGCCCGCAGTCTGGCGCGCAGCATCGGCGGCCGCTGGAGCCGGATCCAGTTCACACCTGACCTGCTGCCCGGCGACATCACCGGTGTGGTCGTGTACGACCAGGGGCAGGGCCGGTTCGTGTTCCACCCCGGTGGTGTGTTCGCGAACGTCGTCCTCGCCGACGAGGTCAACCGCGGTACGCCGAAGACGCAGTCCGCGCTGCTCGAGGTGATGGCCGAGCGGCAGGTCACCGTCGACGCGGACACGCACCGCGTACCGGACCCGTTCATGGTGCTGGCCACGCAGAACCCGATCGAGATGGAGGGCACGTACCGGTTGCCGGAGGCGCAGCTGGACCGTTTCCTGCTCCGGATCGAGATGGGCTACCCGGACCTGGACGCCGAGGTGGAGATCGTGGCGCTGGACGGGGCCGGACCGACACCGGACGACCTCGAGCCGGTGATCGACCCGGAGACGCTGAGCGCTGTCATCGCCTCGGTCCGGTCGGTGTACGTCGACGAGGCGGTGATGGCCTACGCCGTACGTCTCGCCGCTGCGACCCGGCTGCACAGTGCGGTCCGGTACGGCGCAAGCCCGCGTGGCAGCATCGCCCTGATCCGCGCGGCCCGGGCGATCGCGGCGACGGAGGGGCGGTCGTTCGTGACACCGGACGACGTGAAGGGCATCGCGCATCCGGTGCTCGCGCATCGCCTGGTCCTGACCGCGGAGGCCGCGCTGGCTCGTCGTACGGCGGAGAGCGTCGTGGACGACGTACTCGAAGACACCCCGGCGCCTGGCAACCCGGTACGGCGTGACCTCAAGCGGGCTCTTGGCGTCGTGCCATGAGAACCAGGCTCACGCTACGAGCCTGGGGAGTGCTGGCCGGCTCCGTTGCCTTACTGGTGGTGGGTCAGCTGCTCGGCTACCCGATGCTGCGAGTGCTGGCCGGTGCTGGTCTGGCCGCGGTACTCGTCAGCGTGCTGACCGTCGTGCGTCGGCCGAAGGTCGCTGTGGAGCGTGTGCTGTACCCGGACCGCGTCGAGTGCGGTCAGCCGGCGCTGGCGCGGCTGGTGGTGCGTAACGAGTCCACACGCCGGCAGCCGGCCTTCGTCGCCGCGGACAACGCCGGCGCGCACCAGCCCGAGGTAACGGTCGCAGCCCTGGCGCCGAACGGCGTCGCGACGTACCACTACGAGCTGCCGACCGCCCGTCGAGGACCGTTGCCTGTCGGGCCGTTGCTGCTGCGCCGGTCCGACCCGTTCGGGCTCGTCTCCTGCCAGGTGTCGATCGGCAGCGTGGCAACGCTCCTCGTACACCCGAAGCGGTACGCCGCTCGGACGGCGGCCGGTATCCGGCAACGGCATCACTTCGAAGGGCCTGTGTCGGCCGGACCGCTGCGTGGCTCGATCGACCTGCGCCGCTTGCGTGAGTACGTCCCCGGTGACGAGGTCCGCCACGTGCACTGGAAGGCGTCCGCGCGCGCAGGCCGGTTGATGGTGCGTGAGTACGTCGACCCGGATCAGCCGCGGCTGCAGCTTCTCCTGGACACGAGGACGGCCGCGCTGACCGCGGACCAGTTCGACACTGCTGTTTCGGTTGCGGCGTCGATCTTGGTGGTCGCCGCACAGTCAGGTCAGCGCCTTCGACTCACCACGCCGTGCGGTACGGACCACGACGTACAGTCCGTGAGCGACCTGCTCGACGAACTCGCCAGAGTGGAGCAGTCGGCGTCCACGACCAACCTGCTCGAGTCCCTGCCTGTTGCCCATGACGGTGGCGCGCTGGTCGTGCTGACCGGCGACACTGCCGGGCTGGCCGAGGTGCCGAGCCTGAGCTCGAGCTACCGCCCTGTCGTGTGCATCGACCTGACGCACGACGAGCCGTCGTTGCACACCGGCGCAGGTGTCCACGTCATCCACGCCAGTGCAGCACAGACCGCCGTCGACTCCTGGAACGCAGTCCCAGCATGAGTCGACGTCTACCAGTCCTCGGAGTGCTTGCTGCCGGTGTGGTGGCGGGGCTGCTGTTCGCGCCGCTGTTCGGTACGTCGGCTGTGCTGTGGCCGATGTTGGCGGTCGCTGTTGTTGCCTTTCTGGTTGAGGAAGCGATTCTGCGTCGTCCGCAACTTGCCCGCGCGCGAGTCCCGCTGACCCTGGTCGGTGGTGTCGTGGCGCTGCTGGTGGTCATACCTGGTGCCGCCGGCCGGCCGGTGTCGCTTTGGGAGGCCGTGACGTCCGGCTGGCGTCGTACGCTCGAGTCGACGTGGCCGGCCAGCCCGTCGCCGGACTTGGTCGCGTTTGTCCCAGTACTTGTTTTGCTGGCGTGCCTTGTCGGTGCGCGTGTTCTGCAACGCTCTCGGCTGTTGGCGGTGCTACCCGCGGTTGTGGTGGCTGGTCTGTCGCAGGCGTATGTGACAGTGACCGGACTGGACGCAGTGCTGGTTGGACTGGCGCTTGCTGGTTGTTTCGCGTTGGTACTGCTGCAGTGGCCGAGTGAGCGTGCTGCTTGGGCCCGGCTGGTCGCTGCGCTCGCTGCTATGGCGGTCGGTGCCACCACACTCGGACTTGCGTTGCCAGCGTCGACTTCGATCCACCTGGCGAAGCCGAGCCCGCCCGACTCGCCGACTATCCTCAGCAACCCACTGACCGAGGTCGCCGCGCGGCTGCGCGAGCCGGACGCTGTGGTGTTCACGGCGCGCGCTGACGGCCCGGTGGACCGATGGCCGGTCATTGCCCTGGACAACTTCGACGGTGTCACCTGGACGGCCGCGCCGAAGTTCCAGCGTCTGGGCCGCGAGCTGCCGCTCGACTCGCGGGTAAAAGTGCCGGTACGGCGCCAGTCCGCGGACGTCGCGCTCGCGGACTGGTCGCTGCCGTGGCTGCCGAGCCAGGCGCGCACGCTGTCCGTCGTGGATGACCAGCCGCTGCTGGTCGATCCGGCGTCCGGTGCGCTGCTGGCCGAAGAGAAGCGGCCGTCGCAGTACCGAGTCAACTGGGCCGAGCTGACGGTCGACGCGGAGCAGCTCGCGTCGTCGGGCATCGACGCGGACGCGGGCAGCAGCGCCGATCTCGGTGAGGTGCCGGCCGGTATCGACGAGCTGGCACGCAGCATCGCCGGCGACGTACGCCCGTCGTTCCAACTGGCGCTCGTGCTCGAGAAGTACCTGCGGACGAATTACAAGCTGGCCACCGGCGAGAACCTTCCCACCGGTCACGGGTATCCGCAGCTCAACCACTTCCTGCTGCGGAGCAAGCGCGGTACGTCGGAGCAGTTCGCCGCGGCGTACGTCGTGATGGCCCGGCTGCTCGGTCTACCCGCAAGGCTGGTGGTGGGCTTCAAGCAGCCGGACACACCGAGTCCGGACGGGACGTACGTGATCCGGAACCGTGACGTCCTGGCCTGGCCCGAGGTCGCGGTGGCCGGTGTCGGCTGGGTCGCGCTCGACCCCACCGGGACGGCAGTGTCCAAGGCGGGCGGTGGACTGGCCGGCGCCGCGGAGACGGTGCGGAAGCAGTTGCCGTCGACGAAGGAGATCGAACGCGAACACCAGTCCGAGCCGACGCTGCCGGTGCCGGAGGCGAAGACGACGTACCACTGGCCGGGCTGGGGTGTGCTGATCGTGGTTGCTGCCGCGGCCGGAGCGCTGCTGGTGTTGTGGATCGTCGGTGTTCCCGCGGCGAAGGCGGTACGTCGGAAGCGGCGCCGGCGGCACGGGACGCTCGGAGCATGGGCGGAGGCCCGTGATCTGCTGCGGGACCACGGCATGCGCGTGACACCGGCAGCCACGGCACGCGATCTGGCGCGCGACTCGGACGGTCCGGTGTCGCAGGCGATGACGTTGCTGGCGGGGTGCCTGGACCGGGCGTTGTGGTCGGGGCAGGACTCCGACCCGGACCGGGAGTTCGCCTGGTCCGCCGTACGGAAGGCCCAGCGCGGACTGGCCGCGGGACGGTTGTCGGAGCGGGTCCGTACGACGTTCAGCGTGCGCAGCCTGATCGGCTGATCAGCGCTCGCACTGGGCGTCGCGGATCGGGCGCGGGTCGGTCTCGATCTGGTTGATGCCGTCGGTGGCCTGCACCGCGAAGCAGTACTGGATGCCGGGCACGACCGCCACGCGGTACTCGGTGTGCTTGTAGACGAGCTTGGTGTCGGCGCGCTTGCCGGCCTGAGCTACGACGACCACGTAGTTGACGTCGGGCGGTCCGCTCCAGCTGAGCTCGACGTACGTGCTGTGGTCGGCCGGCGGGTTGAGCTTGACGACGAGCGCCGGTGCGGAGGCTGTCGGTGTCGGGGCGCTGAGCGGAGGGGTGTCGGTCTGGCCTTTGCGGTTGACCACGGCGAGGGTTGTGATGACGGCGGCTGCGACGACAACACTTGCCGCCACCAGCAACCAGTTACGTCGCTTGCTGCCGACCGCCGCCGGTGCTGCGGCCGGTTGTGGGGTCGGGGCGACCGGCTGTGGTGTTGTGCTCGGCGCTTGCGGAGGTGGGGCGACCGCCTGAGTTGGCGCAGCAGGAGGTGGGGCGACCGCCTGAGTTGGCGCAGCAGGAGGCGGTGCGGGGGGAGTTGCTGCCGCGGGAGGCGGCGCGGGCGGCGAGGAGCGGAGGAGAGCTCGGGACATGACAGCAGGGCGGGGCAACGGTGTTGCCGGGCGCGGAGCGGGTGCCTTTGGCGCCGGGGGAGCCGGTGTGGCGGTGACCGGTCGTACTGGAGGCATCGGCGGGGTCGTCGGCGTCGCCAACGCCGCCAGGGCCGCGGCGACGACCTCTGCGGACACCAGGCGCTTTGCCGGGTCCTTCTCCAGCAGGCGTGCGATCACCTCCGCGAACGCGTCCGGCAGTACGTCGAGACGCTCCGGCGGCTCGTTCAGAACGCGCAAGATGTGCTCCCCGGCCGTTTCACCCATCCGCGCGGCCAGCGGCGGCTTCCCGTTGATCGCTGCGTGCAGCACGGCACCCAACGCGTACAGGTCGGACGACGCAGTGAGCGTCCCGTCCCGCAACGTCTCCGGGGCGACGTACAACTGGCTCGGTGAGTTCAGGGCGGCGTGACCGGTGTGCTGGCCGAGTCCAAGTGTGAGTGCGGACAGCAGCGGACGCCCATCCGGCTGCAGAACCACCGCGCCGGGCGTTAGACCCCCGTGGATCAGCCCGGCGCCATGCAGCGTGGCCAGGCCCTCAGCGAGCTGCCGGCCGAGGACAGCGAGCTCAGCGGGCGAGCGTAGCTGGCTACGCACCTGCTCCGCGAGCGTCCCGGTGTCGGCGATGCTGATCAGGTACGGGAAGCCGTCGACGACTCCGGACTCGAGAACCGGCGCCACGTGCGGATGATTCACGCCCTGCAACGCCTTGGCCTGCTTGCTGAACGTCGCCGCGGTACTCCCATCGACGCGGACCGGGTAGACCAGCGCACTGACCGCTGTTCCTTGCCGAAGGCATCGGTACACGCTCGGGATCCCGGCGCGGACCAGGACCACGTCCGTGCACCCCGGGAGCGCCGGGACGGAGTCAGGTCCTGCCATGTCTGTCACGTGTCCCATCTTCCCGTGCGAACAGGTCGTCCACGCCTCTGCGGCGCCTGCGGCCACACACTGGCCACATGCTGCAAGCGGTCCGGCGGGCCCCGGTGCGGCTGCGAGCGTGAGCAGTATGAGCACGCTGATGTTCCCGATCGGCCAGTGCCTCGGGACGTACTACGCCGACGCCGAGGACGTTCATGTCCAGCAGGTACGCCTCGGATGGGAGATCGTGGAGCTGGGCGACGAGGAATTCGCGGTCTGGGCACTCGCGCACGGTTTGGCCGAGAACCCCGACCCTTGGGACCGGGCGCGCATGACTGCGCTCCTGGCGGGCAGGAAGATCCAGGACCCCGCACTGCTGATCGAGAGCTTGCTGAGCAGGACCCTGCTCGCTGAGGTCGACCTGGACGCGCCGGCGGACTTCGCGGCGCGTCACAGGTTGCTCCCGCTGCACATCGGCCACGGTGCAGCCCCTGAGGTCACCACGATGTTCACGACGGGGACGACCGCCCAACCGCTCGTCGGGATGACCCAGACTCTCTACGACCTGTGGTTGTGGTGCCATCTGTCTCCCAGTCTCCTGATCGCGTGCCAAGAACGCCACGCCGACGTGGGCGCCGTACTGACTGCGCTGCACCCGCTGCTCGCGTCCAGTGCCGCGTGTCTCGACCTCGCCGTACCGGAGGGCGGGTCGTGAGCGCGCCGGTATTTCCGATCGGCCACGGCGCCGGGCCGTACTTCGCCGGGGACCCGCTGCGGCACGTCGTTCGCATCGGCCGCACGGCGGAGCTCCTGAGTGAACCCGAGTTCCGTGTCTGGGAACTCGCGCACCGGTCGGCCGAAGTGACCAACCTGTTGGCCGAGTGCGAAGCCGCCAGTGTCGACGACGCGGAGCAGCACGTGGACTCCCTGCTGCGCCGCGGCGTGCTGGCTCCGGTCGACGATGCGGTCGCGTTCGCGCATCGCTACCGGTTGCGGCCCTTGTTTGTGGGCCTGGGCAACCGTCCCGACGACCCGGGCCACTTCGCGATCGGCGTACCGGGGCTGGAGCCGCTGGCGACGGTGGGACCAATGACCTACGAGCTGTGGCAGTGGGGCTGGGTCGCACCGTCGCTGTGGGCGCACTGCGAAGTGCTGGCGACCATCGGCGAGCAGGTCGGGGAAGAGCCGGGTGCACCGGCAGCCCAGCTCGGCACGGTCCTCGACGGGGTGTTCGCACTGCTCTCGCGGTCCGTCGTCGTACTCGACACGGTCTCATGACACGGCTGCGGTCACGTCCTCGACCTGCAACGTGCGTAGGTCGCTGATGCTCGGCATGCCGCCCAGCCGGCGCAGACGCTGCGACTGCGCCTTCCGGACCCGGTCGAACAGCCGACGGGCGTCCCGGGCGTTTCCGAAGTTCGCGGCCTGGGAGGCGACGGCGAAATGCCGCTGCAGGATCGGCGTGGTGCCGTCGTCCAGGTCGTACTCGTGCGCGGCGACCATCCGCTGCACGATGAGGGTCAGGTCGTCGGCGGAGTAGTTCTCGAAGTCGATCGTCTTCGAGAACCTGGAGGCGAGCCCGGGGTTGGCATCCAGGAAGCGGAGCATCTCGGCGCTGTACCCGGCGACGATGACCGCGGCCTCGTCACGATGGTCCTCCATCAGCTTGACCAGGGTGTCGATCGCCTCCTGGCCGAAGCTGTCGTTCTCGGCGCCGGCGCGGGAGAGCGCGTACGCCTCGTCGATGAACAGCACGCCGCCGTTCGCTTCCTGGAACACCACCGTGGTCTTCTCCGCGGTGTGCCCAAGGTACTGCCCGACCAGATCGCGCCGTGCGACCTCGCTGAACTGCCCCTTCGGCAGTACGCCGAGTGCGGCCAGCAGCTTGCCGTAGATGCGAGCCACTGTGGTCTTGCCGGTGCCAGGTGCGCCCGCGAACACCAGGTGATGACTCAAGCTCCCGACCGGCAGCCCGGCCTTCCGTCGCCACTCGTTGACCTGGATCTCGTCGATCAGGCTCCGCACTTCGTCCTTCACACCGGCCAGACCGACCATGGCGTCCAGCTCCGCGAGCAGCGACTCCACATCGGCCGCGGCAGGCTCTTCGGTGGTCGCCCTTGCCTCTGTCTGGACGGCGGCTGTCACGGAGACCAGCTCAGGCTCAGCGACGTCGAGAGCCGGCTGGGCGGTGTTCTCCCAACGACAGGACAGCACCTCGCCCCGGCAGCGGCGTCCGAACACCACAGCCGGTCCGGCGGTGTCGCGGACCAGCGTGTGCCGCAGTACCGCTGTGGACTCGTAGGCGATCAGTACGCCGGCTTCTGCGGTGCCGGTGACCTCGCAGCTCTCGATGGTGGGTCGGCCGTGCTGGTACGCGTAAACGCCGCGCCGCCCGCAGTCGGTGACCTGGCAGTCGCGCAGTACGACAGCTGCGCCGAGACGGACGATGACGCCGTCGGCGGAGGCACCGGACACCTTGGTGTGCTCGATCTGCGCTGTGCAGTCCTCAAGGACCAGGCCGTGCTCGCCGCCGTCGATCTGGCAGTGCGACAGCGACACCTCGGCCGGACCGGCCACGAGAGCGACAGCGCCGAAGGTGGTTGTCAGCGTGCACCGTTCGGCGCGCAGGGTCCCACCGTTCAGGTCTACGGCAGGCGCATCGCCACCGCGGATGGTCAGCTCACGCAGTACGAGCCGTCCGCCCGAGGAGCGCAGTACGGGGCTCTGTGCGGAGCTGGCGTCGATGACCACCTCACCCGCGTCGGCGGTCAGGGTCACCGAACGGTCGGCGAGATCGATGGTCTCCCGGTAGACGCCGGGAGCGATCGAGACGACGGCGCCGTCGGGAGCGTCGAGTACAGCGGCACCGATACTCGGGTAGGCGCCCGGGCGGTCCGGTGCCACCAGGAGCGTGCGGCTCATCGCGTACCCACCCAGCCGCGGTCGGCCGCCTTAACTCCGGCCTGGAACCTGCTCTGGGCGCCGAGACGCGCCATCATCTCGGAGACCATCCGGCGGACGGTGCGAACCGACACACCCAACTGCGCGGCCGCTGACGCGTCGGTGCCGCCGTCACCGAGCAGTGAGAGCACTTCGCGTTCGCGGACCGTCAGGCCGGACGCGTCGCCCAAACCGGTCGGCTGACGCAACGGGGTGGCTGTGTGCCAGACACGCTCGAACAGTTCGGTCATGGCCCCGACAGCCGCGGCCAGCCGGAGGATGCTGACCGATCCGCGACCGGTCCGGTCGGCCGGTAGGGCTACGGTCGCCGCGTCGACGATCATGGCGCAGAGGGGGACTGTGGGCGCCGTACGGACCTGGGCTCCGTTGCGGCTCAGCTGCTGCAGCCGTCTCGACAGCATGGGGTCCGTGCGGGCGGCGTCCGGAACAAGAATGCGGTAACGGACGTGGGGCGCCAGCACAGCGGTACCCAGCTCGCGGAGACCGGCGATCGGGTCGGACAGCGCGGCCGTGGCCGGTGTACTGACCAGGACCTCGCCGGCGGCCGACTTGAGCAGGCCCTCGAGCGTGCGCTGTGCGGCGGCCGGGCTGCCGGCCCAGTCCAGTGCACTGTTGCCGTCTCCGAGCGGCGCCGGGTGGCGGCGGGCGAACTCGCCGGCGATCTCGGCCGCGGCGACCCGGCTGCGTTCCAGGTCACGGGTGACGCGCGCCAGGTCGGCCTCGCGTTCGGCGAGCAGGGCGGTGAGGCTGAGCCGGGGGTTGAGCGGCCGTACGACGTCGCCCGCGCTGTCCCGGGCGAGCAGGCCGAGGCCGCTCAGGTGCTGGATCACTTCGCGCGTCGCGGCCTCGTCCAGCCCGAGCCGCTCGCCGAGCTCGGCCGGGGTCCACGAGGGCCGCTCGAGGACCACCAAGTAGGTGCGCTCGGCGGTCGCGTCGACGCCCAGGTGGGCCAGTCGCAGTCCGGTGGTGCGGACGTGCGGTGCGGATTTCACGGCTCGCGGGTAACGAGCCGCACGGGGGTACGAAGCGCCTTCGGAGGGCTCTGACTGGTACACGGGACACCTCGCTCGATTCGGTGAGTCGCCAGGACTCGGTCGGAACACCAGAACCATCGCGGGGCCCCGTCCAGCGGGGATCTTGCGGATGTCCACGCCTGGTACAGCCGATACAGCGGCTGTCCAGCGGGGCTCCAGCCACGCTCGATCAAGGGAGCGCAGCCAGGAACGCGGCCCGTTGCCGACCGGTCTGGTGGACCGCGTCCGGGCCTTGCGGGGCGTCGGCGTGGGCCACGACCAGGGCGTGGTCGAGGTCGCTCGACGTGGTGACGGTGACCGCGCCTGCCTGCTGGAGAGCGAGGTGCGGAGGTACGGCGTACATCCGGTAGCGGCCGGTGCCGAGGTCGAGTGCGTCCCACTCTTCGGAGACTTGCTTCGGGGTCAGCGAGGTGAGCAGGTTGGCGAGGTCGCTCGGGCCTAGCGGCTCGGCGCGGAGGCCCTGGCGGTGGAGGCGCTTGGTCAGCCGTCGGACTGTGTTGGACAGGAGGAGGTCCAGTTCGGTGTTTTCGCGGCGGTCGACGGAGCGGACTGCGGTGATCGCGATCCAGGCTCGGCCGGGGCGGCGGATCAGCTTGATGCGCAGGTCGGTGCGGTCCTCCACCAGGTCGCCCGGCGCTGCGTCCGGCGGTACGTCGGTCTCCAGCAGCACCGTGACGCCGTCGGGCCGGATGATCGTGCCGGTGTCGACGTCGCCGAGTTCGAGCCGCCCGCGGTACGCCTCGACCGCCACGAAGCGCGGTCCCCGCAGCAGGTAGCCGAGAGCCAGCCGGATCCACTGGAAGCACCACAACCCACGCCACCCGGTAGCCGTCACACCGAAGACCCCGAGCACGACCAGCCCCGCGACCACATCCGTCGCCGGCCCTCGCCCCGCCAAGCCTGCCGCCGCCCCGAGCGCGACCTCCCAGCAGACCAGCTGCGCCACCCCGACCCGCAGACGCGCACTTGGAGCAGGCGGCGCCGGCTGTGGCGCACTCGCCGACACAGGACCCGGTTGGGCTGTAGCGCCCGACACCGGCGCACCGGCCGATCCGGCAGCAGCCGGGCGCACCGAGGCGGGCCGCTGCGGCTGGCCGACCGCACCAGGCGAGACAGCCGCGCGAGGCATGGCGGAGGTGCCGGGCGTGGTGGTGGGGGTGCCGGGGAGGGGGGAGGTGCCGGGTGCGGCGGAGGTGCTGGGGGAGGTGGGTTTGCGTGGTGGGGTGACTGTGGCGGTAACGGGGGGCCTGGCGGTCTGTGGTGCGGGTGGGAGGCCGGGGGTGGGGGTGGGTGTTGGGGTCATGGGAGTGGGGTGAAGAGTTCGTTGTCGAGGTGTGGGCCTGTTGGGCGGCGGCGGGGGGTGGGGAGGGTGAACTGTGCGGGGGAGTCCTGGGCGGCGCGGCCTTGGAGGTCGGGCTGGACTCCGGTGCGACCTAGGGAGTCGTCCTGCCGGGAGCGTTTGCGTGCACCGTTGCGGATCTCGTTCGAGCCGCCGCCCGAGGCTCCGGCCATCGGCGGAGCGATTGCCGGCGTCGACTTGGCGGCCGCTGCCGCAGCACGGGCGGTGCTGCCGGCCAACGCGGGCTCGCTCCCGGCCGCGATCCGCGCACCCGCCACCGCGGAGCCGGCGGCCGGTGTGGTCCGTAGAGAGCCCGCACCGAGTGCTCCTGCGAGGACGGCGCCCGGGAACCCGCCGGGCGACCCGCCCGGTGTCAGCGGGACACCGATCGACGGATCGGGAACCGGCGTCGGCACCGTCGCAGTCCCGCCGGCCAGCGTCGGCAGGTCCGGGTGGATCAGCGTGCCGGGCAGGTTCTCGTACCCAGGCAGCTTGTCCAGCGCATCCTGTCCGCTCCCGAGACTCCCCGACTGCGCGAGACCCGAGATCGTCTGGACCAGACTGGCGCCCTTCGTCATCACGTCGAACAACTTGTCCGTCGCATCCAGCACGTCCGTCACGGACGCAGCGGTCACCGGCGACGACGGCATCGGTGCGCCGCCACCCGGTCCCTGCCAGCCCTGGGTCGGCTGCGGTACGGCGGTGGGCGCCTGCATGACGACACCGACCGCTTCCATCATCCCGGCGCCGACCTGCTGCAGACCGACCGCGACCTGCGCTGCGAACGGCCCGATGATCGGTACGCCGCTCAGCGCGACGGCGGTGTCGTACCCGCTCTGCAGCGCCGGCATCACCGCCTGCGCGGCGTTCAGCGCCGTCCCGCCGAGCCGCAGTGCGGCGGACATCGCGCCGGTGTACGCGGCCCACTCGCCGAGCGACGCGAGACTGCCCACGACCTGCCCGTCGAACGCCACCTGCGACAGCGAGCCGATGCTCTGCGGCCAGGTGCCGATGACGCTGTTGGCGGCGCCGAGGTCGCCGTGTGTCGCGAGCAGCTGCCCGCAGGCCGAGCCCCACATGTCGGCGCCCGCGTGCCACGGCTCGGCGCGCTGCCCGTAGAGCATCGTCGCCATCGCGTTCAGTTCCATCCCGAAGTACGCGCCCATCGTCGGCTCCCGTCAGTCCGTTGCCGTCGGCAACTCGTCGGCGAGCGCTCCGTGCGCGGCCGCGCTCGCGAGGTCGGTCGACTCGAACAGCCCTGCGATCGACAGCGCGCTGTCGATCAGCGACGCGATCCCGCTCGTCGCCTGCAGCGTGACCTGGCCGGTGTTCTCGACGCAGAAACGCACGTGCGCCTCGACCGTCGCGCTCTCCGGCATCGGGCCGGCGAGCGGCGGTGTCGCCTGGACCGTTCCGGAGACCGGAGTGACGGTCGACAGGGGCGCGAGCGCCGCGAACTGACGCAGCTCGTCAGGCACCACGGTCAGTGTGCCGATGTCCACATTTCCTCCTCAGGTTCGTCGTGTGCACCACATCAAGGTCCGGCGGCCCGACCGGATCAGGTCACCGGACGTCAGCTAGGGGCCGATCGGGGAGGTCGCCGCCTCCGGATCCAGCGCGTGACCGGCAGGCAGCCGGCTGACCAGCTCCGCGGGCAGCCGTACCACTGGCGGCCGGTCGTAGCCGAGAACGCCCAGTACGTCGCGACTCGCGAGCTGGTAGCGCCGTCCGAGATCGGTGACGAACGACAGCGCTCCGGATCCGGCCGGTTGCCCGGACGACGCCATGGACTCCACGACGGCGCCCTGCCCGGGTGGTACGACGACCACGTCGGCCAACGGCAGACCACCGGGCCCGCGCCCCGTGGTCACTCCGGCATCGCCGGCCGAAGGCAGCGATCCGGCCAGCGTGAAGCGCGGGCGGAACTCACCACCTCCGAACACCGCACACACCGAGTCCCCAGAGGACGCCGGGCGCGCGAACGTCGGCCGCGTCGCCGGCAGCGCCGAGTCCGTCGTCGGCGTGTCCATCCCACCTGCGACCTGTGCCACCACGGTTGGATCCAGCGCAACAGCCTCCGGCACGGACCCCGGGTAGGCCTTACGAGTCACGGGCGCAGCGCGCTGTACGTCGTACTGCAACGAGCTGATCGCCATCAACCGGTCCCGCTGCAGCAGGTAGTACTGTCCTTGCCCGGAAGAGGTCTGTACGACGTACAGCGTGCCGATCCGCCCTGGACGCAACAGGGCCGACGGCGTGCCCGCGCCAGGGACTGAGATCGGTCCGAGCGGTGGACCGGACGGGACCAGGTCCAGCCAGACGGACGGGACCTGCAGCCACGCCTCGGTGTTCAGAGCAAGCGCTGCGGCGACTGTCGCCTGCTGCTGGATCAGGTGCCGGTAGCCGCGCCAGATCAGATACCGCCGGCCATCCGGCCCGACGACCAGCAAGGACTCCGCCGCTGTGCCGGACTGCTCGGTTCCCACGAGCAGCACCGACCGTACGATCGGACTGCCCGACGAGTCGACCTCTGGCCGGCCACACAACGACCAACCGCTCCCGAGCAGTCGGCTCTTGGACGGCAAGGAATCCGGTGCGTCCGGGATGCCCACCCGTTGGCCGCGCGGCACGCCGAGCAGAGACTTCGCGGAGACCATGAGCGGCGCGCTGTACTTGTTGGCCAGCAGCAACGCCGACACGTAGTTGGCCGCGGGGTAGAGCACGCCGTCGCGGTACACGTACCGGGTTCCGGTCTCCTTCTCGACGATGACCCGGTCACCGCTCTGCCACGAGGTCTTGCCACCGGGCGACAGTTGGCCGTAGACACCCACCCCCGCCAGTACGAGAACCGCCAGCCCGATACTGACCAGCATCGCGACGATCCCGCGACGGAACGGCGGGAACTCGGGATCGGTCTCCCGCAGCAGCAAGGCATGTGTCATGCGCTGCTGTACGAACTGGTGCGACTGCAGCTGGTCCCGCTTGGACGCCATCGGTCACCCGCCCAGCCCGCGCACGTACGCGTACAGTCCGAGCACCCACAGCACGACCGGCACGATCAGCAGCACCAGGACCAGTTCTGTCAGCTCGGCGTACCGGCCCAGGTAAGCCCCTGGTTTGTGCCGCGCGTACCAAAGCCCGAGGAACGCGGAGACTGCTGCGAAGACCAGCAGCGAGTACGGCGTCAGTACCAGCAAGCAGCCGAGGCCCAAGAGACCGGCGCCGACGAGACTGAGCCGATGCGCCACCACCGGCAGCAGCCGCGCCCGCAACAAGCAGACGCCGACGACGAGCATCACCAGGATGCGTGCAGGCGTAGATGTCGAACGGGCGAGAACCGCTAGGCATCCGGCCAGCCCGACGGCCAGTCCGGCGAGCATGCCTGTGTAGATCGCCGCTGACCGCAGTACGGCGGCATACACCAGCCGACGTGGCGGTTGGGGAGCATCGGCGAGCAGATCCGCCGCGCTGGTGGGCAAGACGGGCTTTGGCAGCCGGCCGAGCCGCATCGCGAACGGAGAAGCCATCGGGATCAACGCGACCGCTACGGCGCCGACGACGGCCGCGGAGCGGGTCCCGTCCAGCCCGCCACCCAACCAGCCGGCTGCCACCGCCAGCACTCCGGCAGTCACCGAGGCGACGAAGACGGCGGTGTGCCGGGCGATCCCGACGTACCCGAGCAAGCCGAACAACAGCAGCACAGCACCGCCCGCGGTCAGCTGTGGCGCACCGACTAAAGTTGCGCCAGGCAACAATGCTCCACCGGTGAACGCGAACACCAACGACATCGCGCCGGCCAACGCAGCGGCGACCGCGTCCCCAACAGCCCGTGACAGGACAACACCCACCGCCATCAACACTCCTGCGACAACCAGAGCGAAGAACGCCACGTCGTCCGACGATTGCCCGCCGCGCAACTGGATGACGAGCGTGGTGAGCAGTGCGACCGCTCCCGCGATCAGCCCGCACCAGCGGGTCGCGCCGGCAGTCCATGCCCGGCCGCCGGCCCGTGCGTCGGTGGCGATCGCGTCCACCAGGTCGTCGTACTCCAGCTCCGGCCAGTGCTGGTGTGCCGGTGCGAGATGCAGGACCTCGCCGTCCCGGACCTCCTGCGCGGCGAGGTCCCGGTGTGTCTGCAGCGCCTCACCGTCGGGGCGACGCAGGATCCAGCCGCCCTGCAGTGCGCCGAGGTCGGCGAGGTCGTCACCGGCGTGCCGCAGGATGCCGGGCAGCACCTCGGCCACCGTCGACCGCTCGGGAAGTGCCAGGTCCATGCGGCGTTCGGGTGCGTCGATGGTGACCTTGACCAGTCCACGAATGCTCACATTTGTCACCGTGACATGCGGCAACCGGCGCCAGCCGTGTGCTTGCAGCTTGCGGCCAGTCAGCTAGTGGCCGCAGCCGGCTGTACGGCGTTGCGGCGACCTAACGTCCTGGAGCATGTCGACAGTCATCGTCAGCAGGCCGCCGCGGCGCGACGGACCGGCGTTGCCGAGCGGCGACGTCACCTTGGACCCGCCGCCGGCGTTGCCGGTGCCCGCGGGCCGGCAGCTGTCGCAGTACGTGATGATGGTGCCGATGCTCGCGGGCGGTGCCGCGATGGCGTTGATGTACTCGACGCTCGGCGGTGGCGGCAAGATGAGCTACATCGTCGGCGGCCTGTTCGGACTGTCCGCACTGGGCATGGCAGCGGTCGCCTTCGCCGGACAGGGCGCACCGCGCCGCGAGATGGCCAGGGCGCGTCGTGGCTACCTGCGGCACCTGTCCCAGCAGCGCATCCGCGCCAGGCGGTCTGTCGCCCAGCAACGCACGGCGTTGTCGTACCTGCATCCCGATCCCACCCAGCTGTGGACGCTTGTCGAGAGCTACCGGCTCTGGGAGCGCCGCCGCAACGACGCCGACTTCGCGATCGTCCGTGTCGGCACCGGTGCGCAACCGCTCGCCACTCCGGTTGCCCCGCCCGACACAGCCCCACTGGAAGAGCTGGAGCCGTTGTCCGCCGGGGCCCTGCGCCGTTTCATCACGACGTATTCGTCGGTCCCGGGACTGCCCGTGGCAATGGCGTTGCGCGGCTTCGCACGTGTGTACGTCGAGGGTGAGCCGGATCGTGTCCGTGGCCTGGCCCGGGCACTGCTGGCGCAGCTGGCGACCTTCCACTCGCCGGACGACCTACTGATCACAGCTGTGGTCGATCCGGACACCAGAGCGGAGTGGGAGTGGCTGAAGTGGCTGCCGCACGCGCACCATCCCGAGAAAGCTGATGCGCTCGGGCCGATCCGGCTGATCAGCAAGAGCGTTCCGGATCTGGAGTCGGTGCTGGACGACCTGCTCGCACAGCGACCACGCTTCGACCCGGCAGCGACCGGCCGCGTCGACGGTCCGCATGTCGTCGTGCTGATCGATGGCGGCGACGTCGCCGGCTCCGACCACCTGATGACAGGCAGCGGTGTGGAGGGCGTCAGTGTCATCGACCTGACCACCCAGCCGCCCAGGCTGCTCGATCGCTCCAGCGTGCTGCTGGACGTAGCCGACGACGGCGTCTTGACGAGCGTCACCACGGACGGCGAGTCCGAGGTCGGTACGGCGGACCGCTTCACTGTCCAGGACGCAGAAGCCCTCGCTCGCCGACTGGCACCGCTACGGCTGTCGGCGGGAACCGACGGCGACGAGAGCTTCGCGTCCGCCTTCGGCCTGACGGACCTGCTCGGCCTGGGCGACCCTTACACCTTCGACCCGGCGCGGCACTGGGGACCGAGACCGAACCGGGACCGGCTCCGGGTGCGCTTCGGAGTCACCGCGGACGGCACACCGGTCGAGCTCGACCTCAAGGAGTCGGCCCAGGACGGCATGGGGCCGCACGGACTCCTGATCGGTGCGACCGGCTCCGGCAAGAGCGAACTGCTCCGGACGCTGGTGCTCGCGCTCGCCGCGACGCACCCGTCCGACAGCCTGAACTTCGCGCTCGTCGACTTCAAGGGCGGCGCCACGTTCACGAAGCTGGACCGGCTGCCGCACACCAGCGCCGTGATCACGAACCTGAGTGAGGAACTCGCGCTCGTCGACCGGATGTCCGACGCGATCGGCGGTGAGCTCATCCGCCGCCAGGAGCTGCTCCGGCGGGCCGGCAACTACGAGTCCGTCCGCGAGTACGAGCTCGCCAGGGCCGCCGGCGCCGACCTGCCCGAGGTACCGACGCTTCTGGTGATCTGCGACGAGTTCTCCGAGCTCCTGTCGGCCAAGCCCGACTTCATCGACATGTTCAATCAGATCGGTCGGCTCGGCCGGGCGCTCGGCGTCCATCTGCTGCTGGCCAGCCAGAAGCTCGAGGAGGGACGGCTGCGCGGGTTGGACGCGCACCTGTCGTACCGGATCGGTCTGCGGACGTTTTCCGCGATGGACAGCCGGGTGGTGCTCGGCATCCCGGACGCGTACGAGCTGCCCAGGGCGCCCGGGCACGGGTTCTTGCAGATCGGCACCGAGACGCTGGTCCGGTTCCGCTCCGCCTACGTGTCTGGTGTGCACCGCGCTGCTGTGAGCTCGGCCGCCGGAAGCGATGTGGCTGACGACGTGTCCGAGTACATCAGTGCGTACGTGTCGATTCCGGCCGCGACGATCGACCCGGACGAGCAGCCCGAAGAGGACGGTGTCGGCGACAAGCTGCTCGACATTCTCGTCGATCGCCTGCAGAACAAGGGCAAACCGGCGCACCAGATCTGGCTGCCGCCTCTGGACGACCCGCCGGCCCTGACCAGCCTGCTGCCGGCGCTGACCGTCGACCCCGAGCGTGGCCTCACGGTTGCCGCTGCCAGGGCGCGCGGAGCCCTGCGCGTGCCGATCGGCCTGATCGACAAACCGCTCGAGCAGCGGCGCGATCCGTTCGTCGTCGACCTCTCGGCCGGCGCCGGGCATGCTGTGGTGGTCGGCGGTCCCCGGAGCGGCAAGAGCACCGCGATCCGCACGGTGGTCTCGGCGCTGTCGCTGACCCATACGCCCCGCGAGGTGCAGTTCTACTGCCTCGACTTCGGCGGCGGATCACTCGCCGCGCTGCGCGAGTTCCCGCACGTCGGCGGCGTGGCAGCCCGCCTGGACGCGGGCGCCGTACGCCGGACGGTCGCCGAGGTACACCAGGTGCTTGCCGCCCGGGAGCGCCACTTCGCGGACAACGGTGTGGAAAGCATGGCGTCGTACCGCGAACGGCGCGCGGCCGGTGAGTTCGCGGACGACCCGTGGGGCGACGTCTTCCTCGTCGTGGACGGCTGGCCGGTCCTGCGGTCGGACTTCGAGGAACTGGAGACGACGATCGCGGAGATCGCCGGCCGCGGCCTCGCGTACGGCGTGCACGTGATCGCGAGCTGCTCGCGCTGGTTCGACCTGCGCGGCACGATCCGCGACCTGTTCGGCACCCGCGTCGAGCTCCGGCTCGGCGACCCGTCCGACTCGATCGTGGACCGACGGGCCGCGATGAGCGTACCGACCGACAGCCCCGGCCGCGGCCTCGCCGACAAGGCGCACCACTTCGTCGTGGCCACCCCGGACGCCGACCTGGGACCCCAACTCACCGCCGCGTGGCCGGTCTCGGGTGCCCCCCGCGTCCGGCTGCTCCCGCTGCAGTTGTCCGCCGCGCAGCTGAGTGCCGTCGTCAGCCGGAATCAGGGGCCGGCGACCGGATTGCCCATCGGGTTGTCCGAGCGCGACCTCGGACCGGCGTACGTCGACCTCGACGCCGACCCGCATTTCCTGCTGTTCGGGGACACCGAGACGGGGAAGACCGGGTTCCTGCGCTGGATCGCGCGATCGATCGTCGAGCGCCGTCGACCGGACGAGGCGCGGATCATCCTGGTCGACTACCGGCGCTCCCTGACCGTCGACGCCGAGCACGTGATGGGAACCTTCACGGATCCGCGCGGTGTCGAGGCGATGGTCGCGGACCTGGTCCCGGTCCTCGACCGCAGGTTGTCCGGCGAGTGGACCGGGCCGCAGATCCATGTCCTGGTGGACGACTACGACCTCGTCGCCGGCACCACCGCGAACCCGCTGTCCGGTCTCGTCGACTACCTCGCCCAGGGACGCGACATCGGCCTGCACCTGGTCGTCGCCCGCCGCACCGGCGGCGCCGGCCGGGCGATCTTCGAGCCGCTGATCGCGCGGCTTCGCGACCTCGGGACGCCGGGCCTCCTGATGAGCGGCGACAAGTCCGAGGGTCCGCTGCTCGGCGCCACGAAACCGCAGTCGCTCCCGCCCGGCCGCGGCGTGCACGTCGACCGCCGCGGCAACCCCGACCTCATCCATCTCGTGAACTGTCCGGCAACGGAGGAAACCGTATGAGCCTGCTGTTCGACACCGACGAAGTCAGCAACTTCCGGGACAAGCTGCCGCCGGCGGACTTCACCGAGGTCGCCGGACTGATCAAGGACGGCACGAACCTGGCCGGCCGGATGGAGGAAAGCCAGACCATCCAGCGGATCCACCTCGCGTTGCTGCACGAGCTCGAGTCCTTCGGCACCGACGTCCCGCTGGGGATCGAGGCGCTGCGGCAGTTCGCCGACCACGTCATCGGCACCTACACGGGCGTGGACGGCGACAACGCGGCCCGCGAGCGGGCTGTCAACGAGACCTTCCGCCATGTCGAGTCGTACCTCGCGCAAGACGTCTCGCCGTTGTTCCCGAAGCTCCCCGACCCCGCACCGAAGTAGCAGAGGCAGCCGACATGGACTACAGCAAGCTGAACGCCGCGGAGCTCAACGACATCGTCGCGGCCGAGCATCCCGACGCCTGGGGCGCCGCGGCGAAGGCCTGGGGAAAGACGGCGGTGCTCGCGAACAACGTCGAGGCCGGGATCTCGTCGGCGAGCGGCGAGATCACGGTCTGGCGGCAGAGCAACGACTCGGCGGCGCAGGCGGCCTTCGACCAGCGCATCAACCGCGACCTCGACGTCCTACGGCGCTGGAACCAGTTCGGCGTCATCGTGATGCTGCGGCTGCAGGCCGTCGCCAGTGTGCTGGGTGCGGCCCAGCCGGCGATCCGGGGTTTCGCCGACGCGCGCGCCGAGCAGGTCAGGATCCGGGACGCCGCGGCGGACGACATCGATGCACGCAACCGCGCCACCCAGGAGATCGACCGTCTCGACGACCTCGCCCGCGGCCGGATGCAACTGGTCGCACAGTTGATGAGGGAATCGCTGACCGACAAGGACCCGGAACGCCCCGGTCGCTGGGTCGGACCGCGAGCCGCTCCGGGAGGCCCGAGCAATCCCGGGGCGGACGACGGATCGCAAGCCCCAGGTGCCCAGGGGCCCGGCGCAGACTCCGGAGGCGGCGGGGCGGCGCCCGGGGATCCGGACGCGGGGACGCCGGAGCAGCCGTCGTCGCCGAAGACCCCGGAGACGAAGGAACCGGAGGCGAAGGATCCGGTGGAGGAAGCCGGCAAGCTCATCGACGTCATCGGCAAGGGCATCGACCTGACCGGAAAGGTTCCGGAGAACCTCGACAAGTGGCTGACGCTCGCCCAGCACGCGAAGGATCTGCTCGGCGCGGACACGCCGTCCACCTCGACGCCGGACAGCCTCGTGCCGCAAGGCTTACCCACCGACGAGCCCGCCCTGGCCGGCGGCGCCGGCACGGAGCCGGTTCTCAACCCCACCCATTACACGCCGTCCACTCCGCACAGCGGTGGCCTGGGAAACAGCGGCCTGGGTTCGATCGGCCTGCCCCTCGGCGGCGGTGGAGGGGGCGGTCACACCGGCCTGCCCAGCGGTACGACGGATCGCGGAACGCAATCGTTGCGCTCAGCAACCACTGCTGGAGGTGCCGGCGCCGAGCCCACGCTGAGCGGCAAGACCGCGACCACCGGCGCCACCGGCACACAGTCGAGCACTCCACCGATGTACCCGCCGATGAACGGCGCGGGTGCCGGCGCTCCCGCCGCTCGCGGAGAGATTCGCCCGGGAGCGGCAGCGGCGAAGTCGGGGTTCACCGTGCCGACCGAGTCCACCGCGTCCGAGCGGCTGCGCCGCCAGGGAGTGCAGTCCGACCTGCAGGGCCGGACGAACGGCGAACAACGGACTCCGGCCGGAGCTCCTCCGCCACACCGGCGCAGGAGCTCCGCGCGCCCCCGCCGTACCGCCGTCGACGACGTGCTCGACGAGGAGCTGTGGAAGCTCTGACGGCACAAGAGGCCATTCCGTGGCCGCATCCGGAACGCGTCCGGAGGACGCGGGACCGGGACCTAGCGTGACATCGACCGGTGATCACGCGCCGGCAACCAGCGAGGAGGAAACACCATGGCCGGTGTGGAGACCGAACTCCAGCGAATGCAACGAACGGCCCACGAGGCCGCCACGATCGGCGACAACCTGAAGGCGGTGATGACGGCGCTCGACAACGCGATGGGCGGCCTCACCCCGATGGACGGACAGATCAAGAACGTCTTCTGGCAGGGACACAGCAACCATCTCGAGGCGGTCGGCAGGCTCTGCACGAAGCTGCACCAGATGTCCGACGGCATCACCACCTCGAAGACCGGCTACGAGTCCGAGGACACCGGCAGTCAGGCCGCGTTCCACCAGTTGGGTGCGTCCGGCGGCTCCGTCCTCGACGTCACCAAGCTCTAGACAGGCTCCAGGAGGGATGCCGTCATGATGATCAACTACCCGGGCTCCGCGATGATGCAGGGCTCCGTCGACATGGGCACCGCGAACACGAAGGTGACCGAGCTGCAGAGCCAGTTCCAGACCGCCATGCAGGCGCTGCTGTCGGCCTGGCGCAGTGAGGCCGGTTCGCCGCAGCTGCAGCAGGTACAGCAGTTGTGGACGCAGGCCAACGAGGAGATCAACCTGATCCTCGGCCGCCGGGGCAGCGCCCTCGAGGACGCCTGGATCCGGATGGCGCGCGCCGACAGGTCGGCCGCGACCGCGCTCGACGTCTGACCCAACCACCGGAGCCCGGCCCCGATACTTCTCGGGGCCGGGCTCCTGTTGTCGTCTCAGTCGGCTCGCCATCCGCGGCGGCGGCCGAGAGGTACGACGATCGCCCCGACGGCCAGCAGCAACGCGGCAACCCCCGCCAGCACCGCGATCCGGCGGCTTTGCTGACCTGCGGCGTGCCGCACGGCGGTACGCCGCTCCGCCACGGGATCCACCTTCACAGGTTTCACGGGCGGCAGCGCCGCGGGACGCGTGGTGCCCAGGACGTCCTGGACGGCGCGGTACGGGTTCACCACGCCGGCGCCGTACTGATCGGCCGGGCCGGGCGCCGGTGTCGCGGTGGCGATCAACCGGCCCGCGACCTGGGCCGCGGACAGGCGCGGATCTGCTGCTCTGACCAGGGCCGCCGTACCGCTGACGAAGCCGGTCGCGAAGCTCGTGCCGTCGTAGTAACGGTGTCCGCGAACGCGGGTTGCGGCCAGTACGCCGCCGCCGGGCGCCGAGATGTCGACGTACGACCCGACCTGCGAACCGGGCAGCCGCGAGCCGTCGATCGTCGTCGCGCCGACGCCGAGGACACCTGGGTACGCCGCCGGGTACGTGACGGGATCCGGTCCTTGCTGGTTGTGGGCGTTACCGGCCGCGGCGACGATCAGGGCGTCATGCCGTTGGGCGTACCGCACGGCGTCGCGGACCGGCTTCTGGTCGACGTACAGCGACAGCGAGATGTTGACGACGGTCGCGCCGGCGTCGACGGCGTACCGGATCGCGCCGGCGAACACGGTCGCGTCGACGGCCGCGCCCTGTTGTTCGCTCGCGTCGCGTTCGCTGACCCGGATCGGGAGGATCCGCGCGCCGGGCGCGATGCCGCGGAAGCCGATCCCGGCCACCGGTCGCGCGGCGATGATGCTCGCGACCGCCGTGCCGTGCGAGACACAGTCGAAGTTCGCGCGCTTGTCACCCGGTGTCAGGACGTCCTTGCCCGGCAGCACTGCGCCCGGCTGGGCGAGCTGCGGATGGTCCGCGTCCACGCCGGAGTCGATCACCGCGACCGTCACACCGTGGCCGGTGCTGATCGGCCAGGCGCGTTCCGGCGCGAGCCAGGTAGTTGCCCATGGCATCTTGGTGATCGTCGGTCCGCCGGCCTCCGCGGATTGGCACTGCCCGGCCGGCGGGCCGGCCCACGCCGGTGTCGCGGTGGCGGCGAGCGTTCCCAGGACGGCGGTCGCCGCTGCTGCTCTGACAGTCATCACGCTCCGGACCGTACGGCGCGGCCCGATCGTGACAC
The DNA here is from genome assembly GCF_040655315.1 of Kribbella sp. NPDC050459. Lineage (NCBI taxonomy): Bacteria > Bacillati > Actinomycetota > Actinomycetes > Propionibacteriales > Kribbellaceae > Kribbella > Kribbella sp. NPDC050459. The sequence goes on along the minus strand of NZ_JBFAJQ010000019.1, from coordinate 103,395 downwards.
GGGTTCTGACCCCTTGTGGCCAACGACTGACCACGTTGCCGCCGACACCTCACCCTGGTGACTCGGAGGTGTCGATCATGGACGTGTCGAAGCTCAACCTCGACAAGGAGCTGGCCGCACTCGGCCTGGACAGCGGGCTGGAGCGGCTGACCGCGGCAGCGGCTGCGCTCGATCGTGCCTTCGACGAGATCGTCGCGACCGCCGTCTCGCCCGACCGGCTGGTCAAGGTGACCGTGACCGGGCGCGGCGACGTACGGGAGCTGGAGTTCGACCGCGGCATCTACCGCACCGAGAATCCCCAGGCGCTGGCCGCGACCATCCTCGCGACCCTCGGCCAGGCGCACGCCGCGGCGGCCGCCAAGATGCAGGCCGCGTACGAATCCTTCCAGGAGGACCTCGATGACTGACCGGATCCAGGTCGACCTCAACGGCGTGGACAGCGCGGCGGAGGCGTGCCGGCAGGCCGGTGGCGACGCCCGCGCGAAACTGACCGGTCTGATGCTCGGGCTGACGCAACAGGCGATCGAGAGCGCGGCGGGTCACGACGACTACGGCAAGCAGATCACGGACGGCTGGACCAACAGCGGAGCAGCGCAGTTCCCCGACGGCGCCAAGTCGATCGAGGCCGAGCTGCTCGGCCGCGGCTACCAGATGACCGCCTGCGCCGACCGGACCGAAGCGACCGACTCGGACGCGGCCCAGCAGGTGCGGGCCACGGATGTCGGGCTGGCGCGCGTCGGGGACCACTGGGAACCGGCCCCGCAGAGCGCGGAGTAGCCGCCGTGGGCTTCCATCTGCCGGGATGGCTGAAGGCGATCCTGGAGGGCGGGTACGAGCCGCAGGCCGACGAGGACAAGCTCTACGCGCTGGCAGACCAGTACGACGCGTGCGCGGCGTACCTCACGGGTGAGCTGTCGGCGGCGATCCAGGCGGCCGGCAACGGCTTCGGTGCGGCGTACCAGGGCGAGGCCGGGAGCGCGCTGAGCGAGTACCTGCGTCGGTATGCGACCGACGCCAATGCTTGCGGCCCTGTCGCGATGGCGGACGACGTCAAGCACGTCGCGGAGTTCCTCCGGACGATGGGGGACACGATCCTGCGGACCAAGCGTGAGCTGCTGATCATCGGCATCGTCAGCTGGATCACGATCCTGGCCGGGCTCGGGCCGGTGATGGGGACGCTGATCCGCAAGCTCGGGCAGGAAGGCGTCAAACGGCTGCTGCTCCAGTTGCTGAAGAAGCTGGTGAACCGGGAAGCGAAGAAGCTGCAGGCGCGGATGGTCGGCGAGATGGTGGCGAACGCGGCGCAGCAGACCAGCAAGTTCGTGTTCAGCCGGCAGATGGTGCCGAAGGTGCTCGGGCTGGTCGGCGCGGAGGTGGCCGACGAGGTCATTCCGCACGCGCTCGCCGGCTGGTGGGGCGAGGCGACCGGCCATGACCGGCGGTTGGTCGTCGACGGCAACGGCCGGCCCGTGAAAGATGCCGACGGCAACTTCGTCACCACGCACGACTGGGATTGGCGGGGTACGGCGATGACCACGGTCGGCGCGGTGGTCGGCGTACCGCTGTCGCACGGGGTCGGGGCTGGGCTCGCGAAGGTGCCGGGGCTCGGGAAGATCGGCCGTACGTTCGTCAACAACGCGATCACGTCGCCGCTGTCGAGCTCGCTGACCGCCCTTGGATTCGGCGAGGGCTGGCACAACCCGACCCTGCAGGAGGCCTGGCTGGCCGGCGCCCACGGCGCGGTGCGCAACTCCACGCCGAGCGATGTACACGGCCCACTGGAGTCGATCGGCGAGAAGGCCGGTGAGTACATCGGCAACAAGATCATCTCCGCGGTCCCCGGCGGCCCTCCACCCGGCGGCGGCGGCCCTGACGGCGGCGGCCAACTCCAGTCCCCGCCGGCCGGCCAGACTACCCCGGCGAACGGCGGCCAGGACCTCGGCCAGGCTGCCAGCCAGAACACCGCCCAGAACGCAACGCAGAGCTCCACCCAGCAGACGCTGGCCCCGGTCGGCGCAGGCCTCGGTCAGACGACCACGAGCACCACCACGGCCGGTCGCCCAGCCCAGCCGGGTACGTCGTCCCCAACCAGCACCCAGCAATCCCGCGCGGACCAAGAGACCGCCGTACGCCGGAACCCAGCCACCCAACCCAGCGACACCGGCCCCAACGACACCACAGACGAACAACTCACCACCCCCGACCAAACGGCCCAAGCCTCCGGCTCCAACGAGACCACCCCGGCCGACCACACCGCGCAGGCCGACCAGACCGGGCAGGCCCAGGCCGACGCGACGGCGCAGGCCCAGGCCGGGCAGGCGGACGCGACGGCGCAGGCGCAGGCCGGGCAGGCTGACGCGACGGCCCAAGCACAGGCCGGGCACGCTGACGCGACCCCGCAAGGTCAGACCGCCCAACCCGGCGCGACTCCGCACACCCAGACGGCGCAGGCCGACGCGACCTCGCAAGGCCAGGCAACGCGAGGCTCTGCGACCTCGCAAGGTCAGACCGCCCAACCCAACGCGACCTCGCAAGCCCAGACCACGCAAGGCGACGCGACCTCGCGTGCCCGGACCGCGGTAGCCGACGCGACCGCTCAGGCGTCGCCGAGAGGCCCCGGCGCGCATGGGGGTCCGACGCCGCAAGCCGTCCCCGGCGCACCGGACACGAGGCAGACCACAGCGTCGTCCCACCAGGAGGCCTCGCACCCGAGCGCCCAGACCATGGACGGGCGAGTACTTGCAGGCTCACCCGCCGGGACGGTCTCCGCGACGTCTGTCATCCGCCGAGGCGCGCCGACGCTCGACCCGGCCGGCCGGCCTCGCCGATCGCGCCCGGGCGAGGTCTTCGCGGGTACCCGCCGCGGCGGTACCCATCCGCACCTCCCCGGGGGATCGAGCCGGGTTTCCGTTGCTGACGACAACCACTTCGTGTACGGCGATCGCCGCTTAACCCCGCACGAGCTCGCGTCCCTCGCTCGCGCCGCCAACCACGAGATCGTCACCGACGCACTGACTCCCGCCGCGACCGCCCTGGCGCAGAAACTCGCCGACATCACCGGGCAGGACGTCGTCCTGCGCTCGTCCGACGGCACGCAGGTGCTCACCCCGGCCGACGATCCCGCTCTGCGCCCCGACGGTGTCGTCGTCCTCGAGGACGGCAAGCTCATCCGCAAACCCCGCGCGAACTCGGCGTACGGCATCGAGCTCGAGATCACCGAGGACACCCTCGGTACCCGCCTCGGCGCCGGCCGCTCGAAGACCGCGTTCGCGTTCTACGACAAGGTCGTCCTGGTCGCCCACCCGGGCGTGTCCCTCGCCGCCGAGGTGGCGCAGACCAACCACCTTCGCAGCCTCCCTGGCGGCGAGCACGTCATAGCCCCGATCCACCAGGTCACCACACTCTTCGGCCGGGACGCGATCGTCGTCGACCGATACGCGACCACCAGCCACGAAGTCCTCGACGAAGAAGCCCCGGACCCCGACTCCCGCATGCCGGGCTTGCCCACCCAGGCCACCCTCGAAAGTCTCCAGGCCCTCCACACCTTCGCCGTCGAAAACCACGTCCTCCCCGGCGACCTCCAGTTCGCGATCACCCACGACGGCCGGTTCCACGCGTACGACATAGCCGGCACCCGCCAGATCACCGGCCCCGACGACCCCGCCCTCACCACCCTCAACACCTGGCTAACCTGGGCCGCCTCCCAACTGACCACCCCCACCACCCCCACCACCCCCACGACCCCCGCCATCCTGGCCCCCGGTACGCCGGTCTCGGGTACGCCGGGCTCCGGCACGCCCGCGCCGGGCACCTCGGTCTCCGGCGACCCGGCCTCAGGGGCGTCGTCGGCGAAGAAGGTGCCGCCGCGAATCATCCGGCGGTCGAGGGCGGCGGAGGCGGAGGGCGAAGGTCGGGCACGACGCAGGCGACCGGAGGAGGTGCGGCCTGCGGACGGGGTGCGGCCTGCGGGCGGGATGCGGGTTGGGGAGGTTCAGGGGGTTGTGGACGGCGTGTTGCGGCGGATGCGGTTGCCGCGTGGGCTGCCGGTGAAGGTCGTTGTCGGCGCGAACAACGGCGTACTGGTGGAGGAGTACGGCATCGAGCCCGCCGCCGGTCCGCGGCCCGCGTACTTCCGGCTGGAGAACGGCACCGGCGTCGTCTACCTGTCCGCCTACGACCACCTGTCGGCCGACGACGTGGCGGCGTCGGTCTGGCATGAGGTGGTCGGCCACTTCGGCTGGCGGCTGTTCAGTCCGGCGACGCGCAGTGAAGTGCTCGCCGCGGTGCACGAGCTCCGCGGCCTCGACCCCGAGCTCTCGGCCGAGATCGACGAGTTGTACCCCGACCAGCCCGTGGAGGTCCGGGACGAGGAGTTTCTCGCGGCGCTCGCGGAGGACGGCGTACCCGGTCGTCTGAGGCAGGCCTGGAACCACCTGCTGTCCACCCGCCTCGGCGACGCCTTCCTCCGCATCGGTGCCATCAGCAACGAAACCCTCGAGCGCGCCCGCCGCGACCACCACCTCGAACCGCTGCACACGATCCTTCGCTCCCTGGTCAGGGCCATCCGCCGGGGCCGCCCGGTCCACGAGTCCCTGGTCGCGCCGCGATCCCGCACGTCCCGCCCCGGGCCGAACATCTCGCGGATCCGTCCCGCTCAGCAGAACCGGTACGACGGCGGCGGGCTGCCCGCGTTCACCAGCGGTGTCGTCGAGTCGTCGTACGGCGACCTGCTCGACGGCTCGCTCGACGAACGAGCTCTCGCCGCAGCGCTTCCGGTCGCGCCGGACAGCAAGGTCAAGCGATTCCTCGTCACCGACGCGGACGAGCGGCATTTCGTGATCGAAGGTGCGCGGCTCACTCCGCACCACCTCGCGGTGATGACCGACCTCTACCGCAACGTGTCGATCGTCCTCGACACCCGTACGCCGCAGGCTGCGGCCCTGGCACAGCAGCTCGCCGACATCATGGGCGTCGACATCATCGTCCGTACGCCGGACGGCTGGCAGAGCCTGCGCCCGCGGGCGATGCCGCACCAAGAGGGCACGGTCGAGTTCGGCCCCGACGACACGCTGATCTTGCGTACGCCGGACAACCCCGACGGCGTACCGGTCGACGACCTCGAGCCGCATCTCGGCCGCCTGCTCGGCGTCGGTGGGTCCAAGGCGGCCTTCGCGTTCTACGACAAGGTCGTGCTGATCGCGCTCCCGACGATCGAGGTGTCGTTCTTCAAGCAGCTCCGCCGGACGCTCGACCTGCTCACCAAACCCGGCGCGGCCGACGTCATCGCGCCGCTCCGGTACACCACTGTCTTCGAACGCGACGCGTTCGTCGCCGACCGCTTCCCGACCATCAGCCGCGACATCTGGGCGAGCATCCCGGACTTCCACGGGCCGCAGGTGCTCCGTCCGACGCAGGCGACTCTCGACAGCCTGCTCGCGATCCGTGCGTTCTTCGTTGCGAACAACCTGGTCATCACCGACCTCCAGTTCGGGATTGACCCGGACGGTCGGTTCTGGGCGTACGACGTCGGCCGCGTCCGACCGTTGCCGTCCACGACTCCGCCGGCTGTTCCCGGCGGTGTGAACCTCGCCGTTTTCAGCCGCGCCGGGTCGAACCCGCTCGAGGTCGTCGACGCGTGGATCGCGTGGGCGGCCGACGGTCTCGGCGCCGAACGGATCTTCACCCCGCCGGCCGCCGTGCGCGGCGCCCCACCCCTCAACGAGAACCTCGAGCCCACGTCGTACGACTGGACCACGGCGACTCGCCTCACACCGGATGAGCTCTCCGCGCCGCCGGACGGTGTCGGCATCCGCCGAACCGCCGACCAGTTGGTGAAGCTCTACCCCGACGCCCCGGAAGCACGCGACCGCGCTGTCGCCGAGCTCAAGCGCGCCCACCTCGCGGCACGCACCGGCTACGGCCCGCCGCCCCGAGGCCTGGTCACAGCGGAGCTCGACGGCACCCAGTACGTCGGCCTCGCAACAGACGCCGTCGACGGAGGCTCCATCACCACGCCGGGTGACGGGCGGTCGGCTGATCTTGAGGGCGCTGCGCTGAGCGGTGGTCCGGGTGTTCGGGCGGAGGCTGTTCGTTGGCGGCGGGTGGTGACGCTCGATACTGTGCTGCAGCTTCACGACTACGTCCGTCGGTTGGTTGCTCTTGGCCACCAACCGGCTGCCGATCTGCGCGGGTTCGTGGACGAGCGGGGCATCTTCCGTCCCATCGAGTTCGCTGAGGCGGTCCCTGGGGGCCCGCTGCTCGGTGACGAGCTTTTGGCGGCTGCGATCGAGAATGTGAAGCGGGCGGCAGGCAATCACGACTCCGGTCGGGCCCGTCGCGTCTCCGGGCCGCGCGGCGACGACGCTGTCGCGGAGGTGTTCGAGCAGGTGCCGTCGTACCGGCGGTTGACGCTCGAGGAGCAGCGTCGGATGGTGACCGTCGTCGAAGCGGTCACCGGGAACGACGCGGTGCTGCTCGACGGGCTCAGGCCTGTGCTGATCAGTCCGGGGTTTCGGGCGCTCGGCCCTGACGCCTTGAGGGCGGAGGTCGAGAGTTGGGTCGAGCTCGAGTATGCGGACGTGTTCAGCAAGGGCGTCGAGTTCGATGGCGAGGTGACCGGAGCGCCGCAGGTACCGGACGCACCAACAGCCCGGCCGGCGGACTGGGCCGAAGCCACCGATCTCGGTGAGCTGCCGCCGTCGTTGCCGCGGATGAGCAGTGCCGGGGAGGCCGGGTCCGTCGCGCGGCTCGGCCCTCACTCCGGCGTCTATCTGATCGAGCGACCTGACGGCAGCGAGTGGGTCGTGAAGCTCTGGCCCGACGGGAGCCGGTACCGGGCGCAGGCGATCGCGGAGTACGCAGGCCTGCTCGGCGCCGCCGCGACGGGTTACGGACCGACGCCGTACGGCTTGGTCCGGGCGACGATCGCCGGGCAGGACTACGCCGGTGTCGCAATGGCTCAGGCCCCGGGCGGCTTCATCGGTACGAGTGCTGTCGACCCCGCGGAGACCGAGCAGTGGCGTGCGGCTGTCACCTTCGACACCGTTCGCCAGTACGACCAGTACCTCCAACGGCTGCTGGACGCCGGCTACTACGTCCGGACCGACCTACAGGTCTTCGTCGACGGCGACGGGAACCTCCGGCCGATCGACTTCGAGTTCGTCGCCGCGCTCCCGGCGGAGCCGGCGGCTCGTCGTACGGCGATCGAGAGTCACGGGACCGGGTCGTTCATCGGCCGCGCCGTACGGCGTCAACTGCTCGACGCGGCCGTCGCCAACGCGAGACGGCAGCAGGGCGACAGGTCGCTGCTGGCTGCGACAGACGCAGTCGTCGAGGACGGCCTGCCCCTCCAGGAGCGGGAAAGGATCGCCAGAGAAGCGTTCGGCCGATTGAAGCTGCCGAAGCATGTCCTGGACAGGATCGACCTGGTCACGCCACCGACCCAGGACGCGTTCTACCAGCGATTTCGCCAGGTCGAGCGCATCACCGAACTGCGCAGAGGCCACTTCCAGCCGAATCCGGACGGCAGCGCCGAGCTGGTGATCACCCTCGACGCCAACCCGACGCGCGCCGCGATCCTGGAAACCGTTCTGCATGAAGCCGCGCATCTCGTCTTCGCCGCGTCGAGCCCGGCGGAACAACTCCAGCTGCAGAACGACATCGACCGGATCCCGAGCACACCGCTCGTCCGGCAGTGGCGGCAGGAGATCACCGAGCTGTACGCCGGGTCGTCCCGCCACCTGGTCAACGAGGAGTTGCTCGCGAGAGCGTACGCGCACATCGTCGAGGAGTTCGGCGACGTGCCGTCGGCGGTACGGACCTGGCTCGACGGCGTCGTCACCGGGACGTTCGGCCGGATCTGCGTCCGCCTCGGGTTGGTCAGCCCCGAGACGCTGCGAGACGCCAGGACCCGCCGGGACCACGACCTGGCCCCGTTCTACCGCGTGCTGCGCACCGCTCTCCAAGGCAGACAGCGCGCAATTCATCCGGCCAACTACCACCAGACCAGGGCGAGTCTCGGCAGCGAGCAGTCCGACAGCTTCGCCCAGGCCGTTCGTCGCAGCGGAGGTGCGCTGCAGGTGGTCGTCGACGTTCGGGACGCGCCGGCCACCGAGACAGCGCATCCGACGCTGGAGGGTGCCCGGGTGCAGCGGCAGTTGGCGGCCGCCCAGCAGCGGCTCGATCAGGCGATCGCGGCCTGGAACCTGGCTCTGGAGCAGGGCGGCTTGCCTGATGCCGCGCTGGAGAAGACACTCGACGAGGCTGCAGACGTGTTCGTGCTTCGCCGCGACGAGGCCGGTCGACAGCTTGGGCGCGACGCCGTGCTCGCGGCGATCCGTCAGCTCGAGACCACCGTGACGGAAGATCATCGCGCGTTCGTTGTGCTGACCCGCGAGGACGGGTCCAGCCGCCGGCTCGTGCTGCACAGCGCCGGCAACCGGCCGCGGTACGTCGACAGCGACCAGCAGGACGTCGAGCGCAGCGACATCCTCCGCGAGGCCAGGTCCGACGTCGTCAGCGTCGAGGCGCTGGTACTGGATCCCGCCGGTACGCCGGTGCCCTTCGCCGGCAGGCCGATCGGTACCCACAACGAGTACGGCGCCGAGACTCCCGTCTCGCCGGACGAACTGCTGCACCTGCCTGCCGACCGGCACGCGGCCGTCCTCGCCCGGATCGACCGCGGTTCCCCGATGCGTGCTCCCGCGGACGACAGCCTCGTGCGGTTCTGGAGCGACGCCCCGGCGCTCCCCGACGCGATCGAGAACGTGACCGCGATCGAGCCGATCGGCCCCGGCTGGCTGCGGGTCACCACCCGGGGTGGCCTGACCCTGCTGGCCGGCGTACGGCGTGGGCCGGTGGCGCACGGTGAGGTGACGGTCGAACGCGTCGGCGACCACGAGTCGGCCGCGTTCGTGATTACTGTTGCTGAGGGCATCGATCGTGAGCTGGCCGACCTGACCTTCGGGCAGCTGATCGACGCACAGCTGGACGCCGACTGGGTCGAGGCGGCCGCGGCCGGGCACATCGCGGCGCTCGCGGCGCAGCTCGAGATCGTGGAGCCGGTCAGGGCGAGTCTGCAGGCGGCGGACGAAGCGTTCGCGATGCCGCCGGCCGACGTCTCGCTCGTCGACTGGTCAACGGTGCGCGAAGCCCTGGCCGACATCAGCGCGGGACTGGACGATCCGTACCGGCCGGCGAACCTGGCCCTCGCCGCCGACCGTTTGCGGACGGCTCACACACAGCTCCCGGCCTCGGGAGCGTTGCACGAGCTCGCAACCGCCGCGAGCCAGGCAGCCGCGCAGCTCGGCGGAAGCGCAGTGCTGCGCCGCGGGTACGACGTACCGGACCGGATGACGCCGGCCGACGTACTGACCGCAACGAAGCTCCAGGTCCGGCACCGGCGGCTGAACGCCGGAACGCCGGACCAGCTCGGCCGGTACGACGCCCGGCGACTGAACCGCCGGCGCCGCGCCAGACTGCGCGAGGCGGTGTCGGCGGCCGGGCTCGACATCGGTGCCGTGAACCACTTCGACCGGTTCCGGCTGCTCGACCGCTCCGGCTACGGCACACTCGTCGAGCTCGCTCTCGAGTACGGCGCGCGACCGGGCCTGGTCGCGGGACTGCCGGTGACCGTGGACAGTGGTTGGCTGGACGAGACGTTGCGTCGACCGCGATTCCAGCAGGCGGTGGGTGCCACGCTCGCGCCGACGGAGCAGGCCGGTGTGGTCACGGTCAGCGTGAACGGGCACCAATCCTTCACCCTCGCGGTTCGCTTGGACGGGCAGGGCCAGCCGTCGGCCGATCCGGCCGCGGATGTCGTGGTGCCGTTCGAGGCGGACCGCGAAGCTGATCCGAGTGTTCACGAGTTGGCCGGACGGGTGGCGAAGGCGATCGAGAGTCACCGGTCGGCAGCTGACCGGGTGTCCGCGGATCTGCTGACCTGGCAGGCGCTGGGTGGCCAGGCCGGTCACGAGCTCAGTCTCAACGACCAGGCCGCGGTCGGTTGGCTGCGCAGCTTCAGCCTGCACCATGCCGAACCGACCTGGCGGGACGCGCGGGCCTTGCGGGAATTCCTTTATCAGAAGGGGTTGCTGCCCAGCAGCCCTGACTACGAGCGCAAGTTCGCCGCGCTGCGGAGCCTGGACCGGGAGCTCGCGGACTACGTGCTGAGGCACAACGGCGCGCGCCGGGTCACCCGCGTCCGCGGGCTGATCGAGACCCGCCCGCTCGGCGAGGCCGGTATCGAGCCGAGCCGGGCGGTCATCCCGGTGTTCGACGGCAGCGACCTGGTCCGGCTGGCCTCCTGGCTCAATCGTTTCGAGGAGGGCCCGCACGGCCGGGGCCTGTCCTTCACCCGCTTGGGCGAGAACACCGTGGCGATCACCGTCCCGCGCACCGACGGCGCGCCGGATGTCGTCACCGTCCTCGTCGAGCCGGGCGCCGGGCTCGCCGCCCGGCACGGCCAGGTGGCGCGCGGCGCCGAGGCATCGACGTACCACCTCCGGACTCCACCGGGCGTCGACCGGTTGCGGGGCGAACGGCTCACGATCGAGGGTCTGTACGCCGTGGTCGCGGAGCACCTGGACAGCACGACGGAGCTGCCGCCCGGAATCGCGGCGGTGCTCGCGCGCTTCGAGCAGCAACTGGTGTCCGCCGCCGGCTGGCGCACGTTCCGGATGCTGGTCAAGGACCTGACCGAACATCTGGCCGAGCTCGGCCTGGACGACCAAGCACTGACGGAGCTGAACGACCTCGTCCCCTCGTCTCTGCGGCGAGTCCTGACCCGGCGCGGCCGGGCGCGATCGGCCCAGGCGATGGCCGAGCAGCTCGAGGAGCGCCTCGACCGCGGTGAAGCCGAGCCCTCCCGAGTGCCGCGGCGGGCGATCTTCCTGGGTGGGATGGCGCTGGACAAGCTGCTCATCGGCGTCGGCAACGCCGCACTCGGCCTGGCCCTGTTCCACAACTCGTCGTGGCTGGGCGCCACCTTCGCGATCGGCTACGGCCTGGCGGAGGGCTGCGGACAGGGCTATCTGATGTACCGGGGCCAGCTGGCCGGCGAGAAGCTCGAGCAGGCCGTCCGTGGCCGGGGCGCCGCGCTGCGAGCCGAGCGAGAGACGGCCCAGGCCGCGATGCTGCGCGACGACGTCCGGGACGTGATCCGGCCGCTGCTGGAGAACGTGGTCAGGGTCCCGGCAGCAGAACCCGCACGACCGGCGCCAACAGCACGCCGCTGGTCGACGTACGACAGCGAGCCCTGGGTTTTGCAGCGCTCACAGCGCTATCACCTGTGGTCCAACCTGCCGTACGGCGTGATGTCGACGATCGAGCCCATCGCGCTGGTCGGAGCCGGCGCGGGTCAGTGGGCCTTGGCTGCCGTGTTCGGGGTCACGGCCGGTCTCGGGTACGTCGGCGCGTCCTTCGGCGAACGGCGCCGTACCCGCCATGACGTCGCGAATCGCTTGCGGCAAGGCCAGTTCGACGACGTGCGCCGGATCCACGCGCGCCGGCAGGAGGAAGCGCTGCGGGCGCGCAACCTGCAACTCGGCATCAGCGCGCTGATCCGGGAGGCCGGACAGACCCCGCCCGCCGCGGCGACCACCCTGCTCGCTCGCCGGGTCAGTGACGACGAGCTCGGTCGGCCGGTGTTCGACCGGCGTCCGAACCGCGGCCTGGACATCGGCCAGGTCCTTGATGTCCGGTACCCGACGATCCTGGCGCCAGGCGCGGCCGGGACGGCGATCGGTCTGTTCGTCAGCCCTGTGGTGGCGGCGGTCCAGGCCGGCAACACGATCGTCAACACCTGGATCAACGCCATGGTCGAAAGCGGGTACGGCGACCTCGACACGCACTACACCGATCTCACGTCCGCCCAGCTCGCGCACGCGTCGCTGGTCCGCAGCCGCCAGAGCGACGACCGGTTGCTGGGCGGTGTCCACGACCTGGTCTGGTCCGCGCTGGCAGAGTCCGGCGGCACTCGGCCGGCCGTACCGGGTGAGGTCGTCGCGGACCTCGTCGGCGCCGAACCGCAGGCGCCGATCATGCCGCCGTTCTGGCGGAAGATCTTCCCGCTGACCGCGTTGCTGCCGGGGATCGGCGAGTTCGCCGCGGTCAGCGCCCTGGGATCGACCGTGGCTGCCGTGACGGAAGCCGGGGAGACCGCGAAGGACGAGGTGACGACCGGTTCGGTGAACGCTGTCCTGACCAGCATCACCGGCACCGCCGGCCACTACCCGCTGAACTGGTTCCGCGCGGGCAAGCAGGCGCTGCAGGGGTATCACCGGATGGCCGAGGGGGCGATTGCGGAAGGCAAGACCAAGCAGCGCGCGTTGCGGGCGGTGCTGGACGACGACCAGCACGGCAACGCGGCGGCTCTGGGGCAGCTGTTCACCACGGAGGGCCGGACCGTCGACAACTCGGCCGCGGTCGCCCAGATGACGGCCGGCCTGTTCGCCGACGGGAGGACGAGGGCGCTGCTGGAGCTGCTGACGAAGCTCGACGGCGTTGAGGTCGATCCGGCCGATCCGCTGCGGGTCCGGGTGGAGCGGGACGGTCGCTCGCGGCAGTTGATGTTCGTGGTGGGCGATGTGGAGAACCATGCGCCGGCGAAATGGGAGGCCGACGAGGACAGCGTCACCGTGACCGTCTCGCGGTTGCTGAGAGATGCCGTCGAGGTGTTCCCGGCGGTCGGGCACGAACTCCGCGAGATCGGTGAGCTGCTGGTCGGGACCCCGGCCGACGGCGCGCACGAACGCGGACAGGAGACCCAGCTGGCCGTGCTGGGTTGGGTGGCCGACCAGGCGCCGGAGTCCGACCCGAAGACCGGCGTACGGGCCGATCTCGCTCTGCTCGACACCGTCACCAGCCTCGGCCTGATGCCTGGGACCGAGTCCGAGCGGTTCGCTCTTCTGGAGCCCGAACTGATCCCACTGATCGATCGCGTCGCGTCGCGCGTCGACGTACTGGGACAGGACGTGGCCGCGGTGTCGTTGGCGCCCGACGCCGCGCGGCCACTGAGAATCGCGCACAACTCCTGGGAGTCGGCACTGCAGGGCCTCGGCGCGCAGGTCGGCGGCCTGGGATCGGTGGTCAAGGCGCTGCTGCCCGCGCAGGTCGGCCTGGGGCACTACGCGCTCAACGTCACCAGGCAGTTGTTCGGCTTCGGCGCGGCCGGACTGACCGAGCTGATCAGCCAGGGCCGGGGCCTGCAGGTGATGTTGATCCCGCCGCCCGACGGCTACCGGACCGAGGACCACCTCAAGGCCGACGAGGTCGGCTGGTCCGATGCGATGAGCGACCGGACGCTGGCCGCCTGGCAGGAGTACCTGGCCGCGCACCCCGACCAGTTGCCCGACGTACTGCACGCCCACGACGGATGGATGACCCGGTCCGCGTTCGACCTCGCCGATGCGTACGGCGTACCGGTGGTACTGACCGTGCACGCGACCGAGATCGGCCGGCGTGGCGGCCGGCTGGACACCGACACCAGTCGCAGGATCCATGCGCTGGAGTGGCGCACAGTGCGCCGGGCCGACCACGTCATCGTCAACTCGCCCAAGATGAAGGAGGAGGCGGTCGCGGCCTTCCACCTGACACCGGATCGCGTCACGATCATCCCCAACGGCACCGACCCGAGCCGGTGGAAGATCGACCGCGCCACGGTGGATCGTGACTCGGCGCGTGCCCGGCTGCAGGCGGGGCCGCAGGACACGGTGATCTACTACCAGGGCCGGTTGGCGAAGGAGAAAGGCGTCCAAGACCTGATCGCTGCGTTGCCGGCCGTCCAACGGCGTTACCCCGGCGCGAAACTGCGGGTGGTCGGGGACGACACGGGCGAGTTCGCCGCCGAGCTGAAGCAACAGGTGTCCGCGCTGGTGACCGAAGGGCGCCTCGCCGCCGGGGACGTCGTCTTCCTCGGCCGGATCGGCCACGCCGAGGGCCTGCCGGAGCTGGTGGCCAGTGCCGACGTCGGCGTGATCCCGAGCCGTTACGAGCCGTTCGGTGTGGTCGCGAACGAGCTGGCCACCGCCGGGCTGCCGCTGGTGGCCTCGGACCAGATCGGATTCGTTGACCAGAGCAACGGTCTGGCCTATCCGGCCGGAGCCGTCGACGAGCTGGCCACGGCGATCCTCGGCGTCCTGGACGATCCGGCCGGCGCCGGGCGGCGGGCCGAAGCCGCCCGGGAGAAGGCGCTGTCCCCGATGTACCACTGGGAGGTGATCGCGCAGCAGACCGTCGACGTCTACCGCGGTATCGAAGCGCACCAGGTGCGCAGTCCCGAGGAGATCGGAGAGGTGGTCTACCCCGGGAGCGGCGACGGCGGGCACTGGTACCAGAGCGCCGTGTTCTACCAGGCGCTGGTCCGGGCCTACCGCGACGGCGACGGTGACGGCTACGGCGACCTCCGCGGTCTGATCGAGCAGCTCGACTACATCGAACTGCTCGGCGTCGACTGCCTGTGGCTGAACCCGATCTACCCGTCGCCGCTCAAGGACGGCGGGTACGACGTCAGCGACTACACCGACGTCCACCCGAGCGCGGGCACCCTCGACGACTTCAAGGAACTGCTCGCCGAGGCCCACCGGCGGGGCATCCGGATCATCGTCGACTTCGTCCCGAACCACAGCTCCGACCAACACCCGTGGTTCCAGGAGTCCCGCCGCGATCCCGACGGCCCGTACGGCGACTTCTACGTCTGGTCGGACACGCCCGAGCGGTTCTACACCCCGCTGCACACCGATCCGGACGGCGGCGAGTACATCGTCGATCCGGACACCGGCGAGCGGCGGGCCATCGACCCGGAGTCGACCTGGCTGCGCATCACGTCGGCGTCCGGCCAACCGTTGATCGGTCCGCGGATCATCTTCACCGACACCGAGACCTCGAACTGGACCTGGGACCCGGTGCGCGGCCAGTACTTCTGGCACCGGTTCTTCAGCCACCAGCCGGACCTGAACTTCGAGAATCCCGCGGTCCAGCAGGCGATCCTCGACGCGCAGGAGTTCTGGCTCGACCTCGGCGTCGACGGGTTCCGGGTGGACGCCGTGCCGTACCTGTACGTCCGGGAAGGCACGAACGGCGAGAACCTGCCGGAGACGCACGCCTTCGTCCGGCGGATGCGCGCGCTCGCCGTCCGGTACGACGCGATGGTGCTGTGCGAGGCCAACCAGCCGCTCGACGACCTGATGGCGTACTTCGGCGACCCGGCCAAGGGCGGCGACGGTTTCCAGATGGCGTTCGACTTCGCGTTGATGCCTCGCCTGTACATGGCACTCGCGAGCGAGGTGGCCGAGCCGATCCGTGAGCTCGTCCGGCATCGCCCCGCCCTGCCCGCGAGCGCCGCGCTGATGACGTTCCTGGACAACCATGACGAGCGCACCACCGAGATGGTCAGCAACGCCGAACGCGAGTACCTGCACGCGACGTACGACCCGACGCACCAGCGCAAGTCCAACGACGGCTTCGTCGGACGGCTGGCGCCGCTGCTCGGCAACGACCCCGCGCGGATCAAGCTGGCCAACGGACTGCTGTTCGCGCTGAGCGGGTCGCCGATCATCTACTACGGCGACGAGCTCGGCATGGGCGACAACCCGGCGCTGCCGGACCGGGACGCCCAGCGCACCCCGATGCCGTGGCGCCCGGACCGCAACGCGGGCTTCTCGGTCGCCGCGCCGTACCGGCCGTCGAACGGCGATCCCGACCCGCGGCACCTCTACCTGCCGCCGGTCACAGGCTCGCCTGACGGCTTCCGTGAGGTCAACGTCGAGCACCAGTTGTACGACGAGTCGTCCCTGCTGTACTGGACCCGCGACCTGATCGGGGCGTACAAGCAGCATCCTGTGCTTGCCGTGGGCACCTTCACCGACCTCGCCGGCAGCAACGGTCACGTGCTCGCGTTCGCCCGGCAGGACGGCGACGAGGTGGTGCTCGGAATCTTCAACCTCGCCGGCACAACCCAGGCGACCGACCTGGACCTGAGTGCCTGGGCCGGTCGGCGGCCGACCGACATCCTCGGGCAGCAGCGGTTCCGGGCGATCGACGACCTGCCGTACGCCGTCACGCTCGACGGGAACGGCTTCTACTGGCTCACCCTGAACCGCCGCGCACCGGAGTGAGGTCAGTCGTCGCGGGACTCGTCGAGGTATGCGGCACCGTTCGCCAGGAGCAGCTGCACCGCGGGGAGAACGCGGTCGAGCGTCGGCTCGGCGTTCACCTCGTCGGTCCCTGCTCCGGCGCCGGCGCGAGCGACGTACTCGCACGTCTGCCAGAGGCTGTCGCACGCATGGCCCCAGGTCCACAGCTCGTAGCTGAATCCGTCGACACGCGCCGTCGGGTTCGCGGGGACCGCGCCGAGGCCGTACCGCCCGGGAGCGCTCGGATGTTCACCCGAGCCGACCAGCAACGATCGGATCCGGCAGCTGCGCGCGAACTCCAGTGCATCCGCGGTCCCTGGCTCGATCTCGACGAGCAAGTCGCGGCCGAGCAGCGTGTCGATCACAGCCGCCGCGTCCGCGATGCCGCCGGCACGGGCGACGGCCTCGGCGGATGACCGGGTCCAGGGAGCGTCGCCGGCTCCGGGTACGCCGTGAGCGAGCGCCCACACGGCCAGCTCATCGCCTGCGTTGAGCTCGTACTGCTGCCAGCCGATCCGGACGATGTGCTGCTCGCCCGGGTGGTTCGCGCCGAGGTAGTGGCCGACCGGGAAGATCAGTGCGTTGCTCATGCGCTCACTCCACTCAACCGGAAGCTGACATCGACGTACGCCGCGTTGACGAGCAGCAGCGGGTGCAGGGCGGTGAGGAATCGGGTGAGCAGTGTCTCGGCGTCCGTCCGGGCCTCAGCAGATCGGCGCGCCACGTCGGCCGCGCTCTCGCAGACCGCCCACAGCGAGTCGTCCATCGCCGACCACTGCCACAAGTCGTAGACGGCGAAGTCGACCCGCAGCACCGGCTGCCCGAGGAAGCCGATCGCGAACCCGCCGGGCTCGGTCGCGGTGTTCCCCAGGCCGAGCATCAACGGCGTCAGCTGATGGCCGCGCGCGAAGTCGCGGGCCTCCTCACCGCCGAGCGTGAACTCCGCCAGCAGCCCGATGCCGAGAAGCTCCTCGACGATCTCCGCCGCGTTCGCGATACCTGTGTGCCGGGCGAGCTCGACGATCGACTCGCGCTGCCACGGCACCTGTTCCTCCACCGCGTGCGGCGTGCCGTGCGCCAGTGCCCAGACCGCGTACTGCCGATCGTCCAGCTCGACCAAGCCGGTGCCGCGCCGTACCCGGCCGGCGCCGACGAGGTGCCCGATCGGCACCGTCAACCGTTCGTCATTCATGCGTACGACGCTCGGCCGCCGATGACCCCGGCGGCCGGGGTTGGCCGGATCAGGAAAGGAACTGACCGCTAGTTGGGCCAGCGTGGGTCGCGGCCGAGGTGGGCGACGATGCGGTCCAGCGGGTCGTCTCCGGACCACGCGACGTCGGGTGCGAACGGCGTCCCGGGGGCGAGGCGGACCTCGCCGGTCGGGACGACCTGGGCGACGGCCTGGGCCGCTTCGAGCGTGGCGGGGGCGAAGGCGACCGTCGTACCGAGGGACTTCGCGACGTCCCAGCTGTGCACGACGTAGTCGATGAAGTGGAAGCTGATCGCCTGCCCGCCGGGGAAGTCGGCGCCGAACTCCACGAGCGGGAACGTGCGGTCCGCGACGCCGGGCTCCGCGAACGCGTCCAGGACGTGCTCGGCGGACTCGACGTACGCCTTCACCGGGTCGTCGCCGAGGTCGCGCAGCTTCCAGACCGCCGGATCGGACTCGCCGCGGGAAGCGGCCGCGAAGCCGTAGTGCTGGGTGGCCATGTGGGCGAGTAGACCGTACAGCGTCCAGGCCCGGCACGGCGTCGGCCGGGACAGGTCGGCGGGGGTCGCGGTCGAGACGAGCTTGATGCCGGCCCGGACGGCCTCGGCGTCGAGCGGAACGTAGTCAATAGTGTGCATGCGCTTATCGTATGCGCCAGCATATGATTGCGCCAGTGCTACCTTTCCCGGCATGGCAACCGAGCGTCCCGACCTGGCCGCGATGCTGTACCCGCTGGTGCGGGAGCTGATCGCGCTCGAGTTGCCGGTGCTCGCCGCCCACGAGGTCTCGATGTGGGGCTACTCGGTGCTCACCGCGCTGGACGACACCCCCGTCCGGACCCAGGCCGCGCTCGCCGAGGCGATCGGTGCGGACAAGTCCCGCATCATCGGGACCCTCGACGAGCTCCAGCAGGCCGGGCTGATCGACCGCACCACGGACCCCGCCGACCGTCGCGTCCGGCTGCTCGCGATCACGCCACAAGGCCGGCGCGTACGCCGTACCGTCCGCAAGGAGATCCAGGCGCAGGAGGAGCAGGTCCTCACCGCGCTCACGCCGGCCGATCGCAAGGCCTTCCTCCGCATCCTGCAGGAGCTGCACTCACGCTGACGGTGGAGGCCGTTCCCTCGCGCGAGTGATCCGATCGCCTCCGGAGCTCAACAGACTGGCGGCATGAAGCGAGCGGTCGTGGTGTGGGCAGTGGCGTACGGCGGTCTGCGGGTCTGGTTCGCGACCGGGCACGCCTTCGAGTGGAAGTTGCCGGGCAGTGACCTGTTGATTCCGAACTGGGTCGCGGCGATCGGCTGTCTCGTCACAGCCTTGGCCGTGATCCGTGTCCGGCCGCGGTTGCTCTGGGTGCTCGCCGCGGGCTGGCTCGCCGCGGCTGGGTTCATCCTGCTCGACCTGGTCGCGATGGTCCTGCCGGGTCTCGGAATTCCCTTCGACCTGCTCGGGATGCTCAGCCGGCTCGGCGCGGTCGCGGGCGCCGTACTGCTCGGCCGTCTGGCGAAAGCCCATCAGGCCGCGGCCCAGCCGTGGCCGCACTGGGTCTCGGTCGCCGGAGCCTGCCTGGCCGTCGCCGGCTGCCTGACCAGGCTCGCGGCGCAGGCGGTCGTCGGCTTCGGGCAGATGCCGTACGACGGCAACCTGTCGGTCCTTCTGTTCGAAGGTGGCTTCGTGCTGGCGGGAACGCTCCTGCCGTTCCTGCTCGTGCACCGCATCGGCCGGTACTTCCCGCGATGGCTCCTCCTGCTCCCCGGCTTCACGCTCGGCGCGGGCATCACGGCGTACTTCACGGTCGGGCTGATCCAGATGATCGTCAACGCGGTCGGGGGTGAGCCCGTGTACGGCGATGTCGGTCTGCCGGACAGCTTCTTCTGGGTCGCGGTCCCGGCGTACGTCGTCTGGGGCGCCGGGCTGACCGTCGCCGCGCGCGGGTACCAATTCGCCACCCGGAAGGCAACCGATCCGGAGTGTGATCTAGAAATCACTCACCGTTGAACCATGTAGAGCGTTCAATCGTTCGAACCAGGCACACGACCACAACCACACCGCGAGGAGTGAGGCCCTGTGCAGGTGCTCGAGCGTTATCAGAGGGAAGTGATCGGCGTCTTCCGGATCGTCGTCGGGTTCTTGTTCGCCACCCACGGCGCGGCCGCGCTGTTCGGCGTCCTCGGAACCGAACAGGTCGGCCTGTTCGTCTGGCCGTCCTGGTGGGCGTCGCTGATCCAGACCGTCGGCGGTGCGCTGGTGATGATCGGGCTCGGCACCCGGTACGCGGCGCTGCTGTGCTCCGGCTCGATGGCCTACGCGTACTTCACAGTGCACCAGGCGGGTGCTTTGCTGCCTGTGCAGAATGGTGGCGAGAAGGCGGCGCTCTTCTGTTTCGCCTTCCTGCTGATCGCGTTCCTCGGCAACGGCGCCTGGTCGGTGCGGCGGGTGGCGACAGCGGAGGAAGCCGCAGCGACCAAGTGACGTGCCCGGACCGATCTTCCACCCCGCTGTCCACAGAGCAGGAGCGCCGATGGCCGACGACCGGGCGATGCTGCTGCGTGAGCTGCACGACGTGCACGCGCCTGCGCTGTGGCGGTTCGTCGTCCGGCTGACCGGCGACGACCGGCTGGCCGAAGACGTCGTCCAGGAGACCCTGCTTCGCGCGTGGCGGCGGCCGAACATCCTGACCGAGGACGAGGCCGGGGCCCGGGCCTGGCTGTTCACGGTGGCGCGCAACCTCGTCATCGACGACCGGCGCAGCGCCCGGGTCAGCCGGGAGGTCGCCAGTGACGACCTCCCGGAGAACCCGAGCGCCGACCACGCGAACGCCGTACTCGACGCCTGGCTGGTGGCCGAGTCACTGGCGCAGCTGTCGGAGGAACACCGGCAGGTGATCGTTCGCGCGTACTACGGACGCCGTACGGTCACCGATATCGCCGAAGAGCTGGACATCCCGTCAGGCACCGTGAAGTCGCGGCTGCACTACGGGCTGCGGGCGCTGAAGCTCGCGCTGCAGGAGAAGGGGGTGACAAGCCAGTGAGTGACCCGTACCGGGACTGGGACGCGGCCTACTTGCTCGGCGCGCTGTCGGCGAAGGACCGGCGTGTGTACGAGGAGCATCTGCACACCTGTGCGGAATGCTCGGCCGGGGTCGCGTCGCTGGCCGGCGTACCCGGTGTGCTGGCCGCGTTGCCGGCCGAGCGGGCGATGGCCACCGTCGCGGCCGACCCGCCGAACCTGTTGCCCGGCCTGGTCCGCACCGTCCAGCGCGACCGGCGCCGGCAACGGATCCGGCTCGGTGCGCTGACCGCCGGCATCGCGGTCGCCGCCGCCGTGATCGGCGCGCTCGTCGTCCTGCCGCTGACCCGCGACGAGCCGAAGGGCGACTACGTCGTGCTCGCCCAGACGGTGTCCAGCAAACTGTCCGCGGACGCCCGGCTGGTGCCCGAGCCGTGGGGGACGACTATCGAGATCAGCTGCCGGTACGACGAGCTCGCGACGCCGAGCGAACGCGCCCGCGGATACGAGCTGTACGTCACCGACACGTCCGGCAAGGTGCAGCTGATCGCGAGCTGGACGTCCGCGCCCGGGACGACGGTGAAACCGGCGGCGACGACGAAGCTGCGGCGCAACGAGATCCGGGCCCTGGACATCCGCAGCTCCGAAACCGGACGAGTGTTACTGGCAGTTCGTTTCTGAACACGAATGCACACACGCTGTCGGGGCACCTAGAGGTGAAGGGACGACAGTCGCTCGAGAGGCCGTCGTTCCAGACCCCGGCGTTCAGGGACGTGCGCCGGGGTCGCCGTACGTCGTGACCGGGCCGCAAGAAAGTTCTGGGGAATCTGTAACACTCGCGCCGTCACCAGCGATACACCCTGTGTAACGCCACCGAGGACCCCGTCCCAGGTCAACCGCCCGAAGGGCCTGGGCCGGGGTGCTCGATGCTTCTGAGGCGCCCTGGCAGCGTTACGTGCAAAGGCCCCCGGTGATTCATCACCACCGGGGGCCTTCGCGTTGCGTACCCTCCCTAGGACGCTTGCTCAGTCGGGCCTTCCGACGCGGGCAGAGCGATCCGGTCGGCCGGCAGGCGTTCCGTCCGCTCGTTGCCGTCGTCGCCCTCGTACTGCACCAGAGCGGTCCATCCCGATTCCTCGTGATCGCGGCCGATCAGCCAGCCGCGACGCCAGGTGTCATCGACCAGGACGACGACATGGCTGGGCAGAGGGAGTCGGGACACCAGATCGGTGCCGGGCTCGAACTCAGTCATGGCCGAAGGCTAGGTGCAAAACGGCCGCGGCGCCTCTTGAAAGCGTGTTCCCGCATCCGGTTCTCAGAATCCGAACGCCTGGACCGCGCCGTTCACCTTGAGAGCGCGGCCACCCGGGATGTGCGTCACCCAGCCGTGGCGCAACGCGTGCTCACACAAGGCCGCGCCTACCGCACCTGCCAGATGCGGTCGTCGTTCGGTCACGTCCAGGCACGACCTGACTGCCGGGCGTCCGCGGCGGGTGCTGAGCTCGATGCCGAGATCGTCCAGCCAGGCTTGGCCTTTCGGCGTCAGGCTGATCCCCTCGGACCAGTCGACCAGATCCCGCTCCGTCATCGCGTCGGCGAGAGCGACGCCGAGTTTGCCCGCCAGATGGTCGTAGCACGTCCGCGCCCGGGCGAACGCGTCCCGTTTGCTCACGGCCGCCAGACTGTTCACCACCTCGGCCCGCCGCGGCGCCAGCGCAGCAAGCCCTTCGAGCAACTCGGCCGTGTCCGGTCCGGCCAGCTTCACGTACCGGTGCCGGCCCTGTCGTACTTCGGTCAGCAGCCCGCCGCCGACCAGCAGATTCAAGTGCTCGCTGATCGTCGGCCGCGACACCTTCGCCACCTTGGCCAACTCACTCGCCGTCCACGCCCGCCCATCCAGCAACGCCAGACAAACCGTCGCCCGAGTCCCATCAGCCAACATCCGAGCCCAGCCCGCCAACTCCTCACCTTCGGCACTCATAACCCCATCATCCCGCCCCCACACTTAGGTCCTCACCAAACAGTCCCGGGCCTAGCCTCGATCCACGTGACGCACCTGACGATCGAACCATCCATCCTGTACGTCGGGACGCCGGTCGCCCTGCTCAGCACCGAGAACGAGGACGGCACCGTCAACCTCGCCCCGATGTCGTCCGCGTGGGCGCTCGGTGACGTGGTGGTCCTGGGGGTCGGTGTCTCCGGGCAGACGGCGATCAACCTGCGTGCGCGCCCGGACGTCGTGATCAACTACCCGTCGCCGGACCAGTGGAAGGCCGTCGAACGCCTCGCGCCCTTGACCGCCGCGCACCTGGTCCCCGAGCACAAACGCGCCCGTTTCCACCACGAACGCGAGAAGTTCAAAGCAGCTGGCCTCACCCCGACGCCCTCCGATCTCGTCACCCCGCCCCGTGTCGCCGAATGCCCGCTCCAGTTCGAAGCGACTGTCGTCCACGCGCAACTCGATGCCAGCGGCAACTTCCTGATCGCCCAGGCCGAAGTCCGGCGGGTCCACGCCGCCGAGCACATCGTCGTACCAGGAACCTCGCACGTCGACCCCGCCGCCTGGTCCCCCCTCGTCTACAACTTCCGCCACTACTACGGCCTGGGCCCCGAGCTGGGCGAATCCTTCCGCACCGAAACCCCAAGACACGCGTGACGCGAGCCGAGTCGTGGCGATTGGCTCCGGCCCCCTCCGCCGAGTCGTGGATTGTGGTCGTCCGGCGCAGCCAGTTCCCACGACTCGGCGATGGCGGCCGCCTACATCAGGCGTAGGCGGTCGATTTCTTCGTCGGTGAGGATTACGTCGAGGGACCTCAGTACGTCGGGGAGGTCTGCGGCGGGCACGGCGCGGGAGGTGTTGCGGCCGTCGGCGTGTTCGACGGTCAGCGTGTCGCCGACCAGGCGGCGTACGACGCCTTCGGCGACGCGCATGACGACGGGGCGGCCGGTGAAGGGGGAGTTGGGGTGGGTGGAGACGTAGTGGTGGTAGACCTCGTAGTCGATCGGCCGCACCGGTTCGTCGTTGGAGGCGTGCTGGGGGATCCAGCCGTCGGCGGTCTTCTTGGACAGGGTCCAGACGTCGCCTTGCAACTCCAGACGGTGGTCCCAGCCGGCCTGGTCGACGACGGCGCCGTCCTTGAGCGGCGTGGGGTACAGCTGCCCGGCCCCGAACCCCACATCGGCCAGGAACTCCTGCCCGTCGACGCCGACCTTGAGCAGCGCGTGCGTCCGCGGCCCGGCCTTGTGCGGTTGCACTCGGGCGACCCGCCGAACGACGTCGTACCCGAGCTGCTCGAGCCCGGCGCCGAACAGGAGCGCGTGCTCGTAGCAGTACCCGCCGCGCTGCCGTCCGACGAGCTTGGACTGGATCGCGTCGAGGCCGATCCCGGGGTGGGTGCCGAGGATCACATCGATATTCTCGAACGGGATCGCCAGCACGTGCGCCTGATGCAGGCTGCGCAGTGCGTCGGCCGACGGCTGCACACGGTCGTGCCCGATCCGGGCGAGGTAGGCGTCCAGGTCGAGGCTGTCGATGTTCCACATGCCCGCTACCTCAACACTTCCAGCTCACTTGAGGTCAAGCTCCGTGAACAAGGTGAGCTGGATGCCGCCCGGGGTTTCGAGGCGGGCGTTCAGCGAGTTCCACGGCGTCCGGGTGGGTTCGGCGACCACCTCGGCGCCGGCCGCGGCCAGCCGGGCCGTCGTCCCGGCCGAGTCGTCGACCTCGAGCGCGACCCGGAACTTGCCGGCCACCCGCCGCCCGACCTCGACCTCGTCGATGTACTCGGCCTGCGCGCGATTCGCGATCTCGAGCGTCGCGCGTCCGGCCTCGAGGATCATCACCTCGGCATCGCCCGTCGTGTAGGACTCGCGCTCGGGCAGCCCGAGCACGTCCCGGTAGAACGTCACCGCGGCGTCGTAGTCGTCAACCGTCACCACCAGCCGAAGCTCTTTGGCACTCATGCGGCCAGTATCTACAACCGCGAGACCTGGTAGTGCGCGATCAGCCAGCCTTCGTCGCTCCGGCGCAGCAGTACGCCGAGGTTGACGGTCAGCGTCGGCCGGTCGGTGAACGTGAAGTCGACCGTCATATAGCCGAGGATCAGATCGTCGGCCAGCTCCCGGGTCTCCAGGATCCGGTACCGCGGCGACAGGCCGAGCGGCTGCGAGTCGTAGTACTCGGCGACCGCGTCGCGCCCGACGCCGTACGGGTGTAAGCCCTGGAAAACGGCGTCCTTCGTGAAGAGCGCCGCGACACGGGACGGATCGTGGTCGTCGATACCCGACTTCCACTGCTCCAGAACGGTGGCGAGGACGGTGGTGAGGACGTGGTTCATGCGATTCTCCTGAGGGGATGAGCGGCGATCGCAGCCAGCGCGACGACGCCGGCGCTGACGAGGAGCGCCTGGTGGTATCCGTTGTGCAGTAGCGGACCGACCGCCAGCGGGCCGACGATCTGGCCGAGGCTGTAGCCGGTGGTGAGGATCGCAACGGCGTGCGGAACACGGAGTTCGGTGCCGAGCGCTATAGCGAGGTTGGCGACGCCGAGGAACGTGGCGCCGAGGAGTGCGGCCGAGACGAGCGCCGCGGCAACGCTGGAGAGGACGGCCGGCAACGCGATACCGACTGCCTGGACGAGCAACGCGACCAGCAGCAGCGCCGACCGTGACCAGCGCCGGCCGAGCCGAGCCCAGAGCGCGGTCGACGGTACGGCGGCCAGCCCGACGACGATCCAGGCGCCGTTGCCGACCGGACCGGAGGCGGTTTCGTTGATCGCGGCAACAAGGAACGTGCCGGCGATGATGTAGCCGATCCCTTCCAGCGTGTAGCTGGTGAGCAGCGCGGTGAAGTGACGTGACCTGGTCCCGCCGCCACCAGCGGCAGGCGTCGACGAGCCGGTCAGGTGCCACGCCGGGATCGCGCAGGCGACCGTCAGCAGCGCGGTGATCCACCACGCCGTACGCCAACTGCCGCCGACCAGGACCATGCCCGACACGGCGATGCCCGCGCCGACGCCGCCGAACGTCCAGCCGACGTGATGGCTCTGCAGCCGGGGGAGTACGGCGCTGACAGCGATCACGAACACCAACGCGCTCGCGATCCCCGCGACCAGGCGCAGACCGAGCCAGAGCGAAGAGCTCACCGGCATCAGCGCGAGGGTCGCGGCCAGGATCAGCAGCGACAGCCGGAGCGCCCAGCGGGAGTGCAGCAGCCGCGGTACGACGACCGCCGCCAACGCACCGGCCAGGTAGCCGGTGTAGTTGGCCGTCGCGAGCGCTGCTCCGAGACGCGGCGAAAGGCCGGCCTGCGAGTGCATCAGCGGCAGGATCGGCGTGTACGCGAACCGGCCGATGCCCATACCGCCGGCCAGTGCCGCCGCGCCTTGTCCCGCCAGGCGCCACTGCTTCATGTCACTGACCTGCCTGCTGGCCGCCGTCGACGTGCAGGATCTCGCCGGTGACGAACTTGGCGGTCTCCAGGTACGTGACCGCGTCGACGATCTCCTCGATCTCACCGAGCCGGCCGACCGGGTGCAGCGCCGCGAGGAACTCGTGCGTCTCCTCCGGGTGCATCGGCGTCCGGATGACACCCGGAGCGACCGCGTTCACCCGGATGTTGCGCGCGGCGTACTCGGTGGCCAGCGACTTCGTGGCGGAGTTCATACCGCCCTTGGTCAGCGCGGCCAGGACGGCCGGGACATTGCTGAAGCCGCGGTCGGCGAACGTCGTGGTGATGCTCACCACGTGACCGCCGTCGGGGTTCTCGAGCATCGCGGCGATCGCCCGCCGGGTGACGTCGAAGAAACCGCGCAGGTTCAGGCCTGTGACGACGTCGTAGTCCTCGTCGGTGTACTCGGTGAACGGCTTCGCGACGAAGATGCCCGCGTTGTTGACCAGGGTGTCGATCCGGCCGAACGCCTCCAGACCCTGCTCGATCACCCGGGCGCCGGTGCCGGGCTCGGCGAGGTCGCCGGGAACGGTCAGGACGCCGGGGTCGTCGGAGGGCGTGATCGTGCGCGAGTTCGCGACCACGGCGTAGCCGAGCTTGCGGTAGGCCGTGACGAGCCCGGCGCCGATGCCCTGGGAGGCTCCGGTGATCACGGCGACTTTCTGGTGGTTCATGGTGCTCCTGTTCGGGAAATGGTGCTGCTTGTAGTTCGATAGTTGTCGAACCATGGAGGCTTTTCCACGACCGGTTTGCTCTCAGCTGGGAGGCTCGGCCTACTAGGCTGCGGGGCGTGGAGCTGCGCCAGTTGCGGTACTTCGTGGCGGTCGCCGAGGAGCTGAACTTCGGCCGGGCCGCGGCGCGGCTGCACATCGCGGGGCCGTCGCTGTCGCAGCAGATCAAGTCGCTCGAGCGGGACCTCGGCGTACCGCTGTTCGAACGCGATCGCCGGACCGTGCGGCTGACCGCGTTCGGGGAGACGCTGCTGCCGCAGACGCGAGCGTTGCTCGAGCAGGCCGACGCGCTCCGGCGTACGGCCCGGGGGTTCGCGGCCAGCGAGCCGGTGCGGCTGGGATACGTCAGCTGGCGGCCGCCCGATCTGGCCGAGCGGGTGTCCGGGGTCGCGCAACTGCTCGTCGACACCTGGGTGATGCCGTCGCACACGCAGGCAGGCCGGGTCGCGGAGGGGAGCATCGACCTGGCGATCTGCTGGGTGCGCGCGACCGACCTTGCGGAACAGGAGTTGTCCGGCTCGTTGCTGGGGGCGGACCGGCTGTTCGCGGTCTCGATCGGCGACGACTCACCGGTGCGAGCGCGCGACACCGTCGTACTGGTGGACGCGGACACCGAGGCCTGGGCCTCCTGGAACATCTACGCGATCGAGTTCGCCCGTGCGACCGGTGCGTCGGTGGCGCGCATCGACGACCACGGCATCACCGGGCCGGCGTTCTACGAGCACGTACGCCGTCTGCGCCGTCCGGTCGTCAGCTCACCCAAACGGGACGCGACGCCGCTGCCGCGCGACTTCGCCCGGCGGCAGGTCGTCGACCCGATCCCGGTCTGGACCTGGGCTCTGGTGGCACGCCGCGACGAGGAGCGCCCGGCCGTACTCGCGGCGATCGAGGCGCTGACGCGGGACGTGAAGGTGGAGTTCGACCCGGACGCCTGGCTGCCGGCCGACGACCCGTTCCGCTGATCACCAGGCCTGGGTCAGGGCGGTGGTGGTGGACGGCGTGAGGCGGTAGCCGGTGTGGGCCGAGAACTCGGCGGACAGGCCGAAGCGGTCGCCGCGGACGAGGGTGTGGCGCCACTCGACGGGGCGGTTCTGTGACGTTCCCTGACGGATGATCGAGAACGCCGCGGCCTCGGGCGGGCAGTGCAGGAGCGCGCGCTCGGCCGTCGTGGGGACGACGGCGCGGATGTCCTCGCGGCCGTGGTCGAGAGTGATGCCGGCCCGTTCGGCCAGCTCGTTGTAGAGGCTGGTGTGCGTGAAGTCCGCGTCCAGGAGCGGCTCGGCGAGGGTGGCAGGCAGCCAGACGCGGTCGAGCGCGAGCGGCTCGTCACCGGCGTACCGGAGGCGCTCGAGGTAGAGCAGCGGGATCGACGCCTCGAGGTCGAGACGGGCCGCGAGCACCCCGTCGGCGCGGACGTCGAGCGCCCGGACGACGCTGTGCTGCGGCAGGCCGGACTCCTCGACCGAGGAGAACAGGCTGTAGAGCGCGCCCATCGGCTGCCGGATCTCGGGCGCTGTCGCGACCCGCGGCTGCCGACCGCGCTCGGCGAGGATCAGGCCGTCGGTGCGCAGTTGCGCGAGTGCCTGGCGGACGGTGTGCCGGCTGACCGCGTACTCCTCGACCAGCGCGAGCTCACCCGGGAACGCGTCGTCGAACTCCCCGGACCGCAGCCGCCGGACCAGGTCCGCCTGCAACTGCTTCCAGAGCGGCTCGCCGCCGCCACGTTCGAGCTTGCGCACGCGGGTTCCCTCCAGAGTTGCCAAATGTCCGGTCATCTCCTACCTTCAATGTACGTACATTTCTCGCAGGAGGGGACCGGCTGGTGGTGCAGTTCGAGGTTAGGACACCTGACAGCCACCCCGCCGTCGCTACCGCCCACCGCCGCCTGGATCCGGTCGTACGGCGCCTGCGCGGCCTCGGGATCGTGCTGCTGGTGACCGCCGTGGCGGTGCCGCTCGGGCGACTCGTACCGCTCGTCGGCGGGCCGGTCTTCGGGATCCTGCTCGGCGTGATCGCGGGCAGTGTGATCCCGGCGTTGCGCTCCGACGTCTGGCGTCCCGGGTACGACTTCGCCTCGAAGACACTGCTCCAGCTGTCGATCGTCGTCCTCGGGACCGGGCTGTCGCTGCAGCAGGTCGCCCGGGTGGGCGTCTCGTCGCTGCCGGTCATGCTCGGCACGCTGGCCCTCGCCCTTGGCGGTGCATGGGTGTTCGGCCGGCTGCTCGGCGTCCGCGGTGACACCCAGACGCTGATCGGCGTCGGTACGGCGATCTGCGGCGGCTCCGCGATCGCGGCCGCGACCGCCGCGATCGGCGCCAAGCGCTCGTCGGTGGCCTACGCGCTGGCGACGATCTTCACCTTCAACATCGTCGCCGTGCTGACGTTCCCGCCGCTCGGGCACCTGCTCGGCCTGAGCTCCGAGGCCTTCGGCCTGTGGGCCGGTACGGCGGTCAACGACACGTCGTCCGTCGTCGCGGCCGGGTACGCGTACAGCCAGGCGGCCGGCGACCAGGCGATCGTCGTCAAGCTCACCCGGTCGCTGACCCTGATCCCGATCGTGCTGACGCTGGCCGCGCTGAAGATCCGCCGCGAGAACCGCGCGGCGCGGGCCCTCGACGCCGTCGGTGAAGGGTCGTACAAGGGCGCCACGGCCTCGATCCGTCAGCCGCTGCCGTGGCGCAAGCTCGTCCCGCTGTTCCTGATCGGCTTCGTCGCCGCCGCGGGCCTGCGCTCCGCGGGCGCCGTACCGGAGTCCTGGCTGCCGACGCTGACCGTGATCGGGACCTGTCTGATCACCGCAGCGCTGGCTGCGATCGGCCTGTCCCTGCGCCCGCGTGAGCTACGCGACGCAGGGCCCAGGCCGCTCCTGCTCGGAGCGATTCTCTGGGCCCTGGTCGCTGTCGGCTCGCTGGTGCTTCAGTCCTTCTCGTAGGCCGCCTGGCGGTCCTGGACCGCCTTGATGCGCGGCACGTCGAGCTTGTTGCTGCGGTCGAAGTTGTAGATGCCGTTCTCCTCCTGGAAGACGTCGGTCAGCTGCGTGTAGCAGTAGCCGAACATCAACTCGTTGTCGAGGAGCGCGTCGACCAGGCCGGCGAAGCGGACATAGAAGTCCTCCTCGTTCGCGACCCGCTGGCCGTAGCCCCACGAGTCCGCCGAGTTCCCGCTCTTCCCGGCGGCAGCCTTCTCGGCGTTCCACCAGATGCCGCCGAACTCGCTGCAGAAGTACGGCTGCCCGTCGTAGGCCAGCGAGATCGGCTTGCCGTCGGGGCCGCCGGTGTTGCCGTACGGCTTGTCGTTCACCAGGTCCGCCATCTGCTTCGCGAACTCGGCCGGGTCCTGCTCGTAGTTGTGCGAGTCCCAGACGTCGGTCTCCGGCACGCGGTGGCTGTAGCCGGACGCGTCCAGCACCGGGCGGCTGGTGTCGGCGGCCTTCGTGGCCAGGAACATCGCCCGGGTGACGTCGTCGAGCTGCGTGATCCGGTCGTGCAGCAGTTGGTGCGTCTCGTTCAGCGGGCACCAGCCGACGATGCTCGGGTGGCTGTAGTCGCGCTCGACCGCCTCGAGCCACTGCGCGACGTACGACGCCGTCGGCTGCTGGTTGTTCTCGCTGGTGTCGCCGCCCGAACCCCAGTCGCCGAACTCGCCCCAGACCAGGTAGCCGAGCCGGTCCGCGTGGTACAGGAACCGCTCCTCGAACACCTTCTGGTGCAGCCGCGCGCCGTTGAACCCGGCCGCCAGGCTGAGCTCGATGTCGCGGACGATGGCCTCCTCCGACGGGGCCGTCATCAGGCTCTCCGGCCAGTACCCCTGGTCGAGCACGAGCCGCTGGAACACGTGCTTGCCGTTGATCAGGATCGCCTTGCCGTTGATGCTCACCGACCGCAGGCCGGCGTACGAGTCGGCGCCGTCGACGACGTTGCCGTCGGCATCGATCAGCTCGAGGCGGACGTCGTACAGGTGCGGGTCCGTGGTGTCCCAGAGGCGGACGCGGCCGGCCGGGACCTGGAGGGTGAGGCGCGGGGCGAGGTCGAGGTCGGCGCGGACCTCGGCGGTGGTGATCTCGCCGTCGGCGTCCTTCAGGGTGGCCTTGATCTTGTACCCGGTCTTGTTCGCCGAGACCGGGACTTCGAGGTGGAAGCTGGAGCCGGCGACGTCCGGGGTGATCCGCGGCCGCTTCAGGTGCACCGTCGGGACGGCTTCGAGCCAGACGGTCTGCCAGATGCCGGTGGTGCGGGTGTAGAGGCAGCTGTGGTTGAAGTACAGCTGGCTCTGCTTGCCGCGGGCCTGCGGGCCGCGGTGGCTGTCGCGGGCGCGGACCACGATCGTCGCCTGCTCGCCGGGCCGGGCGACGTGGCGCAGGTTCGCGCTGAACGGGGTGAACCCGCCGCGGTGCCGGACCACCTCCTCGCCGTTCACCCAGACGGTGGCGTCGTGGTCGACGGCCTGGAAGTGCAGGACGGCGTCCTTCCCGACCCAGTCCGCCGGGATCGTCACGGTCGTGCGGTACCAGACCGCCTCCATGAAGTCGACGTCCTCGATCCCGGACAGTTCGGTCTCCGGCGCGAACGGCACGACGATCCGCTGCGGGAGCTCGCGTTCGCGCAGGCCGCGCTCCAGTCCGGAGTCCGACCGGTCGATCTCGAACTGCCACTCGCCGTTCAGATTCACCCACTCGGGCCGGACGAACTGCGGACGCGGGTACTCCGCACGAGGCTGTGACATGTGCTCTCCCGTGATGCTGGTCGATGGCGGGACGGCAGCACTTTACAACGTTGAAATGACCCGGGCAACGGCCAGTCCCAGCCTGCCCGGGCGTTGGTCAGGGCGCGGCGCAGGCGCTTGGCAGGCCGAGGAGGCGGGTGCCGTTGGTCCAGCAGACGGCGCGGAGCCAGGTGTCGCCGAGGTCCAGTGCCTCGAGTGAGGCGAGTTGGACGGCGTACTCGTAGGGGATGTTGGGGAAGTCGGAGCCGAGGACGATGCGGTCCTGGAGGTCGGCCAGGCGGGGGATCAGGTCGCCGGGGAAGGGCATCATCGCCTCGGTGAAGGGGGTCAGGGCCATCGTCGTGTCCAGGTGGACGTTCGGGTACGACGTGAGCGCCAGGTGCTCGGCGTACTCCGGCATGCCGAGGTGCGCGATGACCGCGGTCAGCCGCGGGTGCCGCCGCAGGACCTCACCCATCGGCCCCGGACCGGTGTGCCTGCCCGGGATCGGACCGGAGCCGCAGTGGACGACGACGGGTACTCCGGCCTCGGCCAGCTGGCCCCACACGTCGTCGAGCTCACCGGAGCGCGGGTCGTAGTCGCCGACCTGGACGTGGACCTTGAAGATCCGCGTCCCCAACTCCAAGGCCGTGCGCACATAGTCGGCCGCGGAGGGCTCAGGGAAGAACGTCCCGCTCGGCACACAGCCAGGTGTCACCGCCGCGAAGTCCCGCGCCCACGCGTTCAACGAGGCCGCCATCCCGGGCTTGTGCGGATAGACCAGCGCCGGAAACGCCCGCACCCCCAGCGAATCCAGCGTTTTCAGCCGCTCCTCCACCGAGGTCCGGTAGGTGATCGGCCACTCCGTCCCGTAGTGCGACGACGCCTGGTCGAAGTACGCCCAGACCGCGTTCAGCACCCGGTCCGGCAGGAAGTGCACATGCACGTCCACCAGCCCGTCCAGCCCGAGCCGCCGCCACCACGCCGGTACCTCAACATCTCGCACGCCCACTAGCCTGCCTGATCGGCCAGCCAGAGGTTGGTGAGGCCCTTGAAGTGGGCGAAGAACTTCTCGTGTTCGTGGGTCGGGTAGGTCGCGGTGACGGTCTCGCGGAGCAGGCGGTCGAAGTCGGGGCCGGCCACCCAGTCCCGGACCCGCAGGTCGAAGTCGCCCAGGTGCGAGGCGCACCATTCGTGGTACTTCGCGGTCTCGAAGTGCTCGTCGGCGAGTGCGAGGTACCCGTTCAGCTTGGCCTCGTAGTCGAGTGACTCGTCGTCCGCGATCTCGAAGTACCGCTCGGTGTGCAGGTCCACGGACGAGCGGCGGCCGGTCGCCAGGCAGAAGACCGACCACTTCACCAACGCGCTCAGCGCCCACGGGAAGTAGTAGTGCAGGGACGTGACCGCGACGTCGGGGCAGGCGTTGGCATAGTCGATCGGGTGCACGGCGTCGCCCTTGACCAGCATCTCGCAGGAGTTGAACTCCCAGCCGAAGAACGCGTTCACGATCCGGCTGATCGCGACCGCCTCGTGGCCGGCGGACGGGCTGAGGAAGTCGTGCGAGACGGCGTACCGGTTGTGCATCGGCTCGTCCGGCCGGAAGTCCATCACCATCGTCTCGGCGCCGATCGACAGCGCCCGCGCGAACTTGTCGTACTCGATGGTGGCCTGCAGGTGCATCAGCATCTCGCCGGACTGGTCGTAGGCCTGGTGCAGGTCGACCTTGTTGTTGATCCGGGACACGCCGCGCCAGCCGCCGCCGTCGAACGGCTTCATGTACAGCGGGTACCCGAGGTCCTCGGCGATCGCGTCCAGGTCGAAGGGCCGGTTGTACGTCGCCGACGTGTACGCCCAGCGCACGTTGTCGACCGGGTTCTTGTACGGCACCAGCACGGTCCGCGGGATCTTCAGCCCGAGCCGGAGCATCGCGCAGTACGCCGAGTGCTTCTCCATCGACTGGAACGTGAACGGCGAGTTCAGCAGGTAGGTGCCGTTCATCAGCGCGGCCTTCTTCAGCCACTCGCGCGGGTGGTAGTACCAGTACGCGAGCCGGTCGATCACCAGCCCGACCCGGACCGGGTCGTTCAGGTCGAACGGCTCGATGGTCAGCCGGCGGGACCCGAACTCGTGCTCGCGCCCGTCGATCGTCACCGGCCCGACCCGCTGCAGCAGCGCCTCGAACGCCTGCGGCCAGTCCTCCTCGGCACCGAGCAACAACCCGATCAGATGACGCGAACGATCACTCACGTGAGTCTCCTCAGCAGAATCGGGGCAGATGGTGGGCGATCTGCTGCCGCCACCAGGGCCAGTCGTGTGCTACGTCGTACCCCCACAGGTCCAGCTCATGCGGGATGCCTTTGTCCTTCAGTACGGCGGCCGTGGCGCGGGCCGACGGCAGGGAGCCGGTCGGGTGCGTCTCCCAGTCGCCCTGGCCGACGGTGAGCAGGATGAACAGCCGGCTCCGCAGCCACTCCAGGTGGTCGCCGGACAGGTTGGGCAGGTAGTCGGCCGGGTTGTTGAAGTACGTCGCGTCGCCGCGCTCGCCCCACGCGTGCCAACTGGCCGCGTCGTAGTTGCCCGACTGGCAGATCGCGATCGGGAACAGGTCGGCGCGCTTGAACGCGAAGTTCAGGGCGTGGAACGCGCCCAGGCTGCAGCCGGTGGTGATGATGTCGCTGACGCCCGGTGAGTCCGATCCGATCGTCGGCACCACCTGGTCGACGATCCAGGACTCGTACAGCTCGTGCCGGCGGGCCCGGTCCTCGAGCTGGATGCTGCGGTCCGACCAGCTCACGTGGTCGTAGGAGTCGACGCAGTACAGCTTCACCCGGCCCGCCTCGATCAGCGGGGCGACCGCGTCGACCATGCCGTTGTTCTCGTAGTCCCAGGCGCGTCCCTGCTCGCTCGGGAAGACCAGGACCGGCCGGCCGTAGTGGCCGTACCGGATCAGGGTGCCGCGGCGGTCAAGCCCCGGCGCCTCCAGCTCGACCTGTTCCCGTTCCATCAGCCCCACCCCAGGTCTGTCGCAGTAGCTCCGTCAGATCAGGATCCAGCACATCCCGCCACGCTGTGAAGTTGTGCATGTCGGGAGTTTCGTCGAGTGTCGCGTCCAGCCCGAGCTCGGCCAGCCGGGCGGCCATCACCCGGTTGTTGTGCACGTTCTCCTCGGTGGTCCCCGCGGTCATCGCGATCCTGGGGGTGCTCGGCGCCGTGGTTGCCGTCAGCACCTGCTCGACGAACCCGGTCACCTCGGCGTAGAACTCGAACCCGGACTCCTGCGGGTCGGTCTGCGGCGTGAAGAACGACCCCGACTGCAGGAACAGCGCGGAAAACGTGTTCGGAAACTGCCATTCCGCGTGCAGCGCCGCGAGCGCCCCGAGGCTCGCGCCCATCATCACGGGCCGCCGGCTCCCGTACTGCTCCCGCACGGCCGGCACGACGTACTGCGTCAGTGCCTCGGCGTACTGCGGGTTCGCGGCGTACCAGAGGTTGCGGGAGGTCGGCCGGAGCATCGCCAGCCGGAACGGCGGCAGCGCACCGGAGGCGACCATCGCGCCGGCGTAGTGCGTCAGACCGGCGTACGACGCGAACTCGGGCCCGTCGTGGGACAGCAGCAGCGGCAGCTCGAACGCCGGCGCGATCCCGTCCGGCGCCCAGACCTGGACGTCGACCGGCCCGACCGGCGAGTCGACGGCGAGCGGCGTCAGCGTCGACAGAAGCGGCGGTACGGCGATCCAGGCCGGCTCGACGTACCCGGGCAGCGGCAGCCACGAGTGGTCGCCGAACGCGCCGCCGACCACCCGCGGGTTGGTCGGGTCCGTCCGCATGCCGAGGTCGGCGATGTCGAACAGGTACTCCATCCGGTGCACCGAGGGGCGCGGCAGCCGCAACTCCCAGCCGTAGTCGACGGGTTTGAACTCGAGCAACTCCGCCGCGAGCCCCAGCTCCTGCCACAGGCGGACGCCCGTGAACGCATGCGCGGTGTCGCCGAGGCGGAAAACCACCTCGGCACCTTCGACTGCGCTCACGACCATCCGACCACCGTACCCACGGAAACACTGACAACAGCTGTCAGCGATGAGGTTCTATCGTAGGAAGGTGGTCGATCTCACCGATATCCGCGACATCACCGCGGACCTCCCGCGCAGCTACGAGGTGCTGGTCCGCGACCAGATCAAGTTCCGCGTCGGCCAGATCGTCTATCTCGCGGTCTCCCGCGACGAGGAGACGATCGGCATCGGCTTCCCCCGCGAGGAGCGGGCCGCCGCGCTCGCCGCCGAGCCCGACAAGTTCTTCCCGCCGCGCCCCTCCGACGAGCGCTACCAGTGGATCCAGGTCCGCCTCGCGGCACTCGACCGCGAGGAGCTCCGCGAGCTGATCATCGACGCCTGGGCGCTGTGCGTCCCGAAGAAGGTCCGCGCCGAGTTCTTCGGGACCTAGGACGTGACCACCACAGGCGTGTCCTTGCTGCCGATCAGCCCGAGCAGCGCGACCGCCTCGGCCTCGATCGCGTCTCGTACGGCCGCCGTGACCGGCGCGTGCGTGGTGACCCGCAGGCTCGCGTCGGCGCCGCGGTGGTGACGCCAGTCGGCCGCGTAGTCGCCGTCGATCAGGACGGTGCCCATCGCGGCGCCGTTGCCGGGCGGCAGCGGCACCGCCCGCTTGAACGGGTTGACCCGCCGCCGGTCCGCGTGCGACAGCAGCAGGTTGTCGAACTCCGGCAGGAACCGGATCGGCGCGGGCGTGTCCGCCGCCGGCAGCGGCCCGTCGGGTACGTCGAACAGCTCCCGCCCGTCCTCGTCGGCGTACAGGCGCAACCCGGGCCGGAGCCGGTCCACGACCTCACGCAGCTTCGTCAGCCCCGACCACAGCTGGACGTCGGCGACACTCGCCGGACCGAACGCCGCCAGGTACCGCAGCACCAGATCGTCGATCGACGGATTCGTGATCGGCACCCGGCCGAGCCAGCTCTCGATGGTCTGCAGCGCCGCCGGACCGGTCTCACCCCAGACGCCGCGGGGCGTCACCTGGACGGTGCCGGCCAGATAGCTGACGGCGTACGCCATCGCGTTCGCGTCCCAGTCGGGCCAGCGCTCGCCGAGCACCTCCCGGAGCTGGCTGCGGCTGTACGGCTCCCGGCTCATCAGATCCGTGCCGAACGCAACGACCGCGTCGATGTCGGCGCCGGCCAGCTGCTTGCCGAACGCGCCGCGCAGGCCGCGGTCCGCGACCGGATGCACGAGGCGCCACATCATCAGGCAGTCCTCGGCGGTGACGAGGTGGATCGTGGACCGCAACAGCGAGGCACG
This sequence comes from Kribbella sp. NPDC050459, assembly GCF_040655315.1. Lineage (NCBI taxonomy): Bacteria > Bacillati > Actinomycetota > Actinomycetes > Propionibacteriales > Kribbellaceae > Kribbella > Kribbella sp. NPDC050459. The sequence continues at coordinate 66,857 of NZ_JBFAJQ010000019.1, read as the reverse complement.
AACGGCCTGCCGTGAGGTCATCAGCGTGGACAGCTCGGCTGGATCGAAGCCCTCGAGCCTCGACCACAGCGCGACGTACGCGGCCAGCGGGGCCTGCGCCTGCATCCCCACCAGCCGCTCGATCAGTTCGGCGACCGGTCCGCTCTCGCGGCGCAGCAGCTGCTGACGCTCGAGGGTCGCGCGGTTCAGGTCCCGCCGGCTCAGCACGCGGATCGATGCGTTCATCGGGCAAGCGTACGGAAGAAGGCGCGCACGTCCTCGACGAGCAAGTCGCCGCACTCCATCGCCGGGAAGTGCCCGCCGACGGTGAAGTCCGACCAGTGCGCGACGCGACGCTCCGGATCGGCGATCCGGCGAACCACCGGGCTGCTGTTGAAGACCGCCCAGCCGGACGGCACCGTCGACTGCGCACCCCAGCCGAGATCGGAGTGCGCCGCCTCGTAGAGGAACCGGGCAGCGCTCGCACCCGCACGGCAGAACCAGTAGATGCTCACCAGCGTCAGCAGCTGATCCCGGTCCACCGACTCCTCGGGCGACTTCGCCGGATCCGTCCACAGCTGGAACTTCTCCGCGATCCACGCCAGCTGCGCGACCGGTGAATCGGTCAGCCCGGCCGCGATCGTGTCCGGCGTGTGGTTCTGCAGATCCAGGTAGCCACGTCCCGCCTGCCAGACCGCCTTGGCCTCCTGGACGACCGCCAGGTCCTGCTCGTCGAGGTCGTCCGGCAGCGGTACGAACTCGCCGGCCAGGCTGAGCGTCCCCCGGTCGCTGTTCACGTGCGTGCCGATCACCCGGTCAGGCACGGTGGCGCCCAGATGCCCGGTGATGCCGGCGCCGATGTCACCGCCCTGCGCGCCGAACCGCTCGTACCCGAGCCGGGTCATCAGCTCGGCGAACGCGGCCGTGGTCCGCCCCAGCTCCCAGCCGCCGCCGGACAACGGGGTCGAGAACCCGAACCCCGGCAGCGACGGCACGACCACGTGGAAGGCGTCGGCAGCGTCGCCGCCGTACGCGACCGGATCCGACAGCGGCCCGAGGAGCCGCAGGAACTCGACCGCCGACCCCGGGTAGCCGTGGGTGATCAGCAACGGTGTCGCATCCGGCTCGGGGGAGCGGACGTGGAAGAAGTGGATCACCTGACCGTCGATCTCGGTCGTGTACTGCGGATAGCTGTTGAGCTCCTGCTCCGCCTTCCGCCAGTCGTACGACGTCCGCCAGTACTCGGCCAGGTCGTACAGGTAGCCGCCGGGGATACCGCGGCTCCAGTCGTCGCTGTCGCCCGGGACCGGCCGCGGCCGGCGGGTGTGCTCGAGCCGGAACGTCAGGTCGGCCAGCTCGGCGTCGTCGATGTCGATCAGGAACGGGTGGATCTCCGGTGTGTTCGTCATGATTCGACCGTAAAAGCCATTGCGGAAGACTTCCTTCCGCAATGTGCGCCATTCTGGAGAAATGCTGAACACGTCCGCTCGTCTGCTCCGGTTGCTGTCCCTGCTCCAGACCCGCGCGCTGTGGACCGGTCCCGAGCTGGCCGAGCGGCTGGACGTCAGCACCCGGACGATCCGCACCGACATCGACCGGCTGCGGCAGCTCGGTTATCCGGTGGAGGCCGCGCCCGGTCTCACCGGTGGCTACCGGCTGGGCGCCGGCGGCGCGCTGCCACCGCTGCTGCTGGACGACGACGAAGCGGTGGCGGTCGCGATCGGGCTGCGGACGGCCGCCAACGGAGGCGTGGAGGGCATCGGTGAAACCTCGATCCGCGCCCTGGCCAAACTGGAGCAGGTACTGCCGCCACGTCTGCGCCATCGGGTGAGGGCGATGCAGTCGGCGACGCTCGCCGTACCGGCGACCGGACCGAAAGTCGACGCCGACGTGATGATCGCGATCGCGGCCGCGATCCGCTCCGAGCACCGGCTGCGCTTCGACTACGCGAGCCACGACGGGAGCGCGAGCAGCCGCGAGGTCGAGCCGCACCGGCTGGTCGTCATGGGGCGCCGCTGGTACCTGATCGCCTGGGACCCGGACCGCGACGACTGGCGGACGTTCCGCGCCGACCGGATCACGCCGAAGATCCCCGGCGGTCCGCGGTTCACGCCCCGGGAGCTGCCGGAGGCCGAGGTCACCGCGAGGTTGCAGCGCGGCGTCGGCACGGCGACCTGGCGGTACGTCGCCCGCGTGCTCCTGCACGGGCCGGCCGCCGAGATCCGCGCCAAGCTGCCGCTGCCGGTGGAGATCGAGGAACTCGGCCCGGACCGTTGTCTGATCCGGCTCGGCTCCGACACCCCGCAAATGCTGACGCTCTACCTGGGGCTGCTGGACGTCGACTTCGAGGTCCTCGACGCGCCCGAGCTCTCGGCCGCGCTCCTCGCCCTGTCCGATCGTCTCCGCCGGGCGGCTCTTTCGGGTGCCCCCGGCAACGACCGGTCATCCTCTGGTAGTAGTCCGGAACCATCCTGACGGCCGATGGGTACGGCGTTTTCGCGACGCACCCTGGAATCATGACCGGGGACTTCCTGCCGCAACGCCGCAAGGCGTCGGTGCTCAGCCAAGCCGTGACCGTCGTGATCCTGCTCGCCGCCGCCGCGGTAGGCCTCTGGTTGTTCGCCTAGGTGTCCCAGCGCACGTCGGCCTCGCCGGGCCGGACCACGCCCGCCTCATAGGCGACGACGACGGCCTGGACCCGGCTGGACAGGCCGAGCTTCGACAGCACCGAGCTCACGTGGGTCTTTACCGTGGTCTCGCTGACGAACAGCTTGGTCGCGAGGTCGCGGTTCGACAGACCGCGCGCCATCCACACCAGGATCTCGCGTTCCCGCTCGCTCAGCTGGGACAGCAGTCCGGCCCAGCGGGCGTCCGGTCGCGATGGCGCGCTGACCGCCGTACCGCCGTCGACCTGGCGCTCCAGCTCCATGCAGCGCTCCAGCAGCACCCGGGTCGAGGCCGGATCGACGAGCGAGTCGCCGCGGTGCACTGCCCGGACGGCAGACACCAGCAGATCCGGATCGGTGTCCTTCAGCAGGAACCCGGACGCTCCCGCGCGGACCGCGGCCAGCACGTACGCCTCGTCGTCGAACGTCGTCAGCACCAGGACGGCGGGCCGCGCGCGCCCGGTCTCCCGGTTGGCGCTGGTGATCCGCTCGGTGGCGACCAGACCGTCCATCACCGGCATCCGGATGTCCATCAGGACGACGTCCGGGTCGTGCTGCTCGATCAGCCGGAGCGCCTCCTCGCCGTTCTCGGCCTGCGCGACCGTGGTCAGGTCCGGCTCGTGGTCCAGGATCATCGCCAGGCCCATCCGGATCACGCCCTGGTCGTCGGCCACCAGGATCCGGATCGGCTCGCTCACTTCTGCGGCGGCAGCCATGCCTGCACTCTCCATCCACCCAGGGGGCCGGCCGCGACGGCGAGCGTGCCGCCGACCGCTGTGGCCCGTTCCCGCATCCCGATCAGTCCGTTGCCGCGGCCGCTCTCCTTGCGGCGCGCAGTCTCCAGCACGTTCACCGGCGGCGGCCCGCCGTTCCCGTTGTCGTCGATGGTCAGCAGCTCGCCCTGCGGACCACTCTGCCAGGTCACCCGCGCCGCGGTCGCCTTGGCGTGCACCATCACGTTGGTCAGTGCTTCCTGGATGATCCGCACCGCGGTCAGGTCGGTGGCCGACGTCAGCTGCCGCTGCCGCGGCGGAAGGTCCATCGTGACGTCGATCCCGACCGCCTTCAGCCGTTCACCCATCCGCGCCACATCGGCCAGGTCCGGAACCGGCGCGGTCCCGCCGCCCGAGCCGGTGTCGCCCGCGATCTGCGGTGAGGCCGTGTTCAGCACCCGGACGGTCTCGCGCATCGCGGTCAGCGCCTCCTTGCCGCTGGCAATGATCCAGCGGATCGCCTCCCGCAGGACCTCGGGTCGCTCGTCGGCCACCCGGTCCGCGGCCTGCGCCCGGATCACGACCGCGCTCACGTGGTGCGAGATCACGTCGTGCAGGTCGCGGGCGATCCGGGTCCGCTCGGCCACCGCGGCCCGCTCCGCCTCGACCGCGCGCAGCCGGACCAGTTCGGCGTTGCGCTGCTCGAGCAGTGCGACGGACTTGCGGCGCCGGCGCGCGTCCGCACCCAGCAGCACCATCCCGCAGATCAGTGCCTCGGCGAACACGAACAGTGACACGTCGATGTACGAGTACAGGCTCGGCACGTCCCGCGGGAGGCTCCGGTACCGGTCGCCGTACAGGATGGCCCGGTTGACGCGGCTGAGGACGATCGCGACCACGGTCGGCAGCCCGATCATCAACCCGGCCAGGCTGCCCATCGTGAAGAACAGACACGTGAACCGCCGGACGCCCGCCGACGCCGCCAGGTACCCGACGACGAGCAGCGGCACCAGGTGGATCTCGGACTGCAGCGCCGCGTCGCTGATCTCGGGCTGGCCGAACATCGCCAGGCCGAGCTGCGCCGCCAGGCCGGTGCCGACCGCGGCGTACAGGAACGGGTAGAGGAACGAGACCGTGACGAGCATCGTGCGCGGGATCCGGCGGACGAACGCGACGGTGGCGACCAGGAACACGCCCGTCACCACCGACACCGCCGGGTTGTGCGGGCGCAGACCGGTGCCGTTGACGAAGTTCAGCGTGACGAACCAGACCAGCCCGATGACCGCAGCGAGCAGCGCATCCTGCTGCCCCTGCGACAATCGGCGCCAGATACTCTTCACGTCGCCCAGGGTAGTCAGCCTGTGTTCGCCAAAGCTTCATCTGCCCGGACGGGCGCTCGCTCCAACTTTTGGAGGAGGCTCGGCGTCCGAACTGATACTCAGGGGCTACAGATGGGGCATCAGAACGGTCCCTGGGACCGATGTGCCCGCCGCCCCGATCCGAAAGGCTGTACCCCATGAGTGACGACCTGCCGCCGCGCCGGGACGGTGCGGCGCGGACCCGGTTGCTGTCCGTGATCGGTGTGGTCGGGGTCGGTGCGGTCGTCGGATCGTTGCTGCTGTGGCACGGGCAGGTCACCGACGTGCTGGGCCTCGGTGCGGACAAGACGCCCGTGGTGTCGACAGTCGGCGCACCCGCGATCGGTGAACCGCCGACGACGCTCATCACTCCGACGCCGTCGCGCCGTACGACGAAGACGCCGGCGACCCCGACGACTCCGCCCAGGACCGCCACGACTCCCACCAAGAAGCCGACACAGAAGCCCACCAAGAAGCCCGCGAAGATCTCCCGTGAGGAGAGCATCGACGGCCTCTCGCCGACGCTGAAGAAGCGGCTGACGAAGGCGATCGCGGCCGCGAAGGCCGACGGCGTCACGATCCGGATCACCTCCGGCCGGCGCAGCGCGGCGAAGCAGCAGCGGCTGCTGAACGAGGCGATCAAGAAGTACGGCTCGTACAAGGCGGCGACGCGCTGGGTGCTGCCGCCGAAGTACTCCGCTCATGTGCAGGGCAAGGCCGTGGACATCGGTCCGACGGCCGCCATGACCTGGCTGAACAAGAACGGCTGGCGGTACGGCGTGTGCCGCCGGTACGACAACGAACCCTGGCACTTCGAGGCGCTCACAACGCCCGGCACGAAGTGCCCGCCGCGCGAACCGCACGCGGTGGCCAAGGCAGATTGATTACTAGGGGGATCTACCGATGACCATGACCTACGCCCAGCCCTTGACCCGGCGCTACACGCGCGCCCGGCTCGCCGTACCCGCCCTGTGGCGCCAGGTGATCCGGACCGGTGACAAGACGGAGCACACGATGCCGGAGCCGGATCGTTCCGCGTACACCCAGCTGGAGATCTACGACGGCATCCTGGCCGCGTTCGAGCGTCGCGACGAGGTCGCCGCGGTGCTGCGGGCCGCCGCCGACCGCTCGACCGCCGTACGTCGCCTGCGTGACGAGTTCGGGCTCAGCCATCTGCAGGCGACCGCGCTGATCGACCTGCCGCTCACCACCGAGTGCCGCGACCGCATCGCCCACCGTGCCGAGGAGCTCCGCACCGCCCTCGAGCGCTGACCCGCGTCCTCCGCGCGAGCCGCGTCTCGGTGGTGGCGGCTCGCGTGGACCTGCGCGGTTTGCCCGCTGTGGGGAGGATGGAGGGGTGATCACGATCGAGCAGGCCGGACGACTGCGCAAGGCCGGGGTGCTGTGGACGCCCTCGGCCGGGGATCGTTTCGTCGTACCGGACCGCGACATGGACGAGGACGTGTTCGTGGTGAGCGACATGACCGTCGAGGTGCACGACTACCAGGGCAGCAAGGTGATCGGCTTCAACGGCACCACCGAGTGGGCCCTGGACAGCATCGAGCAGCGCGAAGTCATCTGGCTTCCGCGCGAGGAGCAGTTGCGCGCCCTCCTCGGCCCGCACTTCCGGTCCCTCGAAGCCACGCCCGACGGCTACCGGGTCAATCTGACCAGCGGTTCCTGCACCGCGGACGACGCCGAGCAGGCCTACGCCGAAGCAGTCCTCCAACTGCTGGACGCCTAGCCGGTTGCGCGCCAGTACTGCTTCTTGTCCTTGTCCTTGACGCTGTAGCCGAGGCCCGAGAGCTCTCCGCGGAGCTCTCGCAGGTCGGCCTTGCCCTTGTCGCCCTGGTCGAACGCCTTGGAACGGGCCCTGAGCAGCGCGTTGGCCGCCGGGGACAGGTCCGGATCGGCCTCGACCCAGCGGCGGAACTCCGACGCGTGCGGGTCGCCGGCCTCCGACCACGGGTAGCCGTGCGCGCGGAACGCGGCGGCGATCTTCGGACTCTCGGACGCGAACTGGTCGTGCTTCTCGCGGGCCAACTCCTTCGACGACGCGTCCTGCAGGACGATCTCCTTGCCGTCCAGGAACGCCACCGCGACCTTCACCCGCGGCACGGTGACGGTGGTCTGGTTCTTCAGGAACTCCACCGACTGGCCGGTGATCGTGACCTTCAACGTGTCGTCCAGCGCCATCCCGGCGAGCAGGACACCGCCCACGAGCCCGACGGCCACGCAGATCACCACGACCCACCAGCCGTCCCAGGCCGCGATCAACCGCAACGGTCCCTGGAACGGCACCCACTCGCGACCCGCCGCCCACTCGGCGATCCGCGGCAGGAAGAACCCGAGCACCAGCCCCGCCAGCGGCAGCCCGCCGAACAGCAGCGCCTTGTCCGCGGCGGAATGCCCGATCACCGTGCGATCCGCAGTCGTCGACCCCATGGCACGAACGTAGCGTGACGGCGTGAAACTAAAGTATCGACCGACGGCAACCGAAGGAGCCACGTGACGGACGGGATCTGGCTGCGGTTCCTCAGCGGTCCGGACATCGACGGGCTGGGGCTGACCCGGCTGGAGATCGTCGACGCCGTGGAGGACGCGGTACGCGAGCACGGCGAGGGGCGGACCAGTTTCGAGCCGCGCGTGCACCTCACCCCGGACAACGGCGGGATCGGGCACTTCAACATCCTCCGCGGGCACCTCGACGGCCTCGGCGAGCACGGGATCTCCGGCGTGAAGGTGGTCGGCGACTTCGTGCCGAACTACCGCCAGGGCCTGCCGAGCGAGCTCGCGATGGCGACACTGTTCGACCCGACCACCGGCGTACCGCTGGCCGTTCTCGACGCGACGATGATCACCGCGGCCCGGACCGGTGCGATGACGACCGTCGGCGCCCGCCACCTGGCCCGGCGGGACAGCAAGATCCTCGCGCACGCCGGCGCCCGCGGCACGGCCTGGTGGAACGTGACCATGCTCGACGACCTGTTCGATCTCGACGAGATCCGGGTGACGTCGCGGCGGCCGGAGTCGCGGGAGAAGTTCGCGGCGGACCTGTCCGCGGAGCTGACCACGCCGGTGCGGGTGTGTGCGACCGCGGCGGAGGCCTTCGACGGCGCCGACGTCCTGGTCGAGGCGACGCGGCTCACCGAGCCCGAGCCGCTGCTGCGTACGGCGGCGGTGCGGCCGGGTGCGTTCGTCGTACCGTACGGGACCGTGTCGGCCGTTGAGCTCGACCTGCTCGACGTCATGGACAAGGTCGTGGTGGACGACTGGCGCGAGGCGCAGTCCGGGCGGTTCGGGTCGCTGCGCCGGCACGTGGACAGCGGGCGGCTGTCGCCGGAGACGCTGTACGCCGAGATCGGGGAGATCGTGGCGGGCCGCAGACCCGGTCGCGAGAACGATGCCGAGCGCAACCTCTTCTGGCATCGCGGCCTGTCCTTGCTGGACGTCGCGATCGCCCACCTGATCCTGCGCCGCGCCGAAGCCGCCGACGCCGGCACGATGCTGCGGTTCCACTGATGATCGTCGACGATCCCGCCGACCTGGACCCGGCGAGCCCGGAACCGATCGAGCCGGCGCCGGCCCTCCTCGACCGCCTGGCCGCGATCCGTGGCGCCGCGCTGGAAACGCTCCGGTCCGGTGAGCCTGTGTACGGCGTGAACACCGGCATGGGGAACCTCAGCAAGATCCGTCTGACCGAGGCCGAGCAGCGCGTCCACCAACACAACCTGCTGCTCGGCCGTGCTGTCGGCGGCCCGCCCTGGCTCCCGCCCGACGAGGCCCGCGCGGTCCTGATCGCCCGTCTCCGCACCTTCCTCACCGGCGACGCTGCGGTCTCTGTCGACCTGATCCATCAGTTGGTGGCCCTGATCAACAGCGGCTTCACGCCGGCGATCCCCGCCGAGGGCGCCGGGTCCGCCGGTGAGATCATCCCGCTGGCCCACGCCGCGGGCCCCTTGGTCGGCCTCGGATGGGTTCACGACGGCCAGGGCGTGCGGTCCGCGGCCGGGGTGTTACCGGGGTTCGAGCTCGGGGCGAAGGAGGGGATCGCCTTGCTGGCGGGTATCCCCGGTGCGACCGGGCGCGCGGCTCTTGCCGCGGATCGTGTACGGAAGCTTGCTGATCAGCTCACGGCCGTGGGGGCGGGGGCGATCGCGGTGGTCGGGGCCGGCCGGGATCCGTACCGCCGAGCCGCGGGGCGTGGGGACGACGTACTGGCGGCGGAGCTGGCGCGGCTGCGGGAGCTCGCGGGCCCCGAGGCGGAGCCGCGGAGTCTCCAGGCGCCGGTCTCGTTCCGCGTGGCGGGACACGTGGTGGCGCATGTGCGGCGCACGGTGGAGCAGTTGGACGGCGCGATCGAGCGTGCGTTCAGCGGCGTGACGGACTCCCCGGCGTACCTCGACGGCGAGTTCGTGAGCACCGCCGGTTTCCATGGGATCGAGCTCGCGGCGTCCTGCGATCACCTGACCGCCGCGTTGGCGCACGCCGCGGAGGTCTCGGCCGCGCGGCTGCACCGCCTGCTCGACCCGGCGGTCACAGGCCTGCCCGCGCAGCTCGCCCACGATCCCGGTCCGCAGGCCGGCCTGGTCGCCGTCCACAAACGCGCCGTCGCCACCACCCACCAGCTCCGCCGCCTGACGTTGCCGACGGCAATCAGTACGGCGGAGACGTCCAACGGCCAGGAGGACGTCCAGACCTTCTCCTGGGAAGCCGCCGGCAACCTGCTCGAAGCAATCCGCCTGACCCGCACCACCCTCGCCTGCGAACTCCTCGCCGTACGCCAATCCTTCGCCCTGTCCAGGCGAGACATCCCACCAGGCCTCCAGAACCTGATGCACTCGGTCGACGCCGCCATCCCCCCAATCACCACCGACCGCCCCTTCGGCGAAGACCTGACCAGCCTGCTGACCAACGTCATTCACTTCAACTGAGGAGGGGTGCTTGGTGAGTCGAGAGTTCTACTCGCACGCGCGGTTGTACGACCTGATGTTTCCGGGTGGCGGGCCGGCGGTCGACTTCTACCGGGCCGCGGTTGCTCGGCACGGTGGGCGCGTGCTGGAGCTCGGCTGCGGCACCGGGGACAAGCTGATCCCGATCGCATCAGACGGGCATCAGTGCGTCGGACTGGACTTCTCGCCGGACATGCTGGCTGAGGCTCGGCGGAAGGCGAGCGATCGTGGTGCAGTGGTCGAATGGGTGCAGGGCGACATGCGATCGTTCGATCTGGGCCGCACGTTCGACTTCGTGTTCATCACCGCCAATTCCTTGCTGCATCTGCAGGAGGCCGAGGATCTGACGAGCTGCTTCCGGTCGGTGCGCAGGCACCTGGCTCCTGGAGCGCGGTTCGTCTTCGATGTCTTCAACCCGAGCGTGCGCCTGCTCGCCGAAGCCGATGGCGTACGGCGCACGCGGGAGTCGTTGTCGTTCGTGGATCCCGACCGTGGCCAGGTCCGCGTCGATGTCGCCGAGACGTACGATGCGGCCGCGCAAGTCACCCGCGGGACGTGGTACCTCTCGACCGACTTCGAGCCCGACTTCGCCGTCGCACCACTCGAGATCAGAAGCATCTTCCCGCAGGAGTTACCGCTGCTCGTCGCAAACGGCGGCCTCCGCCTCATCGACCGCTTCGGCGACTGGTCCGGAAGTCCATTCGCCGCAGGTGCGTCCCTTCAGCTCTGCATCTGCGAGCCCGCGTGATCGACGCTTGGGGCACGGATGCCGGGGCGCGCGTGGGTCGTGCTTCGGCAGAGGTCTGAACGTACGTCTCCGGCTCGACCTGCCGCCTTTCACCAGCGCACGCTTGCCTCTTGGCACGGTTGGCTCTGGTCCGTGCGGTGCCCCGGGCTTTCGCTCGCGGGCAGTAGTCCGCAGGTCCGCCGCGAGCCGGGAGCTGGTGCATGGGCGCTGGCCGGGGGCGGGTGGAGGGGCGGCCCGCTGACTGCGACGGTCCTGCTCGGTGGGGCTGTCGCTTGCGGTCACCCCGCGCGCCAGCCCGCAACAGCCCGGTGGCAGCCGGGAGCACCCCGGCGCCAGCCGGGAGCTGGCGCATGGGCGCTGGCCCGGAGTGGGTGGAAGGCTGGACCGCTCGCCGGCGACGGTCCTGCTCGGCAAGGCGTTCGTTTGCAGTCGCCCCGCGCGCCAGCGCGAACAAGCCCGCAACACCCCGGCGCCAGCCGGGAGCTGGTGCACGGGCGCTAGCCCGGGGCGGGTGGGAGCGCGCGTAGCGGACGCACCGAGGAGCGGAGCGACGAGAGGGCGGCTGCGTAGCACGCGTGGGTCGGACCTACCGCTCCCCGCCCCGGGTTGATCGGAGAAGCCAGTCGACACGCACTTCGTGGTGAAGCTGCAAGTAGCTCGCGTGGGGTCTGTGTCGTTGGCATGGTGCGAGGGTCGTGTCGGTGGAGTGGAGGAGTTCTCTTGAAGCGGTTCGTGGCACCGCCGAACTGGCCGATTCCGCCCCGGCGCCACTGGATTCCGCCGGAGAGTTGGCGTCCGGATCCGTCCTGGCCGCCGGCGCCGCCGGGCTGGCACTTCTGGCGTGACGGCAACGGCAAGGCGGTGCTCGGCCCGATCGGCCGGTACGGCGCTCCGTCCCGCCGGGCCGCGTACGCCGGGGCCACGTCGCTGCTCGTCTTCCTCGCGGTGAACATCTGGGCGGTGTCCGTGATCGGCCTGTTCGGCGGCGGATCGGACGACCCGGCGGCCGTGACGTTCGTGGCGGAAACGCCGTCCGCCGGTCCGCCGGCCAGTTCGACGCCTCCCGTCGTACAGCAAACGCCACCGCGGACGATCGTGGTGCCGGAGAAGGCCGCGACGCCCCGGCCGGCCAAGCGGCCGACCCCGCGCCCGACCCGGACGTCGACCGCCATGACTCCCGAGCGGAGCGCGCCGACGCCGACCCGCGCGACCGTCAGTACGCCGGTGACGTCGTCGCGTCCGACCAGCCGCCCGTCGACCCGGGAGCAGATCCTCCGGCAGTACTGCATCGACCGTGGCATCGACCCGTCCTGGTGCGATCCGGCCAAGTGGGAGCACCGGCGCCCTTGACGCCGGCCGGAGTCACCGCGCATTCTTAACCACATGGTTCTGAAACCAGTTGGTTATGAAGACGGGTTGACCGGTGTCTTCGCGGCGCTCGCCGACCCGACCCGCCGGGCGATCCTGACCCGGCTGAAGGGCGGCGACGCGACGGTCGCGGAGCTCGCGGCGCCGTTCAGCATGTCGCAGCCGGCCGTCTCCAAGCACCTGAAGGTGCTCGAGCAGGCCGGTCTGATCAGCCGTTCGCAACGCGCGACCGCCCGGCTCAGCCACCTCGAGGCGGAGCCGCTCCGGGCGGCCGTCGGCTGGTTGATGGACTACCGCGGCTACTGGACGGAGAGCTTCGACCGTCTGGACGACCTGCTCGACGACCTGCAGGGGGAGTCGTGAAGATCGTCGTCGAGCCGGGCGTGCCGCAGGTCGTCGTCGTCCGGGAGTTCCGTGCGCCGCGGGAGCTGCTGTTCCGCGCGTACACCGAGCCCGATCTGGTGAAGCGCTGGCTCGGGCCGGCCGGGCTCGAGCTGGTCGTGAACCAGCTCGACCCGCGGCACGGCGGGCGCTGGCGGTGGACGCACTACGACAGCGACGGCAAGGGCTACGCCTTCCACGGGCTGTACCACGGGTCGCCGACGCCGGAGCGGATCGTGCAGACGTACGAGTTCGATCAGGCGCCCGGCACCGTCTACCTGAATCTGATCACCTTCGACGAGGCCGACGGGGTCACCACCTTGACGCAGAACACCGTGTTCTTCGCCGTCGAGGACCGGGACCTGTACGTCGACGGCGGGATGGAGCGCGGTCTCCGCGCCTCGATGCGGAATCTCGACGCCCTCGTCACCGAACTGGCCGAGGAGGCCCACTCATGATGCTCGAGAACAAGTCCGCGGTCGTGTACGGCGCGGCCGGACCGATCGGCGGCGCGGTCGCGAAGGCGTTCGCCGCCGCGGGCGCGTCCGTCCACCTCGCCGGACGGACGGCGGAACGCCTGGAACGGGTCGCCGACGAGATCCGCGCGAACGACGGCAAGGCCGAGATCGCGGTCGTCGACGCCCTCGACGAAGCCTCCGTCGACGAACACGCCGCCTCCCTCGACCGGATCGACATCTCGTTCAACCTGATCGGCCACCGGCAGTACTTCGGGAAGCCGCTGATCGACCTGTCCCTCGCCGAGGTCGAGGAACCGGTCCGGAACATGCTGCGCACGTACTACCTCACGTCCCGCGCGGCCGCCCGGCGGATGATCGAGCAGGGCTCCGGCGTGATCCTCACCTTCGGCGGGTACGGCGACCCGGCGCCGAACCTCGGCGCCTTCCAGGCCGGATTCGGCGCCGTCGAGGCGCTGCGGCGGACGCTGGCCGCCGAGCTCGGCCCGCACGGCATCCGGGTGCTCACGCTGCAGACCAACGGCATCCCGGAGTCGAACCCGGACACCTACCCGGAGGACTTCCGGCGCGAGGTCGCGGAGCACACCGCCGCCCAGACGATGCTGAACCGCGCCGCCACCCTGTCCGATGTCGGCGCCGCCGCGGTCTTCGCCGCCTCCGACCTCGCCCGCTCCATCACCGGCACCGCCCTGAACATCACCGCCGGCGCGGTGGTCAACTGAGGAAATCGATGCTGCGGCCGTGATCGGCCGCGGCTCGGTAGACAGGCCAGGCGATCGCAAGGTCCTGCCAGGGCAGCCCGACCGGCGCGTAGACGGTGACTTCCTCAGGTGTACGCCGTCCTGGGGCAACGCCGGTCAGTACGTCGGTCAGTGTCGCGTGGGCGGCATCGACTCCGAGGTTGACGTTGCCCAGGGCACCCATTCGTACGGCGAGGGCGCGGTCGTCGACGATCACGCGCGCGGCTGCCAACAGGTCGGCGCTGAGCTCGATCTTGCCGGGCTCGTCGGCGCCGAGTGTGGTGAGGTGAAGGCCGGGCCGCGCGTCGGCTGCCGTGAGCAGCGGCTCGCGCGACCAGGTCGCGAGGATGACGACGTCTGCGGTGGCGGCCACCTCTCTCGCGTCACTCGCCACACTGCCTGGGATTCCCTGCTGGGCAAGGAATTCCGCAGACCGCGCCGGTACGACGTCATGCACGACGAGGCGGTCGACCCGCCGGAGCGCGGCCAACCCAGCCAGCACCATGGCGGCTTGCGCTCCGGCCCCGACCACCCCGACGGCAACGCCTCGGCCCTCGGCCGTTCCTGTCGGAGCGAGGATGTCGGTCGCAAGGGCGGCCGCGAGGCCCGTGCGCCAGGCGGTCACGGTCGAGCTGTCGAGGAGGGCGAGGAGCGAGCCGTCCGTCAGATCGTGGAGGCAGACGACCCCGCGCAGCGCCGGCGTGGCATCCGGGAACTTGGCGTTGACCTTCACCGTGTACGCCGGGATCCCCGGAATGAGCCCTGGCAGCAAAGCGGTCGCCGTACCGGGACCGGGGAGGTCCGTGCGGATGCGCAGCGGCTCGATGTCGGCGGCCGCGCGGAAGCCGGCTCGCAACGCTTCGAGAACGGCAGGGATCTCGAGTGATCGCAGGATGTCCGAGTGGGTGAACAGCAGGGTCATCAGACGACGTTCCGCTCGGCGCGCGCCCCGGACCGCTCGAACCGCTGCGCGTCCAGCGGGCCGACGTCGATGATCGGTTCCCGGCCGAGGTAGAGATCCCGGATCACCTCGCCGACCGCGGGGCCCTGGAGGAATCCGTGGCCGGAAAATCCTGTGGCATAAAGGAAACGGGACACCGTGCCGGCCTCGCCGATCAGCGCGTTGTGATCGGGCGTCACCTCGTACAGGCCTGCCCATCCACCGCTCAGCCCGACGTCCAGCAGCGAAGGCGCCCGCCGGGCCATCGCCTCGGTCAGGCGGGGGATCCAGGTGTCGGTCCGGTTCAGGTGGAATCCGGGCTCCTCGTCGGGATCGGACATCCCGACCAGCAGACCGGGGCCTTCGCGGTGGAAGTAGAACGTCGTGCCGAAGTCGATCGTCATCGGCAAGTTGGCCGGCAGGCCCGGGATCGCCTCCGTGACGACGATCTGCCGCCGCAGCGGGACCACCGGCAGCCCGACGCCGGCCATCTCGCTGATCCGCGCCGACCAGGCGCCCGCGGCGCAGATCACCGTCCCGGTCCGGACCTCGCCGCCGCTCGTCCGCACCACGGAGATGTGGTTGCCCACAGCATCGATTCCCAGTACTTCGCAGCCGGTGACCAGCCGTGCGCCCAGCCGCCGGGCGGCCGAGGCGTAGCCGAGCACGACGGACTCCGGCGTGCAGTGTCCGGCAGTGGGCGAGAAGCAGGCGCCGACGAGCCCGTCCGGCGCGACGATCGGCGCCAAGGAAACCGCCTCGTCCACCGACACCATTCGGGTCGGTAATCCAGCGGTTTCCGGCAGCCTGTTCTGCAGGTCGGTGCTCTCGCGGAAATGCTCGACCTGCTCGGCGGTTTCCAGGAGGAAGAGGTAGCCGACCCGGTGCAGGTCGATCTCCTGCCCGGGGCGGTCGCCGAACCGCGCGAACGCCTCCAGGCTGCGGGCGCCGAGCGCGATGTTCACCTCGTCGGAGAAGTTCGCCCGGACGCCGCCGGCCGCCTTGCAGGTGGAGCCCGAGCCGAGCTGGTCCTTCTCCAGCAACAGCACGTTCCGCACGCCGGCCTCGGCCAGGTGGAACGCGATACTCGTGCCCATCACGCCGCCGCCGACGATCACCACCTCGGCGGACTCCGGCAGGCCTGCGGAGGTCACGGGAGCTGGAAGGTGAGGTCGGCCTCGACCGTCTCGGTGTCCATCTGGGCCTTCTGGAGCTTGCCCGAGTAGTCCCAGTTCATCGACTGCCAGCGAGTGAACTGGTCGAGCACCCACACACCGCTCTGCCGCGACCCGTTGCCCGACTTCCCGTTCCCGCCGAACGGCAGATGCGCCTCGGCGCCGGACGTCGAGTTGTTGACGCTCACCATGCCCGCCGAGATGCCCTGCGCGAACCGGAACGCCTTGTTCGGGTCGGTCGTGTAGATCGAGCTGGACAATCCGTACCCGGACTTGTTGCCCAACGCAATCGCCTCGTCGAGCGTGCCGTACGGCGTGACGCCGACCACCGGGCCGAACGTCTCGTTCAGGAACAGCTCGTCGTCCGCCCGCACCCCGGCCACGATCGTCGGGTGGTAGAACAACCCGGCGCCGGGATCGCCGACGAACCCGGCCCGCGGGTTCTCCGCGGTCACCCGGCCGACCCGGCCGATCACCCGATGGTGCGCCGCGATCCAGCCCAGCGACTTCTCGAACCCGGCCGCGAACTTCGCGTCCAGCAACGGCCCGAACAGCACGTCCTGCGTCGGATCGCCCATCGCCGCCTCGGCGGTCGCCCGGGCGAAGCGGTCCAGGAACTCGTCGTACACGGACCGGTGCACGATCGCCGTCCCCAAGGAGGTGCACCGCTGTCCCGCCGTGCCGAAACCGGAGAAGAGGGCGCCCTCGACGGCCAGGTCGAGGTCCGCGTCCTCGGTGATCACCATCGGGTTCTTCCCGCCGAGTTCCAGGCACGGTGTCTGTAGGTGGCGCCCGCACAGCTCGCCGATCTGCGCGCCGACCGCGCTCGACCCGGTGAACCCGACCTTGTTGATCAGCCCCGCCTGCAACGCCTGCTCGAGACCGGAAAACGTGTCCGGGCCGTCGGCGTAGACGACGTTGAACACCCCGGCCGGTACGCCGGAGTGCGCGAAGATCTCGTAGAACGCGTCGGAAACGACCGCGGAATATTCCGCCGGTTTCCACAGCACGGTGTTTCCGCAGAGCAGTGCCGGGACGATGTACCAGGACGGAACGGCGACCGGAAAGTTTCCGGCTGTGATCACGGCGACCGTTCCGACCGGCCGCCGGAACGTGAACAGCTGCTTGTCCGGCATCTCCGACGGCACCGTCTGCCCGTAGAGCCGGCGGCCCTCGCCGAGGAAGAAGTCGCAGGTGTCGATGATCTCCTGCACCTCGCCGAGCGCCTCGGCCAGCGGTTTCCCGATCTCCCGGGTGACGAGCGCGGCCAGCCGCTCCTTGTTCAGAGTCATCAGCCGGCCCACGTTCGAGATCACCTGACCCCGCTGCGGCGCCGGCGTCCCGGCCCATCCCGGCTGCGCGGCCCGCGCCGCGGAAGCCGCCCGCACGAACACCTCCGGCCCGGCACTGCCGACAGTCCCGACGACCTCACTCAGCCGCGCGGGGTTGGTCGACGGAGTCCGCCGTACCGCTTCCGCCACGCGTTCGCCACCGACAACGGACAGCACCTCGGACATCCGGCACCCCTCTCCCGACGCTGGGCCACCACCTTATGACGCCGGCGGCACCTTCTGGCCGGGGTAGAGGTCCGGGATCGGGATCGGCATCCGCCACAGGTGGGAGTCGGGGTGGATCATGCCGTGCCGGATCGCGACGTACCGGAGCAGACGTAGTGGGCCGGCGATCAGGACGACGGCCAGCGGGAGCTCGACCAGGAACGCGCTGAGCAGGGCCTGGGTGAGGTCGCCGCCGCGCTGGCTGGTCATCACGTCGAACCAGGCGTCGCAGATCAGCAGCACGCCGGACGCGAACGCGGTCGGGAACACGAGCTGCTTGCGCTTCCAGCCGGCCAGCGCGGTCAGCACCAGCGTCGTCAGCAGCAGGATGTCGAACCCGACCCAGGTCGCGACCCAGTTCCGCGCGACGTAGTGGCTGGGCAGGGTGATGGCCAGGTACACGGTCCACGGGATCAGGGCGGCCGCGCAGACCAGCATCAGGACCGTCCGCCACTTGCGGATCCGGTCGATCGTCCGCCGCGACGGCAGCCCGGCAGGCCGCGGTGCGAGCCGCAGGATCAGCGCCCGCCGCTCCTGCGGCGTCATCGCCGCGATCTCTTCGTCGGTCAGCTGCACGTATCGAGTATGCCTTGTGAATGCAATCACAAGCCGGTAGGGTGAGGTCTCGGAGCAACTGTCGACGACGACAGACGAGGTGTGGCCATGACGAAGCGCAGACCGCCGGGCATGAGCAACCAGGAATGGGTCGAGTCCCAGATCAAGCTGGCCCAGAACCAGGGCGAGTTCGACGACCTCCCCGGCGCCGGCAAACCGCTGAAGCTCGCCGAGCAACACGACCCCGACTGGTGGGTCAAGGACTTCCTCCGCCGCGAGGACGTCGAGACCGAGGCGTTGCTGCCGTCCGCGATGCAGCTCCGCAAGGAGAAGCAGCAGGTCCACGAGAAGGTCCGCGGGATGCGGCGCGAGTCCGAGGTTCGGGAGTATCTCGCCGACCTGAACAAGCGGATCCGGCTCGCCATCCGCGACACCACCGGACCGGTCGTGCCGACAGGCCCGGTGAACGAGGACGCGGTGGTCGCCCAGTGGCGGATGGATCGCCCGTCCCGCACGCCGGTCCCGCAACCCGCCGAGGCGTCGACGCCCCGGAAGAAGTCCTTCTGGCAGCGCCTGTTCAGCTGAGCAGTGCCCGGGCGGCGTCCTCGATCGTCTGTTCGCTGAGCAGGACTTCGTGCGCGGCCGCGCCGAGCGGGACGTAGGAGTCGTAGCTCGTCACCCGGGCCAGCCGCCCGGCGTACCCGTGGTCGATCAGCGTGGCCAGCACGCCCTCGGACACCCCGCCGGAGCGCCGGGTCTCGTCGGCGACCAGCACCCGCCCGGTGATGTTTGCCTCGCGCAACAGATCCTCGACCGGCAGCGGCGCCAGCCAGCGCAGGTCGAGCACCCGGATTCCCGGCACCCGTGCCGCCACCCGCAGGCTCATCGGGACGCCGTTGCCGAATGTGACGATGGTCAGCCAGGTGCCGTCGCCGTACGTCCGGCCGCGCCCGATCTCGACGGGTTCGCCGCCGTACGGCGCCAGCCACAGCTCGTCGCCGTCGGCGTACAGGTCGCGCCGGTGGTAGAGGGCGATCGGCTCGAGGTACACGCTGACGGTGCCCGACGACCGGGCCGCCGCCGCACACGCGTGCAGCATCGACGCCGCGTCGTCCGGCCGGGACGGGGAGGCGATCACGACGCCCGGGATGTCCCGCAGGACGCCGATCGCGTCGTCGTTGTGGAAGTGGCCGCCGAAGCCCTTCTGGTAGCCGTAGCCGGCGATCCGCAGCACCATCGGGTTCGCGTACTGCTCCTGCGAGAAGAACTTCAGCGACGCCGCCTCGCCGCGCAACTGGTCCTCGGCGTTGTGCAGATAGGCGAGGTACTGGATCTCGGGGATCGGCAGCAGACCCGAGATGCCGGCGCCGAGCGCGAGGCCGAGGATCGACTGCTCGTCGAGCAGCGTGTCGAACACGCGGGCCGGTCCGAAGACCTTCTGCAGTCCGCGCGTCACGCCGTACACGCCGCCCTTGCGGCCGACGTCCTCGCCGAAGACCATCGCCTCCGGGTACGACGCCAGCACGTCGCTCAGCGCCCGGTTGATGGATTGGCTGAGCGTCAGCGGCTCCGTGGTCGTGACCGGACGCGGCAACGCGTCGGCGACCGCGTCTGGCTCGGGGAAGCGCAACGGCGCGGCGACAGCCTCGGGCGAGGTGAGCTGTGGGAGACCCGCGACCTCGGCCGCGATCCGGAGCGCCTCGGCCTGCTTCTCCTCGTACAGCTCGATGATCTCGTCGGCGGTGCAGCCGGCGCCGAGCAGGTAGCGCGCCGTACCGAGCAGGGGGTCGAGCTCCTCGTCGGCGGCCAGCTCCGCGGGCGAGCGGTAGGCCGTCTCGACGTCGGAGCCCGCGTGGCCGAGCAGGCGGACGGTACGCAGTCGCAGGAACGCGGGCCGGCGGTTCCGCCGTACGAAGGTCGCCGCTTCACGAGCCATCGACAGCGCCGCGTCGAGGTCGGTGCCGTCCGCGTCGAAGTACCGCAGACCGGGGCGGGAGCCGTACGCCTGCCGGATCCAGCCGTCCGGGGTGCGCACGCTGATCCCGATGCCGTTGTCCTCGCAGACCAGCAGCAACGGCATCGGCAGCCCCTGGTACGACGCGTGCAGCGCCGCGTTGATCGCGCCGGTCGCGGTCGAGTGGTTCGCGGACGCGTCGCCGAAACTGGTCACCACGATCGCGTCGGCCGGCCACGGGGACGGTACGCCGAGCTTGGCCGACCGGTTCATGGAGAACGCGACGCCCATCGCGCGCGGCAGGTGCGAGGCGATCGTCGAGGTCTGCGGGATGACCGACAGTTCGTGCCGCCCGAACACCTTGTGCCGGCCGCCCGCGATCGGCTCGCTGGTCGCCGCGGCGACGCCGAGCAGGATGTCGCGCAGGCCCTCCTTCGAGCCACACTGCGCGGCGCGGGTCAGGTAGAAGGCGCCGGACCGGTAGTGCAGCAGGGCCGGGTCGGTCGGCTGCAGCGCGGCGGCGACGGCGGCGTTGCCCTCGTGCCCGGCGGATCCGATCGTGTAGAAGCCGGTGCCCTGGGACTGCATCCAGCGGGCCGCGAGGTCCGCATGCCGGCTGCCGAGCTGAGCGTCGAACAGGCCGCGGAGCGGTTCCGCGTCGTGCTCCCACGGGGCCGGGGCGAGGCCGCGGACGCGGTCGGCGAAGGTCCTCATTTCATCCATGATCCGGGATCGCCCGGCCGAGCACAGCTCCGACCACGGGTTGAACAGGTCACCTGGTTGCCGCCGCGCCGGCCGGGGAACGGTACGAAGGGCTTGTTCGTTGGGGGAGCGAGGGGGACTCTGTGGGGTGTGGTGACGGTGAGTGAGCTGTGGTGATGCACCTTCCCGGCGTCGTCCGGCGGGCGGGATTCGCGGCCGGTCTCGGGGTCGGGACAGCCGGCGCGCTGGCCGGTGTCCTGTTGCTGGGTCCGCTCGCGGCGTCGCTCCTTCTGGTCGTGGTGTTCGTGCTCGTCTGGCCGCTGGCCGCGGTGGTCCGGCACGTGACCGACGACGCGCCGTACGGTTCGGCGGTCTTGGTCGCCGCGACGGCGGCGGCCGCGGTGTTGTGCCTGCCGGGCATGGTCCGGCTGCTGGCGTGGGGCGCCCTCGGGGTGACGGCGGCGCTGATCCTCGCCGCGGTGTTCGTGCTGATCGATCTCGCCGTCCCTGACCGCGGCCCGCGACCCTCGCGCCGACAGCGCCAGCTGAAGCGTCTGTCCGAGACGCAGTTCGCGGAGGACGAGCGGCTGATCGCGTCGTTGCAGTGCCCGCTCAGCATCCAGGAGCTGTGCGGGGTGTGGTCCGAGACCGCGACGCAGCTCGCGCACGGCGCCGGTCTGCGCGATCGCCAGGCCGTCGCCGAGGTGCGCCGGATCTGCCTCGACGAGTTCGAGCGCCGCAACCCCGACGGTTTCCACCGCTGGCTGGACGCCGGCGCCCCGGCGAACCCGAGCCGCTACCTGCTCCCTACGCCGGGAGAAGGCCCCACACCCCTTTGAGGAGTGTCGTCGCGCCGCCGATCAGCGCCAGCATGAGCACGAGCAGCCGGGCCCGCGGCTCGGACACCCGCCCGGCGAGCGTGCGCCCGACGACCGCTCCGGCCACCAGCCCCGCGCCGGCGGTGGCCCAACGACCCGCGTCGAGATCGGGCAGTCCGCTCGTCGCGACCGAGAACACGTTGACGACGGCGCCGTAGAAGAGCGCGTTCGGGACGAATTCGCGGATCGTCCAGCCCGCGTTGACGGCGTACAGCGACATCGGCGGTCCGCCGAGGCCGGCCGACGCGTTCATGAAACCGCCGACCGCGCCGGCGCCGACCGCCCCGCCGAGACCGGTCAGTGCGCGCAGGCGGAAGCCGCGGAGCAGCAGGAGTACGGCGATCGTCACCAGGGCGCCCATGGTGACGAGAAGGACGGGCTCGGGCAGGCGGCGGGCAAACCAGGCACCGAGCGGGACCGTGCAGGCCGCCGCGACGATCAGCGGCACCATCGAACGCAGCCGGACCTGCCGCCAGCCCTCAGCCAGTCCCGCCAGGCAGATCAGCCCGGCACCGCAGTTGGCCAGCGACACCCCGTCGTGCGGTCCGAGAACCAGGACCAGCGCCGGGACCGCCACCAGCGCGAACCCCATCCCGGTCATCCACTGGACCGACGCTCCCAGCAGTACGACGCCACCCAGCAGAAGCCCAGCCACGCCCGCCGACTCTAGCCGGTGCTGTCAGGCCGCCTTCTTCTTGCCCTGGGCCGACTTCTTGGCCGTGCTCTTCTTGGCCGCAGTCTTTTTGGCGGCGGTCTTTCCCGCGGCGGTCTTCTTCGCGGCGGTCTTCCTCGCCGGACCGGTCTTCTTGCGGGCGCCGCGGGACTTGCGAGCCTCCTCGACGCTGGCGCGGAGGGCGGCGACCAGGTCGGTCGGGTTCGTGGCTTGCGGCTCTTCCTCGGAGTACACGATCTCCTTGCCCTGGTGCTTGGACTTCACCAGCTCCTTGACCCGCTCGGTGTAGGTGTCCTCGTATGCGGCCGGCTTCCACTCGCCGCTCATCGCCTCGATCAGGTCGACGGCCATCGACAGCTGCTTGCCGGCGCCGGACTTCCGCGGCAGCGTGCCGAGCTCCTCGTCCGGGTCGCGGATCTCGTCGGCGAAGAACATCGTCTCCAGCACGAGCACCTTGTCGTCGGCCCGGATCGTCGCCAGGTACTCCTTGCCGCGCATCACGAACTTCGCGATCCCGGCCCGGTTCGTCTTCGCCAGCGCGTCCCGCAGCAGCGCGTACGACGAGGCGTTCTCGGAGTCGGACGGGCCGAGGTAGTAGCTCTTCTGGAAGTGCATCGGGTCGATGTCGTCGAGGTCGACGAACGTGTCGATCTCCAGCGACCGGGACTTGCCCGGCGCGATGTCGTCCAGCTCGTCCGGCTCGACGATCACGTACTCGCCGCCGCCGACGTCGTGGCCCTTGACGATCTTGTCGTACGGGACTTCGCGGCCGGTGCGCTCGTTCACCCGCTTGTACCGGATCCGGTCCGACGTCCCCTTCTGGAACTGGTGGAAGTCGATCTCGTGTTCCTGGGTCGCGCTGTACAGGCCGACCGGCACCGAGACCAGCCCGAAGTTGATGTACCCGCTCCAGATCGCCCGCGCCATGGTCGGCTCCTCTCGCCGCCCCGGCAGGTACCCAGTTCAGAGCCGGTTGTAGCGCTTCCGTGCCTCGCGGCTCTCCTTCTGCGCCTCCCGGGCGGTACGACGTGCCTCGTCGAGCTCACCGCCCAAGCGGTGTACCAGGGCCTGGGCCTCGGCGAGCGCCTCGCGGGCGTTGTCGAGCTGGGTGTCCAGATCCTCGACCTCGGCCTCGGCCTGCTGCGCCGCGGCAACGGCGTCCTCGAAGGCCTGTTTGGCCTTGGCCTTCTCAGCGGCGTCCCGCTCGTCCTGCTCGCGCTGGGCGGCCTCGCGCTGCTGCTCGGCGGTTGCCTTTTCGTCGGTCTCGGCCTGTTGTGCCTTCCGCCGGTCCCGGGCCGCCTTGCGACGCTCGTCGGTGAGTGGGGTGACGTTGGACGGTTCGCCGGTCTCGTCGACGACGCCGAAACCGACGTGGCGCAGCGCGCTGCTCAGTCGACCTTCGCGGACGGCGTCACCCGCGGCCGGATCGACCAGCGCCGCGTCGAGGGTCTCGCGGAGCTTCTGGCCGACGTCCGCGCTGACCTTCTGGCCCTCCTCGTCCGCGAGCCGGGCGGCCTCCTTGGACAGCTTGTCCAGGAGCTGGTGGCGCTTCGGCGTCAGCTCCCGCAGCCGCTCGCCGTCCAGGTCGGCGGTCGCCTCCCGGAACTCGTCGCCGAGCGCGAGCAGGTCGTCCAGCTCGTCGGGCAGCCTGCGGGCCACCAGGTTCGCGATCCAGGCCGCGACCGTCGGCTTGCGCAGCGCCTTCAGCCGGGTCGACGCGAGCGCGTCGCCGTCGGCCTTCAGCTGCTTGGCCAGCTCGTTGCGAGTAGCAATGAAGTCGGCCGCCGGCGCCGCGTACATCGCATCCGCCGCCTCCTCGAAGTCCACCAGGCGACGGTACCCGAATCAGCCGGCCGGGGGAGGTGGCTGCACAGCCAGTTCGGTGCGCAGCGTCTCCAGGATGCCGCGCAGCAGCCGGGAGACCTGCATCTGGCTGACGCCGAGCTCGTTGCCGATCTCCTCCTGGGTGAAGCCGTTGCAGAACCGCAGCTGGAGGATCCGCTTGTCGCGGTCGCCTAGGTTCGCGACCGCCGGTGTGAGGGTGTGCACGTTCTCGACCAGGTCGTAGCCGTCCTCGGCGTCGGCGACCGTCTCCATCAGGCTCGTCGCGCCGTCCGTCGGGCCGGGTGCGTCCAGCGAGAGGGTGCTGAAACAGCCCCGGACCGAGGTGGCCTCGGCGACCTCGGACGGGTGCGTGCCGAGCGCCTCGGCGGTCTCCTGGTCGGTCGGCACATGGCCGAGCCGCTGGGTCAGTTCGGGCTCCGCCGCGGCGAT
This sequence comes from Kribbella sp. NPDC050459, assembly GCF_040655315.1. NCBI lineage: Bacteria > Bacillati > Actinomycetota > Actinomycetes > Propionibacteriales > Kribbellaceae > Kribbella > Kribbella sp. NPDC050459. The sequence goes on along the minus strand of NZ_JBFAJQ010000019.1, from coordinate 42,769 downwards.
GCTGCCCTGCATCTCCTGCACCCGGCGCGGCGGCCGGATGGTCCAGGCGCAGTCCCGGAAGTACCGCTTCAGCTCGCCGCGGATCGTCGGTACGGCGTACGACAGGAAGGCCGTCGACGCGTCCAGCCGGTACCCGTTCGCGGCTTTCACCAGCCCGAGGTACGCGACCTGTTCGAGGTCGTCGGCGTCGACGCCCTTGCTGCGGTAGCGCGAGGCGATCGATCTGGCCACCGGCGCGTTCAGCAGGATGACTTCGTCGAGGCACTCCTGGTGGCGGGGATCGGGAACGGTGTCGGCCTCGAGCAGCAGCTCGTGGGTGGCATCGGCAATTCTCTGCTTGGAGACTTCGGCAGCTGCGATCGTCACGGGAGATACCTCGTCGTGTCGTCGTGCAGGTCGGGTGGCTTGGGGGCTGAACCACCTGTCTCCACCAGATCAAACTCGGCCGGACCTTTCAAGTGCCCGCCTGTTACGGCTGTTTGAAACGCTTGTAGCCTGACAGTAACTGTCAGGTTTCAATGGTTTGCTCGCACTCATGAACGAGTGTTGCGCCGTGGTCGACCTGCGCCAGTACACCCTGCACCCCGGAAAGCGCGACGATCTGATCGACGTCTTCGACACCCACCTGGTCGACGGCCAGGAGCGGACCGGGATGCACATCGTCGGTCAGTTCCGCGATCTGGACGACCCCGACCGGTTCGTCTGGATCCGCGGTTTCCGGGACCTGCCGGCCCGCGCGGACGCGCTGAACGCGTTCTACTTCGGGCCGGACTGGCGCGCGCATGCGGCGGCGGCCAACGTGACGATGATCGACTCCGACAACGCCCTGCTGCTGCGGCCCGTGCGGCTCGGCGCCGGCTACCCGGCCCTGGACGCGCCCAGGACGGGCGAGGCGGCGGGTTCGGTGATCGCCGGAGCGGTCTACCACCGCGCCGGCGAGGACGACGAGTTCGTCGAGTTCTTCACCGACCACGTCGCCCCGGTGCTCACCGCGACCGGCGCCGAGCCGGTCGCGGTGTTCGAGAGCCTGGTTGCCGAGAACAACTTCCCGCAGCTGCCGTTGCGGGACGAGGTGGTGCTCGCCTGGTTCGCACGATTCGCCGACGACACCGCGTACGACGAGCACCGCCGGCAGCTGGCCGCGTCGCCCGTGTGGCAGCGGCAGGTGCAGCCCGAGCTGGTCTGCCGGTCGGCGAAACCGGCCCAGGAGCTGCGGCTGCGGCCGACCGCGGGATCGCAGTTCCGGTAAATGCGTTGCGGGCGGCGGGAGCGCCCGGCATCCTGGTTTGACCCGAGCGGCGACGCGCGCTGCCTGGACCTAAGGAGGGCTGACGGATGGCCATCACTGTGCTGCGGCATGTCCGCATCAGTCCCACTTCACGGTTCAGGAGCATCTCCGTTGTCTTTTCCCGAGTACGAACTCACCGATAACTACTCAGACACCGACCCGGCCGACGCCTTCGTCTTCAAGTTCCATACGGTCGACGAGGAGCTGGGCCCCGATCAGCGGTGGTCCACCTGGCTGGACGTCGAGCGCGGCTCTCGCGGGCCTGATCCCCGCCCGGACTGGGTGGTGACGGAACAGGCCGCGATCGATACCGAGCTCGGCGTCCTCAAAACCGGTAAGGAAGCCGACGTCTTCCTGCTCGAACGGGCCGTCGAAGCCATCGGCGACAACCCGGCGAAGTCCTCACTGCTGGCCGCGAAGCGGTACCGCACCGAGGAGCACCGGTCCTTCCACCGCAGCACGGCGTACGTCGAAGGGCGCCGGACCCGCAACAGCCGCGACACCCGGGCGATGGCGAAGAAGACGTCGCACGGCCGGTCCGTCGCGGCCGGGCAGTGGGCGTACGCCGAATGGGACGCCCTCAACCGGCTGTGGAAGGCCGGCGTCCCGGTGCCGTACCCGGTCCAGGTCGACGGCACCGAGTTGCTGATGGAGTTCATCGACGACGGCGAGGGCGGCGCCGCGCCGCGGCTCGCCCAGGTCCGGCCGTCGAAGGAGCTGCTCGACCTGTACTTCGAGCAGCTCCGTGACGGGATGCGCGAGCTGGCCCGCGCGGGTCTGGCGCACGGCGACCTCTCGCCGTACAACGTGCTCGCGCAGCACGACCGGATCGTGATGATCGATCTCCCGCAGGTGATCGACATCGTCGGCAACCCGAAGGGCATGGACTTCCTGCTGCGCGACTGCCACAACATGGCCGCCTGGTTCACGAACCGCGGCCTGGAGATCGACGAACAGGAACTGTTCGCCGATCTGCTCACAATGGTGTTCTGATCGCCCGCTGCAGGTACGGGACGAGCGGTACCAGCTGGTCGGGGTAGGTGTCGACGAGACCGTCGACGTGGTTGCCTGCCTCGACCCGCTGGTACGTGTGCAGACCGGTGTGCTTCGCCAGTTCGGCGTACACGTCGGAATCCTGGCTGATCGGGAGCAGGCTGTCGTATGTGCCGTGGATCGTGGTCAGCGGCCGGCGGATGTTTCCGGTCAGAGCGATCCGCGCGATGGCCTTGCGAGCTTCGGGGCGCTGCGTGTAGTCGTAGTCCGCCTCGGCGCCGGTGTAGGTGGGGTCCAGCTCTGCCGCGTAGATGCGTTGGGTCAGCTTCCAGTAGACCGTGTAGTGGTAGTCCCACAGGAAGTCGGACTTCGGGTTGAATCCGGCTGCCACGATCTTGGCGGTGTCGTGCTGCTCGTAGCCTGTGATTGCCTGGGGCAAGTACGTGAACAGGTTCGGTCCGTCGACCGTCCACAGCGTGCCTTCCAGGTCGACGCCGCGGGTGTAGAGCTCGGGGTGGTTCTCGAGTTGCCAGCGGACCAGGTAGCCGCCGTTCGAGATGCCCGCCGCGATCACCTCGCGCGCCGGGCGGCCGTAGTGCTGCGCGACGGTGGCGCGTGCCGCGCGAGCGAGTTGCGTCGTACGGACGTTCCACTCGACGATCGCGTCGCCGGGACGGATGCCGTCGGTGGAGAACGCGGCGCCGGTGTTGCCCTTGTCGGTCGCGGCGTACGCGTAGCCCAGCGACAGCACGTAGTCCGAGATCGATTTGTCGTTGGCGTACTGCGCTCGCACGCCGGGTGAGCCGGAGACGACCAGCCCGCCGTTCCAGCGTTGCGGCAGCCGGATCACGAACTGCGCGTCGTGGTTCCAGCCGTGGTTGGTGTTGGTGTGCGAGGTGTCCGGGAAGTACCCGTCGATCTGCACCCCGGGGACGCCGGACTGCTGGGGCAACCCGGAGTGGGTGAGGCCCACGTAGTCGGCGGGATTCGTATGACCGGACGCGACCGTGCCGGCGGTGGTGAGATCGTCCAGGTGCGCGAGTTCCTGATACTCGGCACCCGGGACGTGGAGCTGTCGATGGGCGCTGGCGGGCACGGTCACACCGGCCAGCAACAGGACGGCGGAGGACAAGGCGAGAAGGCGGCGCATGGCGTCACGCTAGAAGCCGTCCTTCCGCCCGGACATCGGATCGCGGCACACAACGACGGTGTCCGCGATGGTCCGTCAGGACACTGCCTTGGCCGCTGCGCGTCCCGCCGTACGGCCGGTGAAGAGGCAGCCGCCGACGAAGGTGCCCTCGAGTGAGCGGTAGCCGTGGACACCGCCGCCGCCGAAGCCCGCCACCTCGCCGGCCGCGTAGACACCGGGGAGCGGACTGCCGTCGGCCCGCAGGACGCGGGACTCCAGGTCCGTCTGCAGGCCGCCCAGCGACTTGCGGGTCAGGATGTTCAGCCGGACGGCGATCAGCGGACCGGCCTTCGGGTCCAGGATCCGGTGCGGCGACGCCACCCGGATCAGCTTGTCGCCGCGGTAGTTGCGGGCGCCACGCAGCGCGGTCACCTGCAGGTCCTTGGTGAACGTGTTGGTCAGCTCCCGGTCCCGCGCGAGGATCTGCCGCTCGAGGTCGTCGAGGTCGATCAGCCCCTCGCCGGTCAGGTCGTTCATCCCCCGGACCAGGTCCGGAAGGTTGCCGCGGACAACGAAGTCCGCGCCCCTGTCCATGAACGCCTGCACCGGCGCCGTCGGGCCGCCGCGGGCCCGGCCGAGCACGCCGCGGATGTCCTTGCCGGTGAGGTCCGGGTTCTGCTCCTGGCCGGAGAGCGCGAACTCCTTCTCGATGATCTTCTGGGTCAGCACGAACCACGTGTAGTCGTACCCGGTCCGCATGATGTGCTCGAGCGTGCCGAGCGTGTCGAACCCCGGGAAGAGCGGTACGGGCAGCCGCTTCCCGGTCGCGTCGAACCACAGCGACGACGGCCCGGGCAGGATCCGGATGCCGTGCATCGGCCAGATCGGGTCCCAGTTCTGGATGCCTTCGGTGTAGTGCCACATCCGGTCCCGGTTCACGTACCGGCCGCCGGCCTGCTCGGTGATCGCGAGCATCCGGCCGTCCACATGGGCCGGTACGCCGCTGATCATCCGCTTCGGCGGCTGGCCCATCCGCTGCGGCCACTGCTCGCGGACCAGGTCGTGGTTGCCGCCGATCCCGCCGGACGTGACGATCACGGCCTGCGCGGTCAGCTGGAAATCGCCGGCCTCGACGCGCGAGCTCGGCATCCCCCGTGCTACGTCGCTGGGCTCCAGCACCTTGCCCGCGACACCGTCGACGACGCCGCCGGTCACCGTCAGCTCGTCCACCCGGTGCCGGAACCGGAACTCGACCAGCCCCTTCGCGACAGCCTCCCGGACCCGGCGCTCGAACGGCGCGACCAGCCCCGGCCCGGTGCCCCACGTGATGTGGAACCGCGGCACCGAGTTCCCGTGGCCGTCGGCGTTGTACCCGCCGCGCTCGGCCCAGCCGACGACCGGGAAGAACCGCACGCCCTGCGCGTGCAGCCACGGGCGCTTCTCGCCGGCCGCCCAATCGACGTACGCCTCGGCCCACTGCCGGGCCCACTTGTCCTCGTCGTCCAGCCGGTCGAACCCGGCCGAGCCGAGCCAGTCCTGCAGCGCGAGGTCGCGGGAGTCCTTGATCCCCATCCGGCGCTGCTCCGGGGAGTTCACGAACAGCAGCCCGCCGAACGACCAGAACGCCTGTCCGCCGAGCGACGCCTCGGGTTCCTGGTCGAGCAGCAGCACCTTCCGGCCCGCGTCGGCCAGCTCGGCGGTCGCGGCCAGGCCGGCCAGTCCCGCCCCGACGACGATCACATCAGCGTCCATGTCGACCATGTATAGCGCACTTGGGAAGATGTAGCAGTGACGATCTTTTCTGTTCAAAACGTCGTACTTCCCGCAGCTTCGCTCGGTTCGGAGAACCCGCTGGCGCCGCTCCGCACCCAGCGCGAGCCGCACCACGTCGAGAACATCGCCGAGCTTCCCGCGGACCTGCGGGCGAACGTCGAGTACGGGCGCCTGCACAGCCCGCTGCCGTGCCTGAACCAGGACGGGTACGACCGCACCCTGGTCGAGACGGAGCTCCCGGCGCTCGTGCTGGAGAACGACCACGTGCGCGCGACGATCCTGCCGAGCCTGGGCGGCCGGCTCTACTCGCTCGTCCACCACGGGCAGGAGCTGCTCTACCGCAACCCGGTCTTCCAGCCCGCGAACCTCGCCCTGCGCAATGCCTGGTTCGCCGGCGGCGTCGAGTGGAACGTCGGCAGCACCGGCCACTGGACCGGCACCTGCGCGCCGATGCACGCCGCCCGCGTCGAGGGCCCGGACGGTACGCCGGTCCTGCGGCTGTGGGAGCTCGAACGCACCCGGAACCTGGTCACCCAGCTCGACTTCTGGCTGCCGGAGGACTCGGAGTTCCTGTACGTCGGGGTCCGGCTGCAGAACCCGTCCGACGCCGACGTCCCGGCGTACTGGTGGTCGAACATCGCGGTCCCGCAGTCCCCGGACCACCGCGTGCTGGTGCCGGCCGACCAGGCCTGGCAGTTCGGCTACGGCAGCCGCCTCGACCTCGTCGACGTGACGACGGACCTGACCTATCCGATGCGGCATCCGCGCGCCATCGACTACTTCTTCGAGCCGCTGGCCGGGGAGCGGTCGTGGATCGCGTCCGTCGACGGGGCCGGTGATGGGCTCGTGCAGGCGTCGACCGAGCGGCTGCGCGGCCGGAAGCTCTTCGTGTGGGGGCAAGGAGACGGCGGGCGACGGTGGCAGGAGTGGTTGTCGCCGGGGCTGGAAGGGGATGGGTACGCCGAGATCCAGGCAGGGCTCGCGCGGACCCAGATGGAGCATCTGAGGCTGCCTGGTGAGACTTCCTGGCACTGGTTGGAGGCGTACGGACGGCTGTCGATGGACGCCGGTGCGGCGCACTCCCCGGACTGGAAGACAGCGCGGGACGGCGGGGCCGCGGTGCTGGAGCCGTTGCTCGACGAGCTGCCGGCTCGTGAGGAGGCGTGGTTGGGCGTTGTTGACGCAGCGCCGGTGGAGCGGCTTGCCGTCGGGTCCGGGTGGGGTGCGCTGGAGCTGCGGCGGACCGGCTGGACGGTGTCTGACGGTACGCCGTTCAGCGAGGACACGTTGACGTCGCGCGAGCAGGCATGGCTGCCTCTGCTCGACGGGCAGTTGCCTGCCGTCGACGACGTACCGGACGGCACTCTGGTGGCGTGGCGGGACCTGCTGGAAGCGGCCGAGGACAACTGGCTCGTCTGGTACCACCGGGGCGTGGCGCGGCACTACGACGGTGACGTCGACGGTGCCGTCGAGGCGTGGCGGCAGTCAGGGGACAACGTGTGGGCGCTGCGCAACCTCGGGCTCGTCACGGGGGAGCTGGAGTACTACGAGCGCGCTGTCGCCTTCCGGCCCGACCTGGTGCCGCTTGTCGTGGAGGCCGTCGCGGCCGCGCTCGACACCGACGTACCGCGGGCGGAGCGGATGCTGGCGCAGGCACCCGACGACCCGCGGATCCAGCTGCTGCGGGTCCGGCACGCGCTGGAGACCGGTGACCCGGCGACGGCACACGACCTGCTGGCTGCCGGGATCCAGTTGGCCACGGTCCGGGAGGGTGCGAACCCGCTGACCGACTACTGGCTGGCCGCCGAGGAGGCACTTGGCACGCACCGGCCAGTACCGCCGCAGTACCAGTTCGGAATGGGCGGAAACTGACAACTTCAGGTCAACTCTACCTCTAGAAACACCACTCCACCGGACTCTACTATGGTCCTGTAGAAAAGTTTTTGTACTTACCTGGAACCAAGTGGAGTCCGGTGGCGTCCCACCGGTGTGCGGCAAGGGCCGCGCAAGGCAGTTTCGACAACGACCGCGTCGCTCGCGGGCGGCGCGTCGGGGGTGAGTGCCATGTTGACGATCGTTGTACTCGGTGGGTTCGGCCTGGTGCTGGTGGTCGCGGCCTTCATCGTGACCGAAGTTCTGGCCGGTCTTCGGCCGTCCCAGATCCCCACCGGCACGGAAGAGAAGACCGCGGGACGAGTGATCCGGGTGCGTGGCCCGGTCCGCGGCCAACTGCAGAGCGGTGCCCCGGCGGTCTACACCGAGGTCATCGTCGAGTACTACACCCGCCGGGGTGAGGGGCCGTACGAGGTCGCTCGCAAGTTCCCGGTCGGGAGCAGGATTACTTACGCCAAGGGTGACCGGGTGATCGTCGCGTACGACGTCCGGAACCCGCGCCGGGCGCGCCTGGCGGGCCGGGTCAGCCACTGGCCGGCCCTGGGCCTGCCGTCCGCGGCCTGACGGAACACCTGCTTGAGCCTCCTCTCCGGCTCAAGCAGGAAGGTGGGGCGCGAGCAGGTTGTACAGCACCGGCCGGCCCTGATCCAGGACGTACTCCGCCTCGTCCGCGGACAACCGGTCCGCCAGGTGAGCGAGCGCCTCCCCCATCGTGATGCTCAGCGTCACCGCCAGCCGGAAGTCCCGTGAGTCACGGGCGCCGAACCGCGCCGCCAGCAGTTCCGCGAACTCGCCGGCGTGCTGGTCGTCGAACTCGCCCGGCTTCGCCTCCAGCTCCGGGTCGCCGAGCCCGCTCAGTACGACCGCCTTGAAGCCCGGGTCGGTCCGGTGCATCTCCCGGAACGTCTCCAGCGTGACGTCGACCGCCGCGCGCCAGCTCGTCACGTCCGCCAGCCGCTCTCCGACCGCGTCGGTGTAGCGCGCCTGGTTCCGCCGCTCGATCGCCTGGATCAGGCTGCGCTTGTCCGGGAAGTACCGGTACACGCTGCCGACCGCGATCTCGGCCCGCTTCGCGATCCCGCTCGTCGACGCCGCGTCGTACCCGCGCTCGACCACCTCGGCACACGCCGCGTCCAGAATCCGCTCGACCTGCCGGCTGGCCCGGTCCTGGGTCGGCGTCCGGCGCAGCGGATAGGCCCCCGAAGTCACCATTCACTTATTGTCCACGCTCGGGGGGACAACGTTGCCACCTCTTTGTGACAGATTGCCGACAGTTGGTCATGAGGAGGGGTAACTCGTATGCGCATCAACAAGACAGCTGTTGCGGGCCTTGCATCCGTCGCATTGGCCGCGTCCGGGGTCGCCGGTACGGCGCTCAGCCGGGATCACTCGAGCGGGAACGGCGGCGGTCTGCGCTTCAACCAGGTGCAGATGATCGGCTCGCACAACTCGTACCACCGTGAGCTCAGCCCGGCCGAGCAGAAGGTCCAGCAGGCGCAGAACCCGGGATCGGTCGACCTCTGGTACTCGCACGCGCCGATCACCCAGCAGTTCGAGGACCAGAACGTCCGCACGCTCGAGCTCGACCTGCTGCCGGACCCGAACGGCGGTCTGTACACGTATCCGCTGATCCGGAAACTGACCGGGCAGGGGCCGCTCACCGACCCGGCGATGGCGCAGCCGGGCATCAAGGTCATGCACATCCCGGACTTCGACTACAACACCACCTGCGACACCTTCGTGCTGTGCCTGCAGCAGGTGAAGTCGTGGTCGGACCAGCACCCGAACCACGTGCCGATCACGATCAACCTCGAGCTGAAGCAGTCCGACCCGAAGGTGGTCGCGGCCGGCGGCGTGCAGTCCCCGCCGTGGGACGCGGCCACCCTGGAAGGCGTCGACCGCGAGATCCGGTCGGTGTTCTCCGAGCAGGACCTGCTGACGCCGGACGACGTCCGCAAGCCCGGCCTGACCCTGGAGCAGTCGGTGCTGACCAAGGGCTGGCCGAAGCTCGACGACGTCCGCGGCCAGGTGCTGTTCTACTTCGACAACGGCGGCCCGGGGGCGATCCGCGACCTCTACCGGACCGGTCACCAAAACCTCGAGGGCCGGGCGGTCTTCACGCGTGGTCCCGAGGGCGAGCCGGATGCGGCGATCACGCAGGTGAACGACCCGCGGGGCGCGAACCAGGCCGAGATCCAGCGGCTGGTCGCCAAGGGGTACCTGATCCGGACCCGGTCCGACGAGCCGATGGCGACGATCCGGGACAAGGACTACAGCCGGCTCGGGATCGCCCTGGCCAGCGGCGCGCAAGTGGTGACGACCGACTGGCCGGTCGCCGGGATGGCCGCGCGGTACGACAGCGACTTCGTCGCCAAGCTGCCCGGGCACACCGCCGTACGATGCAATCCGGTGACGGCGCCGACCTGGTGCCACGGAGACGTCGCGGGAAGGTGACCTGAGCATGTCGGAGCACGTGGTCGATATCAGCTGGAGCCGTGGTGCGAACGAGTTCACCTACGACACCTACGACCGCGACCACGAGTGGCGCTTCGACGGCGGTGTCACGGTGCCGGGCTCGGCGAACCCGAAGTATCTGGGGAACCCGGGCCCGGTCGACCCGGAGGAGGCGTTCGTGGCGGCGATCTCGTCCTGCCACATGCTCACCTTCCTGGCGATCGCGGCCCGGAAGCGGCTGGTCGTCGACGCGTACGACGACCACGCGGTCGGGGTGATGGCGCCCGGACCCACCGGGCGGCTGGCGATCACGCAGGTGACCCTGCACCCGACGATCGTCTGGAACGGCCCCGAGCCGGACGCCGCCACGATCAAGCGGATCCACGAAGTGGCGCACCGCGAGTGCTTCATCGCGAACTCGGTCACCACCGAGATCACCGTCGCCGGCTGACCGAACCAGCGAACTGCAAAAGAAAGCACAAAGGAAGAGACAGAGACGGTGTTTGCTGCCTGCCTGGGTTCGGCGCGCGGGAGAGCTCTTCCTGGAAAAAGAAGGAAATCAAAGAAAAGAAGAGAGATTCAGAGAGGTGGCTGGCTTCTGTGGTGAGCCGCAAGTCTGACTGTGCAGTCTCTTCAAGAGCTTCATACAGGGTGGTCGAGCGGCGTCATCCGACGCTCCTGCCCGATCGTGACGTGTGATCCGCCAACAGACCTGCGCCGCATCTCCGCCAGCTGACGTGGACAGGCTAGAACTCTGTCTACGTGTCGGGGCGATCCACGGAGCAGCCGATGAGCGGATGCTACGAACGACCTATGCGAGAGGTTGATACGAGTCGTGCTCGCCGTAGAAGATGACCGCCTGCGCGGCTTCCTCCGAAGTCGGCACTGCGCCATCTCGCCACTCACTCCAGACCCTTATGACCTCCTTGGCCAAGTCGACTTCGAGAAGGTAACTGAAGGCGGGAGCACTTGGAGCCACGGAGTCAACCACCTCCTCGTTGCGCACAATCGCCTGGGAGTCGACGGTCCACGGTTTGCGGGCGAAGATGGTGGACTCGATTTCGAAGGGATCATCGTCGGGAATCTGGTCGAGTGTCGCCATCACTTCGAGCAGGGTTGCCACGCATCGGATGATGCCAGACCACCGCCGAGGGGGCGAGCGGCTGCGTTCCAGCCATCCACGCCGTCCGGTCATCAGCGATCCGCGCGGTCATGCCGATGTTGGTGCGTTGCATCGCTGCTGCTACTCGAGAGACGCAACCAGATGCCGAGATGATGTCTCCATGAACAGTCAGCCGGAGTGGTGGCGCGGACAGCCGCCGACCCGTCACCCCCGGTACCCTGCGCCGGCCGACCTGCTTGTATCGGGACCGGTGACCTCGGTCGATCTGGACGCGGTCGCACCTCGCTCTGGGCTGCGCGGGGTGTACTTCTTCGGGGCGGCCGTCTCAGGCGTCGAGTTGTGGCTCAACGACATCAGTCTCATAGTCGAGTGGTCCGAGTTTGACAGCTGCCACTTCCGACAACGCGTCCGGCCTGTGTTGAACGAGTACGGCATGGCGGCACAAGGCTCGTTCGCCAATAGCCCGGCCATCTACCGGGACTGCACCTTCGAGCGCGTCCGCTTCAAGATCCTTGGCGGCTTCAACACCGATGCCGGCCGCTTCGAGAACTGCACGTTCGTCAACTGCCGATGGGAAGGGCACTTCGGCTACGACGCCGACCTGATCGGCTGTCAGTTCATCGGGCGCATGAACCGCTGCGTGTGGGGCGGCACAGGTCTGGAGGACGACTCCCGGGGCCGAGCGAGGCGCAACGTGATCACCGGCAACGACTTCACCGAGGTCACGTTCACCGACAACGTCGCCTGGCGCCGCGACTTCCCAGTCCCCGACCAGGTCTGGCCCGAGGGCTTCGTCCCAATAGTCGACGGCGCTCGGATCGACAGCTGAGGGAACCACCATGCAATCCGTGCCGGGTCCTCATCGACGGGCGCCCTACGAATCCCAGCTCGGGTCGCACGTTCCGTGCGCTGAGTGTGCCCGAAGTTCATTGGACCAGGCACCGCCGAACATCCGCGCATGCCGCGATGCGCGTGATCACGCCGAGGTCAGCGAGCGGCCCATACCCTGGCTCAATCCCACCAGAGGGTGACCAGGTGGGAGTCAGGTGGAACATCGACCTGCTGTAGCGGAGGTGCGCCGTTCCACCAGTTGTCGCCTGGCGCGTCCGGACTGAGCGCGACTGTCCACGACCCGACATCGGCCGGCGAGGCCGTCGTGACGACGTACACGTGATCGCTGAAGGGCCAATCGTCTGGGTCCATCACCTCGGAGATGCCTACCCAGACACTGTGAACCTCGGGGCGGTCCCGGATCGCACTCAGTATCTCGTAGAACCGACCAGGGCCAGGGTGGTCCGACAGGTTGCTCCCAATCGATGCGGGATCTTCGTTCCCGTCGAAGAACAGCTCCAGGCTGACAACAGGCTCTGGTCCAGAACCATCCTCATACCCGCCCTGTCGGGCAATCTCCGCGTGCAGCTCTTCCAGCATCTTGGTCCCACTCTCGACGCTCCTGGACTGACCAGCCTGGCATGACAGGCACGCCGATGATCTACAGGATTCACGACCGAACCTCAACCCACCGGACCAACGCAGCAACTTCCGGACCTGCTGCCGAGAGCGACGCCGACCATGCCGACCCGGGCGGGCGGTTAGGCTGCGTCCGTGACGGCCGCACCGGATGCCAGCGTCGGACTCAGGGCTGCGGAACGCCTGGTTAGGTTGGGAACAACCGAGATCCGGCCGGGCCTCAGTGAGACGGAGGTCGCTCGTGTCGAGCAACGATTCGGGTTCGAGTTCGCCGACGACCATCGAGCCTTTCTCACCGCCGGCCTGCCCGTCTGGACGACAGGTCACGACGACGACCCAGATAAGGCGAGCTGGGGTTGGCCTGACTGGCGGACCCCCGATTCGGAAGCGCTGCGCCAGCAAGTTGATTGGCCAACCGACTGCATCATGCGCCACATCACCGGCGGCGGATGGCACTCCGGGTGGGGCAAGCGCCCCTACACCCTTGAGTCGGCGGTGGCCAAGGCGCGACGGCGGCTGGCCGACGTACCGCGGCTGATCCCCGTGTACGCCCACCGCTACCTTCCCGCCGGTCGGGCCACAGCCGGACAGCCCGTCGTATCCGTGCATCACCTGACCGACATGATGGTCTACGGACTGGACCTCGAAGACTACGTGGCCCGCGAGTTCCAGGAGCCGCAGATGTCAGTCCCGTTCTGGCGGGACTACCTATAGGGCTCGGCGCTTCCGCCGAGATTAACCACGTTCTGCCGTCCACAAACGCAAGTAGCCGCGATCCGCGGTTTCGACTGTCGCAGATCACCGGCGGACGAGTGTCGCGCATCGTCCGGCGGAGGACAGTGCCCGATCGTGACGAGATCGCCGAGTTGGCCGGCAGGTCTTCCGGGATCTCAGGGGCCGGCGAAAGTGCGGTCTGAAGATCCAGGTCGCCACCACCTACCGCGGTCGGGCTCACCGAACTGCCCAACATCATCTGCATCCCATCCGCCTCAAGCCGTACCGACTCGGCTGGTGACTTCGGAACTGCTGCGGTCCAGGGATCAGTCGGCAGATCGGTGGAGTGCTCAGCCGTGACGTGGCGCACCGGTCACGGACCGCCGAACTCAGGCACGCACCCAACTCCCACTCTGGCTTTTGTTTTTCTCCAATTTCTTGCCGGCTGTTACCAGTCCTCCGAGGCCTTGGCCTGGGAGCTAGCCCGCCATGTCTGTTCTCTGTTCTCTGGGTATATAAAAACCACCCGCCGACCGGCCTGAGCCTCGCGCAAACGGCGTCAGGATGGTCGGCGGGTGGTGGGGTGCACCTCTGTGGCGGTGCACCGGTCACGGATCCGGGGGCGCTTCGCACTGGGGCGCCTCTGCGTTTGCGTGCGGCTTCCGTGCGGTCTGGCTCGGTGGGCAAGACCGTCCGGGTGCGCCGCCCGGGTCCGTTCGTCCGGCTGGCGCCTTACTGCTCGGCGGCGGCGTCGGTCCGGTCGTCGGTGGTCCGGGCCAGGAGGTCCTCGAGCTCACGGACCTGCTCGGTGGCCATCGTGGTCATCAGTCGGTGGATCGTCATGCCGGTGAGACGCCGCGCTCCCGAAGGTATGACGGGAATCCGGTCTGTGACCTGAGTCACTACTTCTCGTCGAGCCCGTCCGGACGCAGCGGGACCAGCTTGCGGGCCTCGTCGTACGACGTACCGGTCAGCTCGAGCAGGTCGATGATCGTCGAGCGGAGCTGACCGAGGACCACGACCGCGGACAATCCGGCCGGCTGCGGCAGGTCCGCCGTCCGCCGGCCCAGCTCGCCCAGGACGCGGTGCGCGGCCACGTCGGCGGCCGGTTCGAACAGGGACTCGCCGATCAGGCGGGTGCCGTCGGCGAGGCGGTCGAGCAGCATCGGGTACTCCGCGGGCATGGCCTCGTCGCGCCACACCGACACCGCGCACCGGCGGACCAGCACCCGGGTGTTCCGGATCGCACGGTCCAGCGGTACGACGAGATCGGCGATCTCCTGGACCCGCCCGCGATGCCGGCGGCGGAACGGGGACAGCCGCACGACCGCGACCCCCTCGGCGGCGGCGCTGCGCAGGTCGTCGAGCCGCGACTCGCTGGCCCGGGCGCGACGGAGCGCGTCGGTGACCGCGTCCTCGTCGCGGGTCCGCAGACCGTCGGCGGTCTCGACCAGAATCTCGGACAGCTCGTTCAGGACCCCGGCCGCCTGTTGCCGCGGGCGCCGGATCGCCGCCGCGGGCGCGATCGTGGCCGCGGCCAGCGCGACCAGTCCGCCGATCGCCGCGTCCTGCCAGCGGCTGAAGGCGGCACCGGGATTGGGCAGCAGCGTGGTGACGATCGCGGCCTGGACGCCCGCCTGGGTGGTCATCAGGTTGCCGGCGCCGAGCAGCACCGCGACGCTCATCGCGAGCGCGATCACGAACACCAGTTGCAGGATGCCGGTCCCGAAGACCTTGACGAACAGGTCGCCGACGCCGACGCCGACCGCCACGCCGACCATCACCTCGGCGACCCGGCGCAGCCGCTGACCGAAGCTGAAACCGAGGCAGACCATCGCGGCGACCGGCGCGAAGAACGGCTGCTTGTGACCGATGACATAGTGCGCGATGGTCCACGCGAGGCCGGCCGCGAGCGCGCACTGGGCGATGAAGAACACCCGGCTGCGCCAGCGTTCGATCCGGCGGTCGATCGAGGCGCGCGACCGCCGCGCGGCCTGTGGCGCGATGTCGTCGCGCAGCTCCCGCAACTGGTCCAACGTCAGCCTGACCGGATCCACGCGCCCCATTCTGCGGGATGTGAGCGCCCAGCTTGATTCACGCGGGCTGTGAGGGCCAATGTTGGGCCATGACCGAGAACAACCGTGAGGACTACGGCAGCTACTCCGTCGACGACGAGGACCAGCTGCAGGCGGAGGACACGCTCGACGACCGGGGCGTGGCGGATCTGCTCGACGAGGGCTACTCGCCGCCGGAGAAGTGGTCCGCGGGCGAAGGCTTCGGGACAACCGCGGACGAGGCGCTGCAGGGCGAGTCCCTGGACCAGCGGATCGCGCAGGAGGTCCCGGACGTCGACCCGTACGCCGAGGACGGCGAGGACGTCGGCGGCCCGCAGGTCGGCACGGAACGCTCGGGCCGCCTGGTCGCCTCCGACGAGGGCGCGCACAGTGACGAAGACAGCGAGCTGTACGCCGAAGACGTCGGCATCGACGGCGCCGCCGCCGGCGCGGAGGAGGCGGCCGTGCACGTCGTCGACGACGAGGACGACTTCGAGCTCGAGGACGACGACGACCAGAACCTCGAGAGCTACCGCGACGTCGACCTGGGCGACGTCGGCGACCTGGAGGACTGACCCGACAACACCCCCGCCGCCCCGCCGTGCGCGCCCGGCTGGGGACGGCGACGGGTCAGCGGGGGGTTACGGCGACCTCGGCGCCGTGGCGCGGGACGAGGGTGACGTTCTTGGCCTGAGGCGGCTCCGGCCTGGGGTGTGGCGCGTGGAAGTCGTAGGCGGCCAGGGCGGCGCGGAGGATCTCGGTGCCTTCCATCAGCGAGAAGCCGGCGCCGATGCAGCGCCGGGCGCCGCCGCCGAACGGGATCCAGGTGCCGGGCGCGGGCGGATCGTCGGACAGGAAGCGCTGCGGGCGGAAGTCCTGCGGCATCGGGAAATGCTCGCCGTCGCGGTGCACCAGGCCGATCGCAGCCATGATCGTCGTCCCGCGCGGCAGCCGGTAGCCGGCGATGTCCGAGGTCTCGGTCAGCCGCCGGCCGACCTGGTAGACGACCGGGTGCAGCCGCATCGCCTCCTTGACGATCGCCTCCAGCTCGTCGTCGGCCCCGGCGTCGGCGGCGCGCTGCCCGAACGCCAGCTCGGCCGGCCGCCGGGCCAGCTCGTGGAACGTCCAGGCCAGCGCGGTCGCCGTCGTCTCGTGCCCGGCCAGCAGCAAGGTCACCAGCTGGTCGCGCAGCTCCACGTCCGACCAGTTGCCGGCAGCAAGCAACCGCGAGAGGACGTCGGTGCGCCCGGCGAACGTCTCGCGGCGCGCAGCGATCTCGTCGTACAGGATCTCGTCGACCTGCCGCTGGGTGTCCAGGTACGTCTTCCACGGCCGGACGTGGAGCAGTTGCGGGTAGAAGCCGCCGAGCATGATCACCGGCGACACCGACACGATCTTGTCCAGCAGCGGGCGCAGCGTGTTCAGCCGGTCGAAGTCGGTGACGCCGAAGATCACCTGCAGGATGATCTCCAGCGTCAGGTTCCGCATCCGCTGGTGCACCTTGAACGGCTCGCCGACCGGCCATTTCGCCACGTCGGCGCGGGCGAGCTCGAGCACCATCGCGGCGTACCCGCGCAGCGCGGCGCCGGAGAACGCCGGCATCAGCTGCTTCCGCATCCGCACGTGATCCTCGTCGTCGAGCAGCAGCAGGGAGTGCGAGCCCATGATCGGTTCGAGCACGGTGTTGCCCTCGCCGGCGTGCATCACCGACGGCGGGCTGCCGAACACCTCCCGGATGTGCTCCGGGCGGCTCAGCACGACGCAGACGCGGCTCGACGGCACCAGGCGGATTGTGAACACGTCGCCGTACCTCTCCCGCATCCTTGGGAAGAACGTGCGGCGGTGACTCGCGAACAGCACGGTCTGGGCGAGCGTCGGCAGCTTCGGGCCGGGCGGCAGCGTGCGGGCGGTCTGACGGTCGAGCGTGCGGGAACCGAGCAAGGGTGTCGGAGCCATGCTTTCACGCTACGTCAGCCGGGTGAACGCCGGGCATCGAACGCCACAAGTGCTGCGACGATCCGAGACACCCGCGCCCGGCACCGCTGTGCGGCGCCGGGCGCGGGAGGAGGTGGAACCTCCTGGGATGGGGCCGGCCTCCGCGGTGGGGGGAGGGGTGGAGGCCGGGGGCCCGGGTCAGGAACGCTTGAAGCGGAGGGTGAGGATCTGGAAGGGGCGGAGTTCGAAGCTGACTCCGTTGTCCTGCAGGTCCCGGTCCGCCAGGTGGCGCTCGAGGAGGTCGACCTCGGTGACGGAGGAAGCCTGGAACGACGGGGTGACCGTCGCCCGCGAGCGGCCGCCGCTCGACTCGTACAGCCGGACGACCACGTCGCCGGACTGGTCGTCGGCCAGCTTGAGCGCCTCGACGATCACGCTGTCGTTGTCGACGGCAACGATCGGCTCGACGCCGGCGGCACCGGTGACCAGGCGCTCCGGCAGGTTGATCCGGTAGCCCTCCTCGATCGCCTCACCGATCCCGGCGCCGACCACCAGCGCGTGGTTCACGACGTGCACACCCTGGTCGGTCTGCGGGTCGGGGAATCGCGGCGCCCGGATCAGCGACGTCCGGATGGTGGTCGTGGTGCCACCGTCCTCACGCGCGGTCCGGTTGATGTCGTGGCCGTACGTCGAGTCGTTGACCACCGCGACGCCGTACCCGGGCTCGCCGACGTGCACCCAGCGGTGCGCCGCGATCTCGAACTTCGCCGCGTCCCACGAGGTGTTCTGGTGGGTCGGCCGGAAGATGTGCCCGAACTGCGTCTCGGACGCCGAGCGGTCGGCGTGCACGTCGACCGGGTACGCCGCCTTGAGGAACTTCTCGGTCTCGTGCCAGTCCATCTCGGTCTCGATGTCGACCCGCTTGGCGCCCGGCACGACCCGCAGCGTCTGGGTGACGGTGGACCGGCCGAAGGACCTCTTGACGACGACGATCGCCTCGTCGTCGGCGGTGCTGAAGTCGACGCTGTCGACCTCGGTCACGTCCCGGACGTTGTTCTTGTAGAACGAGTCGACGTCCCACGCGTCCCAGTGGTTCGGGGTGTCCACGTGCAGCTGCAGGAGGTTGCCTGCGGTGCCCGGTGCGATGACCTCGCGCTGCGCCTCGACGTCGTACAGCGAGGTGATCAGGCCGCGCTCGTCGATCGTGACCCGGATCAGGCCGTTGTCGATCACGCCGTTCTCGACGGTGACCGCCTGGCCCGCGGCGGTCGCGACGCCCGCGCCGAGGCCGGCGACCCCGTTGCGGCCGTGCGGCGCGGCGTTGAAGACGATCTGCTCCGAACCCTCGCCGGCCAGCGCCTGCTGCGCCCGGGAGATGATCGCGTCCAGCTCGTCGGCGATCTTCGCGTAGGTCCGCTCCGCCTCGCGGTGCACCCACGAGATCGAGGAGCCCGGCAGGATGTCGTGGAACTGGTGCAGCAGCGCGACCTTCCACAGCCGGTCGAGGTCCTCGTACGGGTACGCGTCGAGCTTGCCCGCGACGACCGCCGCGGCGCTCCACAGCTCGGCCTCGCGGAGCAGGTGCTCGGTCCGCCGGTTGCCCTGCTTGGTCTTGGCCTGCGACGTGTACGTCGCCCGGTGGATCTCCAGGTAGAGCTCACCGGACCAGACCGGCGCGTGCTCGCTGTACTCGTCCTCGGCGGCGCTGAAGAACTCCGTCGGCGACTCGATCGTCACCTGCGGCGAGGCCTCCAGGTTCGCCACCCGGCGCGCGGTCGCGACGAACTCGCGGGTGGGGCCGCCACCGCCGTCGCCGTACCCGAACGGGACCAGCGAGCGGGTCGCGGCGCCGTTCTCCTGGAAGTTGCGCTGCGCGTGCGCGAGTTCGCGCCCGGACAGGTCGGAGTTGTAGGTGTCGATCGGCGGGAAGTGGGTGAACACCCGGGTCCCGTCCAGGCCCTCCCACCAGAAGGTGTGGTGCGGGAACTTGTTCTCCTTGTTCCAGGAGATCTTCTGGGTCAGGAACCACTTCGAGCCGGACAGCTTCACCAGCTGCGGCAGCGCCGCGGTGTAGCCGAACGAGTCCGGCAGCCAGACCTCCTGGGTGTCGATCCCGTACTCGTCCAGGAAGAACTTCTTGCCGTGCACGAACTGCCGGGCCAGCGCCTCGCTGCCGGGCAGGTTGGTGTCGGACTCGACCCACATGCCGCCCACCGGGACGATGTGCCCCTCGGCGACGGCCTTCTTCAGCCGCTCCCAGACCTCCGGGTAGTTCTCCTTCACCCACGCGTGCTGCTGGGCCTGCGAGAACGCGAAGACCAGCTCCGGGTACTCCTCGGCCAGGGTGGCAACGTTGGACACCGTCCGGGCCACCTTGCGGCGGGTCTCCCGCAGCGGCCACAGCCACGCGGAGTCGATGTGCGCGTGGCCGACCGCCGACAGCTGGTGCGCGCTGGCGTGCGCCGGCCGGCTCAGGACCTCGGTCAGCTGGGCGCGGGCGTCGGCGGCGGTGCCGGCCACGTCCTCGTAGTCCAGCGCGTCCAGCGAGCGGCTGAGCGCCCGCAGGATCTCCCGGCGGCGCGGGTCCTGCAGGGACAGCTCGCGCTGCAGGCCGTCGAGCGCCTCGAGGTCCAGGATCAGGTCCCACACCTCGGCGTTGAACACGGCCAGGTCGGCGCGGGTGAGCTGATAGATCGGCGTCTCACCGAGCTTGGCGCCGATGTCGACCTTCGCGTAGGCGTTGTCGAGCGGGATCTCCGGGTTCGCGGCGCCCTCGACGTAGAACTCGATCCGGTCGCCGGGCGAGGCCGCCGCACCGTCCGGGCCGAGGATCGACAGCGGGGCGTAGGTCTGCCGCGGGTGCAGGCCCTTCAGCGGCCGGCCCGAGGTGGTGTGCACCAGGCCCTCCGCGGAGAAGCCGGGGCCGCCGCTGAAGCCGAGGTCGATGACCGCCTCGATCTCACGGCCGGCCCACTCGGCAGGCACCTGGCCGCTGAACTTGAACCAGGCGGTGCCCCAGGCCGGGCCCCACGGCAGGCCGATCGCGGCCGGCTCGTAGGTCTGGGCGAGCGCCTCGGCGGGTGATACCGGCTCACCGGGTGCGTGCCACACCTCGATGTCCAGCGGGACCGCCGCGCCGTAGATCGCGGGGCGGAGTCGCTCCCGCAGGGCGCGCTTGAGCCGCTCCTCGATGAGTTGACGGTCGTCGTGCACGAAATCAGCCTCCGGGAAAGGATCCTCACGCGGCCGAGCAGGCCGCAGATGACAACGCTGTCACACCGACCCCGGCCGCGTCCAGACGCAGTTTGTCTCTCGCTGTGTGGAATCTCTGTGCGTAGCGGTTGGGTTGCGGGCCGCCGCCGCGGCTACCCGCAAGGCCTCATTGTTGTCTAGGTTGTCCTGCATGGATCGCCCCCGCCTGCTGACCCCTGCCCGGCCGACCGGGCTGACCCGCCGCGGCTTCCTCGGTTTCGGCGCCGCCGCGGCCTCCGGACTGCTGCTGCCGGGCTGCTCGCGCGGCCGCGCCGACGAGCCGGCGCCCTCGGAGGCGGGGATCTTCGCGACCGGCAACCTGAACGGCGTCTACAACACGTTCGGGACGGCGCTCAGCGGGCTGGTGAGCGAGGTCACCGGCATGGAGCTGAAGCCGATCGTGACCGACGGCTCGGTGGACAACCTGTACCGGGTCTCCGGCCGCAAAGCCGACCTCGGACTGTGTACGTCGGACTCCGCGCTCGCGGCGTACGAGGGCACCGGCGAGTTCAGCACCGGCGCGCTGCGCTTCACCGCGCTGGCCCGGGTGTACGACAACTACGTGCACGTCGTCGTACCGATGGCGTCGAAGGCGAAGAGCCTGGACGACCTGTTCCCGAGCAAGGACAACCCGACGCGGCGGACGGTCGTCGGTGTCGGCCCCAAGAACTCCGGGACCGAGATCGTCGCGAACCTGATCCTGGACAAGGCCCGCGCCGACGTGATCCAGAAGAACCCGACGCTGGACCCGGCCACGGTCGCCGTCACCCGGAAGAACCTGACGCTGGGAGAGATGGTCACCGCACTGCAGCCCCGGCCCGGTGCCGCCAAAGGGTCGATCGACGCGTTCGTCTGGAGCGGCGGTGTGCCGACCGATCCGATCGTCGCACTGCAGAAGACCATCGGGTTCCGGCTGCTGGACATCGGCGGCGTCGCGGAGGCGATCGCCCTGAAGGAGTTCGGTGGGTTCATGGTGTCGGCGATCCCGCCCTCGCAGTACGGGCTGGCCCAGTCGGTGCCGACGCTGGCGATCCCGAACTACCTGATCGCGAAGCCGAACCTGTCGGACTCCTGGGCCTGGTGGACGGTCAACACCCTCTTCCGCCGGCAGAACGACCTGATCAAGGGCACACCGTCGCCCGGAGCCAGCCCGGGCACGGGCGGTCACCCCGAAGCCGGTGCGCTGGACCCGCGCTCCGCGATCGCCACGATGCCGGTGCCGCTGCACCCCGCCGCCGAGCGCTGGTACCGCCAGAACCACATCTGAGTCACCCGGGGCGACCCGGGTGACTCCTCAGGCGTCCTATCAGGCGTCGTAGTCGTCGATCAGCGGGACGCGGACCTCGATGACCAGGCCGCCGCCGATCGGCGGGCGGGCCACGACCCGGCCGCCGACGCGGGCCGCCTCGGAGCGGACGATCGCCAGACCGAGGCCGGTGCCCGGCATCTCGCGGTGGTGCGCGCTGCGCCAGAACCGCTCGCCGACCTTCTTCAGGTCCCGGGAGCCGAGTCCCAGACCGTGGTCGCGGACCGACATCACCACCTCGGTGCCGTCCCGGGTGACCGAGACCTCCACCGGCGGCGCGCCGTACTTCGAGGCGTTGTCGAGCAGGACGTCGAGGATGTCGTCGACCTCGAGCTCCGGGGCGACCCCGCCCGGCACCATCTCGCCGACGATCAGCTCCAGGTCGTCGGCGGAGTACACGGCCTTCCAGCCGACCAGGCGCTCCTTCACCGCCTGGGCCAGGTCCAGCGGCTCTTCGTTGCCCTCGGCATCGCCCGACGGGCGGTCCGAGCCGGCCAGCCGGGACAGCCGCTGGACGATCCGGCCGAGCCGGTCGATGTCGCTGAGTGCGAACCGCGCGGTCGGCGACAGCCGGGACAGGCCCTCGATGTGGATCCGGGCCGACGTCAGCGGCGTCCGCAGCTGGTGCGACGCGTCCGCGACGAACTCACGCTCACGCTGCCGTGCCTGGTGCAGGCTCAGCGCCATCGAGTTGAAGCTGTCGCCCAGCCGGCGGAGCTCCGGTGCGCGTCCGTCGGTCGACACCCGGGTGTCGAGCGCGCCGCGGGTGATCTGGTGGGTGGCGTTGTCGAGGTCCTGCAGCGGCCGCAGCACCCAGCGGGTGATCGGCCGGACGATACCGATGATGATCGCGCCGATGCTGATCAGCAGGCCGCCGAGGAGCAGCAGCAGTCCGCTCTGCACCTGGTCGCGGGCCTTGTCGGTCGGCACCCGCAGGACGGCGGCACCGAGCACACTGCCGTTGTTGACGACCGGGCGGGACACGACCATCTCGCCGGAGCGCCACGGCCACAGCGGCGGCGGCTCGGCCGGCAGCCGGCCCGCCAGCGTGCTGTGCAGGGCAGCCGAGATGTCCTCCTCCTTCACGTCCACACCGGACACCGAGGTGGCCACGACGCGGGAGTCGACGTCGACGACGAAGACCGGGGTGTTGTAGAGCTCCTGGTACCGGACCGCGAGCTCGCGCAGGTTCGCGATGTCGCCGGTCTGCAACGGCGACTCGGCCATCGCGGCGAACCAGTCGGCGTCGTTGCTGCGGGACAGGAAGAGCGTGCGCGACGTACTCGTGGCGATGAAGTTCGCCAGCGGGATCACAGCGACGATCGCCAGGGCGACGACCATCGGAACGAGGGACTGCAGTAGTCGACGGCGCAAGGGTCAGTCCGAGCCCAGGCGGTAACCGACGCCGCGGATGGTCTGCACCAGTTCGGGCCGGCCGAGCTTGGCGCGCAGGCTGGCGACGTGCACGTCCATGGTGCGCGACGACGCCTCGAACACCGACTGCCAGGCGTACAGCGCGACCTGTTCACGGGGGACCACCCGGCCGTGGTGCGCGGCCAGCACTGCGAGCACGTCGAACTCCTTGCGGGTCAGACTGATGGGCTTGTCGGCCACCTGAACCGTCCGGGCCTCGATGTCCACGGTCAGGTCGCCGACGGTCACCCGGGGGCGGGGCTGCAAGAGGCCGGTACGACGAAGTACAGCATCGATACGGGCCAGCAGCTCGGAAATCGCGAACGGTTTCACCACATAGTCGTCGGCGCCGCTGCGCAGGCCGCGGACCCGGTCGGCGGCCTCGCCGCGCGCCGTCACCGCGATCACCGGCACGTCCGAGACCGTGCGGATCTGCCGGCACACGTTGATACCGTCCCCGTCCGGCAGTCCCAGGTCCAGCAGGACCAGGTCGCCGGGGTCGGCCGCCAGGGCGTCGGCGGCCGTGCGGACGTGCGTGACCATCAGGCCGTAACGCCGCAAGGCGGGTATCAGTGCATTGGCGATATCGAGATCGTCCTCGACCAGCAGAATCCGGACCGCGCCACTCATGCGGTGATCGTAGGCCAGGTCACGGCCTGATGTGTCAGATCTTGGTAAAGACGTAATCACGCGACTCCACCCAGTGTTCGGCAACATTAGCCTTCCGGACACAGGAGGGAACCGCTAGATGACTGTCGGTGTTCACAGCGGGGGTGGCGCGACCGTGCCCTCCGAGGAAGAACTGGCCGAGTACGAGCAGGAACGCCCCGCTCGGCGGCTCCGGCCTGCCCTGGACCTGGTGATTTCGGTCTGGTGCGCAATCGTCAGCGTCGGCGTCCTGGTGCAGGTGTTCGCGCCTTTACCACAAGGAACGCAGTTCTACTTGGTGATCTTTCTCGCAGCGGTTCTGCCGATCACGCTGCTGTGTTACCGGGGCTGGAAGGTGCCGGCGGTCGTCAATCCGTTCCGGGCCCGCGCCCATGACGACCCCGGCGTGGCCGACTGGGTCCTCGCGCTGGTGGCGCTGGCGGTGTGCGTCTATCCGCTCCTCGACTTCGACGGCTACCTCGAGCGCCGGCAGGCTCCGTCGGCGATGGACGTGGTCGCCGGTGCTGTCTTGCTGGTGCTGCTGCTCGAAGCGTGCCGCCGCACGACCGGCTGGGTGCTTCCGGTGTTCAGCCTGGTCTTCATCGCCTACGCCTACTACGGCGGCTATCTTCCTTACACCTGGTCGCTCGCGCACCAAGGCTTCAACTTCGACGCGATCATCGCCCAGTTCACGATGGGTACGGCGGGGTTCTACGGGACCCCGTTGAACGTCGCCGCGTCGTACATCGTGCTCTTCACCATCTACGGCGCGGTGCTCGACTTCTCGGGCGCGGGCAAGTTCTTCATCGACCTGTCGTTCGCCGCCTTCCGGCGCAGCCGCACCGCACCTGGCCGCACGGTCACGCTGGCGGGCTTCCTGCTCGGCAGTGTGTCCGGGTCGGGGACGGCGACCGCGGTGTCGCTGGGCACCGTCTCGTGGCCGATCCTGCGCCGGGCCGGCTATCCGCCCGAACCGGCAGGCGGAATGCTCGCCGCGTCCGGGATCGGCGCGATCCTGTCCCCGCCGACCCTCGGTGCGGCCGCGTTCATCATCGCCGAGTTCCTCCAGGTCTCGTACCTGAAGGTCCTCGGGTTCGCCGTGATCCCGACGATCCTGTACTACCTGGGCATCCTGCTCGCGATCGAGATCGACGCCCGCAAACACGGGACCACGTCGGCGGAGACCTCGCAGCAGTCCGCCTGGCGGTTGCTGCTGCGGTTCGGGTACCACTTCCTGTCGTTGTTCGTGATCATCGGCTTCATGGCGGTCGACGTCCCGCCGTTCAAGGCCGTGGTCTACGCGGTGATCGTGCAGTTCGGGTTGTCGTTCCTGGACCGTGAGCACCGGCTGACCGGTCAGCCGCTGTTCAAGGCGCTTGCCCAGGGCACCCGTTCGGTGCTGCCGGTGGCAGCGACCTGTGCGACGGCCGGTGTGATCGTCGCGGTCACGACCCAGACCGGCCTGGGGCTGAACCTCGCGGAGATCATCGTCAACGCGGCCCGCGGGCTGACCGACAACCACACCGTGGTCCTGATCCTGACCGTCGTGCTGTCCGCGTTCGCCGTGCTGATCCTCGGCCTGGCGGTGCCGGTGACCGCGTCGTTCATCATCGCCGCGGTGATCATCTCGCCGGCCCTGGTGAACCTCGGCGTGACGCAGCCCGAGGCGTACATGTTCATCTTCTACTACGCGGTCCTGTCCGAGGTGTCGCCGCCGACCGCGCTGGCCGCGGTCGCGACCGCCGCGATCACCGGCGGCAAGGTGATGCCGACGATGTGGCAGGCCTGGAAGTACACGCTGCCGGCGTTCCTGGTGCCGTTCGCGTTCGTGCTCACCGACAACGGCGCGCACCTGCTCGGTCAGGGCTCGTTCGCGGGCATGGTCTGGACCACGCTGGTGTCGATGCTGGCGGTGGCCGCGCTGGCCGTGGTCACCGGCGGCTGGGTCTTCGTCCGAGCGACCTGGCTCGAGCGCGCGTTCTGCGTACCGGCCGCCGCGCTGCTGCTCTACCTCGCGCCCGTAACCATCACCGCCGGAATCTGTTTGCTACTTGTTGCCGTCGTCATCAACCTGGTCCGGCGGCAACGCCAGGCCGCTGCCGAGGAAGGAACCGTTGCCTGATGAGACTCCGATCTGTTGCAGTGGCACTTGTCACCGTGGTGTCGCTGGCCGCCTGCGGAGGTCAGCGCGAACCGTCCGGATCCGGTTCGGAGTCCGGCGGCCGGCTGACGATCGCCACCGGCAACACGACCGGCGTGTACTACCAGCTCGGCGGTGCGCTGGCCTCGGTGATCTCGCAGAAGATGTCCGGCTACCGGGCGACCGCGAGCGAAACCGGCGCCTCGGTGCAGAACATCCAGGGCCTGGTCGGCGGGAACTACGACATCGCGTTCTCGCTCGGCGACTCGGCGGCGGACGCGGTGAACGGCGAGAACAGCTTCAAGACCAAGCAGGACGTGGTCGCGCTGACCCGGCTGTACAACAACTACACGCAGGTCGCCGTCCGCGCCTCGGCGAACATCAACTCGATCGCGGACCTGAAGGGCAAGCGGGTCTCGACCGGTTCGCCGAACTCGGGCACCGAGGTGATCGCGCGCCGGCTGCTCGAGGCGGCGGGGCTCGACCCGGCCAGTGACGTGACCGCGCAGCGGCTCGGCCTGCCGGAGTCGGTGGACGCGATGAAGTCCGGGTCGATCGACGCGCTGGTCTGGTCCGGCGGGTTGCCGACCGGCGGCATCACCGACCTGACCACCAGCATGGGCAAGGGCGTGAAGCTGCTGCCGATCGCGGACCTGCTGCCGAAGATGTTCGACAAGTACGGCGCGGTCTACTCGCAGGCCCCGATCCCGGCGGCGACGTACAAGCAGCCGGCCGACGTGGCGACGATCGTCGTACCGAACGTGCTGCTGGTCCGCAAGGACATGAAGGACGAGCTGGCCGAGCAGCTGACGAAGACGCTGTACGAGAACATGGGCGCCCTGGTCGCGGTGAACGCGGCGGCGAAGGGCATCACGCTGGAGAACGCGACGAAGACCGACCCGGTGCTGCTGCACCCGGGGGCGAAGAAGGCGCTCGACGGACTCAAATAACCAGTCCTGGGTACCGGTAGCTGTTGCGGTACCCAGGCTCACAGACCGTCCTCCCCCGCACACCAGGCGCAGCGGGGGAGGACGCAGGGCCCCGGCTCCGCACCTCAGGCGCAGCGGGGACGGGACCCAGCCGGCCCCACAACCAGGCGCAGTGATGGTCGGCAACCGGGCCCGGTCCTGGCGGAGGCATCCGCCGGGGCCGGGCTCTACTCGTGTTCCTCCTCGTGCGGCATCGGTGTGCCGTACAGGTAGTGCGAGAGCGCGGAGTCGCGCTTGGGGTGAGCGTGGTACTTCGTCGGTATGACCCGTCCCTCGGCGCTGTCCCACGCGGCGTCGGCCATCCGCCACATCCGGTGCGCCAGCCGGCCCGCCGAGCCGGTGTGCGGGGAGTACGGGTGCGCCCTCGTCGGGGCGATCTCCTCGGCCTCCAGCAGGTTCTCGGTCAGCCGGTTCACGTCCGGCCCGTCGAGCTGCTCGGAGATCCGGCGGCCGTACGTCGTCTCCATCGTCTCGTGCTCGTCGAGCAGCCGGTCGATCTGCCGCCACAGGTCGTCGTGCTGCAGATCCACGAACCGGCTGTCGCCGTACTGCCGTCCTTTCAGGAAGCGCAGCGAGCGTTCGAGTTCCTTCGCGTTGCCGACGTACCGGGTGACCAGCTCCTCCCCGTCGGAGAGCCGCCGCACGTGCGGGAGGAGCACGTCCTCGGCCGCGGCCAGGTGCTGCGCCGCGATCGCGTAGAACCGGTCGGTCTGGTGCCGGTGCTCGGGGTGCGCGGCGTCCGGGTGGTGAGCCGGCTCGGCCAGCTCCCGGATCCGTGCGTGTTCGTAGGTCAGGGCCAGTTCAAGCGTCGAAGCGGTCATGACAACCACCTCCAGAGGGTCTCCCTCCAGCGTGTGCCCATCCCACCCGAACCGCAACCGCCTCACCCCGCTCCGTAACCCGGCCGTACCCCGGCCGTACCCCGGAACGCGAACGCCCGCCGCGGACAGGTCGCGGCGGGCGTGGGCGGTGCGGAGTACGACTCAGGCGTCGGAGCTCTTCTTCCAGAGGTTGATACCGGCCTCGACGGCGTCGGCGTCGATGGCCTCGAGCTCGTCGGGGCTGAACTTCAGGTTGCGGACGGTGGCCAGGTTGTCCTCGAGCTGGGCGACGCTGGAGGCGCCGATCAGCGCGCTCGTCACCCGGTCGTCGCGCAGCGTCCAGGCGAGCGCGAGCTGGGCGACGGACTGGCCGCGCTGCTGCGCGATCTCGCTCAGCGCACGGACGTGCTTGAGGGTGTCCTCGGTGAGCGAATCCGGGTTGAGCGACTTGCCCTGCGCCGCGCGGGAGTCGGACGGGATGCCGCCCAGGTACCGGTCGGTGAGCACGCCCTGCGCCAGCGGCGAGAACGCGATCACGCCGACGCCGAGGTCGCCGACCGCGTCCAGCAGGTCCTCCTCGATCCAGCGGTTCAGCATCGAGTACGACGGCTGGTGGATGAGCAGCGGCGTACCGAGGTCGGCCAGGATCCGCGCGGCCTCCCGGGTCCGGTCGGCGGAGTACGACGAGATGCCGGCGTACAGCGCCTTGCCCGAGCGGACCGCCGCGTCGAGCGCGCCCATCGTCTCCTCGAGCGGGGTGTCCGGGTCGAACCGGTGCGAGTAGAAGATGTCGACGTAGTCCAGGCCCATCCGGCTCAGCGACTGGTCGAGCGAGGCGAGCAGGTACTTCCGCGAGCCGCCGCCCTGACCGTACGGCCCCGGCCACATGTCGTAGCCGGCCTTGGTCGAGATGATCAGCTCGTCGCGGTACGGCCGGAAGTCGCGCGCGAAGTGGGTCCCGAAGTTCGTCTCGGCCGAGCCGTACGGCGGGCCGTAGTTGTTCGCCAGGTCGAAGTGCGTGACGCCGAGGTCGAACGCCCGGCGCAGGATGTCGCGCTGCGTCGCGAACGGCTTGTCGTCGCCGAAGTTGTGCCACAGGCCGAGCGAGATGGCCGGCAGCTGCAGCCCGCTCCGTCCGGTCCGCCGGTAGCTCATCTGGTCGTCGTACCGGCTCTCGGCCGCCACATAATCAGTCACGGAAGCCCAGTCTGCCCCATGTCACGACAAGTGTGAAACCCCTTGTTTTCAAGCAGAAACGGCAGCACTCAAACCCAGAACCCCGTCTTCTGGGCCACGAGCCCCGGTGTCCCCGGTCCGGGGCACCGGAGCTCGCGGCCGCGCCGGTCATCGGGCGGCGGTGGCCAGCTCGGGGGTACGGCGCAGCATCTGCAGGGCCCGCATCCGCATCGGTCCGATGCTTCCGATGGGCAGGTTCAGCGTTTCGGCGATCTCCAGGTACGACGGGCAGCTGTCCGACATCAGCAGCCGGATCAGTCGCTGGTAGCGCCCTGGGAGCCGGGCCAGGGCCCGCTCGGTGGAAGGCTCGTACTCACCGTCGGCCGGGTAGACGTCGACCACGGCCGCCCGCTGGCCGTCGCCGTGCTCGGTGGTCGGATCGGCGTACAGCAGGTACCGCTTGCGGCTGATCGCCACCCGCAGCCCCTCCCGCCGTGCCGTCGCGGCCAGCCACGCGGGAAGGCACTGCGCATCACGGATCTGGCCACCGTGCTGCCACAACCGCAGCCACGTCTGCTGAGCGACGTCGAAGGCGTCGCTGTGACTCAGGCCGACACCGCGCGCAGTGTGCAGCAGCAGCGAGCCGTAGCGGCGCTCCAACTCCTTCCACGCCGACCAGTCCGAGGCGAGTGCGCGGTTCAGGACATCCTCGATCGTGCTCGAGTGGATGGAATCGGTGTGGTGACGCGTTCCGTTGGCCGGCCGTGCAGTGCTGCGTAGCGAGATCGTCGACACGCTTCACTTCCTTTCGCTGATCCGCGCAGGTGGCGACGGAGCGCGCGTGGGCAGGGGAAGATCGGGCCGGTGCGCGTATGCACCGGCCCGAAAGCCGTTGGCATCAGCGGCTTCGGTGCAGCCGTGCTGCGGCAAAACTCCGGACGGCCCTCTGCCTCACCATGCCCCCGTGGTCGTCGTCAGTGCTGCCTTCGGCGCCTATTCGATCACCGGGGCCGTCACGCAGGCGTAGTCAATTCGTCACGGAATCGTGCTTGTCGCGTCACCGTTTGCATATGTGTCGCTCGGCGACTGCTCGGTAACGCTCCGATCGCGCAAAGTCGGGCCCAACCAGCGCAGCAACGGTGCCGCCATCATCGTGGTGATCAGGGCCATCAGCACCATCACCGTGAAGGCGCTGTGGTTGATGATGCCGACGCCGAGCCCGGCAGACAGAACGACGATCTCCGTGATCCCGCGAGCGTTCATCAGGACTCCCAGGCCGGCCGCGGACCGCACCGGCAGCCCGCCGGCCCGGGCCACCGGTACGGCGCCGCCCAGCTTGCCGAGGACCGCGACGGCCAGCAGGACAGCGCCGGCGGCCAGCACCTGCGGCTGCGAGATCGCCGCGTTGACGTTGGTCTGCAGGCCGATCGAGGCGAAGAAGACCGGTACCAGCAGCGCGCGGTTGAGCCCGCCGATCTGCTCGGCCACGGCCGCCACCGGCGGGCTGTCCTTCGGCAGGACCAGACCGGCGAGGAAACCGCCGAAGATCGCGTGGACGCCGATCTGGTCGGTCGCCGCGGCCAGGCCGAGGATCAGCCCGAGGACGAGCAGCACCAGGATGGGCGTGGGCAGGGACCCGGCGAACCGCTGGGCGAGTCGCTGCAGGAGCGGCCGGAGCACCAGCAGGACCGCCGCGCCCAGCAGCAGCGTCAGGCCGAGTGCGAGTAATGCTTCACCGGGCCCGGACGACCGGATCATCGCCATCGTGACGGCGAGCGCGCACCAGGCGAGCACATCGGCCGCTGCCGCGCACAGCATGGCCAGCGAGCCGAGGCGGGTGCCCTGCAGTCCGCATTCCTGCACGATCCGGGCCAGGACGGGGAAGGCGGTGATGCTGAGCGCCGTACCGATGAAGACGACGAACGGCAGCCGATGGACGCTGGGACCGGCCAGCGTCGAATAGAGCGGTAGCGCCGCGAGCAGCCCGAGGGCGAACGGGACCGCCATGATCGCGAGACTGGCGGCGGCGACCGCACCGCGGTCGCGGCCGATCCGGTCCCGGCCGAAATCGCTCCCGACGGTGAACATGAAGACGGCCAGCCCGGCCTGCGCCAGCAGACCCAGGTTCGGCCGGACCTCGGCCGGCAGGATGGCGTCGAACAGCCAGGGCGCCAGCGAGCCGATCACCGAGGGGCCGAGCACCAGACCGGCGACGATCTCACCGACGACCGCGGGCTGACCGATCCGCCGGGCCAGCCGGCCGCAGAGGGTCGCCAGCGCGCAGATGACCGCGACCGCCAGCAGCAGCCGCCACATCTGTTGCGCGGCGCTCGGTCCGGCGGCGCCCGGTACGGACGCCGCCGCGGATGTGTGGTCCGGGCGCAGCCAGCCGGCGGCGTAGCCGATGCCGACCAGGGCGGCCGCGCCGGCCACCAGGAGGGCACCGACCGCCGTGGCGCGGCCGGGCATGGGAAACAACGAGCCGTCCTGCCGCTGCATCGTGCTGCTCCCCGGTCAGGCCGGGACGGCGCCGTCGGCGGACACCGGGACCGCGGTGAGCCGCTCGGCCGCGGGCCGGTGCACACCGTTGGTCCGCCGTCCCGCGCGGTGCGCGAGGATGTCCTGGGCGATGTCGCCTGCCCGGTTGCCGAGCACGCTGAGCAGCGAATCGGCGATGCCGTGCGTCGCCTCGTTCACACCCTGCAGGTAGCAGGCGGCGTCCGACGGCTCGTCGAGCTGCAGGCGGTACTGCCGGTTCACCTCGATCCGGTCGAGCCCGATGGCGTCGCTGAGCCCACGGACCAGCCGCGGCATCTCCCGGACGAACCCGGTCCCGAGGAGCACCAGGTCGCGGCGCAGTTCGCTGACGGTACCGGTCTTGCGGTCGCTCAGCTCCAGCACGACCTCGTCCCCCTCGGTGCGGGCGCCGACGATGTCGGTCATCGGCACCAGCCGGCGCCGGTCGACACCGGCCAGCCGGTCAAGGTACATGCTCGTGTACAACTCTTGCAGAAGATCGCTCTCGACGCCGGAGTAGTTCGTCAGGTGCATCTCCCGCAGGATCTGGTCCCTGCCCTCCGGCCGGGCCTCGAAGAACTTGTCGATGTACGACGGGTAGTAGAGCTCGTTGGTGAACTTGTTCGTGTCGTAGGCGCGCAACCCGATCGAGCGCATCACCCAGCTGACGTCGCTGTTCGGCAGGTCGATCTGCGTCGCCCGGAACATCTCGGCCGCGCTCTGCGCCGCGCCGACCACTGCGACCCGGTGCTGCTTGGTCTTGTCGAGTGCTGCGACCCGCTGGCGGTACTGCGTACTGTGGATCACGCGGTCGGCCGGCAACTTGGCGAACTCGGCCGGAACGTACGGGTCGCGCCCCGCGCCGATCACCAGATAGCGGCTGGAGATCGTGCTGCCGTCGCCGAGCCGGGTGAGCCATCCGGTCAAGGCGCCGGCCGGGTTCCGCTGCGGTTCGATCGAGACGCAGTCGCAGCCGAGCTGGAGCCGGACCTTCCGCAGCGACTCCGACACCCACCTCAGGTACCCGGAGACCTCCACCCGGTACGGCGTGAAACTGCCCATGTTGATGAAGTCGTCTAGCCGGCCGACGCTGCGCAGGTAGTTCAGGAAGGTGAACCTGCTGCGCGGATTCCGAAGCGTCACCAGGTCCTTGGCGAAGGCCACCTGGCTCTTCGTCCAGGGCAGCAGCAGACCGCGCTGCCATTCGACCGTTTGACCGCGTTCGATGAACAGCGAGTTCTCGGCCAGGCCGTCGACACCGAGTTCTTCCAGTGCGACGGCGAGGGCGAGGTTGGCCGGCCCGGCGCCGACGGCGAGCAGTTCGACCTCGTGGTTGGTCATGAGGGCTCCAAATAGGGTCGTGGCTTACCAGGGCCGGCCCGAGTAGTCGGACTCGTTCAGTGCGTCGTACTTCAGTTCGACGAGCTCTGCCGCGGCGGTCAGCCGGTCGGCACAGGTCGCGGGATCGTTCGCGGTGCAGATGACGTACGCGTGCCGCCCGATGTGCGCCCGCGGCGGCAGCCGGACCGTCGCGCCCTCGGCCACCATCGGATGCGCCTCCACCAGGCCGGGCACGGCTCCCGGCTCCGGGACGGAGATCTTCACGACGCGGGCGTCCTCGGGCGGGTAGCAGAACCGGATGCCGACACACGTGCGGTGATCGGCTTCCAGGTACGGGCGGTTGCCGCGCGCCACGTCGACGAGGATCGCGCCGGGGTCGATACCGGTCGCGAGCTTGCCGAGGTACGGGATCAGGTCGCCGCCGAGGCGTCCGTTCACCTCGATCACGACCGGTCCTTTGGAGCTGAACCGGATCTCGGTGTGCGTGATGCCGTACGGCGTGCCGATCGCCTCGTGGGCGGACTGCAGCAGCTTGCGCAGCTCGGGATCGGTCAGCAGCGGGTCCGCGCCGTCGACGATGTGGCCGATCTCCTCGAAGTACGGCGGGGCGCCGAGTTGCTTGTGGGCAACGAAGAACGGCTGGTACTCGCCCGCCACGACCGCTCCGTCGACGCTGATCTCCGGACCGTCGACGAGCTCCTCGATCAACGCCCCGCCCTGGTACTCGGCCGGACCGCTGCGGCTGGAACTGTCCGCTCTTTCGAACGCTTCAACGATTCCGGACGCGTCGTCCACCACCGCGACGCCGATGCTCGCGGCCATCCCGCGCGGCTTGACCACGACCGGGTAGCCGATCGTCGCGGCGGCGGTCGCGGCCTCTTCGGCCGTTGTGGCGACCGCGAACTCCGGCTGCGGCAGACCGGCGTCGGTGAGCGCCTGCCGGGTTCGCGCCTTGTCACGACAACCCTGCGCGCCCTCCGCGGTCAGGCCCGGCAGTTTGAGCCGGTCCGCGATCAGCGCGGCCGCGACCACCGACGGTTCGTCGTAGGTGAAGACGCCGCGAACCCCATGAATACGAGCGATCGAGTCGGCGACCGCAAGCAAACGATCGATGTCGAGCGCGAGTCCCGCGCCCTCGAGCGGAAGGACGACGGAGCTGCCGGCGATGTACGGCTGCTGCCAGCCGGCCGGTTCGTCGTCGATCAGCCACAGCGGCCCGCGGGCGGCCGCGCCGCGCATCAGGTACTCGCGGTACGGCTGGAAGCCACTGCTCAACTGCAGCACGACACCTTCGGTGTTGTCGGTCACGCCGTCCTCCCGGGAGCTGTTACTGACGAACGAGAGCGGCTGACCCGTGGTTGGTGATACACCAAGTGCCGTCGTCGGCAGGGGATATCCGTCGTCCTGACGGCTTGCACTCGAGTAGTTGACGGCTCAGACTTCACGGAAGGTAGCTCGGCAGCCACGCAAAGAGGAGGCGTCTATGCCTGCACCTGGGAGCCTGCCCGCCCAAGGTTCTCGCTGGGGGAGAGCATTGTCGATCGGTGGCGGTCGTGAGGAATACGCATCCAGTGGGGGAGATCGATAGATGCACGCGCAGCCCGTACCGGCGGATCGTCCGGATCCGGCGAACCCGCCTGATGAAGCCCACCCATCCGTGCGGCTTCGCATGCTCGACGGCTTCTGGGTCGTCGATGGTCAACAGACCTTGTCCATTCCGCTCAGCGCGCGCCGGGTCGTCGCGTTCGTCGCACTCCGCGGACGGTCCAGCCGTGCCGAAGTGGCCGGAACGCTCTGGCCGGAAGTGTCGGACTCCAAGGCGCAGGCCTGTCTGCGGACCGCCTTGTGGCGGCTCCGTCAGCTGAGCGTGCAGCCGTTGGTCACCGGCGACGAGACGCTCCGCGTCGACGAGTCCGTGGACGTCGACGTGAACACGCTGATCACCGCCATTCGCCGGGTGATCAACGACGGCGAATGCGGAGCCGACCAAGGTCTGCTGCCGACGCTCGCGGCGATGGGAGAGCTGCTGCCCGGCTGGTACGACGACTGGGTCCTGCTCGGGCGGGAACGCCTGCGCCAGCTCCAGTTGCACGCGCTCGAGCTGACGGCCCAGCAGCTGACCTGCTCCGGGCGGTACGCCGAGGCGATCGAGGCAGCCATGGCCGCGGTCCGTCTGGAGCCGTTGCGGGAGAGCGCGACCCGGGTGCTGATCGAGGTCCACCTGGCCGAGGACAACGTGGTCGAGGCGATCCGCCGGCTCGAGTTCTTCGAGCGGAGCCTGGCGGCCGAGCTCGGCGTCGAACCCTCGGCGGACCTGGTGAACCTGGTGCGCAGCCGGCAGGTCCGGGCCCGTCCCCGGACCAACGTGGCCGACCTGCCGAGGCTGGACCAGAGCCGGTTCCTCGCGTCCCGAAGGACCTTGGCCTAGAGCAATCGCTTGAATCTGTGGAGCCCTGGCGGAACGTCAGCGATCGGCCGGGCTCCACAGATCCTCGGCGCCGAGTGCCTCCACGTGGTACTTGCCGAGCGCGCTGACGAGGAACTGCAGCTCGAGCGCCAGGCACTCGACGAGGTTGACGAGGCCCTGCTCCGGGTCGGTGTCCACCGCGATGAGCGCGGCCCGGCCCAGGCCGGCCGCGTTCGCGCCGAGGGCCAGGCACTTGGCGACGCGGGCACCCTCCCACATGCGCCCGGAGACCAGCAGGCACGAGGGATCCGCGTCGTTTCGGTCCTGACCGATCCGCCGCAGGCACTCGCCGAGCGGAAGCCCGACATGGCGAAGGAACGCGCGCGGCGCCCAGCCGGTGCCGGCCTCCGCGCCGTCGACGGAGACCGCGTCCGCGCCGGCTGCCCATGCGACCCGCGCCGCCGCCGACACGTCGCGGGCAGGCGGTAGCTTCACCCAGACCCGGGCCCGCGGGTAGTTGTTGCGCATCAAGCGGATCTGCTGCCGCAGGATCTCCTCGGTGAAGGTTCCCGGGCTGCTGCTGCGCAGGACCTGCTCGCCACCGAACACGGGGTCGATGAGGTACGCGCTCGTCAGGCGCGCGGCGGCGTTCGCGTCGACCAGCGTCATCCCGCCCAGTCCCGGTTTGGCGCCCTGACCGACCTTGAGTTCGAACGCGAGCCGCCCGGATTCCAGCAGCGGAAGGACATTCGGGTCGCTGTACACCAGGTTCCAGACCTCGGCGTCGGCGTCCTCGGTGCTCTGCTGGACGACCACGCCGCCGTACCCGTCGAGCGCCTCCTTCTGGTACGCGCGGATCCGGCCGAGCAGTGAACGCTCCGCGTCGGCCTCGAGCCGGCCGTAGCTGTTGACCGGCATCACGTTCTCGCCGATGACCATCGGGATGCCGAGCCGGCCGGCCTGCCGGGCGGCGGCCACCCCGAGGGCTACGCTCGCCGCTTCGGTCGACCCGAACGCCGACACGTACACCGGCACCGTCGACCGGAAGCCGCCGATCGTCGTCTCGAGCCGCACGTCGCGGTACACCGGCTCGCGGGCCAGTTCGACGAGCTGGGCGAGCCGCTGCGGGACGAAGACCGGCGGGACCAGCCGCAGCCGGTCGATGGGGTCGTCGGGCAACGGCGGTTCGGCGGCACCGCTGCCGGCGCCGAACAGCGCCTGCCCGTAGTCGTCGGCGGGTGGGAACGCGTCGGCGGCGCCGGCCTTGGCGCGTTCGCGGATCGCTGCTTCGGGGAACCCATCGGCGTACAGGATGCCCTCCTTCGATCGGTCTCTGACCGGAAGAGGCGGCGGCGGTCCGCCGAAAATACGCCGTATCACCGCAGCGCGCGCGGAGTCTCTCACGGATATACGGCGTAGCAGCGCCAAGGGGGGAACATCATGAAGTACACGCGTGCCATCGTGGTGCTCGTGAGCGCGACGCTCGGCGTCGGCTCGGCACCGCCCTTGACCACAACAGCAGCCGTCGCGGCCGATCCGTGCGGCCTGCCGCGAGGCGTCCTGAAACTCGCCGACCTGGCCTCCCGGTCCGCGATCGAGTGCGGTGCCGTCGGCCGGCTCGTCGACGCCGGGAACGGGGTGCCGCTCCCGGTTCAGCAGCCGGGGCGCAGCGTCACTCTCGACATGTTGTATCCGGACGGAGCCCGGACCTTCACCCTCGCCACCGACGCCCGCGGCGTGGTGACGACCGACTCACACCACCAGGCGAGCAAGTTCCCGGACCTGCCAGGGCCCGGGGCTTGCGAGCGGGACACGTTCAGTCTGCGTCCTTACAAGTGGTACAAACCCTGGCTGTTCCGTACGACCAGAGGAACGGCGCTCGCGAACCAGAGCCAAGCCGCCTTCGACGCAGCCGCGCGCAGGGCAACCGCCAACATGACGCAAGGCCGCAACACCTGCGGTCTGCGCGGCGGAATCCATGCGGCCGGCGCATTCGTGGGCCACACCAACGAGCGCGGCAACTTCCTGTACGCCGACGGACAGACCACCTGCGGCGACTCCGACGGCCGCAACGTGATCGACGCGGGGGATCTGCCCGGCGGCTTCCTCGAAGCGACACTGGCGTGGACGTGCACCTGGGCCGAGACGCGGCACGGCGTCACGATGGCCGTCTCGGCGGACATCAGGATGAACGACACCGACTACAAGTGGACCTACGATCCGGTCAACGACCCCGCCTGCCGGCCGGCGCTGCCGCCCGATCAGGATCGCTGGCGGTACGACGTGGAGTCGGTGCTGACCCACGAGATCGGCCACGTCTACGGACTGGTCAACCTCAGCGCGGCCGAGGACGTCAACCTGACGATGTACCCAGGCGTCCGACGCTGTACCGGCCACATGCGCACCCTCGGCCGCGGCGACGTCCTAGGGCTGCGGGCGCTCTACGGGTCTCGCTGATCGCGTCAGTCGCAGATAAAGCAACGCGCCGATGGTGACGACCAACGGCCAGATCAGGTAGACCCCGGCCATCAGGAGCAGCACCACGACAGCTCCTTGCGCCACGAGCGCGGCGAACCGTGCTCCGCTGCGTCGCGGCAGCAATTTCACCGCTGCCGCGACGCCCACGGCGTACACGGTCACGAAGAGCCCGGTGGTGAGCAGGACAAGGGATTGCGGCTCCAGCCGTGCCACCACCACGACTGCGGCGGTCGTCATCGACATCGCGCTCAGTACGGCGAGGCTGCGCCGGGGAACCTCACCTGCTGAGCTGCCGCGGTCCAGCCAGGCGGGCAGTGCGCCGTCGCGGGCCAGGGCGGCGCCGAGCTTGGCGGCGCCCGCGTAGTACGCGTTCATCGCGCCGAAGGTGAGCAGCAGCGCGGCCACCGCGGCCAGCACCCGGGCGTTGCCGCCGAGGCCGATGGCCAGGAGATCGCCGAGCGGCGCCGCGGTGTCGCCGGCCCGCGGACCCAGGACGGTGACCGTGGCGAAGGCGACGCTGAGATAGATCACGCCGACGATGATCACCGCGAAGGCAGTGGCCCGCGGTACGTCGCGGGCCGGCCGCCGGAACTCCGCGGTCAGGTAGGTGACTGTTTCCCAGCCGACGAAACTCCAGACCAGCAAAGCGGCGGCCGGTCCGATCGCCTGCCAGCCATGCGGTGCGAACGGCTCCAGGTT
This sequence comes from Kribbella sp. NPDC050459, assembly GCF_040655315.1. Lineage (NCBI taxonomy): Bacteria > Bacillati > Actinomycetota > Actinomycetes > Propionibacteriales > Kribbellaceae > Kribbella > Kribbella sp. NPDC050459. The sequence goes on along the minus strand of NZ_JBFAJQ010000019.1, from coordinate 4,756 downwards.
GGACAGGTCGGCGTGCGGCAGCGACAGCGCGACCGCGAGACCCAGGAAGACCGTCAGCAGCCCGGCCAGGGCGATCTGGACGCGTCCCGTCACCTGGATGCCGAAGGCGTTCGCGCCCGGCACGATGACCAGCAGCGCCACCATGGTGGCGACGATGGTGCTCCGTCCGCCGCCCAGCGCCCCTTCGACATACCCGCCCGCCCACAACGCGGCAGCCGGCCCGCCGACCGGAACGGACAGGTAGAAGCACCAGCCGACGATCGCCGCGGCCCGTTCGCCGAAGGCCAGCCGCGCGTACGTCGCGATCCCGCCCGCATCCGGGTAGCGGGCGCCGAGCGCGGCGAAGGTGGCGGCCAGCGGGGCGGACACGACCGCGAGTCCCAGCCAGGCCAGCAGCGAGGCCGGGCCCGCCACGTCGGCAGCGAGCGCCGGCAGCGCGATGACGCCGGTCGCCAGCACGGCGCCGACGTACAACGCCGTACCTTGTCCGAGACTGAGCCGGCCCGCCGGCGCCGACGAGGTTTCTGTCATGGGCGATATCTTCGCGGCAACCGGGCGGTCACGGCGAGGCGATCCCCGGCACCTTCGGGAACGCGCTCGCCTGCCAGACCGAATCCAGCCCCGCGACGTACCGGGTGAACCGCTCGAGGCCGAGTCCGAAGCCCGCGCTCGGCGGGACGCCGTCCTTGAGCATCTGCAGATACCACGCGTACTTCGCCGGGTTCTCCGCGGTCTCCCGCATCCGCGCGATGATCGTCGCGTAGTCCTGCTCGCGTTCGCTGCCGCTGCACAGCTCGCCGTACCCCTCCGCCGCGATCAGGTCGAAGTTCCGCAGCATCCCGGGCAGGTCCTTGTTCTCCCGGTCGTAGAAGCCGCGCGACCCCTTCGGGTAGTCGGTGACGAAGAACGGCCGGCTCGCCTTCGCCGACAGCTTCGCCTCGCCCTCCCAGTCGAGCTCGGCGTCCGGGTTCTGGTCGTGCCCCATGGCTTGCAGGTCCGCGACCGCGTCCGCGTGCGTCCGGCGCCGGAACGGTTCAGTGAGCAGTTCGGTGAACTCCGAGGTGTCCCGGCCGAGCGCCTCGAACTCACCGGGCAGGTGCTCCACCGCCTGCTGCACGATGTGGCGAACGAGTTCTTCCGCGACTGTCATCGCGTCGTCCCGGGACGCGTTCGCCATCTCGATGTCGATCTGGTGGAACTCGGCCAGGTGCCTGCTCGTCGACGCGGTCTCGAGCGGTTCCAGCCGGATGTTGGGCGCGATGAAGAAGATCTTGTCGAACGAGGTCAGCACGGCCTGCTTGTAGAGGATCGCGCTCGTCATCAGCTTGTAGCGGTGCCCGTAGTAGTCCACGTCGACCTGCTTGGCGCCGCGGGCGCCGGGGTCGGTGACCGGGCCGATCACGGGCGGCAGCAACTCGATGAACCCCTGGGCGCCGAGGTACTGCCGGGCCGCGGTCAGCATCCGGTGCTGGATCTTCAGCACCGACCGGGTGACCGGCGAGGTGAGGTGCTCACGCGGACTGGCGGGCAGCCGGGCTTCGGTCTCCGGGATCCGGGTCTCGGTCATCTCCTGTGCTCCCTGCTGAGGCGCCCGGTAGGGGCGGTGCGGTCGGTGTCGGAAGGTGCGTGGCCGCGGGTGCGGCGCGGTACTCGTGCTCCAGGCTGGCGCTGTCGTAGGTGCGTTCGACGTACGACAACGAGGCCAGCAGCCCCGCCGCCGTCAGGTCCGCCGGGTCGGTCGGGCCGACCGCACCGCGGATCGGCATCGACCCGACGGAGGACCACTGCAACCGCCCCGCGCTGTCGAGGTAGCTGCGGGCCCGGCCGGCGTTGTCCGGGTGCAGGCAGTACGGCACGTCGAGGTAGCCGCGCCGGAACGCGGTGGCCAGCGCCGTCCCGATGTCCGGGCTGAGGTCCAGCACAGCCTCGATCAAGGTGGTCGCCTCGGCGTGGATGCCGGTGTCGGCGGTCTCGCCGGCGATCGTGAGGCAGTGCTCGGCGGCCAGCGCCGCGGTCTCCAGGGCGGCGATGTTCTCCGCGAAGGTGGGAATTCGGTAGCCTTCGGCAACTGTCTTCACGATCAGCCGGCCCGCGCCCGTCCGGACTGCCAGCCGTGCGGCCTCCTCGAGCAGCCGCGAGGCGCCGTCCGGCGTCCTGGGATACACGCCCATGTAGGTGTAGACGACGATGTGCCACTCGATGTCCGGCAGCCACTGGGCGGCCAGCCGGCGTAGGGCCAGGAGCGCCTCGACGTCCTGGTCCGGGTTGGTCTGCTGGGCGTAGCTCAGTGAGACGCTGCGGATCCCGTGCTGACGGAAGAACAAGCACTCGAGCACGCTCAACGCCACCAGCAGGCTGGGCGGGCACAGCTGGCCCATCATGCAGCCGCCGAAGCTCTCGACGTGCGGTTCGGCTCCGGTGGACCTGACCTCGGCCAGCAGGTCGCAGCTACGGGCCCAGTTCGGGATCGACTCCGACAACGGCATCCGGCTGTACGGCAGGCAGTACGAGACCGGCCCGCCCTCGGTCGCGTGCAGCCCGGCGCGGATCAGCGCGGCCACGATCGGCTCGGGGCAGGGCGAACCGTGCCGGACCTGGACCGGGAAGTCGGGTTCGACGACACCGTCCAGGACCCTGCGGGTGGTGGCCGGGTCGTGCGCGACGATCGGATAGCCGTTGAGTTCGATGCCGCTCGCCAGCGCCGACTGCGCATTCACGTTGTCACCCATCCGGGTGTAGCTGTCGAGCGTGATCGTCCCGACCGTGGTGGCCGCCGCGCTCTTGGTGGCCAGCAGGCCGGCCCGCATCGCGACCGGATCGCTGACCCCCATCCGCGGCTGCACCACCAGCCGGCCGGACCGATGGGCGCGGGCGACGAAGTCACCGAACGAGCCGGTGCCCGGGCCGCTCACGAAGCCCGGCCGGTGGTCAGTCGACCGACGTACGACCGGAAGGCGGTCAGTCCGGTGCCGTCCTCGAAGACCGCTCCGTACCCCGCGGCCTTCAGCTGGGACCGGCTGCGCTCGCTCCCGGGCCCGGAGATCCCCAGCTTCCCGCCGATCACCATCGGCGTACCGGCCAGCTCCGGGTGGTTGCGGACCTGACCGATCAGCCGCAGCCCGTCGTGGAAGCCGTGCCCGTTCACCGTGCTGACGACGATCAGGTCGGGCCGCAGCCGCAGGCATTCCGAGACCATCAGGTCGTCCGGGACGCAGGCGCCGAGGTTGCGGACCTGATGGCCGAGCTCCTCGAGCAGCAACTGCAGGACGACAAGATTCCAGGTGTGCGAGTCCGACGACACGCTGGTCAGTACGACGGACAAGCCGTCGACACTGATCTCCTTCCCCGCGGCGTGATCCATGACGAACAGAGCGGCGACCCGCGCCGGTCTGATACATCCCGGCGATCAGCCCGGGTCGATCTCTTCCAGTTCGGACACACCGGTCGCGGCCTGCGGACCGTACCGCTCCCAGCGTTCGTGCAAGCGGATCCGGCCGTCGGGCAGCACTTCGGGCGTGCTCTCGCACCGTCCGACGACGAGTTCGCCGTCGGACAGCACCATGGTGTAGCTGAACTCCAGCGTGTCGTCCGGGCGGCACAGGCCGGTGAGTGCGCCCCGGCGTACCCGGCCGCCGCTGAAGTCCGCCCAGAGCAGGTCGCCGTGCTGGCGGTACGACGCGACCGTCGCCTCGCCGTCCCCGGCCTCGTGGCCGGCCGGGGAGAACTTCCTGCCGTTGTAGTCGATCATCAGCCACCCGCCGGATCGTGGAGCTCCAAGGTGCAGCACTTCACGCCGCCGCCGGCTCGCAGCAGTTCCGAGACGTCCATGCCGATCGGCTCGAAGCCGGCCTCGCGCAACTTCGCGATCAGGTTCGTCGCGCCGGCGGACATCAGCACGTGACGGCCGTCGGACACGGCGTTCAGGCCGAACACACCGGCGTCGTCGGCGTCGGCGATGATCGCGGACGGGAAGAGCTCGCGCAGGATCGCCTGGCTGCCCGATGTGAAGGCGCCGGGGTAGTACATGACCGTGTCCGCGTCCAGCACTGCCAGCGCGGTGTCCAGGTGGTAGTACCGGTCGTCGACGAGGGTCAGGCCGATCACCGGGCGATCGAAGTACTGCTCGCTCTCCAGATGCGCCCGGCGGTCCGTACGGAAACCACTGCCGGCCAGCAGCCAGCGGCCGGCGGTCAGGTAGTCACCCTCGCCCTCGTTCGCCGTCGCGGCCTGCTGGACCTGCAGACCACGGCTGCGGAACCATTCCAGGTACGACGCCGACTCCGCGTCGCGCTCGGCGTGCCGGAAGCGGGCCACCAGCGCGCGGTCACCCCAGACGGTGGCGCCGTTCGCGGCGAACACCATGTCCGGCAGCCCCGGCGCCGGGGGGATCAGCTCGACGGTGTGGCCGAGGCCGACGAGCTGGTCGTGGATCCGCTGCCACTGCGCCATCGCGATCGGCTGATCGGTGGGCTTGGCCGGATTCATCCACGGGTTGATCGAGTAGGTGACGTCGAAGTAGGTCGGCGGGCACATCAGGTACCGGCGGTGGGTGCTTCGCCGGATCACGGCGTTGCGCGGCAGGTCGGCGGTGGCGGTCGCGGTGCCGGCGTCGGAAATGAGGTTCATGCCGACAAGAGCCTGCGGGCGCCGCGATCAGATACTTAGGCCCTGTCTGGTGATCCATCGCCTACTGCGGGGCACTCGGCACGGCACCTCGCCGCACGGGTGCAAAGGCCACGATGCTCCGCATCGAGAC
>NZ_JBFAJQ010000018.1:0-168610 GCF_040655315.1 Kribbella sp. NPDC050459 | reverse complement strand
CGCTACGACAAGTACGCCCTCACCTACCTCGGTGGCGTACTCCTCGCCGCCATAGTCACCCACCACCGCATCACCAATTAACAGACACGACCTAGCCATGCCCGCGACCCTAACCACGCGAGGGTCCTCCCACGCGCGCAAGACCGCCGTGTCGCGGTTCCGTCACGAGACACGCGACGGTGTCTGGGAACAGGCTATTGCTTGTCGTCAGACACCGCCGGGTGTTCCCGGACCTCAGGCGAGCAGTGTTTTGACCGAGCCGCCGGACTCGGTGAGCTTCGTACCGAGACCGTTCAGGGCCTCGCCGACCGTCGCGAGGATGCCGGACAGGTCCTGCAGGTTGCCGGCCAGGCTCTCGATCTCGGTCGCGACGCCGCCGATCTGGCCGCTCCCGTCGTTCAGCTTCTTCGCCGCCGCGTCGCCGATCCCGGGGATCTTGTCCAGCTCACCCGCGAGTCCCGCGAGCATCCCGGCCGCATCGTGCAGCCGGTCCTTGGCCGCGCTCATCGTGGTCGCGCTCCCGGTCAGCGCCTTCCGCGCCCCGCCCTCCCCGTCCTCGCCGACGAGCGCCCCGGCCGCCTTCGCCGCCTGCTCACCGGCCTCCCCGAGCCCCGCCCCGATCGTCTTCAGCAACTCCGGCAGCTTCCCGAGAAACCCGACCGCGTCGTCCGGCAGCCCGCGCACCAGATCCAGCACCTTCTGGAAGTCGTCCGAGTTCTCCATCACGAACCCGACGGCCTTCTTCACGTCCCCCAGATCCCGCCCACCGAGCAAGTCCTCAATACCCATCCGCGGATCGTAGAGCCGCCACCTCCCCACCCCCCGCCACGCCGCACCCCACCACCGTCACGACCTCGTTGCGAGAGCCGATTGGCATCCACCCGCCCCCGCCATGTATCGTTACTCGACGTTGTCCAGCGCTCGTAGCTCAACGGATAGAGCATCTGACTACGGATCAGAAGGTTGGGGGTTCGAATCCCTCCGAGCGCGCAAATCGAAAGCCCAGGCAGACACCCTCTGACCTGGGCTTTTGTGTGTCCGGAGGCAACGGCAGAGAGGGCGGCTGCTGACCCCAAAGATTGACCCCAACGTCACCGCACCGGCTCCTCGAACAGGAACGCCAGCTTGTCCACGGCCCCGCGTTGCAGCTCCTCGGCCACGTCGACGTAGATGACCTTCGCCGTACGCCGGACTTGACGCCACAGCGTGTCGAAGTGGCGGTTCACGTTCCGCGGCTCGATCGGCGTACCGAGCGTGGTCGTGAACATGTGTCCCTTGTCCCATGCCTCGACCGCCGCTCGCTCACTCTTCTTGGCGGGTCCGGCCAGCTGTGCGAGGTGGCCGGCGCGCTCGGCTTCCTGTGCCTGTCGGTGGGCGAGCAGGATCGGCAGCAGTGACTTCGGTACTGGGACCTCCCGAACGGAGCCGTCGGTTTTGACCTGGCCGAGCTGCAGCTCGCCGTCAACGCGGTGCAAACCGTGCTCGACCCGGATTACGCCATTGGTTCAGCAGTAGCCTCACCCAATGACTCAGATCACCGGTGTGGCGCTGGGTGTGGAAGCAGCACGTCGCCTCGCCGCGCGGCGTCGAGACATCCAGCCCGGGCTGACCCCCGCCGAGTTCGACCGGATCGAGCAGCAGTACGGGTTTGAGTTCGCCGACGACCACCGTGCCTTCCTCAGCGTCGGCGTGCCGGTCGGCAGCCGCAACTGGCCGGACTGGAGGAACGACGACCCGGAGACACTGCGCGAGAAGCTCGCCCGGCCGATTGGAGGCGTCCTCTTCGATGTGGAACACAACGGCTACTGGCACCGCAGGTGGAGTGAGCGTCCAACCGATCGCACAGCCGCCGTCGAGCGGGCGCGGGAGCACCTTGCCACGGTTCCGAACCTGGTGCCGGTGTACTCCCACCGGTACCTACCGGCCGGGCGCGGCACCTCCGGCCACCCCGTGCTCTCCATGCACCAGGCCGACATCATCTTCTACGGGGTAAACCTGCTGGACTACGTCTACCAAGAGTTCTCGGCCGGGCCGGGCCTCGACCGCTCGGAGCCAGAATGGCAGCCGCAGGCGACTGTCCCGTTCTGGCGAGAGTTCCTTGAGTGACGGTGCGCTGCCGAAGACGCAAGGGGGAGCCGCGGGCGAGATTCCGCGTCAGGACTTAGAGTTCTCCAGGGCGTGACCGGCGGTGTCTCGCGGAACCGTCTCCGAACTTCACGCGCCGCCTGGCCACCCACCATCGCGCTACGAGCCACGCAGTTGCTACGACCGCCACCGCGAGACCAAGCTGTGCCAGCAGCCAGTGCCCAGCATCGCCCGCGATTGCGGCACCGAAGAATCCACCGTAGAAGCCCACCATCGCTGGCCACGGAGCCTCCATCTCGCGGATCGGTGCCCACCAGCTGACAGCCGCGAGAGACAGAGTGGCTACGGCGACCAGCCAGGGCGGATCAGCGGTCATGTCCAAACGGTAGCCGTACACCAACGTCACCCTCCCGTTGCTCGAAGAGAAACCCGGGCTTGTCCTCGGCATCGCGCTGCAATTCCTCGGCCACGTCGACGTAGATGACCTTCGTCGTACGGGGGTCAGCGTGCCCGAGAATGGCGTGAATTGCTCCGGCGGGATTCGCTGTGGAGTCAACTGTGGCGAGTGAGCTCCTCAAGGGCGGTCATTGCATGGCTGGCGACCAGTTCGTCCGGGTCGGCGCTCATCTTTCTCATCAGGGCAATATCTCTGTCATGCGAGACACAGAGCCACCATCGAACCGTCCCTGATCGGTCCTCTGCGAGCCGGCGTTGAACAACCTGTGGAAGCACGTCACGAGCGGCGACCTTGGCCCGGGCCGCGGCGCTGGAGTCCTCGGCAAGTCTCCACAATTGGGTTTCTGTTGCCAGCTCGTTGAGAGCAACCTCGCCGCGCACACGCGCATCTGGGTCCTGCATGAGCGCCTCCAAGACACTCGCGCTGTGTGTGCTTATCGCCAGTTGCTCGCGCACCTGCCAGTCAGTGTCTGCAATGACGGCCTGGATCAGATCGGGTTCCAGCTCACGCAGTTGGGCCGCAGCCCATCTGGCCTCCCGGTCAGGTGACCGAACCGCGGATTCTCGAACAGCTCGGTCGGCGTTCGGATGCTGAACAGCAGCCCACCGAATCTGGCGATCTGCGTCTCCCAGGCAGGCAAGCAGCAATTCGGGTGGACAACCTGGATTGTCGACCACTGCCTGCCTGGTCCGACGATCACCGTCGCCGGCCAAGCGGTCGAGCACCCAACTCGGCACATCCCTGCGCGCAGCCAGTGCGCGACGTACGCTCGGACTTGGATCTTCGACGAACTGCTTCCAATCGCGTGCCGACAGCGACGCAGTCCCGGCCTGGCGTGCACGATCAGCCACCTTCACGAGTCGATGGTAGGCGCGCCGGGTCAACGTTGTCGGGCGCACAAGCCGCAAATCCGCAGGCCTATCCCCGGCATCCCGCTACGCATGTGGTCGCACCGGAATTGGGACCATCTCGTCGATCTGTGCGCCGGGCGGCACACCACAACCCGGCCTGGCCCTTCAGACTGTGCGCATGAGTGCAGGCCGGGATGGTCCAGGCGGATGACCCACATGGGCCGCTCTGCCACAGTGGGATGGATGGGTTTACTGAGCGGAGTGAAGCGTTGACCGACAACCGTGAAGCGGCTGGGCTCGATCATTTTGACGTCGCTTTCGCCGCCCTCCGCCGCGCCCGACCGAGGCCAAGCGTCACCGAGGCCGCCGAAGTGCTTCGTCAGGCGTTGGCTGCGGACGGAGTCATCTGGCCACAGTCGTCCCTGCTCGAGATCGCGCGCACTGTCGTAGAACCATGGTGGCCCCTTCGCCACCCAGTGAAGTTCCTCCGAGAACGAGCTGTGCGCGACCGAAACGACTCCGAACAAACCATTGGGGCTCCCATCGATCGACAGCACGACGCCGTCGTATCCGCCCAGCGGCAGCGAGTTGCACTCGATCTCGCCGTCTATGACGCAGTCAAGGGAGTCGAGTTCCTTGCGGCTCGGCCAGGCGACGTCGGCGTGGTATTGAACCCCTGGACACAGTCCATGGCCGATGCAATTCGGCGAAAATGCTCGCCTTACCAGGTCTACTTCCTTGAGGCTCTGCGCGAGGTCGAGGCCGATCCGCCCCACAACACCATCGACACCTGATGCTCCCGGCCCGCTCATCGGCGGCCAAGGGACGGCAAGACGGCAACAGCCGCCCCGGAACCTGTTACCCAATCATTAGGGGACGGGGCAGGTGCGGCAGCAGGCATTCATAATCACGCCATGGCCGCGCGACCTCCTACGTACCCGTACGTACCCAAGTCCAACGCGCACCTCTTTCCTGGCCACATCTGGGGCATACCTCTGCGAGACGGCCGATTCGCCTGTGGCCTTGTGGTCGCACTTCCTACCGCTCAGGAAGCACCTCACTATGCGATCAACAGCCGAACGTTCGTCGCGGGTCTGCTCGACTGGGTTGGCGACGAACTGCCCTCGCCCAACGCGGCCGACGACAGTCAACTCCTCACATGGGGCTTCGGCCACATCAAGATGATTGGTGAGAACGGCGGGGCGATCCTCGGTCACCGTTCCCCGCCGGTCGACCGAGACGGCGCGCTGTCCGGGGTATCTCACCGGATGGGCGGAACGGTCGGGCTCTACCGCGACGGCCGGATGGTCCGCGCCGCCACCGCAGACGAGGCACGAGACCTCCCGGTCATCGGCACGTGGGGCTTCGCCTTCATCGTTCGCGTCGCTGAGCGCGTGTTCGTCGATCACAAACCGGTCGTTCGCTGACCTGCCCCGAGCGGTGGTCATTGGCACAGGTAGGCGGAAACCGGGTCGACGCGCCCGATCGAGCCAATCGCCTTCCCCGCGCAACTCCGCGAGCGTTGCGGCCGTGAGTTCCGGTCCGTGGATCCGCGATCTTTCGGCACCTCGAGCGGTGAGAATGCTGTTGCCGTCCAAGGTGTCGGCCAGCGCGATGCCGCCGGCCGGGTCGGCGTACTGGTACGAGTTCGCCAAGTACTCAGCATCTCGGTGACCCATCAGGACCGGCCAATAGCCCGTCGCTGCTTGAGCCTCGCGCTGCCGACGCCACCAGTCGAGTGCGTCTTAGCCCGACGCGGTGAATCCGAAGACCGGCGCACCCAGCGGCGTAGGCGCGATCGCGTGCAGGCTCGGCAGGCTCGACACCACAGCTGCGGAAACAGCGGGCCATCCGGAGCCTGTGTCACGCCCCGCCGGCGATCCATAGGATCGCGCCAAGCAAATCGTTGGAGAGGCACTCGCCGACCGTGGTGCGGTCGACTGGGCCTGAACCAACCCTGGGCAACCGCGTCGTCGTATGCCCCGACGCCAAGGGGGTACTCGGTGAGCAGGCCGGAAAGCCGGTGTAGTGCGATCCAAGCCATGGCGTCCTCTTGGGTGCTGAACACGCCGCTGGCATGCCGCGCTCCGTCTCCGTGGAACAACCAGACTGTCTCGTGCTGATCCCGCATCGTCTGATCGTAGGTTCGGCAGGGCCATCCGGGTCCTCGATAGTGGGTGCGGCGAGTGTGTCACCGGAAGTGCCGCGGGTGACGTGGTCCCAGCCAGCGAGGTTCGAGCGCCGGCTCTGCGAGACTCACCCGATGGCTGTGACCCCGGCAACCAGTCAGCACGAGCCGACCCGCGCTGAGGTGCAGGCCTGGTGGGAGGACGTCGTTGCGCGGCGTCGTACGCGCACCGAGGCGTCGGAATGGGCCGACACGTGGGTGCAGGCCGACTTCATGGGCGAAGAGCTCGTGCTTCAGGCCCTCCTTTACCTGCACGCTATGGACCTCGTCGTCGACGCGTCAGTGGACAATCCCCGGCATCGGGCCGGAGCTGCCTCCGAGTACCTGGTGTCGGACGCGGACATGGCTACTGCGCTGAGCCGATGGTTACGAGAGTTGAGTGTCTACGACGATGACCCCGACGGTTGGAACCGTCGGCGCTTTCAGAAGATGCTTCGCGACCTCGCCACGAGATCCGGCGCAGACCGTGCGCGCTCCTTCGGCGACAAGCTCGTCGATGCCGGTCACCTCACCATCGAAGACGTTCTCGACGTATTGCAGTAGCCATGTACCGGACGTTTCGTCACCACAGCAAACGGCCGGATCTGCGCGCGATCCGCGTGCCCTGACCAGCGCTGACGTTGGTTGGCAGCAGTAAGGGGGACGGGGCAACTATGGAGATCGAACTGTCAGAGGTGTCGGTTGGGTTCTTGAGGTTGTGGTTGACCGCAACCGATTGTGCCTCCGCTGCGGCGGGCCTCAGCCGACGAAGGCGATCGCGTTGCCGTCTGGGTCGCGCACGATGAAGTCGGTGCCGCCCCAGGCTTGTTTGGTCAGCTTCTGCACGATCTGGGCGTCGGCGGCCAGATATTCGGTGTAAAGCTCGCGCACCTTTGGCGTATTGACGAACGCCATGATGAGCCCTTCTCGTTCCACGGCGCCGGCCGCGAACACCGGTTCGTCTACGTGCTTCAGGTGCAAGGTCGCGCCGTCGCGCGACACCGATCCGTAGAACGGCGGGTTGCCGTGCACGAAGTCGATGCGGAAGCCGAGCTGGTCCCGATAGAACTTGGCCGAGGCATCGACGTCGGCGACGTACAGCACCGGTTTGGCGCTCGCGACCGGCGTGTCCTGAGTCTCCGGCTGCTCGCTGGTGGGCGGGGCCGCTTCCGTGTTCGCCTTGAGTTCGGCCCAGTTGGCGCAGCCCGCTTCGAGGGCGATGATCTCTTGGGCCTCGGTCAGGGGAAACTTCAGCGCGAGTGCTTCGTGGTCGGACAACGTGCGATAGCGCTCGAGCTGTCGGATGCGACCGCCAATCGAGAAGTTGCCTTCGCGGTGCCAGCGAACGAGCAGTTTCGCCTGTTTCTTGTAGGTTTCGAGCTTGGGCATGGCGCTCCCTCTTCGGTCTTGAAGTAGGTGGGCCTTGCCCTTTCGGCGTGCATGCCGTTGCGCCCTACGACCGGGGTTTAACCCGCGCCTGCGAGGTTTGAGATTACCACAGCGAATTGGGCGCCCGGCGGCTCAATTGACACGCTCCGCCATGATTCCAACGGTTCCTAACGAGCAGCATCTCTAGGCAACTGGTCTATCGGCATGTCCGGGGCTACCGGTTGCCAATAGCCTTCTGACCAGCTCAGGATCACTCGTTCACGGCCACCGGACGACGCTGTAGCTGTCGGCGAGATGTACAGGGTCTCGGATCACAACGAGGTTGTCCTCTGCGATCAGTAGAGCGCCGCCGAGATCGGCGTCATGGTCGTACGTGCCCTCGACTTCGAGCGTCACCGGGCTCAGCACGCTGATCGTGCGCCGAGCCGCGATCACGATCCGGCCTGCGGCGTCCGCTCCGAGAACCTCGATGCTGTGCTCGGGTGCCTCGGCACGCCGTACGGCCGCGAGTGTGTCCACATCGAAGGCGATCACGTGCGTGGCATCGATGTTCCAGACATTGGGAAACGGCGTGTCCTCGCGCTCACCACACAGCGCCACGACTTGAGCCCCGATCACGCGCGGCCCTTTCCCGTACGGCAGCCGGTGCCGTGCGACGCTGCGTCGTGACCGCAGGTCCAGGTCGGTCGCGACCGCGTGGTGGAAGGACCAGCAGCGGTGCCGGCCATCGCCTAGTCGGTGGACCAGCTCAGGTGCACCCATCCGGAGCCTCTTGATCACCGTGCCGTCGCGCCGCGAGACGAGGACCATGGACCGGCCGTGATAGGCCGAGATACCAAGTACCTCGTCCGACAGCGCGACCATCCGCCACTGGTACTTCCCGATGCCCTGGCGAATGTCGTCGCCGATCTTCGTCAACGACCCGACGTCGATCCGGCACAGACCGAACGTGGCCAGCGCCCAGGCCGCCCCGTCGGTCTCGGCGTCGAAGACGACATCGCGCAAATCTCCGGCCAGGCGCACGCCTGCGCGCAGGTCGCCGGTGAGCGGCTCGCAGACGTACAGCTTGCCGCCAGGCAACGTCGAGATCACCGCTGACGAGTTCGGGACACGGACCATGGCAGAGCCACAACCAGACCGGGACGAGCGGGGCAACGCCCGCCGGACGACGTCGAACTCCACCACCGCACCCTTTCCGCAGCCTGGCCCAAACGTCAACAGATGCGTGCGCTGATCGCGGCGTGCTCGGTCAATCATGGACGAGCCGACGCGCCCGCATCTGCCGCGGAACGCGAAGTTCGGAACTGTCGATGTGCGGTCGAGGGGTGGCGGCTCTTTGAATCACGAGCGCTTGCCGCTCGGTGTCCGGCATTACTCTGGCTTGCGCCCGAACACTCGCTTGGCGACGGAGCCGGTGCCGATCGCGCCGAACAGCGCGACAAAGACCTCCGAGGGAACGCTGCTGAAGCTCGAATCGACGCCGTGGAAGGTCGCATCGCCCCCATAGACGCCGACGAACAGCACGGCCACCCACATCGCGACGATCGCCAGGGTGGGCCAACATGTCGCGATCAAGGATGCGCGAAGCCCAGCCGCCGCGAGGGGACTGAACTGAAGACTGATCCTGCATGGTCGAGGTCATGACTGCCCCTAAGTGCACTCCTAGCCTGATCCAGTGGCTGAACCGCCGGTAGAGCCGGAGGTCGGGGAGCGCGTGGGCGGAAGGCCCTGAGCGGCTACTCCCCGGACAACGAGGCTCCGCGACGTCGGGCTGCCGTACCACGATCCGCACATGCCGCGACGCCTCTGCAATGTCGGAGTTCGCCTGGCGGACGAAGTCGCACACCACTCGACAGAGGAGGTCCAGGCCAGCGCATGTGATCCGCCAGATCCGCGACACCTGTCCGCCAACTGATCCGCAACAGCCCAGAAGCCTGGCGACCACGTGAAGGACCCGGTGAACGCACGGATCCGATGTGCGGATGTGCGCCAATGTCGCCCGTAGAGTCCTGCTCATGGCAACGGACGTCTGGGATCTGTACGCGCAACTCGGCGAAGGCAACCGTTCCGCACCGACCGCAGCCCAGCGGCAGGTGCTGGCCGTCTGTGACCTACGCCAAGAGGTCAACGCGGGCGGGTTCGACGCCTACTTTCGCTATTGGGGTGGCGACTCTGCAGCCGAGGCCCTCGCAGCCCTGCCGGAGCTGCTGGGGCAGGATTGGGCCAACCTCCTTCGCGAGGCCATGGAACTTCTTGGAGATCCCTATCCTGATGACCCCGACGACCGGGCCGACAGGATCGATACCGGCGGCCTTGACGAGACCCTGAATGCGTTGGACGTGCGCTTCTATGCACTCGAGGGCTCATCCGACGCCGATAGCCGTCTCAGCGCCTACATCGACGCCAACCTCAGCTGAGAGGAACGTCCGGATCTGCCGCTGTCCGCGCAGTTGGACTGAGCCGCGTGTCAGGGTGAGAGGCATGGACGCTGAGGACGAGGCTCGACCGCAGATCCGCACCTTCACCGAACAGGATCGCGAGGCGGTCATGGCGCTTGCCCCAGGGTTGACCGAGGGGGTGGCTCCGTGGCGTGATCCAAGCGCCGTACTGCGTGCCGTCACCCAGTGGGTCACCGACTCTCTCGAACGCGCGGACTCTGCCGACCATGCCGTCTTCGTCGCCGAGGTGCGCGGCCGTGTCGTCGGAGCGGTGACGGTGGCCACCAGGCGGCACTTCACTGGTGAGATAGACGCCTATGTAGGCGAACTTATTGTCGCCTCGAGAGACTCTCATCATGGTGTGGGAACAGCGCTGATGTCTGCTGCCGAGGATTGGGGGCGAGCGCGTGGACTGGCGCGGCTGAGCCTGGAGACGGGCGCGGCAAACACGATTGCGCGCGGCTTCTACGAGAAGCTGGGGTACGAGGACGAAGACGTCCGGCTCAGCCGTCGCCTCTGAGTGACGATGTCCGGATCTGCCGCATTTCGCGCTGTCACGCAGATGAGCGGTCCTGCTCTTGGCCCCAACCGGTGAGGATTCGAACCTCCCAGTCGTGTCCGGGACCAAGGCGATGGGCGATGTGGCCCGGCGGCATGGTGGCGAGCGACACGATCGAGCCGTTGCGCTCGACGACATGGGAAATGTGGGTGGCCGTGACGGCACCAGGAATGTTCGGGTCGTTGACTCCGTCGCCGGTACACCATTCGCCTGCGGGCGTGTGGATTACCTCCCTGGCCGGCTGCTCGCCACGAAGGACCGTGTTCTGCACGACCGCTCCCAGGGCAGGCGGGAAGCGGTCGCCCTCGTACGGGAACGGCATCACTCGGCGCATCTCGCGATCGGTCACAGCCCGCACCCTAGTCAGCGTCGGTCTCGCCGTCGAAACGCACTCACATGCCGTGATCCGCGCTCCCGGAGATCATCTGGCGGACAACTGTCAGGCGGTTGGCGCGGGCGTTGGAGTTTGACCTGGGGTTTGGTGGCTCGGTTGTCGGGAGATGCGCACCGATCAGGTGGTCGCCGCCCGTACGCCGCGCAGGACGACGTCAAGCACTGCGTCAGCCTCGGCACGGGCGGCCTGGGGGTCGTCGGCGCGGGCAATGTAGAGGGCTGAGCCGTAGAGACCGCCCAGTGCTAGGTGGGCGAGCGCGTCGACTGCGACACCGGGCAACGCACCGCTGTCCACCAGCGGCGTCAGCACGGTCCGCAGCATTGGCAGTTCGACGCCTTCGGTGCCGCTGTCCCAGGCACGTGCAGCCATCACGGTCACACTGTCGATGATCACGACCCGCCTGAACGCCGGGCGCAGGCAGGCGTCGAGGAACGCGGACAGGCCCGCTCGTACCGCGGTCCACGGATCGTCCTCGGCCAAGGCCGCGGCCATCACCGCGTCAGCGGTCTCGTCCAGCACCACGTCGTAGACCGCCTTGAACAGCGCGTCCTTGCCGCTGAAGTGGTGGTAGAGAGCGCCTTTCGCGAGACCTGCGCGCTGGACGATGTCGTCCATCGCGGTCGCTTTGTAGCCCTGCTCGACGAACCGCTCGCGTGCGATCCCGACCAGCAGCTCCCGGGTTGCCTCCGCCTGCCGTTCCCGCAGCCTCTTGACAGTCACCCGGCAAGCATAAAAGACTGACTACCAGTCGGTGACCGACCGTCGGTCGGTAAAGGAGAGTTGTCATGCTGCCACTTCCGCCCGGACAACGGAGCGTCGAGGGGTTCCCACGATTCGGCACGCACCTGCACCGGCCGCCGCCCGCGGTGCCGGACGATCCGGTGATCGCGATCAGCGGCGTCGTGCGCAGGCCGTCGGAGGTGCAGCTGCCGGACCTCGCCACGCTGCCGCGGCGCAAGATCGTCGCCGACTTCCACTGCGTCTCCGGCTGGACGGCGACCGACCTGCAGTGGGAAGGGGTGCGGTTCGCCGACTTCTTTCGCGCCTTCGTCGAGCCCGCGCTCTACCCCGAGGTCTCCGTCAGCCACCTCGCGTTCGTGGGTCTGGACGGGGTCAGCTCGGTGGTCGAGCTGCAGGACGCGCTGGCGGACGACGTCCTCCTCGCGGACCGGGTGAACGGGCGCCCACTCGGCGGCGACCACGGCGCGCCGATCCGGTTGGTCAGCCCTGCCCAGTACGGCTACATGAGCATCAAGCACCTGTGCCAGATCGAGGTGTGTTCCGCGCTGCCGGCACATCGCCTCGATCGGAGCATCATCGGCCGGCTGATCGAGGGCCATCCCCGGGCTCGGGTCTGGCACGAGGAGCGCCACGGCCACATCCCGGGATGGCTGATCCGGCCGTTCTACCGCCCGCTGATCCGCCCCATCCGCGCCCTCTGCGCGAAAGGAACGCAAGACCGATGAGACTCCCCAACGACGTCCTGAAGACTCAGGACTGGATCATCGACGACATCGTGCCCGACTTCGACGTCGAGGACGTCTGGGCCCTTCCCGCCGAGGGCGGTGCGCACGACTTTCCAGCCGTCATCCAGGCGCAGGACTCCCTCGACTTTCCCGCGGCCGCGCCGCTGCCGGTGCGAGTGCTGTGGGGCATTCGCGACCTGCTCGGACGCGCGTTCGGACTCGGGCGCATTTCGACATCCGCAGACGCCGCCGGCGCCTGGCCACCCGTTCCCGGCACTGGCGAACCATCGCTGCTCGCGCGGCTCCCCGAGGACCTCCGCGACACGTCCCCAGCATCGCCGTTCACCGACAAGCCGTTCCGGCCGCTGTACCGCACCGACACCGAACTCGCCCAGGAAATCTCCAACCGGACCATGTACGGCGTGATGCATCTGGCCTGGGCTGACCAGG
Source organism: Kribbella sp. NPDC050459 (assembly GCF_040655315.1). Taxonomy (NCBI): domain Bacteria; kingdom Bacillati; phylum Actinomycetota; class Actinomycetes; order Propionibacteriales; family Kribbellaceae; genus Kribbella; species Kribbella sp. NPDC050459. The sequence goes on along the minus strand of NZ_JBFAJQ010000018.1, from coordinate 156,354 downwards.
GAAGCGACCGCTACCGCGCGCAGATGACCGTCTACGTCAAACCCCGCGGCACCTTCGGCAAGGCGTACATGGCCTTCATCAAGCCATTCCGTTATGCGATCGTCTATCCGGCACTAATGCGACACTTCGAACGAACCTGGTCACAACAGCACTGACGAGCGAGTCTGTACCCGTGAGCGCGGAGTGGCACCTGCGCCGGGTCCCGGCCGGTACGACGGGAAGAGGCGAGGGGCGGAGGTCGCCAGACAATGCCCATGACGGCGGCAGGCGACCCGAGCACAATGGCGCCATGTTGCAGGAGTTTGTTCCGGATGGGGAGACGCCGACACCCGGTGTGGTGGCCGCGTGGCTGGCCCTGGACACCCTGCAGGCGGAGCCCGTGCCGATGTGGGCGGCCAACTGGCTCGTTCAGGGGTACGACGGTGAATCGCTGGCGGAACTAGCCGGCCTGAGCGGACGGGACACCCGTGAGGTTCGTGATCTCCTCCCGGCAGCTCTCGCGGACGCGGGCGTTGACCCTTTGTCCTCGAGGCAGGCGGCCCTCAAGGTGGCGTACGACCACATCGCCACCATGCATCTGACCGGCCGGGTTCGTTGGGCCTGGGTCGTCGATCAAGTCGTCGGACTTGTGATTGGCAACGGGTACGCCTCCGAGGCCTTCGAACAGCCCCTGGGCGAGCTGTGGGGGATCGACGATGACCTGGGCGATCCATGGAGCCGGGCGGAGGACGAGCTAGCCGGAATCGTGCGCCAGGCATGCATCGAGCAGGTGCGGCAATGACCGGCGTGTGTCCGTCCCTTGGTTCGGGAGAGCAGGCGTACGAGTAGCTTCCCTCGAGTGCGCCGGCAAACCCCATGTCGAGCGGGAACTGGCCGAGGTTGTCGGATCTGGGACGTAGCGTTCGTCGAACAGGTGAATGGCGGTCGTTCACGCGGATTCGCCGTACTCGGCTTGGGAGGTTTTGTGAAGCTGCTGCTCACATCCGGTGGTGTGACGAACGAGAGCATTCGTGACGCGTTGGTCGAGCTGCTGGGGAAGCCGATCTCCGAGTCGCGTGCGCTCTGCATCCCGACGGCGCAATGGGGTCACCCGATGCTCGGGCCTGTTTCGGTGCGACGCTCCGTCGTCGGTGACCCTCCGTTTGACAGGCTGACCAGCTTGGGGTGGGCGACGTTGGGTGTCTTGGAGCTGACCGCGCTGCCCAGCATTGGCGAGGAGCGGTGGGTGCCGTGGGTTCGGGAGGCCGATGTGCTGCTGGTGGACGGCGGCGACGCGACGTACTTGTGCCATTGGATGCGGGAGTCGGGTCTGGCGGGTGTCGTCTCGTCGCTGCCCGAGACGGTCTGGGTAGGGCTCAGTGCCGGCAGCATGGTGATGACCCCGCGGATCGGCGACGACTTCGTCAGCTGGCCGTCTGCGCCGGACGACCGCACGCTCGGGGTCGTCGACTTCTCGATCTATCCGCACCTGGACCACGAGCAGATGCCGGGCAACACGATGGCCGATGCGGAGCGATGGGCCGTCGAGATCGCAGCTCCGGCGTACGCGATCGACGACGAGACCGCGATCAAGGTGACGGATGGCTCCGTCGAGGTCATCTCCGAAGGACATTGGAAGGCCTTCCCCGCCTAGCCGAAGGAGTCGACCGACGATGCAAGGTTTCGCGTGGAACGCGGTGTGCATCGACTGCGCGCCGGACGAGTACGACGCCGAGGTCGCCTTCTACCGCGACCTGCTCGGGGCAGAGGTGGCTGAGCGCGAGCCTCGTTGGGCTGCCTTGCAGGACCCCCGCAGCGGAATGTGGCTCAACATCCAGGCCAACGACTGGTACGTGCCTCCGGTGTGGCCCGAGGAGGTTCCTGCGCAGACGAAGATGATGCACTTCGAGATCCGGGTGGACGACGTCCAGGCCGCGGTCACGCGGGCAGTCTCGGTCGGCGCTCGTGAGGCCAGTCAGCAGCCGGCAGACCGCGACCCGAGCAGGCTGAGGGTGATGCTGGATCCTGCGGGTCACCCCTTCTGTCTCTGGAGCTGACTGTCGCTAGCATCGGCGGCATGGCAACGCGGCTTGTGCAGATCAACATGAAGGCTCGGGACGATTCGGCGCTCGGTCGTTTCTGGGCGGAGGCGCTCGGCTGGGAACTGTCGAGCGAGGGACCCGGCGTGACCAACCTCGAACCCAAGGGCTTCGTCTACCCCGACCCCGTCGCCGTCTGCATCGATCTGGTCGCCTCCGCGGAACCCAAGACGGTGAAGAACCGCGTGCACGTCGACCTCGCCACCACTTCGGCCGCCCATCAGGCGGAGCTGGTGGCGCGCCTGAAGGATCTCGGCGCGACACTTGCCGACGTGGGCCAGGGCGACGTCTCTTGGACGGTCATGGCCGACCCGGAGGGCAACGAGTTCTGCGTGCTGGATTGGCACGACCCGGTCCAGGACACCGGACCGATCGCCACGGTCGTGGTCGACTGCGCGGATCCGCGCGCTATGGCCGACTTCTGGGGTGAGGCCATGGACTGGACCGTGCACAAGGTGACCGACGACAACGCAGTACTGCGTTCCGCCAAGGGCGTCGGCCCCTACCTGCAGTTCCTCCGCACGCCTGACGAGAAGACCGTCTGGAATCGGGTCCACCTCGACATCCGCCCGTACCCGGGCGACGACCTGGAGGCAGAGGCCGCCAGACTGCAGTCCCTCGGCGCGACACCCATCGACCTGAGCGGCACCAATGTCACGTGGACGGTCATGGCCGACCCGGAAGGCAACGAGTTCTGCCTCCTCGCCCCACGCTGACCGCAACCTGGCGGGTCAGTCCCGGCGGCCTTTGAGGCGGCGGTTGACGGCGCGTTCGACTTCGCGGGTCGCCTCGCGTTCGGCGAGGGTCTGGCGTTTGTCCCAGGTCTTCTTGCCGCGCGCGAGCGCGATCTCGACCTTCGCGCGGCCGTCCTTGAAGTACAGAGTCACCGGGACGATCGTCAGCCCGCTCTCGTTGACCTTGCGCTCGATCTTGTCGATCTGCGCCCGGTGCAGCAGCAGCTTCCGCTTGCGCCGCGAGCCTTCGTTGAACCAGCGAGCCTGTGAGTACTGCGGGATGTGCACGCCGTACAGCCAGATCTCCCGGTCCTCGACGGCCGCGAACCCGCCGACCAGCGACGCTCGCCCGGCGCGGAGCGCCTTCACCTCGAGGCCCTGCAGCACGATCCCCGCCTCCCAGGACTCGCCCAGCTGGTAGTCGTGGGCAGCCTTGCGGTTGCGCGCGACGACGGGCTCAGCGTCTGGCTTCTTCACAGTCCGATTCTGCCTGGCGGCCGGCCAGCGCCGCGATACTGGCCAGGTACTTCCGTGGGATCTCGGCGCGGGTGCGGAGCTCGATCGGGTCGGCGTACGGGATCAGGCGCAGCCAGGAGACGAGGCGGTGCACACCGACCAGCGCCTCGGCGGCGTCGAGGTCGCGGCGCAGGACCCGCGGATCCGCGTCGAGACGGTCGCACCAGACGTCGACGTACGCGTTGAGGAGGGCGTCGCGGTGCTCGCGGGACAACGGCGCCCGCGTCCAGTCGGCCACCGCATCGAGGAAGCCGTGCAGGGTGACGAACGGATGCGCCCAGATCGTGTTGCCGAAGTCGAAGAACCGCGGCCGGAGTACGCCGGTGGAGCGGTCGGCGAAGATGTTCGCCGGGTAGACGTCGTTGAACTCCAGGTCGAGCGGAACAGTGCCGCTGAGCGAGGCGGTCCGCCGATCCAGTACGTCGGCAGCTCGGTCGACGCGGGCCACCACGGCCGGATCGGCGTACAGCGGATGTCGAGGCGGCAGGTCCGCCCACTCCCGGGCCACCGCGCGGACCCGATCGCCGGCCGCGGCCGGGGCGAGCTCGATCATGCCTGGGTACTCGGCCGGATCGAGGCGGCCGAGGAGGGAGCACTGCAGGCGGGCCAGGGCGCGTACGACGGTGCAGCGCGTCGGCTGATCTGCGGCGTCCGGGTGCCAGAGCGTCGTACCGTGATCGTCGGTGAGCAGGCGGCCGCGTTCGCGGTCCAGTGCGATCGGCCGGATCACGTCATACGGCGCGAACTGTGCCAGCCTCGCGACCAGGCCCGGCTCGAACCGGTGGCCTGGGTTGTTCTCCTTGAACCACACCAGGCCCTCGACGGTCGTGTAGCAGCGGACCACCGACCAGAAGCGGGCCCGGTAGGTGACCGGCTCCCCGCTGATCCGGCGACCGTGCTCGGCGAGGCGGTCGCCTACCCATGCGTCTGCGGTCTGCGTCCACTCCGGTGACGTCCAGCGAGCGACCCACTGACCCTGGGCGTCCGGGCCGAGTGGTCTCGCGGGCGGCGGGTAGTGGGGCATTCAGCGGGTGGCGGTCAGCAGGTAGGTGGCCGGGATGCGGTCGGCGGTGTCGCCGAGGGCCGGGTACATGTCGGCCTCGGAGAACTCCTGGAACGAGCGGAGCGTCAGCCCGGCGGTCAGGACGGCGCTGATGACGTTGCCGATGCTCCAGACGAAACTCTTGTGGGGGAGATCCGGGACTCCCAGCGTCCGGGTGATCTCGGGTGCCTTGAGCGGATCGGCGTAGCCGGCGCGATCCGGGACGAAGTAGTCGCCGGAGACGCTCAGACGGTCCTCGTCGGCGACCGTCAGCACCTCCCACAACGGGTGGTGCTCACTGATGACCAGCGAACCGCCGGGGTTGAGTCGTTGCGCGACCAGGTGGGCCCAGGCGTTGATGTCCGGCGCCCAGCACAGACCGCCCCAGGAGATGAAGATCAGGTCGAATCCGTTGAGGTCCTCGGACAGAGCCGTCATGTCTTGCTCTCGGAAGTCCACAGCCAAGCCCAGGGCGTCGGCCTTCGCCCTGCCCGTGGCCAAGTGGCTCGGTGCGAGGTCGACGGCGGTGACCTCGGCTCCCAGCTGGGCGAACGTCAGCGCCTCGTCGCCCACCGAGCAGGCCAGCTGCAGCACCCGTCGTCCGCTGACGTCACCGATCGCGGCACGCTCGTGCTCGTTGAACACGCCGGCCCCGGAGCGCAGCGTCTCCAGCGACGCACCCTTGCGCGCCGGCGCCAACGCTTCCCAGTACCGCTGGTTCTCGCGTACGACGTTCGCCGCGGACTCGTCCGGAGCGACCTTCGGATCGGTGTGCCACTCGATGTAGTCCGGCTCCGGATCGACCGGGAACCGTACGGCGTCGACCGTCGTACGGCCGCTCATCCAGGCCTTGGAGACCCGGTGCCCGCCGTCCATCAACCGCCCGTCCGCCGACAGGATCACCGGATAACCGAGATCGGCCTTCTGAATCAGATCGGCATGCCGCGCAACCATCCGGCAGGTCACCGCCCGGCCCCCGAACCAGCAATCCTCGTCGAAGGCCTTGATCGCCTCGATCGGCACAGCCTCCACCGGAAGCCCCTCCGCCAACTCCCACAACCGCTCAGTGAAGTAAAAAGCCCGCCCACCAGCCACAGCCCGCGAATGCCGCTCAACCATCCCGCCATCATCCCCCGCCAACCCTCAACCCGCCCGCCGTTTTCCTGGGCGCGGCCTCGGTCAGCTGGAAACGTTGCGGGTGTTGCTCAGGCGGTCACCAGGTCGCGTGCGGGGACGAAGATGTTGACCTGCGCCAGGTAGTCCGGGGTTTGTTCGATGATCTCGTCGCGCTCGAGGAACGGATGCTCAGGGATCCACGGATCCGAGAGGGCTTCGGCCTCGGTCCAGGCGGGCGGATCTCCGCCTGCCGCCTTGAACTCCTGAGCGGTCAGTACGGCGAGCAACGTGTCGAAACCCGCATGATCGGTCGTGTCCGGCGCGGCCTCCCAGGCGGCTTCGGAGCCGTCGTGGCGGTCGAGCAGCAAACGCAGATGGTCGCGGCCCTGCAGCAACATCCGCCATGCCCAATCGGTATCGCTCGCCTCGCGAATCGCGGTGGCCGTGGCAGGGGCCGTCAGGATCCGGTGATCCCGCGCCTCGTCAAGCGCGGTCAGTTCGGTTTCCAGGGTGTTGGTCATTTGGGTGAATTCGGTGGGGAGGTCGATGTTGTAGCGGTCGGCGAGGACGAGTACTGACCAGAGGCAGTCGGCGAGTTCGTGGCCGAGGTGGGCTTCGGCGTTGTCGATGTGGCGGCGGCCTTCGGTGGCCATGATGAGTTTGGCGAGGTCGCCTACGTCGCCGACGAAGCCGAGGGCGAGGTCGGTGGTGGTCCAGGGGGTGCGGCCGGCGGCCTCGTTGTGGCGGTCGTAGAGCTGGTTGATGGCGACGGCGCGGGTCTGCAGGGCTGCGAGATCCATGCGTGTAGACCCTAGCCTTGTACGGTGGCGGCGTGCGCGGACGACGTACGGCGGGGCTTGTGGCGACTCTTGCCGTGGTCGGCTGCTCGGTTCAGCCGCATGTGGAGATCTCTAGCGGGACTGGTGGGAGCGCGGAATTCGCGAGGCATGTGAAGTACTACGACATTCACCTGCCGGCGGGCGCTACCGGGCTTGAATGGGTGGAGCTTCGCGACTGGGACGTGAACGAGATCTATCTGCGCTTCGCCACCGACCGGGTCGGACTGGCCGGCTTCCTCGGCACATACCGGCTCACGCCGGACGCGCTGACGGACACGACCCGGTCGGAGGCCCTGCCGAAGGAGTCCGGCTGGGACGACGAGTTGCCCGCGCGGTTCGCCGAGTGGCAGCCGAGCAGCTGGCCGGCGCGAGCGAGTGACCAGGTCGACGACACCGACTCCAACGGCCTGCCTTTGTCCGTCGACCTCCTGGTCGACAACCCCACCGCCGCCCGCCCCACCGTCTTCGTCCGCATCATGCAAACCTGAGGAACGATCGAGTGGCAAACCAGATGACCGGCGGAAGCGGCACGTTCTAGGGTGGGTGTATGGCGTCGGTGAAGAAGTTTCAGGTCACCTTTGACTGTGCGGAGCCTGAGCGGGTTGGTCGGTTTTGGTGTGAGGTGTTGGGGTATGTCGCACCGCCGACGCCGGAGGGGTTCGCGTCCTGGGAGGAGTACGACCGGTCGCTGCCGGCCGAGCAGCAGGGGGCGTGGTTCGCGTGTTCCGACCCGACCGGGGAAGGGCCGCGGTTGTTCTTCCAGCGGGTTCCTGAGGGCAAGGTCGTGAAGAACCGCGTGCACCTCGACGTCCGGGTCGGCACCGGTCTCGTCGGTGCGGAGCGCCTCGCCGTGCTCGAGGCCGAGTGCCGGCGGCTCGAAGCGTTGGGGGCCGTCCGCGGGCAGCTGCTGCTGGCCGACGAGGAGAACGAGTCCTGCCAGAACATGCAAGATGTCGAAGGCAACGAGTTCTGCCTCGACTGATCCCTGCAAACGTGGAAGCTGAAGAGGTCCTGACCGGCGGGAACGTCGCCGACCGGGTCGTGAAGATCGGCGCGACGGTGCGGAAGCCGGCGCTCGACCACACGGCGGGGGTCGAGGCTGTGCTCGACCATCTGGCGGCGAAGCACTTCGAGGGTGCGCCGCGGACGTTCGGGCGCGACGAGCAGGAGCGCCACGTCCTCGAGTACATCCCAGGTGCGCTCGCGGACACGCTGCCGCCGTTCTCGCTGGACGAGCTGCGCCGCGCCGGACGGCTGATCCGTGAGCTGCACGACGCCATGGACGACTTCGAGCCGCCGCCGGACGCCGCCTGGCACCCGGCGGTACCGGACCCGGCCGGCGGCGAGTTGATCTGCCACGGCGACCTCGCCCCGTGGAACCTGGTCTGCAACGACGACCGCTGGGTCTTCATCGACTGGGACAACGCCGGGCCGTCGACGCGGTTGTGGGACCTCGGGTACGCCGCGCAGTCGCTCGTACCGTTGTGGCCGGGAGGCGACGTGACGGTGGACGCCCCGCGATTGCGGGCGTTCGTGGACGCATACGGGCTCGACCAAGAGCAGCGCCGGGCGTTCCCCGCGCAGATCGCGGCCCGGACGCGCGGATCGTACGAACTGCTGGTCCGCGGCCACGAGACCGGTGAACAACCGTGGGCCCAGCTTTACGCGGACGGCCACGCCGACTTCTGGGGCCCGGCCGCCGATTACGTCGCGAGGCACCACGACGCCTGGATCGACGCGCTGCTTTCCGGCCCCGCGTAACACTCCCCGGGCGGCTAGCGGGTAGGGGGTGGGGGGAATGACAGTGCTGCGGACGTTGCTGGCTGTGTGCTTCGTTCTCGCCGGGCTCGGAGGCATCGTCTCCGCGGTCCGCCAGGGCGAACTGTTCGACCTCGTCGTAGCGGTGGCCCTGTTCGCGACCGCGATTGCGCTGTGGCCGCGCAAGCATCGGAGCCAGGTCTAGCTTGCTGAGGGCAACAGGTCAGCTGAGAGGTGACGGCCAGTCGGTCTCGGGCAGCAGAGCGCGGAGCGACGATCGTCGACCCGATGCGGATGCAGCACGGCCGCCGCGGCGTCGATGAGCTCCTCGTCGGTCACCCAACGAAACCTAGCAACGCCGCACCGGTCGAACCACGGGATTTCGGCGCCGTGTGAGACTGCGGTGGTGGGTGAGTCGTACGTCGAGCTCAACGGAGTCCGGCAGTGGGTGCGGGTGGTGGGCGACCTGCGTGGGCGGACGCCGGTTGTCGTGGTGCACGGTGGGCCCGGCGGATTCGTCTACGACTTCGAGCGGCTGACGGGGCCTGGGCTCGAGCAGCTCGGGCCGGTTGTGTACTACGAGCAGCGCGGCTCCGGGCGCAGCGACGGCGACGGGCGGTACGCCGTACCGCTGCTCGTCGACGACCTGGAACAGTTGCGGCGGCATCTCGGCCTGCCGCGGATCGTGCTGCTCGGCATCTCGTTCGGCGGGGATCTCGCGGCCGAGTACACCGTCGCCTATCCGGATCGCGTCGCCGGCCTGATTCTTCAAGGCACCGCGCTGGCCGGGCCGCTCACGCCGTCGACGTGGGGATCCGGCTTCGAGGCCGTTGCCGCCGACGACGAGATGCGGGCCGCGATCCGCGCCGCGGTCGTTGAGTCGGGGCCAGGCGCGGTCTGGGATGTCGTCGACCGGGAGACCGTCGACCGCTTCCTGTTCCGTCGGCCCGCGGCGGCGCGGCGGGTCCGTGAGCTGTGGGAGGAGAGCGGGCTGATCAACACCGGCGAGATGGCGGCCGCGCTCGCCGCTGAGCCGCCGCGGCGGGTGCCGCTCGTCGACGAGCTCGCCGCGCTGGAAGTCAGAGTGCTGGTGCTCGTCGGCTTCTGGCATCGCAACGCGGGCGTGGATGCGTGCCGTGACCTGGCCACCCGGCTACCGCAGGCTCAGCTCCGCGTCTTCGGCGAGAGCGCCCATTTCCCGAACGTCGAGGAGCCTGACCGCTACCTTGCCGAGATCGCGGTGTTCACGGCAGGCTGACGGCCTATTCCTCGCCGGAGAAGCGTTCCCAGGCTGACTGGCGGCTGATGCCGAGGGCTTCGCCGATGCGGGCCCAGGTGACGGATCGGGAGCGCAGGGTGTGCACGCGTTCCTGTACGGCGGCCTCGACCTGGCCGCGGGACTTGTCGATCCGCGCGATGTCCGCAAGCAACTCTTCGTCGCTCTTGCCGTCCAGCGATGGGAGTGACGATTGCTCGTCGATCACCTGCACGCACAGGTCGACGCACTCGTTGCAGATGAACACGCCGGGCCCGGCGATCAGCCGCTGCACCTCGTCGGCGACCTTCCCGCAGAACGAGCATCGCAGCACGTTGTCCGGCATACCGCGTCCTCCAGCCTGTCAGGGTTGCCCTGACACAGGTGTCAGGCTAGCCCTGACAAGCTGCTACGGTCAACCGGGTCGGAGAAGGGGTGGATGTGTTCGTCAGGTATCAGAGTCCGGTGCCGGATCGGCGCGGCCGGCGGATCGGCGTCTTCGGGCTGGTGAACATGCTCGGTCAGCGCGGGTATCTGAGCGCCGAGGAGGAAGCGTTCCGCCGTACGACGAACGCCTGGTACGACGCGACGTACACGAACCCGTCGACCGTCGACCCCACCGTGTACGAGGCCAACCTGCGGGCGGCGGCGTGGTTCCGGTCGTCGGCCGCGCACCTGATGGAGCCGCTCCCGGGCTATCTGGCGATCCTCGCGGCCCACAACGTCCCGTGCGAACGCTACGAGTCACCCGCGCCAGGCCGGGTGCTCTACGAGGATGAACACCAGGTGGTCGTCGTCCCGCACGAACCCGAAGACCTCACTCACATCACCACCATGCTCTGGCTCCGCCCGAAGCCCGATTGAGCCTGGTGTACCCGCCGGGGTGAGGTGAAGTGGGGCGGTGGATCACTTACCGTGATCCTCATGGCGTTTGCGGCGAAGGGGAGCAAGGGGGAGTCGTTCCTTGCGGTGGTGGTCGGTGGTGGGACGGCGTTCGGGCTGGTGGTGGTGACGTCGCGGGCGTGGAAGGCGTGTCAGGTGGACGTCACCGGGAGCGTGCCGAACGGGCTGACGCTGCTCTTCCTCGGTGTGCCGATCGCGTTGATCGTCAATCTGGTGCTGTTCACCGTCGTTTTCCGGTACGCCGGGAAGGCGTTCCTGTTCTCGCTGATCGCCGCCGCCATCGCGATCGCGATCGCCGACCTCGCCCTGTTCTCGTGGCAAGGCACCCCGGCCGCCTCGCCCGGTACCTGCCCGGGCAACGTCCCGCCCTGGTGGCCGGAATGGATCCCCACCTGACGGATCAGTCGGCCAACCGCGACAGTGCGGCCGCGCGTTCGGGGTCTCCGATCGAGGCGGCTGTCGGGAACAGCCGGGCCCAGGAGCCGGCGCGGGTCAGCTGGCTGAGCCGGCGGGCGAGCTCGGCGGCGCGGCGCAGGTCGGGCAGCGAGTGACCGTCCGTCCACCGGTCGAGATAAGCGTCCTCCAACCGAGCGACGACCTCCGAGCCGTGGTCGTCGGCCGCACGATCGAGCGCGACCAGCAGACTGCAGAACGGGTGCCCGACATTCGCGTCACCCCAGTCGAAGAACGTGTACCGCCCCGCCCCGGCAACCAGAATCTGACCGTCATGCAGATCCGCATGATCCAGCGAATCCGGTACGCCGAGACCCGCAAGCTCCTCGCACGACGCGACCAGCCGCGGCCGGAACCGCCGCAACCGTTCCCGCTCCGCCGCATCCAGCGCCCCGTTCCCGGCGACGGCCTCGTCGAAGATCGACGGCAGCAGCGATACCCGAGCATCAGGTACGCCGAGACCCAGCAGCTCCTCCACCCGCGGTACGAGGGCCCGCTGCAACTCGGCGTACTGCGTCAACGCCTCCTCCCACTCGCGCGGCCCGATCTCCAGGCTGCGGAGCAGTGGCCCGCCGGACGGCAGCAGCGACCAGCCGCGGGCGGCGTCGACCGCGTACGGCGTGAGCACGTGGGACGGCACCCACCGGGACAGCGCCTCGCCGAGCCCGGCCTCGAACGCGCTCCCGGGCGACGCGGCCTTGAACCAGACCGGCTCGTCCGCCTCGACCCGGACGAGCACCGACCACGGCCGGACCCGGACCCGCCGCGGACCTGTCTCGCGAACGCCGGCCTCGTCGAGTCGCGCGTCCAGCCAGCCGAGCGCGGCTGCCCGCCACGCCGGGTCCTCCCAGGGCGTCACTGCGTCCGGATACGCGCCGCGGTCGATCTGCATGCGGGGACCATAATCGAGGAATGACGCGCTGGCCGGACTCGCCGTACCGAGTGGGGATCTCAGGCTGGCGCTACGCACCCTGGCGGAAGGTCTACTACCCCGACGGGCTGCCCCAGCGCGCCGAGCTCGAGTACGCGTCCTCTCGCTTGAACTCGATCGAGCTCAACGGCTCCTTCTACGCCCTCCAGCGCCCCTCCTCGTACCAGCGCTGGTACGAGGAGACGCCCGACGGGTTCGTGTTCTCGGTCAAGGGGCCGCGCTTCGTCACGCATCTGAAACGCCTGGCCGACGTGGACGCGCCGCTGGCGAACTTCTTCGCGTCCGGTGTGCTTGCGCTCGGCAACAAACTCGGACCGGTGCTGTGGCAGCTGCCGCCCAACTTCCAGTACGACGCGGAGCGCTGCGCCGCGTTCTTCGAGCAGCTGCCGCGAAGCACCGTCGAGGCGGTCGAGGTCGCCAAACGCCATGACGAACGGATGGAAGGCCGTGCGCTGCTGGAGGCTGCTGTCGACCAGCCGATCCGGTACGCGCTCGAAGTACGGCACGACAGCTTCAAGACCAAGCAGTTTGTCGACCTCTGCCGGGAGCACGACGTCGCGGTCGTCTGTGCCGACACCGCGGGCAAGTGGCCGATGTTCGGCGACGTCACCGCGGATTTCGCGTACGTCCGGCTGCACGGCGCCGAGGAGCTCTACGTCAGCGGCTACGACGACAAGTCCCTCGGTCGCTGGGCGCGGAAGATCCGTTCCTGGAAATGCGACACGTACGTGTACTTCGACAACGACGTCAAGGTGCACGCGCCGTACGACGCGGAGCGCCTGGCTGGAAAGCTCGGAATCACTTCGGCCGACACCGAAGCATGAAGGCCTTAGCGTCGGCGCTATGACACAGAACCCCGGAGAACTCGTCGAGCAGGCCGTCGGGCGATGCCTCCAACTCGTCGTCACCTGGCCGGCCTGGGACGGCGAACCGCGCATGTCCGACGACGGCCGCACGTTCACGCCGCACAAGGCGGTACGCCGGATCGCCGATCACCTGGTCGATCACCTGGCGGAGGTCGAGGCGCTGCTGGCCGGCGTACCGACGCAGCCCGACGAGTGGCACGCGAGTGCGCTCACGTCCGCCGCGGACCTCGCGCCGTTCACCGCGGAGGACGTACGCGAAGCCGAGCAGCGACTGCAGCGGCTCGGGCGGACGTTCGCACTGCGGTACGCCGCTCTCGACCCGGCCGAGTGGGACAAGGACCGCAGCCCGAACTGGACGCTCCGCGAGATCGCCGAACACCTCACCGAGCTCGACTGGTACGCCGCCCAGGTCGGCGACCTGAGCCGATAGCGCGGACGCCCATCACTCACCAACCACGCCGCGCCGCCGCACGGCACGCTCGCCACCGGTCGGCAGCGGCCGAGCCGCGGGAGTTGGTGAGTGATGGGCGTCCGCCTTTAGAACAGCCGCGCGCCCACCGGCTGCTCAAGGTCGAGCAGGAACTGCTTGCGCTTCAGGCCGCCGGCGTACCCGGTCAGCGATCCGTTCTTCCCGATCACCCGGTGGCACGGCACGACGATCGACAGCGGGTTCTGCCCGACCGCCTTGCCGATCGCCTGCGCCGTCTCGCCGAGCCGCGCCGCGATCTCGCCGTACGTCGTGGTCTCGCCGTACGGGATCTCCTCGAGCACGGCCCACACCCGCCGCTGGAACGTGTCTCCCTCGGGGCGGAGCGGCAGGTCGAAGGAAACCCGCGATCCGGACAAGTACGACTCCAGCTGCTCGACGACGAGCGCGATGAGCGGGTCGGACGCCTCGACCCGCTCACCCAGCGTCTGCGCCGTCGGCTTCACCCAGTGGTGCGGAAAATAGATTCCGAGCAGTTCCGTCCCCGACACCACCACCGTGAGCTCCCCGATCCGGGTGCTGACCACCGCATGCCTGTTCATACAGACAGAACGCGTCAGCACCCGGACCTGTGAGGGCTACGAGCTGACGCGGTCCCGCGTCCGGCGACGGAAGTCGCGGCCGACGGTGGTGAATTCGTCGGTGTGCAGCTCAGCGATCGCGACCGACGGCGTGCCGTCCTCCGCGCACTGCGCCAGCCATTGGCCGCGGGGACCGGCGACACCGGACCTGAGGTCGGTGTCCGGGTTGGCCGTGGCCGAGAGGCTCACCCAGCAGGTGTTGTTCGCGGCGGCCCCGCGGACCTGCACCCCGATGTGCGCGTTCACGCCCTCGTTGTTCGCGTACGACACGAGGACGACGTCAGTGCCGAGGCGGTCGTACTCGGTGAACAGCTCCGGGAACAGCACGTCCAGCCCGAGCGCAAGCCCGAAGCGGACACCGTCCACCTCGAACGTCACCGCCTTCTGGCCGGCGGAGTACATCCAGGTGACCTTCGTCGTGGACAGCATCCGCTCGTCGTACCGGGCGACCACCTTTCCGTGGTCGGACACGACGTACATGCTGTTGTGCGGACGGGCGCCGGGCAGTTGGTGGACCGACGGGATCACGGTCCAGATCCCGAGCTCGCGGGAGAGCGCGACGATCTGGTCGAGCTCGTCCTGCAGCGCGCCCCAGTCGGCCCGGGACCAGTCGGACGGGCCGACCTCGTCCGGACCGAGCGACGACATCACCCACTTGCTCGGGAAGCAGATCGCTCCTTCACCGAAGTGCACCAGGCGGGCACCCGCCTTGGCGGCCTGCCGCATCAAGCTGCGGACCTCGTCGCCGCTCTCCCGGAGCAGGGCGGCGTTCGTCGGGTCTTCACGGACCGTCGACTGGGCGACGGCGATGCGTGGGAATTCCGGCATGTCTGGTTCTCCTTGAGGAGTCGGACGGAAGTGCCGGAGGGCAGCCGTGTAGGACTCGCCGGTCTTCGCGGCGCGGGCTCGAACCCGTTGTTTGAGATTCCTGTGCGCTGTCATCTGGCCTTCCACGCACTCGCACGCGATCCCCCAGCGATCCCGTCGAGGCGGATGACCAGGACGAGCGGCCCGAGACAGGGAGTCCCTTTGCCTTCTCACGGTGACCGAGCTGGGGCCGGTCGACGAAGGTGAGGCGCGGGCCGCGCCGGACCCACATCCTTCCCGACCCCGGCGGCCGGAGTCAATCAGGCCCGCCGGGCGGCATAAAGTCGGACCCGGGCGCGGTTGTCTTCCGGAGTACGCGCAGACGACGTTGGGAGCAGAGGGTGAGCATTCGGGTCGGGTACAAGGCTTCGGCGGAGCAGTTCGGGCCGCGGGATCTGGTGGAGTACTCCGTGCGGGCCGAGGAACTCGGGCTCGACAGTGTGACCGTTTCGGACCACTTCCTGCCGTGGCGGCACGAGGGCGGCCACGCGCCGTTCGCGCTCGCCTGGCTGGCGGCGGTCGGCGAGCGGACCAACCGGGTGCTGCTCGGTACGTCGGTGCTGACGCCGACGTTCCGCTACAACCCGGCGGTCATCGCGCAGGCGTTCGCCACCCTCGGCGTGCTGTACCCGGGGCGGGTCATGCTCGGCGTCGGCAGCGGCGAGGCGCTCAACGAGATCGCGGTCTCGGGTATGGAGTGGCCCGAGTTCAAGGAGCGGTTCGCCCGGCTCCGGGAGTCCGTGCAGCTGATCCGCGACCTGTGGACGAAGGACGGCGTCAGCTCCGACGGGCCGTACTACAAGACCGTCGACGCGTTCATCTACGACCGCCCCGAGACCCCGCTGAAGGTGTACGTCGCCGCGGGCGGCCCCCTGGTCGCGCGGTACGCCGGGCGCGCCGGTGACGGGTTCATCGCGACGTCCGGCAAGGGCATGGACCTGTACACCGAGCAGCTGATGCCAGCCGTCCGCGAAGGCGCCGAGAAGGCCGGGAAGAAGTTCGAGGACGTCGACCGGATGCTCGAGGTGAAGATCTCCTACGACCGCGACCCGGCCCAGGCGCTGGAGAACACCCGGTTCTGGGCGCCGCTGTCGCTGACCGCCGAGCAGAAGCACAGCGTGACGAGCGCGACCGAGATGGAGCGGCTGGCCGACGAGCTGCCGATCGAGCAGGTCGCCAAGCGGTGGATCGTGGCGTCGGACCCGGAGGAGGCGGTGAAGCAGCTCCAGCCGTACGCCGACGCGGGCTTCAACCACTTCGTCGTCCACGGTCCGGGCAACGACCAGGAGCGTTTCCTCACCCAGTTCACCGAGGATGTCCTTCCGCTGCTGCGCAAACTGGGCTGACAATCGCTGGGTGGGTGACTACGAGATCGTCCAGGACAACGACCCGCGGTGCGCCGAGCTGGAAGCAGCCGGCTACCGCGTGGTCGCCGAGTCCTGGGCGGTGCGGCTGTTCGACCCGGATCGTGAGCTGCTGGAGTCCGCCGTACTCCGGGCCACGGCCGGTGGACTCACGATCCGCGAGCTCGGCGCCGAGTCCGCGCGGGAGCTGCACGCGCTGGAGAAGTCCAACGAGCCGGACTACCCGTACACGCCCGCGACGCACCGCGTGGTCGGAGAGCTGGCCGAAACCCGCGCGCTCTGGCCGGAGCACCGGGTGTTCGGCGCCTTCGACGGCAACCGGCTGGTCGGCGCGACGGTCATCCGCGCGAAGGACGGCTTCGGGGACACCCGGTTCACGTCGGTCCTGTCCACGCACCGCCGCCGCGGCGTCGCGCAGGCCGTGAAAGCCGCCTCGATCCTCGCCCTCCTCGACATCGGCATCACCCGCTTCAGCACCGGCGGAGCCGCCGCCAACCAGGCCAGCCTCCAAGCCAACCAGTCTCTCGGCTACAAACTCACCGAACATTGGCGCACCTACGCCCCCTGAGGGCCCCGGCCGGCGAGTGGGCGGAATAGCATCTCGGGATGCCTCTGCTTGTGGGATCGGTGTTGTCTCGGGGGACTTTGCGGGATGTGGCGCAGCCGCGGTTGGCGGTGGGGGACGGGTTGTTGTTGCGGCCTTGGCAGGGGAGGGATGCCGACGTCGTACGAACGGCGTTCGGGTGTCCTGACATTCAGCGGTGGCATGTTCGACGCCTGGACACGCGCGAGGAGGCTGGGGAGTGGGTCGGGCAGTGGGCTGATCATTGGGACGCGGAGACGGCGGCGAGTTGGGCGGTCGTCGGTCACGACGATGAGCCGCTCGGCCAGGTGGGGTTGCGGGAGGTCTCGCTGACGCAAGGCTCGGCGGCGCTGTCGTACTGGGTGACACCGGCCGCCCGTGGACGGGGCGTCGCGGCCGCAGCGGTGGACTCGCTGTCGGCTTGGGCCTTCGGTCAGGCCGGGTTCAATCGGCTGAACATCCACCACTCCACCGCGAACACCGCGTCATGCTGGGTCGCGACGAACGCCGGCTACCAGCTCGAAGGCACCCTGCGGCAGGCGATCATGCACGCGGACGGCTGGCACGACTGGCACGTGCACGGCCGGCTGCGCACCGACAGCCGCTAGCTCGAGGTGCGTACTGTCGGGGAATGCGGCACCTCAGCAGTACCTGCGTGGTGAGTTGGTGGTCGAGGCAGGGTGGGGCTGGCACGTGTTGGCCGACTCGGACGGAAACGAGTTCTGTGTCCTGCAGCCGCCGTCCCACCGCGGCGTGCGGGTCAGTGGAGGTCTTCGGACAGGGACTTGGCGGCTTGGGTGAGGAGCGGGATGGCGCGTTCCACCAGCGGCTCGGTCATGCGTCCCGCGGGGCCGGAGATGGAGATGGCCAGCGGGGAGGGCGCGTCGGGCACCGCCACCGCCACGCATCGTACGCCGACCTCCTGCTCGCCCTCGTCCATCGCGTAGCCGTCGCCGGCCGCCTGGTGGAGCTGGGTGGTGAACGCGTCGGGGCTGGTGATGGTGTTGTCGGTGTGTTTCGGCATGCCGGTGCGGTGCAGGAGCTCGCGGACCTCGGCGTCGGCGTACTGCGCGAGGATCGCCTTGCCGACCGCGGTGCAGTGCGGGAGGACGCGGCGGCCGACCTCGGTGAACATCCGCATCGAGTGCCGCGACGGGACCTGCGCCAGGTACACGATCTGGTCGCCGTCGAGCATCGCCATGTTCGCGGACTCGCCGAGCTCGTCGACGAGCCGCGCGAGATGCGGCCGGGCGAACACACTCAGCATGTGCGACGAACTCTCCCCGAGCCGGATCAGCTTCGGCCCGAGCACGTACTGCCGCGACGGTTCCTGACGCAGGTAGCCGAGGTCGACCAGGGTGCGCACCAGCCGGTGGATCGTCGGCAGCGGCAGCCCGGAGGCCGTGGCCAGCTGCGACAGGCCCATCATCCCGCCGGCGTCGGCCATCGTCTCGAGCAGCCCGAAGGCGCGCTCGATCGACTGCACGCTGCCGGTCCGGCCCTTGCCGTTCGTCTCCGCCATGACACCCACCTTTCCGGATCACGGAAGTTTAGCGCCAGATCCCGGAAGGTCGAATGGTTGCGCCTTCCGCAAAGTAGATATTAGTCTCCACAATACGGAAAAGGAGGCTGCAGTGGACGACCTGATGGCCGAGCTCGACCGACGCCTGGCGGCTGCCGACGCCGCGCTGGCCGCCGACTACCGCGGTGACCGCGGGGTCCGGCAGCCGATCCACACCGTGTACGTCCCGGCCGACCGGTACGACGTACGCACGGTGGACGACTGGGGCGCGCAGGCCCGTGCGGCTCTCGACGAGTACGCCGCCTCGGCCGCCGACCTCGCGAAGATCGTCGCGGCCGACCTGACCGACGACGTGTACGAGCGGGTCCGCGCCAAGCTCGAGCGGGAGCCGATCGAGGATCTCCGCATCGACTTCGAGGACGGCTACGGCAACCGGCCGGACGACGAGGAGGACGCCGCGGCGATCGCCGCCGCCGAAGCCCTCGCGGCCGGCCCGCGGACGCCGTACCACGGTCTGCGGATCAAGTCGTTGGAGGCGCCAACGAGACGACGTGGGGTCCGCACGCTCGACCTGTTCCTCGAGCACCTCGGGGCGGTCGACGACGGCTTCGTCATCACGCTCCCGAAGGTGACCTCGGTCGAGCAGGTCGAGGCGATGGTGCTCGTCCTCGAGACACTCGAGCAGAAGTACGGCGTACGGCGGCTGAGCTTCGAGATCCAGGTCGAGACCCCGCAGGCGATCCTCGGCGCGGACGGCACCGCGCTGATCGCCCGGATGGTCAAGGCCGGCGGCGAGCGCGTCACCGGGCTGCACTACGGCACGTACGACTACTCCGCCTCGCTCGGCGTCGCGGCGGCGTACCAGAGCATGGAGCACCCGGTCGCCGACCACGCGAAGGACGTGATGCAGCTGGCCGCGGCCGGTACCGGCGTCTTCGTGTCCGACGGCTCGACCAACGTCCTGCCGGTCGGCGACGCGGTCCACGACGCGTGGCGGCTGCATTTCCGGCTGGTACGGCGTTCGCTCGCGCGCGGCATCTACCAGGGCTGGGACATGCATCCCGCCCAGCTCCCGACCCGCTTCGCGGCGACGTACCTCTTCTACCGGGAGGGGTACGACGAGGCCGCGCAGCGCCTGCGGGCGTATCTGGGCGACGGCGAGTCGGGTTACCTCGACGAGCCGGCAACGGCCGTCGCCCTTGCCGGATTCGTGCTGCGCGGCATCGAGTGCGGCGCGATCGAGACGACCGAGTTCGACACCGCGGCCCTGGCTCGACTCGCCCGCCGGGCGGTGTCCGAGGGCTAGCCTCGCACCATGCGACTGGTTGCGGAGTTCACCACGGAACCGTTCGACGTGGACGGGTCGCCGCCCGCGCACGCCACCGAGGCGCTGCGCGCGGCGGAGGAGGCCGGGCTCGACTGTGAGTTCGGCCCGCTCGGTACGCAGGTCAGCGGCGAACAGCACCTGTTGCTGCCCGCACTCCCGAAAGTGCTCGAGGCGGCGTTCGCCGGCGGCGCGAGCCAGGTGACCTTGCAGGTACGGCGCGATGCCTGAGCAGCATCCCTTGGTCGAGGCGATCACGCCGCTGGTGGAGCGGCTGAACGCCGAGCTGATTGCACCGGCGGACGCCCTTGACGACGACATCCCGCTGAAGTGGGACGGGGAGGCGGTGGTCGCCGTCCGGCTGCCGAAACCCGCCGATGGCGGCACCGCGGCGGCCGTGGCCGGAACAAACGCCGGCGGGGTGCAGGGCCTGCTGGCAGAGGTTGCCGACGAGTTGGGCGGTCCGCTGCGCGACCTGTCCCGGCATGACAAACAGCAGGCCGTTCTGCTGCTGGAGGCGCGCGGCGCGTTCGAGTACCGCAAGTCGGCCGAGATCGTCGCCGAGGCGCTCGGCGTCACCCGCTTCACCGTCTACAACTACCTGAACCGCGCCCGCTGATTTTCAACAAACTGTTGACGACAGGCGGAGCGGGTGTCACGCTCTCGTCATACGGAAAGTCGATTTCGGGATTCGAGAAGGTGTGATCCGTGGACCTGGAGGAGTTCAACTCCACTGCGGCCGACCGGCTCCGGCCGGCACTGGCGGCCTGCTGCGACGTGCCCCGCTGGGTCGACGCGATCCTGGCCAAGCGGCCGTACGGCGATGCCGCGGCGCTGACCGCAGTCGCAGACCAGTTGCTCCGCGAGCTCGACGACAACGAGGTCGATCGCGCGCTCCAGGCGCACCCGCGGATCGGTGACCGCCCGCAGGGCGCGGGTACCGAGGCCAGTTGGTCGCGGAACGAGCAGTCCGGCGTCGGCGCGGACCCGGCGGTCCGGCAGGAACTTGCCGAGGGCAACCGTCAGTACGAGGAGCGGTTCGGCCGGGTGTTCCTGATCTGTGCGACCGGGCTGTCCGCGGCGCAGATGCTGGACAGCCTGCGGACCCGCCTCGCGCACGACGACGCGACCGAGGCAACCGTCGTCCACGAGGAACTGCGCAAGATCGCGCTGCTCCGGTTGAGCAAGGTGGTGGAGGCATGAGCTCGCTCAGCACGCACGTCCTCGACACCGCGCTGGGGCGACCGGCGCAGAACGTCGAGGTCCGGCTCTACCGGGGCGACGTCCTCGAGGCCGGCGGTACGACGGACGCCGACGGCCGGATCGCCGAGCTGCAACCGAAGCTCGAGCCGGGCACGTACCGGCTCTGGTTCGACGTCGCGGCGTACGCGAAGGCCACCGGCCAGGACATCTTCTTTCCCGAGGTCTCCGTGACCTTCACGGTCGCCGACGAGCGGCACTACCACGTCCCGTTGCTGCTCAGCCCGTTCGCGTTTTCCACCTACCGAGGGAGCTGACCTCCGATGGCCATCCACCTGGGCGCCAACCAGTACGGCAAAGCCGAGAACCGCGTCGTCCGCGTCTACCGCGACACGCCCCGGCACGAGATCCGCGACCTGAACGTGTCGACGTCGCTCCGCGGCAGTTTCGAGGCGGCGCACACGACCGGCGACCAGGCCGACGTACTGCCGACCGACACGCAGAAGAACACCGCGTTCGCCTTCGCCAAGGAGAAGGGGATCGGGGCGATCGAGGACTATGCGCTGACGCTCGGCGCACACTTCCTGGACGCGTCGCCGGCCGCGGAGGGCGCCCGGATCGAGGTCGAGGAGTACGCCTGGGAGCGCATCGACGACCACGACCACGCGTTCGTCCGGGCCGGCACCGGCGTCCGGAACACCGTCGTCAACGTCGAGGGCCGGGGTGCGCAGCGCAAGGCGTACGTCGTCTCCGGGATCAGCGATCTCGTCGTGCTGAAGTCGACCGGGTCGGAGTTCCACGGGTTCCTGAAGGACAAGTACACGACCCTGCAGGCAACCGACGATCGGATCCTGGCGACGTCGCTGGTCGCGCGCTGGCGGTACGACGCTAGTCCAACCGGGGATGGCTCGGTCGACTGGGACAAGTCGTACGACGGCATCAAGAGGCTGCTGCTCGAGCGGTTCGCGAACATCCACAGCCTGGCCCTGCAGCAGACGCTCTACGGCATGGGTTCCGCGGTGCTGGAGGCGCATCCGGAAGTTGCCGAGATCAAGTTCTCGGCGCCGAACAAGCACCACTTCCTGGTCGACCTGTCGCCGTTCGGGGTGGAGAACCCGGGTGAGGTGTTCATCGCCGCGGACCGCCCGTACGGCCTGATCGAGGCGACCGTGACACGCGACGACGCCGGCGACGCCGGGTCCGCCTGGCACGCGACGCCGGGATTCTGTTGAGCAGGACCGTGATCGAGGGCGCCTACGTGGCGACCCTCGATCCGGCCCGGCGCGAGTTCGTCGGCCACGTGGTTGCCGAGGGCAATCGCCTGGTCGCGGTCGGGCCGGGGCCCGCGCCGTCGTACGACGATGCTCGCGTCGTGGACGGGCGGGGCTGCCTGGTCACGCCGGGGTTCGTGAACACGCATCAGCACCTGTACCAGTGGGTGACGCGCGGACTCGCCGCGGACGCGACCCTCTTTGAGTGGCTGACGACGCTGTATCCGGTCTGGGCCCGGATCTCCGAGGAGACGGTGTACGTCGCGGCGCGGGCGGCGCTCGCCCAGCTCGCGCGGACCGGCTGCACGACCGTGGCCGATCACCATTACGTGTTCCCGCGTGATGGCGGGGACCTGCTCGCGGCCGAGATTGCCGCCGCGGGTGAGATCGGTCTGCGGTTCCACCCCGCGCGCGGCTCGATGGACCGCGGTCAGAAGGACGGCGGGTTGCCGCCGGATTCCGTGGTCGAGAACCGCGACGAGATCCTCGCCGCGACCGAGGCCGCGATCGACCGCTGGCACGACCCGTCACCGGACTCGATGCTGCAGATCGTGGTCGCGCCGTGCTCGCCGTTCAGTGTGAGCGGTGAACTGATGCGCGAGTCGGCCGAGCTGGCGCGGCGTCGCGGCGTACGGATGCACACGCACCTCGCCGAGACCACCGACGAGACTTCGTGGTGCCAGGAGACGTACGGGTGTACGCCCCTGGAGTACGCCGACCAGCTCGGGTGGACCGGTCCGGACGTGTGGTTCGCGCACGGCATCCACTTCGACGACGCGGAGATCAAGCACCTCGGCGGCACCGGTACGGGCGTCGCCCACTGCCCCAGCTCCAACGCCCGCCTCGGCGCCGGCATCGCCCGCGCCGCAGACCTCCGCGCCGCCGGATCGCCCGTCGGCCTCGGCGTGGACGGCGCCGCCAGCAACGAATCCGGCAGCCTGGTGGAGGAGTTGCGCCACGCCCTCCTCTTCGCCCGAGCCCGCAGCGGCCCACAAGCCCTGACCGTCCGCGCCGCACTGGAGATGGCGACTCTGGACGGCGCCCGCATCCTCGGCCGCTCCGCCGACCTCGGCTCCCTCGAACCCGGCAAACTCGCCGACCTCGCCGTCTGGAACCTCACCACCCTCCCCCACGCCGGCATCCCCGACCCGATCGCGGCCCTCACCCTCTCGACACCCCCACCCCTAACCCTCCTCCTCACCAACGGCCACCCCATCGTCGAACACGACGTACTCCTCACCGCCGACGAACCCACCCTGGCCACCGAGGTAGCTCGTACCCAAGCCCGGTTACTGGGGTGAGTGAACAGGCGCCGGGGTCGGGGAACAAGGAATAGCCTGTCTCGCGACCCCGGGGCTTATCCACAGATGCGCGATCGGATGTCCGAGCGGGGTGCGGAACGTGCACCTTCTTGGGCATGAACAGACGACTGGAAGTGATTGCGGCCGAGCGGGGCGGGTGGTTCACGCGCGCGGACGCGCGGGCCGCGGGATACAGCGACGATGAGTTTCGGCAGCGGGTGCGTGGCGGGCAGTGGCTCCGATTGAGCTTCAACTCGTACGTCGACCCGCGCGACTGGCCGGCTGACGAGCCGCCGTGGGAGCGCGCGATCCGGCTGCATCTGCTGAGCGTCCGGATGGCCGGCGCACGACTTCGTGACGTCGTCGTGAGCCATCAATCCGCAACGATGCTGCATGGTCTGCCCGTCTGGGGAACCGATCTGACGAAGGCGCACTTCACCCGCGCTGCCTCGGGACGTGCGCGCAGCGGTCGCGGCATCCGGCTGCATCGCAGCAGCAGCCCGATCGTCGAAGACGAGGTTGTGGAGCTTGGCGGCCTCAGGGTCACGTGCGTCGATCGGGCGATCGTGGAAACCACGTGTACGACGTCGTACGAGGTCGGCGTTGTCCTTGCCGATGCTGCGCTCCGGATGCGCTTGACGACGCGGGACCGGTTGGCCGGCGTCGTACGACGGCACCGGCGCTGGCACGGCTCTCCAGCCGCGGCAGCCGCCGCGCTCTTCGCGAACGCTCTCAGCGAGTCGGTCGGCGAATCGCGTCTCCGCGTCCTGATGGCGAATCAAGGCCTGCCTCCGCCTGAGTTGCAGGTCGAGATCCGGGGCGCCGACGGCCGGCTGATCGGGCGGGTCGACTTCCTGCTCGCGGGCGTGCTCGTCATCGAGTTCGACGGCGCGCTGAAGTACGGCAACACCGCGGACGCCGTACTCGCGGAGAAGTGGCGCGAGGACCGCCTCCGCGAACACGGGTACGGCGTGTTCCGCGTCGGCTGGGCCGACCTCGACCACCCGCGCGACACGGCCGCCCGGATCTGGCAGGCGTTGAAGAGACACGCAGCGGTGTCTGGGAACAGGTAATTGCCTGTTCCCAGACACCGGCGGCTGTCGTCAAGCCCCGTCAGTGGTGCAGGAGGTCGCCGTTGATCCAGACGGCCTGGACGTCGGCGGGGGTGCCTAGGGTGAAGATGCGGGCGAGGGCTTCTTCGGTGTCTTCGGCGTGGGTGATGGCTACGGCCAGGGGGGAGCCTTCCGCGGGTCGGAGGAGTTGGGCGTCGAAGTGCTGGCCGACCGAGAGGTGGCCGACGTGGGGGAGATCCAGGGCTTCGGCGCCGGCTGTCGTGGCGAGGTAGAGCAGGTGGGCTGCGGTGAGCGGTCGGCCTTGGTCGCCGAGGAGTTGCTGGCAGAAGTACGCCTGCAGGCCTTCCTTCAGCAGCGAGAAGCCGGTACCTGCGCCGACGTCCGATCCGAGCGCTACCCGGACCCCGAACTGCAGGTGCCGGGTCAGCGGGAACAGTCCGCTGCCGAGCGCCGCGTTGCTGGTCGGGCAGTGCGCGACCGTCGCGCCGCTGGTGGCCAGCGTCTTCAGCTCGACGTCTGTCGGGTGCACGTTGTGCGCGAGGACGGTACGCCGGTCCACCAGGCCGTGCCGGTCGTACGTCGTCACGTAGTCGCAGCCCCCGAACAGGTCGGCGACCGACGCGATCTCGGCCTCGTTCTCGTTCACGTGCGAGGTGAACAGCGCGCCGGGGATCGCCTCCATCAGCTCCTGGCAGGTCGCGAGCAGTTCGTCGGTGCACGACAGCGAGAACCGCGGCGTCACGGCGTACCGGTTGCGGCCGGCGCCGTGCCAGCGGTTCGCGAGCGCGAGCGACTCGGCGTACGCGCGGACCGGTGTGGTGAGCAGTTCCGGCCGTAGCAGCCGGTCGCTGAGCACCAGACCGCTCGTCACCCGCAGGCCGACCTCGGACGCGGCGCCGAACAGCGCGTCGACGGCGTCGGTGTAGTGCGCGCCGAAGACGAGCGCCGACGTCGTACCGGCGGCCGCGAGCCCGCGGACGAACTCGTTCGCCACACCGGTGGCGTAGTCCACGTCGGCCATCCGCGCCTCCTCGGGCAGCGCGTACCGGTCGAGCCACTCGAGCAGCGGCAGCCCGAGACCGCCGACCGCGCGAATCTGCGGGAAGTGCACGTGGGTATCGACGAATCCGGGCAGTACGACGCCGTCGCGCAGGTCCACGACCTGCTCGGCGGGATGCGCCTGGCGGAGCTCCGTGAACGGGCCCCGGGCAACGATCAGCCCGTCCTCGACCAGCAGCCCCATGTCGCTGCCGACCCGCAGCCCGGCGCCGTCGAACGGGTTCTCCGGCGTGTCGATGAACGTGCCACGATAAAGAGTCATGCCTGTGCCTCACGCTGAGCCGGCGTGGGGCGACGCACGGCAGGACGAGCCGACGCGGGATGCCGGTCGGCGGATTCGGGCCGGGCGGATCGCTCGGCGGATCGGGACGGTGCGGGCGGCCGTTCGGCCGCGAACCGTTGCAGAAGCCACGCGGCCACGCTGACCGCGATCACGGCCGGCTCCTTGCCGGGGAGATTGGGCAGGCCGATCGGTGTGGTGATCCGCGCGATCGCCTCGGGCGGGTTGCCGTCCTCGGCGAGCTTGCGCTGGAACCGCGTCCACTTGGCGCTGGAGCCGATCAGGCCGATCGTCGCGAGGTCCTCCTTGCGGATCGCGGCGTCGCACAGGGCCGCGTCCTCGGCGTGGTCGTGGGTCATGATCACCGCGTGGGTGCCGGGCGGGAGCTCACCGACGACGAGCTCCGGCAGCACCGGCACGTTGTGGACGTGGACGTGCGCGACCGCATCGTCTAGCGCCGACAGCCGCTCGGCCGTCAGCTGGTCGGCCCGGGAGTCGATCAGGTGCAGCTCGAGATCGTGCCGGGCGAGGATCCGCGCGAGCTCCAGGCCGACGTGCCCGACCCCGAAGATCGCCACCGACGGAACCACCGGCAACGGCTCCAGCAACAGCTTCACCTCACCGCCACAGCACTGCACTCCGTGCTGGTACGGCGCCTTGTCGGACAACGCGGCCGTGAGCTCCTCCGGGGTCGTCAGGCTGTCGGCGATCATCTGCCGCGAACGCTCGACCGCCAACGCCTCGAGATTCCCGCCGCCGACCGTCGACCAGACGTTGTCGGCAGCAACAACCATCTTCGCGCCGGCCTCCCGCGGAGCATGTCCTCGCACGGACACCACGGTGACCAGTACGCCGGCCTGCCGTCCGGATCGCAACCGCTGAACGGCTTTCACCCACTCCACGACGCACCTCCCCGGGCCCGATCGACCGCCCAGTACACGGCCTCCGGTGTGGCCGGCGACGGCAGATCCACGCTGGTGCCGGCTGGGCCGAAGGCGGCCGCAGCCTGGCGCAGGGCTTCGCGGACCGAGAACGCCAGCATGAGCGGCGGTTCGCCGACCGCCTTGGAGCCGTAGACGGCGCCCTCTTCGTGCGCCTTCTCCAGCAGCATGACGTTGAAGACCTCGGGCATCTCCGAGAAGCTCGGCAGCTTGTACGTGCTCGCGGCCTGCGTGGACAGCCGCCCGCGCCGATCACCGGAGCTCTCGTCCCAGCGGAGGTCCTCGAGCGTCAGCCAGCCGGCGCCCTGCACGAAACCGCCCTCGATCTGGCCGATGTCGATCAGCGGACTGAGGCTGTCACCGACGTCGTGGACGATGTCGACGCGGCGCAGCGTGTACGCGCCGCTGAACCCGTCCACCTCCACCTCGGCCGCCGCGACGCCGTACGCGAAGTACTTGAACGGCTCGCCGCGCATCGCGTTCGCGTCCCAGTGCAGCCCCTCGGTCCGGTAGAAGCCGGCCGCCCACAGCTGCACGCGCTGGTGATACGCGAGGTTGACCAGCTCGTTCCAGTCCACGCCGTCCCCGGACAGCCCGCGGACGACACCGTCGACGAACCGCACATCCAAAGGGCTGATCCCGAGCTTCCCGCCGGCGACCTGCGCGAGCCGCTCGCGGATCTGCTCGCACGCGTTCTTGATCGCCGCGCCGTTGAGATCGGCACCGGAGGACGCCGCGGTCGCCGAGGTGTTCGGCACCTTGTCGGTCCGCGTCGGAGCCAGCCGTACCCGCGCCAGCGGCACACCCAGCGTGGTCGCCGCGACCTGCAGCATCTTCGTGTGCAGGCCCTGCCCCATCTCGGTGCCGCCGTGGTTGATCAGCACCGACCCGTCCTTGTACACGTGCACCAGCGCGCCCGCCTGGTTGAACGCGGTCAGGTTGAACGAGATCCCGAACTTCACCGGCGTCAGCGCCAGCCCGCGCTTCACATGCTCGTGCGACGCGTTGAACGCCTCCAGCGAGGCCTGCCGCTCGGCAATCTCTCCGTTGGCCAGCACCTGCGACCAGCACGACTCGAGCCGATCCGCGTGCCGGACCGGCTGCCCGTACGGCGTGGAGTCGCCCGGCTGGTAGAAGTTCCGCCGGCGCAACTCCGCCGCGTCGTACCCGAGCAGCGGCGCGCACCGGCCGAGGATGTCCTCGATCACCAGCATCCCCTGCGGTCCGCCGAACCCGCGGAACGCGGTCTGCGACGTCTTGTTGGTCTTCGCGATCCGGCCGTCGACCCGGACGTGCGGGACTTCGTACGCGTTGTCGATGTGGCACATCGCCCGCGCCAGGACCGGCTCCGACAGGTCGAGGCTCCAGCCGCCGTCGGCGGTCAGCGTCGCGTCGAGCGCGACCAGCTTGCCGTCGGCCCCGAAGCCGACGGTCCACGAGCTGTGGAACCCGTGCCGCTTCCCCGACATCGTCATGTCCTGTGTGCGGTTCAGCCGCAACCGCACCGGCCGGCCGGTGAGTGTCGCGCCCAGCGCGGCGATCGCGGCGAAGCCGTGCGGCTGCATCTCCTTGCCGCCGAAGCCGCCGCCCATCCGCAGGCACTGCACGGTCACCGAATGGCTGGCCAGCCCGAGCACGTGGGCGACGATTTCCTGCGTTTCCGAGGGATGCTGCGTGCTGGACTGCACGAAGATCTGCCCGTACTCGTCGACCAGCGCCAGCGCCGCATGCGTCTCGAGGTAGAAGTGCTCCTGCCCGGCGAACTCGATCTCGCCGCGGAACACGTGTTCCGCCCCGGCCAGCGCCTGCTCGACGTCGCCGCGCTCCAGGTGCCGGCCGATGCCCTGGAAGCTGTCCGCCTCGATCGCCTCGCGAACGGTCACCAGCGACGGCAGCGGCTCGTACTCGACCTCGACCGCCGACGCCCCCAGCCGCGCGGCCTCCAGCGTCTCGCCGAGCACCCAGCACACCGCATGCCCGTTGAACATCACCTCACCCGGGAACAGCGGCTCGTCGTGCTTGACGCCCGCGTCGTTCACCCCCGGTACGTCGTCCGCCGTCAGCACGCGGACCACACCGGGTACGTCGTACGCCGGCTTCACGCGCAACGCGGTGACCCGGGCATGGGCGTGCGGCGACTGCACCGGCCACGCGTGCAGTACGTCGCGGGTGCGCATCACCAGATCGTCCGTGTACAAGGCCGCACCAGTCACATGCAGCGCGGCACTCTCGTGCGGCATCGGTACGCCGACCACGGCCGCGGCGGGCCGTTCAGACAACGAGCTCATGCGCCGACCCCCTGGAAGTAGAAGCGCAACAAGGACTGGCCGAGCATCGCGGAGCGGTACGACGAACTCGCGCGGTGATCGTCCATCGGCGTACCCTCGGCCGCCATCACGGCGGCGACGGTCCGCACGGTCTCCTCGGTCCACGGCCGGCCGATCAGCGCCGCCTCCGTCTCGCGGGCGCGCAGCGGGGTCGCCGCGACACCGCCCAGCCCGATCTTCGCGTCCCGGACGATGCCGTCGGCGACGTCGACGGCGTACCCGATCGCGACGCTCGAGATGTCGTCGAAGCGCCGCTTGGCGATCTTGTGGAACGCGCTCATCGGTGCCAAGGGCAACGGAATGACGATCGTCCGGATCAGCTCGTCCGGCGCCTTCACGGTCTGCCGGTAGCCGGTGAAGTACTCCGCCAGCGGCACCTGCCGCTCGCCCCGGCTGGATGCGAGAACCAGCTCCGCATCCAGTGCGAGGAGTGCGGGTGGAGTGTCTCCGATCGGTGATCCGGTCCCCAGGTTCCCGCCGATCGTCGCGCCGTTGCGGATCAGGCGTGAGGCGAACTGCGGGAAGAGCTGGTCGAGGAGCGGGATCCGCCCGGCCAGCCGCCGTTCGATCTCGGTCAGCGTGAGCGCCGCGCCGATCCGCACCTCGTCGTCGCCGAACGAGAACTCCCGCAGCTCTTCCAGCCGGTCGATCGCGATGGTCAGCGGCGGGCGGTCACCGAAGATGTTCACCTGCACACCGAGATCGGTCGAACCGGCAACGACCACCGCATCGTCCCGATCGCCCAGCACCGCGAGCGCCTGGTCGAGTGAAGCCGGGCGGATGAACTCTCCTTCCGGAGACACCATGCCGGTCGGCGCCGGCGCGGGCGGCGGTGTGTCACGGCGTACGGCGAGCGCGTCGTTCTCCGCAGGCGTGTCCAACGCGTAGGCCGCGTCCCGGATCGGGCGGTAACCCGTGCACCGGCACAGGTTCCCGCTCAACGCATGCAGATCGAACCCGTTCGCGCCATGCTCGTGGTCACCTTCACCACAAGCTCGACCGGGTCGGTAGTACTCGGCGGCCATGCTGCAGATGAAACCGGGGGTGCAGAAGCCGCACTGGGAGCCGCCGCGGACGGCCATCTCCTGCTGGACGGGGTGCAGCTCGGACGGCGTGCCCAGGCCTTCCGCCGTCATCAGCTCCTGGCCGTCCAGCGAGGCGACCGGGAGGAGGCACGCGTTGACTGCGGTCCACTCGGTCTCTGAGTCGATGCCGGGGCGGGCGACGAGGACGGAACAGGCACCGCACTCGCCCTCCGCGCATCCCTCCTTGGCGCCGGTCAGGCCGCGGTCGCGCAGCCAGTCCAGAACCGTCGTGTGCACGGAGACCGCGCCGATCGCGGTGAGTTCGCCGTTCACCGTCAAGGCGGGGGCGCGCAGGGCTTGGGTAGTCATCGGTTGGTGCTCCATCGGGTGCGTGCGCTGTGGATCGGGTTGGCGTCGGAGACGAAGTCGTCGAACCGGTAGCCGGCGATCTTCGCGATCTCGAGCAGGGCGGCGGCGTGTTCCTGGTTCTCGCAGTTCCCGAGCCGTTCCCGGCCCTGCTCGACGATCCGCTCGTACGACTCGGCGTCGCGGACCGAGATCACCAGCGGGAACCCGAACCGGTCCTCGTACGCCGAGGTGATCGCGGTCAGCTCGTCGCGCTCGGGGTCGCCGAGGAACGTCAGGCCCTTGTCGGACTGGTCCCGCAGCGACGCCTCGCCGCTGAGGCCGTCGGCGACGAACTGCGAGCCCAGCCGCGGGTACGCCTGGATGAGTTCACGCTGCTCGTCGCGGGAGCCCGAGAACAGCGCCTCCTGGAAGGACCGGCGCAGCGCGTGCGTGTCGGCGTACGGCCGCATCTCCCAGGCCCGCTCGACGGCCCAGCGCGGACCTTGGAACAGCGGACCGAACGTCTCGACGAATTCCTCGCGGGTCATCTCGTTCACCTGGTCGAGCCGGACCGTGTCACCCGGCTGCCCCGCCACCGCGGGCCCGAAGTTCTTGCCGACGTGGTGGAACAGGATGTTCAGGCCGATCGCGGTCAGGCTGCCGAGCGTGATGCCGCTGCCGAAGATGATCTCGGCCCAGTTCGGTACGGCCTGCGCGACCTGCGGCTGCGCGGTCACGTACATCGCCAGCCCGACGCTGGTCGCGACGATCACGACGTTGCGGTGGTCGTGGAAGTCGACCTTCGCGAGCGTCTGGAACCCGACCACGGCCACGGTCGCGAACATCGCCAGCGCCGCGCCGCCGAGCACCGGATGCGGTACGCCGGCCACGATCGCGCCGGCCTTCGGCACCAGACCGATCAGGATCATGATCGCGCCCGCGGCCGCGACCACCCAGCGGCTGCGGACCCGGGTCAGCCGGACCAGGCCGACGTTCTCCGCGAAGCAGGTGTACGGGAACGAGTTGAAGACGCCGCCGATCGTGGTGGCCAGGCCGTCGGCCCGCAGCGCCCGGGCGATGTCCTCGCGGCCGACCCGCTTCTCGACGATCTCGCCGGTCGCGAACACGTCGCCGGTGGTCTCCACCGCGGTGATCAGCATGACCACGACCATCGAGATGATGGCCGCGACCGAGAACTTCGGCCAGCCGAAGTAGAACGGCGTGGTCACCCCGGCCCAGGCCGCGTCGCCGACCGCACCGAAATGCGCGTCTCCGAACGCCCAGGCGACCAGCGTCCCGACGACCAGGCCGATCAGGACGGCGATGGTCGCCATGAAGCCCTTGAACACCCGCTGGATCAGGACGATCAGCGCCAGCGTGCCGAGTGCGTACGCCATGTTCTTGCCGCTGGTCGGCGCGGCGCTCGGGCCGGCGCCGCCGACCGCGTCCCCGGCCGCGACCGGCAGCAGCGCCAGGCCGATGATCGTGATCACCGACCCGGTCACCACCGGCGGGAAGAACCGGATCAGCCGGCTGAAGTACGGCGCGATGAAGAAAGTGGCCAGGCCCGCGACCAGGACGGCGCCGTAGATCACCAGCAGCCCGTCGGTGCCGCCGCCGGCCGCGAGGCCGATCGCGATCATCGGCGAGACCGCCGTGAACGTCACGCCCTGCAGCAACGGCAGCCGGACGCCGACCTTCCAGAAGCCGACCGACTGGATGATCGACGCGATGCCGCAGGTGAACAGGTCGGCGTTGATCAGGTGGATGAGTTGCTCGGTGCTGAGCCCGATCGCACTGGCGAGCAGGATCGGTACGATCACCGCCCCGGCGTAGAACGCCAGTACGTGCTGAGCGCCGTACACCGCGAGCTTCGCAGGCGGCAGCACCTGGTCGACGGGGTGGCGGTTGGTATGGCGGCTCGGTCGCAGGACTGCCTTCATCGGGGACACGCTCCTCGGCTGCTTTGGGGCGGTGCGGGGATTTGACCTGCACCTGAGCATCGGCTCACCGGGGTACGGATTGCACCCGGTGAACCTCCGAAGATGAACGGCCGGAGAACGGTCCGTTTTGTGCGATCACACAACTACAGCGATTTGAGCGCGAGGAACACGTCCACCCGGTCCTCGAGGCTCGACAGATCGCGTCCGGTCAGTTGCTCAACGCGTTCGATCCGGTAGCGAACGGTGTTGACGTGCAGGTGCAGCGACTCCGCCGTCCGCGTCCAGGAGCACGAGCAGGCGAGGAACGCCTGCAGCGTCGTGAGCAGGTCGGCGTGGGTCCGGCGGTCGTGGTCGAGGACCGCTCCGAGGACGCGGTGGCTGTAGGTACGGCGTACGTCGTCCGGCAACGTGGCGAGCAGCAGGACGTGCGAGGCGACCTCGTCCGAAGTGACCACCGACACGGGCGCTCGCGCGGCACCTGCCGCCCGCTGCGCGAACCTGGCCTCCTCGAGCGCGCCGGCGAGTGCGTCGACCGCCGTCTCGCCGCTGATCCCGACCGCGAGGCGTGCCCGGTTGAGGCCCGGGGCGAGGCGGCCGAAGGCCCGGCGCAGGTGCTCCGGGAGGCCCGGCGCGAACGGCAGGAATCCGACGAGCAGCCCGTCCCGCCCAGGGGCGACCACGGCCGGGCCGACCGTCAGCGCGACATCCTCCAGCAGGCTCAGGGCGACCTCGCTCGGGCCGTCGTCGCGTAGCTCGGCCACCGCCACGACCATCGGCCGCTCGGAGTGCGCGCCGGCCTGCCGCAGCCGGGCGGCGACCTCGGTCAGCGGAGCGCCCGACTCGACCATGGCCAGCGCGTCCGCCACCAACGGGCGCAGTGCGCGGCGGCCCTCGTCGCGCCGGGCCCGGTCCAGGGCAGCGATCGCGCACAGCTCGTGCACCGCCTCGACGTGATCGCCGGACCATTCGTGGTGGTCGCCCTCGATCACCAGCACCCACGCGGTCAGCCGGTTGCCGAGCCCGGATCCGACCGGGAACAGGCTGTACGACGCGTCGATCGTCATCGCCACGGCCGGTGTCCGGTCCGCGGTCAGGAACTTGCGGGTGACCGCGTCGACCGCGGCCGCGTCGAGCTCGCCCGGCCCGGGAACGACGTGCCGCCCGGTCGGGGTCAGCACCCGGCAGTCATGCCCGATCTCGGCGGAGATCCGCGCCGCCAGCTCGTCGAGGCTCCGCCCGGCGGCGATCGACGACAGCAGCTGCCGCTGGCGTACCAGGCTGGCCGACAACCGCGCGCCGGTCTCGGCCGATCCCGCCGCCGCGACGTACTCCGTGACGTCGGCGAACGCGATCTCGATCGGGACCTCGACCAGGGTCACGTCGTGCCGTCGGCAGGCCTCCACGAGATCTGCTGGGACGTCGCCCAGCTGCGCCTTCCCGGCCAGGATCGTGGTCGCTCCGCGACCGGCCATCGACGCCACGAACACCTCGCTGTCGGCGGCCTGCCGGCGCCAGACCAGCCCGGTCAGGACCACCTCGCCGCCGCTCAGGTACCGCCCGGGCTCGAGCAGGTCGGTGGTCACCAGCCGCCCGATCGGCCGATCCGGCATGCCGGCTCCGGAGTACAGCAACCGCAGCCCCAGCTCGGGCGCGTCCAGCAACTCCGCCAGCAACACGTCATACCTCCCGTTTAGAGGAAAGTACAACGCGCGCGCCCGCGTAGGACAGCCCTTCCGCGCCCCCGGCCCCTCGCCCAGCCGGCATTTCCGAGGTTAACCGCGCGGGTTGCCCCTTCACCCGTCGCATGCCAGGGGTGAAGGGGCAACGGCGGTGGTTAACCACTCAAACGGCTCCGGGCAGCGCCTTGACGGGTGGTGGGTGTGAGCTTATGGTCATTTCGCAGAACAGAAATCAAGTTCCACAATGCGGAAGTTGGAGTCGGGATGAGTCACCAGCTGAAGTACACGGTGAACTGTTCTTTGCTCTTCACCGAGTTGCCTCTGCTCGAGCGGCCGGCCGCCGCGCGCCGGGCCGGGTTCAGCGCGGTGGAGTTCTGGTGGCCGTTCGTCGAGGCTGTCCCGCCGGACCGCCAGGTCGACGCGTTCGTCAGCGCGGTCACCGACGCCGGCGTCCGCCTGACCGGCCTCAACTTCTTCGCCGGCGACATGCCGGGCGGCGACCGCGGCCTGGTGTCCTGGCCGAAGCGGTCCGGCGAGTTCCGCGACAACCTCGACGTCACCGTCGGCATCGGCGAGCGACTCGGCGCCCAGGGCTTCAACGCCCTGTACGGGAACCGTGTCGAGGGCAGCACGGCGCAGGAGCAGGACGACATCGCCGTCGAGAACCTCGCGCTCGCCGCCAAGGCCGCCGCGCGGATCGGCGCCACGGTCCTCGTCGAGCCGGTCAGCGGCGCGGAGCGCTACCCGCTGAAGATCGCGGCCGACGCGCTGGACGTGATCGACCGCGTCCAGGCGGCGTACGACGTACCGAACGTCGGGCTACTCGCGGACCTCTACCACCTGGCGGTCAACGGCGACGACGTCGACCAGGTGATCGCCGAGTACACCGGCCGGATCGCCCACGTACAGATCGCCGACCACCCGGGCCGCAACGAGCCCGGCACCGGCACGCTCCCGCTCGACCACCAGCTGTCCGCCCTCGAGGCGAACGGTTACACCGGCTCGGTCGGGCTCGAGTACAAGCCGTCCACCACCTCAGACGCAAGCTTCGGCTGGCTGCCGTTCGAGCGCCGCTGATCCCCGCTCCCTCACCTTCCTTCTCTCTTTGTCTTTCTTTCTCGCCGGCCACGCATTCCAGGAGTACGACATGACCAACATCGCCTTCATCGGCCTCGGCATCATGGGCAACCCGATGGCCGTCCACCTCGCCAACGCCGGCCACACCGTCGCCGGTCTGGACCGTACGCCGGAGCGCGCGGAGGCCCTGGTCGCCGCCGGCGGCCGCGCCGCGACCTCGCTCGCCGACGCGGTCAAGGGCGCCGACGTGATCTGCGTGATGGTGCCCGACTCGCCTGACGTCCAGGACGTGCTCGAGGGTGAGGACGGCGTCTTCCAGCTGGCCGAGACCGGCACACTGATCATCGACTTCTCCAGCATCCGGCCGGACGTCACGCAGCAGCTCGCCGAGCAGGCGCGGGCGAACGGCTTCCGGCTGCTCGACGCCCCGGTCTCCGGCGGCGAAGCGGGCGCCAAGAACGCCGCGCTGTCGATCATGGTCGGCGGCGACGCGGACGACTTCGCCGTGGCCAAGCCGCTGTTCGACGTCGTCGGCAAGACCGTCGTGCACGTCGGCCCGAGCGGGTCCGGCCAGACGGTCAAGGCCGCCAACCAGCTGATCGTCGCCGCGAACATCCAGGCCGTCTCCGAGGCCGTCGTCTTCCTGGAGGCGTACGGCGTCGACACCAAAGCCGCGCTCGAGGTCCTGGGCGGTGGGCTGGCCGGATCCACCGTGCTGAACCAGAAGAAGGAGAACATGCTGTCGCGCTCCTTCGAGCCCGGGTTCCGGATCGACCTGCACCACAAGGACATGGGGATCGTCACCGCGGCCGCTCGCGAGGCTGGTGTCGTCGTACCGCTCGGCGCACTGGTGGCGCAGCTGGTCGCGTCGGCCCGGGCGAACGGCGACGGCGGCCTCGACCACTCCGCGCTGCTCCGCGGCGTGGAGCGCCTGTCCGGCAAGGTGGTCGGCTGATGACCCGCATGCGCGCGGTCGACGCCGCCGTACTGATCCTGGAGAAGGAAGGCTCGACGCAGGCGTTCGGGCTGCCCGGCGCCGCGATCAACCCGTTCTACAGTGCGATCCGTGCGCACGGCGGGATCAAGCACGTACTCGCCCGCCACGTCGAGGCCGCGTCGCACATGGCCGAGGGCTACACCCGGGCCCGCGCCGGCAACATCGGCGTCTGCATCGGTACGTCGGGACCGGCCGGAACCGACATGATCACCGGGCTGTACTCCGCCGCCGCGGACTCGATCCCGATCCTGTGCATCACCGGCCAGGCGCCGGTCGCGAAGCTGCACAAGGAGGACTTCCAGGCCGTCGATATCGCCTCGATCGCCAAGCCGGTCGCGAAGTGGGCGGTCACCGTGATGGAGGCCGCGCAGGTCCCGGGCACCTTCCAGAAGGCGTTCCAGGTGATGCGCGAAGGCCGGCCGGGGCCGGTGCTGATCGACCTGCCGCTGGACGTGCAGCTCGCCGAGATCGACTTCGACATCGACACCTACGAGCCGCTTCCGGTCTCGCGTCCGGCGGCGACCCGAGCGCAGGCGGAGAAGGTGCTGTCCTTCCTCGCCGCCGCCGAGCGGCCGCTGATCGTGGCCGGCGGCGGAATCATCAACGCCGACGCGTCGGACCTGCTGGTCTCTTTCGCCGAGATCACCGGGATTCCCGTCGTACCGACGCTGATGGGCTGGGGTGCGATCGCCGACGACCACCCGCTGAGCGCGGGCATGGTCGGGCTGCAGACGTCGCACCGGTACGGGAACGCGACCATGCTCGCCTCGGACGTGGTCCTGGGGATCGGCAACCGGTGGGCGAACCGGCACACCGGCGGGCTGGATGTGTATCGGGGCTCGCGCAAGTTCATTCACGTGGACATCGAG
The DNA here is from genome assembly GCF_040655315.1 of Kribbella sp. NPDC050459. NCBI lineage: Bacteria > Bacillati > Actinomycetota > Actinomycetes > Propionibacteriales > Kribbellaceae > Kribbella > Kribbella sp. NPDC050459. The sequence goes on along the minus strand of NZ_JBFAJQ010000018.1, from coordinate 119,745 downwards.
CCGACGCAGATCGGGCGGGTGTTCGCACCGGACTACGGGGTCGTGTCGGACGCGCGCGCGGCGCTGGAGGTCTTCGTCGAGGTGGCGCGCGAGTGGGCCGCCGCCGGACGGTTGCCGGACCGTACGGCATGGGCGGCGGAATGCCGGGAGCGTCGTACGACGCTGCAGCGGAAGACGCACTTCGACGCGGTGCCGATCAAGCCGCAGCGGGTGTACGAGGAGATGAACCGTGCCTTCGGGCCGGACGTGCGGTACGTCAGCACGATCGGGTTGTCGCAGATCCAGGCGGCGCAGATGCTGCACGTGTACCGTCCGCGGCACTGGATCAACGCCGGTCAGGCCGGTCCGCTCGGCTGGACCGTGCCGGCGACGCTCGGGGTCGCGGTCGCGGATCCGGACAGCACGGTGGTCGCGTTGTCGGGTGACTACGACTTCCAGTTCCTGATCGAGGAGCTCGCGGTCGGGGCGCAGTTCAACATCCCGTACATCCACGTGGTGGTGAACAACTCCTACCTCGGCCTGATCCGCCAGGCCCAGCGTGGGTTCGACATGGACTACTGCGTGCAGCTGTCGTTCGAGAACATCAACAGCCCGGAGGTCAACGGGTACGGCGTCGACCACGTGAAGGTCGTCGAAGGCCTCGGTTGCAAGGCGTTGCGGGTCTCCGAGCCGGACGGGATCCTGCCGGCGCTGGAGCAGGCGAAGAAGCTGATGGTCGAGCACCAGGTCCCGATCGTCGTCGAGGTCATCCTGGAGCGGGTCACGAACGTGTCGATGGGTGTCGAGATCGACAACGTCGTGGAGTTCGAGGACCTGGCGATCTCACCCGAGGACGCGCCGACGGCCCTCGCGTTGCTGGACTGACCTGTGCGCGTGGTTGTTGCCTCCGACAAGTTCAAGGGGACGCTGACCAGCGCGGAGGTCGCGGACGCGGTCGGCGCCGGGGTACGACGAGCCTGCCCCGACGCCACCGTGGTCGCAGTCCCGGTCGCCGACGGCGGCGACGGCACCCTCGCCGCCGCCGTCGCGGCCGGCTACACCTTCGTCCCAGTCGTAGCCTCCGGCCCCACCGGCGAGCCAGTGCACTCCGGCTACGCCCGACTGGGCGACACCGCGGTGGTCGAACTGGCCGATGTCTCAGGCCTGGTCCGCCTCCCCGACGGCATACCCGCACCCCTCACCGCCACGTCGTACGGCACCGGCGAGCTGATCGCCGCGGCCGTCGACGCCGGATGCACCCGCATCATCCTCGGCATCGGCGGCAGCGCCTCCACAGACGGCGGCGCCGGCCTGATCGCCGCCCTGGCGGACCTGGGAACACCCGCTGGGGTCTGGGAACAGGCTATTGCTTGTTCCCAGACCCCAGCGCTTGTCGCCGCGAGGCTCCAAGGCGCGCGGTTGGTCGTTGCTTGTGATGTGGACAATCCGTTGACCGGGCCTTGGGGTGCGGCGGCTGTGTACGGGCCGCAGAAGGGGGCTACGCCGGAGCAGGTCGTGGAGCTGGACGCTCGCCTGGGGCGCTGGGCCGATGCGGTCGCTGACTGGACCGGCGCGGACCTCCGCGACATATCGGGCGCCGGGGCGGCCGGTGGGGTCGGCTTCGCCGCGCTGGCACTGCTGGGTGCCGAACTCAGGCCCGGCATCGACCTGGTGCTGGAGATGGTGCGCTTCCGCGAACAGTTCGCCGACGCGGATCTCGTCGTCACCGGCGAAGGGGCCTTGGACGAACAAACGCTGCACGGCAAGGCAGTTGCCGGCGTAGCGGCCGCTGCCGGCCGGCTGGGTCGCGACGGCGCGGGAATCCCGGTCGTCGCGGTCTGCGGTGTGAACCGCCTGCAGCGCGACAAACTCCAGAAGATCGGCGTAGCGGCGGCCTACGCACTGACCGACCTGGAGCCTGACGTCAGCAGATGCATCGCCGAACCCCGCCCGCTGCTGGAACAGCTCGGCGAACGGATCGCGGTCGACCACCTTACGATGGCACGAAGAGAGAAAGGCATCGCATGAGCGCTCTTGATCTCGTGATTCGGGCCCGCCGCGTGGTGCGACCCGACGGGGAGCGGTCGGCCGCGGTCGGCGTCCGGGACGGGCGGATCGTCGCGATCTCGCCGTACGACGCGGAGCTCGACGCCGCGACCGAGCTGCGTCTCGAGGACGACGAAGTGCTGCTGCCCGGTCTCGTCGACTCCCACGTACACGTCAACGACCCCGGCCGCACCGACTGGGAGGGCTTCACCTCCGCGACGAAGGCGGCCGCGTCCGGCGGTGTCACCACGATCGTCGACATGCCGCTGAACAGCATCCCGCCGACCTGCGACGTGCCGGCGCTGGCGCTGAAGCGCAAGACCGCCGAGACCCAGGCGTACGTCGACGTCGGCTTCTGGGGCGGCGCGATCCCGGGCAACGTCCCCGACCTGCGCCCACTGCACGACGCCGGCGTGTTCGGCTACAAGTGCTTCCTGCTGCACTCCGGCGTCGACGAGTTCCCGCCGCTCGACGCGGACCAACTGGCCGCGGCGATGCGCGAGATCGCCGCGTTCGACGGCCTGCTGATCGTGCATGCCGAGGACGCCCACGCCATCGACGAGGCCACCCCGCCGAACGGCGCCGGCTACCTCGACTTCCTCAACTCGCGGCCGCGCGCCGCGGAGAACGAGGCCGTCACGCAGGTCATCGACCTGGCGAAGACGACCGGCTGCCGCGTCCACATCCTGCACGTCTCCAGCGCCGACGTCCTCCCACTGCTCGCACAAGCCCGCAACGACGGCGTACGGATCAGCGCCGAGACGTGTCCGCACTACCTGAGCTTCACCGCCGAGGACATTCCCGACGGCGCCACGCAGTACAAGTGCTGCCCGCCGATCCGCGAGGCCGCGAACCGCGAGCTGCTGTGGGAAGGCCTGCGCGACGGCACGATCGACCTGGTCGTGTCCGACCACTCGCCGTCGACGATCGACCTGAAGCACCTCGACACCGGCGACTTCGGCACCGCGTGGGGCGGGATCGCGTCCCTCCAGCTCGGCCTGCCCGCCGTCTGGACCGAGGCTCGCCGCCGCGGCTTCACGCTGACCGACGTCGTCCGCTGGATGTCCGCCGCCCCCGCCGCGCAGACCGGCCTGTCCGCGAAGGGCGGCATCGAGATCGGCTACGACGCCGACTTCTGCGTCCTCGCCCCCGACGAGACCTTCGTCGTCGACGCGCGGCAGCTCCAGCACAAGAACGCCATCACGCCGTACGACGGGCGCACGCTGACCGGTGTCGTGCGGAGCACCTGGCTCCGCGGCGTACCCGTCGACCTCGCCGCCGACCCGCGCGGCCGCCTGCTGACCCGAGGAGAACGATGACCTTCTACGCGCCGAAGGGCGGACTGCCCGCGCAGACCGACCTCACCACCGACCGCGCGGTCTTCACCGAGGCGTACGCCGTCCTGCCGCGCGGCACGATGCGGGACATCGTCACCAGCCGGCTGCCGTTCTGGGACGACACCCGCTTGTGGGTGATCGCACGGCCGCTGTCCGGGTTCGCCGAGACGTTCTCGCAGTACATCGTCGAAGTCGCGCCGGGTGGCGGCAGCGACAAGCCCGAGACGGCCCCCGCCGCCGAGGCCGTACTGTTCGTTGTCGCTGGCAACCTTTTGCTGACGGTCGCGGGCGAGAAGCACACGCTGACCGAGGGCGGGTACGCCTACCTGCCGCCCGGCGGCGACTGGACGGTGCGGAACACAAGCGACGCGGCCGTCACGTTCCACCTGGTGCGCAAGGCGTACGAGCGGATCGAGGGCATCGACGTACCGCCGGCGCTCGTCACCAACGAGGCGGACGTCGAGGGCCGGGAGATGCCGGACACGAACGGCGCCTGGAAGACGCAGCGGTTCGTCGACCCGGACGACGTGCGGCACGACATGCACGTCAACATCGTGACGTTCGAGCCGGGCGGGGTGATCCCGTTCCCGGAGACGCACGTGATGGAGCACGGCCTCTACGTCCTCGAAGGCAAGGCGGTCTACCTGCTGAACAAGGACTGGGTCGAGGTGCAGGAAGGCGACTTCATGTGGCTCCGGGCGTTCTGTCCGCAGGCCTGTTACGCGGGTGGGCCCGGCCGCTTCCGGTATCTGCTCTACAAGGACGTCAACCGGCATCCCAAGCTCACGCTCTGACGGTCACCGGGCGCAGCGGAGGTGTCAACGGGTCGGTGATGAGCCGCGCGTGCCGCTCCACGTCGTACCTGTTGCCGTCGTAGGTGAGGCGTTCGCGTTCGACGCCCTCGGGCAGGAACCCGGCAGCGGCCGCGACCGCGCAGGACGCGGGGTTGTTGAGCCGGTGCCCGATCTCGAGCCGGTACAGCCCGGCGTCGTGATGCGCCCAGTCGGCGAGTGCGCGCAGCGCGTCCCGCGCGACTCCCTGGCCGCGGACGTCGGCGAGCGTCCAGTACCAGGTCCAGCCGACCCGGTGCCGGTCGATGTTCGTCACCCCCACGCAGCCGATCGGGTGATCGTCCGCGTCCGCCACGGCGTACACGTGCCCGTTGTCCAGGTCCGCGACCCGCCCGATCCAGTCGACGGCGGACGCGCGGTCCACGATCCCGCCCTGGTGCACCATCTCCGGATCGTCATGCGCCGCCGCCAGCCGCAGCGCGTCACCAGTCCGCCACCGCCGGAGCCCGAGCTCCCCGAGCGCGTATCCCATCCATCGAAAATACTCCTGGACCCGTCCCACCATCCCGTCCTCCGGCGCGTTCCCGGCGCGGCCGGGAGAGGATAGGCCGCATGGCATATCTGGATTTCAGGGATCAGGTCGCGGTGGTCACCGGGGCCAGCAGCGGGATCGGGGCCGCGGCGGCGGTCGGGTTCGCGGAGACGGGGGCCACGGTCGCGCTGCACTACCACCGCAACTCCGACGGTGCGAAGCACACCGTGGGGGCGGTGCAGACGGCCGGCGGTACGGCGTCCTTGCACCAGGCGGACCTCGCGGACCCGAAGGCGGCGGACGCGTTCGTCGACGAGGTGCTCGCGCAGCACGGGCGGATCGACGTCCTGGTCAACAACGCCGGCGACCTGGTGAACCGGTCCGCGATCGCCGAGGTCACCGACGAGGAGTTCCACCGGATCCTGGACGTCAACCTGACCTCGGTGTTCGCGCTCAGCCGGCGGATCGTGCCGGTGCTCCGCGCGCAGGGCGGCGGCTCGATCGTGAACGTGACGTCGATCGCCGGGCGGACCGGCGGCGCCGGCGGGTCGGTCGTCTACGCGACGTCGAAGGGCGCGGTCAGCACCTTCACCCGCGGTCTCGCCAAGGAACTCGCCCCGGAAGGTATCCGTGTGAACGCGATCGCCCCCGGCGTGATCAAGACCCCCTTCCACGACCGCCACACCGCCGACGCCCAGATGCAGGCCATGCTCACCACCATCCCGATGGGCCGGACCGGCACCCCCCACGAATGCGTCGGCACGATCCTCTTCCTGGCCTCCGAGCGGATGTCCTCGTACATCACCGGCCAGATCATCGAGGTCAACGGCGGTCAGCTGACGCCCTGAAGACCGCGTTGTGGTCCAAGACCTCACCGGTCGGCAGGTAACCGAGCTCATCCAGTACGGCGTGCAGCCGCGCGCGCGACTCGAGGCGCTTGTCCTCGACGATCACGACGCGCGGCTGCAACCGCTTGAACGTCCGCGTGCCTCCGGACAGGGCGGCGATCTCGGCGCCTTCGATGTCGAGCTTCACGACATCCAGCCGCTCCAGCCCGCAGGCCCAGTCGTCGAGCCGGACGACAGGCACCTCCTGCACCACCTCGCCGTCGCCGTACAGCGAACGCACCCCCGCGTCCGCCTCGTCGTACCGCCGGTCCGCCCGGAGCATCGCCAGCTCCGGTCGCTCACCGAGCGCCATCGGCACGACCTCCAGCTGTACGCCGTTGCGCGCCGCCGCCGCGCCGAGCTTCGCCACACTGTCCGCGGCCGGCTCGAACGCGATCACCCGCCCACCCCCGAGCTCCTGCAACCGCTTCGCGACAGTCAGGGCATGGACACCGATGTTCGCGCCGACATCCAGCACCACGTCCCCCTGCTGCAGCTCAGCACGCAAGAACCGCCGTACGGCAGGCTCGTACCGTCCCGCGTAATACAGAACAGCCTGCAGGTTGTCCCGCAGATCCAACTCCAGCAGCACCCCTTGCCGTCGTACCTGCACCGTCGACGCCCACCGCGCGGGAATCTTCACCAGCCCCGGATTCACCTCCGCCAACCGCGGCGAGATCCGCAGCGCGACCCGATGCACCCCGGCGTCGGTCAGCCCTTCGACCATGCCAACCGCTCGGGCAACCCGACGGGCGGCGCCGGAGCCCAGCCCACGCTCCGCCGCAGAAGCCAGCCCCCACGCCAGTCGCCGTACGAACCCGTCTCGGACATCCATTCTCAGCCGTTACCCAGGATCACCCCGCATACTCAGTCCATGGGGGACATCAACGTCGAACTACGCCGGTCCGGATTCGCGGAGTGGGGCTTCGAATACGCCAACGATCTTGTGGCGCTGTTGATCCTGGTTCCCCTCACCTTCCTCGGCAACGTGCTGACTCATGTGCTCGTGTTCCGCTGCGGTTGGACGCTGCACGTCTCCGCCGGCGACTACTACTACAAGCAAGTGCGCTACCGCTCGAAGGTCGCCGCCAAGGCCGACATCGAACGACAGCGGGAGCTGGCCGCGGCGATCGCACCGCCGGCTCCCGTCGAGCCGACGCGACTGCCCACACGAGGTGGATCCCTGCGCCGACCCTGGTGACAGCGGACGTCCGCCACTCACTAACCCCCGGCCGGACCACTACGCCACGCTCAGCGGCACAGAGGAACCCGTGGTTAGTGAGTGACGGGCGTCCGGTTCATCGCGACAAGGTCCGGAAGCGGTGGGCAGACAGCGGCAGGAAGATCGCTACCAGCAGGAGCGGGGCGATGAGGGCTGCGACTGCCGCGTTGGTGCCGATCCAGGTAGCGGTGGCTGATGGGTCGGGGTTGCCGAAGAGGGCGCGGGAGGCGGTGGCGGTGGCTGACAGTGGGTTCCACTGGGCGATCGTGCCCAGCCAGGCCGGCATCGTCGACGTGGCGACGAAGGCGCTGGACAGGAAACCGATCGGCCAGACCAGGACCTGCACCATCGTCACGCTCTGCGCGTTCTTGACCGTGAGGCCGATGAAGATGCCGACCCACAGCAAGGCGAACCGCAGCAGCAACAGCAACCCGAACGCGGCCAGTGCCGACGGCAGACCTTCGTGCCATCGCCATCCGAGCACCAGCCCGGTCCCGACCAGGACGGCGAGCGTCACCGCCGAGTCGAGCATGTCGGCGATACAGCGCCCGAGCACCACCGCCGCCGAGCTCATCGGCAGTGACCGGAACCGGTCCGTCACGCCTTTCGAGACATCGGTGGTGACCGCGGTCATCGTGCCTTCGAGCCCGAAGAGCATCGCCAGCGCGAAGATCCCGGGCACGAGCAACTCGTAGTACGACGAACCGGGCGGCTCCATCGCCCCGCCGAGCAGCCCGCCGAACATCAGCAGCATCAGCACCGGGAAGAACCACTGGAAGATCACCAGTCCCGGCTGCATCCGCCAGTGCGTCAAGGTCCGCCGCGCGATCGTCCAGCTGTCCGCGAGCGCCCACCCCAGGCCGTTCATGCGGCCGCCCCGGTCAGGTGCAGGAACACTTCGTCCAGCGTCGGCCTCCGCAACGTGATGTCCTCCGGCTCGATCTTTGCCTCATGCAACGAGTTCGCCAGCTGCACGAGCGCCTTCGTGCGATCCTTCACCGGCACGCTCACCCGGACGTCCTGCACCCGGACCTCCCCGTCCGCCAGCGCCGCGGCGAGCTCCACCACCTGCGGGATCTCGGCCGGATCCGCGAGGACCAGATCCAGCCAGTCCGACCCCAGCCGCGTCTTCAACTCGTCCGGTGTCCCTTCCGCGACGACCTTCCCCGCCTTGAGCATCGAGATCCGGTCCGCCAGCTGGTCCGCCTCCTCCAGGTACTGCGTCGTGAGCAACACCGTCGTACCGCCCGCGACCAGCTGCCGTACGGCGGACCACACCTCGATCCGCGTCGCCGGGTCGAGCCCGGTCGTCGGCTCGTCGACGAACAGCACCCGCGGCGCCACGATCAGACTGGCCGCCAGGTCGAGCCGCCGCCGCATCCCGCCGGAGTACTTGCTCACCGCCTGCCCGGCCGCCTCGGTCAGACCGAACCGCTCCAGCAACTCGTCCGCCCGGCCTTTGGCGTTCCCCAGATGGTTCAGCCGTGCGAACATCACCAGGTTCTGCCGCCCGGTGAGGATCTCGTCCACCGCGGCGTACTGCCCGACCAGTCCGATCCGCCGTCGTACCTCCGCCCCTTGCCGGCGCACGTCGTACCCCGCGATCGTCGCCGTACCGGAATCCATCTCCAGCAGTGTGGACAGGATCCGCACCGCCGTCGTCTTGCCGGCGCCGTTCGGGCCGAGCAGGCCCGTCACCGTGCCGGCCGTGACCTCCAGGTCGAAGCCGTTCAGCCCCGCGCCCTCCGTGCCGCCCCGGTAGTTCTTCCGTACGCCGACGGCCTCGATCACTCGTTCCGTGGTCACTTCCCACCTCTCCGCTCGTTGAGCCGTAGAGTGTACCGTACATTGTACGGCTCAGGTACGATGCAGCCAACGATGAGCGCTGGAGAAAGGGTCCGAGTGGCGGGTAGGAAGGCGGCGGCACCCGATCCGGCGCGCAGCCTGGCGCTGCTCTGGGGAAGTCACACCAAGGCCGGCCGCTCGGGCCTGACGGTGCGCGCGATCGTCGGCGCGGCGATCGCGCTGGCGGACGAGGCCGGGCTCGAGGCGCTGTCGATGCGGATGGTTGCCGACCGGCTGAAGGTCGGCACGATGTCGCTCTACACGCACGTCCCGGGCAAGGGCGAGCTGACCGACCTGATGTTCGACCAGGTGTACGGCGACCTGTACGCCGACGCGGACGAGCCGGCCCGGCAACCGGGCGGCTGGCGCGGTGCGCTCGAGTTCATCGCCCGGCGCAACTGGGACGTGCTGACCGCGCACCCGTGGATCCACGAGGTGCCGACGATGCGGACGGCGCTCGGGCCGAACATCACCCGGAAGTACGACACCGAGCTGCGTCCCCTGGACGGCCTCGGCCTGACCGACGTCGAGATGGACTCGGCGCTGACCCTCGTCCTCACCCACGTCCAGGGCACCGCGCGGGCGGGCGCCGAACAGCTGCGCACCCAGCGCGACTCCGGCCTGTCGGACGAGGAGTGGTGGCGTCAGATCTCTCCGACGCTCACCACGGTCATGTCCGGCACGCACTTCCCGGTCGCGGGGCGCGTCGGCACCTCGGTCGGCGAGCACTTCCAGTCGGTCATCGACCCGGCTCACGCGCTCAGCTTCGGGCTGAGCACGATCCTCGACGGTCTGGCCCAGCTGATCGAGTCGCGGTCAGCTGTTCAGTAGGTCCTCGAACGGAGTCGGGTTCTCGAAGGGGTCGGCCTGGGTGGGCGTCTCGTTGTGCAGAGCCGCGACCAGTTCGGTGGCGGCCTGCGTGATCCGCGCGCGGAGGCCGACGGCGTTCGGGCCCCAGTCGGTGGAGGCGGCGTACACAGCGGTCGGGACCGGCAGCGCCTTCAGGTAGGCGAACAAGGGCCGCAGGGCGAACTCCAGGACCAGCGAGTGCCGCTCGGTGCCGCCGGTCGCGGCCAGCAGGACGGGCTTGCCGGCCAGGGCCTTGTCGTCGAGCACGTCGAAGAACATCTTGAACAGACCGGAGTACGACGCGCTGAAGGTCGGGCTGACGACGATCAGGGCGTCGGCGGCGGCGACCGTGTCCAGGACCTCGCGCAGCGACGCCGACGGGAAGCCGGTGAGCAGGTTGTCGGTCAGGGCGTGGGCGTGGTCGCGGACCTCGATCAGCTCGATCCGCGAGCCGATGCCGCGTCCGGACAGCTCGTCCCGCACGGCGGCCGCCAGTTGGTCGGCGAGCAGCCGGGACGACGACGGTGTCGTCAGCCCGGCCGTCACGACGGCGATGACCTTGTCCTTCATCGGGTCGGCTCCTCGATCGTCTCCAGTTCGCGCGCACGCTCCGCCGCCGCCTTCAAGGAGGCATGCGTCGGCGCGTCCGGTACATGGGCCGGCTTCAACGCCGCGAACTCCTTCCGCAGCACCGGAATCACCTCTTCACCGAGGATGTCGAGCTGCTCCAGCACGGTCTTGAGCGGCAACCCGGCGTGGTCGATCAGGAACAACTGCCGCTGGTAGTCGCCGACCTGCTCGCGGAACGACAGCGTCCGCTCGATCACCTCTTGCGGGCTCCCGACCGTCAGCGGCGTCTCCCGGCTGAAGTCCTCCAGCGACGGTCCGTGCCCGTACACCGGCGCGTTGTCGAAGTACGGCCGGAACTCGCGGACCGCGTCCTGCGAGTTCTTCCGCATGAAGACCTGACCACCGAGACCGACGATCGCCTGGTCCGCGGCGCCGTGCCCGTAGTGCTCGAAGCGCTGCCGGTACAGCTGGATCATCCGCTGCGTGTGCGACATCGGCCAGAAGATGTTGTTGTGGAAGAAGCCATCGCCGTAGTACGCCGCCTGCTCGGCGATCTCGGGCGACCGGATCGACCCGTGCCAGACGAACGGCGGTACGTCGTCGAGCGGCCGCGGGGTGGACGTGAAACCCTGCAGCGGCGTGCGGAACTTGCCCTCCCAGTCGACGACGTCCTCGCGCCAGAGACGGCGCAGCAGGGCGTAGTTCTCGACGGCGAGCGCGATGCCGTTGCGGATGTCCTGACCGAACCACGGGTACACCGGACCGGTGTTGCCGCGCCCCATCATCAGGTCCACCCGGCCGTCGGCCAGGTGCTGCAGCATCGCGTAGTCCTCGGCGATCTTCACCGGGTCGTTGGTCGTGATCAGGGTCGTCGAGGTGGACAGGATGATCTTCGACGTCTGCGCCGCGACGAACCCGAGCTGGGTCGTCGGCGACGACGGCACGAACGGCGGGTTGTGGTGCTCACCCTGGGCGAACACGTCCAGACCGACCTCTTCGGCCTTCTTCGCGATCCGGACCATCGACTTGATCCGCTCGCCCTCGCTGACCGTGGTCCCGGTCGTCGGGTCCTCGGTCACGTCCCCGACGCTGAACACGCCGAACTGCATCCGTCCTCCTCGGGTAGGTAGTTCACTATTAAACTACTAACACCCACCAGAACACCAATCCTCGCCCGGGCATTCCGTCCTGGATACGCCGAAGGCCCGCGATCCGGACGGGATCGCGGGCCTTCGGGTGTCTCGGTCAGACGGTATGCGATTTCAGCAGCTCGTCGTCGCCGGTCAGCGCGGCGGCGATCCGGCGGTGCTTGCCCGCCTCGTCGCGGCGGGACTGCCGCTCGAGGGTGCGGGCCAGCATCAGGTGGGCGTAGTACTCGGTCGGCTCGCGGTCGATGACCTCGAGGAGGTGTTCCTCGGCCGGCTTCAGCAGGGCCGCGTGGTAGTACGCCCGGGCCAGCAGCAGTCGCGTCCCGACGTCGTCGGGCGTCTCGTCGACCACCGGCTTCAGCGCCCGGATCGCACCGCGGTAGTCCCGCTCCTCGAAGTACTGCTGTGCCAGTCCGTAGCTCAGTGCGCGCATGTCTTCCACGGGCCTGGCAACGCTTCTTGCTCGTAAGGTATTCCGCAATCGTGGACTCGTTGAGGTGATGGCTGAGACTGCTCGGATGCCCTCCAGCGCGGCGCGATCATCCATCGCGATCGTCCAGTTGCAGCGCTTCCAAGTCCGCCGCTTCATCGTCAGGTCAGCACTTTCGAAGACGCCCAGACGCTGAGTGTCGGAGGGTAGCTCCGGCCAAGGAAGCTGACGGTTGATTACAAAAGGTGATCGCTGGCATCCTTACTGAACGTCTACCGCCAAAGACACGGAGTGCCGATGTCGCAGTCTGACAAGAGTCTCGACGGGCATCACTCTCGCCTGCAAGGCAACTACGGAGAGGCGTACGTCCGCGTGATGGCAGCGTCAGTCGGTCTTCGCGTTTCCAAGGAGGAGCCCGAGCCTGAGGGGATCGACCTGCTCATCGCTCGAGTTCAGCCCGATCAGCGCCGCTCACGGGTTCGCGCGGAATTTCAGGTCAAAACGACGCGAACACCCGTCTGGCATGACGGGGTGATCAGGTACTCCCTCCGCCGCAATGATTACCTTGCGCTCACCGGGGTGCTCGGCGTTCACCTCGATATTCCGCGATATTTGGTACTTGTGATCGTGCCTGCCGACATGTCGGCATGGGCGGTGCCTGGTGCCGAGTGCCTTTCGCTCCATCGCCAGGCGTTCTGGGTCGACCTGATGGGGCCGTCGATCATCGAGGACAACCAGCAGAGTCTTACGGTGTCGGTACCCTCGACTAATCTGCTGACACCGGACATGCTCCTAGCTCTCGTCAGCGACCGCACGGAGGGGGTTGCGTGATGGATGTACACGTGACCGATGCGGACGCGTTGATGGCTCGCCCTATTGACAGTTGGCAGACCTACCTGACCGCGGCGGGTTGGTCGCCGGCGGTCAGGGCGCCCGGCGGCACCGAGTGGGTCCAGGACGAAGCCCCTGAGGCCATCTGGCTGCCTCGAAGCGCTGAGATGCGGGGCTACGCGAGTCGCGTAGCTGAGCTACTTCGAGTCCTCGCGGATCATGAGGGTAGGTCGGAGAGCGAGATTCTGTTCGACGTCACACACAGCTCGTATGACGTTCAGCGACTTCGATTGCGTCCAGACGGCGATCCCGGAACTGTTGGCCTGATCGACGGCAGCGATTCACTGGTCGGTATCAAGAAATGGATTCTCAGCGGCGCTATTGCGACGTCTCTCGGCGAGCATCAGTTGGTGCTCCCAAGTCGTTGGTCCGGCACCGTCGGCGCCTTCATGAACGAGTCGAAGCTCGCAACGCCATCCGAAGGCAGCTTCATCTGGAACGTCATCACACCTGTCGGTCGGCAAGGACAGACTGCCCTTCCCTTCGACCCTGATGCCCCGAACGTAGACTTCGGGCGAAGCGTGACGATGACGCTCTATGAAGCGACATCGGCGGTAAAGGACGCAGCTGTTTCAGTCGTGCAGGACGACCAGTCTGTTTCGGAAGCATTCGGAGCTCGATTGCGCCGCGGAGTCAGTGCGAATCTCTGCGAGGGACTCATTGAGACGGCGTCGGATTCCCGCGTTTCTTACAGCGTCGACTTCACCTGGGCTGCCACGCATCCGGGTCCGACCACGAAACGCATTACCTTCGAACCACCGGAGATCGAGGTGCTCACGGATGCCGCGCGCGACTTTCGCGGACGCGCCCCGCGGGAAGATGTCACCATCCAGGGGACGGTCGTGCGGTTGGTGCGAGAAAGTCGCCTTCGACCAGGAGAGGTAACGATCGCGGGTGTCATGGCCGAAGACTGGGAGGAGCAGTTCGGGCACTTCTGGGCCGAGCTTTCCGATGATGACTATGCGGCCGCCGTCCGTGCGCACGAGCAGCGAGCTGTGGTCCTGGCAACGGGAGATGTTGTGCGTGTTGGAAACCGCAGACGGTTGCTCAATCTTCGCCAGTTCGTTGTGCAGTCTGCGCCCGATGCTGACGACTGACACCCCATCGCGTCATGGTCGGCTGCCGGAGCAACGCAATGAGGTGCGGCCGTCTACACCAGATTGAGGGCAGCTATCTGATCGGAGGTGAGGGTGAGATCGATCGCGGCGTACGAGTCGCGGATGGTCTCGGGACGACTGGAGCCCGGGATCGGGATCACGTACGGCGACTTCGCGAGCATCCACGCCAGTGTCAGGCGCTGCGGTGAGATGCCGAGCTCCGCAGCCAGTTCGTGGAAGGCGGGGTGCTTGCTCCCGAGATCGCCCGCCTGCGAGATGCCGCCGAGCGGCGACCAGGGCAGGAATGCGATCTCGAGTTCATCGCACAGTTCGAGTTCGGGCTCGCTGGACCGGAACGCGGGCGAGAACTGGTTCTGCACCGACACCAGCCGGCCGCCGAGGATCTCGTTGGCCTGCTTGATCTGGGCGGGGTTCGCGTTCGAGATGCCCGCCATCCGGATCTTGCCGGCGTCGAGCAGGTCGCGGACGGCGCCGATCGAGTCCTCGTACGGCGTCTTCGGGTCCGGCCGGTGGAACTGGTACAGCCCGATCGCCTCGACGCCGAGCCGCTTCAGCGACGCCTCGGCGGCCTCCGCGATGTGCTTCGGCGAGCCGTCGAGGGTCCAGCTGCCGTCGCCGGGCCGCAGGTGGCCGCCCTTGGTCGCGACCAGCACGTCCGAGGTGTCGCCGCCGTACGTCGACAGCGCCTTGGCGATCAGGCTCTCGTTGTGGCCGACGTCGGTCGCGGTGAGGTGGTACGCGTCGGCGGTGTCGATCAGCGTGATGCCGGCGTCGAGGGCGGCGTGGATGGTCGCGATCGACCGGTCCTCGTCGGGCCGGCCCTCGATCGACATCGGCATCCCGCCGAGCCCGATCGCGGACACCTCGACGTCACCGATCCGGCGGGTCTTGTTCGTGTCAGCTGCCATACGTCCAACCTCCCGCGCGCGGACTGCGAAATCCAACAGGGATCTCCGCACGGATTCAGCACTCCGAGTGGTCAATGCCGAGTCAAGGGCTTACAAAACGTAGAGAAGTTACGTAAGAATATGGCGGAACTCACCTCAGGAACGGAGCCCGCCCGTGCCGTCCCGTCGTACCTTCCTCCAGCTCACCGGCCTCAGCGCGGCCTCGGTCACGCTCGGCATCTCCGCCCCGGCGACCGCCGACGCGACGCCGGCCCGCCCGATCCCCGACGGCGCGTTCGCCCTCGGGGTCGCGTCCGGCGACCCGCGCCCGGACGGTTTCGTCCTCTGGACCCGCCTCGCCCCGACCCCGCTCGCCACCGACGGCCACGGCGGCATGCCCGCCGTCGACGTGCCGGTGCAGTACGAGGTGGCCGAGGACAGCGGCTTCCGGAACGTCGTACGGCGCGGGCTCGCGATCGCCTCGCCGGAACTCGCGCACGCCGTCCATCCGCAGGTGGCCGGGCTCCGGCCGGGACGCGAGTACTTCTACCGCTTCCGCGTCGGCACGCAGCTGAGCCCGGTCGGCCGGACCAAGACCCTGCCGACGTACGGCGACCACTTCACCTTCGCGACCGCGTCCTGCCAGGCCTGGTACCACGGGTACTTCGCCGCGCATCGCGACATCGCCCGCCGTGCTCCCGACGCGGTGTTCTTCCTCGGCGACTACATCTACGAGTACGGAATCGTTGCCGGTGACAACCTCTGGCGCGCGGGTGTCGCGGTCGAGCCGGAGCACGGCGTCGAGATCGAGACGCTCGAGCAGTACCGGCTGCGCTACAGCCTCTTCAAGACCGACCCCGATCTCCAGGCCGCGCATGCGGTCGCGCCATGGTTCATGGTCTGGGACGACCACGAGGTGCAGAACAACTACGGCGCGGCCAACTCGTTGTACGGCGTACCGCCCGAGCTCTTCGTCCACCGCCGCGCCGTCGCGTACCGCGCGTACTACGAGAACGCCCCGCTCGCCCTCGACAGCCTTCCGCAGGGGCCGGACAGCCGCGTCTACCGCCGGTACGACATCGGCTCGCTGGCCAGGGTGCACCTGCTCGACACCCGCCAGTACCGCGACCCGCTGCCTGTCGACGAAGCCGACCGCGTCTCCGAGCAGCGCACCATCATGGGCGCCGAGCAGGAGGCCTGGCTGTACGACGGCCTGCGCAGTTCGCGCGCGTCCTGGAACATCGTCGCGGGCGGCGTCGTCCTCACCGCCGTCACCGACGACCGCACCGAACAGTGGGACGGCTATCCCGCCAACCGGCGTCGCGTGCTCGAGGCGATGGCCGGCGCCGGGACGTCGGTGATGCTCACCGGCGACATCCACCGCCATGTCGCGTCGGAGCTCCAGCTCGACGAGCGCACCGTCGGCGTCGAACTGGTGTGCTCGTCGGTCGGTTCGAACGGCGACGGCACCGACACCGATACCTACGCGAAGGACTGGCTGCAGCACCCGAACATCAAGCTCTACAACGCTCGTCGCGGCTACGTGCACAGCACGATGACCCGCACCGAGCTGACCACCGAGTTCGTGAACTTCCCGTACATCCAGGCCGACGCCAACGCTCAGCCGAACATCCTCGCCCGCTTCCGCACGCCCGTCGCCGATCCTCGCCTGGAGGCCTTCTAATGCGTCGTCCACCAGCAATCACCGGTCTGCACGGCAGCGGCGGCATCCGGATCGTGACGCTCGACTGGAAGCCCGTGTCGTGGGCGACCGTCGTCGATCACTACGCCGTGTACGCCGACGGCGCCCTGATCGGCAAGACCGTGTACCCGCACTTCGTCCATCGCGGCCTCGGCTTCACCGGCGTCACCAGGTCCTACTCCGTCGTCACGGTCGATGCCGCAGGCAACCGATCCGCGGAGTCCGCGGCCGCCGCCGTCGCCAACCTGACATCAGTGACGATCTCCGGTACGCCGGTGGCGACCGTCGGCACGTTCGACGGCAAGGGCTCCGAGCTCGCCCTCTCGCCGAAGGGCTACGCCCAGTACCCGACCCGCTTCCCGGCCGACGTCGACTACACGTTCGGTACGTCGACCCCGGCGGCGGACTGGTCGTACCTGCTGCCGGGGCCCGCCGACAAGTGGGCCGGCTCGAAGAACCACCGCGCGACGTTCCGCTTCGACCTGCCCGCCGTACCTGAGCAGGATCTCGATCTCGCGCTCTGGCTGATCGACAGCCACGCCAGCTTGGCTGCATCGGCGCTGCTGACGGTCAACGGGTTCGAGGTCGGTCGGCTCGCCTTCGCGAACGGCGCGACGAAGGGCTCGACGATTGCCGACAGCACCTATCCCGGCTCGCCGCTGAAGCCGTCGTACCTCGAGCAGCCGTTGCCGCGGACGCTCTTCCGCCCAGGCGCCAACGTCCTCGAACTCTTCAAGGACGTCGGCTCCTGGATCGCGTACGACGCTCTCGGCCTCTTCGCCCGGAGCTGAGGATCAGCCGGCGTGGACGTGCGGGTGCCGGTCCTCGACGACGTACGTCGCGCGGGTGCTGATCGGGGCGCCCGGCGTGTTGACGTACGGCACGACGCGGAAGTCGTTGCGCCACTGGTGCTGGTCGACCGTGACCCGTGAGTACCCGCGCTGGGAGTTGAAGAACTTCAGGTGCGGGTTCGCGGCCAGGAACTGCTGTCCCTGGTCGGTGGTGTCGGCGCCGTTGCCGCCGCTGGTGATCGACGTACCGACGAACTCGGTGCCGACCGTGGCCGAGTCCGGGTCCGCGAAGTCGCGCTTCAGCTCGAGCGCGTAGTTCTGGTGCCGGTCGCCGGTGATCACCACCAGGTTGCGGACGCCGCTGTCCTGCGCGGCCGCGAGCACCTTGTTGCGCTCGGCAACGTACCCGTCCCACGGGTCCAGCCAGACGTGCGTCTCCGGGCCGGGTGTCCAGTCGGTCTGGCCCATCGGGGCCTGGTTGCCGAGGATCTGCCAGCGCGCGTGCGAGGTCCGGAACCCGTTCAGCAGCCACTCGCGCTGCTTGCCGCCGAGCATCGTGTTGTCCGGGTCGAACCGGTCGTCGCAGGTCGCCGAGTCGCCGTCGCCGCACGGCTGGTCGCTGCGGTACTGGCGGGTGTCGAGGATCGTGAAGTCCGCGAGCCGGCCGTACGGCAGCCGCCGGTGGTACCGGATGTCCGGCCCGGACGGCATCTGCTCGTGCCGCACCGGCATGTTCTCGTACAGGGCCTGGAACGCCTGCGCCCGGCGTGCGCGGAAGACCGCGGGGTCCTGGTCCGGCTCGGTGTCGATCTGGGAGATGTCGCCGGCCCAGTTGTTCTCCACCTCGTGGTCGTCGAACGTGTGGATCCACGGGTGCGCCGCGTGCGCGGCCTGCAGCGGGGCCTCGGTCTTGTACAGCGAGTACTGCAGCCGGTACCGCGCCAGGTCGAACGTCTCGGTGTGGAACCGCGGATCGGTGGTGACGCCGCGCTTGTTGGTCTTCACCCCGGACTCGTACAGGTAGTCGCCGAGGTGGACAACGAGGTCGAGGTCCTCCTGGGCCATGTGGTCGTACGCCGTGAAGTATCCGTCCTGCCATGCGTTGCAGGACGCGAACGCGAACCGCAGCTCCCGCGGCTGCGCGAACGGGTGTGGCGTGGTGCGGGTCCGGCCGATCGGCGACACCTCGGCGCCGGTGCGGAAACGGTAGTAGTACACGTGGTCCGGCTGCAGGCCCTGGACCTCCGGGTGGACCGAGTGGCCGAGCTCGGGGGTCGCGACGACGCTGCCGCGCCGGACGACGTGCCGGAAGTTCTCGTCCCGGGCGACCTCGTACTCGACGCGGACCGGCTTCGCGGGCATGCCGCCCTTCCCGTCGACGGCGTACGGGTCGGTGGCGAGCCGGGTCCACAGCACCACGCTGTTCCACTGCGGGTCGCCCGACGCGACACCGAGCGTGAACGGGTTGCCGGTGCCGGACGGGGCGGCGTACGTCGTCGAGGCGGTCCAGGCCCCGGTGCCGAGCAGTACGGCGGCGGAGCCCGCACCCCCGTACCCGAGGAAGCGACGGCGGGACACGGACATGGTTCCTCCAGATGCTGGGCGGTCGAAGCGGTGCCAGTGTTCTGGCGGAGAATGGCGGGGAGGTTAACGTGATCGTCCGGGAACTTAACGACAAGCGACGGTATGAATCCGGTCTTCGCTAGGCTGGCCCGAATTGTTAGCTACCGGGGAGTTACCAATGGCCTACGAACCTTGCCGTTACGCGCAGCGCTGGCCGGAGCTGTTCGAAGCGCTCGACGACGACCAGAAGCAGCGTGTCAGCGACGCGCTGTCGAACAACCGGCTCGAGGGCTGGGAGCCGCAGCGCGACGACGTCGCCGACCTGGTCGACCGCGAAGCAGGCCGCATCGACACCGCCGAGTACATCCGCCGGACCATGGCGAAGGTGACCCGCGGCGGCTCGGCGTGACCCAAGAGGTTTCCGCGCAGCTCTCCGAGGAGGAGCAGTGGAGAGCCGCCGAGAAGGAGCGCTGGAACGCCTACCTGTGGGAGCCCGGCAGCTGCCTGCGGAACAAGCTCGACATCAAGAACCCGATCGAGCTGCGCTTCACCGAATACGCGCTGCGGGCCAACCGGCAGGGTGAGATCGACCGCGGTGAGGCCGACATCCCCCGCACCTACGACAAGGCGCACATCCAGGCGATCCATCGGCACCTGCTCCAGGACGTGTACGACTGGGCCGGCGAGTTCCGGAACGTCCAGATCCAGAAGCAGGGCAACGAGTTCGTTCCGCCGGGGCGGCTGGACGCGTGGACCGACAAGGTGAGCGCGAAGGTGCAGGACAAGGACTGGTCGACGATGTCGCGCGAGGAGTTCGTGCAGAGCATTTCCGAGGTCTACGCCTACCAGAACCTGACGCACCCGTTCCGCGAGGGCAACGGAGCCGCCGCCAAGGTGTTCGCCCAGCACGTGTCCGAGATGTCGCCGTACCGCCTGGACTTCGACAAGGTCGAGCGCGACGAGTGGAACGCCGCGGCCGATGCGTCATACCCGAAGGACCTGGAGAAGAGTACGGACCCGGACCCGCGGGCGCTGTACGCCGTCTTCGACAAGATGACCGTCGAACGCGGCGCCGTGGTCCGCGCCGACCCGGAACTGGCGGCGGCGTTGCAGCTGCAGAGCTCGACGTACGCCGGCGCGGACGCCCAGCACACGACCGGCAGGGGCGAGCGTCCCGACACCCACGGCGTCGACCGGGTCGCCGAGCAGGAAACCGAACGCGAAGACTGAGCCCGGGCGCCGCCGGTGCAGGATAGGCGGTATGCAGACCGACGAACGCATCCGCCGTGCCCGGCCGGACGACGTACCGGCGATCGTGGAGCTCGTGTACTCCCTCGCGGAGTACGAACGCGCCCGCCACGAGTGCCACCTGACCGCCGACCAGCTGCACACCGCACTCTTCGGCGCCACGCCCGCCGTGTTCTGCCACGTCGCCGAACACGAGGGCGAGGTCGTCGGCTGCGCGATCTGGTTCCTCAGCTTCTCCACCTGGCGCGGCGTCCACGGCATCTACCTCGAAGACCTCTTCGTCCGCCCCGAAACCCGCGGCACCGGCCTCGGCAAGGCCCTCCTCACCACCCTCGCCCAGGAATGCGTCCGCAACAACTACGAACGCCTCGAATGGTCCGTCCTCAACTGGAACACCCCCGCCATCGACTTCTACAAGTCCCTCGGCGCCACCCCCCAAGACGAATGGACCGTCTACCGCCTGACCGACGAGGCCCTCACCAGCCTGGGTTCGTGAAGGCAAGCAATCCCACGCGACGCCACGCCCGACTCCTCCGTCGCCGCGCCACGCCCCGCCCCACCCACCCGAACCGTTCACTCTGCACTACAGCGGCCGCATCCGCCGGGATACCTGCGCCGCGCCACGTCGTCGCTGCTCATCGTCGACCGGCCAGATCGGGCGCTCGTTCACAGGAACTGTTCCCGTAGTTCGCCGAGTAGCCGGCTCTTGTCCGCGAAGGGCCCGGTCGCCAGCCAGACCGTTCCCACCGCGGCTGTGAATGCGTCCTCGTCGAAGGTGGCTGTGACGGCGGTCGACGCGTTCTCGAAGGGGTCGCGCTCGTCGAACCAACCGTGCGTACGGTCGAGGAGGATAGTCACACCTTGCTGCGTTCCCGGTTCGACCGGACGGCGCGGCCCGTTGAGGGTCTCGAACCAGTCGGCACCCTGGTCCAGCCGATCCAGCATGCCCACGACGCGCACATGTCCGCCGTACCCGGCCTCCTCGCAGGCGCGTCGCGCTGCCCACCGAGCGATCGCGCGCAAGGTCTGCGGTTCGGCCTGCTCGAGCTCGTCCACCAAGGCCCGGTCCAGGACAGACAGTTCCCGGGCGTAGCGGGCTCGCTCCATCCGATCAGTCGGTAACGCCCCTCCCCACGCCACAGCCTGCTCGGCGAGCCGCTGTGCCTCGGCTTGCCGTTCCCTCTCCCGCTTCCGCTCGGCGAACTGCTCCGGCGTCGGCTGCTCGCGGGCGAACTTGTGCCAGTACGCTGCCTTCCGGCTGGTCCCCTTCACCACCCGATCGGGCGCGACCCGCGCCGGCCAGAACTGCAGCAGGTACCGATCGACCAGCGGCTCGCCATTCATCGGCGGCCCGGCCTGGTGACCTGCGTCCATACCCCAAGCGGAGTATCGGACCCGATAGTCCACACCCGGCTCGAGCTCCAACCGCCATGGGCCGCCGCCTCCACCCCAGGTGACCAGCGCGGCGTCGCCGATCGGCCGGTAGGCCGCCTCGACGACGTCTTCCGCGCTGTACTCGACCGACGGCATCGTCTCGTGCACCTCGACCGTGAAGCCCACTTCACCTGTGTGCAATCCGGTGATCAGGAACAACTTCCCCGGCACCGCCGCGCCGCACAACCCGTTCCGTTGCCCCGCGAAACACTCCCCGAGGTCCGACGAGTCCGGCGCACTCTCGACATAGATCTGAGCGTACGAAACCCAAGCGGCCCCGCTCATCATCGTGCGCATCAGACCGCCTGGCCGAGGTCCGGGAAGGACTGGCGGAGTTCGCTGATGAGTTGGTGCCCGTCGCCGACTGCATCGATGGCGAGCAGCAGGGTGTCGATCGCCGCATCCAGCGGTTCGTCGAACGTCTTGTCGATCACCGTGAGGGCCTGCAGCGGCGCGCTGAGGTTGTGCGGCCAGGCGCCGCCGACGGTCGAGACGAGCATCGGGCCGTCGGTATCGAACGTGCCGGGCGGTGGACCGGTCAGCTCGCGCGGACCGCCACCCGCGTCCATCTCGTCCAGCCTGGTTGCGATCCAATCGATCCGATCCAGACCCGTCGCGACACAGCCCCGGCGCGCAGCCCAGCGGGCGATCTTCAGCAGCGTGTCGGGGCCGGCCTGATCCAGATCGTCGAGCAGCGGCCGGTCGTACTGCACCAGGAGAACCGACATGTAGCTGTCTTGGATTCGTTCACTCGGGATGCTCCCGCCCCACGACGCCACCTTCGCGGCCTGTCGTTCCTCCGCCTCACGCTGTTCCCTCGCCCGCCGCATCTCGGCGCGCTGCTCAGGCGTCGGCGGTGGCGGTGTCTTTCGTGCAACGCCATGCCAGTACGCCGCGGTCCGGCTGCTCTGCTTGATCACTTCGTCCGGCGCGGACGGCGCCCGCCAGAACTGCAGGACGTACCGGTCGATCTCCGGCTCGTCCTCTTCAGGCGGACCCGCGTCGTGGCCGGCGTCCATTCCCCATCCGCAGTACCGCACGCGGTAGTCCACCTGTTCCAGTTCCAACGGCCAGTACCCGCTGTCCCATCCGCGCAGGACTACGCCCCCGGCAGGACGGAAGGACGCCTCGACGACCTCTTCCCACGTCTCGTCGACGGTCGGTGCCTCGTCGTACAACTCGACACCGAACCCGACCCGCCCGGTATGCATCCCGGTGACCAGGAAGAGCGCGCCGGCAACCGCGGCCCCGCACAGCCCGTTCCGCTGACCGCCGAAGCTCTCCGGCACCTCCGGCGACCGTTCACCGCTCTCGACGTAGATCTGCCCGTAGTCGACTCTCGCAGGCCCAGTCATCAATGTGCGCATGGCTCAATCCCCCCAGGATCGTTTTGTGCGGACTCCTTTCAACCACACTTCCGCAATCCACGCCAGCAGCCCCCTCGGCCCTCCGCAGTCCCCTTGCTAGCTTCGGCGGCTCTTGGCCGCGTACATGGCCTGGTCGGCTTCGTGGAGGAGGGTGTCGAGGTCGGTGGTGGTGGGGGTGATGGGGACGGTGCCGACGCTGGTGGTGACCTCGACGGCGATGTTGGGGAGGGGGCGGCTGACGGCGGATTCGAGGCGGGTGATGAGGGTGGTGAGGTCGTCGCCGGAGATGTCCTCGGCGAGGACGGCGAACTCGTCCCCGCCGAGCCGGGCGACCGTGTCGCCGTGGCGGACGGCGGTGCTGAGGCGGGTGGCGATCTCGCGGAGTGCGCGGTCGCCGGCCTCGTGACCGTAACCGTCGTTGACGAGTTTGAAGTGGTTGAGGTCGCAGAACAGCAGCGCGCCCGGGCGGCCGGTGATCCGGGTCTGTTCCAGGACCTTGACGAACCGGTGCTGCAGGAGCCGGCGGTTCGGCAGGCCCGTGAGCGGGTCGTGCGCCGCGTGGTGCCGGAGTTCGCGCTCGGCGTCCTTGCGGGCCGTCACGTCGTCGATCTGGACGAGCAGGATCCGCGGCAGGCCGGCGCCTTGCTCGACGAGTGACGCCGTGCCGCCGAGCCAGATCGCGTTCCCGCTCGGCTGCGTGAACACCCGCTCGAACCGGTAGGTACCGTTGCTGGCGGCAAGTTTCTCCAGCTCGGTCCGGGTCTGCTCCGGCTCCTCGTCCCGCAGGAAGCTGACCAGTCGCGTCCCGATCAGCTGGTCCGGGGCGTAGCCGGTGATCCGGCAGAACGCGGCGTTGACCCGCAGGATCCGGCCCAGCTCGGGTCCGTCGAACGCGACCGTCGCCATCCCGTTCCCGGCGCCTTCGAAGACCAGCCGGAACGTCGCCTCGCTCGCCTCCAGCCGGGTCTTCTCGGCCAGCAGCCGGTCGGTCAACCGGGCTTTGTCGATCGCGAGCCCGGCCTGGGTGGCGAAGATCTCCAGCAGTTCCCGGTGGATCGGCCCCGGCCGCCGCTGGTCCTCGGGCAGGTCGACCGAGAGCATCCCGACCAGCTCGCCGTCGGAGGAGTACAGCGGCGCGAACAGCGCGTCCAGCGGGTGCCAGGCCTCCGGCGCGTCGGACACCGGTACGTCGGGCACCCAGCCGGTGACCTCACCCTCCGGCAGCCGCTCGTGTGGCACGAACCGGAGCTTGCCCCACTCGTCGGCGATCGCGAACTCGGCGTCGAACAGGTCCGCCGCGCTCACCTTCCCGAGCAGCGCCGACCGGGCCCCCGGCGACCCGGCCACGGCGATCACCTCGAACTTGCCGTCCGGGTGCCGGAGGTTCAGCACGGCGATGCCGAAGCCGAGCCCGTTCACGACCCCGTCAACGACCGCCTGCAGCGTCTCGGCAAGGCTCCGCCCGGCGCCCATCCGCGCGCTCACCTCGTACAAGCGCCGTACGGCGGACAGCCGGACCGTGGGCTCGTTCTGCACTCGTTGAGAATAAGCCGATTTCACCGGGGGTGAGCAGGTGTACGCACAGGTGACCCGGTTAAGCGTTTGCTATGAGATGCGTCAGTACCGCAATTCGGTCAGTCCGCGGTAGCTGCGCTGGGCCGACTGCCAGGCGTCGGCGGGCTTGTCGTGTTCGACCAGATACTGCTCGACACCGCCCGCCTCGGCGTGCGCGAACATCGCGCCGAAGTCGAGCTTCCCGGCCCCGACGTCCTCCCAGGAGCCGTCCGCGGCCATGTCCTTGACGTGCAGCGCCGGGAACCGGCCCGGGTGCTCCTGGAACAGCTTCGCCGGGTCGTGCCCGCCGTCCACCGCCCAGTACAGGTCCAGCTCGAACCCGAGCAGCTCCGGGTCCACGTCCAGCAGGATGTCGTACAGCACCTGCCCGTCGACCTCGTCGAAGTCCCGGCCGTGGTTGTGGAAGAGCAGCTTCAGGCCGTTGTCCCGCGCGACCTTGCCGGCCTCGGTGAACGCGGCCGCCGCGGTCCGGAAGCCCTCGACCGAGTGCAGCTCGGCCGGAATCGACGGTACGACGGCCCACTGCGCGCCGAGCGTCTTCACGTCGGCCAGCGCGCCGGCCCAGTCGTCGCTCAGCCGCGCGTACCCGACGTGCTCGAGCACGATCGCGAGCCCGGCATCGTCCGCGAACCCGCGAATCTCCGCGGCGCTGTGGTCGAACCGCCCGCTCACCCCCACCGTGCGGTACCCGATCCCGGCGAGCCGCTTGAGCGTCCCCGGGTAGTCCTCGGCCAGCACGTCCCGCATCGTGTAGAGGTGCATGCCGATTCCGTCGGCAGGAATGGTCCGGTCAGTCATACAGGCTCCTTCGTCAGAGGACGTGTTCCCGGTACCTCGCCAGCGCCAGGTCGAAGACTTCCTGCCCCGGCGCGTCCCACAACTGCTGGTTGAAGATCTCGACCTCGATCGGTCCGTCGTACCCGGCCGCGTCGCAGGCCTCGCGCAGCCGGCGCAACTCGATCGCACCGTCGCCCATCATGCCGCGCCCGAGCAGCGTGTCCGCGGGCAGCGGAACCACCCAGTCGCTGACCTGGTACGACACGATCCGCTCGCCGGCCCGCTCGATCTGCCGGTACACGTCCGCGTCCCACCACAGGTGGTAGGCGTCGACGATCACGCCCACCTGCGACGCCGGGAACTGCTCGGCGAGGTCGAGCGCGCCGCCCAGCGACGACACCACGCAGCGGTCCGAGCAGAACATCGGGTGCAGTGCCTCGACCGCCAGCGTGACGCCGCGCTCCTCGGCGTACGGCGCCAGCTCGGCGAGCCCGTCGCGCACCATCGCGCGCGCACCGTCGAGGTCGCGGGACCCGGCCGGTAGTCCGCCGCTGACGAGCACGAGGACCGGCGTGCCGATGGTCGCGGCCTCGTCGATCGCGCGCCGGTTGTCCTCGATCTTCGCCTTCCGCTCGGCGGCGTCGGTCGAGGTGAAGAAGCCGCTGCGGCACAGCGACGAGACCTTCAGGCCGGCGTCGGCGACCAGTTTCGCCGCCTGGTCGACGCCGTACTCCTGGATCGGCTCGCGCCACAGCCCGATCCACTCCAGCCCGGCCTTCGCGCTCGCCGCGACGACGTCCTCGAGCGGCCAGTACTTCGTGGTCGCCTGGTTGAGGCTGTACCGGTTCATGCGTCGATCCCGCCGACCCGCAACAGCTGCCGGAACCGGTCGACGGCCAGCTCCGGATTCGTCAGTACGCCGGCCTGGTCCGCGAGCCGGAAGGTGTCCGCCAGGTGCGGCAACGACCGGCCGGTCTGCAGACCGCCCACCATCGTGAACCCGGGCTGGAACCCGTTCAGCCAGGCCAGGAACGCGATCCCGGTCTTGTAGTAGTACGTCGGCGCGGAGAAGATCTGCCGAGCCAACGGTACGGTCGGCTGGAACACCCGCTCGTAGGTGTCCAGGTCACCGGCATCCAGCGCGTGCAGAGCTGCTGCCGCCGCCGGGGCGATCGCGGCGAAGATTCCGAGCAACGCGTCGCTGTGCCGCTCGCCGTCGCCGCGGATCAGCTCGGGGTAGTTGAAGTCGTCCCCGGTGTAGAGTCGGACGCCCGTGGGCAGGCAGTTGCGCAGGGCAACTTCCTTCGAGGCGTCGAGGAGGCTGATCTTGATCCCGTCGACCTTCTCGACGTTGGCGTTGATCAGTTCCACGACGGTCGCGGCCGCGGAATCGAACGAGTCGCCGCCCCAGTACCCTTCCAGGGCGGGGTCGAACATGGGGCCCAGCCAGTGCAGGATCACCGGCTTGGCGGACTGGGTGAGAAGGCGGTCGTACACCTTGCGGTAGTCGTCCGGCGACTCCGCCGCCGCGCACAAGGCCCGGCTGGCCATCAGGATCGGCCGGGCGCCGACATCCTCGGCAACGGCCAACTGCTCTTCGTACGCACCGATGACCGCATCCAGGGTGGCCGGACCCGTCAGCTGGTCGGTGCCGACCCCAACGGCGATCCTGCCGTCCGGCGCTTCGGCGGCGGACCGGCGGATCAGTTCCTGCGTTGCCTCCCAGTCGAGGCCCATGCCGCGCTGCGCGGTGTCCATCGCCTCGGCGACCGACAGGCCCAGCGACCACAGGTGCCGCCGGAACTCCAGCGTGTGCTCCCAGTCGATCACCGCGGGCGCCCCGGGTGCGTTGTCCCCGAGCGGATCCGCCACCACGTGCGCCGCGGCGAACGCGAGCCGTGAGCGCGCCGGCGAATAGGTGCCCCGAGCAACTGGTTCGCCGGTCAGCCGGTACTTCTCGAGTCCCCCGTGGACCGGAAGGTTCAGCTCCATCAGTTGGCCCCGAGATCGAGCGTCGGGACCTCGAGCTTGCGGCCCTCGTGCCACGACTTCAGACCCAGCTCGGCGAGCTGGACGCCCTTCGCGGCCTCGACGAAGTCCCAGGTGAACGGCGCGTCGTCGACCACGTGCCGCAGGAACATCTCCCACTGCACCTTGAAGCCGTTGTCCATCGGCTCGTTGTCCGGCACCGTCGCCCACTGGTCGCGGAACTGCTCGGTGACCGGGATGTCCGGGTTCCACACCGGCTTCGGGGTCGCGGACCGGTGCTGGACGCGGCAGTTGCGCAGGCCGGCGACTGCGGAGCCCTCGGTCCCGTCGACGTGGAACTCGACCAGTTCGTCGCGGAACACCCGCGTGGCCCAGGACGAGTTCAGCTGCGCGACGATCCCGCCCTCGAGCTCGAACACGCCGTACGCCGCGTCGTCGGCGGTCGCGGTGTACGGGTCGCCGTTCTCGTCGACCCGCGTCGGGATGTGCGTGGCGCCCTGGCAGTACACCGACTTCACGGAGCCGAACGTCTGGTCGAGCACGTACCGCCAGTGGCAGAACATGTCGAGGATGATGCCGCCGCCCTCTTCGGACTTGTAGTTCCAGGACGGCCGCTGCGCCTCCTGCCAGTCGCCCTCGAAGACCCAGTAGCCGAACTCGCCGCGGACCGAGAGGATCCGGCCGAAGAACCCGCCGTCGACCAGCCGCTTCAGCTTCCGCAGGCCGGGCAGCGACAGCTTGTCCATCACCACGCCGTTCTTCAGCCCGGAGTCGACCACGAGCTTGGCCAGGTCGACGGCCGCGTCCAGGCTCTCGGCGATCGGCTTCTCGCAGTAGATCGCCTTGCCGGCCTCGACCGCGGCCCGGACGCCCTTCTCGCGCAGCTGGGTGAGCTGGGAGTCGAAGTAGATCTCGACGTCCGGCTGGGCCAGCGCCTCGGCCAGATCGGTGGTCCACCGCTCCAGCCCGTACTGCTCGGCGATCCGGCGCAGCTTGAGTTCGTTGCGGCCGACCAGGATCGGTTCGGGGATGATCATCGTGCCGTCGGCGGCGGGCAGTCCGCCCTGCTCCCGGATCGCCACGATGGAACGCTCGAGGTGCTGGCGCAGGCCCATCCGGCCGGTGACGCCGTTCATCACGATGCCGATGCGTCGCTCGTTCACAGTTCTACCTCTCACGCTCGGGTGGTGTCATAGACGTCGAGGCGGCCGCACATACCGTGCCGGCCGAACTCGGTAGGGGTCGGAAGTCGGTGGAGTTCGGCGGTCTGCAGGTGCGGCGCGGTGCCGGCCTCCAGCGCGTCCAGCGCGGCGCCGGTCTCGTCCGCGAGCCGCCGGGCGCCCTGCTCCCAGCGCTTGCGCCAGTCGGCGAGCTGCGGCTGCACGATCCGGACCGCTGCCGCGAAGAACTCGTCCAGCGCCGCGGGGCCTTCCGCCTCGTACCGCTCCCGCAGGACGGCGTATCCCTGGAGCGCGAGGTCGCGCCGGGCCATCGCCGACCGGGTACGGGCCGCGCCTTCGCCGGTCAGGGCGGTCGCCGCCAGGTACGTCTCGCGGTCGGCGAGGTATTCGGGCGGCAGCGTCAGGACGGCGTCGCCGGCCTCGGGGAGTCCGGAGTTGGACATCAGGGTGAGGATCTGCAGCCCGCCGGCGTTGACCAGCCGGTGGATCGTGCCGGGGTCGAACCAGACGACGGTCCCGGCCTGCAGCGGGGTCTCGGTGTAACCCTTCGTGTTCAGGGCCTGTACGGCGCCGGCGCCGGCGATCACGCAGTACCCCTCGGAGCAGGCCAGGTGGACGTGCGGCGTACCGCCGACCAGGCCGTCGGGCGCCTCGACGTCGTACACCGTCAGCTTCGAGATGCCGATGCCGCCGGGCAGGGCCGCAGCCGGCCCGGGCTCGAACTCACACATGGACGCCTCCCTCCCGCAGGCTTGGAAAGGGCTTTCCGCAGCCTGTGATCGCAACCATAGGTGGGCGTCACGGCCGAGTCAACCTGTAACGGAAAGCGATCTCCGACACGCTGCGGAACGGTTGGGCGGTCGAGTACGTCGTAGCCGGTCGACAAGACATTCGCCCTCCGGCCCGCGGGCCGGACTCTTGTGGAGGTGGTTATGGCCGACAGAATCAGCCGGCGGCAAGCGTTGATGCTCGGTGGAGGTGCGCTGGCCGCACTCGGCTCGGCGGCCGGTGCGCAGACGGCTTCGGCGGCACGGCCGGTGGAGCGGGGCGCGGCGGCGCAGGCAGGGACGGGGTGGTTCCGGCTACCCGTCGTGACGGCGAACATCGGGCGCAAGCACCTCGGCGCCCGAGAGGCCGCGATCACGGCGGTTCGCGGCGGCGACCCGGGGCATCGACCGTTCGTCGGCTGGCAGGAGATCAGCGAGGGCGACTCGGGTGAGCCGCCGATGATCACGCGGCACTTCGGCAGCAAGTACCGCAACGCGTTCCTGCACGACCCCAAGTCGTTCCGGGTGCCGATCTCGGTCCCGGACCCGTGGAAGATCGTGAACTCGAAGCGCACCTTCGTGCACGGCGGCATCGCCCACGTGACGCCGCCCCGGTACATCAACGAGGTGGTCGTCGAGCACAGCGCGCACCCGGGCCTGAAGTTCGCCCTGATCAACTCGCACTACATCGCGAACGCGTACAACGGCACCAAGAACCCGAACCTGCAGGACGAGTGGCAGCTGCACAAGAAGCTGCACCGCGAGCGCGTGATGGCGCACCACAACCAGGGCCACCTGGTGATCTGGACCGCGGACACCAACAACCCCGGCTACGTGCGGGCCACCGGCCAGGACAGCGAGCACCGGGCCTTCTTCAAGGGCATCGACCGGATCAACTGGCTGCCCGGTGACGGCAAGGTCCGGCTGGACCTGGTCAACACCAAGGTGATCCCGATGAACGTCGACGGCCACGACGCCCGGCTGGCCGTGTTCCGGATCAAGCTGGCGTGACGCGGACCGTCGCGACCGCCTGAGCCCATTCGTCCCGGCGCCGGCCACGATCGCCGGCGCCGGGACCGGGCTCGAACGTCCGATACGACCGTTTGCCCGCCCAGCCGGTCGTCGCGCCGAGCTTCGTCCAGGCCAGCTCGGCGACACCCAGAGCGGAAATCTCCGGTACGTCGGACGCCTCGACCGGATGACCGAGCAGATCAGCCTGGGTCTGCATGAGCAGGTCCGACACTGTCGCGCCGCCGTCCGCACGGAGGCTGCTGAGCGGGCCCGGGATCGTGTCCGCGATGTCGCAGATCTGGTGCGCGACCGCGTCGACGGCCGCCCGCGCGATGTGCGCTCGCGTCGTCGAGCTGCTCATGCCGGTCAGGGCCGCCCGCGCTTCCCGGTCCCAGTGCGGTGCGCCGAGTCCCGCGAACGCCGGCACCAGGACGACGCCCTCCGCCGCCGTGACCGTCCCCGCGAGAGCCGTCAAGGCGCCGACGTCGGGAAGACCGAGCAGGTCCGCGGTCCAGGCGAGCGCGGCGCCGGACGACACGATGTTGCCTTCCAGCGCGTACACCGGCCGGTCGGTCAGCCAGGCCAGCGTGCATCCGCCCGGCGCGAACCCGTCCACCGGCGTCATCACCGACGAGCCGGTCCCGTACGTCGCCTTCACCAGACCCGCCTCGGTACACCCTTGCCCGTACATCGCCGCATGCGAGTCCGCGAGCACGGCGACGATCGGGATCCCGTCAGGCAGACCTGGCACGCCGGATGTGGTCCCGAACCCCGCGTCCGACGCCCGAACGTCGGGCAACGCATCCCGGGGCACCCCGAACGCGTCCAGTAGTTCTTCCGACCAGTCCAGGGTCATCAGGTCGTACAGCAAGGTCCGCGATGCGTTCCCCGCCTCGGTCAGATGCTCGCGGCAACCAGTCAGGCGGTAAGTCAGCCAGGAGTCGACGGTGCCGACCAGTGCGTCGGATCGGTCGAGCAGCCAGCGCATCTTCGGTGCGGAGAACATCGCGTCGACCCGCAGCCCCGTGCGACGGCGGACGAGATCGTCGACGGACTCAGGTAGTTGGGTACACCAACTAGTGGTGCGAACATCCTGCCAGCCGAGCACCGGACCGACCGACTCGCCCGAGGAATTCCAGCCGACCACGGACTCGCGCTGGGTGGACAGCGCGATCCCCACGACCTCCACCTCCGGTGTGAGGCAGGACCCCACAGCCTGGAGAACGCTCTGCCACAGGTTCTCGGCGTCCTGCTCCACCCAGCCGGGGTGCGGGGTCGAGAGAGTGGCGGGGGCCGAGCCGGTGCCGAGCACGGTTCCGTCGGCGGCGACCAGGACCGCCTTGGAGTTGGTCGTGCCCTGGTCGATCGCGAGTACCGCCTGGACCATCGGCCCTCCAAGTTTCAACTGAGCTCTTGACGTGACTCTAGCCGCGTGGTGACACTCATGGCGACAGGCTATGCAGTAGTGAATATCTATTCGCACGACAAGCCGGAGGAGACCGCGTGAAGCCGAGCAGACGCCGGGTGATCATCAACACCGATGCCAAGAACGAGGCGGACGACCAGTTCGCGATCGTGCACGGGCTGCTGTCGCCGACCTTCGACGTCCGCGGCCTGATCCCCGCGCACTTCGGCACGCGCCGATCGGACCGCAGCATGGAGGAGTCCCGCGAGGAGATCGACCTGCTGCTGGACCTGATGGACCTGACCGGTCAGGTCACCGTCGCGAACGGCGCCCCGACCGGCATCCCGGACGAGCAGACCCCGCTCGACTCGCCCGGCGCCCGGCTCATCATCGCGGAGTCCAAGCTGGCCTCCGAGGGTGACCCGCTGTTCGTGTCGTTCCTCGGGCCGCTGACCGACATGGCCTCGGCGATCCTGCTCGACCCCGAGCTCGCCGGCCGGAACGTGATCGTGATCTGGATCGGCGGCCGCGGCTACAACGGCTACGCCGCCGACCACCGGATGGAGTTCAACCTGTCGAACGACATCCACGCGGCCAATGTCGTGTTCGGGTCCGGGATCACGGTCTGGCAGGTCCCGAGCGACGTCTACACGAAGGTCTCGGTCAGCTACGCCGAGCTCGAGGAGAAGATCGGCGACGCCGGTCCGCTCGGCAAGTACCTGATCGAGCAGCTGGTGGAGTGGAACGCCACCTGGCACGGCGAGCCGATCGAGTCCCGCTCCCTCGGCGACTCGCCCGCCATCTCCTTGATGCTCTACCCGCACAGCGGCAACTTCCGGACCCGCCCGGCGCCGCGCTTCGGTGTCGACGGCTGGTACCTGCCCGGCACCGACAACCCCATCCAGGTCTGCGAGCAGGTCGACGTCCGGTTCCTGCTCGAGGACATGTTCGCCAAGATCCGCCGTTTTGCCCGCCTAAGGAGCAACTCATGAGCAACCTCTCCCGCCGGGGATTCCTCGGTCTCACGTCCGCCGCCGCGCTCGGCGCCGGTCTGTCCGCCTGCACGGGCGGTGGTACGTCGACCGGCGGGGGAGCCACTCAGGCAGCGTCGAACAACCTGCGGCTGTTCACCTACGAGGGGGACGAGACGATCGGGTTGCTGAAGGCGCAGGTGAAGAAGTTCGACGAGCAGAACGGGACCACGACCACGGTCGACAGCCTGCCCGGATCGGGGGCGGCGGTGTACCCGGACAAGCTGCGCACGGAACTGCTCGGCGGCAAGGGCCCGGACGTCTGGCGGATCTGGGGCGGCCAGATCGGAGCGCCGTTCGCGAAGGCCAAGCAGGCGCTCGACCTGACGCCGTACTACTCCAAGTACGGCTGGGACTCGAAGATCAACACCCAGGCGATCGGCGGGATGACCTTCGACGGGATGAAGGCCGGGGTGCCGTTCGTGTCCCTCGGGATCGGTGCCTGGTACAACAAGTCGCTGTTCGCGAAGGCCGGCGTCAGCGCCCCGCCGAAGACCTACGCCGAGCTGGAGGCGATCAACGACAAGCTGGTGGCCGTCGGAGTGACGCCGCTCGGGACCGGCGGCAAGTACGGCTGGCACATCATGCGGCTGTTCGAGTACCTGCTCGAGCACACCGCGGGACCGGAGTTGCACGACAAGCTGCTGACCGGCGCCGAGAGCTGGGACCGGCCCGAGGTGGTCGAGGCGTTCGCGCTGTTCAAGAAGTGGCAGGACAAGAAGTGGCTGCCGCAGGGCGCGCTCGGGCTCGACCCGGCCGACATCGAGCCGGCGTACGTCCAGGGCAAGACGGCGTACACGATCACCGGACCGTGGACCGAGGCCGCGGCGATCCTGTCGGCGAAGAAGAGCTCGTCGGCGTTCGGAAACTTCGAGCTGCCGACCGACAAGAGCCCGGCCCGGCACTCCGGGTTCGTCGAGGGCTACATGATCAACGCGAAGTCCGGCAACGCGGACAAGGCCGCGGCGCTCATCGACTTCATCATCCAGCCGGCCACTCAGAAGGCGCTGCAGGTCACTGCCTCCACGGTCAAGGGCGCCGAGCCCGACCCGAAGACGCTGCCGCTGGCGGCCGAGTGGGCGCAGAAGTACGGCAGCAACCCGTTCTACACGATCCAGGACCAGGCGTTCCCGAAGAAGCAGGCCGACCAGTACTTCAGTGTCCAGAGCGACCTGCTGCAGGGCTCGGTCGCGCCGGACGCCGCGGCCAAGAAGATGCAGGAGATCGTCTCCGCCTGGGCGAAGAGCTGAGCGCATGGCCACCTCAGTCGCAGTCGCCAAGCCGAAACGCGGAGGCCGCTGGTCGCCGTGGTTGTTCGCCCTGCCCGCCCTGGCGGTCTACGTCGCGTTCCTGGTGTACCCGGCGTTGTCGTCACTGTGGTTCAGCCTGACCAACTGGGACGGCCTGAGCGCGACGTACAAGTTCGTCGGGCTGGACAACTACTTCAAGCTGCCGCAGGACCCGGTGGTCGTCACCGCGGTGAAGAACAACCTGATCTGGACCGTGGTCACGATCGCCGTACCGACCGTGATCGGGCTCCTGCTGGCGATCGCGCTGAACGGCAAGGTGCACGGCAAGCCGATCCTGCGGCTGATCTTCTACACGCCCGCGGTGCTGCCGCTCGTGTCCATCGCGAGCATCTGGGGCTGGCTGTACAACCCGCAGTACGGCGCAATCAACTCGTTCCTGCGGCTGATCGGGCTGGACGGGCTGGCGCAGGCGTGGCTCGGGCAGGACTCGACCGCGCTGTGGGCCGTGATGGTGCCGGCGATCTGGTTGCGCACCGGGTTCCCGATGCTGCTCTATCTGGCCGCGCTGCAGGGTATCCCGAACGAGCTGTACGAGGCAGCGACCGTCGACGGCGCGACGAAGTGGCAGCAGTTCTGGCACGTGACGATGCCGAGCCTGCGGCCGGCGCACTACATCGTGCTGGCGCTGTCGCTGATCGACTCGTTCAAGGTCTTCGACATGATCTACGCGATGACGTACGGCGGTCCCGGGACGTCGACGCAGGTGATGGGGACGTGGATGTACTTCAACGTCTTCCAGTACTACCAAGCCGGTTACGGCACCGCGATCGCCGTCGTGATCACGCTGGTAGCGATCGCGGTAGGCATCCCGTACGTCCGCTCCCAGACCAGGGAGGCCTCATGACCACCATCGCCCCGGCCCAGGTGACCGCGCCGGCTCAGGCTGCCGCCACCGAACCGATCAGTTCCGGTCCCAAAGGGCGTCGCGGCCTGGTGATGACGCTCGTCCTGGCGGTGATAGCGCTCTTCTGGATCTCACCGCTGGCACTGCTGGTGATCACCGCCGTACGCCCGCTGTCCGACTTCATCGGCAACGGGCCGCTGTCCTGGCCCGATCAGCTCACCTGGTCCAACTTCAAGGACGCGTGGGGCATCGGCAACTTCGCCACGACGTACAAGAACAGCGCGATCCTGGCCGCGATCAAGGTGCCGCTCGGTGTGCTGGTGTCGGCGATGCTCGGGTTCGCGCTGGCCAAGCTGCGGATGAAGTTCCGCCGGACGGTGATGTTCTCGGTGTTCCTCGGGCTGACGATCCCGATCTACATCACGATCGTGCCGGTCTTCATCATGATGCGGCAGGCCGGTGCGACCGACAGCATCTTCGGGCTGATCGGGCCGTACCTGGCCTTCGGCATCCCGTTCGAGGTGCTGGTGCTGCAGTCGTTCTTCCGGCAGCTCCCGGACGAGATCATCGAGGCCGCCCGGGTGGACGGCGCCGGCGACTGGCGGGTGTTCTTCACGATCATCCTGCCGCTGTCGGTGCCGGCCCTCGTCACGGTGGCGATCCTGGACGCGGTCGCGACCTGGAACGAGTTCCTGTTCGCGCTGATCCTGCTGAACTCCGACGCGCACAAGACCATCCCGGTCGGGCTGCTGAACTTCCAGGGCCAGTTCGCCAACAACAACACCGGCCTCGCGGCAGGCATCCTGATCGCCGTCGTGCCGATCCTGATCGCTTACACCCTCCTTCAGCGCTGGATCGTCGGCGGCCTCACCGCCGGCTCGCTGAAGGGCTGACACCGCCCCACACCGCCCCATGACAAGGAGAATCGAAACCATGACAGACATGCCGGTCTTCGGCGCGGGTATCTGGCACTTCGCCACCTACAAGGACCGTTACGCCACCGACGGGTACGGCGAGCCCGTCGGGCTGCTGGAGCAGATCGACCGGGCCGGCGCCGTCGGCGACCTCTCCGTCGTCGACCTGAACTGGCCGTTCGCCGGGTACGACGGCACGCTCGACGAGGTGAAGGCCGCGCTGCAGCGGAACAACCTGAAGGCGATCGCGATCACGCCGGAGATCTACACCAAGGACTTCGTCAAGGGGTCGTTCACGAACCCGGACCCGAAGGTCCGTCAGCAGGCGCTGGAGCTGTTGCACCAGGCAACCGAGCTGGCCAAGGACCTGGGCTGCTCGTACGTGAAGCTGTGGCCCGGCCAGGACGGCTGGGACTATCCGTTCCAGGTCAACTACCACGACATCTGGAACCTGGCGCTGGACGGGCTCAAGGAGCTGGTGTCGGCGCATCCCGACATCAACTTCGTGATCGAGTACAAGCCGCGCGAGCCGCGGGTGAAGATCATCTTCCCGAACGTCGCGCGCACGCTGCTCGGCATCGAGAAGATCGGCCTGCCGAACCTCGGCATCCTGCTCGACTTCGGCCACTCGCTGTACGGCCAGGAGACGCCGGCCGACGCGGCGCAGCTGGCGATCGACTACGGCCGGCTGTTCGCGATCGACGTCAACGACAACCTGCGCGGCTGGGACGACGACATGGTGGTCGGCTCGGTGCACCTGGTCGAGACGTTCGAGTTCTTCCACACGCTGCGCCGGAACAACTGGGACGGCGTCTGGCAGCTCGACCAGTTCCCGTTCCGCGAGGACAGCGTGCAGGCCGCGAAGCAGGCGATCACCTTCCTGAAGGCGGTGCACCACGCGCTCGACGTCCTGGACGAGGAGGCGCTGGCGGCGGCGCAGGCGTCCCACGACGCCCTCGCGGCGCAGAAGCTGGTCCAGAAGGTCCTGCTGAGTTCGATGGCGGAGATCGTATGACGCTGACAGTCGAGCACGCGACGCTGCCGGTCCTCGGACGGCTGCCGATCCACAGCAGCCGCGCCGAGCAGATCGTGCACATCGCCGAGGCCGCCCAGCAGATCCGGATCCAGGACCTGAAGCTGGTCCACCACGCCGGCGCCGGGCACATCGGCGGTGACTTCTCCGCCATCGACATCCTGGCCACGCTGTACGGCGCCGTGCTCGACATCTCGCCCGACGCGGTCGACGACCCGGAGCGGGACCGCTTCATCCTCAGCAAGGGCCATGTCGCCGGGGCGCTGTACACAACGCTCGCCGCGTTCGGGTTCCTGCCGGTCGAGGAGCTGGCGACCTTCCTCAAACCGCTGTCCGCGCTGAACGGGCACCCGAACCGGAACAAGGTCGCCGGCGTCGAGGCGAACACCGGCCCGCTCGGGCACGGCCTGCCGGTCGCGGTCGGTCATGCCCTGTCGGCCAAGCTCGACGTCTCGCTGCGGCGGACGTACGTCCTGGTCGGCGACGGCGAGCTGCAGGAGGGGTCGAACTGGGAGGCGATGATGGCGGCCTCGCAGTACCAGCTGGACCGGCTGACCGTGATCGTCGACCGGAACCGGCTGCAGCAGGGCGCGACCACCAAGGAGACCAACGACCTCGACCCGCTGCCGGAGAAGGCGGCCGCGTTCGGATTCGCGGTGGTCGAGGTGAACGGCCACGACCACGGCGAGCTGCTCGACGTGCTGTCCGCCGTACCGTTCCGCCCGGGCAAGCCGACCTTCGTGATCGCCCACACGCACAAGGGCCACCCGATCTCGTTCATGAGCAACAACGTCGCCTGGCACCACCGGGTGCCGGATGCGGCGGAGTTCCAGCAGGCACTGACCGAGCTGGAAGCTGTTGTTCCCGGATTTGCCAAGGAGCCGGCATGACCGCCGTACACACCCCTTCGATCGCCGACCAGCCCCGGTACGACTGCCGGGACGCGTACGTCGAGACGCTCGCGGAGCTCGCCGAGGCCGATCACCGGATCGTGGGTGTGGTCAACGACTCCGTCGGGTCGAGCAAGCTGAACAGCTTCCGCAAGGCGTTCCCGGACCGGCTGATCAACGTCGGCATCGCCGAGCAGGACATGGTCGGGGTCGCGTCCGGGCTGGCCAACGGCGGCCGGATCCCGTTCGTGTCGGCGGCGTCCTGCTTTCTCACCGGGCGTGCGCTCGAACAGATCAAGGCCGACGTCGCGTACTCGAACACCAACGTGAAGCTGTGCGGGATGAGCCCGGGCGTCGCGTACGGCGAGCTCGGCCCGACACACCACTCGATCGAGGACATCGCCTGGCTGCGCGCGATCGACGGCCTGCGGATCATCGTGCCGGCGGATCCGGTCGAGACCGCGGCCGCGCTGCGCTGGGCGGCCGCCGCGCACGGGCCGGTGTTCATCCGGGTCAGCCGGATGAGCGTGCCGAAGGTGTACGCCGACGACTACGAGTTCCGGCTCGGCAAGGCGATCACGGTCCGCGAAGGCAACGACGTCACCGTGATCAGCAACGGGACCGTGCTGTGGCGGGCGCTGGCCGCCGCGGAACGGCTCGCCGCGGAAGGGATCTCGGCCCGGGTGCTGTCGATGCCGACGGTGAAACCGCTGGACGTCGACGCCGTGGTCGCGGCCGCGCGGGAGACGGCCGGCATCGTGACTGCCGAGGAAGCGGTGCCGGGAGGCGGGCTCGGCGGTGCGGTCGCGGAGACCGTCGTCCAGCACCACCCGACCCGGGTGTCGATCCTCGGCATCGGCGAGTTCGCGCCGACGGGGTCGGCCGGCTACCTGCTCGACCGGTACGGCCTGTCCGCGGACGGCATCGCCGACGCCGCCCGCAAGCTGCTCAGGCCAGGTAGCTGACGAGATCCGCGATCGAGATCATCGCGAAGCCATGAGCGTCGGCGAAACCGCGCAGGTCGGCGCCGGTCATCAGGGTGCCGTCGTCGTTCATGAGCTCGCCGATCACGCCGACCGGCGGCAGTCCGGCCAGCCGGACGAGTTCGACGGTGGCCTCGGTGTGACCGGGCCGCTGCCGGACTCCGCCGTCGACGGCGCGCAACGGCAGAATGTGGCCGGGCCGGATCAGGTCCGCGCGCTGCGCCGAGGGATCGGCCAGCACGCGGACGGTCCGCGCCCGGTCCGCGGCGGAGATGCCGGTGCCGACGCCGGTCGCCGCGTCGACGGACACGGTGTACGCCGTCCGCAGGCTGTCCTGGTTGTCCGGCACCATCAGCGGCAACTCGAGCCGGTCCAGGATCTCCGGCGCGGCAGGCGCGCAGACGTAGCCGCTGGTGTGGCGGACGAGCAGGGCCATCAACTCGGGGGTCGCGAGGCTGGCGGCGAAGGTCAGGTCGCCCTCGTTCTCGCGGTCCTCGTCGTCGACGACCACCACGGGTCGCCCGACGGCGATCTCGGCGACGGCGCGCTCGATGGTGTCCAGGCTGGTGACGGTGTTCACGGTCGTTGTCCTCTCGGCAGTGCACGCAGAGCACTCCGGGGGCAACGACAAGCCCACGCCCCCATTTCCGAGGACGTGCGACTGCCACGTGCGTCTTCCCATCCGGACTTTCACCGTCGGTCCTGGAGTTCCACCAGGTCAACCGCTCCTCCTCGCGGAATCACGGGTCGCGGACTGTCACCGCCGGCTCGGAATTTCACCGACCCCAGAGCACGTGTGTTCTCTCGACCATCAGCTTAACGGCAACCACCACCCCAGGAGTGTCATGTCCATCTCATCCGTCTGGCGAGAGATCGAACTGCCGGCTACGGGCGACTGGGTCGATTTCGAGCACGAGTCCGGCCTGGCACTCCGCCGCCCCACGTTCTCCGCCTCAGGCGGCGGCGCGGCGGCGGGAGGTAGCACGGGACCGGGCGATGGTGCGGCCGGAGGAGCCGCCGCGGCGGGCGTTGCTGTGGTGCGGAAGGTCCGCTTCGCGGCGCCGCTTGCCGGCCGTTGGCGGTGGACGAGCGAGCCGACGCCGACCCGGCCGGACGTGCCCCCAGCACCCGGCTTCGGGGAGTTCGACGTGGCCCCCGCGCTCGACGACGAGCTCAATCCGTTCTATCGCCATGGGTTCTGGCGGATGTCGCCTGGCGGGCGGAGTCTCGTGCATGCGGACGGGACGCCGGCGCTGCTGGTGGCCGACACCGCCTGGGCTCTCCCGTGGCGCGCTACCCCCGAGCAGGTCCGTGAGTACGCTCAGGACAGACAGTCCAAGGGATTCAACGCAGTACTCCTGATGACCGTGCAGCCGGACATGCGCGCGGTCGGTCCCCGCGACCGCACCCAGGACGAAGGTTTCGACGTCGGCTTCGAGGACCTGCCCGACGGTCACCTACGGCAGCTGAACGCCGAGTACTTCCAGTACCTCGACGACCTCCTCGACATCCTCGTCGAGCACGGCATCGTCCCGGTCCTGCAGCCCGTCTTCCAGGGGTTCGGCTGGAAAGGCCTCGACGTGGCCGGCACCGTGGTGCCAGAGCAGGAGTACGCCGCCTACTGCCGCTACCTCGTCGCGCGGTACGGCGCCCGGCCGGCGATCTACCTGGTCGGCGGCGACGGCTCCGGAGCCGAGCCGCAGACCGCGGCGGGCGGCGCCGAGGTACACGCGGTCGACTGCTACGAGCAGCCCACCGGCATCCACTACCGCCCGCACATCCGCGCCGACGCCCACCAGGACGCCGAGTGGCTCGACTTCCAGTGGTGCCAGACCGGCCACACCGGCGAGCATGTCCCCGAGCGGGTCGCCGATATGTGGCGGAACCACCCGGTCAAGGCGGTCGCGAA
Organism: Kribbella sp. NPDC050459; assembly: GCF_040655315.1. Lineage (NCBI taxonomy): Bacteria > Bacillati > Actinomycetota > Actinomycetes > Propionibacteriales > Kribbellaceae > Kribbella > Kribbella sp. NPDC050459. The sequence goes on along the minus strand of NZ_JBFAJQ010000018.1, from coordinate 79,489 downwards.
CGGCGAACCGACGTACGAGCACACCGGCCGAACCGGTGTGGCCGAGGGCTGGTGGCAGGGCCACGAGGCGTGGAGCAACCTGTGCGCGGGCGGGACGATGGGCGTCGTCTACGGCGCGGGCAGTCTGTGGCAGTGGCGGCTGCACGGCGAGGAGCCGGGGCACTCCGAGTTCTTCCTCGCCCCTGGTGCCGGCTGGCGGGAAGCGATCGGCTTCGAGGGGTCGACCTACGTCGGGATGCTCGGGAAGATCCTCGACGGGCTGCCGACGACCGACATGGCGCCGGACTGGACCCGGGTGATCTCGGGCCGCGCCCTCAGCACCGCCGACGGCGGCCTGATCGTGTACCGCGAGAACGGCGGCCAGGTGATGGTGTTCGACGACACGGTCCCGCTGAACTACTCGATCGTCGACCCGCGCGACGGCTCGGTCGTCGCGACCGGCCGGCGGGACACGCCGGGAAGTCCACTGCCTGACGCCGGTGGCGCACCGCGGGTCTACATCTGCCTATAGTCCAGGTTGATCGTCTCGAAGGGAGCACCGTGAACAGCAACCGTGGTGTCCGCCGGCCCGGGCTGGACGAGCTGCGGCTGCTCGCGAAGGTGGCCCGGATGTACCACGAGAAGGGCATCCGGCAGCCGCAGATCGCCGCCGAGCTGAACCTGTCCCAGGCGCGCGTTTCCCGGATGCTGAAACAGGCCGTCGAGGTCGGCATCGTGCACACGGTGGTGACCATGCCGAGCGGCGTGCACAGCGACCTCGAGGACGAGCTGCAAGGCCGGTACGGGCTGCGGGACGCCGTGGTCGTCGACACCCTCGGCGTGGGCGACGACGTGCTGCCGGCGCTCGGTTCGGGCGCGGCGGCGTACCTGGACATGACGCTGACCGGCGGGCACGTGGTCGGCATCTCGTCGTGGAGCGAGACGCTGATCAGCGCTGTCGACCGGATGCCGCGCAAGAGCGTTCCGGTGGTGGACAAGGTGGTCCAGATCGTCGGCGGGCTGGGCGACGCCGCGGTGCAGATGCAGGCCACCCGGCTGACCGCGCGGTTCGCCGAGCTGACCGGTGGGATGCCGGTCTACCTGCCCGCTCCCGGGCTGGTCGGCACCCCCGCCGTCCGCCGGGCGATGATGAACGATGTGTCGGTTCGGGACGTTCTGGGCACGTGGGGACAGCTCACCGACGCCCTGGTCGGGATCGGCAGCCTCGAGCCTTCGCCGCTGCTGCAGCGCAGCGGCAACGCGGTCGCGGAGGCCGACCAGGACGAGCTGCGCCGGCTCGGTGCCGTCGGGGACGTGTGTTTCCGGTTCTTCGACGAAGAGGGAAAGCTCGTGCGTTCGACGTTCGACCAACGGGTCATCGGGGTGACCGCGAAGGAGCTGCTGGCGGTGCCGCGCCGGATCGGCGTGGCCGGCGGCGACCGCAAGTATTCCGCGATCCGCGCCGCCCTGCTCGGCGGCTGGGTGAACATCCTGATCACCGACCTCGCGATGGCGCATCGCCTGCTAGGGGGTGCCTGATGACTCCACGCCTACTGCGCGGCACTCGGCACGGCACCTCGCCGCACTGGAGCAAAGGCCACGATGAAACCACATCGAGGCCTTCACTCCAGCACGCCGAGGCACCGCACCGAGCACCTGCTCGCGACGGCGTGGAGACATCAGGCACCCCCTGATGGAGCCTGACGAGCAGCGGGAGGTCTACGCGACCATCGACCTGGCGTTGCGGGTCGGTGAGGTGTTGCTGTCCAGCGGCGCCGGTACGGCGGACGCGACCGCGACGATCCTCGGCGTCACCGCGGCCGGCGGGCTGCGCGGGTGCGAGGTCGACATCACGTTCACGTCGATGGCGGTCTCGTACCAGGCCGCGCCCGACGTCGCGCCGGAGACGCACATCCGGCTGGTCCGGTACCGGTCGCAGGACTTCTCCCGGCTGACCGAGGTCGACCAGCTGGTCCGGCGGTTCGCCCGCGGCGACCTGACCCGCGAGGAGGCGTCGCGGGAGCTCGCCCGGATCACGTCCGCCGGTCCGCCGTACCCGCGCTGGAGTGCGGTGCTCGCCTGGGGTGTGATGGCCGGCGGCGCGACGCTGCTGCTCGGCGGCGGGTGGCTGATCACGCTGGTCGCGGTGCTGACCGCGATCGTGATCGACCTGAACAACCGGTGGTTCTCCCGGCAGCGGTTGCCCGCGTTCTACCAGCAGGTCGCCGGCGCGTTCGTGGCGACCGCCGTCGCGCTGATCCTGTACGCCGTGCACGCACCGGTGAAACCGTCCCTGGTCGTTGCCGCGGGCATCATCATGCTGCTGGCTGGGATCGCGCTCACCGGTGCCGTCCAGGACGCCATCACCGGGTACTACGTGACCGCCGCGGCCCGCAGCCTCGAGGCGATGCTGCTCACCGGCGGGATCATCGCCGGTGTCTCGCTCGGCCTCGCGCTCGGGCTGAGGTTCGGTCTGCACGTCGGCATCGAACCGCAGACGATCCAGCTGGCGAACCTTCCGATCATGGTGATCTCGGGCGCGGTGATGGCGGTCGCCTTCGCCTACGCGACGTACGCGCCGCTGCGGGCGTTGCTGCCCGTCGCCCTGATGGGCGCCCTCGCCTCGCTGGTGTTCACGCTGATGACGCGCGCGTCCTTCGGCCCGGCGTGGTCCACGGCCGCGGCCGCGTTCGTCGTCGGTCTGGGCGGGTACTCGAGCGGCCGGCGCACCGGCGTACCGCCGCTGGTCGTGGTCGTCGCCGGATCGATCCCGTTGCTGCCCGGGCTGACGATCTACAAGGGCCTGTACGAGCTGATGGGGGTCGGCCAGCTGATCGGCATCGTCAGCCTCACCACCGCGGTCGCCATCGGCGTCGCGCTCGCCTCGGGCCTGATCCTCGGCGAGTACGTCGCCCAGCCGATCCGCCGCGAGGCCCGCCGCCTCGAGGACCGCCTGGCCGGGCCGCGCTTGGTCGGCCCGCGCCGCCCGATCCGCCGCCAGACCGGCCGCACAACCCGCCGCCGTCGCCGCGCCGCCTAGCTAGCCGCTCGCCAAAGTCGTCGACCGGGCGGGTGGGTGGTGTGGTTTACTGCCGAGTGGTGCGATTCCACGGTGTGACGGTTCTGGCCCGTCGGCTCTGTCGCGAGGCGGAGTAACCCGGTGCTGACCGGGGCCACGCGGTGATACCCCGCTTCAGCTCGGACCTCCCGGTCCCTGGCCATCGTCAAGTGGTGGAGAGCGAAGCATGTTCACAGGACGAATCGAGCACGTCGGCACCGTCGCCGGGGTCGACGGCGGCTCGTTGCGGGTGACCTCGGACGTGGCGGTCGCGCCGGGTGGCGCGGTGTGTCTCGACGGGATCAGGTTCACCGCGGAGCCGGGTCCGGCCGGCGAGATCCACGTGGTGGTCACCGACGAGACGCGACGGCGTACGACGCTGGACCGGGTCGCCGTCGGTACGACGATGCACGTCGAGCTGCCCGTGGCGGCCGGCGACCGGATCGACGGGCACCTGGTGCAGGGACACGTCGAAGGCGTCGGCAAGGTACTGCGCGTGGACGTCGAGCCGGCCGGCCACCGGGTGTGGATCAAGCCGCCGGAGCGACTGCTGGCCCGGCTGGTGGCCAAGACCTCGGTCGCGATCGACGGGGTGAGCATCACCGTGGCCGAGCTGCTGAAGGACCGCTTCTCCGTCGTCCTGGTGCCGAACACGCTGGTGAAGACGAAGCTGGGCTCACTGGCTGCGGGAGACCGGGTGAACCTCGAGAGCGACCTGCTGGTGCGGATGGCCCGCGACCGGCACGGGCCCGAGCTGATGCGGGCCGTGGCCCGACTGCCCTGGGCCGGTCAGCTCAGCGGCGAGATCGGCGTACAGAAGGTCGTCGCGCAGATCGCGGCCGGCGGCGGCGTGGTCGTCTGGGACCCGACCGCCGAGGGGGAAGGCGACGTGGTCTTCGCCGGGGAGCGCTTCCGCCCCGAATCCATGCGCTTCCTGCTGACCGAGGCCTGCGGCCACACCACGGTCCCGTGCGACGCCGACCTCCTGCGGAGGCTGAAGATCGACCCGATCCCGGGCGAGGGGGACCGTCAGGGGACCGCGATGCATGTGCCGATCGACCTCGCCTCGGCGCCGGGCACCGGGGTGTCGGCGGCGGAACGAGCCGCGACCGTACGGCGGTTGGCGGCGCCGGACGCGGCGCCCGAGGACTTCCTCAGGCCGGGCCATCTGTTCCCGCTCGCGGCCCGTCCCGGGCTGCTGGCCGAGCGCCAGGGTCACACCGAGGCGACCGTCGCCCTGTGCAAGGCGGCCGGTCTCGCGCCGGTCGGGGTCTGCTGTGAGGTGATGCGCGCGGACGGCGTGATGGCCGGCGCCGCGGACCTCGAGCAGTTCGCCCTCCGCTGGGAGCTCCCGATGATCGACATCCACGACCTGGAGCGCTGGCTGTGAACGCCCTCTACGACAACCCGGAGTTCCTCGACGGCTACCGCCGTCTCCGGCAGTCCGGTGCCGCGATCAACGAGCCGCTCGAGATTCCCGCGATGAACGCGGCGCTCCCGCCGGTCGCCGGGGTGCGTGCCGTGGATCTCGGTTGTGGTGAAGGCGGTCTGGCCGTCCGGCTGGCCGAGGCGGGCGCGGCCGGCGTGCTCGCCGTCGATGCGTCGGAACAGATGCTCGCCGCGGCGGCACCACATCCTCGCGTCCGCTACCAGTGCGCCGACCTGGCCGACTTCGACGTACCGCAAGACTCCGCGGACCTGGTCGTGAGCAGCATGGCGCTGCATTACGTCGAGGACTTCGACGCCCTGGCGGCGCGGGTCGCTCGCTGGCTCGTGCCGGGCGGGGCCTTCGTGTTCACGACGGAACATCCGGTGATGACGGCTCCGCGGGTCGCGGCGGACTGCGTGGTCGACGACTACGCCGACGAGGGGCGCCGCGAGCGGACCTGGTTCGTCGAGGGCGTGGTCAAGTACCACCGGACGATCGGGACGGTCGTCGCGACCCTGCACCGGCACGGCCTCCGGGTGGAGCGCGTCGACGAGCCCGTCCCGACACCCGGCCAGGTCGCGGCGCGGCCGTCCCTCGCGATCCACCGCCGCCGCCCGCCGATCCTCCTGGTCTCGGCGCGTTTCGCGCCGCAGGGTGACCATCGTGTCGACGGCACGTTAGAGTTACCGACGGGAAACATCGGCGAGGAGGATCGACGTGGCACTGGGTAGGACGTCCCCGCGGGACCTGCCGCTGTTCGCGGATCTGTCCGGGCGTGACATCCGGGACATCTTCCGCGCCGGCGAGGAGGTCTCGGTACCGGCCGGCTGGTCGCTGATCCTGGAGCAGACACCGCCGGACGCGGCGTACCTGATCCTCAGCGGGACGGCCGCGGTCCGCGAGAAGGGTGAGGAGATCGCCGAGCTCGGCCCGGGCGACATCGCCGGCGAGGTCGCGGTCCGGAAGAACACGTTGCGAACGGCAACCGTCACGGCGAAGTCGCGGCTGCAGCTGCTGCACTTCACCCGGGAGAAGTTCGACGACCTCACCCGCCGGCTGCCCGCGTTCCGGGACGCCATCGACGCCACCATCGCCGAGCGCCGCGGTGGCCGCTGACCCTGGGACACCGGATCTGGCCGGACTGACCCGGGAGTTCGAGCGGACGCTGCTCGGTGGCGAGCGGAAGTTCACCCGGATCGAGGTGTCCGAGCGGGCCGGGATCTCGACCCAGCGCGCCGAGCGGATGTGGCACGCGCTCGGGTTCGCGACCGTGCCGGACGACGAGGTCGCCTTCACCGACGACGACGTCGAGGCGTTGCGGCTGGTCGCGGCGCTCGAGGACGACGGGTTCATCGAGCCCGAGATGGAGTCCTCGCTGGCCCGCAAACTCGGGCAGACGCAGTCCCGGCTGGCGTCGTGGCAGTCGGCGATGTTCCTGGAGTTCCTCGGCGGGTCCAAACTGTCCGCGGACGAGGCGATCGAGGTCGCGGGCCTGTTGCTGCCGGCCATGGAACGCCTGCAGACGTACGTCTGGCGCCGGCACCTCGCCGCGGCCGCCGGGCGCGCGGTGGCCGGCTCGGACGAGCTGGCCCGCGGCGTCCGGGCGGTCGGCTTCGCGGACATCGTCAGCTACACCCGCCTGGCCCGGCGGTTGGACGAGGCGGAGCTCGGCGAGCTGATCGAGCGGTTCGAGGGGACGGCGGCCGACGTGGTCGCGCTGAACGGCGGCCGGGTGATCAAGTCGATCGGCGACGAGGTGCTGTTCGTGACCGACACCGCCGCGCAGGGAGCCGCGGTCGCGCTGGCGCTGCAGGACGCGGTGACGGCCGACGCGGAGCTGCCTGAGCTGCGGATCGGGCTCGCGTACGGCACGATCCTGATCCGGCTCGGCGACGTGTACGGCGAGGTGGTCAACCTGGCCGCCCGGCTCACCACCGAATGCAAACCCGGCCGGGTCCTCGCCGACCGTGAACTCGCCGCGGCCCTCGACGGCCACCCGTCGTACGCCATCCACCGCCTGCGCCGCGTCGCCGTCCGCGGCTACCGCCATCTGGTCCCGTACGCCATCCAGCGAGCCGGTTGAGCGGCAGCTCGACAGTACGTATACGCCCACTGCGGGCGATCGGCGCGCCGCGCACGCCTGCTGGACAGGCCTGTCGCCGGACACCTCCTGTCGAGCTGCCGTCCGTGGCATACGGTTCGGGGTGTGCGGGAGATCAGGACGCCGGCTGAGCTGCAGCTGGTTGGCGGGGGCGACCCGATTGTTGGGTGGGCGGCTCAGGGGTTGGCCGCCGGGGTGCGTGCTTGGCGTGCGGGGGCAGCGGTGGCGGTCGCGTCACCGGACGTGTCGAAGCACGACCGGCTGGCGGTGGTCGGGCCGGTCAAGGACGCGGTGCGGCTGACGACCGGCGTACTGGCCGAGGTCGGTCCGTCGTACCGGCCGTTCGGGGACGAGGAGCTGATCCGCGATCTTGCAGAGCGGGTGCCGGGGCTGACGTTCTCGGCGGCCTTCGGGTGGATGGACGCCGAGGTCATCCCGGATGTCACCACGACGGCTGCCTGGATCGACGGGGATACCGGCGTCGAAGAGCTGCTGACACTCGCCTCGCCCACGTCGTACGCGTGGCCGGGGCATCCCGGCGTACGGCGTTGGGCGGCACTGACTGGTGAGCGTGGCGAGCTGCTGAGTATCGCCGCGGACGCGTGGAGCGCACCCGAGGTCGGCTTCCTCGCCGGCGTCGCGACGCATCCTGTTGCCCGCAGCAAGGGACTGTCGCGCCAGGTCTGCGGATTCACGACCGCCGAACTGGTGAAACGCCACGGCCGAGCGGCCCTGATGGTGGACGCGAGCAACGCCGCGGCGATCGCCGTCTACCACCGCCTCGGCTACAGCTACCGCCGCGTCGCGGCAGCGTCGGTCACCTCGTCGGCTTGACGGTGAGGGTGACGCCGGGGGTCGGTGTGCCGGAGGGCTTGGCAGTGGTGGGCGTCGCCGGGGCCGGCGGTGGGGCGAAGGGGGCCTTCGTCGAGTCCTTGCAGTTGTCGGACGTGACGTTGCCGTTCTCGTCGGCGACGACGACGGCCTGCGGGAACAGGTTGCTGGTGGAGTCGCGGGACACCTGGCCGTAGCTGGCCGCGCAGTCCTGCAGCTCCAGGGTGATCGGGCTGCCGTTCTGGTCGTACAGCCGCACCGACACCTGCTTGCCCTGGGCATCGAACGGGTAGATGTTCGAGACCGGGGTGCCGTTCACCGTGATGCCGTTCTCCGGCGGGTTGTAGCGCGTGCTGGTGCCGCGGTAGTCGTTGTAGTTGTTGAGGAACCCGAACGACGCACCGGCGTACGCCGCGGCCAGGAACGCCGGGACCGCGACCGCCGCGACGACGTTGAGCGGTACGACGTACCACAGCCAGCGCCGGTCCTGCTGGGTCCGGCGACCGATCCACACCGACACCGCGGCGCCGGCGAAGGCGCCGACCACGGTCACCGACAGGGCGCCGAACAGCGCGAAGAACCCGCCCGCGCCGATCATGCCTCGCACGACCCACCAGACCGGCTGGCCGATCGTCACCAGCTCGTGCCGGACGTTCGGCGGGATCTGGTCGATCCAGCCGCGGATCGCCGCCTCGCCGCGGGTGCCGCGCGGGGTGTCCAGGACGATCCGCGGGTCGTTGCCGTGCAGCGCGCGCAGACCGAGCGTCGCCGCCACGAACAGGACGCCGAGCCCGAGCAGCCCGAAGAACGTCGTCTCGTCCCGCGACCACGTGAAGATGCTGACCGCAACGAAGAACGGGCCGACCGTGCAGGCGATCAGGCCCCAGTGCAGCGCCCGCCGGCCGGCGGCGAGCTGGTCCTGGTTCACCGGCTCGGTGCGGGCCGGATAGCCGGCCGCGGTTCGCAGCTCGTCGGCGTACTGTCGGGGCGTCCCGAGGCGGGCCTGCAGGTCGGCGAAGGACGGCTGGTCACCGAGCTCAGCCGCTACCTCGGTGAGGTGATCGGTGACGTCGTGGAGCACGTCCTCGAGCTCACCCGGCGGCAGGTCGTCGAGTTCGGCCCGCACCTGCGTCAGGTAGCTCGCGACCGCTCCGGTCAGGGTGCTGTTCACGCGGCCTCCTTCTCCAGCAGCAGCACCGACATCGTGTCGGCGAAGTGGTTCCAGGTCTTCGTGGACTGTTCGAGCAGCTCCCGCCCGGTCTTGTTCAGCCCGTAGTACTTGCGGTGCGGGCCTTCCTCGCTCGGCTGCACGTACGACGTCAGCGCGCCGGCCTGGAACAGCCGGCGGAGCGTCCCGTACACGGAGGCGTCCGCGACGTCCTCGAGTCCCGCCGCGCGCAGGCGGCGCAGTACGTCGTACCCGTAGCCGTCGGCGTCTCGCAGAACGGCGAGCACGGCGAGATCCAGTACGCCTTTGAGCAGTTGGCTCGTGTCCATGGCGGCCTCCTCCGGTGTTCCGCGGAGAAGACTACTACACATTGCGGAGTACTCCGGTTGGGAGACTGGACGACTCCGCAATTTCGATCAAGTCGGCGCCGGGCGGCTGGGGCACAGTGGTGGACATGGCGGACGTGTTCGAGAAGTTCGTGGCGGTGGTCGCGGCCGGTCTTCGGGAAGCCGACGACCCGCTGGACGGCGCCGGCCTGGCGGGCCGCGTGCATCTGTCGCGGTTCCACTTCGACCGGGTGATCGGTGCGGTGGCGGGCGAGTCGCCGTTCGCGTTCCGGCGGCGGGTGCTGCTCGAACGCGCGGCGTACCGGCTGCTGACCGAGCCGGTCGCCGTACTCGATGTCGCGGTCGAGGCCGGGTACGGGTCGCACGAGGCGTTCACGCGTGCGTTCGCCAGGGCGTACGGAATGTCGCCACGGGAGTGGCGGCGGGAAGCGTCGCGGGTCTTCTTCCTCGCGGCGCCGAGTGGAGTGCATTTCCAGCCGCCGGCCGGTCTTCGGCTGCCGGCCCGTAGAAAGGTGAGAGGCATGGACGTACTTGTCAGGATGGTCGAGCACCACGTGTGGCTGACCGGAGAGCTGATCGAACGCGGCGCCCGGCTGGACGCCGCCACCCTGGACCGCCCCATCGAGCTGTCCGTCGAAGGGATCGACGACGACATCTCGATCCGCTACCTCCTGGACCGCCTGGTCTGGCAGGAGGAGATGTGGCTCGCGTCCGTCGAGGACCGCCCGTTCCAGGTCCCGGAGTGCGGCCGCGAGGTCGTCACCCCGATCCCCGAACTCCGCACCCGGCACGCCGACGCCGGCGCCCGCTTCGTGGCCCTCGTCAACCAACTCAACGAAGAAGGCCGCTTCGACGAGTCCTTCGTCGACACCACCTGCGAACCACCCCGAGTCTTCACCTACGGCGGCATGGTCGCCCACGTCCTGACCTTCGCCGCCCACCGCCGATCCCTCCTGGTAGGCGCCTTCTACACCGCCGGCATCACCGACCTCAACACCGGCGACCCGATGCATTTCGTAGCTGAAGGCAACTAATCCGTCGAGTCGTGAGAATTGGCTGACGCGCGCAGCCGATATTCACGACTCGGCGTCGGAGGTGGGGACCAATCGCCACGACTCGGCGGCCTGGGGCAGTGGGAGCGGGTCCACGTAGCCGGTCTCCGGCTCGGGCAGGCCTCCGAAGACGAGCAGCAGCCGGAGCCGCGATTCCATCGGAGAATCGACGCCTGAGCGGACCAGGGCCGCTGCTTCCCGAGCACGTCGGGCGCCCCGGACTCCGATCGCCGCGAGGGCTGTTTCGACCAGGTGGTTCGGCTCCGCGTCGGAGTGCCGTACGAGGGAGTCTCCTGCGCAGACCAGTCCGGTCAGATCGCAGTACGGTGACAGGTCGACGAACGTCCGCTCGGGCGACGTCAGCGGCAGTCCGGCACGCAGCGCGCGGTCGAGTCGCTGTACTTCGTGAACGCGCAGCCCGCGCACCCGTGGAAGGGTTCGCCGCGGATCGCGTCGGACGGTCACGTGGACGATCTCGGCGGCGCGATCGTCGGCGCTCCACAGGCTCAGCGCGGTGTCGTGACTCACGACCGCATCGGGCGTCAGCATCAACGCTGCCTCGGCCTGCAACCGGGACGTGAGAGCGACCGTTGCGTCGACGTACACAGGACCCAGCACCTGTCGGTACCGCGGGCCGCGCAGCACGCCGCGCGAGATACCCGCCGCCCGCGCATCCGCCACCGTGAACAACACACCACCATCATCGCGGGATCCCCTGTCCCACGCTTTCACTTGTCCACAGCACCGCCGAGTCGTGGCGATTGGCTTCGATCACCTTCGTCGAGTCGTGGATTCTGGCTGATCTGCACAGCCGATCTCCACGACTCGGCGGGAGACGAGGGTCAGTTCTTGGGGTCGTGGAGGTTGGGGCGTTGGGTGGGGGTGGTGATCTCGACCTGGATCGACTGGGGTTTGGTGGGGGCTGTCAGGTGGCCTGAGGAGACTGGGATGTTGAGTTTGCTGGCTGCTACGTCGATGTCGATGGTGGCGCCGGTGTCGTTGGGGCTGGTCCACTCGGTGTCGGACAGGGTGATGGCCAGTCCGAGGATGCGCCCCTTGGGGATGATCTGGTCCTGGGCGCGGAGGGGGACCGTGACCGTGGTCCACTGGCCGGGCTTCAGGGGGGTCGGCTTCGTGAGGGACTTGCTGTGCGCGGCGTCGATCCAGCCGCGGCTGACGATGCCGTGGTCGCTCTGTGCGGTGAGCTTCTCGACGGTGTAGTAGCAGCTGTCGTCGTAGTCGGTGCTCGATCCCTCACAGGTGCTGTCGTCGGTACGGCGGATGCCGGTGTACCGCTGGGCCTCGCCGTACTCGATCAGGCGCGCGGTCACCGGCGTCGTCGATGAGTCGGACTTCAGCCGGAGCGTGACCGACGGCGTCCCGCTGACCCGCAGCGGTGCCGCGAGCGGCGCGGACAGGAACATCTGACGCCCCGCGATCACCTGCGTCGGGTCCGCGACGATGTCGTCCTCGGTGAGCTCGGGGTCGTCGGTGATCGTCACCGAACCCTTGCCCGCGGCGCCTAGTTTGCCGGCCGCCAGCGGCACCGGCGTCGGCCGGTTCACGGCCGGCCACGTCCGGTAGTCGCGCCACACGTCCGGCGTCGTCTCGACCGAGACCATCGGCTCCTTCATCACGCCGTTCTGCAGGCCCTGCAGCCAGTAGTCGAACCACTTGTGCAGCTCGTCGACCCACTCGTCGCGGCGGAACTCGAACGGGTCCACGTGGTCCTCGAGCCCGAGCCACAGCTTGCGCGGCACGTTGTTGCGCGACAGCGCCGACCACCACTGCGAGAAGTGGTTCGTCTGCACGTTGTAGTCGCTGAGTCCGTGGGTGATGAAGACCGATGCCTTCACCTTCGACGCGTTCTCGGTGTAGTCGCGCTCGGCCCAGAACGACGTGTAGTCGCCGGTCTCGTCGTCGTCGTTGTCACCGAGCTCGCCGCGGACCTCGTCACAGGCGGCGCTGTCGTGCCCGACGTACCCGGCCAGCCAGGGCATGTAGTCGTCCGAGTACGGTACGCCGCCGGAGCGGGTGTAGTCGTACCACGACGAGATGGCCGAGATCGGCACGATCGTCTTCAGGCCCGGTACGCCGGTCGCCGCGACGCCGTTCGCGAGCGTCCCGTCGTACGACTTGCCGATCATCCCGACCGCGCCGGTGGTCCAGGACGCCTTCACCGGTTGCCCGTTCGCGGTGTGCGCGGTGTTGCGGCCGTTCAGCCAGTCGATCACGTCGACGACCGACTGGATCTCGTCGCTGCCGCCGACGTCGCCGCAGCCGGTGGAGCGGCCGGTGCCGACGATGTCCACGCCGACCATCGCGTAGCCGCGCGGGACGAAGTAGTTGTCGTAGAACAACGGCATCTTCCGGATCACGCCGTCGCCGTCGTAGGTCTTCTTCTCGCTCTCGTTGCCACGTCCGCAGCAGGAGTAGTACGGCGAGGCGTCCATGATGACCGGGATCTTCACGCCGGTGAGGGCGGTCTCGCTCGGCCGGACGATGTCCACCGCGATCTCGTCGTTCTCGCCGTCGGAGTCGGTGTCCATCGTGGTGTCGACGTACACCGACTCGCGGATGGCGTTCGCGTAGTCGTAGACCGGCTCGGTGCTCTTGGTGCGCGTGTCGATGTGCTGCGGCACACTGGGAGCAGCAGCCGGGGCCGGCGTACCGGGCCCGTCCGGGAGCGGCGCAGCGACGGCCGGACCGACGACGGCCGACAGGCTGAGCACGGCGGACGAGACCAGGATCGTCACCCGGGTGCGGACGGTCCTCATGGCTGGGAAGGCTAGTCACTCGCGGGCCGCAACGCCAGGTTCTGCCGAGATTGGCAGCGACCTGCCCGATACGCAGCGTGAGAACTGCGTGGTTCGATAGGGTGACCGCCACCGCCCACCGGGGGGACGCACGAAAGGGTAGGCCATGAATCTGCGAGCACCGGTCACGTTGCTGGACGTGGCACAGCGTGCGGGCGTGTCGGTCGCGACCGCGTCCCGCGTGCTGAACGGCGGGGACCGCGTGCCCCGTCCGGAGTTGCAGGAACGGGTGAAGGCCGCGGCCGACGAGCTCGGCTACACGCCGAACGCACAGGCGCAGGCGCTGGCCAAGTCGTCGACGAACGTGGTCGGCATCCTGGTGCACGACATCGAGGACCCGTACTTCGCCGCGATCGCGAACGGCGTGATGCGCGCCGCCGACGAGCGCAACCTGCTGGTGATGATGGCCAGCACCTTCCGGGACGCCGACCGCGAGATCGCCTACCTGTCGTCGTTGCGGGCGCAGCGGGCGCGGGCCGCGGTGATGATCGGCAGCCGGCGGACCGACAGCGACAGCCTGGCCCGGACGGCGGCAGAGGTGGAGAGCTTCCTCAACTCCGGCGCGGGTCTCGCCCTGGTCAGCCAGTCCGGGATGCCCGCGCACACGGTCGAGCCGGACAACCGCTCGGGGTCGGCGGACCTGGCCCGCGAGCTCGTCGGGCTCGGCTGGCGCAAGTTCGCCGTGCTCGGTGGGCCGGAGACGCTCGCGACGGCACGTGATCGGCGCGACGGGTTCGTCGCCGGGCTGGCCGAGGCCGGGCTGGCGCCGGTGGCGGTCGAGGCCGGCGACTTCACGCGCGACGGTGGGTACGCCGCCGCGGAGCAGCTGCTCGACCGCAACGCCGACGTCGACTGTGTGTTCGCGGTCAACGACGTGATGGCGGTCGGCGCGATGTCCGCGGTGCGTGCGCGCGGCGTCGACGTACCGGGTCAGCTCGGCGTCGCCGGGTTCGACGACATCGCGACGCTGCGGGACGTGTGGCCGGGTCTGACGACCGTACGGCTGCCGCTGGAGCAGATGGGTCGCCGTGCGCTGGAGCTCGCCATCGAGGGCGGCGACGCCACGACCGAGACGTTCAAGGCCGAGGTAGTACTGCGCGAAAGCACCGCCCGCGCCTGAAATATGCTCGACCGGTGACCGTCTCCGAGATCTTCGACCCGTCGGCCTGGAAGCAGGTGGACGGCTTCGAGCTGACCGATATCACCTACCACCGCGCGGTCGACGCCGGTGTGGTGCGGATCGCGTTCAACCGGCCGGAGGTGCGCAACGCGTTCCGGCCGCAGACCGTCGACGAGCTGTACCGGGTGCTGGACCACGCGCGGATGTCCACCGACGTCGGCTGCGTGCTGCTCACCGGCAACGGGCCGTCGCCCAAGGACGGCGGCTGGGCGTTCTGCTCGGGCGGTGACCAGCGGATCCGCGGCAAGGACGGATACAAGTACGCCGAGGGCACGACCGCCGAAAGCATCGACCCGGCGCGTGCGGGCCGGCTGCACATCCTCGAAGTACAACGGCTGATCCGCTTCATGTCGAAGGTCGTGATCTGCGTCGTCCCGGGATGGGCCGCGGGCGGTGGCCACAGCCTGCACGTGGTCGCGGACCTCACGCTGGCGTCGGCCGAGCACGCGCGGTTCAAGCAGACCGACGCGGACGTGGCGTCGTTCGACGGCGGGTTCGGCTCGGCGTACCTGGCGCGGCAGGTCGGGCAGAAGTTCGCGCGGGAGATCTTCTTCCTCGGTGACGAGTACTCCGCCGACGACGCGTACCGGATGGGCATGGTGAACAAGGTCGTCCCGCACGCGGACCTCGAAACCGTCGCGCTGGAGTGGGGCAAGAAGATCTGCGCGAAGTCCCCGACGGCCCAGCGGATGCTGAAGTACGCGTTCAACCTGATCGACGACGGGCTGGTCGGGCAGCAGCTGTTCGCGGGCGAAGCGACCCGGCTTGCCTACGGCACCGACGAGGCTGCCGAAGGACGCGACTCGTTCCTGGAGAAGCGGCCGGCCGACTGGTCGCCTTACCCGTATGCCTTCTAGGCGACTTCCGTTGGCATAGGCAACGATTCGCGCAACGGGAGCTGGTGCTGCTCCGTCGAGCGGATGGCTCGGGCGAGCACTCGCCTGTTCTGGCCTCAGTCTGGATTGGTTTTAACACTGGATCCTGTGGTCTTCACAGAAATATTCGTGCGAAGTGCTGACAGTTCGCGGTAGATCGCTTACCGTCGGGCGCTATGAACAATCTCTCCCGCCGTGGGTTGCTTGCTGGTGCCGGTGCTGTGGTGGTTGGCGGAGCGGTAGGAGTGCCGGCGTCCGCCGGGACGCTTGCGCTCCCGCCGTCGCGGCGGTTCGTCCTCGACGGGCCGGGCGGTGAGCTGTTCCGGAGCAAGCCGCTCGCGGACGTGACCGTCATGCAGTCGATCGCGTTCGACAACGTCAACCAGCGGCTGTTCACCGGGCAGCTGCGTGCGGGCTCGCCATCCAGCAGCGGTGATCTCACGCTGACGCAGCTCACGCTCGCCGGCGACGTGGTCGGTCACATGTACCTGAGCGGTTTCGGCCACGCGGTCTCGATCGGTGCGGAGGCCGTCGGGCGGACGACGTACCTGTGGACCGAGACCGACGTCGACACCGCGAACGCGCGCGGCCGGCAGATCGCCCGGTTCCGTTGGGAGGACGGCGCGACGCTGACCAAGGACTCGCCGGGCCTGCGCAGCTGGAAGCCGGTCGCGGACGGTGCGGTGTTCACGCCGTCGGTGGACCAGTTGCACGGCCGGATCGGGATCCGGCACACACTCGCCGACGGGTTCCACATCAATGTGTACTCGCTGGCCGCGGCGCGCGCCGGGGACTTCTCGCGGGTGCTCGCGTCGTTCAAGCAGCCCGCGATGACGGCGGGCATCGACTTCCAGGGCTGGGCGCTGTACGGCTCGTACGTCTACCTGTGGGAGGGCGAGGCGTACGCCGGTACGCCGGATCCTGTCGCGGCGACGTCGAAGCTCTGGACGTACGACATCACCAAGGGCGAGGTCGTCGAGTCCGTGCAGATCCTGGACGGCGCCGACCTGGTCTACCGCGAGGCCGAGGGTGTCGGGGTGCACGTCGATCGTTTCGGCTGCCCGCGGCTGTGCTTCGGCTTCGCCTCCGGCGTGACCGGCGACCGCCGGGCCAACCTCTTTTATCGGAGCAGATTGGTGTAACCGCATGGACAACCTGTCCCGCCGCGGGTTGCTGACCGGTGCCGGCGCATTAGTTGCCGCCGGCACCCTCGGCGTACCGGCGGCCACCGCCCGGACCCTGTCCCTCCCCACCTCGAAGCGCTTCCAGATGAGCGCGACCACCAACGAGTTCTTCCGCAGCAAGCCGTTGCAGGACGCGACCGTGATGCAGTCGTTCGCGTTCGACACCCCCAACAACCGCCTGTTCGCCGCCCAGCTGCGCGGCGGGAGCGGTGCGAACAGCGGCGATCTCGCCCTGACCCAGCTCGACTTCTCCGGCAACCAGCTGGGGTACATGTACCTGACCGGGTTCGGCCACGCGGTGTCGATCGGCGCGGAGGCTTCCGGCGGTACGACGTACCTGTGGACCGAGACCGACGTCGACACCGCGAACGGGCGCGGTCGGCAGATCTGCCGCTTTCCCTGGCAGAACGGGAAGACGCTGACGTCGTCGGCGGTGACGAAATGGAAGCCGGTGTCGAGCGGCAGCGTCTTCACCCCCGCCGTGGACCAACGCTTCAACCAGCTCGGCGTCAGGCACTCGCTGTCCGACGGGATGCACATCAACGTCTACTCGCTGACCGCCGCGCGCAGCGGTGACTTCTCGACGGTCCTCGCATCGTTCAAGCAGCCGGCACTGACGCCCGGCATCGACTTCCAGGGCTGGGCGCTGTACGGCTCGTACGCCTATTTCTGGGAAGGCGAGGCCTATCCCGGCGAGCCCGACGAGACCCAGGCGACGTCGAAGATGTGGTGCTACGACATCAACGCCGGCCAACTGGTCGACTCGTTCCTCACCCTGGCCGGCAAATCCCTCACCTACCGAGAACCAGAAGGCATGGCCGTCTACGGCTCCACCGACGCCACCGCCCGCCTCTACTTCGGCTTCGCCTCCGGCGTCACCGGCGACCGCCGAGCCAACCTCTTCTACCGCAACGACCTCATCTGATCAGCAAGCTCAGCTCGCGTCTCCGGGGTTATCCACTCGCTTGTGGGGTTCTTCGCTTGCATATCAGCGGAGAACCCCCAACAGCCGTGGATAACCCTGAAACTTACTGGGCGACGCCGTACAGGCGGTCGCCGGCGTCGCCGAGGCCCGGGACGATGTAGCCCTTGTCGTTGAGGTGGGAGTCCATGCCTGCGATTACGAGGTTGCAGGGGACGTCCAGGTGGGTCAGTTCGTTTTCCACGCGCTTGACGCCTTCGGGGGCGGCCAGCAGGCAGATCGCGGTGATGTGGTCGGCGCCGCGGTCGACCAGGAACTGGATTGCGGCGGCCAGGGTGCCGCCGGTGGCGAGCATCGGGTCGAGGACGTAGCACTGGCGGCCGGACAGGTCCTCCGGGAGCCGTTCGGCGTACGTCGACGCGGTCAGGGTCTCCTCGTTGCGGACCATGCCGAGGAAGCCGACCTCCGCGGTCGGGAGCAGCCGTGTCATCCCCTCGAGCATGCCGAGGCCGGCCCGCAGGATCGGGACGACGAGCGGCTTCGGCGCGGCGAGCTTCACGCCCTGCGCCTCCGCGACCGGGGTCTGTACCGTGACCGGGCCGGTCCGCACGTCCCGGGTCGCCTCGTAGGCGAGCAGCGTGACGAGCTCCTCGGTCAGCCGCCGGAACGTGGGTGAGTCCGTGTGCTCGTCGCGCAGCGCGGTGAGCTTGTGGGCGACGAGCGGGTGGTCCACGACGAGGATCTGCATAAGCCCGAACGGTACCGTCGGCGATTCGCGGCGGGAAAGCGCGCTCGCTGCCAAACTGGAAACTGCATTGGATTCTGCCCTGTTCGCCCACCAGGGAGTGACCCGATGACCGAGAAGTCGCCCGAGCAGCTCGACCGCCTGCGCCGGCGTGCCGCCTTCCTGCGCGAGCGCGAGGAGGCGGCGGCTCTGCGGGACCGGATCGCGCCCCGGCGGGCCCGCGTCCGGCAGCTCCGGGAGGCGATGCGCCGGGCGACGTTCCATCACTGACCATGACCGGGCGGTGTCGACCTGTGTTGGCGGATCTGATACCACAACGAGATCGCCTGGAAAGCTGGAGTCTGGGACGATGAGCCGGTGTCCGATGCCACGGCTATGACCGATCTCGACTGTGCGGTTGCCGCCTACCTCGAGGACGGGCACTGGACTGTCACCCCGCTCGTACTGCGCGGTGAGCTCGACCTGTCCACCCTGGTCTCCGCCCTGCGCCGTTACCCGGGCGAGGCGGGCGTGCTCGGCATGGTGTCGGTCGACGAGGACTTCTTCGTCCTGGTGCGGGTGGACGGCGGGCGGGCGCGGTTCCTGATCTCCGACGTGACCGCCGCGACCGAGTGGCCGCTGGCCCGGCAGGTCGTGGACGAGCTCGACATCCCGCTGGCCGATGACGACGACGAGCAGGTCCCGGCCGGCGACCTGGCGATCGTGGCCGACCTGGGGATGACCGCGATGGACCTCGGCGCGCTCTGTGACGACGTCGACCTCTACCCGGTGGAGATGCTCGAGGAGGTCGCCGAGGCGCTTGGCTTCGGCAACCAGTTCGACGACGCGATCGAAGCCGTTGGCTAGTCCGGTCCTGCGGCAGGCGTGGTCGCGGTTGATGGCGCTGGCGCTCGAGGAGGCCGAGCGGGCGCTGCCCGACGTACCGATCGGGGCGCTCGTGGTGGACGGCGACGGGGAGATCATCGGGCGCGGGCACAACGAGCGGGAGCTGACCGGCGACCCGACGGCGCACGCCGAGATCCTGGCGATCCGGGAAGCGGCCCGGCACGTCGGTGAGTGGCGGCTGACTGGCTGCACGCTGGTGGTCACGCTGGAGCCGTGCACGATGTGCGCCGGGGCGATCGTGCTGTCCCGTCTGGACCGGCTGATCTTCGCGGCGTACGACGAGAAGGCCGGCGCGGTGGGGTCGCTCTGGGATGTTGTCCGGGACCGCCGGCTCAATCACCGGCCCGAGGTGGTGGGCGGTGTGATGGCCGACGAGGCAGGCGCCCGGCTCCGCGATTTCTTCATCGGGCACAGACCTTGATAGTGTCCTCGGCGGTGGCGTGTCCGAGCGGCCGAAGGAGCGCGCCTCGAAAGCGCGTGACGGGCAACCCCCGTCCGAGGGTTCAAATCCCTCCGCCACCGCCAACCGCCCCTCGGGGCGGCAGATAGCCGGAGACCCTGATGCTGTGTGATGCGTCAGGGTTTTCGTCTCTCTGGACCTGACTCGGGACGCTCGGCGAGAGGGCCCCTATGGATGTTGCGGAGCTCGACGGCATTCTGCTGGCGGGTGCGGCGGTTCTGCTGGTCGCCGTGGTCGCGGTGCGGCTGTCCGCGCGGATCGGGCTCCCGTCGCTGCTCATCTACCTCGGGATGGGCCTGCTGCTCGGCGAGTCGGGGCCGGGGCACATCCACTTCGAGGATGCGCAGCTGGCGCACGCGCTGGGGTTCGCGGCGCTGGTGGTGATCCTCACCGAGGGCGGCCTGACCACCCGGTGGAACGAGGTCCGCCCGGTGATGCCGCTCGGGCTGGTGCTCGCCACGGTCGGTGTCGCGGTCAGTGTCGGCGTCGTCGCCTGCGTCGCGCATTTCGTGCTCGGGCTGAGCTGGCAGCTGTCCGTCCTGCTCGGCGCAGTGACTTCCCCGACGGACGCGGCGGCCGTCTTCGCGGTGCTCAGACGGGTGCCGATCCAACCGCGGCTGCGGGGTGCGCTGGAGGCCGAATCCGGTCTGAACGACGCCCCGACCGTGTTGCTCGTCACACTCGTCAGCACCGGCGAGATCGGCGACAAGGGCCTGCTGTGGTTCAGCGGCCTGGTCGTGTACGAGCTCGTCGTGGGCGCCCTGTTCGGCCTGTTGATCGGCTGGCTGAGCGTCGGCCTGATCCGGCGGATGGCGCTCGGCTCGGCCGGCCTGTATCCGCTCGCGGTGCTCTCCGTGGCCTTCATCTCGTACGCCGGGGGCGCCGTCCTCCTGCACGTGTCCGGATTCGCCGCCGTCTATGTGACCTCGCTGGTGCTGGGCCGGGCCGAGTTGCCGCACCGGATGGCGACCCGGTCGTTCGTCGACGGGATCGCGTGGCTGGCGCAGATCGGGCTGTTCGTGATGCTCGGGCTGCTGGCGTCGCCGGGGGACTTCGAGCTGAACGACGTCCTCGTCGCGCTCGTGATCGGGGTCGCGGTGACCGTCGTCGGGCGGTTCGCGTCGGTGGCGATCTCGGCGGCGCCGTTCCGGCTGCCGTGGCGGGAGCGGACGTTCATCTCGTGGGCGGGTCTGCGCGGCGCGGTGCCGATCGTGCTCGCGACCATCCCGCTCGCCGAGGGAGTGCCGCAGGCCGGCCGGATCTTCGACGTGGTGTTCGTGCTGGTGCTGCTGTTCACGCTGCTGCAGGGGCCGTCGCTGCCGTGGCTGGCGAAGCGGCTCAACGTGCTCGACGAGAACGCGGCGCACGAGGTGGACATCGACGTAGCGCCGCTGGAGTCGCTCGGCGCGGACATGCTCCAGGTGTTCGTCCCGAGCGAGTCCCGGCTGGCCGGCGTCGAGATCGGCGAGCTCCGGCTACCGCCCGGCGTCTCGGTCTCGTTGGTGATCCGCGGCGAGCAAGCTTTCGTTCCGGACCGCCGTACCGTGCTCCGGGCCGGCGACAACCTGCTCGTGGTCGCGCCCAGCCCGGTCCGCGAGCAGACCGTCCGCCGCCTCCGTGCCGTCTCCCGCGCCGGCCGCCTGGCGGGTTGGTTCGGCGAACGCGGCCGCGAGCAAGCCTAGCTGCGCGTCGCCGCGACGATGACCTTGGTCAGGCGGGCGTGCAGGTCCATGAGCTCGTCGATGTCCATGCCGAGGCGCTCGACGATGGCCGGTGGTACTTCGAGGGCCTGCTCGCGCAGCGCCCGGCCCTTGTCGGTGAGGGCCACAGCGAGGGAGCGTTCATCGGCGCGAGATCGGTCGCGGCGCAGCAGGCCGGCCGCTTCGAGACGCTTGAGCAGCGGGGACAACGTCGCGGGCTCGAGCTGCAGCATCCGGGAGAGGTCCTTGACCGAGACCGGCTCGTGTTCCCAGAGCGCCAGCATCACCAGGTATTGCGGGTGGGTCAGGCCCATCGGCTCGAGGACCGGGCGGTAGAGCGCGATGACCGTCCGCGCGGCGACCGCGAGCCCAAAGCAGACCTGATGCTCCAGCGCGAGAGGGTTGTCCGGCGGCGTGATCTTCGTCCCTACCATGCGATTAGTGTAGCAACATTATGTACACTAACTATTAGTGCGAAAAGTCAGTGAGGGAGCGATGACGCAGGTGATACGACGCCGGACCCCGCGGCCGATGAACATCGAGACCGTGCAGCGCTGGGTGGTCTCGGCCATCCTTTTCCATGTCGGCAGCGTCCCGGCCGTCACCCTGGCCGTCTACAGCATCGGCGTCGCCGGCGACGACTTCGGCAAGGGCGTCGGCCTGTGGCTGATGTCGGGCGTGATCGGCGTACTCACCGCGGTCGGCATCCTCGCCATTCACCGGCGCAGGCTGGTCTCGGCCTGGCTGCTGCCGGGCATCCTCCCGACCGCGGTCACCGGGTTCTTCATCTTCTGACCGCGGCCGGACGCCTCAGTTCGGGTTCTGGCCGGAGGGGATGGGCTGCGGGCTGGGGACCACCGGGAGGCAGACCGTGGAGCCCGGGGCGACCGCCACCGACGGGATGCCCTTGAGCTTCACCGCACCGAAGCCGGCGCCGATCACCAGGTCGACGGTGTGGTCGGTGCGGCCGTCGGCGATCAGCTGCGCCTTCTGGTTGAGCTGACCGGCGACGAGCAGCATCTCCGGCGCGTCCTCGGTGGCGCCGCGCAGCGCCACCACCTCGATCTTGTCGCCCTTGGGCTCGTTGGCGACCCGGTCGATGTTGAAGCCGCGCTGCTTCAGCACTTCCGCGACCCGGCCGGCCGAGCCCGCACGGGCGCCGCCGTTGTACACGTTCAGCACCACCTGCTTCGGGACCAGGCGGTTGTTCGTCAGTTTCTGCTCGGTACAGGTCGGCTCGGCGCTGCTGTTCATCAGCGAGTTCCAGCCCCACCAGCCGCCGCCGGCGAGGATCCCGAGCAAGATCACCATCGTGATCGGCGTACGCCACCGGAGCCGCGAGTGCGGTCTCGGTTGCGGATGAATCGCTGTCACTTGCTCCTCCCCCCGTGAGCGGCAGCCATGGTCAGTCCACTACCAGTACCCGTGCATGCAGGACTTGACGCTGCTGCAGTGCGGCCCGCAGCGCGCGGTGCAGCCCGTCCTCGAGGTACATGTCGCCCTTCCACTCCACCACGTGGGCGAACAGGTCGCCGTAGAAGGTCGAATCCTCGTCGAGCAGTGCGTTCAGGTCCAAGGTGCCCTTGGTGGTGACAAGCTCGTCCAGCCGCACCTGCCGTGGCGGCAGCGAGGACCAGTCCTTCGGCCGCAGGCCGTGGTCCGGGTACGGCTTGTCGTCCCCGACACGCTTGAAGATCACCCCCCGAAGTCTAGCCGGATCACAGGTCGTCCGAGAGGTCACAAATGTCACCGGAACAGTCCGGTACATCGACTCAACCTTTCCGGGCCGCCCGGCGTCCTACAGGAACAGGGAGCGGTGGGGCGGATCCGCGCCTACGACCAGGGGGAGTGAACGGTATGCGAATTCTTCCGAAACTCGGCCTCGCGACCGCGGCGATCACACTCATCGGGCTCGGTACGTCGGTACCGGCCGAGGCCGTCACGGTGTCCCAGGTGAAGGCCGCCCAGGCTCGCCTGAACACGCTCGGCTGCACGTCCGGCCCGGTCGACGGCAAGGCCGGCGCGATGACCCAGGCGGCGACGGTGCGGTTCCAGTCCGCCAACGTGCTGAGCCAGACCGGTTCGCTGAACAGTCCGACGTATGCGCGCCTGATGGCCTCGACCGCGAAGCGCTGCGACGTCCGCGCGGTGCCTCGCCGCTCCGGGACCGGGCGCCGGATCGTCGTCAGCCAGACGCAGAACTGGGTGTGGCTGATCGATGCCCGGGGCAAGGTCGTGCGGCAGGGCGGGATCATCGACAACCCGACGTACCTCAAGGCCGGTACGTATACGAGCGGCTCGAAATGCGGCCGGCCGGCCCGGGTACTGCGCAACACCGACGGCGGGCGGCTGTACCTGAACCACTTCGTCCGGTTCGCGCCGTGCGGCGTCGGGTTCCACCAGATCCCGACCTACAAGTCGAACGGGCAGCAGATCCACGCCGACTGGCTGCTCGGCACGAACTACCGCGCCTCGCACGGCTGCATCCGGGTGTCGGCCTCGATGTCGGTCGCGATCTGGTCGTTCGCGGCCGGCGCGACGCGTGTGGTCGTGATGCGCTGACCTCGGAGGACTAGCATGCCGACCGGGTAGTACAGCCAGAGTCGAGGCAACCGGGGAAAGGCGCGCCAGATGGCCGAGAAAGCCGACGTCGTGGAGACCGTCAAGCAGGGGTACGCGTTCGAGGGGGCGGCGCTCGAGCTGGGTGCTTTGCTGGTCGACGGCGAGCCGAATCCGGAGGCGGCGGTCCGGATCCCGCTGGGGATGATGAACCGGCACGGCCTGGTCGCGGGCGCCACCGGTACCGGTAAGACCAAGACCCTGCAGCTGATGGCCGAGCAGCTGTCGGCGGCCGGTGTCGCGGTGTTCGCCGCCGACATCAAGGGCGACCTGTCCGGCATCTCGCAGCCCGGTGAGAGCAGTGACAAGCTGCTGGCCCGGACCAAGACGATCGGCCAGGAGTGGACGGCGACCGGCTTCCCGACCGAGTTCTACGCGCTCGGCGGCCAGGGCACCGGGATCCCGATCCGCGCGACGATCACCTCGTTCGGCCCGGTGCTGCTGTCCAAGGTGCTCGGGCTGAACGACGTCCAGGAGTCGTCGCTCGGGCTGATCTTCCACTACGCCGACAAGGCCGGGCTGACCCTGCTCGACCTGAAGGACCTGCGCTCGGTCATCCAGCACCTCACCTCCGACGAGGGCAAGGACGACCTGAAGGAGCTGGGCGGCCTGTCCGCGGCGACCGCGGGTGTGATCCTGCGGGCGCTGATCGGATTCGCCGATCAGGGTGCCGAGGCGTTCTTCGGCGAGCCGGAGTTCGACACCGCCGACCTGCTGCAGCAGCGCGACGGCAAGGGTGTCGTGTCGCTGCTGGAGCTGCCGAACCTGCAGGACCGGCCGGCGCTGTTCTCGACGTTCCTGATGTGGCTGCTCGCCGACCTGTTCCACGATCTGCCCGAGGTCGGCGACGTGGAAAAGCCCAAGCTGGTGTTCTTCTTCGACGAGGCGCACTTGTTGTTCAACGACGCGTCCAAGGCGTTCCTGGACGCGATTGCGCAGACCGTCCGGCTGATCCGGTCGAAGGGCGTCGGCGTGTTCTTCGTGACCCAGACGCCGAAGGACGTACCGGACGCGGTGCTCGCCCAGCTCGGTTCGCGCGTGCAGCATCAGTTGCGCGCGCACACGCCGAACGACGCGAAGGCCCTGAAGGCGACGGTGTCGACGTTCCCGAGCTCGTCGTACGACCTGGGCGAGGTGCTGACCCAGCTCGGGATCGGCGAGGCGATCGTGACCGTGATGAACGAGAAGGGCGCACCGACCCCGGTCGCGTGGACCCGGCTGCGGGCGCCGCAGTCGCTGATGGCGCCGGCGTCCGCGGAGCAGCTGACCGCGGCGGTGCAGGCCTCGGCGAACAACGCGAAGTACTCGCAGATGCTCGACCGCGAGTCGGCGTACGAGATCCTGGCCGCGAAGGTGCAGGCCGGTGCGGCGCAGGCCGAGGCCGAGAAACAGCAGCAGGAGCAGGCCAAGCAGCAGGAGGAGCCGCGGCCGCGGGCCCAGAAGCAGGAGAAGTCGATGGTCGAGCAGGTCATCGGGTCCTCGGCCTTCAAGCAGTTCGCCCGGTCGGCCGGCCGGGAGATCGTCCGGGGCCTGTTCGGCTCCGCCCGCAGGCGTCGCTGACGGTCCGGGTTTTCCTTGTCAGGACAGGGGAAACCCGGCCTGATCGTTGATCAAACGACTGACTCAGCAAGGATTGCCGATCGTTTCCAAGTCGTCATCCACAGCCGCGCCGTCACCGATTGGGCCGTGACGCCTACACGCCGTACCGTGTGAAGTGATGGTTGCACAGAGTAGGCGGGCGATGCGTACCTGGGCGCTCTGGACCCTGACGGTCCCGGCGTTCGCCGTCGTGGTGCTCGTCGACCTGGCCGCGATCGGGTACGGCGTGCGCGCGTTCACCGAGGTGCCGAGCTGGCGTGGTCTCGACGTCGTGTTCGCGCTGACCGTCTCGGCGCTGATCTCGGTCGAAGGCGCTCGCCGGGTGGAGAGTCGCCGGCGGCGCGGTGGCGCGTTGCACAAGGACCTCTCCCCGGCGTGGATGATCGCCGCGTCGGTGATCCTGCACCCGGCGCTGGCGATCCTGGTCGCGGTGCTGCTGCGGATCTGGTGGCGGATCCGGGCCGGCAAGTGCATCCCGTACCGATGGGCCTTCTCGACCGCCGTGCACGTCCTCGCGGTCGGCGCCGCGCACGCGGTCTTCGTCTCGGCCCGGGGGCTGACCGGCGACAGCGGCCTCGGCCTGGTCGTCGCGATGACCGGCGGCGCTTTCGCGTACGTCGTGACCGACACCTTGCTGTGCGGGCTCGCGATCTCGCTGATCATCCCGGGCAGCAACCGGCAAGAGACGGTCGGCGGCCTGGACGACCTGTGCACCGACGCGACCGCCGCCACCTTCGGCTGCCTGCTCGCGGCGGCCTGCCTGATCAGCCCGTGGTTCGCGTTCGTCGCGATCCCGGTCACGCTGACCGCGCAACGCGCCCTGCTCCTCGGCCAGTTGGAGACCGAGGCCCAGACCGACCCGAAGACCAGCCTGACCCGGGTCGACTGGTGGCGGCGCCGGACCGAGCACATGCTGCGCACCTCGCGGAACCAGCACGAGCCGATGGCGGTGCTGCTGATCGACATCGACCACTTCAAACAGGTCAACGACCGGCACGGCCACCTGGTCGGCGACGAGGCGCTGCGCGCGGTCGCGACGATCCTGCGCAGCGCGATCCGGGCCAAGGACGTGATCGGCCGGTTCGGCGGCGAGGAGTTCGTGATCGCGCTCCCCGACACCGGGCTCGACGAGGCGACGGTGACCGCCGACCGGCTCCGCAACGCGGTCGCCAACAGCCCGCTGGCCGCGATGTGCGCCGGCGTCCTGGACGACCCGGACCTGGACCCGGACACCTTCCACCTGACCGTCAGCATCGGCGTCGCGGTGTACCCGGCCGACGGGACGACCGTCGACGACCTGCTGCTGCGCGCCGACCGCGCGATGTACGCCGCGAAGGCCGCCGGGCGCAACCGGGTCCGGCTGGCCGCGGACATCGTCCCGCTGCCCCGGCTGACCGCGACCGCACAATTCGTGGACCAGACAGAACCTTTGGCTCCTGCCCAGCGTCCTGTGAGGTGAGGACGGCAGGACGGAGCACAGATGACGGCCACGGGGAGTCGTGACGACGACTTCACGGCATTCGTGCTGGCCAGATCCGCGCGCCTGGTGCACTTCGCGCGGGTGCTCTGCGGTGATGCCGGCCTCGCCGAGGACCTGGTGCAGACCGCGCTGGAGAAGGCGTACCTGCGCTGGGACCGGATCGAGATGGCCGACCCGTTCGCGTACGTCCGGCAGGCGGTCGTCAACCAGCACCTGTCGTGGGTACGGCGACGGCCGTGGCGCGAGCGGCCGAGCGGTGACACGACCGAGCTCGAGCTGCTCCTCGAGGCGGACGCCGATCCGAGCGGCGGCGTCCATCGGCGGGTCGCGGTGGGGGCCGCGCTCGCCACGCTGAGCCGGCGCGAGCGGGCGGTCGTCGTACTGCGATACCTCGAGGACCTGACCGAACGGGAGACGGCCGCGGTTCTCGGGGTGGCGATCGGGACGGTGAAGAGCGCGAACGCGCGAGCCCTGGACAAGCTGCGGGCCGCGCCCGAGCTGAGCGGTGTGGGGGAGCGGGCATGAACGACGAACAACTCCGGGCAGCCTTGGCGCCCGACGACACGATCGCTCCGCTCGATCCGGCGCGGGTGATCGCCGGCGCGCGACGCCGACGGGTCCGGGGCCGGGTCGCCGCTGCCGCCGCTTCGGCCGCGGTCGCCGGGGTGGTCGCCGTGACGGTGGTCGCCGGGCTGCCGCGGGCCGACGTACCGCAGCCGGCGGGCCCCGGTCCGGCCGTGCCGGTGCAGCCGAGTATTCGGACGCCGGTTCGTACGCCTTCGGTGCGACCGACGCCACCGCCCAGCGCGACGCCGACATTTCCGGCTCGGCGGACGGTGCGGCCGACGAGCGTGCCGACGTCGAGTACGCCGCCGGGGCCGCGCGGTGACCGTACGATGCCGCTGCGGCAGGCTACGCCGTCGACTCCGCCGACGCGGACGCCGGACTGAACCGGGCAGAACCTTTTCGTTGCCCGGGTGCGTCCTTCAGCCCGACCGAACATCACTTAGGTGCGGAGGGCAACAATGAACGAGGCAGGCCGGAAGCGGCGGACGACCCGGGTGTTGGTGGGCGCGATCGCGTCCGCGGCCGTCGTCGGGATCGCGGTCGCCGGAACGGCGATGGCGCGCAGCGGTGGCTCGAACGCGGACACCGCGGCCCAAGGCGGTCCCGCGGCGACGCCGACCCGGTCGGCGTCGCAGGAACCGGCGTCCCGCGCGACCCCCAGCGCGATCGCCACCCCGACCCGCGCACCGTCCGCGCGCCCCACTCTCCCACCGACCGCGATGCCGACCTGCCGACCGGTTCCCACCCCCTCGCTGCCACCGTCAGCGACCCCGACCCGCGGCCCGGTCACCACCCCGACACGCGGCCCCGTCGCTACCCCGACGCGCCGCGCGATCGCCACACCGACGCCTCCGCCGAGTGCGACGCCGACCCGTCGTCCGGTCCCTACGCCGAGCCTTCCGCCGACGGTGTCGCCCACTCGTGCGGTTCCGTCGCCGAGTTGCGCGCCGACCTCGGCCCAACTGCCGACGGCCTTCCCGGCCGGCAAGTAGCGGACCTCCAGCACTCATCAACTGCACGGCCGCACGCTCGCTGAGCGTGCGGCCCTGACGTTTATGTCAGTTGGTGAGTGGTGGAGGTTCAGCAGGCGCCGAAAGCGCCGGCCGAGACCCACGCCTTCGCCACGTACATGCCGGCGTTGACCCGAAGCCACACGTTGCTCGTGCCCTGCGAGCCGGTGACGCTCTCACCGGTCGTCTGGCACTCGACGGTGACCTGCGCCGACTTGCCCGCCATCCCGACGACCGCGCCGGAGGAGTTCGGGGCGTTGCGCACGTTCAGGTAGCCGGACGAGATCGACACGGTGCCGCGGCCACCGTCGCCGGTCCACAGATAGGTGACGTCGACCCACGAGTTGTCGGCGAGCTTGAGTGCGTCCCAGAACACGCCGTCCGCGAGGTCGATCCCCGCCGGGTTGGCGACGGTCCGGCCGAACTGGTCCTTCCCGCCGTTGTAGCCGTTCTGGTACGCCGCCTGCGCCTCGGGCTTGCCCTGCGGCAGGTCCTTCCACATCTCTCGGGTCGCGCTCGGGTTCCAGTAGTCGTCCTTGGTGTTCCACGGGCCGACGTCCCACACCGGCTCGAAGGCGCAGCGGGTCGCGGTGCAGACCTTCACCGAGTACGTGCCGGATCCGGCGCTGGACAGCCCGCGTCGTGACGGCAGGGCGACGAAGTGGTCCCGGCTCACGATCACGTGACCGTTGGCCGTCGTACCGCCGACCAGGCCTTCGCGGGTGGCGAAGACGTGCGACTTGAGCGGTGCCGCCTGGATCGTCATCCGCGGCGCCGCGGTCGTGTCGGTGGGTTGCACGGTCACGTCGCCGACCCACGGCGCGGCGCCGGTCGAGGGAGCGCTGACGATGATGCGGACCTGGACCTGGTCGCTCGCCGCCGGCAGCACGGTCGGCGTACCGGCCTTGGCGGCGGTCCACTCCGACCACCTGTTGCCGGCCCACGACCGTACGTCGACCTCGGCCGACGAACCGTCCGGCGTACCGGAGGTGTAGCCGATGACCACGGCGGACGTGGGGGCGCCGAACCGGACCGGGGCGAGCTCGGCCAGGCCGGAGCGTTGCCTGATCTCGGTCGAGCCGATCGCGGCCGGGGCGTCGCCGAGGATGATCCGGCTGCCCTCGACCTTCACGTTGCTGGATCCGGCCAGCGGCTGGGCCGCGATCGCGACCGGATCCGGGGTGGCGGCGGTGCTGGGCAAGGTCGCGGTAAAGATCGCGGCGGTCAGCGCCAGACAGGCGGTGAGCGCGGTGGAGCGGGTGATACGCATGGGCGGAACCTCCGGGGCGGTGAAGGCTTGTGCACCCAATGTGACTCACAAACACCTCTTCTGCATAGCCCGTGAATAAATTTCTCGTGACGGAACAGAACCTGTTCGATCACCCAGCGGGTCTGGATCGTTGTGACAGAGGCTGAGGAGAATCGATGACCCGGACCGCGGACGCCGACTTCGAGCGCTTCGTCGTGGCGCAGTCGACACCCTTGCTCCGCTTCGCGGAGATGTTGTGCGGCGATCGGCACACCGCCGAGGACCTGGTGCAGCAAGCGTTGATGCGGTCCTACCCGAAGTGGCACAAGCTGACCGGCGACCCGTTGCGGTACGTCCGGCGCGTGCTGGTCAACCGATTCCTCTCCCAGGCCCGCCGGCACTGGAACAACGAAGTACCCAGTGATCCGGTGCAGAACGATTGGGACCAGCGAGCGGTGGCGGACTTCGCCGGGGCGGTTCAGACCAGAGAGGCCGTGCTCTCGGCCCTCGACGGTCTGACCGTCCGGGAGAGAGCCGTGGTCGCGCTGCGTTACTCGCAGGATCTCTCCGAGGCCGAGACCGCCGAGCTGCTCGGCATGGCGGCCGGGACCGTGAAAAGCACGGCCTCCCGGGCCCTGGCCAAGTTGCGTCTGGCACCCGACCTGATCGACAGCGGAGTTGGAGGAAACTGATGAGTGACGAGCAGCGGGTACACGACGCGCTCACGTACGAGATGGAGCCGTGGCAGCCGGACACCGCCGACCTGATGCGGCGCGGCAAGCGGCTGGCCTGGGTACGCCGGGGGCTGGCCGCCGCCGGTGTGACCGCACTGGCCGGGACCGTCGCGACGGTGTCCGCCGCGGTCGGTGGCCCGGCGCCGGTCAAGAACCTGCTGGCCGGGGGCGGCAAGCCGCCGGTGCCGGCGGTGGTTCCGACCGAGACCCCGAAGGTGCCGTCGGTGGACCCGACCTGCCTGCCGCAGAAGCCGCAGCTGCCGCAGGTCGTGGTCTCGGTGAACAAGACCATCGACCCGAACAACCCGCAGAAGCCGACGCTGCCGGCCAAGCCGAGCCTGCCGACTGCGAAGCCGACGCTGCCCGTGAAGCCGAGCCTTCCGGGCAAGCCGAGCCTGCCGAGTACGACGCCGAGCTTGCCGACGGGTAAGCCGAGCATCCCGACCACGAAGCCGAGCTGGCCGACGGCGAAGCCGTCGCTCCCGACCGCCAAGCCGACCCTGCCGACCGCCAAGCCGTCACTTCCGACGACGAAGCCGAGCCTGCCGTCGAAGCCGACCCTGCCGACGCTGCCGACCGTGCCGACGGCCAAGCCGACGCTGCCGGGCAAGCCCACCCTGCCGACGGCCAAGCCGAGCCTGCCGACCGCGGTTCCGTCCGCCAA
The DNA here is from genome assembly GCF_040655315.1 of Kribbella sp. NPDC050459. NCBI lineage: Bacteria > Bacillati > Actinomycetota > Actinomycetes > Propionibacteriales > Kribbellaceae > Kribbella > Kribbella sp. NPDC050459. Next base: position 48,835 of record NZ_JBFAJQ010000018.1, on the reverse strand, counting down.
GCCGGTCCCGAAGCCGACGCTGCCGGACTGCGTCGACGGCGTACCGACCGAGAAGCCGACGGCGCCGAAGCCGACGCTGCCGAACGTGCCGGGCAAGCCGACCGGCAAGCCGACCGCTCCGTCCCTGCCGACGGTCACGGTCTCCGGCGGCGTGAAGGTGACGGTCGACCCGGGCACGCAGCAGACCGCCCAGCCGACGCTGCCGAACAAGCCCTCGGTACCGACCACGATGCCGACGTTCCCGACGACGAAGCCCAGCATCCCCACGCCGAGCTTCCCGACGACGTTCCCCACCGGTCACCCCTCCTCAAACCGGTAGGGACCAGCCACCGGCGAGTGGGTCACGCAGCCCTACTCGCCGGTGGCGCCATCGCTCAGCTCGCGGGCCACGTCCAGGTGGCCCGCGTGCCGGGCGTACTCCTGCAGTACGTGGAAGAGGATCCAGTTCAGCGTCGGCCGGTCGTCGGTCCCGAAACGGCCGCCGGCCGACGCGACCGTCGCCGGATCGACGCCGGCCACCACGCTCCGGGTGAACTCGCCGCCCGCGTGCAGCTCGGCCAGCAGTCCTGGGAGCGTGTCGCCGGGCCCGAGTGTCCACGGGCCGTCCGGATCGTCCGCGGAGTCACCCCACGGGTGGTCGACCGGCTCGGCGACGAATCCCCAGCGCAGCCAGCGCCGCTCCATGAAGATCAGGTGTTTCAGCAGCTCGAGCGGCGTCCATCCCGACGGCAGGCGACTGCTGTGCAGGTCGGAATCGCTCATCCCGGTCAGCTTCGTCTCGATGATGCCGCGATAGCGGTCGAGGTACTGCAGGTGCAGCTCGATCGTGTCGGCGACGTCGCGGGCAGGCTTCATGACAGCGTCCTCAGATAGTCGGCCGTCTTCGGGTCCGCGGGGTAGAACGACTCGATCATCAGCTCCGACACCGTGACGTCGAGCGGCGTGCCGAACGTCGCGATGGTGGTGAGCAGCGACAGCTCGTGCCCGTTGTGCGTGAGCTGGAACGGTACGACGACCTCGGCCGGCGCGGGCGGCGCCGGCTTGTCGTGGACGGCGTACCCGCGCAGCTCGTCGTACAGGTCCTGGAGCTCGGGGTCCGCGGTGCCGGCCGCCTGGCGTTGCAGGCTCGCCAGTGCGGCCGCGCGGACCTCGGCGAGGTTGGCGATCCGCCGCGCCAGGCCGTCCGGGTGCAGGGTCAGCCGGAGCGCGTTGATCGGTGCCTGGAGCAACTTCTCGTCGACGTCCGCGGTGAAGATCGCGATCCCGGCGTTCGCCTCGACGATGTTCCACCAGCGGTCGACGACCAGTGCCGGGTACGGCGCGTGGGCCTCGAGCAGGCGGCGCAGCGTCGTCCGGATCGCGAGCATCGACGGCGAGTGCAGCGACGCCTCGCTGTACACGGGCGCGAACCCGCCGGCCAGCAGCAGTTGGTTGCGGTCCCGCAGCGGCACGTCGAGTTGCTCGGCCAGCCGCAGCACCATCTCGCGACTCGGTCGCGACCGCCCGGTCTCGACGAAGCTCACATGCCGCGTGGACACCTCGACCCGGTTCGCGAGCTCGAGCTGGCTGAGCCGCCGGCGCTCCCGCCAGCCGCGCAGCAGCTCGCCCACCGGGCGCTGGAACGTCTCCTCGATCGTGGCTGCCATACCCCGACCGTAGCGGTTCGCGTAGACAGCTCCATTACCTGCGACGTCATCGACGGTACGCCGGGCGCGGCGGCAAAGTTCTGGTCATCACCACGAACCGAGGAGGAAACACCATGAACGCAACCGCTCTCGCCGACCAGTACTTCGCGATGTGGAACGCGGCCGACGCCGACCGCCGGGCCGAGCTGATCGCGGCCAGCTGGACCGCGGACGCGACCTTCCAGGACCCGAGCTTCGAGACCACCGGCCCCGACGAGCTGAACAAGCTGGTCGGCGCCGCGCAGCAGATGTTCCCGGGGCTGTCGTTCGTCCGGACCGGCGGCATCGACGAGCACCACGGTTACCTGCGCTGGACCTGGCATCTGCAGGCCGACGGGCAGGAGCCGGTCGCGGGCGGCACCGACATCGTCGTGCTCGACGCCGACGGGAAGATCCAGAAGCTGATCGGCTTCCACGACTTCGCCCCGGAGCACTGACCTTTCGGGCACATCCGACTCTCGGCCGGCACACGGCGTACTTCAACTCCGCCTGCACACGAGACCGGATCGCGGCGTACCTGCTGGAGGGCAAGCTGCCGGTGGGTGACTGTTAATTGGGTGGAAGGCCCGCGGCGGTCGGCGCAGCATGGACGGATGCTCACCGCTGAGGAGCACGACGTTTTCGAGCGCGACGGGATCGTGAAGATCCCGTCCGCCTTCACTTCCGACGAGGCCGCCGCCATGCGGGACGTGCTGTGGAGCGAGTTGTCCGCGCGGCACGGGATGGATCGTGACGACCGTGCCACCTGGACGCCGTTGCGGCCGACCGGCCTGAAGACCACCAAGTCCAGCCGCGCGGCCCTCGCGGTGCTCGGTCCAAGGGTGCGCTCGGCGCTCGACGGGCTGCTCGGCGAGTGGATCCAGCCGAAGCACGCCGGCCAGGTGCTGGTCACCATGCCGGAAGGCGTTCCGTGGTCGGTGCCGCATCGGCAGTGGCACACCGACGTCGGGTTCGAGACGCCGACGGAGGCAGTCAAGATCTGGGCCCTGCTCGGGGATCTGGAGCCGGGCGGCGGCGGGACTCCGCAGGTCGCGGGCTCGCACCGGATCATCGAGCGGTTCCTGACCACGACGGACGAGCGCGAGTTCAAGGCGGTCCGCGACCAGGTGCTGCGCTCCGATCCGTGGCTGCGCAACCTGACCTCCGAGCAGCGCACGGTCGACCCCCTCGAGCCCACCGAGATCGAAGGGCTGCCGGCCCGCGTCGTCGAGCTCACCGGTCAGGCCGGCGACGTGTACCTGACCCATCCGTGGATCCTGCACTCGATCGCGCCGAACGCCGGCGACGTTCCGCGGATGATGCGCAGCCGCTTCATCTGGAAAGCGCAGTGACCAGCCGCGCGCAGCGAACCGGGTCCTCGGTGAGACCGGCGTGCAGTCCCCACAGCCAATAGTCGACGGTCCGCCAGAACACCCAGTCGCGGGCGCGATCCCGGTGCAGTCCCGCCTCACGAACAGCGATGTCGAAGTACGGGACGATCTCGGTCATCCTGTCCAGGTCCCACCACAGCACGCGGCCGAGGTCGAACTCGATGTCGCCGCGGTAGAGCACGGGGTCCACGGTCAGCCACGCCTCCCGGTGTCCCGCGAGGACCTGGCCGGAGTGGAAGTCGCCGTTGACCGCGGCGGTGGACGTGGTCTCGGTCGGGGCGACGTCGAGTGCCTCGCGCAGGATCGCGGCGTCGAACGGGCGCCCGAGCCGCTGCCACTGCGGCTCCAGCTCGGCCGATCGGGTCGTCACGATGTCCGCGGTCGACAGCGCGTCCTCCGGCCCGGGTACGGCGAGTCTGCGCATCAACTGGCCGAGCACGGCGATCACCTCGTCGATCGGCCGCGTCGTCAGCGGTGTCGACAGCCGCTCGAGCAGCATCGCTCCGGCCTCGGCGTCGTCGTCCCACAACTGGACCATGCCGCGGCCGTCCCACCACCTCAGCGCCCAGGCCTGCTGCGTCACCTCGTCACCAGGCGGTGACATCCGCAGTACGAGCTCCCCGCCGTCGCGCACGACCGGTACGACGATCGCGTTCCCGCCGTGGGCGATCGGGCCCGTGACGGCGAGGTTCCAGCGGCGGCACTGCTCGTCGACGGCGCGCGGAAGCGACTCCAGCCAGGCCTGTCCTTCGGTCCACCAGCGTGGCATGTCGAGGAACGTCCGGGGGAGCTCGATCATCCCGGAACCGTAGCGGGGCAACCCGCGGCATGCCCCTCGATTTCCAGATGGCCTCCCCAGCGGCGAGACGGAGGTCCATGATGTGGGCCGATCCGCATCTGCCGCGGACGCTGGCCGACGTACCGGTGAAGACCGGTTTCACGCCGACGCAGGACGGGGCGCGAGCGTGGGCGGACGATCTGCGTGGTCTCGGCGAGAGCTACTTCTTCAGCTTGAACAGGTACCTGTTCGTCGCGTCCGCGCTGTGACGTGCCTGGCGGGTGCGTCCTGGGAGAGACACACCCGCCGGCCGGTCGTTCTCCCGCCCCTCAGTGGGAGAACTCGCGGCTCGGTGAACACCACCCATGCCCGAATGGCACTGACCGAACCGCGGGACCACCTAGAGGTACCCCAGATCGCCGCCCGGCACACACTCCGGCACGCGTATCGGACGGAAAACTTGACGTTCCTCAAACCTTCACCGGTAGTAGCTGACCTGACAGCCGCTTAGGCTGGCGGCGATTTTCGCGCACCCAGGGTCGGTGTGCGGACGGCCAGGGGGAAGGAACGGCGATGCCGGAACTGTTCGACGACGAGTTGACCGACGACGTGCTGGACGAGCTGGAGGCGCTCGGCGCGGCCGAGGACGCGGACGTGATCCTCGGTGCGGTGGGTGAGAAAGGTGCCTGAGGCAAGGATCTCCTGGCGCGGTGTCACGGTGAACCGGCGGACCGTGGCGATGGTCGAGGCCGCGGAGCGGCTGTACGACTCGAAGTTCGCGATCCTGCAGGGCTCGTACAACGCCGGCGGCGTGCAGGCCTCGGCCGGTACCCACGACGGCGGCGGCGCGGTCGACGTCGACGTCCGGACGAAGAGCGCCGCGCAGCGAGTCGCGGTGGTGAAGGCGTTGCGGCAGGTCGGGTTCGCCGCCTGGCTGCGGACGCCGGCGCAGGGCAACTGGCCGTACCACGTGCACGCGATCGCGGTCGGCGACAAGGACCTGTCCCGGGGTGCGGCCGTCCAGGTCGCGGAGTACCACCGCAAGCTCAACGGGCTGGCGAACCGCGGGAAGGACGACGGGCCGCCCGGGTACTACGGGATGACCTGGGAGCTGTACCTGAAGGCGCACCCGCCGAAGGAGCCGGTGCCGGACTCGACGATCTCGCTGGCCGCGATGGAGTACGCGCGGACGCACGACGCGATGACCGGCGTGTGGGGCGCGGACCGGGCCCGGGTGATCGCCTGGGCGGCGCATCCCCGGGTCGGCGCGATCACGAAGGCCGAGACGGTGCCGCCGGCCGGCGTGCCGTGGCACCTGCATTTCCAGCGGGTGATCCGCAAGGTGCAGCTGCATTTCAAGCTCGACGTCACCGGGATCTTCAACTCCGCCGTGGCCGGCGTGATGAAGCGGTACGGGTACACGATCGTCGCCTGAACCACCCCCGGCATCGGCAAGGCCCCACCGGTAGCAGCCGGTGGGGCCTTGGTGGTCCACTACCGCCCGGGCATCCCCGGTGCAGCTGTGGAGGTGGAGAGCGGAACCGACGCCGATGCAGGGGTCAAGACGTCAGCTCCGCTTGCCTGTGTGGAGTTATCTCGAGTCGGCCGCCCAGACCTGCGCCTGGTGGAACTCGAGGTGTTGCCGCATCGCCGCCGGAGTGCCGCCGGGGCTGCCGAACCCGAGGTGGTTCATGGTCGGTACGACGACGGCGTGCACCTCGGACCGCTTCACCTCGTCGAGCAGTGCGTGGAACGCCGCCGACTCGGCCGCATCGCGCTCGGTGTAGACGGTGCCGAGGGTGAACCCCTCGGCGCTGGCGAAGGCGACCAGGGAATCGGTCGCGGCGGCCAGCTCCTCCGCGCAGCTCAGCGCGTCGGCCCGTACGTACCCGAGCAGCGTCGGCCGGGTGGTCATCGCTCGGCGTCCACCAGCACCGGCTCGCTCGTCACCCGGAGGGACGCGAAGCGCCGGCGCATGGCTTCCTCGTACTGCGCTGCCTGCTCCGCCGTGGCGGTGTGGTCCGCGATCGGGTTCGCGCCGAACCAAACCCGCACCCGACGGTGCGTTGCGGGGGTCTCGAGCGTCTCGGTCATCGCGGTTCCTTCGGCAGTCTCGGTCTCACCCCGGACGGCTTTGTCCGGCGTTGAGATAAAGAAACCTCACCGGCACCGACCTTCGGAACACTTCCGTAGGGACCTTTACAGAGGCCTAACGCAGAGTAGGGAAACCCTACGAACCTGCAGGTCAGCGCCCTCTGCGCGGCATCGTCGAGGCGGCCGGAAAGCATGTCAAGAATGGCTGCAGGTATTTGCAGATAACGATTCGGCGTCCGCCCTTTATTCGACGGCGATAGAAATCTATGACGTCCTGCTAACCCTTTGCGCGCGACTGCTTACGTACCGGTAGCAGGTGCGCCGGATGGCGCGGTACGACGGCCGGCGTGACAGCCGCGGCGCCGACCGCGAGGGCGGCGATGACGTTCAGGGTCAGCGGCAGCCCGAGGACGAGAGTTACCGTGGGTGCTGCCAACGCTCCGATCAGCAGTGCGAGTGAGTCGGCGGCGAAGAAGATCGCGCTGACGCTCGCGAGGACCTCCGGTGGAGCGGCGCGCTGGATCGTCGTCTGCGCCGTGATGAGCAGGATGCTGCCCGGTAGGCCGATGAAGGCCGCGGCGACGATCGCGATCGGGACGTTCGGGGCGTTGAAGAGCGCGAAGAAGGCTGCGGCGGTCGCGAGTTGCGTCAGGGCGAGGAGTTCGCGGGTTCCCAGCAGGCGGGCGGCCTTCGTGCTCAGCGCGGCGCCGAGGAGGTATCCGGCGCCGAGGCCGGAGATCAGGTAGCCGACGACGTACCCGGGGGCATGCAGACGGCCGACGGTGAACGGTACGAGAAGCGCGGTCAGGCCGGCGTTGGCGGTGAGGAACGTCGTCTGGCCGATCAGGATGCCGCGCAGTGCCCGGTGCTCGATCGTCGCCCTGAATCCTTCGAGCGGCCGTGGCGCTTCGCCGGTGCAGCTGTGCCGGCGGGTGCGGACCGTCGCGATGATTGCCGCAGACAACAAATAGCTGGCGATGTCGACGGCGAGTACGAACTCGATACCGGGTCCGGCCAGCAGCAGTGCGCCGAGCGGCGGCGCGGCCAGCCGGATCGCGCTGCCGGTGGCGGCGTTGACCGCGTTCGCGGTGGCCAACTCCTTGCCGGTGCCGACGACCGCCGGGAGCAGCGCGCGGGCCGCCGGCCGGAACACCGTCGTCGCGGTGTTCTCGAGCAGGATCGCGAGGTAGATCGGCCAGATGCGGCCGTGATCAGCGGTCAGGATGAGCCCGACCGCCGCCGCGCTGACCAGGTCGGCGATCCACATCGCCCGCGCCAGGTTCCAGCGTTCCAGCAGGACGCCGGCCCAGGGGCCGATCAGGAGCGCCGGGAGGGCCTCCAACGCCAAGGTCAGACCGGTCGCGACCGCGGATCCGGTCAACGCGAAGACGTGAAAGGGGATCGCGACCGCCAGCAGCCACGACCCGATGCCGGAGATCGCGCCGCTGAGCCAGAGGCGCCGGAAGTCCCTCACGCCGCCGGAATCTATCTTGTCGGGATAGACATCGGCAAGAGTGTTCTGTGAGGATAGGCTCCATGGAGCTTGGTGACGTCCTGCGCGACCGTCGGAAGGCGGCCGGGCGGACCATCGCGTCGGTGGCCGTCGACGCCGGTCTGTCCGTGCCGTACATCGCGAACCTCGAGAACGGCCGCGGCAACCCGACCCTGGCCGCCCTGGACCGCCTCGCGACCGCCCTCGGCGCACGGCTCGAGGTGCGCATCGACGACGAAGAACCATCGCCTGCGCCCTCGGGTGCCGCCGAGCAGCTGGCCGCGTCCGACCGGGCCGAAGCGGTCGTCACCGCCATCGCGAACGGGAGATCTCGCGCAGCGACGCGCCGCGAGCTGGTCGCGACTCTCGACGCGCTCGCCCTGCTCCTGGGTCGTCCTCCGACGGCCGCCGACCTCAACCGCCTGCTCGACCTCCTGCTGCTCGCGTAACCGGCTCGCGTAGCCCCAGGAGATCGTCGTAGGGTCCGCGACATGGAGATCGGGGCGCGGATCGCGCGGGCACAGGTGGACGGGCTGGCGAGGTCGCGGCGGCAGATCATCGCAGGGCCGTTGGTAGGGATGCTGCACGACCAGGACGAGTGGTACCTGTCGACGATGGTCGCCGCCGAACCCGGGCAGCCCTTCGCGCCCGAGGAGGTCCCGCCCGCGCTGGCTGTCATCCGGCAGGCCTTCGCCGCCGAGGACCGCTGGCTGAGCGCCGAACTCGTCGACGAGGCGAGCCCTGGCCTGGCCGAGGCGCTCGCGGCGAACGGAATGACGCTGGTGTCGCGTCTCCCGCTGCTCGTCGCCGAACCCGACGACCTGCTCGTACCTGAGTTGTCGGCCGGCGTCACGGTGAAGGTCGTCTCGTCCGACGAGGACCAAAAGGTGGCGAACGCGGTGGCGGCTGAGGCGTACGAGATGGACGGCGCCGGCTTCGCGCTCAAGCCCGACCCGGCAGACGGCGGCGCAGTCCTCGTGACCGTCGACGGCGTACCGGCCGCGACCGCGTCGTGGACCGCAGTGGCCGACGGTGTGACCGAGGTTGCCGGCGTGGGCACGATCCACGCCCACCGACGGCGCGGCCTCGGCGGGATCGCCACGGCGTACGCGACGCTGAAGGCGTACGAACTAGGCGGCGCGACGCTGGCCTGGCTGACTCCGGGCGACGACGGCGCAGACCGCGTCTACCGCCGCCTCGGCTACGCGCCCAGAGCCACCGCCGTCCACCTCGGCGACCCCGGCGGTCACCTCGCCGACCTGCGCTGACCTTCCCACCCCCCAATCTGGGTGGAGAGGGGTCAGGTGGGTTGGAGCAGGCGGGTGAGAGTGGTGTGGAGGGTTCTGTGGGCGGTTGTCGTGGTAAGGCGGCCCGCGGCTGCTGACGCGCCGGCTGCGTGGCCGAGAGCTGTCAGTGCAGTGACCAGCCAGGGCGCGGGAAGGTCGCGGGTGATTTCACCCGCGCGCTGACCGCGGCGGATGAGGCGCTCGAGGCGCTCGGTAACCGGGTCATGGCGGCCGTCGTCGGTGACCGTCTGCGGCACGTGAAGCAGGAGCGGGTGCTGCTCGAAAGCTCGCCAGGCCACGTCGATCAGACGGAGCACAGTGGTCAGTGCCGGTCCTTCGTCGAGGTCGAGCGCGTCGATCGCCGTCAGCGTCTCGGTGGTGAGTTGGTCGAGTACGGCGTCCAGTAGGACGCCGCGCGACGAGAAGTGTGCGTAGACGGTCTGCCGGGTGACATCGGCTGCCTCGGCGATGCGTTCGAGGCTTGCGTCGGGGTGCTCGTCCAGGAGGGCGACGGCCGCGGTGAGGATCGCCGCACGGCTGCGGTCCGCGTCGGCGCGGCGGCGTCGTACCGGCTTGTTCTCTGACACCTTGTCAAGGTTAACGGAAATGCTTATCTTTGACGGCATGTCAGATTTAAGCGCGCGAGAGTTCGTCGCGGACTTCTTCGGGTCGTTCACCCGTGAGGTGATGGAGGGCGGTGACGCGGCGGCGGTCGTGGACCGGTACTACACGCCCGACATCGAACAGATCGCCGACGGCGTGACGCTCGACCGGCAGCGGCTGATCGACCACCTGCGACCGGTGCGGAAGAACCTGGTGTCGTTCTCGTACGACGTGCACGAGGCGATCCGCGCCGGCGATCGGGTGGCGGCGCGGTTCACGATCCACGCGGAGCTGCGCCGCGGGCGGACGATCGCGACGGAGGTGTACCTGTTCGGTGAGCTCGCCCCGGACGGGCGGATGCGCCGGACGACGCAGGCCACGAGGGACGTGACCGCGGCATGACGACGTTCAAGGTGCTCGGGATGACCTGCAGCCATTGCGTCGGGTTCGTCACCGAGGAACTCGAGGCCGTGCCCGGCGTCGAGTCGGTCGAGATCGATCTGCCGACCGGGACGGTTGCGCTGGCGACCGACCGGCCCGTCGAACCCGCGGCGATCCGGGCCGCGGTGGAGGCCGCCGGCTACGAGGTCGAAGGGTGACGGACCGAGTCGTGGCGTTTGGCTGCCACCCAAGATGTCGAGTCGTGGACTTTGGCTCTTTCCTACAGCCAAAACCCACGACTCGACGAAGCGCGGCGGGTCAGCGGACGGTGAAGCCTGCCTTGCGGAAGGCATCGGCCAGGGAGGTCTCGTCCATGGAGGTCTCGGTCGGGGTGGCACGATTGCCGGATCCCCGGCCGGCCTGACCGCCCGAGCCGCCGCGGCCGCTCTGACCGCCGGGTCCACGACCCTGGCCGCCCGGTCCGCGACCACCTGAACCACGGCCCTGGCCGCCTTGCCCGCGCCCCTGCGCGCCGCCCTGACTGCGACCGCCCTGGCCACCGGCCTGACGACCGCCCGAGCCGATCTCGTCGTCCAGGCGCAGCGTCAGCGAGATCCGCTGCCGCGGGATGTCCACCTCGAGCACCTTCACCGTGACGATGTCGCCCGGCTTGACCACCTCGCGCGGATCCTTGACGAAGTTCTTCGACAGCGCCGACACGTGCGCCAGCCCGTCCTGGTGCACACCGATGTCGATGAACGCGCCGAACGCGGCCACGTTCGTGACCTGGCCCTCCAGCCGCATCCCCGGCTTCAGGTCCGCGATCTTGTCCACGCCCTCGGCGAACACGGCGGTCTTGAACGCCGGCCGCGGGTCGCGGCCCGGCTTCTCCAGCTCGGCGAGGATGTCGGTCACCGTCGGCAGACCGAACATGTCGTCGACGAAGTCCGCCGCCTTCAGCCGCTTCAGCTCCGAGGACCCGATCAGCGCCTTCACGTCGGTGCCGGTCGCGTCCAGGATCCGGCGGACGACGGGGTACGACTCCGGGTGCACGCTGGATGCGTCGAGCGGGTCGTCGCCGTCGGGGATCCGGAGGAAGCCGGCCGCCTGCTCGAACGCCTTCGGCCCCAGCCGCGCCACGTCCTTCAGCGCCGTCCGGGACGTGAACGGCCCGTTGACGTCCCGGTGCTGGACGATGTTGTCCGCCAGGCCGGGCGTGATCCCGGAGACCCGCGTGAGCAGCGGCGCGGACGCCGTGTTCAGGTCGACGCCGACCGCGTTCACACAGTCCTCGACGACCGCGTCGAGCGAGCGGGACAGCGAGTTCTCCGGGAGGTCGTGCTGGTACTGGCCGACGCCGATCGACTTCGGGTCGATCTTCACCAGCTCGGCCAGCGGGTCCTGCAGGCGGCGCGCGATCGAGACCGCGCCGCGCAGCGAGACGTCCATCCCGGGCAGCTCCTGGGAGGCGAACGCGGACGCCGAGTACACCGACGCGCCGGCCTCCGACACGACCGCCTTGGTGAGCTTGAGCTCCGGGTGCTTGGCGATCAGCTCGGCCGCCAGCTTGTCGGTCTCGCGCGACGCCGTACCGTTGCCGATGGCAATCAGCTCGACGTCGTGCGCGGCCGCGAGCGCGGCCAGCGTGGCGATCGACTTGTCCCACTGGTTCTGCGGGACGTGCGGGTAGATGACGCCGGTGTTGACGACCTTGCCGGTCGCGTCCACGACGGCGACCTTCACGCCGGTCCGGAAGCCCGGGTCGAGGCCCATCGTGGCGCGGGTGCCGGCCGGGGCGGCCAGCAGCAGGTCCCGCAGGTTGGCCGCGAACACCCGGATCGCCTCCTCCTCGGCGACCTGCCGCAGCCGCATCCGCAGGTCGATGCCGAGGTGCACGAGGATCTTCGTCCGCCAGGCCCAGCGGACCGTCTCGACCAGCCACTTGTCGGCCGGGCGGCCCTGGTTCTCGATGCCGACCTTGCGGGCGATCGTGGTCTCGTACTCCGTCGGGCCGTCCACCTCCACGCCGGCGGGCAGCGGCTCGACGGAGATCGTCAGCACGTCCTCCTTCTCGCCGCGGAACAGCGCGAGGATCCGGTGCGACGGCATCTTCGTGAACGGCTCGTCGAAGTCGAAGTAGTCCGAGAACTTCGCGCCGTCGGTCTCCTTGCCCTCCCGGACCGCGGACGCCAGCCGGCCCTGCTCCCAGAGCCGCTCGCGCAGCGCGCCGATCAGGTCGGCGTCCTCGGCGAACCGCTCGACCAGGATCGCCCGGGCGCCGTCGAGCGCCGCCTGCGGGTCCGGGACCTCGGCATTCACGAAGACCGCGGCCGCGGCGATCGGCTCGACGTCCGGGTCGGCCATCAGCCCGTCGGCGAGCGGCTCGAGGCCGTTCTCCCGGGCGATCATCGCCTTGGTCCGGCGCTTCGGCTTGAACGGGAGGTAGATGTCCTCCAGCCGGGACTTGGTGTCGGCCGCCAGGATCGCGGCCTTCAGCGCGTCGTCCAGCTTGCCCTGGCTCTCGATCGACTCGAGCACCGTCTGCCGGCGCTCCTCGAGCTCCCGCAGATACCGCAGGCGCTCCTCGAGGGTGCGCAGCTGGGCATCGTCCAGCATCCCGGTGACCTCTTTGCGGTACCGCGCGATGAACGGGACCGTCGACCCCTCGTCCAGCAGCGCCACCGCTGCCCGCACCTGGTTCTCACCGACCTCCAGCTCCTCGGCGATCCGCTGCTCGATCGACTGCACCACCACTGTCCGTTCCCCTCTACGCCCGACAACCACCGAGCATTCTGCCCCGGTCAGGTCCCATATCCTTCCCCATCCCACCCCCCACCCCGAAACCCGTCCCACCCCCACCTGTGGACAACCCGTGCGATCATCCCGTCGAGGAGGGAACACATGGGGCAGTTCAGCAAGTACGCCGAGCGCAGTCTCGAACCGCCGCGGGCAGCAGCCCGGGTCATCAACGCACTGATACTCGTGGCAGTGACCGTTCAGGCGGTGAGCACGCGCCGTCTGGAAGACATCCTGCTGGCTGCGTTCTTGGTCGGCATGCTGGTGCCTGCAGGCATCAGCTCGCAGGGCTTCACTCGGTTGACCGCCCGCATGGAGGCCCACCCCGTGCTGGCCTCGGTGTACGTGGCCCTGCTGCTGACCTGTGGCGGCTTCGCGCTCCTGGCCCACTTCCTGCCCCGGCGGACCAGTCTGCTGGCGGCTGTCGGGCTGGCGCTGGTTTCCGTGGTCGTCAGCCAGATCGGGCGCCGCCGGCGCGCAGCGAGCTCCCCGCGGCCCGATGGGCGCGGGGAGCTCGGGCAGTAAGAGTCAGGCTGCTTCGAGGAGTACGTCGTCCTCGGCCTCAGTCTGCTGCTTTGCCGGGCGCATCACCGTGACGGCGATGGTGACCGCGGTGGCGACGATGGCGGCGGCGACGGCGAAGGAGAGGTGGTAGCCGTCGGTCAGGGCGTCCAGTGTGGGCTTGGTGTCGGCGACCGCCGCGGTGCGGGTGGCGGACAGCGTGGCCAGGACGGCCAGGCCCAGGGCCGCGCCCACCTCGCCCATGGTGCCGATCAGACCGGAGGCCAGGCCGGCGTCCTCGGGCTTCACGTCGGACATCGACAGACCCATCAGCGCCGGGAAGCAGATACCGCCGCCCAGACCCAGCAGCGCCAGCACCGGCAGGACGTGAACGAAGTAGTTGCCGCCGACCGGCGCCTGCGTGAACAGCGCCAGCCCGACCACGATCAGCGACAGTCCGGCGACCAGCGGGCGCCGCGGCCCGAACCGCATCACCAGCTTCTCCGAGTACTTCACCGACAGCAGCCCCATCACCACGGTGGTCGGCAGGAAGGCCAGACCGATCTCCAGCGCGTCGTACCCGAGCACCCGCTGCAGGTACAGCGAGCCGAGGAAGAAGATGCCGAACATGCCGGACGCGGACAGCGCCTGCACCAGGTTCGCACCGGTCAGCGTGCGGGAGCGGAAGATCCGCAGCGGCACCAGCGGGTTCGCGGCGGTCGCCTCGCGGACGATGAACCCGGCCAGCAGCACCAGCGTGACCGCGGCCAGCACCAGCGTCCGCTGAGCGGTCCAGCCCAGCTCGGCAGCCGGCTTCACGATCGTGAACACGCCGACCATCAGCGCCGCGGTGATCAGCACCGCACCCGGTACGTCGGTGCCCTTGCCGATGCCGAGGCCCTTGTCCTTCTCGATCAGCTTCACGGCCAGGACGACGGTCAGCACGCCGATCGGCAGGTTCACGAAGAAGATCCAGTGCCAGCTGATCGCCTGCGTCAGGACGCCGCCCGCCAGCAGGCCGATCGACCCGCCGGCCGACGCGACGAACGCGTACATGCCGATCGCCTTGGCCTGCTCACGCGGCTCGGGGAACAGCGTGACGATCATGCCCAGGATGACCGCGGAGGTCAGCGCGCCGCCGACGCCCTGGATGAACCGGGCGATGACCAGCACCTCCTGGGACCCGGCCAGACCGCACAGCACGGAGGCGGCGGTGAAAACGATCAGTCCGGCGGTGAAGACGTTCCGCCGCCCGAGGAGATCGCCCAGCCGCCCGGCCAGCAGCAGGAGGCCGCCGAATGCGATCAGGTACGCGTTCACCACCCAGGCGAGGGATGAGCTGGTGAAGCCGAGGTCGTCCTGGATGGCCGGCAGGGCCACGTTCACCACGGTCACGTCGAGCACGATCATCAACATGCCCGCGCACAGGGTGTACAGAGCCAGCCAGCGCGAGCGGCCGCCCTGCGCGGCCGGCGTCGTCGCCAGGGTGTCGGTCGTCGCGTACATTCCGGTTCTCCTTGCAGTCCGTCGTAGTGGCCTTACACCTCTACGTCGAACCAGGAGGACTCAGATTGACACGTCTTCAGAAGTTTTTTCGCGCCGCGGCCGGGACAGCGCGTACGCCGTGAGCGCCGGCACCAGTCCGGACCCGACAACGAGCAGTGTGGGCAGCTGCGATGCCAGCGCGAACCAGGTGAGCAGTACGACGACCCCGCCGGCCACCGGCAGCGGCCGACGCAACAGGAACAAGTTGGCCGACCGGAACAGCGACTTGAACGTGGCGGTCTCCGGAGCCTCCGGCAGGATCGCCAGGCCGCTCAGATAGAGCCCTAGGATCATGCCGGTCAGCGGAATCAGCACCGCGAGCGCGAAGATCCGCACCGGGCCGTCGGCGTACGCCCAGAACGAAATCCCGAACGCCAGCATCACGCCGCCGACCCACAGCCCGAACGCGGGCAGCCAGAACCGCTTCATCGCCCAGCCGAACTCCTGGAAGAACCGCCGCAGCAGCTTCGGCTTCTCCTGGCTGATCGCGTCCGGCACCACCCGCTGCATCGCGAACGCGGCCGGGAAGAGCGTGAGGATGCCCAGGCTGATCACGACGAACACGAGCTGCAGCATCAACAGGTCGCCGACGACCGCCAGCTTTCCCAACACGGTGCTCGTCCGGCCGGCCTTCTCCACCGATCGCCTCCTCGTTCCGTACGGGCGGGTCCTGATCGTATGATCACGAACAATCACGGACAGACCAGGGGATCACATGCTTGCACAGGAGCGCCACGAGCTGATCCTGCGGAGCCTGCGCCGGCACGGCCGGCTCCGGGTGGCGGACCTGGTCGCCGAGCTGGGCGTCTCCGCGATCACAGTACGCCGCGACCTGGCCGAACTGGACTCGGCCGGACTACTCCGCCGGGTGCACGGCGGCGCGATCGGCGTCGGGACCGCGGACCAGGGCGCGCACGGCAGCCGCCTGACGATCGGGATCATCGTTCCCAGCGCGACGTCGTACTACTCCGAGGTGATCCGCGGCGCCGAGGCGATCGCCGACCGGTATGGCGCGCGGCTGGTGCTCGGCGTCTCCGGGTACGACGTGACCACCGAGCGTGAACGGCTCGACAAGGTGCTCGGGATCGGCGTCGCCGGACTGCTGATCAGCACCGCGCTCGGCGACGGCGACGCCGCCCGGCTGGACAGCCGGCTCGACGACATCGACGTACCCGTGGTGCTGATGGAGCGCGCGTTCGGCTTCCCGCACGCGGCCCGCGAGTACGACCACGTCCGCACCGACCACGCGTACGGCGCGATGCTGGCGCTGCGGCACTTCCTGGCGCTCGGCCACCGCCGGATCGCGATCAACCTGCAGGCCACGGTCACGGCGTACTGGCTGCGTCGCGGGATCGAGTCGGCCGCGCAGGCGCTCGGCGTCGACGTGTTCCTGTCACCGGTCGACCTGCCGATGCGCGGCGACGACCCCGGCGCGATCGCGCAGCTGGACGCGTTCCTCGCCGAATGCGAGTCGTTCGGCAGCCGCGCGGTCCTGGTGCACTCCGACGAACATGGCGCCCGCCTGGTCGAACGCGCGATGGAACTCGGCCTGCGCGTCCCCGAGGACCTGGCGGTGATCGCCTACAACGACGTCACCGCGTCGCTGGCCGTGGTCCCCCTCACCGCCATCTCCCCACCCCGCCGAGCCCTCGGCGAAACCGCCTGCGACCTCCTGCTCCGCAAACTCGAGTCCCCCACCACCCCCATCCAGCACCTGAGCCTCCTCCCCACCCTCAACATCCGCACCTCCTGCGGCACCGCTGAGGCGGAACAGAACCTGTCCGTGTTCCGATCCTGATCGAATGTGATCATTCGAGCGCTTGGGTATTGACGAGGAAAGCCCTTTCCCATACTTTCGCTGCACTTAGGGGTCGTAGGCCCCGGCTGAACAAAGTCAGCGAAGGAGTTCCCCTGTGAGACGTGGAGTGGGACTGACCCTGCTGGCCGCTGCGCTCAGCGTCGTGGTCAGCAGTTGTGGCAGCGGGGTGATCGACAAGAGCACGGACGGCGTGCCCCCGGCCGAGGCGACCGGGACGCTGCGGGTGCTGCTCCCGTCCTTCCCGCCCAGTGCGAAGGGCAAGGCGGAGTTCCAGAAGGTCGTCGACGACTTCCACAAGGCCTATCCGAAGATGAAGGTCGAGCCGGACTTCGCGACGTACAAGAACCTCAACGAGAAGATGTCGACCGCGATCGCGGCCGGCATCCCGTACGACGTGATGGTGACCGGCGTCGGTTGGGTGCAGCCGTTCGCCTCGAAGAACATCTTCGAGGACCTCGGCAAGTACGGCGTGACGCCTGACTACATCAGGGAGAAGAGCACCCCGGCGCTGATCCCGGCGGTGACCTACGACAAGAAGCTGTACGCCTATCCGCTGATCGCCGACGCCCGCGCCGTCGCGCTGCGCAAGAGCGCGTTCCGCGAGGCGGGCCTGGACCCGGACAAGCCGCCGGCGTCGCTGGACGAGATCAAGGTCGCCGCCGAGAAGCTGACCAAGCGGGACAAGGACGGCAACATCACCCGCAGCGGGTTCGACCTCGCGTCCGCGACCGGTTTCCGGCAGTCGTTCACGACGTTCCTGGCCTCGACCGGTACGCCGCTGTACGTCGGCGGCGAGCCGAACTTCGACAACCAGAAGGGTCTCGACACGCTGCTGTGGATCAAGTCGATGATCAACAACGTGCAGCCGTACGGCCAGACCAACGCGGCGCAGCAACCCCTGGTGCTGACTGGTGAGGCCGCGATGGGCATCGTCAACGGCGGCGTGGACTGTTCCGCCGAGGGCATCGGCCAGAAGAACTGTGACGACCTGAAGTTCTTCCGCTTCAACAGCGGCAAGGAGATCGAGTACGTCGGCGGCGACCTGGCCTCGATCGGGTCCCGCAGCCGGCACAAGGACGCGGCCTGGTCGTTCATCCAGTCGCTGACCAAGCCGGCCACGCTGGACGCGCTGGCCAAGCTGAACAAGAAGGTCCCGGCCTACAAGGACGCGAGCAACTCGCCGCAGGCGAAGTCCAACCCGCTCAGCCAGTTCGTCGCGGACGGCCTGGTCTACGCGGTCAACGAGAACGAAGTGCCGTCCAACTGGCTCGAGATGCGCGGCAACTTCGACATCCAGCTCACCCAGGCGGTCCTCGGACAGAAGGACCCCGCCAAGGTGCTGCACAACCTGGCAGGACAGTCCCGATGAGTACAACTCTTGAACGTCCCACACTTGCCACTCCACGCAAGGTGAGCCCGTCCAAGGACGGTCGCACGCTGCTCCGCAGCCAGGCCCGCGCGGGCTGGGCCCTGCTCGCGCCCGCGCTACTGCACTCCGGCGTCTTCATCGTGATCCCGGTGATCGCAGTGCTGGTGCTCAGCCTCACCGACTACAGCTTCGGCGACACCTGGGCCTGGGTCGGTTTCGGCAACTACGCCGACCTGTTCCGCGACGTCGACTTCCTGGCCTCGCTGTGGCACACGGTGCTGTACGCGATCGTGGTGATCCCGATCTCGATGGCGATCTCGCTGGCGGTCGCGATCGGGCTGAACCAGAAGATCCGCGGCCTCGGCTTCTTCCGGACGGCGTTCTACATCCCGACCGTGACCGCGACCGTCGCGGTGGCCACGATCTGGCTGTGGATCTACAACCCGGGCTCGGGCCTGGCGAACGGCTTCCTCAGTCTGTTCGGCTTCGCGCCGAACCGGTGGCTGGCGGACCCGGCCACAGCGTTGCCGTCGCTGATGGTGGTCGGCATCTGGCAGGGCCTCGGGACCAAGATCATCATCTACCTGGCCGCGCTCCAGGGGGTGTCCCGCGACCTGGTCGAGTCGGCCGAGCTGGACGGCGCGGGCCGCTGGCAGCGGTTCGTCAACGTCACCTGGCCGGCCATCGGCCCGGTCCAGTTCTTCGTCCTGATCACGTCGATCGTCGGGACCTTCCAGGTGTTCGACCTGGTGTACGTGATGACGCAGGGCGGCCCCGGATCGGAGACCCGGGTGCTGGTGATGGACATCTACCAGAACGCGTTCCAGGACCTGAAACTCGGCTACGCGTCCGCCGAGACCGTGATCATGATGCTCGTGATCGCGCTCTTCATCGGCGTCGGGCGCCTGCTCCAGAAGGCGGATGCCAATGACTAGCGTTTCGTTGCCGGCGGTGGGTTCGGCGAAGCCGTCGGCGTTCCGGCCCGGCCGGATCCTGCTGTACGTCGTCCTGCTGGTCGGCGCGCTGCTGATGATCACGCCGTTCGTGTGGATGCTGCTGACCGCGTTCAAGAGCAACCTGGAGATCGCGAAGTTCGGCTGGCTACCGGGGGAGCTGCGCTGGCGGAACTTCGTCGAGGCGATGCAGACCGCGCCGTTCCTGCGGTACTTCCGCAACAGCCTGTTCATCGCGGTCGGCGAGACGGCGTTCACTCTGGCGGTCTGTACGACGGCCGGGTACGCGCTGGCGAAACTGCCGATCCGCGGCGGCAAGACGTTGCTGAACTACTTCATCGTGCTGCTGCTGGTGCCGTTCCAGATCATCCTGGTGCCGCTGTTCCTGATCGTGAAGTCGATCCCGCTGTTCGGCGGCAACAACATCCTCGGCCAGGGCGGGATCGGCTGGCTGAACTCGTGGTGGGGCCTGATCATCCCGCTCGGCGCGGCGCCGTTGTTCACGTTCCTGGCGCGGCAGTTCTACGTCTCGCTGCCGGACCAGCTGGCGCAGGCCGCCCGGGTGGACGGGCTGGGTGAGTTCGGCATCTTCTGGCGGATCATGACGCCACTGATCAAGCCGGCCCTGATCACGATCGCGGTGTTCCAGATCGAGGCCGCCTGGAACGGGTTCCTCTGGCCGTTGATGATCACCACGTCGGACGACCTGCGGCCGCTGCAGCTCGGGCTGGCGATCTTCTCCCAGAACCCGGCGGAGATCCAGTGGCCCTACCTGATGGCCGGGACGGCGCTCGCGACGCTGCCGATGATCGTGCTGTTCGTCTTCGCCCAGAAGCGGTTCGTCGAAGGAATGGCGAACGTGGGCATCAAGGGCTGAATCCTCGAACAGGTGCTCACCCCGCCCCGGGTGAGCACCTGCGAGGCCCCCTCCACATGCGGTGGTCCCGAAGAAACACCGGAGTTTCCCACTCGGTCCCCCCGCTGGGTCACTCACCCGTTTATCGGCGCAGTGTGGCCCTCGTTACAACAATCGTGAGGTTTTTTCGCCGATCCGCGCGACGATTTCCTTTCGCATACATTCGGCGACGGTCCGTGAGCGAATCAGTGCAGGTGGCTGTGGACGACGTACCGGACCATCGGCCCGAGCTCGGTCGTGCCGAGGAGCTCCAGCGCGTTCGTCGCGCGCAGCGTGGCCAGGCCGTGCAGGTTCGTCCACAGCGCGATGGCGCGGAGCTCGGCGTCGGCCGGGTGCAGCCGGGCGACCAGGTCGACGAACGTCCGGAACAGCGGCAGCGAGGTCGCGCGCAGATTGCCGCCGGCACCGGCCAGCAGGTCGTGGCGGAAGATCAGGTCGAACATCCCGGGCCGCTCGGCGGCGAATTCCAGGTACTTCGTCGCGGCCGCGACCAGCTGCTCCTCGGGCGGTCCGTCGCCGTCGGGCTCCAGGCGGGCGGCGAGATCCTGCAGGCCGGTCGCGGCGATGGCGGCGAGCAGCGAGTTGTGGGTCGGGAAGTAGCGGCGCGGTGCCCCGTGCGAGACGCCCGTCCGGCGCGCGATCGCGCGCAGCGTGAGGTCGGAGAGGCCGTCCTCCTCGAGGAGTTCGACCCCGGCCTGGACGAGCCGATCGGGCAAGGACACGTACGGTAGTATCGCCGACGTGACTGCCGGGTCGGCTTCGAGCCATTACCGAGTTGGGTCCCCGGCTGCGTTCTGAGCGCCGCGCGGGCCCCGCCCCGCTTCTCTGCTGTCTGCGAATTCCTTTGTCATGACACCACAGAGAGAAGCGAATCCTGAACGATTTCACCGCACAACTCATTGCGGAGTTCAAGGCCAACGACGGTAAGGTCGGCGGTCCTTTCGAGAACTCCCGGTTGTTGCTGCTGACAACCACTGGTGCGCGGACCGGCGCACCGCGCACCGCGATCCTGGGGTACTACCCGGACGGCGACCGGGTCCTGGTCGTCGGCTCGGCCGGCGGCGGCCCGAAACACCCGGGCTGGTACCACAACCTGCTCGCCGACCCCGAGGTCCACATCGACCTGGGCCTGTTCGACTATCCGGCGACCGCGGTCGTCCTGCGGGACGCGGAGCGCGACGAGGTCTTCGCACGACTCGTCGAGGCCGACGCGGGGTGGGGCGAGTACCAGCAGCGCACCACCCGGACGATCCCGGTGGTCGCGCTGGTTCAGAAGCCAGGGCCCCCGCCACACGGCGGAGGCTCGTTCGCCGAGGCGTTGAAGACCATCCATGCGGCGTTCCGGCGCGAGCTGGCCCTGATCCGGCACGAGGTCGCCACGTCGGGCACGCTGGGCGCACAGCTCCGCATCAACTGCCTGACGGTCTGCCAGGGCCTGCACTTCCACCACACCGGCGAGTCGGCCATGTTGTTCCCATCGCTGCTGGAGCAGCACCCGGAGCTGGCGGACGTGATCGCCATGCTCCAGACGGAGCACGACCAGATCGCCGTACTGCTCGAGGAGCTGAAGCGTCTGGTCGGTGCCCCGGATGTCCTGGCCCAGGTCGATGAGCTGATCGCCCAGCTCAACGCGCACCTGGACCGCGAGGAGGCGGAGCTGCTGCCTTATCTATAGCGGCCGTTGCGCCAGCAGCGCATAGGAGTTGGGGAGTCGGCCGGACCACGCCGCGGCGCTCGTGTCGTCCTGCGGGCGCCAGAACGGCTCGGCGTACTCCTCGAGGACCTGGAGCCGTAGACCGGCTGTCGTGATCGCGGTGACGATCTGGCCGAGCGTCCACTGCCACTCCTGGGCGCCGTTGCCCGGGAACGTGTCGTTGATGTGCGACTTGGCGAAGTAGCTCCGGTCAGGTCGGATCCGCGGCTCGTCCTGATCCCAGGTCCACAGCGGTACGGCCGGGTGCGCCTCGTACACGAAGAGGTGTCCACCCGGTCGTACCACCCGGGCCGCGTCCCGCGCCCAGGCGTCGATGTCCCGCATCCAGATCAGCGCGCCCTTGCCCGTGTACACGAGATCGGCTGACGCATCCTTCAGCGGTACGCCGGGGACCTCGGCCACGACGTACCGGCAGCTCACGCCCAGGTCGTCGGCCCGGCGCTGCGCAGCGCCGGCCGCCACGGAGCTGTAGTCGACACTGACGACACGGTCGGCGCCGGCCTTCACCAACGCCACGTCGTCCAGCCCGTGCCCACTCTGGAAATGCACCACCACCGGCCGTTGCGCCAGGACCGGCGCCAGCAGCTCCCGCTCCCGCGCGAACAGTTGCTCGTCCCCGCGAGCCTCCGCCAGCAACTCGTCGTACTCGTGAACGTGCTTCTGTGAAGCCCGCTCCCACACCACCCGATTGCCCGCGACGACCTCGTCCATGTCCTAAGTCAGCCCGACCCGAGCTCTTCGAGCAACTGCATATCGTGCAGGTCCACCGGTCTCAGCTGGTAGCCCTGGTGCGATTGGAGCTGCGCACCGAGCGGCATACAGCGCACGGGCCGTCCGCCGATCCGCCCTTCGACGGCAGGCGGTATGAGGTGGGTGTTGCCGTCGAAGTCGAACTGCTCGGTCCCGCCGTCGACCGGTGTACTCGGGTGCAGGTCCACGCGATGCCCCTCGGCCGCATGTGTCAGCTGCACGGTGACCTGCACGAACCGGGCATCTGTCACGGCGTACCCCAGTCCTTCCAGGACCTGCACCACCTCATCCAACTGCGGTCTGGCCACACCTAGGTCCAGATCCCCGTGGGGCCGCGTCTGCCGGCCCACCAGCGCATCCACACCCCAGCCGCCGTCCACCCAGACGTCCAGCGGCTTCAGCGCGTCCAGCAACTGCAACACCCGCTCCGGTGTCACCGTGCGACCTCCTGTCCAAGCTCACTCGTTGTGGAGGACCTCGGCGATCGTGGCGCGGGCGGCCGTGCGGGCCGGGAAGTACGCGCCGGCCGCGGCGATCACGATGCCGGCGAGGACCAGCAGGGCGAGCAGGCCCGCAGGGTATACCTCGAGCATGAAGTCCGGTAGCTCGATTTGGGCGCCGTTGGCCATCGCCGGGACGACCAGGCGGTGCGCAACGATCCCCAGGGGGATGCCGAGCAGGCCGCCGATCGCTCCTACCGCGGTCATCGACGTCACGACCATCGCGGTCACCTGCGCAGGCGTCATGCCGATCGACTTGAGCATGCCCAGGTCGCGGCGGCGTTCGCGGGTGTTGAGTACGACGGTGTTGAACACACCGAGCGCCGCAACGGTTCCCAGCATCAGCGTGAGCAGTACTACGGTCGCCAGTACGACGGCCACGAACGTGCCGGGGTCCTGACCGGGCGTCTCCTCCAAACCGGAGTCCTTGGCCTGCACCGCCTTGACGACGGCGTCGAGGTCGGTCCCCGGCTTCACGTTGACCTCGTACAGGTTGGCCCGGAGCTCTGGCGCGATGAGCGCGAGCGTTGCCCAGTTGGACAGCGCCTCGTCGCCGGAGTTGTACATCGCCTTGCCGACGATCTGCGCCCGTACGCTCTTGCCTCTGGACTGCAGTGTGATCGTGTCGCCGATAGCCAGGCCGCGCTGCCGCAGGAACCGCTCCGACACGACCACCTGGCCCGGACCGTCGAACCAGCGTCCGGCCAGGATCCGGTACCCGAGTTGATCGAAGTCGCCGCGGTAGAACGAGACCCGGACGTCCGTCCGTGTCCCAGGCAGCCGCATTCCCACGTCCGTGCTGGCAGCCACGGACGTCACACCAGGCGTTGCCCGCAGTACGGCCTCGTCTTCGGCGTCGGTCAGCTTGGCACCAGGGGGCGCACCCGGCGGCGCCTCGCCCTCGCCGCCGCTTTGGCCGGCGAACATCGTCAGGTCAACAGCATCCGCTCGACTCGCTGCGGTCTGGTAGGTCGTCAGTGACTTCCCCAGCCCGACAGCCAGCGTCACGCTGGTCACTCCGAGCACCACTGCCGCCAGGGTCAGCGCCGTACGTCCAGGACGAGCGAACGGCATGCCCAGCCCCAGACTGACCGCCCGCGGCAGCCGTGTCCCACTCAGCGACCGCTGTACCCGTAGCCCTCGTCCGGCCCGCGGTGCGCTCCCCGCACTGATCGCCTGAGCCGCTGACAGACTGCGCGCTCGGAGCGCCGGCAACAGGGCAGACAGTGCAACCAGTGCAGGTACGCCGAGGAGCGTCGCGATGTCGACCCAGATCGGCACGCCCATCCCGCCGGCGCCGTAGTTCTCGAAAGCCCTTGTCAGCAAGGACGTCGCGAGGACGTTGCCGAGCACCACACCGGCGGCACAGCCGACGACGGCCGGGATGGAGATCATCCCCAGGTACACCGTCATGACCTGCGTCGGCGTGAAGCCCAGTGACTTCAGAACGCCGATGTGCTTGAACCCTGCGACCACAGCGCCGCTCACGACGTTGGCCACGATCAGTACGGCGACGGCGAGTCCCAGCCATCCGAACACCATCAGGAACGGTACGAACGTGTTGGGCTCGCCCGCTGCCATCGCTCGCAACGCCAAGTACGACTGTGTGCCTATGAGGGCATCGGACGGCAGACCGGCCGTCACGCCCTGCTGGCCCGCCGTGACGTCGGCGTTGGTCGCAGCGTGAGCGAAGCGATAAAGCATCTGCGTCGCCGTCGGGTGCAGTGCGTTCATCTGTTCCGGTGTCACCCAGGCATCGGCCGACTGGCTCACGCTGTACGCAAACCCGACGATGGTCAGCGTCTGACCGCCCGCTGTCATGGTGTCGTTCAGTTGCGGGCCGCCGCGTCCCTCTTTGTCGACCGGGTTCCGGTTGAGCACGATCTCACCCGGCTTGGTTGCCCAGCGCCCCTTCCACACATTCAGCCGGTCCACGGCACCGCCGGGATCGGCACGGCCCACCGTCACCAGTGAGTCCGTCAGCTGCGTGCGGTCGAGCTCAAGCGTCGCCTGCGCGAACGGTCCGGCGACAGCCGCCGCACTCCGCGCCGCTGCTGTCAGTTGCGCGTCGGTCACCTTGCTGCGGTCGTACGACGCCGTCAGCTGGGAACCGCTCTGCTTCGCGTACGCGTGGTCGAACGGTCCGCTCGACGCGGCCAGGAGGCCCAGTGCGACCACGATCATCGTTGTGGAGAGCAGTACGACGACGCCGATCACCACAGTCTGCACGCGACGCCGTCGTACCGCTGCCCGCGCCACCGGCCAGACGGCGCTCACGGCGTACGCTCCAGGCTGCGCTCCCCGGCGATCTGTCCGTCGAGGAAGTCGATGACCCGGCTGGCGCAGCGTGTTGCGAGCTGCTGGTCGTGTGTCACCAGCAGGAGCGTCTGACCGATCTGGTTGAGGTCCAGGAGCAGATCCATGACCTGCTCGCCGGCCCTGGTGTCGAGCGCGCCCGTCGGCTCGTCGGCGAGGAGGATGGCGGGGCGGTTCATCAGTGCGCGGGCGACTGCTACCCGTTGCCGCTCACCGCCACTCAGTTGCGCCGGGTAGGTGTTGCGGCGTCCAGCGATGCCCAGCTCCTCGAACAGCTCGAGCGCGCGCTTCCGTGCGTGTGCTGCCGACGTACCGGTGAGCTGTGCGGCCAGCGCGACGTTGTCGAGAGCCGACAGGTCGTCCAGCAGGTTGAAGAACTGGAAGATCATCCCGATCCGCCGGCGCCGGAACAGCGCCAGCCCTTTCTCGTCCAGCGTGCCCAGGTCGTCGCCGTGCACGATGACCGATCCCGACGTCGGCCGGTCGAGCCCGGCGACCATGCTGAGCAGCGTCGACTTACCGCTGCCCGACGGTCCCATCACCGCGACCGCCTCGCCCGCGTGGATCTCCAGTGACACTCCGTCGAGCGCGGCGGATTCGCCGTACTCCTTGCGTACGGCGGTGAGCTGTACGACCGCCTGTCCGTTGTCCTCCGTCATGCTCCTCACGCTAGAGCCGCGGAGCGGTCGCTGACGTCAGCCTGCCGGGCTAAAGTGCGCGCCTTGTCATCCTGGAGATGTACGACCTGCCACGCATTCTTTGGGACAGTGGATCTCGTGATGTGGTTACTGGTAGCGCTGCTGGCTGTGGTGGCCGGTCTGCTCGCGTTCGCCTCTGTGCGCACTCGGCGTGCCCATGCGCGTGCGTTGGAGGAGCGCAGCTGGTTGCTGGAGCGGGAACGGGAGACCGCGGCGCGGAAGGCGGTCGACGCCGAGCGGGCGCGGATAGCGCACGACCTGCACGACATCGTCAGCCACAACGTCAGCGTCATGGTCATCCAGACCGGTGCGGCCCGGCAGGTGCTGGCCACCTCACCCGACGAGGCGGAGGCGGCTCTCCTCGCGGTAGAGGCCGCGGGCCGCGACACCATGGCGGAGCTGCGGCATCTTCTCGGTGTACTCGCACCGAAGGCGGACGGGGCCGAGGACGACGCACTGTCGCCGCAGCCGAGTTTGACGCGCCTGAGCGAGCTGATCGATCGGATCGCGTTCGCCGGTCTTCCGGTCGAGGTGCGGATCTCCGGCGACCCGGTTCCGCTACCGGCCGGCGTCGACGTCACGGCGTACCGCATCATCCAGGAGGCGCTCACCAACGCGCTCAAGCACGGCGACGGGAACACCGCCGAGGTGACCGTTCGCTACGCGCCGCACGCGCTCCGGGTCGAGATCCTGAACACCGGGCCGAGCGTCCTCACCGGAGGCCGCCCGGTCGCGTCCGACGGTGAGGGGCGGGGGCTGCTGGGGCTGAAGCAACGCGTCGCCGTGTACGGCGGGCAACTCGACGCCCGCCGACGCCTCGGCGGCGGCTTCCGCGTCCGCGCCAAGCTCCCACTGGAGCGCCCGTGACCACGCGGGTCGTGATCGCGGACGATCAGGCCCTGGTCCGCACCGGCTTCCGGATGATCCTGTCCGCGCGCGGCATCGAGGTCGTCGGCGAGGCCGCGGACGGCGTCGAGGCCGTGGACGCCGTACGGCGCCTGCACCCGGACGTCGTCCTGATGGACATCCGCATGCCGACCATGGACGGCCTGGAGGCCACCCGCCGCATCCTCGCCACCCCGACCAGGTGCCGGATCCTGATCCTCACGACGTTCGACCTGGACCAGTACGTCTATGCCGCCCTGTCCGCCGGCGCCAGCGGCTTCCTGCTCAAGGACGTGACCCCCGAACACCTGGCCGCCGCCGTCCGCCTGGTCACCACCGGCGACGCCCTCCTGGCCCCCTCCATCACCCGCCGCCTGGTAGAACGCTTCGCCACCCCCGCACCCACCCTGCACCGCGACCTGTCGTCCCTCACCCCCCGCGAACTGGAAGTTCTCACCCTCATGGGCCAAGGCCTCTCCAACGCCGAAATAGCCACCGCCCTCACCCTCAGCGAAGCCACCGTCAAAACCCACGCCGCCCGAATCTTCGCCAAACTAACCCTCAGAGACCGCTCCCAAGCCGTAGTCCTCGCCTACGAAACCGGCCTGATCACCCCAGGCGACCACTGACCCGGCGTACGCTCGGCCATGAGGGAAAGCAACCTGCTGACCTGGGCCGCGGCGGCGGTCGGCCCAGTGCTCGAGATCAGTCCGCTCCATGGCGACCAGGGCCCGTGGCGCCTGACCACCGCCGACGCGCGCTACGTCTTACGGGCACCGACTCCACGCATAAATGCGCCGATGATCGCGACGGGCGCCGCGGCACTCCAAGTCGCCGAACAACACGACCTGCCTGCCCCACGACTGATCGACGTGGATCTGTCCGGCTCGGATGCCGGCGTACCTGCCACTGTCGAGACCCTTGTGCCCGGCACATCGGCATGGGCAGTCGGGACCCCCGAGAGGCTCCGCGCCGCTGGAGCCGCGCTGGCCCACCTGCACTCCGTCCCGATGCGTCCGCAGGCCCACCTCCCCTTCCGCCCACGCCCCATCGCCGTGGACGACTTCGCCCGCGACCGCCGCACCGGTCACCTGCCCACCACGCCGCTCCTGTCCGAGGCCGACGATCTGGTGACGGCCCACGGTCTGCCCAGCGAGCACTCGGTCTACCTACATGGCGACGTATGGCCCGGAAACCTGGTCTGGTCCGACCATCACCTCAAAGCCTTCATCGACTGGAAGACCGCCGGCGTAGGCGCCCCCGGAGTAGACCTCTCCGAACTCCGCAAACAAGCAGCCATCAGCTTCGGCCCTGACGCCCCCGCCCACGTCCTCACCGGCTGGCAACAAACCGCCGACACCCCAGCTCAACACGTCGCCTACTGGGACGCCGTGGCAGCCTTGAACACCCCCACCACCCTCCACAGCCCCACAGCCACCACCCGCCGCAACAACTTCCTACGCCAGGCCCTCCACCATCTCCCCTGACAAAGCACCAGGGCGGCCCTCATGTCTGAGAGCCGCCCTGCTGAGTGGCGGAGGATACGAGATTCGAACTCGTGAGGGGTTGCCCCCAACACGCTTTCCAAGCGTGCGCCCTAGGCCTCTAGGCGAATCCTCCAAGCCGAGAGGATACCGAGGCGGCGCGGGAATCCGAAATCGGGGGCGTGAACCTGATGGGCGGGTGGGGGTGAGGGAGGTGACGCGCGGAGCCGGGTTGGGTGGGTGTGGTGGTGCGGGCTCAGGTGGGGGAGCGGGAGGCGGTTGCTGGGCTGGTGCGGGGGCTGCCGCGGCTCAAGGAGCCGGAGCGGTTCGCGGCGTGGCTGTTCACCATCGCTCGGCGCAGCGTGGTCAACCACTTGCGGCAGCGGTACGCCGACCAGCCGCGCGGGTCGGCCCGGTGCTTGCAGCGGTGCTAATCCTGCCGCTGGCGGTAGGGCTCCTCATCTAGGGTCGGCTGCATGGAACTGCGCCCGATCGCCCCGGCAGATGTCGACGCGGTGCAGGAGCTGATCGAGTCCGATCCGGGGTACACGGAGCGGATAACCGGCTACCCGCCGGGTGAGTCAGACGCCCAGAGCCTGTTGATGATGCGTCCAGCGGACCTGCCCGAGGAGTCGAAGGTCGTGCTGGGGGCATTCGACGACGGTCAGCTCGTTGCCGTTGTCGACCTGCTCAGGGGATTCCCGAACGAGCACACGGCGTTCATCGGGCTCCTCGAGGTCCACGCGACCCGCCAGGGCCACGGGTACGGCGGGACGACGTACCGGCTCGTCCAGCGGTACGTCGAGACCACCTGGCCCGAGGTCCGGACCATGCGGCTGGCTGTCGTCGACACGAACGCCCAGGTCGCCACCGGCTTCTGGCAGCGGCAAGGGTTCGAGGCGACTGGTGAGGTGCGCCCGTACCGGTACGACAAGCTCGAGTCGAGCGCCCGCCTGTACGAGAAGCAGCTACCCGAGCAGGGCGGGAGCTAACGCACGCCACTGCTCGATCGGCTGCGGACCCGTCACCCCAGTAATCACGTTGACGGCGACGTGGTCGGCACCGGCATCAAGGTGCTCGGTGAGCTTGGCCTTGATGTCCGCCGAACTGCCCCAAGCCGCAAGGGCATCGATCATGTGGTCGGGGAGGGTGGACAGATCGCTCTCGCTGAACCCTTGTCGCTTCAGCGAGCTGGCGTAGCCAGGGATCGTCGTGAAGAAGCTGATGGTGTCCCGCGCGATCGCCCTGGCCCGCTCCGCGTCGCTCTCCAGTACGACGAGGTGGCTGACGGCCAGGAGCTTGTCAGGGCCGAGCACCTTCCGCGCTTCGGCGGAGTACGCCGCACGGGTCAGGAACGGGTACGCGCCGGCGGACCGCTCCGCGGCCAGCTTCAGCATCTTCGGACCGAGCGCTGCGAGCACCCGATGCTCCACTGGTACATCCAGCTCGTCCAGGTACGCGTTGAGCGTGGCGATCGGCTTGGCGCCGTGTGCTCCTCCCAGACCGACGGTGAACCGTCCCGGCGCGGACGCCTCCAGCGCGGCGTACGTCGTACTCACGTCGGCCGGGCTGTACTTCACGACCGCCAGGATCCCGCTGACGAACTTGATCGCCGTCGTCGCGTCCACCAGGTCGGTGATGGTCTGCAGCTCGGGCAGCGGCCCGCCGGACAGCCAGATCACTGGATAGCCGAGCTCCTCGGCCGCCCGCGCCGCCGCGATGGACTCCGCACTGCTGTCGAGCCCGGTCGTGATCCCGAACGCCCCAAAACGATGATCCGTCACCAAACCAGTCTCACCCCTCGCCGGCACCGACGGCCACCCCTGTTCGCTCACAGCGTTCGCAGCTGAGCGCTCTTGACCCGCCGGCTGGAGGTGGAATGCGCCGTCCCGCAGATGCGCGAGTTCGGGCGGATTTCGGGCATGCTCTTCCGATCCCGTACACTCATGGCTGGTTCCCCGCGTGGCGGTATCTCGCCCAATCCCCCCAGGGCCGGAAGGCAGCAAGGGTAAGTGAGCTCTTCCGGGTGCGCGGGGAATCCTTATGTCTGGGCTTGGTCCTCCGAGACATGTCTAGGCTTGGTCCTCCGAGACGTCGTCCCGAGACCAAGGAGACCGATGAACCCCGAGAGCCGCTACCTGCAGGAACTGATCATCGCGGAGCTCGACGTGCCCGCGGCGTTCGACGTGGCCAACGAGGCCGAGCAGCGGGTCGAGTTCCTGGCCGACCGGCTCCGGCGGACCGGCGCCTCGGCGTACGTGCTCGGGATCAGCGGCGGTGTCGACTCCGCCACGGCGGGCCGGCTGTGCCAGCTCGCGGTGGAGCGGGTGCGGTCGGAGGGCGGTCAGGCGACGTTCGTCGCGATGCGCCTGCCGTACGGCGTGCAGGCGGACGAGGTGGACGCCCAGCGCTCGCTCGAGTTCATCAAGCCCGACGAGACCCTCATGGTGGACGTGCAGCCGGCCACCGACGCGATGGTCGAGTCGGTGCGGCACTCCGGGCTCGGTGACCGTGAGGACTTCCACGTCGGCAACATCAAGGCCCGCCAGCGGATGGTCGCGCAGTATCTCGTGGCCGGCGCCCGCGGCGGGCTGGTGGTCGGCACGGATCACGCGGCGGAGGCGGTGATGGGCTTCTTCACCAAGTACGGCGACGGCGCCTGCGACCTGACGCCGCTGTCGGGTCTCACCAAGCGCCGCGTCCGCGCGGTGGGTGAGTGGCTCGGCGCGTCACCCGAGATCACCGGCAAGGTGCCGACCGCCGACCTGGAGACGAACAACCCGGGTGTGCCGGACGAGTCGGTGCTGGGCGTGACGTACGACGAGATCGACGACTTCCTCGAGGGCCGCGACGTCGACGAGTCGGCTGCCGCCAAGATCATCGCCACGCACCGCCGTACCGCTCACAAGCGCGCCGTACCGCTCGCCTTCAGCTGAAGAAATCGGTCACCAGCTGGGCGAAGGACTCCGGCTGCTCGGCGTGCACGAAGTGGCCGGCGCCTGTCGCGTAGTAGTAGGTGCCGTCCGGTACGTGGGAGCGGAACAGCTCGATCTCCCGCGGGCTGGTGGCCGGGTCGTACTCGCCTTTGATCAGCAGGGCGGGCTGCGTCAGCTGAGCGAAGTGCTGCAAGACGGGCTCGCCGAAGCTGGGGGAGTTGGTGATCTCACCGGAGAAGTGACCCGAGCGCTGGTGGTACTCATCCGGCAGCTCAGTGTCGGCCGGTAGCTGTAAGTCTCGGGACCCTGGTCCGAGATAGATCTCCATCCGGCGGTCGCCGAGCTGCGCGATCACTGCGATGCGCTCGTCCCACATCTGCTTGGTCGCCAGACCGGTGTGCGGCGGGAGCTCGGCTCCGGGCAGTAGCGGCAGCGCGGCGCGGACGAGGTTTTCGGTGGCGAGTGGGATGTCCCAGGCGGGGTTCTCGAAGACGATGCGAGTCACCGAGGCCGGGTGGGCGGCGGCGTACCTGAGTGCCAGGCGACCGCCGTACGAGTGGCTGAGGACCGACCACTGCCGGAGGCCGAGGTGCTCCCGCAGCGCCTCGAAATCGGCGATCAGGTCTTGCTCGCTCACCGGTCCGTTGAGCGGGTCCGAGCGCTGTACGCCGCGCTGGTCGACGCCGATCAGGTGGAAGTCGCGCGCGAGACGGTCGCCCTGGAACGCCATGAAGTCGTACGAGCCCGCGCCGGGGCCGCCGTGGACGAACAGCAGCGGCGGCGCGTCCGAGCGGCCGCGCCGGTCGACGTACAGCCTGGTGTCGCGCACCTCCGTCAGCATGACCGGAGCGTAGTGCGCGCCCGGCTCAGGCCGTGTGGGCCAGTTGGACCTGGCGGATGCGGTTGGCGAGACGGGCCAGGCGGATGGTGGCAATGTTCCGGTACGCCGGGCGGAGGACGGTCGCCAGCGGTCCGGACTGCTCGAACGTGTGAGTGACCCGGCTGTCCGCGCCGATCGTCCACGTGCCGACCTCGCGGAAGCCGGGGACCTGCCAGACGATCTCGACGCGGTCCGCCTCGACCACTGTGTATTGCAGCTCGCCGGAGAAGCCTGGACGGACGCGGAGCGCGTAACGGGTCCCCGGGTTGGTCTCGCGGGGGCCGTCGATGGCGAGGAACGCCTCGTTCCACTCCGGCAGGCCTAGGGCGTCGAGCAGCACCTGCCGGATCGCTGCCTGGCCGGCGTGGATGGTCTCGGTGGCCTGTTCCATGACTAGTTCTCCTGATGGGCGAGTTCGGGACCCCGGCGGCGGGCCAGGGCGGCCCCGGTCGGGAAGGCGTCGGCGAGCGAGCGAAGGGTGCTGATCGTCTCGTCGAGCGACTGGCCGGCGAGACGGTCGTCCATGGTGCGATGCAGCCGGTTCTCCGCGGTGATGATGCGGCGGTGCAGTGCGCGGCCCTGCGGAGTCAGGCTCAGCGTGAGGTAACGCCGGTCGACCTTGTCGATGCCGCGTTTCACCAGGCCCTGCGCGACGAGCCGGTCGACCAGCCGGCTCGGGCTGTTGCCGGTCTCGCAGACGAGCAGCTCGCCGAGGGCGTTGAGCGTCATCGGGCCGTGGTCGCGCAGCACGCGCAGAACCTCTGCCTGTGAAGGCGTGATGCCGAGCGGCCGCAGCTCCGCGGCGAGCAGGCGATTGCCCTCGCGCTGGATCGCCAGCACCAGATAGCGAAGCTCCTCGACAACCTTCATGGCAGATATATTACACGACATGTATGTCGTGTCATCTGTTTGTGGTGAGTGTTTCGTGGCTGTTGCCGGAGGCGACGATTCCGGCAGGGTTCCGGAAGAGTGCCGGAGAAAGTCCGGTTGAGGTCATGGTCAAGGTGACACCGCGGCTGGCACAGTGTCTTCATGAAGGGTCTGATGCAGAGTTACCAGCTGTCGCTCGACACGATCTTCCGTCGGGCCGAGCAGTTCTACCCGGACAAGACCGTCTACACCGGCGGCCCGGCGCCGACCAAGCTGACGTACGGCGAGTGGGCCGACCGCACAAGACGCCTGGGCGGGGTCCTCGACACACTCGGGATCAGCCCGGACGGCCGTGTCGCGACCTTCGCGTGGAACTCGGGCCGGCACCTCGAGTTGTACTTCGCTGCGCCCTGCACCGGCCGCGTGCTGCACACGCTGAACATCAGACTCTTCCCGGACCAGGTCGTCTACATCGCGAACCACGCCGAGGACGAGGTGGTGTTCGTCGACCGGTCGCTGCTCGGCCTGTTCCTCCCGCTGCTCGAGCGCCTGCCGCAGCTCCGCCACATCGTCGTGATGGACGACCTCCCGGCCGGCGCCCCCGCGGCGGAGATCCCGGACGACCCGAGGTTCCACGACTACGAGGAGTTGCTTGCCGCCGCTCAGCCGGTGGAGTTCCACGTCGAGGACGAGAACCAGGCCGCGGCGATGTGCTACACGAGCGGTACGACGGGTCACCCGAAGGGCGTCGTGTACTCCCACCGCTCGACCTGGCTGCACTCGATCGGTGTCCTGACCAACGCCGGGATCGGACTCGATGAGACCGACACCGTGATGCCCGTCGTGCCGATGTTCCACGCGAACGCGTGGGGTCTGGCGCACGCGGCGCCGATGGCCGGGGCGTCGCTCGTGTTCCCCGGGCCGGACATGAGCCCGCAGGGGATCCTGAAGCTGCTCCAGGAGCAGGAGGTGACGCTGTCCGCCGGCGTGCCGACGATCTGGCAGGGGCTGCTGCCGCTGCTCGACGGCGTGGAGTTGCCGAAGCTGCGACGCATCCCGTGCGGCGGATCCGCGGTCCCGGAGGCGCTGTCCGAGGCCTTCCGCGCCAAGCTCGGCCGGCCCATCCTCCAGGCGTGGGGCATGACGGAGACGAGCCCGGTCGCGACCGCGGCCCACGTCCCTTCGCGGAACACGGACCTCCCCGAGGAGGAGCAGGCACACCTGCGGGCGCGGGCCGGCCTGCCGCTGCCCGGTGTCGAGGTGCGGATCGTCGAGCCCGGTTCGATCACCCCGCTGCCCTGGGACGACGAGGTGACCGGCGAGCTGCAGGTTCGCGGCCCGTGGATCGCAGCTGAGTATTACCGGCCCGACGACGGTGCGCAGCTGAACACCGAGGACGGGTGGATGAAGACGGGAGACGTCGCCGCGATCGACCGGTTCGGGTCGGTGCGGATCGTCGACCGGACCAAGGATCTGGTGAAGTCCGGCGGCGAGTGGATCAGCTCGGTGGAGCTGGAGAACCTGCTGATGGCGCATCCCGCGGTGAAGGAGGCCGCGGTGATCGGCGTGCCGCATCCGAAGTGGGACGAGCGGCCGCTCGCCTGCGTCGTCCTCCAGGAGGGCACGAGCGCGACCAGCGAGGAGATCCTCGAATACCTCCAGCCGCTGGTCGCGAAGTGGTGGCTGCCGGACGCGGTCGAGTTCATCGACGAGGTGCCGAAGACCTCGGTCGGCAAGTTCTCGAAGAAGGACCTCCGCACCCGCTTCGCAAATTACCACCTGGAGTAGGCAGTTGTTGCCGTGGGCACGAAAATTTCGTGCCCACGGAGACGGTGGTCAGTCGAAGCTGCAGCCGAAGTGGTTCTGGAGGTGCTCGAGGGTCGCGTCGACGAAGGCGGTGGGCCAGACGTTGCCGGTGAGCTTGGCCAGCGCCGTGCCGCGCGCGATGAACTGACGGCAGATGTACTGGTTGGCCGCGATGATGTCGGCCGGGTCGGTGCCGGCGGCGGGGATGGATTCCAGGGCGATGCGTTGTTCGTCGGACAGGAGCGCGTTCAAGCGCTTGGCTCCGCTGGTCCGGTGTACGCCGCGCTCGGCGAGCATCAGCGCGATGAGCTGGTCGCGGACGGCGCCAACGCCCTGGTTCGCGACGATCCGCTCGTCCCGTCCTAGAACAGTGACCAGGTTGCCGAGGAAGTAGAAGAACAGATTGACGGCGCGGTCCGGCCAGTACGGTTCGCCGGGGCGGCCGCCTCGAGGTGCGATGTCGCCCTCCGGGAACAGCATGCCCTCCCGGTCGAACAGCACCCGCACCCCGTCGTACTGGAATCGGTCGAACGACGCCAGCGGGTGCACGATCAGATCCACGTGCAGCCAGTCCGGCGTGATGCCGAGCCCGCCGATCAGCCCCGGCAGCCGATCCGCCAGCACGGTCGACCCGGCGAGTTCCCGTAGTACGTCGGCCCAGTGCTCCTCGAACCACTCGGTGCTGTCGTCGGTCACCACGAGGTGTACGTCGACGTCGCTGAACCGGTCGGCGGCGCCCGTCCCGTAGCTGCCGATCAGGTACACCCCCAGCACCCGCTCGTCGGCGCGCAGGACCTCGGCCGCCCGGGTGATCACTGCCTGCTGCCGCTCGTCCCCAGTCGTCACCCGCACCACCCTAGGTCGCGCGCCGGGCCCCGTGGGCGGGGAATTGTCTGCGGGCGGCGCTAGGGTTGCCGCGTGGAAGCGCCCCTTGCCTTGTATCGCCGGTACCGCCCGGAGACGTTCGCGGAGGTGATCGGGCAGGACCATGTCACGGCACCGCTGCGGAACGCGTTGAGCAACAACCGGGTCAATCACGCCTACCTGTTCTCCGGGCCGCGCGGGTGTGGGAAGACCACCAGCGCGCGGATCCTCGCCCGGGCGATCAACTGTGAGAAGGGCCCGATCGCCGAGCCGTGCGGGGTGTGCAAGTCCTGCACCGACCTGGCCCGCGGCGGCCCGGGCAGCATCGACGTCATCGAGATCGACGCGGCCTCGCACGGTGGTGTGGACGACGCGCGTGACCTGCGCGAGCGGGCGTTCTTCGCGCCGGTCGAGAGCCGCTACAAGATCTACATCATCGACGAGGCGCACATGGTGACCACGCAGGGCTTCAACGCCCTGCTGAAGCTGGTCGAGGAGCCGCCGCCGCACCTCAAGTTCATCTTCGCCACGACCGAGCCCGACAAGGTGATCGGGACGATCCGGTCGCGGACGCATCACTACCCGTTCCGCCTGGTGCCGCCGAAGGTGCTCGCCGACTACATGGCGACCCTCTGCCAGTCCGAGGGCGTGACGATCGAGTCGGCCGCGTTGCCGCTCGTCGTGCGGGCCGGTGCCGGCTCGGTGCGTGACTCGCTGAGCGTGCTCGACCAGCTGATCGGCGGGGCAGGCCCGGCCGGCGTGACGTATGAGCTGGCGGTCGCCCTGCTCGGGTTCACGCCCGACTCGCTGCTCGATGCGTGTGTTGACGGGTTCGCGGCGCATGACAGCGCGGCAGTGTTCGAGACAGTTGAGAAGGTCATCGAGACCGGCCAGGACCCGAAGCGGTTCGCTGAAGACCTGCTGCGGCGGCTGCGAGACCTCGTGGTGCTGTCCGCCGTACCGACTGCTGTGACCTCAGGTCTGATCGAGGCCGCCGAGGACCAGGCTGAGCGGCTGCAGACCCAGGCCGCCGGGATCGGTCCGGCGGAGCTGACCCGGGCCGCGGACATCGTCGCGGCCGGTCTGCTGGAGATGCGCGGCGCGACCGCCCCGCGACTGCAGCTCGAACTTATCTGCGCCAAGGTCCTCCTCCCCGGCGCCGACGACTCCACGAACGGCATCCAGGCCCGCCTCGACCGCATGGAACGGCGCCTCGCCATCCCCAGCGGCACGCCGGACTCCGCGACGGGCGCTGTCCAGGGCGCTGGTACGCCGGGGCCTGGTCAGACGGGCGGCATGTCTGCTTACGCGGGCGGCGTGTCCGGTCCTGCTCAGGCGGCTGGTGTGTCGGGTGTGGCCGGGGCGGACTCGTACGGCGACGGGAGCGCGCCTGCTGCGGCTGCGACGAGCAGAGCGGCCGCTCGAGCCGCCGCAGGCGCAGGTAACCGCCCCGCCTCCAGCCCCGACGACACAGCATCTGCTGCCCCCATTGCGGGCTCAAGCGCTCCGGCGGCCTCAGCTGAGACCGCCGGCCCTGCGAGCCCAGCCGCGTCCGCTGGTCCAGGTAGGACTGCGGCGGGTGTAAGTGGGACGGGTGATAGAGCTGGACAGGGCAGTGAATCAGCTGCGGGGGGACCGGTTGGCGCGTCCGGCGGGGCGCGCACTGGTGCCTGGGGTGATGAACCGGCCGGCGCACCGGAGCAGCCAGGCCAGAGCGGGCAGCCAAGCGAGCCCGCGCAGTCGGCTCCGGCCGGCCAGGGTGCTTCGGCGCCCGGTCAGGCGGGTGTGGCAGCCGGTGGGGGTGTCGGGCTGGCTGACATTCGGCGGTTGTGGCCCGAGGTCTTGGAAGCCGTCAAGGCGCAGCGGCGGTTCGCCTGGATCATGCTGAGTCAGAACGCTCAGGTCATCGCGATCGACGACCAGACGCTGACACTCGGTCTGGTGAACGCCGGTGCTCGGGAGAGCTTCGCGCGGTCCGGCAGCGACGAGATTCTTCGCCAGGCGATGATCGACTCGATCGGCGTCAACCGTCGTGTCGAGGCAGTCGTCGACCCGTCGGCCGACCCGGGTGCAGGAGGGGGCGGCTCTGCAGGTCGCCCGGGCCCGCAGTCGGGCGGTCCTGGTCAAGCTGGCGGTTCGCAGTCCGGCGGGGCCGCGGGCCTCGGCGGATCCGGTGGCCCAGGTTCGGTGGACGGTTCCGGGAGCGGCGGGCCGGGCGGCGGTGGGGTTTCGGCAGGTGGTCCCGGGGCTGTCGGTGGGCCAGGTGCGAGCGGACCTGGCGGTCCGAGTGCAGGTGGCCCGGCGGCCGCGGGCGCACCGGGCGCAGGCGATCCCGGGACAGGTGTCAGCGGGGCCGGTGGCGCTGGGGCAGGTGACGGCGGATCCGATGCGGCTGGGCTGGGTGCCGGAGCGGGCGGTCACGGTGGTGCGCCCGATGCCGGCGGCTCAGGTGCGGCCAGCGGGGTCGGCGGACCGGCTGGCGACGCTGCCGGCAGTGCAGCAGGCTTGGCTGGGCTCGGCGCAGGCGGCGGCAGTGCCGCGGGCGCGGCTGGGCCCAGGGCGGGCGGTAGCGGTGCGGCGGGATCGGCCGGAGCAGGTGCCGGCGGTGCAGCGGGACCGGGTGGGCGTGCTGCGGGCGGCGGCAATGCAGCGGGCGCGGCGGGGCATGGCGCGGGCGATGGTGCAGCGGGATCGGCTGGAGCAGGTGCGGGCGGTGGCGGTGCGGCGGGCTCGGGTGGTCGCGGCGCGGGCGGTGGTGCGGCTGGAGCGGGGGCTGCGGGTTCGGGAGCTCGGGGTGTTGGTGGGCGGACTGGGGCCTGGGACGACGGGCCTGGTGGGGCGATTGCTTTGCAGGAGCCGCCGGACGAGTACGAGATACCTCCGGAAGACCCGTGGGAAGACGGGCCGATCGCGCGTCAGCAGCCTGCCGCGCAGCAGGCCGCGCAGGCCGCGCAGGCCGCGCCGGCGGGGCGACGGCAGACGGGCAGCAAGCGCCGGGCGGCGGAGGCTGCCGTTGCGGCTGAGCAGGCGCGGCAGGCGTCGGCAGCTGCGGCCGCGCCCGACGTACCGCTGACGCCTGAGGAAGAGGCCGACGCGATCGGCGAGGACGACATGGTCCTCGAGGAAGACTCCCGCTCCCACACCGACCTGCTCCGCGAAACCCTCGGCGCACAGATCATCACCGAAGAACCCAACTAGAACGGTCATCCACAGCCACTTGGGTCGTGGTGGAGGTGGGGGTCCACAGCATTCACAGGGGTGTGGATAGGGTTGTCCACAGGGTTGTGGAAAGCGTGGGGAGACTGGTCGGTTTCCGGGTGTGAGGTGGGTTGTCCGGGGGACCGGCTAGTGTTGAGGCTCCGGTGGTTGGCGGTGGGTTTCGCCGACCGGCCGGGCAGGCAGACTCGGGGCTCGGGAGAGCGGTTCGGACGAGGAGATCGCGGTGTTCGACGGTGGCGGTGCTGGGGGCTTCGACATGTCCAACCTGCTCGCGCAGGCGCAGGCGATGCAGAACCAGTTGATGGAAGCGCAGGCCGACCTGGAAGGTCAGGAGATCGAGGGATCGGCCGGTGGCGGTCTGGTGACTGCCCTGGTGTCCGGCACGGGCGAGCTGCTCAGCCTGAACATCAAGAAGGAAGCCGTCGACCCGGACGACACCGAGACGCTGGCCGACCTGGTGGTCGCCGCCGTCCGGGACGCCTCGGAGAACGCGAAGCAGGCTGCTGCTGCCGCGATGGGACCGCTGGCCGGTGGGCTGGGCGGCGCGTTCGGTGGCGAGGGCGGTTTCCCCGGGTTCGGCGGCGGTGAGTCGTCGGCTCCCGCCGGGTTCGCCCTGCCCGAGTCGCAGACGCCGCAGATCGGTCGGACCGACGAGGACGAGAGCGCTCCGAAGCCCCAGGGCCCGGATGAAACAGCCGGGCCGGGCGGGTCGGCGCGGGCGAGCGGTGAGCAGGGCGGTTCGGGTGGCGTCGGGTTCGTGAACCCGGGGAGCGCGGCCGGCGAGCCCGGCCAGAACCCGGGCTGACGTGTACGAGGGGGCCGTTCAGGATCTCATCGACGAGCTGGGGCGGCTGCCCGGTGTGGGGCCGAAGTCCGCGCAGCGGATCGCGTTCCACCTGCTCGCGGCCGACGAGACCGACGTACGGCGGCTCGCGCACGTGCTCGTGCAGGTCAAGGAGAAGGTCAAGTTCTGCGAGATCTGCGGCAACGTCGCGGAGGACGTGCAGTGCCGGATCTGCCGTGACCCGCGCCGCGACCTGAGTCTGATCTGTGTGGTCGAAGAGGCCAAGGACGTGGTCGCGATCGAGCGCACCCGCGAGTTCCGCGGCCGGTACCACGTGCTAGGCGGGGCGATTTCGCCGATCGAGGGCATCGGCCCGGACGAACTGCGGATCAAGGAGCTCATGCAGCGGCTGGCCAGCGGTGAGGTGACCGAGATCATTCTGGCCACCGACCCGAACCTCGAAGGCGAGGCGACCGCGACCTACCTGAGCCGCCTGCTGCGGCCCATGGGGTTGCGCGTCACCCGATTGGCTAGTGGACTTCCAGTAGGCGGTGACCTCGAGTACGCCGACGAGGTCACTCTCGGACGGGCATTTGAAGGGCGACGATCGATCGATGACTGAACCAACAGATATTGCGGAACGCGCTTTGGGCACCGACAGCGAGGACCTGACAGAGTTCGCCGAGCAGATCGCCGACCAGGTCCGGAGCTTCCTGATCTCGGTGCGCGACATCGCCGCGCAGCCGGACGAGGACGGAGTCGACGAGGGCCTCGCCTCGCTGCCGTACCTGCTCCTCGAGGTGAGCCAGCTGCTGCTCGCCGGCGGCCGGCTCGGCGCGTTCGAGGACTTCGTGCCGGAGGAGCGTTTCGAGAGCGACGCCGGCCCGGACCCGGACCTGGACGCGATGCGGGACCGGCTCGCGGTGCTGTTCGAGGGCCTGGACGAGTACGCCGAGGTCTTCGACCCGTACGCCGCGCCGCCGGAGATCACCGTCAATCGGCTCTCCGACGACCTCACCGCGATCGCGACCGACCTGGTGCACGGCCTCGCGCACTACGAGGACGGCCGGATCGTCGAGGCGCTGTGGTGGTGGCAGTTCTCGTACGTGTCGACCTGGGGCGCGGCCGCGAGCGCCGTACTGCGGGCCATCCAGTCGCTGATCGCGCACGACCGGCTCGAGCCGGCACACGACGCGGAGACCGAGGCCACCGACCGCGAGCTGGTCGAGGTCGCCGAAGAGGCCGTGCAGCGCCGCTGACTCGTGTCGCGAGGCTGGTTGTCCACAGCTCTCCGACAGACCGTTGGGCGTGACCGGGGTAGATCCGGTTGAATGATGCGGTGTCGGTTTTCGAGATGATTCGGCGGCTTCCGGAGATCGGTGCGGTGCGGCGGGTGAGCCGTGCGCTCGCGGTGCTCGACCTGGTGCTGAACGATGACCAGGACATCCTCAACTTCTACTCCTTCGATGCGCGGTGGTCGCCGACGGAGGAGGCCGCGTTGATGCGGGACGGGTCGGGGAACGGGTACTCGATCGTGTTCTCGCCGGACGGGGCGTTCGCGTACGGGTTCGACCACGAGTCGCCGATGTCGCCGTGGACCACGGGAAAGCTCTGGCCCGGCTTGCTGGATGGTGTACCAGAGGTCTTCCACTCGGCGCGGGACGACAAGGCGTTCGCGGAACCGAACGGAGTGCCCCAGGCGACTGTGTGTTTCTGGCGTACGACGGAGGACTCGGCCTGGCGATGCGGCCCGGTGCACAACGTGGCCGCCGACGGGGCCGACTGGTTGTTCGACCTCGTGGCGGACGGCCGGCCAGAGGCGTACCTGACCTTCGCCGAGGACTACTACGAGCGCGCACTGGACCTCGACGCCGTCCGGCACGTGTACGCCCTGATGCCGCTGACGGAGTACGTCGTCACGTCGCTCAATCCCGAGCGGCGGTTGACCGATCTCAAGGAAGGCATCGCCGAGATCGGTTACCCGCGGTCCTGACCCGCGT
Source organism: Kribbella sp. NPDC050459 (assembly GCF_040655315.1). Taxonomy (NCBI): domain Bacteria; kingdom Bacillati; phylum Actinomycetota; class Actinomycetes; order Propionibacteriales; family Kribbellaceae; genus Kribbella; species Kribbella sp. NPDC050459. The sequence goes on along the minus strand of NZ_JBFAJQ010000018.1, from coordinate 7,541 downwards.
TAGCGTGACGCCCGATGACAACGCATGCGCAGGATCCGGCCGCGGTCGGGCCGTTCGCGATCCAGGGCCGGCTCGGCCGTGGGGCGATGGGTGCGGTGTACCTCGCGCGGTCGCCCGGCGGGCGGCTGGTCGCGGTGAAGGTGGTGCGCGACGAACTCGCCGGCGACTCGGGGTTCCGGGCGCGGTTCGCGCGTGAGATCGACGCGGCGCGGCGGGTCAGCGGTGCGTTCACGGCGGCGGTCGTCGATGCTGATCCGGCGGCGGACCGGCCCTGGCTGGCGACCGAGTACCTCCCGGGACCCACGCTGCAGAAGGCGATCGAGGAATCTGGGCCGTTGCCGCCGGATGCGGTGCGGTCGCTGGCAAGCGGACTGGCCGAGGCGCTGGCGGCGATCCACGCGAGCGGTCTCGTGCATCGCGATCTCAAACCGTCGAACATCGTGCTGAGCGGCAACGGGCCGCGGGTGATCGACTTCGGTATCGCGCGAGCGCTGGAGGAGGCGAGCCTGACCGCGACCGGGATGGTGATCGGCACCCCCGGGTACCTGTCGCCGGAGCAGATCACCGGCGCCGGGGTCGGGCCGGCGAGTGACGTGTTCGCGTTCGGCGCGGTGCTGGTGTTCGCGGCGTCGGGCCGAGGCCCGTTCGCGACCGGCAGCCCGGCGTCCCTGCTCCACCGGATCGTCAACGAGCAACCGCACATCCCACCGCTGCCCGGGCCGCTGCACGACGTAGTACGGCGCTGTCTCGCCCGCGACCCCGCCCAACGGCCGACGCCGACCGACGTATTGCAGACCCTCGGCCCCGCAACCAACCAGCCGCCCAGCATGCTCCCGCCGACGACCGCCCTTCCCCCACCGACCAAGGTGCTGCCGCCGCCTCTGGCCTCGCCAGGCGCAACCCCGCCAGGCGGGGGCTGGCCAGCCGCGGCCCTGCCGGCCGCAGCCACGCCTGTCGCGGGCGCGCCTCAGATGGCGGGCGCGACCTTTGCTACCAGCCGGAGGCGGCCAGGGGTCCTCGCCGCGCTCACCACCTTTGGCTGGCTCGCGTTCATCCCTGCCGACCCGCAGGTGAAAGCCCTCCACCCGGTCCTCTCGACGCTGTCCGCCCTGATCTCCCTCGCCTTCCTGTACTTCGCCGTACGGCACTGGATCCTCGTGCTCCGGCCGAAGGTCGTGCTGCGCCTGTCACCGGAAGGCCTGTCGGTCACCCGCCGGCGTCGGCACGCCACCGTCCCGTGGTCCGGTGTCACCCGGCTGCGCGTCGGCGGTGACATGAAGCGCCCGTGGCTGGACGCATGGCTCGAGCTGCCGTACCAGCACCAGCTCCCGGTCGATCGTCATCACAACGGCGGTCTCCGCATCTACCCGATCGCCCACGGCGCGTCCCAGAACAGCCGCCGAACCCAGGTCAACGAACTCCGCGCCGCCCTCAACTGGTACGCCGCCCGCATCCACGACACGTCCTACTAGGCCCTGTCTGTTGATCCAGACAGGACCTAATCCGGAAGCATCGGCATCTCGAGGCCCTGGGACTTGCCGAGGAGGATTCCTCGGGTGATGGCGTTGGTGCCGAACCTGTCCTTGACCTGGTCGAGCGCGTTGTCGAGCTCGTTGTTGGCGGCCTTGTCGAACGGGAGGGCCAGTTGCAGGGCGGCCTCGGTCTCCAGGTTGCCGACCGAGATGCCGATCATGGTGAGGCCCTGCGTGGTGATCAGCGGCTGTGCAGTGCGCAGCAGCGCGCGGGCGGTGACCAGGATCGCGCGCGTCTGATCGGTTGCCTGGGGCAATGTATGGGAGCGGGTCGCGCGGGTGAAGTCGTCGAAGCGCAGCCGCAACGTCACCGTCCGGCCGGAGCGCCCGGCGGATCGCATCCGGCGGGTGACGCGGTCGACGAGACCCGCGAGCACGGCGTCCAGCGTCGCCGGCGACTTCGGCGACCGGCCCAGCGCCCGCTGGGAACCGATCGAGCGCCGCCGGCGGCCGACCTCGATCGGCCGCGGGTCCCGGTTGTGCGCGAGCGCGTGCAGGTGCCGCCCGGACGCCCGGCCGAGCATCGCGATCAGCGCCGCCTCGGGCAGCATCGCGACGTCGCCGACCTTGGTCAGTCCGCGGTTCCGCAGCTTCTCCGCCGTCACCTCGCCGACGCCCCACAGTCGCGAAACGTCCAGCGGATGCAGGAAGTCCAGTTCGCGGTCCGGTGCGACCTCGAGCAGGCCGTTCGGCTTGGCGACGCCGCTCGCGACCTTCGCCAGGAACTTGGTGCGCGCCACGCCGACCGTGATCGGCAGCCCGACCCGCGACAGCACCTCGGCGCGCAACCTCGCCGCGATCTCCACCGGCGTGCCGCGGATCTTGCGCAATCCTCCGACGTCGAGGAACGCCTCGTCGATCGACAGGCCCTCGACCAGCGGTGTGGTGTCCTCGAAGACCTTGAACACGGCCTTGCTGGCCTCGGAGTACGCCGACATCCTCGGCTCGACCACGATCGCGCCCGGGCAGCGGCGCAGGGCCTGCCCGCCGTTCATCGCGGTCCGGACGCCGAAGGCCTTGGCCTCGTAGCTGCAGGCGAGCACGACGCCGGCGCCGACGATCACCGGGCGGCCGCGCAGGCGCGGGTCGTCGCGCTGCTCGACCGACGCGTAGAACGCATCCAGGTCGGCATGCAGGATGGTGGCCCCGCCGGACGACGACACGAACACATGTTCGCATAGACCGCGGACAAAACAGATAGGGAGAATTCCCGACGCGGCAGACATCGATGTCAGGAAAGAATGAGCCCCATGGACCTGACCGCGTACCGCGACCTCTGGAAGACCCAGGGCGTGATGGCGTTGCTCGCCTCCGCCTTGATCGCGCGGTTGCCGGTGCTGGCGACGATGGTCCCGCTCGCCTTCCTGGCCAAGGATGCCGCCGGCAACTTCGGCTGGGCCGGTGTGGTGGCGGGCGCCTACTCGGTCGGTACCGCCGTCGCGAGCGTCGTCTGGTCCCGGATGGCGGACCGCAAGGGTGCGCGCAAGGTCGTGATCGGCACCGGGATGGCCTGGGGCGCGTCGATGGCCGTCGTCGCGTTACTGCCGTACAGCTGGTACCGGCTGCTGCCGGTCGCTGCGGTGGTCGCCGGCGTCTGCGTGGCGCCGGTCACCTCCGCGCTGCGAGCCAACTGGCCGCGGATCGTGCACGGCTCGCGGCTCCGGGCGGTCTACTCGCTGGACGCGACCGCGCAGGAGTTGCTGTTCGTCATCGGCCCGATGTCCGGCGCGGTGATCGTCAGCTTCGCCAGTCCGCGCGCGGGTCTGCTGGCCTGTGCCGTCACGGCGGCCGCCAGCATCTGGTGGTTCGGGCTGAACCAGCGCCCGGGTGTCCACCACGACGAGAACGCCGAGCCGCGGCCGACCGCCCGGCAACTCCTGTTCCATCAGCACCGTACGGCGTTGCTGGTCGCCTGGGCGTGCCTCGTGATGGGGTTCGCCGCGATGTCGCTCGGCATGGTCGCGGTCGCCGACCACCACGGGAACCGCCTGATCGCGGGCGTCCTCGAGATGGTCGCCGCGATCGGCAGCGTGACCGGCGGCATCGTCAACGGCGCCCTGCCCGGCGGCCGGAACTCGTACGTCTGGCGGCGGATGCTGTCACTCACGGTCCTGGTCACGGGCTGTGTGTTCGTGACGTCGTCCGTGGTCGCGCTGGCGATCATGATGTTCGCGGCCGGCTGCCTGATCGCGCCGACGATCGCAGCCGTGTACGAGCGGATCGGCGAGCTGACGCCGAACTCCGCGCACACCGAGATCTTCGGCTGGGCGCAGAGCGGCGGCATGGTCGGCGCCGCGGTCGGCTCGGCCGTCGCGGGGGCCGTGGTGGAGGCGTTCGGCGTGCGCTACGCGTGGGTCCTGGCGGCCGGTCTCGGCGTGCTCGCGACCCTGTCCTTGCTCCGCGTCCCGCCCCACCGGCCGGTGGATACCAGCGCCGTCGAAGGTGCGGCGGTGGCGGCGTAACGCATCCGGTAGTTCGCCTCGAGGACGCCGCCGTCGCGGGCGCACATGGAGATCAGGTGCAGGTGCCGCCGGTCCAGGATCATCCCCCGGCCCGCGGCGACCGGGTGGATCAGCAGGGAGATCTCGTCGATCAGGCGCCACCGCAGCAGCGAACGCACCAGCATCAGGCTGCCGATCACCTGCAGGTCGTCACCCGGAACGGACTTCAGTGCGGTCAGCACCCGGCGCGTGTCGCCCTGCAGCATCTCGGTGCCCGCGCGGGCGACGACGGGGCGCGATCCGATCACGAGGTTCCGGGTGTGCTCGAGTCCGCCGAGCGTACCGGCGTACCGCTCGAAGGTACGGCGGCCGAACAGCACCGTCCCGCCCGGCGGCATCAGCTGTCCGAGCGCCGGTTGCGCCAGCCACTGCTCCGGCCGCTCGACGACGCCGTCCTCGGACATGCACAACCTGGCCACGATGTTTCGCATACCAAGCCAGATGCAGCCGGAGCCGCGAAGGTTATGTCCGGCGGCCGCGCTGCAGCTCGGTCTCGAGTGCGTCGAGCCGATTGGTCCAGAACCCGCGGTACCGGTCGAGCCAGCTGTCGATCTCCCGCAGCGGCTCGGGGTCCACGGCGTACAACCTCCGGGTCCCGTCGACGGTCACGGTGGCGAACCCGTTGTCGCGCAGCACCCGCAGATGCTGCGAGACGGCCGGCTGGCTGATGCCGAACTCGGCGCCGATCGTCGCGGCGATGCTGCCCGCCGGGAGCTCACCGTCGGCCAGCAGCTCCAGGATCCGGCGCCGGACCGGATCGCCGAGGATGTCGAAGGCGTGCACCGGGCAAGTATTTCAGCGATGACTTATATGAACAAGTGGCCGGACGGTTTCCGGCCCGGGCCGACCCCGGCCGGGGAACCTTCCGGCCGCGGTCGCGATCGGCCGGACAGCCGGCCCGGGTGCTGGTCAGCCGGTAGGCAACGGTCAGGTCACGGCTAGAATGAGGCGATCGACTACGCCTGGTGCAACGCCGCACGGCGTACCGCAACCAGTGGTTTGAGGAGAAACACTGTGGGACGCGTCGTACACAAGTACGGCGGTTCTTCGGTCGCCGACGCCGATTGCATCAAGCGCGTGGCCCAACGGATCGTCGCGACGAAGAAGGCCGGGAACGACGTGGTGGTCGTCATCTCAGCGATGGGAGACACCACCGACGAACTGATGGACCTGGCCCAGCAGGTCTCTCCGCTGCCGCCGCCGCGCGAGCTCGACATGCTGCTCACCTCGGGTGAGCGGATCTCGGCCGCGCTGCTGGCGATGGCGATCGCGAACCTGGGCTACGAGGCACGCAGCTTCACCGGCTCGCAGGCGGGCGTGATCACCACGTCCGCGCACGGCAACGCGCGGATCATCGACATCACGCCGGGCCGGATCGAGGAGGCGCTCGGCGAGGGCCACATCGCGATCGTGGCCGGGTTCCAGGGTGTCGCGCAGGACACCAAGGACATCACCACGATGGGCCGCGGCGCCTCCGACACGACCGCGGTCGCGCTGGCCGCCGCGCTGGACGCCGACTACTGCGAGATCTACACCGACGTGGACGGCATCTTCACCGCGGACCCGCGGATCGTGCCGGCCGCCAAGCAGATCTCGAGGATCTCCTACGAGGAGATGCTCGAGATGGCCGCCTGCGGCGCCAAGGTGCTGCACCTGCGCTGCGTCGAGTACGCGCGCCGTTACAACGTCCCCGTCCATGTGCGTTCCTCCTTCTCGCAGAAGGAAGGCACCTGGGTCGTCGATGCGAAGGAACTGGATCAGATGGAACAGGCGATCATCTCCGGCGTGGCCCACGACCGCGGCGAGGCCAAGATCACGGTGGTCGGCGTGCCCGACAAGCCCGGTGAGGCGGCCCGGATCTTCGAGACGGTCGCCGGCGCCGACACGAACATCGACATGATCGTGCAGAACGTGTCTGCGGTCGCCACGAACCGCACCGACATCTCGTTCACGCTGCCCCGCGCCGACGGCGCCCGGGCGATGTCCGCGCTGGCGCGGATGAAGGACGCGGTGGGCTACGAGCAGTTGCTGTACGACGACCAGATCGGAAAGGTCTCCGTCGTCGGAGTCGGAATGCGCTCGCACCCGGGCGTTTCCGCGAAGTTCTTCTCCGCGCTCGCCGACGCCGGCGTGAACATCGAGATGATCTCCACCTCGGAGATCCGGATCTCGGTGGTCGTGGACGAGAACCTGGTGGACGCCGCCGTGACCGCGGCGCACACCGCATTCGATCTGGACGACGAGCACACCCAGGCTGTCGTGTACGGAGGAACTGGACGGTGACCCCTGTGAGCGCTGTGGAGAACACGATCGACGACCGGACGGGCCTGCCCTCCCTGGCGGTGGTCGGTGCGACCGGCGCCGTCGGGTCGGTGATGCTGACCCTGCTTTCGACCAGGCAGAACGTCTGGGGAGAGATCCGGCTGATCGCCTCCGAGCGCTCCGCGGGCAAACAGCTGGTCGTCCGCGGCGAGGAGGTCGAGGTGGTCGCGATCAGCGAGGCCGCCTTCGACGGGATCGACGTCGCGATGTTCGACGTACCGGACGAGGTGTCGGCGCACTGGGCGCCGATCGCGGCCGCCAAGGGGGCCGTCGTGGTGGACAACTCGGGCGCGTTCCGGATGGACCCGGACGTCCCGCTGGTGGTCCCGGAGGTGAATGCCGAGGCGGCCCGGAACCGGCCGAAGGGCATCATCTCCAACCCGAACTGCACGACGCTGTCGATGATCGTCGCGATGGGCGCGCTGCACCACCGCTACGAGCTCGAGCAGCTCGTGGTGGCGTCGTACCAGGCCGCGTCCGGCGCCGGGCAGTCCGGGATCGACGCGCTGTACGACCAGCTCACCAAGGTGGCCGGCAACCGGGAGCTGGGCAGCACGCCCGGTGACGTCCGGCGGCTGGTCGGCAACGACCTCGGTCCGTTCCCGGCTCCGCTGGCGCTGAACGTCGTGCCGTGGGCCGGATCGCTCAAGGACGACGGCTGGTCGTCGGAGGAGCTGAAGGTCCGCAACGAGTCTCGCAAGATCCTCGGCCTGCCGGATCTGAAGGTGTCCGCGACCTGCGTGCGGGTCCCGGTCGTCACCACGCACTCGCTGTCGGTGCACGCCCGGTTCGTCCAGGAGGTCGACGCCGACGGCGCTCGTGAGGTGCTGCGGGACGCTCCCGGCGTGCTGCTCTTCGACAACCCGGCCGAGGGCGAGTTCCCGACACCGGCCGATGTCGTCGGCACCGACCCGACCTGGGTCGGGCGGGTCCGCAAGTCGCTCGACGACCCGAACGCGCTGGAACTGTTCGTCTGTGGCGACAACCTGCGCAAGGGCGCGGCCCTGAACACGGCCCAGATCGCCGAGGTCGTCGCCAAGGAGTTCATCCCGGCACAAGCCTGACCGGAACGCCGAAGGGCCCGCACACCAGGGCGGTTTCAAGGGGTCGTCGCAACACCGCCTTGGTTTCTAGGTGGTGAGTAGATCACGTAAGCGCTCGGCTGGGGTGTCCCAGCCGAGCGTTT
>NZ_JBFAJQ010000017.1:0-171872 GCF_040655315.1 Kribbella sp. NPDC050459 | reverse complement strand
GCTCCACTTCTACAATCATCACCGACCCCACAGCGCAATCGGCGGCCAGCCACCCATCACCCGACTAACCAACGTCCCTGGACATCACAGCTAGGGCGTCGCCAGTGCCTCGGTCGGGGACAGGCGGGACGCGCGGACGGCCGGATACAGTCCCGCGAGGCCGCCGATCACCAGTGTTGCCAGTACGCCGCCGGCCAGGGCCCAGACCGGGATCACCGTCAGCCAGTTCTGGTACGACGCGTAGCCGGCGGTGACCGCGGAGCCGAGGATCGCGCCGCCGATCCCGCCGAGCGCGGACAGCAGTAGCGACTCGGTCAGGAACTGCGTCCGGATCTGGCCGCGGGTCGCCCCGAGCGAGCGGCGCAGGCCGATCTCGGCGCGGCGTTCGAGCACCGAGATCACCATGATGTTCGCGACGCCGACACCGCCGACCAGCAGCGCGACTGCGCCTAGGCCGAGCAGGAGTCCGGTGAACGCCTGACCGGCGGCCTGCTTCGCGGCGAGCGCGTCGGACGGTCGCGACACCTCGACCTCGTTCGGCGCCTCGGGGTTGGCCGTTGCGCCGAGCACCGATCGGACCGCGGGCACCTGAGCGTCGTCCGACCGGGTGTAGATCGTGGTCGGATGCCCGTCGAAGGAGAGTTCGCTCGCCGCCGGCCAGCCCATCAGCGCGGCACTGTCCAGCTCCGGTGCGAGCGCGGCCGGCTCGAGGATGCCGAGCACGGTGAACCAGGTGTTGCCGATCAGCACCTGGGTGTCCGGTCCGGCCTTGGTGATCCCGAGTCGTTCCGCGGCGGCGGCGCCCAGGACGGTCGCCGGGTACGAGCCGGTGGCGGCGTCGATCCACTTGCCGCTGCGGATCGTGGCCCCGATCGTGTCGAGCAGGTTGGTCCGGGCGGCGTACGCGATGATGCCGTTGGTCTCGACGTCGGGGATCTTGCTGGTCCGGTACACCGAGGCGTCGTCGACCTTGCCGATCGCGGACTCGGCGCGGACCGGGGCGATCCGGCGGACCATGGACTCGGCCGCGAGCGGCAGCTGGGCCTGCTCACCGGTCAGCCGGGTGCCCGGCGTGACCGTCAGCAGGTTGGTGCCCAGGGCATCGAGTTGCCCGTCGAGCTCGGCCCGCGACGACGACGAGATGCCGACCACGGCGACCATCGCCGCGATCCCGATCGCGATGCCGAGCGCGGACAGGAACGCCCGCATCGGCCGCGTCCGCAACCCGACGGCCCCGACCCGCACCACATCCCGGAGTTTGAGCGAAGCGGGCCTGAGCTCTCCGTTCCTTCGGGTCCCGCTCATGCGTGCACCTCCTCGACGATGTGGCCGTCGCGCATCCGGATCTGGCGGGGGAGGGAGGCGGCGATGTCGCGGTCGTGGGTGATGACGACGACCGTGGTGCCGGCGGTGTGCAGGTCGCGGAGGAGCTGCATCACGCCCGCGCCTGACGCGGAGTCCAGGGCGCCGGTCGGCTCGTCGGCCAGCAGTACGGCGGGTTCGCCGGCGACTGCCCGCGCGACGGCGACTCGTTGACGCTCGCCACCGGACAGTTCGTGCGGCTCATGATCGAGGCGGTGCGCGAGCCCGACCCGTTCCAGCGCGGCCGCGGCCCGCTTCCGTCGTACCGCCAGCCGGAGACCGGAGTAGAGCAACCCGTCGGCGACGTTGTCGACCGCGCGGACGCCGGCGGCGAGGTGGAACTGCTGGAAGACGAACCCGATCCGGGTCGCCCGCAGCGCGGACAATCCGGCGTCGGACAACCGCGCCACGTCGTACCGGTCGATCCGGACCGTGCCGGACGTCGGCCGGTCGAGCGTGCCGAGCACGTTCAGCATCGTGGACTTGCCGGAGCCCGACGGGCCGACGATCGCGACCAGTTCGCCGCGGTCGATCCGCAGGCTGACCCCGCCGAGCGCGTGCACGCCTCCCGGATACACCTTGGTCACCTCGGTCAGCTCGATCACTTCGGGATCCCCACCGCGGTGCCGGCGGTGATGCCGGCGCCGCTGATCTCGACCTGGCCGCCCGCGAACAGCCCGGTCTTCACCGGCACGTACCGCGACGTCGTACCGTCGGTGACCTCGACGCCGAACCCGCCCTCGCGGAGCGCGACCAGCGCCGCGACCGGGACCGTCAGGACGTTCCTGCGCTCCGACGCGGTGAATGTGACGTCGACCGCCGCGGACGACCAGGCGGCCACCGCTTTCTGGTCCGCGACGGCGACAATCACCTCGACCTTCGTTTCCGGGTCCTGGTCCGGGCTTTCCGCCGGGATGATCACCGTGGAAACTTTCTGGATCTTTCCGGCGACCGACTTTCCGTCCGGCAGCCCGACGGTGACCGCGGCGTTGAGCTTCGCGAGCCGCTGGTCGGCCGCGTCGAGCTGGACCGTGACGGCCCGGGTGGTGCCGGTGTAGGTGAGCACCGGCTGGTTCGGCCCGAGCGGCGAGCCTTCCTCGGCTTGCACGCTGTCCACCCGCAGATGACCGGGTGCGAACAGCACGCTGCCGAGCTCGACGACTCCGGTCTCGTCCCGCCCGAGATCCTCCTGCCACTCCTCGACGGCCTCGGCGGTCGCGTCGGTGTACTCGTCGTCCACCGTGAACCCGGTGTAGCCCATCGCCTTCAGGTTCTGCTCGAGCTGCAGGACGTCGGTCCCTTCGCTCCCGACCGCCAACCTGCGGTACGCCGGGAGCGCGCCGTACAGGAGCGTCGTCGGGACGTTGTCGATGCTGTAGACGGTGTTGCCGCGCCGGAGCTCCTGCCCGCTGTCGGGGACGAAGGTGACCGTGCCGGCCACCCGGTTGACCGCGGAGGACGACGTGCCGAAGCCGAGCCGGCCGTCCTCGGTCTCGGTGTCCTTCAGGGTCTGCCGGGTGACCTTCGTGGTGTTGACCGGCACGGCCTGCGCGGTCTGGTCGGATGCCTGGCTGGTGTCGCCCCGGCTCACCAGGAAAGCGCTGGCGGCGCCGCCCACGGCCAGGACGACGACAGCCGTCAGTGCCTTGCGCATCAGCGCGCCGCCAGGATGCTCTGGCAAGCGTCCTGCGCCTTCTGGAAGTCCGGATCGTCCGCGACACCCGGGCCGATCATGATCCCGCGCTGGTCCGGCTTCGGGTCCGGGAACTTCTCGACCCCGTTCTTCCGCATGCACTCGGCGTACTTCCGGCCGTTCTCCTGCTGTTGCGGGTTGGCGCTGCCCTGCGCCTGCGGGTTGTACTGCTGGCACGCCTCCATGGCCTGCTGGACTTTCTCCTGGGTGACCCCGGAGTTCTTGTCGAACCTCAGCATCGGGCCCTTGCCCGGCTCCGGGTCCGGCACGTTCAGGCCGTTCTCCCGCAGGCACTGGGTGAACTTCACCGCCATTTCGTCCTGGCTGAGGCTGGCCGGCGCGCTGCTCGGCGCCGTGGTCTGCTGCGCGCCGGTGCCGGACGCCACCTGGGTGTCGGGCTCGTCGGCGCCGCAGCCGGTCAGGATCAGGCCGGCCGCCAGGACGGAAACGGCCAGGATGGTGTTGCGCATCATTGCTCCTCTCGTTTCCGGAAACCCTGCTCGGCCGGCCGTTTCCGGGCCGTTTCCGAGTCCGGAAACACCGCGGAAACAGGGCCGTCGGGGATCATGGGGTGCGTGCGGGTACTGGTGGTCGAGGACGAGCCGTTGCTGGCGGCAGCGATCGCGGAATGGCTGCGCGACGATGCACATGCCGTCGACGTGGCCACGGACGGCGGCGCGGCGCTGGAACGGTTGTCGGTGAACGCGTACGACGTCCTCGTGCTGGACCGCGACATCCCGGTCGTCCACGGCGACGAGGTCTGCCGGCAGCTGGTCGCGTCCGGGTCGGCCACGCGGGTGCTGATGCTGACCGCGGCGGCCGCGGTGACGGACCGCGTGGAGGGGCTCGGGCTGGGCGCCGACGACTACCTGACCAAGCCGTTCGCGTTCGCCGAGCTGGCCGCGCGGGTGCTCGCGCTCGGGCGGCGCAGCCGGCCCGCCGATCCGCCCGTCCTGCGCCGCGCCGGCGTCACGCTGGACCCGGCCCGGCACGAGGTTTTCCGGGACGGCCGGTACGTGCCGTTGTCGAAGAAGGAATTCGCTGTCCTCGCGGAGCTGCTGCGCGCCGACGGCGCGACCGTGTCGGCCGAACAACTGCTGGAGAAGGCATGGGACGAGCACGTGGACCCGTTCACCGGAGCGGTCCGGCTGACGATCCTGAAGCTGCGCCGGAAACTGGGCGAGCCGGGACTGGTCGAGACGGTCACCGGCGTCGGCTACCGCATCCCTTGAAACGACTGTCGCTCCGCGGCCGCCTGACCCTGCTGTACGGCGGGCTGTTCATGGTCGCCGGTGTGCTGCTGCTCGGCGTCACGTACGCGCTGTTCAACGCGAACCTCGGCCAGCAGTACCGGGTGATCGTGAAGGGCACGTACCTGAGCAGCCCGACGCCGGGCAAGGCTCCGCCGGCACCGCCGACCAACGACGTGTACGTGATGAACAAGGACGGCGCCGTCCTGACCGGCTCGGATGCCGAACGGGTGCTGGAACAGCAGCGGCAACAAGTACGGCAGGCAGCGATCAAGTCGTTGCTGACCCAGGGGAGCATCGCGCTGGTCGCGGTCGGCGCATTGGCAGCGGGGTTCGGATGGCTGGTGGCCGGGCGGGTGCTCGCGCCGCTCCATCAGGTCACCGACACGGCGCGCCGGATCGCGGCGTCGCCCGCCGCGCTGCACGAGCGCATCGCACTGAAAGGCCCGGACGACGAGGTCAAGAACCTGGCGGATGCGTTCGACACAATGGTCGAGCGGCTGGACCACTCGTTCGACGGCCAGCGGCGGTTCGTTGCCAACGCATCCCATGAGCTGCGGACGCCGTTGACGCTCGGCCGCGCCCTGGTCGAGGTCGCGATGCACCGGCGTACGGCGTCCCCGGACGTGAAGGAACTGGGTGAGAGCCTGCTGACCATCAACGCCCGGCACGAGCAGCTGATCGAAGGGCTGCTGATCCTGGCCGACTCCGAGAAGCAGTTGACCACGGTCTACCCGGTGAACCTCGCGGACGTGGTGACCCACGTGACCGGCCAGCTCACCGGCGAGGCGGCCGCGGCCGGCGTCGAGTTGATCCGCGGCCCGGGCGACGCGCCGACGCGGGGCGATGCGCTCCTGCTCGAACGGCTCGTCCACAACCTGGTGGAGAACGGCATCCGGCACAACACGCCCGGCGACGAGCGCTGGGTCCGCGTGATCAGCAAACGGGCCGGCGACCAGGTGCGCGTCACCGTGACGAACACCGGGCCCGAGATCCCGCCGTACGAGGTCGAGAGCCTCTTCAAGCCCTTCTACCGCCTGGGCGCCGAGCGGCTGGTCGGCGGCAAGGGCGCCGGGCTCGGCCTGTCGATCGTCCGGTCGGTCGCCGAGGCCCACGGCGGCACCGTCACTGCCATGCCCCGCGCGGGAGGCGGGCTGGAAATTACTGTGGTGCTGCCTGTCGATCCGGGCTGAGACCGTTCGTGTAGAGGGCGAGAAGGAGGCGACGATGAACCAGTACCTGCTCAGCATCTACCAGCCCGACGGTCCGGCTCCGGCACCCGAGGTGCTGGAGCCGATCCTGCGGGACCTGCAGGCGTTGAACGAGGAGATGCGGGCGGCCGGCGTGTGGGTGTTCGCGGCCGGTCTGCATCCGCCGGAGACGGCGACCGTGCTGAAGGCGAGCGGCGACGACGTGCTGATCACCGACGGGCCGTTCACCGAGGGCAAGGAGCATCTCGGCGGTTTCACGGTCATCCAGGTCGAGGATCTGGACGCGGCGCTGCACTGGGCCAAGCGGCTGGCCGAGGTGCTCCGCAACCTGTCTGTCGAGGTCAGGCCGTTCCAGTCGTGACAGCTGACCTCGCTGCGATCTTCCGGGCCGAGCACGGGCGCGCGGTGGCTGTTCTCACGCGCGTGTTCGGTGACCTGGAGATCGCCGAGGACGCCGTCCAGGACGCGTTCGCGACGGCGCTGGAGAAATGGCCGGACTCCGGCGTACCGCCGAGCCCGGCCGGATGGATCATCACGACCGCGCGCAACCGCGCGATCGACCGCCTGAGACGCGAAGCCGCACGGACCGGCAAGCACGCCGAGGCCGCGCTGCTGCACGCGGAGACCGAGCCGGTGGAGGAGGGTGCCGTGCACGACGATCGTCTGCGGCTGATCTTCACCTGCTGCCACCCGGCGCTCGCCCTGAACGTCCGGGTCGCTCTCACGCTGCGCATGCTCGGCGGCCTCAGCACCGCCGAGATCGCGCACGCGTTCCTGGTCCCCGAGCCGACGATGGCGCAACGCCTGGTCCGCGCCAAGGCCAAGATCCGCGCCGCCGGCATCCCGTACCGCGTCCCGTACGAGGCGGATCTGCCCGAGCGCGTCCGCGGCGTACTCGCCGTCGTCTACCTGATCTTCAACGAGGGGTACGCCGCCTCGTCCGGCGACACCCTCGTCCGCGACGAGCTCGCCGCCGAGGCGATCCGGCTGGGACGGCTCCTGGTCGACCTGATGCCCGACGAACCCGAAGCGGTCGGCCTGCTCGCGCTGATGCTGCTCCAGCAGTCCCGACGCCCGGCCAGGGTCGCGCCCGGCGGAACGCTGATCCGCCTCCGCGACCAGGACCGCGCGCTCTGGGATCACCGGCTGATCGACGAAGGCCACACGCTCGTACGGCGATGCCTGCGCCGCAACCAGCCCGGTCCGTACCAGCTGCAGGCCGCGATCAACGCCGTCCACGCCGACGCCGCGACCCCCGAGGCCACCGACTGGCCGCAGATCCTCCAGCTCTACGACCACCTGCTCGCCCTCGACCCCACGCCCGTCGTGGCGCTCAACCGAGCCGTCGCCGTCTCCGAAGTCGAAGGCCCCGCCGCCGCCCTCGCCCTGGTCGATGCGTTGAACCTCGACTCCTACTACCTCTTCCACGCCATCCGGGCCGACCTCCTCACTCAGCTGGACCGTTCCGCCGACGCCCGAGCTGCCTACGAGTCGGCGCTGGGCCTCACCTCCAACGAAGCCGCGCAGGACTTCCTCCGGACCCGCATGAGATAACCCGGCCGGCGGCGTGCACCTTCGGTAGGGTCCCGAGGGTGTTCGAGTTGATCTGTGAGGTGGAGCCTCCGACGCGGCCGGACCTGAAGAAGGTGCGGCACCAGATCGGCGTGATGAGTCCGATCGCGGACGGTTTCCTGATCCCGGACAACCACATCGGGCGGGCGACCGTGTCGAGTGTCGCGGTCGCCAACGAGGTGCAGCTGATGGGCGCACGCGGGATCGCCTGCCTGAACTCGCGGGACCGGAACCTGCTCGGTTTCCGGCGCGACCTGCTGACCGCGGCGGCGTACGGCGTCGAGCAGTTCCTGTTCGTGCACGGTGACGACCCGGCCGAAGGTGCGCGGACCAGTCAGCTGACCGTGCGGCGGATGATCGAGCAGACCCGCGAGACGACGTACCCGGGCTGTGCCCCGTTCAAGGTCGGCGCCGCCACCCGCTTGTCGAAGGTCCCGCGCTGGAAAGCCGAGGCCGATTTCCTCTACGTCCAGGTCAGCTACGACCTGGACGAACTGCTGCGCTGGCGCGCGTCGGTCGACCTCGACATCCCGGTGTACGCCGGGGTGATGGTGCTCGCGTCCGCCCGGATGGCACGCAATCTCGCCGGGCTGCCGCAGCTGACGATCCCGGCCGAGCTGGTCGACGCGGTGGAGCGGGACCGGGACGCCGGTGTCGACCACGCCTGCGAGCAGATCCTGAAGATCCGTGACTCCGGGGCCTTCGAGGGCGTTCACCTGATACCGGTCAGCCGGTACCGCCAGGTCGCGGCCCGCCTAGAACGCGAGCTGTAAGGCGTGCAGATCGGCTAATGTCCTGCTAAGAGACCGGAGGTGGAGCGTGGGACTGCCTGGCAAGGGCCTGGTCGAGGGGTTGAAGGTCACCGCGAGGACCCTGGCCCGTCGTTCCGTCACCGAGCAGTACCCGGACGTCCAGCCGGAGTTGCCGCCGCGCAGCCGCGGCGTGATCGCGCTGATGGAGGAGAACTGCACCTCCTGCATGCTGTGCGCCCGCGAGTGCCCGAGCTGGTGCATCTACATCGACTCGCACACCGAGACCGCGCCGTCGGTCGGTGAGCAGGCCCGGGAGCGCAGCCGGAACGTGCTGGACCGGTTCGCGATCGACTTCAGCCTCTGCATGTACTGCGGGATCTGCATCGAGGCCTGCCCGTTCGACGCGCTGTTCTGGTCGCCCGAGTTCGAGTACGCCGAGACCGACATCCGCAACCTGACCCACGAGAAGGACCGGCTCCGCGACTGGATGTGGACGGTGCCGGCGCCGCAGCCGATCGACCCCGGTCCGGACTCCGGGGACGACGCGTGACCACAGTCCTGTTCTCCGTTGCCGGCGCGGTGGCGGTGGCCGCGGCCGTGCTCGTGGTGGTCTCCCGCCGGATCGTGCACGCCGCGCTCTGGCTGGTGGTCGCGCTCGGCGCCGTCGCCGGCTGCTTCGGCGCGCTGCACGCCGAGTTCGTCGCGCTGGTCCAGATCCTGGTGTACGTCGGAGCGATCGTCGTCCTGGTCCTGTTCGCGCTGATGCTCACGAAGGCGCCGACGAATCCGCTGCCGGAGCTCACCACCGGGCGCAGCCCGTTCGCGGCCGTGGTCGCCGCGGTGCTCGCGCTGATCCTCGGCGCCGGCGTGGTTCTTGCCTTCGGCAACGAGAAGATCGAGCCGGTGACCGGCGGGTCGGCGACGGCGATCGGCACCCAGGTGTTCAAGAACTGGGTGCTCCCGTTCGAGGTCTTGTCGGTGCTGCTGCTGGCGGCGCTGATCGGCGCGATCGCGCTGTCGCAGCGCAAGAAGGAGGACTGACGGTGCCGCTGATCCTCCCGCTGCTGCTGGCCGTCGTCCTGTTCTGCATCGGTGTGTACGGCGTCCTCGCGCGCCGCAACGTGATCACGATGCTGATGTCGTTCGAGCTGATGCTGAACGCGGTCAACCTGAACCTGGTCGCCTTCGACGCCTGGCGGGTGGACGAGGCCACCGGGCAGACGCTCGCGATCTTCGTGATCACGCTGGCCGCGGCCGAGATCGGCCTCGGCCTGGCGATCGTGCTGCTGTTGTTCCGCGGCCACGGCCATGTCGACGCCGACGCGGCCCGTGACCTGGTGGAGCGGCCATGATCGCGACGGTCTGGCGCGTCACCGGTGTGGCCTTCTCGCTGCTGATCTTGTTGTTCGCCGCCCTGCTGTACGGCGCTGCCCCGGATCAGGTCGCGTTCCTCGACTCGCCGGTCGGCGACCTCACCATCGGCTTCGCGGTCCGCACCGACGACCTGACGGTCCTGATGCTCGCGGTCGTCGGCGTGATCGCGACCTGCGTCCAGGTCTACTCGCTCGGGTACCTGCACCAGCGCCCGGCGTCGTACCACGCGCTGGTCACCTTGTTCACCGCGGCGATGGTGACCGTCGTGGTCTCGGACAGCTTGTTCTTCCTGCTGATCGGCTGGGAAGTGATGGGCGCCTGCTCGTACCTGCTGATCGGCCACTACTGGGAGCGCCGGGACGCCCGCTCCGGCGCAGTGAAGGCGTTCCTGATGACCCGGTTCGCCGACGTCGGGTTCCTGTTCGGCATCTTCGTGCTCGGTGTCGGCGCGGGGACGTTCCGGATTTCCGAACTCGATCCGGCGCGGATTTCCGCCGGGGTGCTGACGACCGGCACGCTGCTGCTGCTCGTCGGGGTCGTCGGCAAATCGGCGCAGGTCCCGTTGCAGACCTGGCTCCCGGACGCGATGCCCGGCCCGAGCCCGGTCAGCGCCCTGATCCACGCGGCCACGATGGTCGCCGCCGGCGTCTTCCTGATCGCCCGGCTCTACGACGTCTTCGCCGCGTCCGAGACCACACTGACCGTGCTCGCGATCGTCGCCTGCGTGACGATGCTCGTCGCCGCGCTCTGTGCGTCGGCCGCGGTCGAGGTGAAGCGCGTCCTCGCCTGGTCGACGGTGAGCCAGCTCGCGATCATGTTCTCCGCGCTGTCGCTCGGCACGGCCGAGGGCCGGCACGCCGCGCTCTTCCACCTCGTCACGCATGCCGCGTTCAAGGGTCTGCTGTTCCTCTGCGCGGGAGTGCTGCTGCACCAGGTCGGCAGCGCGGCCCTGGTCGTCCTGCGCCGCTACACGCGCCGCGGAAAGCTGCGGAAAGCGCTGCCGGTGACGTTCCTGACCATGAGCGTCGGTCTCGCGGCGCTGGCCGGCGTCCCGGGGTTCGCCGGGTTCTTCTCCAAGGACGCGGTGATCGAGGCGGCCTGGGAACAGGCGCACGACGGGTCGGTCGTCGGGTGGGTCGTGCTGCTGTCCGTCTGCCTGACCGCGGCGCTGACGGCCTTCTACTGCGTGCGGCTGTGGCTGTGGACCTTCTTCCGGACCCCGGCGCTGGCCGGCGGCATCGGCGCGTTCGAGGACGGTGACGCGGCGGCCGACCTCGACGAGCCCGACACCTCCAAGCTCCGTGACGCGCCGTGGGTGATGCTGGCGCCGCTCGTGCTGCTCGCGGTCGCCTCGATCGTGCTCGGGTACGTCGACGGCGTGCACCTCAGCTGGGTCATCGGGCTGGTCTCGACCGCGCTCGTGCTGCTCGGCGCGCTCCCGGCGTACTCGCTGTGGCGGCGCGGGGCGGATCCCCGGCCGGTGGTGTTCGAGCGCGAGTTCGGCGTCGACCCGGCGTACCACGGTCTGGTCGTCGTGCCCGTGCGGTGGCTGGCCAAGCTGACCGTGGCGGGGGACCGCGACGTCATCGGTGCGTACGTCCGCGCGGCCGGCCGCACCGGGACGCTGGCGTCGCAGGGGTTCCGCCGGCTGCAGACCGGGAACGTGCAGACCTACCTGACGGCGGCCGTCATCGGCGCGGTCGCGCTGGCCGTGCTCGCGGGGGTGATCGGCTCGTGAACGCGATCCTGCTGGCGATCCTCGTGCTGCCGGCGCTGGCCGCGGGAGCGTTGTGGTCGATCCCGGCCGCGATCGGCGACCGTCTCGCGGCGGCGTACGGGTCGGTGATCTCCGGGCTCGTGCTGGTCGGGGCACTGATCCTCTGGCCGCGGACCGGGGGATGGTTCGCCTATGTGCCCGCGCAGGAACAGCTGCTCGGCGACGCCGTCCACCCGCTCGAGGCCGTGATCGACGTACCGTGGATCCCGTCCCTCGACGTCCGGTTCCACATCGGCGTCGACTCGATCTCGGTGCCGCTGATCGTGCTGACGGCGCTGCTGACCTTCCTGTGCTGCCTGTACTCGCTGAAGATCACGCCGCGGATCGGCCGGACCCGTTCCCTGATCGCGCTGCTGCTGGTGATCGAGACCGGCGTGATCGGGACCTTCTCGGCGATGGACCTGGTGCTGTTCTTCGTCTGCTTCGAGATCGTGCTGATCCCGATGTGGCTGGTCATCGACATCTGGGGCGACCATCACGACCCGGCCGGACGGAAACGCGCCGCGACCACGTTCGTGCTGATGACCGTGTTCGGTTCCGCGCTGATGCTGCTCGGTTTCCTGCTGGTGCAACGGGTGACCGGGACGTTCGACATCGTCGCGCTGACCAACTCGCCGGTCGCCGGCGGGCACGGGGTCCCGCTGGCCGCCGCCGTACTGATCGCGGTCGGGCTGGCCGTGAAGGTGCCGCTCTGGCCCCTGCACATCTGGCTGCCGGACGCGCACGCGAAGGCGCCGACGGTGGGGTCGGTGCTGCTGGCCGGTGTGCTGCTGAAGCTCGGGACGTACGGCCTGATCCGGATCCTGGTCCCGGTGCTGCCGGACGCGACGGCGACGATCGCGCCGTACCTCGGGGCGTTCTCGACCGTGGCGATCGTCGCGGGGTCGCTGGCCTGTCTCGCGCAGACCGACGTCAAGCGGCTGATCGCGTACTCGAGCGTCGGGCACATGGGCTTCATCGGGCTCGGCATCGCGACCATGTCCCCGGCCGGCCTGCGCGGCGCGCTGTTCGCGAACATCGCGCACGGGCTGATCACCGGGCTGCTGTTCTTCCTGGCCGGAGCGATCAAGGACCGGCACGACACCAGCGACCTGCGCGCGATCGGCCGGGCCCTGTACGCCCGGTTGCCGCGGATCGCCGCGCTGCTGACGTTCGCGTGTCTCGCCTCGCTCGGGCTGCCGGGGCTGGCCGGCTTCTGGGGCGAGATGCTGGTGCTGCTCGGCGCCTACGACCCGGCCGCCTGGTTGCCGCGGACGACGTTCCTGGTGTTCATGGTGATCGCCGGACTCGGCACGGTGCTGACCGCCGCGTACTTCCTGCGGCTGGTCCGCAACCTGTGCCAGGGCGACCCGGCCGAGAACCCGCCGGCCGCTTTCGCGGTCGACCTCAGCCGGATCGAGCTGATCACCTGGGCGCCGCTGGTCACGCTGACCGTCCTGCTAGGCGTCTGGCCCGGCCTCCTCCTCCAGCAGTGGGGTGCCCTGTGACGGCGTTGAATGCCGCGCTGCCGCGCGGCGGGTCATGGGGCTGTGACTCCCGCCCTTCCCTCGTCGCTCCGGTCGCTTCGCTCCCTCCGCTCCTCAGTCCAGGGCGGGAGGCCCCATGACCCTGACATGGACCGATTGGCAGGCAATCGCGGTACCGCTGGTGCTGGCGATCGGCGCCGTCGCCGTACTGCTGGTCGACAGCTTCTGGAAGAGTGCCTCGGCCGAGCTGCGGCACACCGTCGTGACCTTGCTGACCAGCGCGGTCATCCTGTTCGGGCTCGTGTTCGCGTGGGCGCAGCGCGACGACTTCAAGCCCGCGTTCTGCCGGCCTGCGGTCGAAGGGCCGGCGCAGTGCAGCCTGGTCTTCGAGCCGTTGACGGCCGGGTTGTGGGCGGTGCTGCTGATCGGCGGGCTCGGCGTCGCCGGCCTGTCGACGTACCGCCTGCTGGCCGCGGACATTCCGATCGGGGAGTACCACTTCCTGCTGCTCAGCGCGCTCACCGGCGCGACGGTGCTGGCCGGCGCGCGGGACCTGGCGACGCTCGTGATCGCGCTCGAGGTGGTGTCGCTGCCGAGCTTCGCGATGGTCGGGCTGCGCCGGGACCGGCGCGGTTCCGAGGGCGCGATGAAGGCGTTCCTGGTGTCGGTGCTGTCGACGGCCGTGATGCTGTTCGGCATCTCCTACGTGTACGGCGTGACCGGCTCGCTGTACCTGTCGACGATCGCGAACCGGCTGACCGGGCTGGATCCGGACCTGGCCCGGGTGGCGTTCGCGGCCGGGCTGTTCGTGATCGTCGGGTTCGCGTTCAAGATCGCGGCGGTGCCGTTCCACGCCTGGCTGCCGGACACGTACGTCGGCGCGCCGGTGGAGGTCACCGCGTTCCTCGCGGTGGTGTCGAAGTCGGCCGGTGTCGCCGGACTCCTGGTGCTGGTGACGTCCGGGATCGCGCCGGACGGCTCGCAGTTGCGCACCGTGGTCGCGATCCTCGCCGCGGTCACGATGACGGTCGGAAACCTGGCCGCGCTCCGTCAGGTCGAGGCGGTGCGACTGCTCGCGTGGTCGTCGATCGGGCAGGTCGGCTTCCTGCTCGCGCCGCTCGCCGTCGACGACGCACAGGCCGTCGTCGGGTACTTGGCGGCGTACGTCGTCGTCACGCTCGGCGCCTTCGGAGCGGTCGCCGTCGTGCAGCGCCATCGCCCCGGGGGACTGCTCACGGACTACCGCGGCATGGTCCGCTCCGAGCCCGGTCTGGCCGCCGCCCTGATCTTCTTCCTGGTCGTCCTGGCCGGACTTCCGCCTGGTCTCGCGGGTCTCTTCACGAAGTTCGCCGCGTTCCAGGCCGTGATCGACGGCCACCTCGGCTGGCTCGCGATCGTCATGGCCGTCAACGTCATGATCGGCCTCGCCGTCTACCTGCGCTGGATCGCCGAGCTCTTCCGCCTGCCCGCCGACGACCCGTTCTCGGTCGACATCGAGACCCCAGCGGTCACGATGCTCTCACTGTGCACCGCAGTGGCCGCCGTCCTCTCGGTCCTGCCCAGCATCATGTTCGCGCTTGCGACCTGACGAAGTCCTCGTACTGGGACCAGACGCGACGCCACAGCGCGTCCCGGTCAGCTGCGGAGTAGTGCGGCAGGGGCAGGCGGAAAACATCCGCGAGGGCGGCGAAGTAGTCGGCGGGGGTCTCGAGCAGAGTGTTGTCGACCCGGTCGGAAAACGTTTCGCTCAGCCCGACGGAACGTAGTACGACAACGGATTCCGGTGTCCGGCGGAACGCGGAGGCGAGTCGCACGAACGGGGACGCCGGGTCGGCGGAAAGCTGCCGGTGCTGGGCGGCGAACGCGTCCAGGGAGACCGGGGCCGACTCGAAGTCCATGCCGATCAGGTTCGCGCGCGGATCGTGGTCGAGTCGCCAGCCGTCGGTCTTCTCCGACGGGCGCAGGCGCAGCGTGAACGGGTACTGCTCGGCCTCGCCGGTCTCCAACGGCATCGGATGGCGCAGACCGTCGCCGAGGCCCGCATCGACGAGCCACCAACGCTCCGGGTCCTCGACCAGCCCGCTGACCGTCAGCACCATGTGACTGCCGTCGATGTCGCCCGGCCGGTTGACTGTCTGTACGCCGCCCCGGTGCATCCGCACGCGGTACTCGAGCTCGGTCAGCAGCAGCGCGAACGTCCCGTTCAGCTGGAAGCAGTACCCGCCGGTCTCGCGCGCGACGATCCGCTTCGCCACGTCCTCCGGCTCGAACGCGCCACCCGGCGCGAGCTGGTACTGCACGGTCTCGTACGGCACCTGATCCACGTACGCCGCATGCAGCTGATTCAGACCCTCCAGCCGCGGCGGGCCGTCGTACCCGCTGAGTCCGACTCGCCGGAGGAACGCCTCGGTATCCATAGGAACCTAGGCTAAGCGGGGTGATCGACGTGTTCGACCGAGTTGCCGCTCACGATGTCGCCGGCGAGCTCGGCGAGGTGTTCGCGGCTGCCTTCGGTGCTCCGGGGTACGACGACGAGCGCGCCGACGCCCAGCGGTTCGCCGGCGAACAGTTGCCGACCCACGCCGCTCGCGACGACTTCAAACTCGTCGTCGCGCGCCTCCCGCGTCCTGTCGGCACACCGCCCGCCGGCAACGGCGTCGGCTCGCTCGACGTCGCGGGCGTGATGGGTGGCAGCGGCCCGATTGCCGGATTCGCCTACGGTTTCACCGGACACCTCGGGCAGTGGTGGTCGGACCGAGTCGCGGCGGCGATCGGTCCCGAACTCGCGGCGGAGTGGATCGGTGGGCACTTCGAGGTCGTCGAGCTCGCCGTCCTGCCCGCTGCCCAAGGGCAAGGCCTCGGGACCGCGTTGATGCAGGAACTGATGCGGGACCTCCCGAACCGGAAAGCGTTGCTGACGACGTACGCCGACGACCGGCCGGCACCGCGGCTGTACCGGCGGCTGGGCTGGCAGCTTCTCGTTTCCGACCTCGGCTGGGGGTCCGCGCTCTACGGGATGGACAGAGGTGTGCCCGTCGGCTCCTGACCTGGCAGGGTATGAGCCATGACCTCTGAGCGGATCTATGTCGGGAGCTACACGAGTCAGGCCGGCGGCGGGGACGGGATCGCGTTCGGGCCGCTGGACGGGATCGAGACGGCGGCGACGGTCGCCGACCCGTCGTTCCTGGTCAGGTCCGCGGACGGGGGGTTCCTGTACGCCACCAACGAGGAGCCGGACGGTAAGGTCTCGGCGTTCGCGATCGGCGCGGACGGCGCGCTCGAGCTGCTCAACCAGCAGTCCACCGGCGGCATGCACCCGTGCCACCTGGACATCGACCCGTCCGGCCGGTTCCTGCTCTCGGCGAACTACACCTCAGGCTCCGTCGCCGTGCACCCTGTGCGCGAGGACGGTTCGCTCGGTGAGCGGGCGTACTTCGTGCAGCGGTCCGGGACCGGACCGAACGCGGAGCGCCAGGAGGGACCGCACGCACACCAGATCGCGTTCGACCCGGCCGGTGAGTACGTGTTCGACGTCGACCTCGGGTCCGACACGGTCTACTCGTCGACACTCGGCGAGGACGGTGCGCTGCATGAGGTCGACCGGCTGCGGATCCACCCGGGCGCGGGGCCGCGGCACCTGGTGTTCCACCCGACGGCGGCCGCGGCGTACGTGATCAACGAGCTCGACTCGACGCTGACCGTCTGCAGCTACGCCGACGGGAAGCTGACGATCGTGCAGACGGTGTCCACCCGGCCGGCCGACTCGCCCGGCGAGAACTTCCCGGCCGAGCTGCTGATCTCCGCCGACGGCCGGTTCCTGTACGGATCGAACCGCGGCGACAACACGATCGCGGTTCTCGCGATCGCGGCCGACGGGCTGAGCGTGGAGCTGGTGCAGACGATCGGGTCCGGCGGGGACTGGCCGCGGCACCTCGCCTTCGGAAACGACCGGAACACGCTGTACGCCGCGAACGAGCGGTCCGGTCAGATCGCGACCTTCACCATCGCCGACGGCCGGCTCACCCAGGCGGGCGAGCCGGCCGCATGGCCGAAGCCGGTGTGCGTCCTGCCGGTCTAGACGAGCTTCTCGAAGAAGAACTCGTGCTTGAGGAAGGACACGTCGTACTCGTGCCCCGGGTACGGCGGGTTCAGCTGGGCCGCCTGGAAGAGGCGCCAGCCGTCCTTGAGCGCGTCGAGCCCGGTCTCGTACGGCGGTACGTCGCTGTCACCCGTCGTCGGGTGCGTCTCGCCCGTGCCGTCGTACACCGACCAGCCGACCACGCGCGCGTCGAGCGCCGAGGAGGCCAGGTAGAGGACCAGCACCTGCTGACGGAGGCCGGTCACCTGTGGGGTCTCTGCCGTGGCGGTCATGCCATCTCCTTCTTCGCTGCGTGCGGGTTGTTCGCGCGGTCGGTCACCACGCGCTGCGGACGGTTCGAGACGCGGGTGACCCAGTAGTTCGGGTCGTAGGTGTCGTCGCCGCTGATCGCGCGCCACAGCATGATGCGGTTGTACCGCTCCAGCCGGCCGGTCGCGTTCTCGTACCAGGGGAAGTTCTGCTCCAGCTCGGCCGCGACCTGGTCGTCGTACAGATCGTCGGTGTTCCACAGCCGCACCTGGCGGACGGTCGGGTTGAACCGGATCTTGAACATGTAGCGGTCGATCTCGCTGTCGTTCTTGCGGCCGCCGTGCCAGATGCCGTGGTGCAGGAACTGGACGGTGCCGGCCGGGCAGACCAGGCGGGTCTGGCCGAGCAGGTTCTGGTAGCGGCCGGTGTCGGACTCGTTGGTCCGGCGCAGGTGGCTGCCGGGGACGCTGAGCGTGCCGCCCATCTCCAGCGTCACGTCCTGCGGGTAGTACATCAGCTGGACGTCGAAGGCGTCGGTGCGGACGTCGATGATCGCGTCACCGTGCAGGTTCTGCGCCTCGCCCTCGTGGGCCTTGCGGATGTGGACCGCGTGGTGGTCGACGGTCGGCTCGGGGCCGACCAGGCTGTGGATCGCGCCGGCCACCTCGGGCAGCTGCACCAGGCGCTGGACGAAGTCGCTGTCCACGAACGCCTCCGACAGCGGGGTGCCGTACGGGACCCCCGGGATGCCGGCCTTCAGGACCTCGATCGCCTGCTGGTTCATCTCGTCCGGCACGACGGCGTCCATCCGGAGCGCGCCGGTGGCCACGAACTGCGCCATCTGTACCGAGGTGAGCAGGTGTTTGCGATGCGGATGGGGCATGGAAACTCCCATGGTGGGGTGGTGGTTGCTACTCCTCCAGGCTAGGCACGGAAAGCGTGATCTCGCGTGGGTTGTGTTCACCACTGCTGGTAAATTCTCACCATGGTCGAGTTGCACCTCACGCAACCCCCGGAGGTGCTGAACGTCGGCGCCGGGATCCACGGCGTGCGCGGACTGCGGGACGTCTTCCGCCTGCCGGACCTGTGGCAGCTGCACCTCTACAACTACTCGGCCGAGCTGACCCTGCTCGGTACGACGTTTTCCGTCGCGCCCGGCTACGTCTCGCTGACCCCCGCGGGCACGCAGGTGCAGTTCGACTACCGCGGGCGTTCCGAGCATCTTTACGCGCATTTCCGGCCGGTCGTCGCGGGCGTCCCGTCGTCGGTCCCCGTCGTCCAGGACGCCGGCGAGGCCGCGCCGCTGCTGTCCGGGCTGCTGCGCTCCGCGATCGAGTCCTCCCCGTCCGGCTCGTCCCGCACCACCGCGGACGTCTGGAGCGCGCTGTGGCGGATCGCGGAGCTCACGCCCGCGACCGCCGAGACCCGGCATCCGGCCGTCGCCACCGCGATCGCGCACATCGAGGCCAACCTCGCCCAGCCGCTCACGGTCCCCGGCCTGGCCCGGGTGGCCGGCGTCTCCCACAACCACCTGACCCGCCTGTTCCGGTCCGAGACCGGCGCCACGGTGATCGCGTACATCCGGCGCCGGCGCATGACCCGGGCCCGCCACCTGCTCGTCTCCTCCACCCTGTCCATCCCTGCGATCGCCGCGTCAGTGGGCATCCCCGACCTGCAGGCCTTCAACAAGACCTGCCACCGCGAACTCGGCACCTCACCGCGCGCCGTCCGGGGGAAAGCGGTGGCCGGTGAACGGGTGGGTGGTTAATGTCCGGGGCATGTACGAACTGATCCCGGTGGCCGCGGCGCCCGAGCTGGACGAAGAAGCGGGGCAGCGGTTCGTGGAGGAGTGGCCGGAGTTCATCTTCCACGACGAGGGCGTGAAGCCGTTCCGCGAGCGGCGGCTCGAGTATTTCCGCGACTGGGAGTTCTACTTCGTCGACGAGACCCGGCGGCTGATCGCGGGCTGCTGGGGCGTGCTGCTCGCGTGGGACGGCACGGTCGAGGACCTGCCCGGCGGGTTCACGGACTCGCTCGCGCGGTCGGTCACGGAGTACGAGGAAAACGTCGTACCGAACACGTTCGTGCTGATGGCGGCCGCCGTGCGTTCCGACGAGCAGGGGCAGGGCCACGCCGGCCGGGTCATCACCGCCGTTCGCGACCGCGCCGTCGCCTCCGGCCTCGGGCAGGTGATCGCGCCGGTCCGCCCGACGCTGAAGTCGCGCTACCCGCTGACTCCGATCGAGACCTTCATGACCTGGACCCGCGAGGACGGCCTGCCGCTGGACCCCTGGCTGCGCACCCACGTCCGCCTGGGCGCCACCCTCCTGGCGCCCGCTCCGGCCTCACAGACGATGACCGGCTCGGTGGCCGACTGGGAGAAATGGACCGGAATGCAGTTTCCGTCCTCCGGCACCTACACCATTCCCGACGGCCTCACCACGCTCGAGATCGACCGCGACGCCGGCACGGGCAGGTACGTCGAACCGAACATCTGGCTCCGGCACGTCTAGTTGGAGTGCGTGCGGGGGAACGCGGTCGCGACCGCGGCGGTGCGGCTGGTGACGCCGAGCCGTTCGTAGATGTTCTCCAGGTGCTTGCGCACGGTGCCCTCGGCGACGAAGAGGCGATGGGCGATCTGGGTGTTGCTGTGCCCGTCGGCGACCAGCCGGAGTAACTGCAGCTGGCGCGTGGTCAGGTCGGGGACACGGGCTCGGCGACGCTCGTGCGCGCGGAGCACCTCGATGAAGTGCGGGCGGAGCATCGTGAGCAGCAGCCGCTCGCGTTCGGTGAAGTCGCGGCCGGTGGCACGGAACAGCAGGATCCGGCGGTCCTCTGCGCCGCGCACCGGCAGCGGTACGGCGATCTCGTGGCGGGCACCGAGGACGCGGAACCACTCACCGACGATCGAGTTCGCCAGTTGGCGGCCGGACAGATAGTCGGAGACCTTCCAGACCGACTGGTAGTCGCCGGTGAGCTGCGGCCGGCAACAGGTCTCACCTTCCCAGTAGGACCGCCAGAACAGCTCCTCCCAGCCGTCCGGGAGCGGGTCCGGCACGATGCCGAACTCCTCCAGCGCGACAACCGCGCGGTCCAGCGGACGGCTCACCTGGAAGCTGATCTCCTCGGCCGGGACCAGTTCGGCGAGCGCGGCCAGCAGTTCGCGCGGGAACAGCTCCTCAGGATCAGCCCGACGGCCGGAGTCGACGACGTCGAGGATCTGACGCAGATCGCGTTCGGTGACAGTCATGACCATCTCCCCCTCCCCAGGCTAGGCCGATCCGGCCGATGGCAATACGGCGAACGTCGTATGGCTGTCAGCGATCGGCCGCGGTGAGCTAGCCGCGTGGGGCGGCGCCGTGCTGTTCCGCTGTTCGGAGGGGAACGTCATGAGATTGCTGTTTCGCCCAGCCGTATTGCTCATCACCGGCACGTTGGCATTGGCAGGTTCCGTCGTCGCACCTGCGAGCGCCGGGCGGGTGGACGCGGCGCCGGTGCTCGACTGGAGCCGGTACGCCACGCAGGTGATCGTCGCGGGGCGCCCACCGGCCAGTTCCGAAGTACTGCTCGGCATCGTGCACGTGGCGATCGCCGACACCGTGGCCGGGCTCGGGTACGGCCGGCCGTTCCAGGTCGCCGTACGACCGGAGCGGAAAGCGTCCGCCGCGGCCGCGGTCGCCACCGCGGCGTACGACGTACTGCGGGCCCGCGTACCGTCACCCGGGCTGGAAACGACGTACGCCGACTACCTGGCCGGCGTGCCGGACGGGGGCGGGAAGACGCGGGGTGTCCAGCTGGGCCGAACTGTGGCGGCGGGCGTACTCGCGTGGCGCGCGGGCGACGGCCTGAGCAACACCGTGCCCTACGTGCAGGCCCCACCAGGTCCAGGCGTGTGGGAGCCGACGGCCGCGACACCTCCTGTCGACATCGTGCTCACGCAGGTCAGGCCGCTCGCGCTGCGCTCTCGTGCGCAGTTCCGCCCGGACGGGCCGTATCCGCTGGTCAGTAAGCGTTACGCGCGTGACGTCGCGGAGGTGGCTTCAGTGGGTCGCAAGGACAGCCCGACGCGTACGGCGGCCCAGACGGAAACGGCGATGTTCTGGTCCGAGCAGAC
This sequence comes from Kribbella sp. NPDC050459, assembly GCF_040655315.1. Classification (NCBI taxonomy): domain Bacteria; kingdom Bacillati; phylum Actinomycetota; class Actinomycetes; order Propionibacteriales; family Kribbellaceae; genus Kribbella; species Kribbella sp. NPDC050459. The sequence continues at coordinate 150,953 of NZ_JBFAJQ010000017.1, read as the reverse complement.
GGCTCAGCAGTGGGGCCGGGCGCTGCTGCAGTTGGCCTCTGACCGGCACCTCTCGCTGGGCAGTGCCGCGCAGATGCTGGCGCTGGCCCACGTCTCGGCCGGCGACGCGGTCATCGCCTGCTGGGACGCCAAGTTCCACTACCTGTCGTGGCGGCCGGTCCACGCCATCCAGCGCGCCGACACCGACGGAAACCGTCGTACTCAGGCCGATCCGACGTGGCAGGCCCTGCTGAACGTCAACCACCCGGAGTACCCGTCCGGCCACGCATGCCTCACCGCGGGCGTGACAGGTGCGTTGCAGGCCTTCTTCCACACGGACAGGGTCCCTCTGACGATGAGCAGTCTGGTCACGAACACCACCCGCTCCTATGCAAACCTGGCCGCAGTACGCAGCGACGTCCGTGAGGCCCGGATCCTGGCCGGCCTGCACTTTCGCCACTCCATGCTCGACGGCGAGGCGTTGGGCAGCCAGGTGGCGGCGTGGGTCGCTACTGGACGGCCAGGGCGGCTAGGCCAGTCGTGAGGATGCCTTTGGTCACCTGGAGCGCATAGGGCTCCTCCGGGCCGGTGATGGCCTGGTGGGACCAGCCGACAACGTCTTCGAAGGCTCTGACGTGCCGGTAGTAGTGGACGGCTTCCTGGTCGACGGTGTGGGGCCCGTAGCCGGCCAGGAAGGCGTCCATCTGGCCTGTCGTGGTGGGGCCGACGTCGCCCATGCCGCCGAGCATGAACATCAGGTCCTGTTCGCGGGGCGCGAAGATGACGTCGTCCCAGTCGATCAGGTGCAGCCCGTCCCGGATCAGGACGTTGCCCAGATGCGGGTCGCCGTGGCAGACGACCCGCGGGCCGGCCGGCGCGGGAGGCCGGTTCGTGAGCAGGTCCTCGATGATGTGGTCGTACTGCTTCCACACCGCGGCCAGCTCCTCCTCGACCTCACCCTCGGGCGTCTCCAGCCGCGTCCGCACCTCCGCCGCGAGCGCCGGCGTCCGCGCGTCGATATGGCTGTGCTTCGGCAGCGCGTCCCGCAGCCGATGGGGCGGCTCGGCGTCGTGAACGCGCCGCAGCAACGCGCCGTACTCGGACCACTGCTCGTCCGTCAGCCCCGTCCGCGCCGCCCGCGGCCCGTCGATCCACGGCGTGATCGTCAACCGCTTCTTCGCGTGCACGCTCCACAACCCGCCCTCGACGGTCCGGATCATCTCCGGTACGCCGGGCAGCCCGGAATCGGCCAGAAACGCCGCGACCTGATGCCCCGTGTTCGTCCCCGCGCCGCTCCACTTCACGGCGTACACGTTGGTCGCCGTACTCGCCCGCCACACCTGCGCGGCGATATCCGCGCCCTCCGCCACCGGTGTGAGCTCCACCACGTCGAGCCCGAAGTCCGCCAGCAACCACTTCCGCAGCAACGTCTCACCCACACCGCCAGCATGCCCGGCAAACAGGTCCGCAGCGAACCGATTACCGGGCAGGGCGCGTCAGCGGTAATTCACGAACTGGACGGCGAAGTCGTAGTCCTGGGACTTGATCAGGGACTGGACCGCCTGCAGGTCGTCGCGGCTCTTGCTGGACACCCGCAGCTCTTCGCCCTGGATCTGCGCCTTCACGCCCTTCGGGCCCTCGTCGCGGATCAGCTTCGAGAGCTTCTTCGCGTTCTCCTGCGTGATCCCGGCGTCGATCGTGGCGTTGATCTTGTAGATCTTCCCGGACAGCTTCGGCTCGTCGGCTTGCAGCCCCTTGAGCGAGATCTGCCGCTTCACCAGCTTGTCCTTGAACACGTCCAGGACGGCGCTCACCCGCTCCTCGGTGTTCGCCTGCATGTCGATCGCCTCACCGGACCACTTGATCCCGGCGTCGACGTTCTTGAAGTCGAACCGCTGGCTGATCTCCTTCGCCGCCTGGTTCACGGCGTTGTCCACCTCCTGACGGTCCACCTTGTTCACGATGTCGAAGGAGGACTCCGAAGCCATGGGCACTTCCTTTCCGATTTGCTGTCAGGGCCACTACCTGTTGTATCGTCTCCCACGCCGGTTCACGAACCGGCAGCACCCTGGCGGGTTGCCCGAGCGGCCAAAGGGAGCAGACTGTAAATCTGTCGGCGTATGCCTACGCAGGTTCGAACCCTGCACCCGCCACGAAGGCGATGGGCGAGGTGTGTCGCGCAGTTCCTGCGCTGACCGCCTCGCCTTCGTCGTGTTGTGCGGCTGCGCTTCGCTTGCCGCGGGCGGGGGCTCCGCCACCCGCGCCCCTGCGCCTTCGCTTCGCCCGGCGGTTGGGGTCGGGTTTGCCAGTTACCGCCGGTACGCCTGCGCCTTCGCTTCGCTCGGCGGTTGGGGCGGGTTCGTCTGTTACTCACGGGTTGATGTGTAGGGTCGGGCGTCCGGTCAGGTGTTCTGGGGAGGACTGTCGATGAAGCTTCGGCGTTGTGTGCTTGCTCTGGCTGCGTTCGGACTGGTGGCTGTCGGCACCACTACCACTGCTTCTGCGGCGCCCGCCGCTGCGGCGCAGGTGTGTTACGACTCGGTCGTCTGGCCTACCAAGGCGAACGTCGTGGACACGGTCGACATCACCGCGCACAAGCCGCCGACCCCGGTGACGCCGCCGTACGTGTACTCGAAGTTCTTCGCCAGCCGCTACATGGACAGGTGGTACCTGGCGTGGAACGCCACGGGCACGCAGTACTACGCCTTCGGTCTGTTCCTGCTGGGCTCGAACCTGTACCGGCAGACGACCGTCTTCTCGGGGCCGCGTCCGTGGCAGTCGAAGGCGGTTCGGGTCGGTACCGGCTGGGGGAGCTTCAAGTCCATCGCCACCTCGAACTATCCCCTCAAGGGAGCCCGGCCCGCGTACCTGTACGGCCTGAACACCAACGGCAACCTGTACCGCTACGCCCCGAATGGCACCGGCTACCGGTCGGCGAGCTCGTTCGCCGGTTTCCGGGGCTTCAAGGCGATGACCATGATCAGCGAGGAGCGGACGTACGACACCCTGCTGATGACGACGACGGCCGGCGCGCTCTACACCATCCACATCCCGGTCGCGGCCGGTGCGAAGCCGGTGGCGGAGCTGGTCCGGAAGTCCGGGTGGGCGGCGTTCGAGTCACTGGCCGTCAACAAGTGCGGCGTCAACGGCCCGACGGTCATCATCGCCGTCGACCACGACACCCAGGCCGGCTACCAGTACGGCTTCAGCAAGTTCAACGGCACAGCCACCGCGATGGTGTCGTACGGCAAGGTGCCGGCGGTCTTCAACGGGCTGAATCACACCTCCCAGGTCGGATTCCAGGACATCCTCCTGGGCGAGTAACGGCCTCGTCGGCCTCGGACCGCAGGGAATAGGGTCGGCTCGGGCGGGAGTTGAAGGTTGCGACGGAGTGTCTGAGCGAGGAGAACGATGAAACCCACCGAGTTCGTGAAGGTGAACGGTCAGTTCTGGGGGGAGCACCTCAAGGGAGTGGCCGGGCATCTGCCGGTGAGTCACCGCAGCGAGTTGCCGGGGCCGATGCTGTTCCCGCGGATGATGGTGCTGACCGAGACGCCGGACTGGAACATCCTCGAGCTCGTCGGCCTCAGCCGCGAGTACCGCAGCCTCGAGGTCCGGCGGCAGAAGGTGGGCAGCATCGAGGAGTACTTCGGGCTCGGCGGCGGCCGCACCGTGGTCGCGAACCTGCAGGGGCAGAACTGGTTCAAGGACGCGACGATCGCGACCGAGGCCGGCCGGAAAACGCTGGTCGAGCAGTTTCCGAAGGCCGGAAACATGCTCGGCGAAGAGCTTGTCGGCCCGGCCGACGAGCTGCTGCGGTTCGCGCCCGGAAACTACTCGACCTTCGACCGCGCCCTACTCGTGCAGACGTCCGGGGACTCGCTGCGGGCGCACTGGGTGTTCTTCGCGCTGGCGATCCACCGGTCGGAACCGGCCGACAAGTACCTCGATTTCCTGCGGAACTACATCAACTCCCGCCCGCACCTCGACCCGGTGGGCACGATCAGCCTGCCGATCGACCCGGCCGCGCTGAAGGCCGACGCGTTCGAGAGCACCTACCTCGCGCACGGCCTGCAGGACAGCGGCGTCGACGATTTCCTGGACAAGCACGAGGGCATCCTGCTGTCGGCGTTCGACGCGACGAAGCTGGTCCGCCGGCCGGCGCTCGGCGACCTGCACCCGGACTTCATCCTCGAGCGCTCCGACGGCAGCCACATCGTCGGGCGGCTCGAGCTCCCGGTCGTCGACTCCGTGAACGGAAAGAAGCGGCGCCGCGTTTTCCGTACGCCGGTGCAGGACAGCGCGGCCGAGCTCGCGCAGTACGCCGAGTACCTGAAGAACGCGGAGAACCGCGCGCAGGTGAAGTCGAAGTACGACGTCGACGTCGCCGACCCGCGCGAGGTCCTGATCGTCTCCTCCCACGAGCCGGTCACCCCGGCCGCCGGCGTGGAGGTCATCGACTACGACACCATCCTCCGCTTCCACCTCGCCACGAACGGCTGACGCGCCTCCCCACCACCGTGCCCCGGCTGGTCCGTAGGGTCTGCCTATGGAGTACTTCGTGTACGGCCGGGACGCGGTGGACGGGTTCGACATCAAGGTCGCTCTGAACGAAGAGCACTGGACCTTCATGGACGGGTACGCCGACGGGCTGATCGCCCGCGGCCCGACGCTGACCGAGGACGGCGAGCGGACCACCGGCAGCCTGCACATCGTCGACCTGCCCGACGACGAGGCGGTCCGATCCTTCGCGTACGACGAGCCGTACTATCGCGCCGGCGCCTTCGAAACCGTGGAGATCCACCGTTTCCGCAACCACTACCCAGGCCGCACGATGTGGGACTTCACCGGCACCCCCGAACGCCGCTACCTGGCACTCACCAAAGACGCCGCACGCCCGCTCACCTCGGAACACCTGATCATGTACGGCGACCTGCTCGACGGCGACACCCACGTCGGCCGCGCCGCACTCCTGGAAGCCCCGTCCGCGGAAGCAGCCGCCGCACTGATCCAGGCCGACGCCGCCGAAGTACACCCCTGGGAGTTCGGCGGCCGCCGCTAGTCAAACGCGGAGCAGGCGATCCGCAACGACCTGGGCGACGCGCTGGCCGTCGGCCGACGCGTCGCCCAGCCCGCACGTGCTGTGATTCAGACCGTCGAACTCCAGGTACTCGAACCCGATACCTTCCAGCACCGGCCGCAGCCGCCGGAAACGCCGGATCGCGGGGTCCGCGGTGCCGAGGTAGGCAACCTTGGCGCCGGCGTACAGCCGGAGCTCGTGATGCCAGTCGTACGAACGGTACGTCCGCCAGAACTCCAGTGCAGCCCGCGGCAGCCGAGGCTCCCGTTCCATCCGGCGCATCTCGCCGTCGGTCGGGAACCCGATCGGTGTGACCCCGCCCATGACGAGGGCCGCGGCACGGTCCGTCGACCTGGCAACGAGGGCCGCCATGCAGGCCGGCTGCGAGAATCCCCAGATCCCGAACCGGCCGATCCCTTCGTGATCGAGAACCGCGAGGACCTGGTCGCCGACGGAGCCGAAGCCGTAGTCGTCCGGCCGGTCGCCGGCGCCGAAGCCGACCGGATGGATCTGCAGCACCCGGAAACGCTGTGCGAGCGGCGTGACGACCGGATAGTCCAGTGGGCGGCGATTGTTCTTCATCAGCACGAGGGCCGGCCCGGCGCCGCTCACCCGGTACGCGATGCGCGCGCCCGAGCGCTCGACGTACCGGTAGGTCATCAGATGATGGATTGCAGGGCGGTTGCCAGGGTTTGGCGGGTTGTGGTGGGGAGGGTTGCCGTCAGGGTATTGATGCGGTCGACGACGGCGTTGTGGGCCTCGTGGGCCAGGGACAGGCCCTCGGGGGTCAGTTCGATCTGACAGGCGCGGCGGTCGGTCGGGCTGGGGATGCGGGCCACCAGGGTGCGGCGCTCGAGGCGGTCGACCATGCTCGTCAGGCTGGAGCGTTCGATGCTCAGGATGCGGCTGAGCTCGGTCATGCCCAGCGGGCCGGCGATCAGCACGCACAGAAGGTGCGCCTGTTGCGGGGTGAGGCCGAGCGGCCGACTGGTCTCGGCGTGCACGTCCTGCAGCCGGTGCATGGTCTGCACCAGCGCACTCGCGAGGTCGGTGTCCCGGGCCGTCGTCGTCACCATGGCTCCATGATAGTCCGCTGGCCTAATAGTTTGTGGTTCGAATGATTCGTGCTAGAACTAGTTAGAACAGCGAACTACCTGAGGAGTGCGACATGAACGTGCGGTTCGGATACGGCTCGCCGGACGCGGTGCGGGAGGCCGGCGCGATCGTCCGGCTCGCGCAGCAGGCGGACCGGGACGGTCTCGACCACGTCAGCCTCGCGGACCACCCGTACGTCGCGGACATGCTCGACGGGTACGCCGCGATCGCGTTCGTCCTCGGACGCACCGAGCGGCTGTCCGCGTTCGTGAACGTGACCAACCTGCCGCTGCGGCCCGCGCCGGTCCTCGCCCGGACGGCGACCTCGCTGTCGGCGCTGTCCGGCGGCCGCTTCGTCCTCGGCCTCGGCGCCGGCGGAGCGTGGGACCGGATCACGATGATGGGCGTCCCGGAGCTGCGCCCGGCCCAGGCGGTCGAGGCTTTCGAGGAGGCGATGCAGCTCGTCCACTCGCTGTCCGACGGAGGTTCGCCGGCGCCGACGAAGCACTACCCGATCGGCGCGCTCCGCCCGGCCGCCGTACCCGCACCGCTGATCTGGACCGGCTCGAACGGCCCGAAATCGCTGGCCGCGACCGGCCGGAACGCCGACGGCTGGATCCCCGGCCACGCCGCCGACTGGCTCAGCGACCGGTACCGCTGGTCCCGGCCGATCATCGACGAGGCAGCCCTGTCGGTCGGACGGAAACCGTCGGACGTGGCGACCGTCTACAACTTCCCCGGCGCGATCACCGCGACCCCGCTGCCCCGCACGCGGGACGAGGACGGGCGCTGGCTCGGCGGATCGCCGGCGCAATGGGTCGAGGAGCTCACCGACGCGGTCCTGAACCACGATGCGGCTGGTTTCACGCTGTTTCCGCGCGGTACCGACCCGTTCGAGACGCAGCTGTCCCGCTGGTCGCAGGAGGTCGTCCCCGCCGTCCGCGCCGCAATCAGCTGAGCGCCGCGAAGCCGGCCGAGCCCAGCCGAGGGCGCGAGGTCGGCCGCGACCCAGCCGAGGGCGCGAGGTCGGCCGAGCCCAGCCGAGCGACGCGAGGGATCAGCTGAGGGATGCGAGGTCGGTCGCGGACAACTCGAGCGCGCCGGCCGCGACGTTCTCCTCGAGGTGCCGGACGCTGCCGGTGCCGGGAATCGCGAGGATGTTGGGGGAGCGGTGCAGCGTCCAGGCGAGGCGGATCTGCTGCGGCGTGGCGTCGTGGGCCGCGGCGACCGCGTCGACGGCTGCCGAGGAGATGGCGTCGGCGATGGATCCGAAGGGGACATAGGCGATCCCCTGCTCGGCGCAGAAGCGGATCACCTCGTCTTCGTCGCCGCGGCGGTCGACGGCGTAGCTGTTCTGCACGCACACGACCGGCGCGATCGCGAGCGCTTCCCGGACGTGTTCGAGCCGCACGTTCGAGACGCCGAGCTGCCGGATCAGTCCCTCGTCCCGCAGCGCCACGAGCCACCCGAACCGCTCGGCGAGCGAGCCGTCGCCGGTGATCCGCAGATTCACGACGTCCAGACGGTCGACGCCGAGCTGCCGCAGATTGGTCTCCACCTGCTCGCGCAGCTCCGCGGCTGTTGTCGCGTTGTAGAACCCGCGCTCCGGATCGGTGCCCGGCCCGACCTTCGTCGCGATCACGAGGTCGGCCGGGTACGGCGCCAGGGCCTCGCGGATCAGCTCGTTCGCGGGTCCGTAGAACGCGGCCGTGTCGATGTGGTTGACGCCGAGCTCGACCGCGCGACGCAGTACGGCGAGCGCGGCCGGTCGATCCGGGCCGGCCTTGATCCGCATCGCTCCGAAACCGAGTCGGCTGACGGTGACGTCACCCAACTGCCATGTGGTCATTCCTCGATCGCTCCACGGACCGCGCGCAGGTGCTGCCGGAACGTCAGCGACGGGTCGGCGGCCCGGCGCTCGAGGTACTGCGCGAAGCTCACCTGCTCGCGCAACGACCGCCCGGCCCGGATCGCGTCCGCCTGTCGGCGCTCGGTGTCCCGGATCGACTCCGCCAGCCCGAACAGCTCCTCCAGCCGATCCGCCGGGACGAAGATCGCGCCGTCCTCGTCCGCCAGGACGACGTCGTCCCGGGTCACCGTCCAGTCGCCGATCGTTGCCGTGGACAACGCATCGGCCGACTGCGGGTCGAGCCGCAGCGGACCGGTCGGCAACGCGCCGAGGCTGAACACCGGCAGGCCGATCGCGGCGATGTCGACCGTGTCCCGGTGCAGTCCCCAGATCACGATCCCCACCACACCGGCGGCCGCGGCCTCCAGTGCGAGCAGGTCGCCGACGCAGGCCTCGTCCCGCCGCCCGCCGTTGTCGACGACCAGTACGTCGCCGTCGGCCGCGGACTCGAGCGCCTCCAGGAAAACGTCGACACTTCCGACGTGCTGCGCCGGTAGCACCCGGCCCGCGACCCTGCTGCCGGTCACCGCGGTCAACGACACCGTCCGCACGGGAACCTTGGCCCGCAGACAAGCATCGGCCACATGCGCCGTCGTCAGCCCGGCAAACCGCTCCAGCATGCCCATCACTCCTCAGGTGGTGCCCAACGACAGGAGGTCTCTCTGCCCTCCCCGCTCGCAGTCTCCTCCCGAACCGCGCCCGGTGGGGGCATGTCCTGTCGTTAGGTACCTCACTCCCGGCGCAGGAAGGCGAGGATCTCGTCCAGTGGCGGCTCGGTCGTGGTGTCCACGGTCAGCGAGGGAACCGGGAGATCGACGGCCTGGAAGGCGTTGTGGGTCCGCAGCCGCGCGTCCGGACTGATCTGCTTGTCCTCGTGCGCCGCCCGGCGCGGGTCGCTGGTCGTCCGGGCGGTGATCCGCTGCAGCGCGACCTCCGCCGGGACCGTGCAGTGCAGGATCCGGAGGTCGGCGCGGCCGAGCAGCGGGCTCAGGCCGGGCGTCCACAACCGGTCCTGGAACGCCGCCTCCGCGACCACCGTCGTACCGCGGCCGACCAGCAGGCCGATCACGTCGAAGAACGTCGACAGCGTGCGCATCGTCAGCGGGTCGCCCGGGCCCGGCACGAATCCGGGGGTGGCGTGCGCCATGCCTTCCTTGATCTCGTCGCGGCAGATCGCCGGGCAGCCGATCGCCGTCGCGATCCGGTGCGCCAGCGTCGTCTTGCCGGTCCCAGGAGGACCACTGACCACGACGAGCATCGGTTTCGGCTGCACCCGCCGTACCTTATCCGTCACCGTGGGCACTCGGTGTAAACCGCGTGTCAGGAACTGTCGGAGGCCGCCTCTAGCGTGGCTTCCGTGACCACGTACTCGGCGGTGCGGACGACCGGGATCTACTGCCGGCCGGGCTGCGGAGCCAAGCCGCTGGCGGAAAACGTGAGCACTTTCGAGCTGCCCGCCGCCGCGGAGGCGGCCGGGTATCGCGCCTGCCTGCGCTGCCGGCCGTACCGGGTGGCCGGGACGGTCGCGGACGAGACCCCCGAGCTGGTCTGCCGCGCGGTGCAGCTGATCATCGCCGGCCTGCTCGACGAGGCCGGCGAGGACGCTTTGGGGGCGCGGCTGGGGGTGTCGGCGCGGCACCTCCGGCGGATGTTCCACGAGCACCTGGGGGTCACGCCGGACCAGTTCGCCCGCTCCCGCCGGGCGCATTTCGCGCGCCGCCTGCTGGACGACACCGACCTCGGCATCGCGGAGGTCGCGTTCGCGGCCGGGTTCGGAAGCCTGCGGCAGTTCAACCGGGCGATGCGGGAGATCTTCCGGGCCACGCCGCGGGAGTTACGCGACCGGCGCCGTCGCGGCGATCGCCTCGCGGCCGACGGCGGGCTGGTGCTGCGGCTGCCGTTCACCCCGCCGTACGACTGGGAGGCCATGAGTTCGTACCTCGCTGCGCGGGCCGTCCCGGGCGTCGAGTCGGTCGTGGACGGTGTGTACCGGCGGACGATCTCGCTCGACGGCGAGCCCGGCCTGCTGGAGATCGGTGCGGGCGGCGAAGATCACCTGATCCTGCGTGCGCACCTGCCGTTCTGGGAGGGCGTCATCCATGTCGTCGACCGGGCCGCACGCCTGGTCGGGCTCGACTGCGAGCCGGTCCGTGCGCGTGCGCATCTGTCCGCGGATCCGGGGCTCGGGCCGCTGGTGACGGCTCGGCCCGGCGTTCGCGTGCCGGGGGCGTGGGGCCCGTTCGAGGTCGCCGTCCAGGCCGTCGTCCGGGACCGGCTCGCTCCGGACGAGGCGAGCGACGCGCTGCGCAAGCTCGTCGAGGTGTACGGCGTGCCGGTGCCCGGGCTCGGCCATGGCCTGACGCACGCGTTCCCCGGACCGGAGGCGCTGGCCGCGGCGGAAATGATCGGGCCGTTCGCCCGGGAAGTTGCTAACGGCAACATCAGGCTGGAGGACGCGGAGACGCTGGTCCCGGCGCTGGAGACCGTCGTCAGCGGCCGGGCGGCGCAGGAGATCGCGCTGCGCCTCGGCGCCCGGGACGCCTGGCCGCTCGGCGGCGAGGTCGAGCACCTCCGCCCATGGCGCTCGCTCGCCGCCGTCTACCAGCTGGTCGCCTAGTTGCCGACGGTCATTCCCAGATAGGTGCCACTCGTCAGCAGCTCCTGGGCCGCGGCCGTCGCGAGTGCGTACGCCGCGCTGGTGATCGCCGGCCCGACGCTGATCCGCGCCACGCCGACCTCCGCGAGCTCGGCGACCGACGGCGCCCCCGGACCGGCCATCACGTTGAGCGGCAGCGGCGAGTCCCGGACGAGTCCGGCGATCGTCGGCAGGTCGACCACGCCCGGTACGAACAGCACGTCCGCGCCGGCGTCGGCGTACAGCTTCGCGCGCTCGATCGTTCCGGTCCGGTCGCCGAACAGGTACGTATCGGTCCGTGCGTTGATCACCAGGCCGGCGTCGACGGCGCGGGCCGCCTTGATCCGCGTGGCGTGCACCTCCGGTTCGTCGAGGACCCGTTCGGTGCTGTCCTCGAGGTTGATGCCGACGGCACCTGCCTCGAGCACCGCGGCGACAGTGCCCGCGACGTCGCCGTACCCGGCCTCGACGTCGACCGTCACCGGCACCGAGACCGCCGCGCACACCGCGCGTATCATCGTGAGCGCCGCCGATTGCGTCAGCTCGCCCGCGTCGTCCACGCCGAATGCCCAGGCGACACCTGTGCTCGTCGTCGCGATCGCCGCCGCGCCCGCGGCCTCGATCGCCCGCGCCGAGCCGGCGTCCCAGGCGTTCGGCAGCACCAGCGGCGGCTGCCCGTGCAGTTCCCGCAGCCGCCGCGCCAGGTCGTTCACAGGCTGACCAGCAGTTCGTGGTCGACCTCGACGAACTCGACGATCAGGTCGGCGAACCGGCCCGCGATCAGTTCCTTGTACGCCGCCGACCCGGTGTGCGCGTCGTACGCCGCCTGGTCCGCGAAGTGCTCGACGAACAACAGGTAATCCGGGGTCGCCGGGTCGCGGTACACCCGGAAGGACAGCGTGCCTTCCTCGGCGCCCGGCCCCTTCGGCGCGAACTCCTGCACGATCGCCTCGGCGGCTGCCTGGTTGCCGTCCTTCAGCTTGATCGGAAACACCTTTGCCAGCATCGGATTCCTCCTCGATGGTCGAAGTACTGCAAGGTTCGCGCGCCCGAGGGGGTCCGGTCTGGCCATATTCGGCCATGAACGTGGTCTCGAATTGCAAGACAATATGTCTCATTGAGCAAGACTCTGGATTAGCGTGGGGTGCGATCGGCGAGGGCAAAGGAGCCTGGTATGAACAACGTCTACACCCACGGCCACCACGAGTCGGTGCTGCGGTCGCACAGCTGGCGGACCGCGCAGAACTCGGCCGGCTACCTGCTCGAGCAACTGCGGCCGGGGATGTCGCTGCTCGACGTCGGCGCCGGTCCCGGCACGATCACCGCCGATCTCGCCCGCCTGGTCGGGCCCGGCCGGACGACGGCGCTGGAGGCGAACGCCGCCGCGCTCGACATCACCAGGGCGGCGTTCGAGAACCTGGATCTCGACGTCGAGTTCGTCGTCGGTGACGTCCACGCGCTGGACCTGCCCGACGACACGTACGACGTCGTGCACGCCCACCAGGTCCTGCAGCATGTGGCCGATCCGGTGCAGGCGCTGCGGGAGATGCGGCGCGTCTGCAAGCCCGGCGGGCTCGTCGCGGTCCGCGACTCCGACTATCACGGGTTCGTCTGGTACCCGCAGCTTCCCGAGCTGGACGAGTGGATGGAGCTCTACCAGCGGATGGCGCGCGCCAACAGCGGCGAACCGGACGCGGGCCGGCGGCTGCTGTCGTGGGCGCTCGCGGCCGGCTTCGACAACGTCGAGGCGACCACGTCGACCTGGGCGTTCACGAACCCCGCGGACCGTGCGTTCTGGGGCGGCATGTGGGCGGACCGGATCCTCCAGTCGGCGCTCGCGGACCAGGCGCGCGCGGCCGGCGTACCGGAGGAGACGCTGACCGCGATCTCACAGGCCTGGCGAACCTGGACGGATACCCCCGACGCCACGATCTCGATCCTGCACGGCGAGATCCTCTGCAGGGCGTGAGGCCACCGGTGCTAGCGGACGCGGCGCTGGCGGGAGATCTCGTAGAGGACGGCGGTCGCGGCGTTGGCGGCGTTGAGCGAGCTCGCTGATCCGGTGATCGGGATCCGGACCAGGTGATCGGCGGCGTCCTTCCACGCCGTACTCAGGCCGGCGGTCTCGTTCCCGATCAGCAGCAGCACCGGTTGGGCGAAGTCGAAGGCGTCCACGTCGGTCGGCCCGTGCTCGTCGGTGCCGACCACGACGACGGGCACTGCGGACCGGCGTACCCAGTCGAGGACCTCGCGATGCGACGGCGCGCGGACGGCGGGGACCGCGAACAGCGATCCCGTCGTCGCGCGCACCGCCTTCGGGTCGTAGACGTCGGCGGCGTGTCCCGTCACGATCACGCCGTCGGCCCCGAACGCGTCGGCGGACCGGATGATCGACCCGATGTTCCCCGGTCCGGTCGGCCGGTCGAAGACGACGCCGAGGAACTCCGGCCCGACCGGGATCCGCTCGAGCTCGTCGGCCGGCAGTTCCAGTACGGCGATCAGCTCGGGATCGTCCTTCTCGCCGAGCTCGGCCAGCAGCTCCGGCGCCATCGCGACCCGCTCGACGTCCGGCAGCCGGCGGAGCAGGTCCGAAGCCCAGCGGGACAACGGGCGGGACGCGTCGGTGATGATCGTGCGCACCGGCCAGCCGTTGTCGACGGCAACCGATATCGGCCGGACGCCCTGCACCAGGAACTCGCCGGACCGCTGCCGTTTGGTGCGATTGGTCAGCGACGCCTGCCACACCTGGAACCGGGCGTTCCGCGACGAGATCCGTTGCACCGGGCTCATTTTACGACGGCGTCCGCTCCGCCGGCGGCGCGGTCGACTCGCGCACAATCAGCTCTGGACGGAACAGCAACGACTGGCCCTGCGTCGGCCCGGAGTCGTCGAGCCGGGACCGGAGCTGGGTGAAGGCGGCCGCGGCCATCTCCTTCATCGGCTGCCGGACCGTGGTCAGCGTCGGCGCGTAGAGGTCCGCGAGCACGATGTCGTCGAAACCGACCACCGAGACGTCCTTGCCCACCTCGAGCCCGCCGTCGCGCAGCCCGCGGCAGACGCCGAGCGCGCACATGTCGTTGATCGCGACGATCCCGGTCGGCGGCTCCTCCAGCGCCAGCAGCTCGGCCGCGGCGGCGCGACCCAGCTCGGAGGCCTCGACGTCACCGAAGTCGTCCGCGTCGCCCTTGACCGGCGCGCGCACCGACGTCGCCGGATCGATCCCCGCCTGCTCGAGAGCGGCCGTGAACCCGCGGTACCGCTCCTTGCGGTTGACGCTCGCCAGCGCGCCGGACACGAACGCGAGCCGGCGGTGCCCGAGATCGGTGAGGTGTTGCGCGGCGAGCTGGCTGCCGATCGCGTTGTCGACGCTGATGCTGACCAGCGACGCCGGGTCCCCAGCCTGCGACGTCCGGTCGAAGGCGACGAGCTGCAGTCCGCGCTCGACGAGCGGCATCACGTGCTCGAGCGACGGCAGCGACGAGCACAGTACGACGCCGTGGACGCCATCGGCCCACAACTCGTCGACGTAGTCGCGCTCGCGGCGCGGATCGCGCTCGGAGTTGCAGAGCAGCACGTGGTACCCCTCGGCCAGCGCCGCGGACTCCAGGTGCCGCGCGAGCGCACCCCAGAACGGGTTGCCCACCGACGGGACGACCAGCCCGATCGTGGTGTTCCGGCCGGTCCGGAGCTGCCGGGCGGCCCGGTTCGGCCGGTAGCCGAGCTTGTCGATCGCGCGCTCGATCCGCTGCCGGGTCTCGGGCAGCATCCGGTGGTTGCGCCCGTTGAGCAGGTTCGACACCGTGCTCGGCGAGACGCCCGCCTCGGTCGCGACCTGCTGGATCGTCACCTCGCCAGTTCTCAATTCACCGCCCACCCGCGCATTCTGTCACCCCGTGGTGCTGCCGTATCGCAGTGCAACGATGCATCAGGTATCGCCGAAAGTCCAGCGACAGCTCGTCGGCGTCTACCTCTTGACGTGCCGCGAAATCCGTTCCTAGCATGCGGTGCATCGTTGCACCAGCCGCGCATAGCTGCGCCGCTCCGGTTGGTAGATCGTTGCACCACTCCTCTTCCGCAGCACCACGAAAGGCGCGCCATGGAGTACACCCGCAGATCAGTCCTGACCGCCCTCGGGCTCGGCGCCGTCGCCGCGGCCACCGGGTGCTCCGCGTCGGGCGGCACCACCCAGGCGGCCGCCGACGGGCCCGTCGAAGGCGAGATCAGCCTGCTCACCCCGCTGTTCGAGGGCAGCACCGGCAAGGAGTTGCTGGAGGGCAAACTGCTGCCGGCGTTCAAGCAGAAGAACCCGAACGTCACGGTCAAGGTCGACTACACGACGTACGCGGCCCTGAACGAGAAGATCACCACCAGCCTGGCCGGCGGCCTGATGCCGGACGTCGTGATGCTCGGCGTCGGCTGGATCCCGCCCTTCGCGCACAAGAAGGTGCTCGCGCCGCTGCCCGACGAGCTCGCCAAGCGGTACGACTACGAGGACCGCGTCCTCGAGCCGTCGCGGTTCGACGGCAAGCTGTACGCGTTGCCGATGGTCCTGGACACCCGGATCGTCACCTACCGCAAGGACCTGTTCGCCGAGGCCGGGATCACCGCGCCGCCGAAGGACTGGGCCGAGCTGCGGTCGATGGCGAAGGAGCTGGCGCGGACCGATGCCTCCGGCAAACTCACCCGGGTCGGGTTCGACCCGTTCTCGATCGATCTGCGGCAGTGCTGGGAGACGTTCCTGTTCGCCAACGACGGGAACCTGTTCGACGAGGCCGGGCAGCAGGTCAAGTTCGACGACGAGCGTGGTGTCGAGGCGCTGCAGCTGTTCCTCGACGTCATCAAGGACAAGTCCGCGGACTACTCGTTCAAGTCGTCGGCCGGTCAGCCGACCACGCTGCAGCAGGGCCGCTCCGCGATGATGATGTCGAACAACTCGCTCTGGGTGCAGCTCAAGAAGCAGAACCCGGAGCTGCTCGCGGAGGACAAGGTCGGCGCGTTCATCCTGGCCAACAAGGTGCCCGCGATGCTGCAGGGCGGCACCATGGTGGCCCGGTCGGCCTCCTCGAAGCACGCCGCGGCGGCGCAGGCGCTGGTCGAGTTCATGGGTACGCCGGAATCGATCCTGCCGACCGCGGAACAACGCGGTTCCGTGCCGGGCGTCCAGGACCTGCGGACCTCGGACTACGTGAAGAACAACGGTTTCGTGAAGCTTGCCCTGGACAACATGAGCAAGGCCCGGTCGGAGGGCGGCACGGCGGCCTGGATGGAGATCCGGGAGAAGATCAAGACCACGCTGGAGACCGCTGTGGTCGGCAAGCGGACCGCCAAGGAAGCGATCGACGAGCTCGCGAACCTGAGCAAGGAAGCGATCTCGCGGCTGTGAGCGGAACGATGGTGTCGACGCGGGACCGGGTGCGGGCGACCGCATCCGGACCGTCCGCAGCCCCGCCGCGGCAGCGGGGGCTGCTGCGCGCCCGCCGCCGCGCCGGTCTGCTGATGGTCGCGCCCGCCGTGCTGCACGCGCTGATCTGGATCGGCATTCCGCTGGTCGCCGCGGTCGTGCTGAGCTTCACGTCGTACGACGTCCTGACGCCGCCGCGGTTCGTCGGGCTGGATAATTTCCGCGACCTGGTTTCCGACAGCGTTTTCCGGCGCGCTGTGCTGAACACCAGCATCTACACGTTCTTCACCGTTCCGGTGGCGATGGCGATCGCGCTGCTGATCGCGCTGATGCTGAACACCCGGCTGGCCGGGCGGGCGATCTTCCGGACCGCGATCTTCATCCCGCAGGTGACCGCGACGATCGCCGTCGCGCTCGTGTGGCTGTGGATCTATGACCCGCGCAGCGGCCTCGCCAACGCCGTCCTGTTGTTCCTCGGGCTGGACGGCCCGGCCTGGCTGTCCTCGACGGACTGGGCGATGCCGGCCGTGATCGTGGTCGGGATCTGGCAGGGGATCGGCCTGAAGATGCTGATCTACCTGGCGGCGCTGCAGAGCCTGCCGACCGACCTGTACGAGGCGGCGTCGGTGGATGGCGCCTCGAAGGTCCGGCAGTTCTTCAGCCTGACCCTGCCGCTGCTGCGGCCGGCGACGTTCTTCGTCTTCGTCACCTCGGTGATCGGCGCGTTCCAGTCCTTCGACCAGGTGTACATCCTGACCGACGGCGGGCCGGCGAACAGCACGACGATGATGACGTACGAGATCTACAAGTCCGCGTTCCGGGAGTTCCGGATGGGATACGCGTGCGCGCAGAGCCTGGTGTTGTTCGCGCTGCTGCTGTTCCTGACCCTGCTGAACCGGCGGATCACCGGAGGCGACCGTGCCACCCGTTGAGACCTTGACGCGGGTCCGAACCGGCCGGATCGCGCTCTACCTGACGCTGACCGCGATCTCCGTCGTGATGATCGTGCCGTTCGTCTGGATGCTGCTGACCTCGGTGAAGACCCCCGGCGACATCGCCGCGGTGCCGCCCCGGTTGTTCCCCACGGAATGGGCTTTCGGAAACTACGCCGACGCGTTGCGGGCGGCGCCGTTCGCGACGTACGCGCGGAACAGTTTCGTGATCGCTGTCAGCCACACCGTGCTCAATGTGCTGATCGCGTCGATGGCCGGGTACGCGCTGGCGCGGTTGCGGTTCCGGGGGAGTTCGCTGATCTTCCTCGGGTTCGTCGGGGCGCTGATGATCCCGACGTACACCAAGATCCTGCCGGAGTTCCTGATCGTGCGGTTCATGCCGCTGTTCGGCGGGAACGACATCACCGGGCAGGGCGGCACCGGGTGGCTGGACACCTGGTGGGCGCTGATCATCCCGGGCGCGGTGAGTCCGTTCTCGGTGTTCCTGTTCCGGCAGTTCTACCTGGACCTGCCGGTGGAGCTGGAGGAGGCCGCCCGGCTGGACGGTCTCGGTGAGCTCGGCATCTACGCGCGGATCATGACGCCGCTGGTGAAACCCGCGTTCATCACCGTCGCGCTGCTCACCTTCGAGGGGTCGTGGAACAACTTCCTCTGGCCGCTGCTGGTGACCAAGAGCGACAGCCTGCGGGTGATCCAGGTCGGGCTGTCCGTGTTCCGCACCGAGAACGACACCCAGTGGGCGTTCCTGATGGCCGGCACCACCCTGGCCACCGTGCCGATGGTGGTGCTGTTCCTGATCGGGCAGCGCTACTTCGTCCAAGGTTTCGCGACCGCGGGCATCAAATGACAATCGACGGAAGGACTGTTTCTATGACCGGGGAACTGCAGGGGACGCGCGCGCTGGTGACCGGGGCCGGGCACGGCATCGGCCGCGGGATCGCGCTCGGCCTGGCGGCTGCCGGCGCGGACGTGGTGGTGCACTACGGAAAGTCCGCCGCCGCGGCCGCGCAGACCGTTTCCGGCATCGAGGAACTCGGCCGGAAGGCGATCGCGGTCGGCGCCGACGTGACCTCGACGGCGGAGGTCGACCGGTTGCTCGACGAAACGGTCGGTTTCCTCGGCGGCCTCGACGTGCTGGTCTGCAACGCCGGCCACCTGATCGGGCGGGTCCCGGTCGAGGAGATGACCGACGAGCACTACCAGCAGGTCGTGGACGTGAACCTGGGCGCGACGTTCCGGACCACCCGGGCCGCGATTCCGCACCTCGCGCAGTCGGCGAACCCGCGGATCGTCACGATGGCCTCGCTCGCCGCGCACAACGGCGGCGGTCCCGGCTCGGTGATCTACGCGGCGGCGAAGGCCGGGATCCGCGGGTTCACCAAGGGGCTGGCGAAGGAGCTCGGGCCGCGCGGGATCACGGTCAACGCGGTCGCGCCCGGATACATCGCGGACACCGCGTTTCATAACACGTTTTCCACGGCCCAGGCGCAGACGAACATGGTCGCCGGAACGCCGATCGGCCGCGCCGGACAGGTCGAGGACGTGGCGAACGCGGTCCGGTTCCTCGCGCTGCCGGCGTCTGGTTACCTGACCGGTATCACCATCGACATCGACGGTGGCACGTGGCCGCGCTGACTCCGCCGACGGAACGCGGTGGCTGGTGGCACGAGTACGTGTGTCCGGCACACGGTGTCGAGCTGGCGCACGTCGGATTCGATTCCGGAAACTTTCCGGAGGGCGGCGTTCCGTGCTCCTACGGTTGCCGGGTCGACACCCCCGCGGTGCGCGGCGCGTGGACGGTCCTCGCCCATCACTTCTGGGCGCGGCGGATCCGGCTGCTCTCGTACGACGGCGGCGGGGCTGACCTGCTCACGTCGTACGCGCGGTTGTACGTGGAGCTCACGAAAGCGGGGGAGCACGAGCAGGCGCAGGGGTGGATGCAGCGCGGACGGTTGTTCCACCAGGCGCTGACCGATGCGGTGTGGGGTGTGCCGATCGCCCACTCGATCCTGAACCTGGCCGGCCGGGCCGAGCTGGGGGAGACGCTCCCGATGCTCGACGACATGGTCGCCGGCGCACGCCGGGCCCGCGACGCGATGGTTGCCCAGGACAAGTTCTCGTCGAACTACACCGCGTGGTTCAACGCCCTCGGGACGACCGCGAGTCAGGCGGGCGCTGCTGTTCGGGGCGAGAGCTGGTCCGGAGCCGAGGAGTGGTTGACCGGTGAACGTGGCCAGTTCGCGCACATGGAGGCCGCGACCGGCGAGGACGGCTGGGAGTGGGAAGGAAGCACGTACTACCACGGCTTCGTTCTGCGGGCCTATCTGCTGAGTCTGCGCGCTGTCGATCCGTCATCGGTGCCTGATCGCCTGGAGCGGATGCTCGCGGCGCTGGCCTCGATCGCCACCGACGGCGGCATCCTTCCGGCCCTCCACGACGGTCCGTATCTCCGGGCTCCGTTGGCCTTGGAGTGGCTGGAGATCGCTTCGCTCGCCCGCCAGTTCACCACCGCGTACGACCTGAGCGCTGTTGCGGACCGGGCGCTGGCGGAGGTCGGCCCCGAGTACGACGGCCTCGAGGACAAGCTGACCAACTGGTTCGACGGCCCACCCCGTACCCCCGCGGCGGACCCCGCCCCGGTCGAGGGTGGCTCGCCGGCCGGCGGGTCGTTGCTGGTCAGTTCTTTCTACGCGGTGCTTCGCGTGCCCGGTCTTCAGGCGATCCTCGACCACGGCCCGCATGGCGGCTCCCATGGGCACCACGACAAGCTCGCGCTCTACCTGTACGGCGCGAAGACACCGTGGCAGCCCGACCCCGGCCAGGTGCCGTACGGCCATGCCGAGTGGCGCGCGCACTACAAGTCTGCCGCCGCGCACCCGACGATCCGCATCGACGGCCTCGAACCCGCCGAGGCGACCGGCCGGCTGACGTCCGACGCGGAGTCGGTGACGGCCACCGTCGACGGCTGGTACGACGGGGTCCGCGCAACCCGGAAACTCATTTCCGGAAACAGTTACCTGGTGGATGTCGTCCGGGTGACGGCGGATCGCGAGCGCGAGATCGTGCTGCAGTTCCGCCCGGACGTCGACCTGACCGTGGAGGTCGGTCCGGACGCGGTACGGACGACGTGGGCGGGCGACGAAACGCTGTACGGCTACCACCTCGCCGACGCCGTACCGGTGACCCGCCCGGGCCCCGGTCCGGCCGACGATCCGCAGCGGACCCGGACCTGGCTCGACTGGACAGTTGTCGGCGCGACCGCGACGTACTGCTCCGTCTACTCGACCACACCGCTCGACGTGCGGCTGGTCGGCGACGTGATCACGGTGGACGGAAACGATCACGCGATCGGAGGACTGTGATGTTCGACGATCGCATCGACGAGGTACGCGCCGGCCTCGACGGACGGTACGCCGCGCAGTGGCGGCGGTTGCGCGAGCAGTGCGACTGGTACCGAGCGCAGACCCCACCGACCGAGCACCCGTCCGCGAGCATCACGTACTTCGGCCCGGCCGCCGCCAACCTCGCGCTGGCCTACCGCCTGACCGGCCACGAGGGATACCGCCGCGAGGCGGAGCGTTGGATCTCGGCCGCGATCGGCTTCCCGCACTGGGGCAAGGCCCACCTCCCGGACCACGACCTCGACGCGGGTTGGTTGTTGCACGGGCTGTCCCTCGCCTACACCTGGTTGGGCGACGACTTCGCTCTGGCCGGCGACCTGCGCGCCAAGCTCGAGCTGCAGGGGGCGCGGCTGTACGAGTTCGCCGTCGAGACCGAGGGCTCGTGGTGGAGCTCGTCGTACTGGCAGAACCACAACTGGATCTGCTACACCGGGCTCGCCGCGGCCGGTTATGCGCTGGGGCGCACCGAATGGACCCAGCGCGCCAAGCGGAACTTCGAGACGGTCGTCGAGTTGCTGCCGGCGGACGGGTCCGACATGGAGGGCGTCGTCTACTGGCGGTACGGCGTGCCGTGGCTGGCGACGTACCTGGACCTGCTCCAGGACCGGGAGGGTCTCGACTGGTGGCAGCGCTGCCGGTTCCTGGCGAACACGTTTTCCTACCGGCTGCAGCAGTGTGCGCCGGGATTCGAGGAGAACATCGATCACGGCGACTGCCACGACCGGCGCAGCGGACACGGCGTCGCGCTGTACCGGAAACTCGCTTCCGCGTACCGGATCGGCGAGGCACAGTGGCTGGCCGATCTCGTGTCCGAGCGGTTCTTCTGGCGGGAGGCGTACGCGAGCGGTGTGAAACCCGGCGTGATGCCCGAGGCGTACCTCGAGCTGCTCTGGTACGACGACTCGCTGTCCCCGGTCGATCCCGCGAAGAACACGCCGCTGTCCGCGTACTTTCCGGACCTCGGCCTGGTCACCGCGCGGACCGGATGGGACGACGAGGCAACGATGGTGTCGTTCAAGGCCGCGCCGGGCGGTGGGCATCAGGCGTGGGAGACATCGCACCGGCTGGACCGCGAGCGCGGCTGGGACACGCTGAGCGCCGGGCATCATCACCCCGACTCGGGATCGTTCGTGCTCACCTCGCGCGGCGCTTTCCTGGCCGTGGACGAGGGATACAGCAACCGCAAGCGCGCGGGCGACCACAACCTGATCCTGGTCGACGGCCTCGGGTACGCCGACGAGGACCGGTACCACGTCTACAAAGGAATCCCGTACGAACGCCAGGCGCGGATGGTCGACGTCCGCGCGGCCGACGGGATGGCCCACGCCACAGCACAGATCGCGGCGATGTACCCGCCTGAGCTGGGCATCACCCGACTGGACCGGACCCTCGTCTTCACGCCCGCCGGCCGGCTCGTCCTGCTCGACCGGTGCGCGGCCGAGGCGCCGCGCGACTGGACACTGTTGCTGCACGCCGACTGGCCGATCGAGTACGGCGACGAGATCGCGCTGCGGTCGGGGTCCGCGCAAGCCTGGGTCCGGCTGCACACACCGCTGACCGTGGAGTCCGCCGTGACCGAGGTCGAGGCCAACCCGACGTCCAGCACGCCCAGCCTTCGCCTGACCCGCACCATGCACACGCTCCGGGCCACTGCTCGCCGGACGATGACCACCACCCTTCTCACAACCATCGAACCCACGTCGTCGCTGCACCCGGCACCACCGACCGCACGCCGCCTCGACCTCGCCCGCGGCCACGGAGTCGCCTTCGCCGACGAGACCGTGCTGCTCGGCGACGACGAGGGCACCATCGAAGGCGCCGACCTCCAGCCTGATTGGGCCGGCGCGGGGATCCGCGCGGTCATCGTGACGCCGGACGGGCGGATCACGGTATGACCGGGGGAGGGCTCGGCCGGCGCGCGCTCGACTGGCTCGGCTGGATCGCGAGCCCGGCGATGGCCGGCGCGGCCTTCACGATCCTGTGCCTGGGGATCGTGACGTGGCTTCCCGCCCTGGCGGCGGTCGGGTTCGCGCTCCACCGGTGGCGGACCGACGGCGACGCGCGGTGCTTCACGGGGGTGTTCGCCGGATGGCGCAGGTACTGGCGCCCGCTGCTCCCGCACTCGGTGCTGATGACGATCGCCGCGGTGATTGCTGCCAGCAACTTGTCGTTTCTTTCCGGTCGTTCCGGCCCGCTCGTCCTGACGCTGTTCATGATCCACGTCGGCCTGTTCGCCGCCGCGGTCACCTATCACCTCGCGCTCGCGGTCGCCGCGGGCCGCCACCCGTCCGGATCAGCCGCCGACTGGCGTCGTACGGCGTTCCGCCTGGCCTTCACCTCCGTCCCGCGCGGCACCGCACTCCTCGGCGCCGCCGTCGCCGCACCGGTCTTCTCGCTTCCGATACCAGCAGGTCCCTTGCTCCTCGGCACCACAGTTCCGGTTCTGGTCGGCCTGCTCGTCGCCGACCGCCCATAGGCAGCAACCGCCCACTCAGGAGGACCACCATGTCCAGAGCTGTCCCGATCCTGCTTCTCGGCGCCGCGCTGGCGCTGCCTGCGATCCCGGCGCACGCCGCGACCGACTACTACGTCGCCACCACGGGCAGCGACGCCAACTCGGGTACCTCGACCGGTACGCCGTTCGCGACGATCCAGAAAGCGCTTGACGTCGCTCCCCGCGGCGCGACCGTACACCTTGCCTCCGGCACCTATCTCCAGGACGCGGTGACGATCCGGTCCGGGGTCACGATCACCGGGCCGTCGAGCGCGGTCGTGAAAGGCGCCGGAAACTCGCGCATCCTCCAGATCCAGCACGACGGCGTGACGCTGGACGGGTTCACGATCGACGGCTTGTTCGGGTCGTCGTCCAGTAAGGCCGGGTACCGGGACAAGCTCGTGTACGTGATGAGCACGTCGCCTGGTGACGGCGTGGGCACGTTGACGATCCGGAACTTGCGGTTGAAGAACGCCGGCGGCGAATGTCTGCGGCTGCGGTACCTGATCACGAACGCCGACGTGCACGACAACACCGTCGGCCCGTGCGGCGTGTACGACTTCAAGTTCGGCGACGGCGGTAAGAACGGCGAGGGGATCTACCTCGGCACCGCGCCCGAGCAGCAGGGCGCGAACGGTGCACCCGACGACCAGCCCGACCGCAGCCGGAACAACCACATCCACGACAACACGATCGCGACGTACGGCAACGAGTGCGTCGACGTGAAGGAGAACTCGACCGCGAACGTCGTCGAGCACAACGACTGCAGCCAGCAGCAGGACCCCAGCTCGGGCGGGCTGGACGCGCGCGGCAACGGAAACACGTTCCGCTACAACACGATCCACGACAACGCCGGCGCCGGCGTCCGCCTCGGCGGCGACACGGAAACCGACGGAACCGACAACAACGTCTACGGAAACACCATCACGAACAACGCCTCCGGCGGCATCAAGTTCATGCGCACACCCCAGGGCCAGATCTGCGGCAACACGATGTCCGGCAACACCGGAGGAAACTCCGTAGGCACCTACGCCACCAACTTCAACCCGACAGCGACCTGCTGATGCCCGGGACACAACACACCCCCGAGTCCGGCGCCGCTCAGGAGGGCTCGCGTCGGGTGTCGTCAGAAGTGACGGCTGGTGGGGTGTCGCGACGGGTTGTTCTTGGTGGGACGGCCGGTGGGGTTCTTGGTGGGTTGTTTGGCGCGGTAGGTGCGGGATCGGCGGCCACCGCGTCGGTTAGGCAGGGCGTGGGATCGTCGGTGGGGACTCATGGTCAGTGGGCCGCGAGTTGGGCGACTGCGCAGACTGCTCCGACGCCCACGGACGCCGACGCAAGCGCCGGGTTCACCGACACCACCCTGCGCTACGCCCTTCACCTCTCGGCAGGAACAGGTGCTGGCGTTCGGCTGCGGTTCGCGAATCCGTTCGGCGCGACGGCTGTGGTGGTCGGACCGGTAGCGGCGAACGGTACGCCGGTGCTGTTCGGCGGGGAGAAGGAGATCCTGCTCGCGGCCGGCGCGACTGTAGTGAGCGATCCGGTGGAGATGGTGGTGCCGGACGGCGGGGAGCTGGTGGTGAGTATGTACCTGCCAGGCCCCACCGGCCCCCTGAGCTTCCACCGGAACGTGCACGCGACCGGCTCCATCGGCAACCGCCCGACCAACTCCGTGTTCCTGCTCAACGGCGTCGACGTACCGGCGGCCGGGCGCCGCGTGGTCGCGATGCTCGGCGACTCGATCACCGAAGGAGTCGGCACGCCGGACAACGCGAACCTCCGCTGGCCGGACCAGTACGCCGCACGGTTCCGCCGGCGCCCCGCCGTCGCCAACCTCGGAATCAGCGGAAACCGTGTTCTGCTCGACGACGCCCGCTTCGGACCCAGCGGCCAGTCCAGGTTCGACCGCGATGTACTCGGCCTGCCGAGTCTCCGGACGCTGGTCGTGTTCCTGGGCATCAACGACATCCAGCAACCGCCCAGCCAGACCGACCCGGCACGGATCCTGCAGGCCTACGACCAGCTGGTACGCCGCGCGCACGATCACGACCTCGAGGTGATCGGCGCGACGATCGGCCCGTTCAAGGGCTGGATCCGTTACACCGACGCTCTCGACGAGGTCCGCAGCGACGTCAACGCCGCACTCCGGCAAGGCCGTGTCTTCGACCGCCTCCTGGACGTCGATGCGGCGCTCCGCGACCCGGCCGACCCGGCCCGGCTCCGCCCCGGCTTCAACAGCGGCGACGGTCTGCATCCCAACGCCGCCGGCGCAAAGGCGATCGCCCTAGCCCTCTGAGAGGACCCACATGCCTGATTTCACCCTTCGTCGCCGTACCGTCCTCGGCGGCATGCTCGGCGGAACGGCGCTCGTCGCCCTCCCCACACCGACCTGGGCCGCCGGGTCCACCGACGAGCTCCGCCTCCGCTGGCAGACCCTGCTCACCGGCGGGCCGACCGTCGACCCGAGTGATCCGGACCTCGCGGTAGCGATCGCCCGCGTCGACCGCCTCGCCCAGTCCGCGCTCAGCACCCTCGACCGCTCGGCAGGCCGCACCACGCTCTGGCCGGACCTCGCGAGTACAACGCTTTCCAACCACGTCGCGTCGAACTTCCGCCGGATCAAGCAGATCGCGGTGGCCTGGGCCACCAACGGATCGGCGTACCAAGGAAACGCGTCCGTCGCCGACGACATCCGCGGTGCGCTCGACTGGATGTACACCAATCGCTACAGCCCCACACTCCCGCGCTACGACAACGACTACGACTGGGAGATCGGCGGTGCCTCCGCGTTCGCCGACACCCTGGTTCTGCTGTTCGACGCGATCCCGGCGGAAACCCGGACGAAGTACACGGAGGCGATCAACCACTACACGCCGGACCCGAACCTGTGGCGCGCCGACCGGCAGATCGCGACCGGCGCGAACCGGGTCTGGATCGCCACCGTGGTGGCCACCCGCGCGGTCCTCGACGGCGACACAGCCGCGCTGGTCCGCGTGCGCGACGCGATCAGCGACGTCGAGGGCAGCGGTGCGAACAGCGTGCTCGCGTTCAACGACGCGCCCGGCCGGGTCGACGGAACGGGCGAGGGTTTCTACAGCGACGGCTCGTTCCTGCAGCACTACAAGCACCCGTACAACGGCGGGTACGGCAAGGAACTGCTCGGAACGCTTTCCGCCCTGCTCTACCTGCTCGGCGGTACCGAGTGGACCGTGACCGATCCGGACCTCGAGAACATCTACGGCTGGGTGACCGACGCCTTCGACCCGTTGATGGTGCGCGGTGACCTGATGGGCTCGGTCTGCGGCCGGGAGATCGCCCGGCCCAGCAAGCAGAACCACGCCCCGACGCAGACGGTCGTCGAAGGCACGCTTCGCCTGATCCCGGCCGCGCCGGCCGACCGCGCAGCGCAGTTGACCGCGCTCGTCAAGCAATGGATCACCGAAGACACTTTCCGGGATTTCCTGAAGGTCACGGATCCGGCCTCGCTGGTGGCGGCCCGGAACATCCTGGCATCGCCGGCACCCGCCCGCGGCCCGCTCGTGCTGCACAAGCAGTACCCGCGGATGGACAAGGTCGCGCATCACCGGCCCTCGTTCACGATCGGGCTGAGCGCCTACTCGTCGCGGATCTACAACTACGAGTCGATCCAGACCGAGAACCTGCACGGCTGGCACCTGTCCGACGGCATGGTACTGCTGTACGACGACGACCTCGGCCACTACTCGGGCGACTACTGGCCGACGGTCGACCCGTACCGGTTGCCAGGGACAACGGTCGACACCCGGCGACTGGCCGACTCCTACGGTTTCCGCAGCACCAGTGAGGCTGATTGGGTGGGCGGCGCCTCGGTTCCGCGACGGACGATCGGTGCCTACGGCATGGACCTGCGTGGGTACGGAACCGGTCTGCGGGCTCTGAAGAGCTGGTTCCTGATCGATGACGTGATGGTGTGCGTCGGCTCGGACATCACGGGCGACGGCACGGTCGAGACGATCGTCGAGAACCGCAAGCTGCGCACCGGGCAGGAGACGTTCACGGCGGCACCCGGCTGGTGTCACCTCGAGGGCACCGGGGGCTACGTCTTCCCGGACCGGACGCCGATCCGGACGCTGCGCGAGAACCGGACCGCGACCTGGCGGGAGATCAACCTCAAGTACGGCACCGACACGCCCGTCACCCGGTCATACCAAACCATGTGGTTTGCCCACGGCACGGCACCGGTCGCGCAGGGCTACTACTACGTGCAGCTGCCGACCGCGACGCCGGAGGCGACGAAGTCCTTCGCCGGCAAGCTTCCGGTGCAGAAACTGCGAGCCGACTCCACGGCGCACGCGGTCCGGATGAAGAACGTCCTGGCCGCCAACTTCTGGAGCGCCGGCACTGTCGCCGAACTGACCACCGACGGACCGGCCTCCGTCGTGGTCGCCGGCGGCACGGTCGCGATCTCGGATCCGACCCAGACCCGTCCGTCGGTCACCGTCGACCTCGACACGCCGGATCTCCTGCTGACGAAGGCCGATCCGGGCGTCACAGTCACCCGCCGCGGCCGCGGTTGGCGCATCGTCGTCGACACCACCGGTCGCCACGGCAACGCCGCCACTGCCTGCTTCCACTGAAGTCCACTGAGAGGAAACACTTCATGCTGGTCGATATGCCACTGGACCGGTTGCGCGAGTACCGGCCGGAGCCGGAGGAGCCCACGGACTTCGACGCGTTCTGGAAGCAGACGCTCGACGATGCTGCCGGGCGGCCGATCGACACCCGGTTCGCGCCGTACGACGCACGTCTGGCGACCGTCGAGGTCCAGGACGTGACGTTCAGCGGATGGGGCGGTCAACCGGTCAAGGCGTGGCTGCTCCTGCCGCGCCACCGGACCGGTCCGCTGCCCGCGGTCGTGCAGTACATCGGGTACAACGGCGGCCGGGGGATTCCGTACGAGTGGCTCACCTGGAGCGCGGCCGGATACGCGCACCTGATCATGGACAACCGCGGCCAGGGCGGCGGCGGAAAAACCGTTTCGGAAACTCCGGACATCGCGCCGGAAGGACACGGATCGTCGGCACCGGGTTTCCTGACCCGCGGAATCGAGGATCCGGCCAAGCACTACTACCGGCGGCTGATCACCGACGCGGTGCGCGCGGTCGATGCGGTGCGGAGCAGCCCGGACGTCGACGCCGACCGCGTCGCGGTGGTCGGTGGCAGCCAGGGCGGCGGGCTCGCGCTCGCGGTCGCCGGGCTGCGCGCGGACCTGTCCGCGGCGATCGCCGACGTACCGTTCCTGAGTCATTTCCGGCGCGCCTCGCAGATCACCGACAACGGGCCGTACGCCGAGATCGCGCGCTGGCTGAAGGGGCACCGGTTCGAGACCGAGACCGCGATCGGCACGTTGTCGTACTTCGACGCGGTGAACTTCGCCGCCCGTGCGACGTGCCCGGCGTGGTTCTCGGTCGCGCTGATGGACAACATCTGCCCGCCGTCGACGGTGTTCGCGGCCTACCACGCCTACGCGGGGCCCGCGCAGATCGAGGTGTTCACCTACAACGGTCACGAGGGCGGCGCCGAGTACGACCTGCCGCGCAAGCTCAATGCGCTCGCCGGCGTCTTCGGCCGCGGTGCCTGAGCCGGAGCGCGCCCCACAGGAGCAAGGCCGGTAGCCAGAGCAGCACCAACCAAGGAAGTCGCCACCAGCCGGACTCGCCGTCGAGTTCCGGCTGGGCGGCGGCGACCAGCGGCCGGGCAGACGTCGACCAGGCGAGAAACGCGTCCCCGATCGGCACCGCGCCGAACGCGTACCGCTTCGTCTTCAGCCCGCTGAACGGCAACCCGACCAGCTCGCCCGTCCGCGCCAGCCGATCGGCGAGCGGGTCGTGGTGAATCCGGGCCGCGCCCAGCGCGACGACCGTCGCGGAAAGACTCATTCCGAACACCAGCGGCCCGGAGTCCACGTCCCCCTGGCCGCTGGTGCCCTCCGGGTACTCGCGGACTCCGAGCCCGTTGACGAACTTGTCCTTGAAGCTCGCGTACTGCGTTCGCGCGAACGCCGGATCGATGTCGGCCAGGAACCGCTGGATCATGGCCTGCGACGAGCCCCGCGCGCCGGAAACCCGCGGAACGACCTGATGCGGAAGCAACCCGGTCGCCGGATCCAGCCGCGTCTTCGCCGCCGTCACCCAGTTGCGCGCGGTCCGGTCGAAGCGCGGCGCGACCAGCGCGTCGTACAGCCGGAGCGAGGCGATCGCGACGACCGAGTCGACCGGCCAGGCCTGTCCCGGGTAGGCGGCCAGGAACGGCGTCTTCGCGGTCCGGAAAGCGGTGGCGATCTCGACCGAGTCGCTGCTGAACGCATCCCGGTCGGCGGCCTCGGAGTGGCCGAGCGCGATCAGACCGCCGCGGAGCCAGTTCGTCCAGCCTGCGTAGAAGACGCCGTACCGCGGTTGCAGCGACGCGTCGAACGGAGCGGTCCCGTCCTCCGAGGCGATCCGGTCGAGCGCCCAGCGCACTTCCGCGGTCGCGTGGGCGGAGCGCGCCGGATCGTCGATGCCGACCTGGACCCAGCTGAGCCCGTAGAGCACGTTGAGGAAGAAGAAACCTTCCGGAAACTGTTTCTGCGCGGCCAGGTCCGCGCCACCCTCGAGCTCGGCGCGCAGGAACGCCAACTGCTTCACCACACCCCGGGCAGGATCGGTCCACGGAAGCACCAGACGCGCGGTCCCCACCCCTGCCACCAGCGTGGCGACGACCGCCACACCGATCACCAGCTTGCGCAGCACCCGGCTCAATCTAGACGGTGACCGGCAACCAACGGCAGTCGAACGGATGACCATCCGGAAACGGAACCATGCGACGTGTCCGGTGCCGTCACGTGCCGAGCGTCGACTCCCGGGTGATCAGACGGGTAGGCAGGATCAGCTGACCGCGGCGCGGTTCTCCGGCGATGACGTCGAGCAGCAGGTTGGCGGTCCGGCGACCGAGCTCCTCGAGCTCCATGTCGACGGTGGTCAGCGGCGGCCGGCTGGCCAGTGCCATCACCGACCAGTTGTCGAAGCCGGTGACCGCGATGTCGTCCGGCACCGAGCGGCCGAGCTCGCGCAGGCGATCGCAGACGCCGCGGGCGATCTGGTCGCTGCCGCAGGTGATCGCCTCCACCGTCGGCTCGGCCCGGAGCAGCACGTCGACCGCGTGCCGTCCCCAGCGCTCGCTCCACTCGCCGTACAGCGGCTGGCCGACGAAGCCCGCCCGCGCGGCGCCCATCGTCGACGCCGCGCGGATCTGCGCGCTGAGATGCGACTCCGGACCGGTGACGTGGGCGATCCGCTCCCGGCCGAGGGACTGCAGGTGGCGCACGGCCGACGCGGCGCCGCCGTGGTCGTCGACGATCACCGACGTGTCGTCCGGATCGGTCGACGGGCTGAACGCGTACACCACCGGGATCGGTACGTCGATCGGCTCGCGCGCCTCGGTCCGGCGACCGGTCACGATGATGCCGTCCACCCGGCGGGAAACCAGCGACTTCAGGTAGTGCTGCTCGCGGAGCGGGTCGTCACGGGTGTCGCAGAGCACCAGGGCCATCTCGCCGGCGCTCAACGCGTCCTCGGCGCCGAGCATGATCGGTATGCTGAACCGGCCGGAGCTGTCGGTCGTGATCAGGCCGACCGTGAAACTGCGCCCGGACGCGAGCGCGCGACCGCGGCTGTCGGGGCGGAAACCGAGCTGGTCGGCCGCCCGGCGGACGCGCTCGCGGGTCTCCGCGCGGAGCTGCCCGGTGTCGTTCAGCGCCTTCGACGCCGTGCTCGCCGAGACACCGGCCAGCGCGGCCACGTCCTTGATCCCGGGCACGCGGATGATCCGTGACGCCATGCAGCAACTCCTTTCCGAGGTTTCCGGCACAGTACCGCACGGATCGCGACCGGCCCGGAGTTTATCCACAGGCAGGGGTTGACCTGACGCGTTCGGCTCTCTACCTTCGTCCAGGAAAACGTGTTCCGGATTTTCCTAACTCAGGAGTCACGGTTGATGAGCTCTTCCCCGGAAACTGTCAGCACTTCCCGCACTCCGGCGGCCACCGCGAAGGGCCGCCGGCACCCTCTCGGACTCGGTCAGGTCGCGATCACCGGCGGCTTCTGGGCGCCGCGGCAGGCCCGCAACGGCGCGGACGCGATCCCCAGCGGCCAGGACCAGCTCGAGAAGGCCGGCAACCTGCACAACCTCCGCCTGGCCGCCGGTATCGGCGAGGGCGAGGCGATCGGCCCGGTGTTCGCCGACTCCGACGTCTACAAGTGGCTCGAAGCCGCCGCGTGGGAGTACGGGCGCAACCCCGACGACGACCTGCTGCGGCGCATTCGTGAGCTGACTGCGGTCGTCGCGGCCGCACAGCGCGAGGACGGGTACCTCGACTCGGTCGTCCAGCTCCGCTACGGCGACGAGGGCCGCTACCAGCAACTCGTCTGGAGCCACGAGCACTATTGCGCCGGCCACCTGATCCAGGCCGCCGTCGCGCAGGTCCGCTGCACCGGTGACCGGGCGCTGCTCGACGTCGCGACCAAGCTGGCCGACCACCTCGTCGCGACGTTCGGCGACGGCAAGACCGTCGACGTCGACGGTCACCCGGTCATCGAGATGGCCCTGGTCGAGCTTTATCGAGAAACCGGTACGGCGGCGTACCTGGACCTGGCCACGTGGTTCGTCGAGGCCCGCGGCCACGGGATCATCGAGCGGCACGGGCACTCGCCGGCGTACTTCTCCGACCGGGTCCCGGTCCGCGAGGCGACCAGCGTCGAGGGTCACTCGGTCCGCGCGGTCTACCTCGCCGCCGGTGCGGCCGACGTCGCGCTGGAGACCGGTGACGCCGAACTGCTCGACGCTTTGAAGCGGCAGTTCGACCACATGTGGTCCACGAAGACCTACCTCACCGGCGGGCTGGGCGCGCGCTGGGAGGGCGAGGCGTTCGGCGACGAGTACGAGCTGCCGCCGGACCGTGCGTACGCGGAAACATGTGCGGCAATCGGCGGAATCCAGTGGGCCTGGCGGATGCTGCTCGCGACCGGCGAGGCGGCGTACGGCGACGCGATCGAGCGGATGCTGTACAACGGTTTCCTGGCCGGCGTGTCGCTGGGCGGTTCGGAGTACTTCTACGTCAACCCGTTGCAGCTGCGTGGCGCGGCGTACCCGGACACCGGCCGGAGCCCGGCGCACGGGCGGCGCGGCTGGTTCGACTGCGCGTGCTGCCCGCCGAACATCATGCGCACGCTGTCGAGTCTCGACGGCTACCTCGCGACCACCGGCGACGACGCGGTCCAGATCCACCAGTACGCCGCGGGCACGATCAAGGCCGGCGACGTGGAGCTGACCGTCGAGACGAACTATCCGTGGGACGGCGCGGTCCGCATCACCAGCGCGGCGCCGGCGGTGGTCGACCTCCGCATTCCGGCGTGGGCGGAAGGCGCCACCGTCAACGGCGAACGCGTCGAGCCCGGCACCTACGCTCGCGTCACGGCTGCGCAGATCGATCTCCAGCTGCCACTGGAGTCCAGGGTCGTCGGGGCGGATCCTCGGATCGACGCGGTGCGTGGTTGCGTCGCACTGGAGCGCGGTCCGCTGGTGTACGCCGTCGAGCAGGCGGACAACGAGGCGAACGTCGACGATCTGCATCTGGTACCCGACGCGCCTGTTGCCGAGAGCACGAATCTCCTGGACGGAGTGACAGTGCTGAAGGCCAAGGGACGAGCAGGTACAGGTCATCGGCCCGGCTGGTCGTTCGAGGTGGGTGTCGAGGACTCGACCGGGGACGAGGTCGAGGTCACCGCGATCCCGTACTACGCGTGGGCGAACCGGGAGATCGGTGCCATGCGCGTCTGGCTGCCCAGGGCCTGACGTGTTCACCCGGCGGAAGTTCTTCGGCGTGTCGGCCGCTGCGGCGGCCGGCATGACGGGGGCCGGTCTGACGTCGAGCTGCAGCTCGGTCCTGCCCGCACCCGACGTCCAGGCGGCGGGTTTCGGGCAGGACGCCACCGGCACCGTGCAGGTGTGGTGCCGTGCGGCGACGCAGAGCGGCCTGACCGACCTGGTGAAGAAGTTCAACGCGTCGCAGGACCGGCTCACTGTCGAGCTGACACCGGTCCTGGACGCCCAGTACGTGACCAAGCTGGCAACCGCGATCCGCGGCCGGAGTGTGCCGGACCTGGTCGACATCGACGACATCAATTCGATGCTGTTCATCTACCGCGACGCGTTCACCGACCTCACCGAACCGCTTTCCGTCCTGGACTTCCGGGACAAGCTCAGCCCGGGCCACCTGCGGCTGGCGACCAAGGACGACCGGGTGTACGGCGTTCCGTACCTCGCCGACAACTCGATGTTCTGGTTCAACACCGAGCTGTGCGACCGGGCCGGCGTCGACCCGGACCAGGCCGTCAAGACGTTCGGAAACCTGCTCGACGCGGCACGGAAATTCCGGAAACTCGGCGACGACATCTACGCGTGGAGTTTCCCGGCGAACAGCCCGGGCGCCCTCGGGTTCGTCGTCCAGCCGATGGTGTGGGCGGCGGACACGGACCTGATCCAGGGCACGATCCCGGACCAGTCCGGACACATCGTCGGAAACGACGCGGTCACGCAGATGCTCGAGCTGCACCGGCAGCTGTGGGTCGACGGATTGGTGCCCAGGGCGAACTTCTCCGACGACGCGTCGCGCTGGGGCAGCGATTTCCGGGCCGGCAAGATCGGGATCTTCCCGTCGAACTACAGCGTGGTCGTCTCGGCGTCCGACAAGGCGTTCCACCAGAAGGTCACGCCGCGGCTGCTGTCCGGCCCCGACGGTGGCGCCGCGTTCTTCGACGGCGGCGACAACATGTGCATCCCGCGCGGTGCCCGGAACGCGTCCGGCGCGTGGGAGTTCGTCCAGTTCGCGCTGGACCTGCCGCAGCAGATCGACCTGCCGGCCGGCGGCTACACACCGGTGCGGTCGGACGCCCGGACCCCGGAGTTCGCGGAGAAGTACCCGTTGGCGACGCTGCCGCTGGAACGCATCCAGGAGGGATACGCGCCGACCACCCTGTCCTACAACCTCCTCTACAACCAGCCGGACGGGCCGTGGCTGCAGATGTTCCGCCGCGCCGTGTTCGACGGCGAGCTGGAGGCCGCCATGAAGGAAGCACAGCAGAACTACGACCGCATCCTCCGTCAGGGGCAGGCATGAACGGGCGCAGCGAGTTCATCATCAGACACTGCGGACCTCGTGCCTCATCGGCGCCCGGAGCGAAGCGAGGACGCCGATGAGTACCGCGGTCAGAGGCGCCCGCCGGCTCGACTCCGGCTCGCGCAGAGCCGCCTCTGCCGGCCGCCGGGTCGGGCAGGGCTCGCTCACGCATCCGTCCCGGACCGGGCTGCTCCTGGTCAGTCCCGCCGTACTGTTCGTCGGCGTCTTCGTCCTGGTCCCGCTCGTGTTCGCGCTGGTGATCTCGCTGACCAACTGGCCGCTGATCGGCACCGTGAAATTCAGTGGGCTGAAGAACTACACCGCGATCGTCTCCGACGCCGCGTTCGCCAAGTCCGTCCTCTACACGCTGCTCTACATGGTCATCGTGACCGGGCCGATCCTGGTGCTCGGCTACGCGCTCGCGGTCCTGGTCCGCCGGAAACGCCGCGGCTCGACGGTGTTGCGCACCGTCTTCTTCCTGCCGTTCGTCGTCGGACTGTCCACGCTCAGCTTCGTGACCGTCCTCGAGGCGCAGCCGGACAGCGGCGTGATCAACATCGTGCTCCGCGACCTCGGCATCACCGACGGTACGACGGCCTGGCTGGTGGACGGGCCGCTCGCGACCGGGCTCATCTGCGTGCTGGTGGTCTGGGCGGTCAGCGGGCTGACGATGATGCTGCTGATGGCCGGCATGCAGGCGATCCCGCGCGAGTACTACGAGTCGGCCGAGCTGGACGGCGCCGGCTGGTGGAAGCAGGAACGCGAGATCACGATCCCGATCCTGCGCCGGACGATCGCGATGGCCGTGATCATCTCGGTGATCGGCTCGCTGCTCGCGTTCTCGCAGTTCTACATCCTCACTCGCGGCGGTCCGGGAACCGACACCACGACGGTGGTCCAGTACATCTACAACCGGGCCTTCGTGCAGCTGCAGCTCGGTGCCGCGACCGCGCTGTCGATCGTGCTGGTGATCGTGGTCGGCCTGGTCACCGCGGCCCAGTTCCGCCTGCTCCGGGAGAAGGACTGACGATGCGACTCAAGAACACGTTTTACGTGATCGGCGGTGGCGGCGCGTTCCTGGTCTTCGCCGTACCGTTGCTGTGGGCCCTCTTCCGGTCCGTGCAGCCGAACGACGTGATCGTCGCGGCCCCGGACGGGAAAACGTTCTTCGACCTGACCTGGGACAACTTCCGGACGCTGATCGAAGGACCCGGAAACCTGCTCCGGGCGGTCGGGAACAGCCTGGTCGTCGCGATCAGCACCGCCGCCCTGACGGCCCTGCTCGCGACTCTCGCCGGGTACGGGTTCGCGCGCTTCCGGTTCCGCAGCGGGCCGGTGCTGTTCGCGCTCGTCGTGGTGTCGATGATGATCCCGTTCCAGGCGATCCTGACCCCGCTGTACCTGGAGATGAACGTTCTGCGGCTGACCGACAGCCTGCTCGGGCTGGTGCTGTTCTACACGACGGTGAACCTGCCGTTCGGGGTGTTCGTGATGCGCAACTCGTTCGCGTCGGTGCCGGTGGAGCTGGAGGACTCGGCGCACGTCGACGGGTGCGGAACGCTCCGCATGCTCGGTTCCGTCCTGCGTCCGCTCATCACGCCGGGCGCCGCGACGGTCGCGCTGTACGCGTTCCTCGCGGCCTGGACGGAATTCCTCGGTGCGCTCACGTTCCTCACCAAGGACGAGCTCTACACGCTGCCCGTCGCGCTGGTGAACGTCCAGGCCGGCGCGTACGGCGAGATCAACTTCGGGTCGCTGGTGGCCGGGTCGGTGATCGCGATGATCCCGTGCGTGGTGCTGTACGTAGGACTGCAACGGTTCTACGTCAGCGGCCTCGCATCAGGAGCCGTCAAAGGCTAGGCCGGTTCACAAGCTGGGGCGGATCTCGTGGTCGGCGTGGGCGGCGGCGTGCGCCTCGCCGACCTGGCGGCACAGGTCCATCAGGTCGGCCTCGTTCCGCACCTGCTGCTTGGCCTTCGGGCCCAGGTCGGTGATGTGGTCGCGGGCCCGCAGCAGCCGCCGGAACACGCGTTCCCGCTCCGCCGGGTCGTCGGTGTACTCCGGATCGAGGTACGCCGTCGCGTCCCGGCGGATGTGGGCCATCGCGGTCTGCGTCCGCCCGCGGGTGCTGAACAGCGACGCGAAGATCGTGATCAGCAGGACGGCCAGGATCACCGCCAGCGAGAGACCGGTGCTGATCTCCACCACCTCGACGTGCTCGCCGCCGTTCACGAACGGCAGGTTGTTCTCGTGCAGCGCGTGCAGGATCAGCTTGGCGCCGATGAACGCCAGGATCGCCGCGAGCCCGAACGACAGGTAGATCAGCCGGTCCAGCAGCCCGTCGAGCAGGAAGAACAGCTGCCGGAGGCCGAGCAGGCTGAACGCGGTCGCCGTGAACACGACGAACACGTTCTGGGTCAGGCCGAAGATCGCCGGGATCGAGTCCAGCGCGAACATCAGGTCGGTGGCGCCGATCGCGACCATCACCAGCAGCATCGGCGTCAGCATCCGGCGGCCGCCGGACACGGTCGTCAGCCGGTCCCCGTCGTACTCCTCCGAGGTCCGGAACAGCCGGCGGCTGAGCCGGACCACCACGTTCTGCGCCTGGTGGGATTCCTCGGTTTCCGGCTTGAGCATGCTCCCGGCGGTCAGCAGGAGGGCGATCCCGAACACGTAGAACACCCAGGAAAACGTGTGCAGCAACGCCGAGCCGATGAAGATGAACCCGGCCCGCGCGATCAGGCTGACCACGATCCCGACCAGCAGGACCTTCTGCTGGTTCTCCCGGGGCACCCGGAAGCCGGTCATGATGATCAGGAACACGAACAGGTTGTCGACCGACAACGCTTTCTCGGTGATGTAGCCGGCGAAGTACTCCGACCCCATCGCGACGCCGCCGAACACCAGGGTGCCGAGGCCGAACAGCACCGCGATCCCGACGTACAGCGCGGACCAGATCGCGGCCTCGCGGATCGTCGGCACATGGGCCGCCCGCACGTGGAAGAAGTAGTCGAACAGCAACAGGCCGACGATCGCGAGCAACGTCAGCACCCAGACCACCAGGGACACGGTCATGGGCCAACCCAACCACGCCTGGCCGCCGAGTCCAGCCTGCTCCGAGAAAGTTGCCTAAAGGGCATCTTTGCTCTTTGAGCAAGTTCTGCTACGGTCGCTGTATGGCCGACGGGTTGCGGGAGCGGAAGAAGCAGGAGACGCGGATCGCGTTGAGCTGGGCCGCGGTCCGGCTCGCCGTCGAGCGCGGGTACGGCAACGTGCGGATCGAGGACATCGCCGCGGAGGCCGGCGTCTCGCTGCGGACGTTCCGCAACTACTTCGACAGCAAGGCCGACGCGATCGCCGCGCGCGAGGTCGACCGCAGCCTGCGGATCGCCGAGGAGCTCCGGGCGCGGCCCGCCGACGAGCCGCTGTGGGTGGCGGTCCGCGCGGCGATCGAGAAGCACTTCGCCCTCGGCGAGGAGGGGCACGGCGGGCGACGGCCGCCGGACGAGCAGTGGCTCGCCGGTATTCGCTTGATGATGAGCGAGCCGGCCCTGCAGGGCGCGACCGCCCGCGCCTACGCCCGCGCCGGTGACGAGCTGGCGGCCGCGGTCGCCGACCGGACGGGCACCGCGGGGATGTATCCGCGGCTGGTCGCCGAGGTGATCGGCGCGACTCGGGGCGTCGTGATGGCGGAGTGGCTGCGCGCCGATCCGCCGCGCTCGATCGCCGAGCTGCTGTCGTCGGCGCTCGACCAGGTCGAAGCCGGCCTGCCCGTCCCCGAATAACTCATCGAACCACTCGACCCCGGCGGGTTGCCGGGGCGGTCAGTCATGCCTGTGGAGGGATGTCATGGATGCCGAAGTCGTCATTGCCGGGGCCGGCCCGAACGGCCTGATGCTCGCGAGCGAGCTCCGGTTGGCCGGGGTCCGGCCGATCGTGCTGGAGAAATTGCCGGAACGCAGCACTGTTCCGCGCGCCAACGGCCTGGTGGGCCAGGTGGTCCGGATGCTCGACCGGCGCGGACTGTACGAGCGGCTGAGCGGTACGCCGGGGCCGCCTCGGCCCGCACCCGGTTTCGTGTTCGGTGCGATGCCGCTGCCGCTCGACCTGCTCGAGGAGAACCCGGTCTACCTGCTGCAGGTGCCGCAGGTGCGCATCGAGGAAGTGCTGCAGGAGCGCGCGCTCGAGCTCGGCGTCGAGATCCGCCGCGGCCACGAGCTGGCCGGATTCACCCAGGACGAGGACGGCGTCACGGTCACGCTGTCCGGCCCGGACGGCGAGTACCAGCTGCGGGCCGGCTATCTGGTCGGCGCCGACGGCGGGCACAGCCGGACGCGGAAACTCGCCGGAATCGACTTTCCCGGCGTGACCAACGACTCGATGGTGTCGCGGACCGGGAGCGCCGCGGTGCCGCCGGAGTACGTCGAGGACGGAGTGCTGAAGATCCCGGGGTACGGCGTGGTGCCGCCGTTCATGCACCAGCGGACGGAGCGCGGCCTGTTCGTGTGGGCGCCGTTCCCGAATCGGCTGCCGGCGATCAGCACCGGCGAGTGGGACGCCCCGCCTGACCGGGAGATGACGTTCGAGGAGCTGCAGGAGAGCGCGGACCGGGTGCTCGGCGTGCACCTGCCGTTGGCCGAACCAACAGGTGAGGGTGTCCGGCAGTTGCGCCGGGTGGTCGGCGGCAACAGTCGGCTGGCCTCGAGTTTCCGTTCCGGTCGGGTGCTGCTGGTCGGCGACGCCGCGCATGTGCATTCCGCGATCGGCGGGCCGGGGCTGAATCTCGGGCTGCAGGACGCGGTCAACCTCGGCTGGAAGCTGGCGGCCGAGGTGCGGGGCTGGGCGCCGCCCGGGCTGCTCGACACATACGAGTCCGAGCGCCGGCCGGTGGGGGAGCGCGTGGTCATGCAGACGCAGGCGCAGTCCGCCCTGATCGCGCCGGGCGCCGACGTGACCGCGTTGCGGAAACTGTTCGGCGAGTTCCTGACCGATCCGCGGAACGTGCAGCGCGTTGCGGACCTGATCTCCGGCGCCGACATCACGTACTCCGAGGGATCGCATCCGCTGGTCGGCCGGTGGGCGCCGGACTTGACGGTCGGGTCGGTGCGGCTGGCCGAACTGATGCGATCCGCACGCCCGCTCCTCGTCGACCTCACGCCCGACGGTGCGTTCGCCGGCCTCGCGGCGGATCCGGTGGAGGCGGTCACCGGCCGGAGCGAGACGCCGCTCGCCCTGCTGATCAGGCCGGACGGCTACGTCGCCTGGGCCGCCGATC
The DNA here is from genome assembly GCF_040655315.1 of Kribbella sp. NPDC050459. NCBI lineage: Bacteria > Bacillati > Actinomycetota > Actinomycetes > Propionibacteriales > Kribbellaceae > Kribbella > Kribbella sp. NPDC050459. The sequence continues at coordinate 111,537 of NZ_JBFAJQ010000017.1, read as the reverse complement.
AGGACGGCACCGCGGAACGCGACGGGCTGCGTGACGCGATCGCGCAGTGGTTTCAGCCGCGCCCTTTGACCAGCGCGACCAGATAGCGGCACCCCGACGTACCAGGGTTGTGGAAGGTTGTCGGAGACGGCGGGCCGAGCTGCAGGCAGTCCCCGGTGTGCAGCTCGTGGATCTGCGATCCCTCGTGAAAACGGAGGATTCCGTCGAGGATCCACAGCTGCTGGTACTTGAAGATGTACGCGTCGGCCGGGTACGAGACCGATGCCCCGGGCGGCAGTTCGACCTCGACCAGTTCCAGCGGCCCTTCGGTCATCGGGGACACCGCGCGGCGGCGGTATCCGGTGACCGGGTCGGTCCAGACCGGCTGGTCCTCCGCTTTCCGCAGCAGGTCGCCCGTGTTCTCCGCGCGGGCGACCAGCTCGGACAACGTCATGCCGAGCGCTCCCGAGAGCTTCCCGAGCAGGACGGCGGTGGGCTGCGCCTCGCCCCGCTCGATCTTCCCGATCATCGCGCGGGAAACGCCCGACCGCTCGGCCAGCGCGTTCACCGACAGGTCCTGGGCGACCCGCGCCTGCTGCACGGTCGCGGCCAAGGATCGAGACAGTTCATCCATCACGCTTGCCACTATAGCGACAGTTGTGGCTACTATCGTGTCATGGTTCAGGTCAGAGACGCCTCGGCTGCCGACGCCGAGGCCTGCGCGGCCATCTACGCGCCGTACGTCAGGGGCACCGCGATCACGTTCGAGCTCGAGCCGCCGACGGTCGAGGAGATGGCCGAGCGGATCACGACGGCGCAGTCCACCCATGCGTGGCTGGTCCTCGAGGACGACGGCGACGTGGTCGGCTATGCGTACGGCGGTGCGATGAAGCCGCGTCCGGCGTACCGCTGGTCCTGCGAGGTCAGCGTGTACGTGGCGCCCAGCCACCACCGCACCGGCGCGGGCCGGACTCTGTACAACGCCCTCTTCGACCGGCTTTCCGAACGCGGTTTCCGCACCGCCGTCGCCGGTGTGACCCAGCCCAACCCCGCCAGCGACGCCCTGCACAAGTCGCTCGGCTTCGAGACCATCGGTACCTACCGGAACATCGGCTGGAAACTCGATTCCTGGCACGACGTCGCCTGGTCCCAGCGCCCGCTCGCCAAGCTCCCGGATCCCCCGGAAGAACCGAGCTAGCCGGCCCGGACCGCGTCGGGGGTGGTGCCGGTCCAGGACTTGAACGCCCGGTAGAACGAGTTGGTGTCGTCGTACCCGAGCAGGAACGCGATGTCGGTGGTCCGCAGGTCGCCGTTCGTCAGGTAGTGCCGCGCGAGGTCTTCCCGGGTTCTGGTCAGGATGGTCTGGAACGAGGTGCCTTCGTGGCTGAGCTGCCGCTGGAGAGTACGCGCGCTGGTGGCGAGTTGGTGTGTGACCGCACCGATCGACGGGTCACCGGCCGGCAGCGTCTCGAGGAGTGCGGCGCGGACCCGGTCGGCGATCGTGGCGGAGGCCTGCAGGTCGGAGAGCCGGCGGCGGAGCTCGGGGGCGAAGACTCGCCACATCTGTTCGTTCTCGGTCAGGAAGGGACGCCCCGCATCGGCGGCGGTGAAGGTGATCGACGACCGGCTGCCCTTGCGGACCCGGGCGCCCAGGTAGCTCTCCATCGCCGACGGGTCGGCGGGTGGGCTGGGCATGGTGACCCGTGCGGGCCGGATCTGCTCGCGCGTGGCGATGCGGGCCAGAGCGACCCAGAAGATCAGCTCGGTGGCCGCCAGCAGGATCGGTGGCTTCGGTCCCGGCGGCCAGACGCAGGTGATCGTCAGCGCGGTGCCGGCGTCGACGTCGATCCGCAGCGGGCCGATCAGTGGCTTGTGGACCGCGAGTCGCTGCGCCGCCGCGGTGAGATTCGGGCTGCAGAGCGCGCCGAACATCGGCGGCGAGAAGAACTCGACGGAGATCGCCTTCCCGATGTCGACCGCGAGATCGCGATCCGCGCCACCCTCGGCACCGAGTGCGTCCCAGAACCGGTAGTACTCCGGAACCGAGAGCTCGATGGGCTGCCGGGTGAACAGGTCAGCCGGCAGCTCGGCGCGCCGCAGGGCCCGCGCCGGCGAGATCCCGAGGTCCCGGACGAAGGCCCGGATGCTCGGTTCCAGGTCGAAACGGTCACCTGCCATACCGCGAGCCTAGCCGCCGACCCGACGCGACGGACCCGCACAAGCCGCCAACGCACTTGCAGATCACGCCGACCGTCGCTGGCGCGAAGTGCAAGCTGATCGGCGTCTTGTGCTAGTGGAGCCGCGCGCCGCCGTTCCTACCGTGGGCCGTGTCCACAGCAGAACCGCAGCAAAGGAAACTACCTTGAGCACGCCGACAGCCCTCGTCACCGGCGCCTCTTCCAGCATCGGTGAAGCCACCGCGCTGGAACTGGCCGAGGCCGGCTACACCGTCTACGCCGCGGCCCGCCGCGTCGAGCGGATGGCCCACCTCACCAGCTCCGGTATCCGCCCGATCGCGATGGACGTCACCGACGACGCCTCGATGCAGGCCGGCGTCGAGAAGATCCTCGCCGAGACGGGCCGCCTGGACGTCCTGGTCAACAACGCCGGCTACGGCTCGTACGGCGCGGTCGAGGACGTCCCGCTCGACGAAGCCCGCTACCAGTTCGAGGTCAACGTCTTCGGCGCGGCGCGGCTCGTCCAGCTCGTGCTCCCGCAGATGCGCGCGCAGCGGTCCGGAAAGATCGTCAACATCACGTCGATGGGTGGCAAGATCCACACCCCGCTCGGCGCCTGGTACCACGCCACCAAGTTCGCGCTGGAGGCGATCAGCGACTGCTTGCGGCTCGAGCTCAAGCCCTTCGGTATCGACGTCGTCGTCATCGAGCCCGGCGGGATCAAGACCGAATGGGCCGGCATCGCTGCCGGCAAGCTCCGGGCGGTCTCCTCCACCGGTCCGTACGCCCCGCAGGGCAACGCGGTCGCCGACTCGCTCTCGTCGGAGTCCAATCAGCGGCGCGCCTCCGCGCCGGAGCTGATCGCCCGGACGATCTCCAAGGCGGTGCAGGCACGCAGGCCGAAGACCCGGTACGCCGTCGGCTTCGGAGCCAGGCCGCTGATCTTCCTCCGCGAGGTGCTGCCCGACCGTACCTTCGACGCGGTCGTGCGCCGAGCGATCGGGGTTCCGTCCAGCTGACGTCACTTCTTCGGCGTGGTCATCGGCGGGCAGGTGCCGCCGGGCGTGGTCGCCAGCTCGAAGTGCCAGATCTCGTTGGACAGCGTCTGGCACAGGCCGTAGCGGCTGCCGTGGCGGTTCAGCCAGTCGTCGGCGTCGGTCGGTCCGATGTCGACGGCGTGGCCCGTGACGTGGTGGGACTCGTCGGGATCGGCGACGTACTCCTTGGCGTTCTTCTTGCTGCCGTACTTGCGGATCGCCTTCTCCATCAGCTCTTCCTGGTACTTCTTGCTCCGCCACCCGGTCGTGACCTGCATCGTGATGCCGTCCTTCGTCATCGCGGTCTCGGCCCGCTGGACTGCCTCGCGCAGCGCGGGATCGAGCTTGGCGACCCCGGGCAGATCGGTGTCGTACGCCGAGGTGTGGTCCGGCAGGACGCCGTCCGCGGCGCTGGGCGGTCCGCCCTGCGCCGAGCCGGATCCTGACGACCGGCCTGACCTGGAGGCCGGGCCGGCGCTCGACGGTGACGTCTCGTCTGCCCCGGAAACCGCTGTACAGCCGGTCAGGACGAGACCGATGACGGTGGCAACGATCGCCAGCCGGCCCGGTACGGTCGGCCGGCGCCCGCGCCGCAGGTGATTGATCAGCATGCCGACCAGTTCATCGGAGCCGATGTTGCAGCAGCGTCTGCGGATTCCTTTACGTTTTCGATACGCGCAGCCTGCTTCAATGGACGGTATGCGGGTGCTGATCGTCGAGGACGAGGTGTATCTCGCCGAGGCGATCCAGGCCGGTCTGCGGCTGGAGGCGATCGCGGCCGACCTGGCCTTCGACGGCCGTTCCGCGCTGGATGCGGTGACGGTGAACGCGTACGACGTCGTGGTCCTCGACCGCGATCTGCCCGGCGTCAGCGGAGACGAGGTCTGCCGGCAGATCGTTGCGCAGGGCATCGGCTGCCGGGTGCTGATGCTGACCGCGGCCGGCGACCTCGACGACAAGGTGGCGGGCTTCGAACTCGGCGCCGACGACTACCTGACCAAACCGTTCGAGCTGCGCGAACTCGTCGTCCGGCTGCGGGCCCTGGTCCGCCGCCCCGCGGCGACCCCGCCGACCGTGATCGAGTACGCCGGCGTCCGCCTGGATCCGTACCGTCGCGAGGTGTACCGCTTCGACCGGTACGTGAAACTGACTCGCAAGCAGTTCGCCGTGCTCGAGCTGCTGATGGCTGCGCGCTGCGGTGTGATCAGCGCGGAAACACTGCTGGAGAAGGCCTGGGACGAACACGCCGACCCGTTCAGCAACGTCGTCCGGATCACGATCTCGGCGCTACGGAAACAGCTCGGAAACCCGTGGGTGATCCACACGGTGCCGGGCGTCGGCTACCGGGTCGGTGAATCATGAGCGAGCGCCTGATGACGCGGCGGCCGCGGCTGACGGTCCGGCTGCGGCTGACGCTGAGCTACGCCGGTCTGCTGGTCGTTTCCGGCGCCGCCGTTTCCTGCATCATCTGGCTGGTTTTCCGGATCGTTCCGAACTACCCGCTGACCGCGGCGAATCCGCGGGACCTGCAGTCCGGCCAGCCGCCGTCGCGCGCGGAGATTCTCGACCTGGTGGTGAAACTGTCCGCCTGGACGCTGGGCTTTCTGGCGCTCGTCGGGCTGGTCGGCGGCTGGATCCTCGCCGGCCGGATGCTGAAACCGTTGCAGGAAATCACGGCTGCGGCGCGGCGCGCGGCGAGCGGGTCGCTCGACCACCGGATCGGGCTGACCGGGATCCGGGACGAGTTCACCGACCTGTCGGACACGTTCGACGAGATGCTGGACCGTCTGCAGGCGTCCTTCGAGCAGTACCGGCGGTTCGCGGCCAACGCCTCGCACGAGCTGCGGACACCGCACGCCGTGATGAAGACGATGCTCGACGTCGCGCAGGCCGATCCGGAGCACCAGGACGTGCCGCAGCTGGTGAAACGGCTGGCCGAGACGAATCAGCGCGGAATCGACATCGTCGAGACCCTGCTGAGCCTCACCGCACTGGACAACCGCGAGGTCGAGGTCGATCCGGTCGACCTCGCGGCGGTGGTGCGCTCGGCCTGGCCGGCGCTGTCCGCCGAGGCCGCCGAGGCGGGTACGACGCTGTCGTCCGAGCTCACGGAATCGGTTGTCGAGGGGAACGACGTACTGCTGCACCAGGTCGTCACCAATCTGGTGCAGAACGCGATCCGGCACGGCGGCGGAACGGTTTCCGTGCGAGTTTCCGGCGGTTGTCTCGTGGTCCGGAACGACGGCGGGATCCTGGACGCGGCGCGGGTGCGGACCTTCGTCGAACCGTTCGCGAAGGACCGCTACGGCGCCGGGCACGGACTCGGTCTGGCGCTGGTACGCCGGATCGTCGAGGTCCATCGCGGGCGGCTGGAGCTGGCCCCGAATCCGGACGGGGGCCTGACGGCAACCGTCGTCCTGCGGGAGCTCGGAAGCTGACCCGGCAGGCAGTTGGCCCGGTCGACGGGCGAGGATGGTGCGGTGAGTGACGACCGCCGATCAGCCGGCCAGCAGGTGACCGTACGCCGCGCCGTCGAGGAGGACGACGCGGCGCTGCTCGCGATCGAGCGGAGCGCCTGGGATGCGTCGTCGGGTTTCCCGTCGTACCAGGACACCCTGCAGGACACTTTCTTTAGCCGGAGCGGACCGGAGGCGCATCTGGTCGCGGAGCACGACGGGACCGTGGTCGGGTACCTGCGCCTGCAGGACAAGTACCAGTTCCCCGAGGGCGCGGGGGTGCTGACGATCAACGGTCTCGCGGTCGCCCACGACGCGCGCCGCCTCGGTGTCGCCTCGGCACTCCTGGAGGCCGCGGCCGCCGAAGGCCGTCTCCGCGGCGCCCGCAAGATCAGCCTGCACGTCCACAGCACCAACGCGGCCGCCCGCCGCCTGTACGAACGGCACGGCTACGTTGTCGAGGGCACCCACCCGAACGAGTTCCTCATCGAGGGCGACTACATCGCCGCCCTCGACATGGCAAAGACGCTCTAACGACTGATGACGGGCGAGTAGTCGTCCCAGATGCTGGTGGTGCCGGGAACGTACACGCGGTACCGGCGGGTGCGGTTCGGGTAGTAGTTGTACGTCACCTGTCCGACGCTGTTGGTGGTGACGTACGCCAGGCCCTTCCAGGTCGTCGTACCGATGTCCTGGTACTGGATCAGCACCTTCTTACCGGCCCAGCGCTCGTACCGGTCGTGCAGGGGGCGCCAGTACGAGACCGTGGTGAGCAGCGCCGTACGACTGCCCTGGCGGCCACCGGAGAGAGCTGCCACCGACGCGCACCGGGACACCGTGTACCCGGTGGCGAGATCGGCGACCTTGACGCCGTTGATGTCCGTCGCGCCACCAGCGGGTTGCCAGGTGATCGTCCCGAGCACCGGAAACGCGCCGGAAAAGCCGAACTGCGCTGTGCGACTGCCCTTCGTGAACTCGAGCCTGCCCTGCGGCTTCGCCGTTACGGCGGGCGTGCTCTTCCACACCGCCGTGTAGATGCTGTCAGGGCAGCCGGCGCCCAGGCGCGCGTAGAAAAGGTTGTACGACCCGCTGACGCTGATGCGTGCGGGAATCGCGAGCGCGCAGGCCGCCGTCGCTCGCTGCGTGGCAGCTTGTGCGGGCTGGGTGGCCGTCAGGCCGGCCGCCAGGATTGCGACGGCCGGCGCGAGTTTCCAGAGCTTCAAGAGTTCCCCCTCTTGGAAATGGTCGGGGGAACGCTAGCGGGTTACGGGTTGACGCCGTGGTCGCGGAGCCAGGGCTCCGGGTTGATCGGCGAGCCGCCACCGGGCAGGACCTCGAAGTGGACGTGGGGGCCAGTGGTGTTGCCGGTCATGCCGATCCGGCCGACCATCGTGCCGGCCTTGACCGAGTCGCCGACGGAGACGTCGAACTCGGACATGTGGCTGTACGACGTAACGGTCCCGTCGGCGTGCCGCACCTTCACCTGGCGGCCGTAGGCGCCTTCGAAGTCGGCCTGGATGACCTCACCGGCCATCACCGAGCGGACCGGCGTACCCATCGGGGCCGCGAAGTCCAGACCCGTGTGGTTGTGCGCCCAGCGGCCACCGGCCTGGTCGAAGCGGGCGGTCAGGTGGTAGCCGGTGGTGGGCAGCACGACCTTCGGCGCAGCCTTGGCGGCAGCCGCCTTGATGGCCGCAGCCTTCGCGACGGCTTCTGCGCGAGCCTCGGCCAGGGCCTTCGCCTGGGCCGCGGCCTTGCGGGCGGCCGCTGCCTTCGCGGCGGCCAGGGCAAGCGCTCGGCGCTGCGTCAGCGTCGCGTTCGCGGCGAGCTTCGCGGCCCGCTGCTTCGCGGCGGCGTCGGCGGCCGCCTTCCGGCTCGATGCGAGCGACAGGTCGATCCGGGACGCGTCCCGCGATCCGAGGTCGCGCCGATCGACGCGGGCGGCGGTCAGGGCTTCGGCCTGTGTGGGGCTCAGACCGGTGCTTCCGGACGCAGTGGCCGGTCCGCTCGCGGACGAGCTGAGTCCGACGGTGGTGGTGCCGGCCGCGGCCGCCAGGGCGGCGGTCAGGCCGATGAGCTGGGTACGGCGGACGCTGCGACGGGAGGAGCGGTGCTTTGCCACCCGGCGCGAGGCAGCCGAGAGGCTGGACGCCTGCCGATCTGCATGCGGCGCGTCTTGGTGAGTGGGCACGGAAAACCTTCCAGGGAGGGGAAACCGCCGGTGAGGGGGACCGACGGCCTCAACGACCATAACGAGAGGGTCAGGAGCGCCCAAACGCCATTACGAAAAGATCAAACGAAATCGAACACGGTCGGTGAGGGCCCCTTGCCGCCCGGTGCACGCTCAGGCGTGAATCAGGCGGGCAAGAAAGTCCCCGCGATCGTGACGCGGATCACTTCCCGGATGGCGCCGGGCAGCCCCTCCGGGCCGGTATAAGCCGTCCATATATTGAGAGCTTTGTCGACTGACTTACTAATCTTTCAACAGCGTCCCATACTGAGATGACACGACCGACGAGAGGGGACGGGGATGACGCGCAAGCCGCCGTACTACCGCCTCCACATCGATCTTCTCCGGGTCTCCAGCGCGCTCTGTCTGTGCTGATCTGAGTTACCTCGCGTCCTGTTGAGGCGTCCGCTCCGGACGCCTGTCGCCTGCTGCCCTCCAGCGCTCGAGGGCCCGCGAAGCCTGCCCACCGCCAGGGAGTGTCATCGTGTCCACCACTTCAGTCACGTCCGCGTCCGGTACCACCGGTCCGCCGGCCACCGCAGTACCGCTCGATGTCGAGTTGACCGTCGTCGCCCGGCGGCATCCGTGGCGCTGGGTCGGCGTCGGGGTCGTGCTCGTCCTGCTCGCGATGTTCGTGCACGGGCTCGTCACGAATCCGGGCTGGGACTGGCCGACGTTCTTCCAGTTCTTCACCACCCGGACGATCTTCTCCGCGCTCTGGGTGACCGTGCAGCTGACGGCGTACGGCACGGTGCTTGGGTTCGTGCTCGGCGCCGTGCTCGCGTCGATGCGGTTGTCCAGCAGCCCGTTCCTCCAGGTCGTTGCCTGGGGCTACATCTGGGCGTTCCGTTCGATCCCGTTGATCGTGCAGCTGCTGTTCTGGTTCAACATCGCCTACCTCTACCAGGAGCTCAGCCTCGGTATCCCGTTCGGCCCGGAGTTCGTGCACTTCAGTACGAACAACCTGTTCGGTCCGCTCGGCGCCGCGGTCCTGGGCCTGGCCCTGCACCAGGCGGCGTACGCCGCGGAAATCATCCGTGGCGGGATCATTTCCGTCGACGCCGGTCAGCTCGAGGCCGCGGCCGCATTGGGGATCCCGAAAGCGCGGCAGTTCTTCCGGATCGTGCTGCCGCAGGCGATGCGCTCGATCCTCCCGAACGGCGCGAACGAGGTGATCAGCCTGTTCAAGGGCACCTCGATCGTGTCGGTGATGGCGATCCCGGAGCTCTTCTACCAGGTCCAGGTGATCTACGGCCGGAACAGTCGCGTCGTACCGCTGCTGATGGTCGCCACCGTCTGGTACATCGTGCTGACGACGCTGCTGTCGATCGTGCAGTACTACGTCGAACGCCACTTCGCCCGCGGTACGGCGCGGACGCTGCCGCCGACGCCGCTGCAACGGATCCGCCGGACGTGGAGCTCGTGGAAGGCGGCGGCCAGGTGATCGACGTCAAGGGAGTGCACAAGAGCTTCGGCGAGCTGGAGGTCCTGAAGGGCGTCGACCTGGAGGTCCGGGCCGGCACCGTGACCGTGATCCTCGGTCCGTCCGGGTCCGGTAAGTCGACGCTGCTGCGGTCGATCAACCACCTCGAGAAGGTGGACCGGGGGCTGGTCACGATCGACGGCGAGCTCGTCGGCTACAAGCGGCGCGGGAACAGGCTGCACGAGTTGCGCGAGCGCGACATCCTGCGACAGCGGTCGCAGGTCGGCTTCGTGTTCCAGAACTTCAACCTGTTCGGGCATCTCACCGCGTTGCAGAACGTCGTCGAGGCACCGATCTCGGCGCAGCGCCGCAAGCGCAGCGAGGTCGAGCCGATCGCGCGCGAGTTGCTCGAGCGGGTCGGCGTCGGTGACAAGGCCGACGTGTACCCGCGGCAGCTGTCCGGCGGTCAGCAGCAGCGCGTCGCGATCGCCCGGGCGCTGGCGCTGAAACCGAAGGTCCTGCTGTTCGACGAGCCCACCAGCGCCCTGGACCCGGAGCTCGTCGGGGAGGTCCTCGACGTGATCAAGGAGCTCGCTCGCGACGGCGCCACGATGGTCGTCGTCACCCACGAGATCGGCTTCGCCCGGGAGATCGCCGACACGGTGGTCTTCATCGACGGCGGCCGGATCCTCGAGTCGGGTCCACCTCGCGAGGTGCTCGACAACCCCGTCCACGAGCGCACTCGCGCCTTCATCTCCAAGGTTCTGTGATGAAACGTCCCCTGATCGCCGCCGGTCTGTTGCTGCTCGCCCTGGCCGGGTGTGGCACCGAGCCGCAAGCCACGGCCGCCACCTCCGACACCGGCGTGAACATATCGGCCGACCAACGCCGTGTCACCACCACGAAGAACGACGCCGCGGCCGCCCTGCTGCCCGCGAAGGTGCGCGACCGCGGCACGGTGGTCGTCGGCGCCGGGTTCGGCAGCGGCAGCGTGCCACTCGGCTTCTACGCCGACGACAACAAGACACCGATCGGTCTCGAGATCGACATCGCGTACTTGGTCGCCGAGGCGCTCGGGCTGCGGCCGGAGATCGAGGTGACGAGCTGGGAGAACCTGTTCGTCGGTCTCGACTCCGCCAAGTACGACGTGGGCTTCTCGAACATCACCGTGACCGAGAAGCGCAAGCAGAAGTACGACTTCGCGACGTACCGCAAGGACGACATCGCGTTCGAGGCGAAGAAGGGCGGGACCTGGCGGGTCACCGGCGGCAAGGACATCGCCGGAAAGACGATCGCGGTCGGCTCCGGGACGAACCAGGAGAAGATCCTCGTCGACTGGAACGAGGCCAACGTCAAGGCCGGGTTGCCGGCCGCGACGATCAAGTACTTCCAGAAGAACACCGACACGTACCTCGCCCTGAGCTCCGGCCGGATCGACGCGTACCTCGGGCCGAACCCGTCGATCGCCTACCACGTGAAGACGTCGGGGGAGACCGAGACGATCGGCAAGTTCTCCGGCGCCGGGCCGACGCTGCAGGGGCTGATCGCGGCCACCACGAAGAAGGACAGCGGTCTGGTGAAGGCGTACGAGGCGGCGATCGACGGCGTGATCGCCGACGGCAGCTACGCCAAGGTCCTGGACCGCTGGAACGTGTCGAACGAGGCGGTCACGCAGTCCGAGATCAACCCGCCCGGCCTTCCCCTGACGAGCTGAGGACGACAGATGAGAAAACGTTGGATTGCAGCGATCGGGGCGCTTCTGCTGGCGGCGGCCGGCTGCGCCGACCCGCAGACGGAGACCGCCGCCGGGCAGGTCGCGAAGAGCGGTGACGCGTCGGTGGTCGCGTTCGACACCTCGGCCGACCAGCAGCACGTCACGTCGGCGAAGGTGGACAGCATCGCGGCCGAGCTGCCGGCGGCGGTGCGGGAGTCCGGGAAACTCGTGATCGGGAACGGCTCGGCCGGCGGCGGTCTGCCGCCGCTCGGGTTCACCGCCGACGACAACAAGACGCCGATCGGGGTCGAGATCGACGTCGCCTACCTGGTCGCGAGCGTGCTCGGGCTCCGGGCCGAGATCGAGACCACCAGCTGGGAGAACCTGTTCCTCGGGCTCGACTCCGGAAAGTACCAGGTCGGAATCTCGAACATCGGCGTTTCCGAACTGCGTAAGGAGAAGTACGACTTCGCGACGTACCGGCTGGGTCTGCACGCGTTCGAGGCCCGGACCGGTTCGGGCCTGAAGATCACCGGTCCGGCGGACAGCTCCGGAAAGAACGTCGCGGTCGGTTCCGGAACGCTGCAGGAAGCGATCCTTCTCGACTGGAACAAGCAGAACGTCGCCGCCGGGCGGAAACCCGCGAACCTCAAGTACTACCAGCAGGCCGCAGACACCTATCTCGCGCTGCAGTCCGGCCGGATCGACCTGTACCTCGGACCGAACCCGAACGCGTCGTACCACGTCGCGACCCAGCACAAGACCGAGATCGTCGGCACCGTCTCGTCCAGCTACCCGGTGCAGGGTCTGGTCGGGATCACGACCAAGAAGGACAACGGCCTGGTCAAGCCGCTCGCCGACGCGCTGAACGCCGCGATCGCCGACGGCAGCTACGCGAAGGTGCTGGCCAAGTGGGGTCTGCAGGCCGAGGCCGTCCCGAAATCGCTGATCAATCCGCCCGGCCTGCCGAAGAAATAGGAGCATTCATGGCGACCATCGCAACGATCTCCAGTAGTCCGTCGCTTTCCTCCCGCACCGACGCGGTCCTCGAGCACGTCACGAAGCGCCTGATCAGCCACGGTCACACGGTCACCCCGATCGTGTTGCGCGACCTGCCCGCCGAGCCGCTGCTGCGCGGACAGGCGGATGATCCGGCGATCGCCGTTGCGGCGGCGATCCTCGAAGCCGCCGACGCCGTCGTCGTCACCACGCCGGTCTACAAGGCGGCGTACTCGGGGCTGCTCAAGGTGTTCCTCGACCTGCTGCCGCAGTACGCACTGAAGGGCAAGACAGTGTTGCCGCTGGCAACGGGCGGTACGCCGGCGCATGTGCTGGTGATCGACTACGCGCTCCGGCCGGTGCTCACCAGTCTCGGCGCGGGCGCGATCGGCCAGGGGTGGTTCGTCCTGTCGTCGCACATCCAGCTGTACGACGGTGGCGGGCTGCTGCTCGACCCGACCGCGTCGGTCCCGCTGTACCAGGTCACGGAGGCGTTCCTCGCTACCGTCGAAGGCGGCCAACCGGTGGAGGGTACGCCGGTGCAACTCGCCGGTGTGGAGGCGATCCGGGCCCGCCCGGAGGATCCGGAGGCGGCGCCGTTGCTCGCGGATCTGGTCGTCGAGTACAGCACGCGGTACGGGCGGACGAACGAGAACACGCAGCTGACCGAGGTTCCACCGTCGGATTTCCACGCCGAGCGGGGCGGCGCGTTCGTGCTGCTGCGGTCCGGCGGCCGGACGGTGGCCGGGGGTGCGATCCGGCGGTACGACGACGAGACCGCCGAGGTGAAGCGGATGTGGACGTCGCAGGTGCACCGGCGGCAGGGCCTCGGGCGGCGCGTGCTCGCCGAACTCGAGGCGGCAGCGCTCGATCTCGGGTACCGGCGGCTGTACCTGACGACGGGGCCGCGGCAGCCGGAGGCGGCGGCGCTGTACCTGGCGGCTGGATTCGAGCCGCAGTTCGACACCGACGTCGATCCCGAGTCGATCGGCCCGTTGCAGTTCCGGAAAGAACTTTCCGTGGCCTTGCGGGCGGCATCATGAGCAGGCCGTTGATCACCGCGATCGAGATCGACGGTGCGGGCGGGGATCCCGGGGCGTGGCGCGGGCCCGAGGTCGATCCGCGGGCGGTACTGACCGGTGAGCTCGCCGTCCGGGCGGCGCAGCGGGCGGAGGCGGCGGGCGTTGATCTCGTCACGTTCGCCGATGCACTCGAGGCGCCGGACGACGTACCTGATCGGGTCAGCGTGCGGCTGGATGCGCTCGGGCTCGCTGCGCGGGTCGCGCCGGTGACGCAGCGGATCGGGTTGTTGCCGGCGATCACCGTCACGCACACCGAGCCGTTCCACGTGCAGGCGTCCGTCGCGACGCTCGACCACATCTCGGGAGGGCGGGCCGGGTGGATCGCGGAGGTCTCGACGTCGGCGGAGGCGGCCGCGGTGGTCGGGCGGCGCGTGCCGGCGCCCGCCGCCGAGACCTGGCGCGAGGCGCGGTACGTCGTCGACGCCGGGCGCCGGCTGTGGGACTCGTGGGAGGACGACGCGATCATTCGCGACGCGGCCACCGGGCGGTACGTCGACCGGGAGAAGCTGCACTACGTCGACTTCGAGACGCCGACGTTCAGCGTCAAGGGACCGTCGATCGTGCCCCGGCCGCCGCAAGGGCACCCGATCACCGCGATCCGGGTGACGGGCGCGGAGGCGCTGGCGCCGGCGGCCGATGCGGAACTCGTGTTCCTGCCGGAGTCCGACGACGTGCCCACGCAGGTTCGGGTGCTGCGGGACGGTGACCGGCGGAGCGTGAGTGTCGCCTCCGAGGGCGGGCGACGGAGTGTGGCGGTGACCGCTGACGCGCCTCGCCGTCGTGCGGGGCAGCCGGTGGTGCTGGTGTCGGTTCGGGTGCGGCCGCACGCCGAGGGTGTCGGGCAGTTGCTCGGGACGATCGCGCGGTGGGCCGGCGCCGGGGTCGACGGCGTCCATCTGCGGCCGGCGTCGCTCGAGCTGGACGTGCCGGTGATCGCGGAGCAACTGCTCCCGGCGCTGCGAGAACGCGGGCTGGCCGGGCCGGGGGAGCGCGCCGGGAGCCTGCGCGGGCGGCTCGGGTTGCGGCGGCCGGACAACAGGTACGCGAGGAGTGCGCGATGACCAAGCAGATCCATCTCGCCGCGCACTTCCCGGGCGTGAACAACACCACCGTGTGGTCGGACCCGGCGGCCGGCTCGCAGATCGATTTCGGATCGTTCCGCCAGCTGGCGGAAACGGCGGAACGCGGAACCTTCGACTTCTTCTTCCTGGCCGAGGGGCTGCGGCTGCGCGAGGTGAAGGGCCGCATCCACGACCTCGATGTCGTCGGCCGGCCCGAGTCGCTGACCGTGCTCAGTGCGCTGGCCGCGGTCACCACGCACCTGGGCCTGGCCGCGACGGTGAACTCGACCTTCAACGAGCCGTACGAGTTGGCGAAGCGGCTGTCGACGCTCGACCACGTCTCCGGCGGCCGCGCGGCCTGGAACGTGGTGACGTCCTGGGACGCCTTCACCGGCGAGAACTTCCGGCGCGGCGGGTACCTGGACCGGGCCGACCGGTACGTCCGGGCACAGGAAACGCTGCGGATCGTGCGGAAACTCTGGGACTCCTGGAGCGCCGACGAGCTCGTCCTCGACCAGGCGGAAGGCGTTTTCGCCCGCGCGGGCGCTGGGGCCTTCGCGGACGACGGCGACCACTTCACGATCCGCGGCCGGTTCGGTCTGCCGCCCTCGCCGCAGGGCCGGCCGGTCGTCATCCAGGCCGGTGACAGCGACGAGGGGCGGGAGTTCGCCGCGGCGAGCGCGGACGTGATCTTCAGCCGGCACGGGACGTTCGCGGCCGGGCAGACCTTCTACAAGGACGTCAAGGCGCGGCTGGCGAAGTACGGGCGGACCGACGAGTCGCTGAAGATCATGCCCGCGGTCACGGTCGTGGTCGCGGACACCGACGCCGACGCGATCGAGAAAGCGGCGTACATCCGGGAACAGCAGGTTTCCGGGCCGACCGCGCTGGTGCTGGCCGAGCTGCTCTGGGGGCGCGACCTGTCGGCGTACGACCCGGACGGTCCGCTGCCGGCCGAGGACCCGGTCGTCGGGTCGTCGGTGACGCAGGGGCGGGTCGGCTACGACGATCCGTTTCCGATCGTTTCCGAGTGGCGGGCGCAGGCGGCGGCGCACGGCTGGTCGCTGCGGCAGACCGTCATCAACCAGCAGAACCGGCAGACGTTCGTCGGGTCGCCCAGCACGGTCGCGGAGGCCGTCAACCGGCACGTCCAGGAAAACGCTGCCGACGGTTTCGTCCTCGTTCCGCACCTCACCCCGTCCGGACTCGACGACTTCGTCGACCGGGTGGTCCCGTTGCTGCGGGAACGCGGCGTTTTCCGTTCCGAGTACGGCGGCTCCACGCTGCGCGATCATCTCGGGCTGGTCCGATGACCGTGGCCGAGCTGCATGCGTGGAAGGAATCGGCGGCGACGGTGGTGTTCGTCGGTGGCGGGCCGCGGACGGTCGGGTTGCTGGAACGATTCGCGGCCAGCGCCCGCGAACTGCTCGACGGCCGCCGGGTCGAGATCCACGTGGTCGATCCGTATCCGGTCGGCGGCGGGCGGATCTGGCGGCGGGAGCAGTCGCGGCTGCTGTGGATGAACTCGATGACATCCGACGTCACGATCTTCACCGACGAGTCGGTCGAGTGCGAGGGGCCGATCGTGCCCGGGCCGGACCTCGCCGGCTGGGTCGCCGGCGAGGGCGCGGTGATCCTCGAGAAGGCCGGGCTCGAAGCGCCCGGGCCGATGGACTTCCCACCACGGCTGGTGCAGGCGGAGTACCTGGCGTGGGTGTGGGGGCGTGTCGTCCGCGATCTCCCCGCGAGCGTCACCACGCATCGCGAGCGAGCCGTCGAGCTCACGGCGGACCGGCGGGTGATCCTCGAGTCCGGCCGGGAGATCGCGGCCGACGCGGTGGTGCTGGCCCTCGGCTACCTGGATCGGTTGCCGACGGCATCGGAAGCGGCGTGGGCGGCGCAGGCCGCGGACGCCGGGCTGGCCTACGTCCCGCCCGGCTACACCGCCGACGTCGACCTGGACGGGTTGTGGCCGAACGCGCCGGTGATCGTCCGCGGATTCGGGCAGGCGTTCGTCGACCTGATGGTGCTGCTCACCGAGGGCCGCGGCGGCTGGTACGACGAGTGCGACGGGCTGCTGCGGTACCACCCGTCCGGTGACGAGCCGATCCTGTACGTCGGCTCCCGCCGCGGCGTCCCGTACCACGCGAAGCTCGGCTACACCGTGCCCGGGACGAAGCCCGTCCCGACGCGCTACCTGACCAAGGAGGCGCTGGGCGACGGACCGCTCGACTTCGACCGGGACGTGCTCCCGCTGATCGAGAAGGAGCTGGCCTACGCCCACTACCAGCAGCTGTTCCTGGCGCACCCCGCGCGGGTCCGATCGTCGTGGGAAAGCTTCGCGGAGGCCTTGGACGGGTGGACGCCCGTCCAGGGTTCGCAGGCAGGTCACCCGGGATCTGATGGCGGCTTTGCCGCAGCGGTTGCGGCCGCGGTGCCTGACCCGGCGGACCGGTTTGTCCGGGCGGAGGTGGATCGGCCGTTGGCGGGGGCGTTCTTCGGGGAGCGGGAGCGGTTCGAGCAGTTCCTGGTCGCGTTGATCGAGGGGGATCTGCTGCGGCGGGCGGATTCGGCGTACTCGGCTGATCTGGCGGTGTTCAACTCGCTGCTGAGTGTCTACAGCGTGTTGTCGCGGGCGATCACCGACGGGCAGTTGTCGGACGAGGACCGGGTGCGGCGGGTGGAGGGCGAGTGGCACGGATTCTTCTCGTTCGTGGCGAGTGGGCCGCCGCCGCGGCGGCTGGAGGAATTACTCGCGCTGCACCGGGCCGGGATCGTCCGGTTCGCGGGGCCCGACCTGGAAGTTGCTCTCGACAACGACCAGTTCGTGGCCACCAGCCCTGGCGTCGCGGGTGAGATCCGCGCGCGGGCGTTCGTCGAGGCGCGGCTGCCGCGGCCCGACGTACTCGCGACCACCGACCCGCTGCTGCGCGGTCTGCTCGACTCGGGTGCGCTGGCGGCCGACGAGCTGTTCGCGGCCGACGGGACGAGCCTCGGCGGCGGCCAGCTGAAGGCGGACTCGCGCTGCCGCGCGATCCGCGCCGACGGATCGGTCCATCCGGCGCTGTTCCTGCTCGGACCGTCGGTTTCCGGATCGGCCGGCTCGTCGGGATTCTCCCGCCCGCACTTCAACGGTCCTGGTTTCCGGCAGAACGACGCCGTCGCCCGGGACCTGCTCACGCTGCTCGCACCCACCGTACGGAAGGAAGAACGCCATGCCAGTTGAGTTCCTCGGTATCGCCGGAACCAACCCGGCCAGCGAGGTGACGCCGCGAACCGGCGGACCGCTGGACCTGGAGTACACCAGCAAACTCGCGCGTGCCCACGAGGACAACAGCTGGGACCGCATCCTGTTCGCCTACCATTCGGGCTCGCCCGACCCGGCCCAGGTCGCGGCGTACGTCGCCGGGCGCACCGAGCGGATCAACCTGGTCGTCGCGCACCGGCCGAACGTCGCCTATCCGACGCTGACCGCGAGAACGTTTGCGACCCTGGACCACCTCAGCGGCGGCCGGTTCGAGGTGCACGTGATCACCGGCGGCTCCACCGCGGACCAGGCCGCCGAGGGCGACTTCCTGGCGAAGGACGACCGGTACGCGCGGACGGCCGAGTTCATCCAGATCCTCAAGCAAGCCTGGACGTCGGACACCCGGTTCGATTTCAACGGCAAGCACTACCGGTTCGAGCAGTTCCTCGCCGACATCAAGCCGCTCCAGCAGCCGCGGCCGCGGATCTCGTTCGGCGGCTCGTCCGCGGCGGCGTACGCGGTCGGCGCGGCCGAGGCGGACATCTTCGCGCTCTGGGGTGAACCGCTGGCCGGGACCCGCGAGCAGCTCGCAACCATCGACGCCGCGGCGGCCAAGGCGGGCCGGGCGGACCGTCCGGCGATCCAGATCGCGTTCCGGCCGATCCTGGCGCCGACCGAGGAGCTCGCCTGGGCGAAGGCGGAAAGCATTCTCGGCCGGATCAAGGTCGTCCAGGCCGGCGGCGTCCCGGCGAGCACCCGGCTGCGGTCGAAGACTCCGGAAAACGCTGGATCGCAGCGCTTGCTGAAAGCCGTCGCGGCCGGCGAGCGCCACGACCGCGCGCTCTGGACGGCGCCGACCGGCCTGACCGGTGGCGGCGGAAACTCCACCGCGCTGGTCGGTACGCCGGACACCGTGGCCGCCGCGCTGCTCGACTACTACGACCTCGGCATCCGGATCTTCTCCGCCCGGGGCTACGACATCTACGACGACGCGATCGACTTCGGCCGGTACGTCATTCCGCTGGTCCGTTCCGAGGTAGCCCACCGCGAACAGAGGAAAGCATCATGACCGTCGTTTCCGACCTGGAGCTGGACTGGCAGACCTGGCACACCGCCCGGGAGCGCGACCTGGACACCGACTACGGCTGGCTGTCCGTCGTCGCCTTCGACTGGCTGCCGGCCACTCCGGCGGCGATCGCCGGCCTGCCCGGGCAGTGGTGGGCCGACGAACAGGCACACGTGACCACCGCCGGCGGGCTGTCGCTCGGCGGCGAGCCGGTACACGGAACGGTTTCCGCGAGCGTTCCGGAAGCCGGTTCGCTCAGCTGGTTGCTGCACCGAAACCGCCTGGTGGAACTCGTTCTCCGCGGCGGCCGGTACGCCGTTCGCCAACGGGATCCGGAGGCTGCGACGCGGACAGCGTTCGACGGCGTTCCGGCGTTTCCGCTCGACGATGCGTGGGCGGTGACCGGCTACTTCAGCCCGTACCCCAAGGCCCGACGCGTGGAGGTGGCGACCGCACGCGACGACCTGCGTCAGCACATCACCGCGATCGGCGCCGTGCACGTCGCACTCGGCGGTACGGCGTACGAGCTGGTCGCGACCGCCGCGAGCGACAGCCGGCTGAACGTCGCGTTCCACGACAGGACGAACGGGGAGGAGACCGCACCCTGGCGCACGGTGACCACGGGGCCCGTCGAGCGGGACGGATCGGTGCGGATCGACTTCAACCGGACGATCAACCTGCCGTTCGCGTTCACGGCGTACGGGACGTGCCCCGCGCCAGCGCCTGGCAACCGCCTCGGTCTCCCCGTGACGGCCGGCGAGAAGAAGGTGCGGTGAAGTTCTGTACGTACACGCTGATCGACAACTCGCCGGATCCGATCAGCGGCGTACAGCTCACGCCGTCCGAACGGTTCCGGCACGTCGTCCAGCAGGCGCAGTGGGCCGAAGAGCTCGGGTTCGACGCGTACGGCGTGGGGGAGCGGCACGCGCAGCGGTTCATCTCCTCGTCGCCGCCGGTCGTGCTGTCCTACATCGCCGCGGTGACGTCGCGGATCCGGCTCCTGACCACGGTGACCGTGCTGTCGTTGCTGGACCCGGTACGGGTGGCGGAGGACTACGCGACGCTCGATCAGCTGTCCGGCGGACGGCTGGACATCATCATCGGGAAGGGGAACGACCCGGACCAGAACGCGCTGTTCGGGTACGAGCTGGACGGGCAGTGGGACCGCAACCGGGAGAAGCACGAGCTGCTTCGGCGGTTGCTGCGCGAGACCGGGGTGTCCTGGTCCGGGCGCTACCGCCCGGCGCTGACGGACGCGACCACGCAACCGCGGCCGTACCGATCGGACGGCATCCCGTTGTGGCACGGCTCGGCATCGTCGACCGAGTCCACCGGGCTGGCCGCGCGCTGGGGCGATCCGCTGTTCTCGGCGAACGGGTTCCATCCGCTGGAGAAGTACGCCGGCCTGATCCGGCACTACCGCGAGCGCTGGGATGCGTACGGGCGGGACCCGGCGGCGGCCGTCGTGGGCGCCGGGTTCAACGGGCTGTACGTGAAGAAGACCTCGCAGGAGGCGGTCGAGGGGTACCGGCCGGTCTTCGACGCGTTCATGGACTCGCCGGGCGCCCGGCACAACCAGTTGCCGTTCCGGACGCTGGAGGAGTTCCTCGACGGCGGGTCGGTGCTGGTCGGATCGCCGGAGCAGGTGATCGACAAGTTCGGCCGCTACCAGGAAGCGTTCGGGCACGAGCTTTCCGGGATTTCCCTGGAGGTCCCGGGACTCCCGGCGGCGGCGAACCGGGAGTCCGTCGAGACCTTCGTCACGGATGTGATGCCGTCGCTCCGGGCGGCATACCCGAGCCGCGTCTGGACCTAGGTCCTAGCCGTACGTCGGCGCCTGCGGCCAGCCGGCCGGTGAGTCCTCCCAGTCCTCCTGCCGGCCGTACGCCGCGAGGTCGGAAACGGTGCTGCTGAACAGCAGGTGGTCGACCCCGCGCTGACCGGTCGAATAGGTGCGGAAAACGCTGTCGCCGTCGCGCAGGAACAGGTTCAGCAGGAAACCGCCGCCGGCGCCGCAGTCGGCGGAGAACGTCGTACCCGCCGAGGACGCGAACGGGATGTGTCCCCAGCCCTTGTCCTTCCAGTACCCGGCCATCTGCTCGACCGGCATGTCGGAAACCGTCGCCCAGGCGATGTCGTTGCGGGCCAGCCCGTCGAGATTGGCGACGTTCTCGGTGAAGTACGTGCAGCCGCCGCAGAACGCGTCCGGGCCGGCGTCCATGAACTGGTACAGCGCGAGCTGGCGGTGCTCGCCGAACAGCTCGCGCAGCGTGACCGGGCCATCGGTCGATGTGAACGCGTACTCGCCGAACCGCACCATCGGCAGTCGCCGCCGCTGCGCCGCGATCCGGTCGAGCGTGCGCGTGGCCTCCTTCTCGGCGACCAGCAGTTCGGCACGGGCCGCGGCCCACTCCGCGGCGGAAGCCACCGGCGGCATCGCTGTCTCGGACATTCGTGCTCCTCTCGTAGGTTCTGCCAGTGAGACGAAGCCGTCCGGGAGCTCTCGACATCGGTGCGACGCCATCGGCCCCGCGGTCTCGCCGACCGCGTCGGGCCGGGGCGGAAATTGGTCAGAAGCACTCGCCGGAGCAGGTATGCTTTCCGGGACGGACTGAGGGGCCTGCAAGGCGCTCCTGGCTCGATTTCACATCGAGGTGGGGGACCGTGTAATCTCTCTCCTCGGCCCGCCCCTTTAGCTCAGTCGGCAGAGCGTCTCCATGGTAAGGAGAAGGTCTACGGTTCGATTCCGTAAAGGGGCTCTGAGAACGACATCTCACCCGGTCCGCCGGGTGAGATGACGGACTCTTGCGGCGGGGTAGCTCAGGTGGTTAGAGCACACGGCTCATAATCGTGGTGTCGCGGGTTCGACTCCCGCCCCCGCTACCCACCAACGGCAGTACATCGAGAGTGCGATCACCTCAGTTGCGCACTCCTGACAGAAGAGGCAGCAGTGGCCAAGTCGACCGACATCCGCCCGAAGATCACTCTGGCGTGCACGGTGTGCAAGGAGCGGAACTACATCACCAAGAAGAACCGGCGTAACGACCCGGACCGTCTTGAGCTGAAGAAGTACTGCCACCGGTGCAACGACCACACCGACCACCGCGAGACCCGCTGACCTCGGTATCGCTTCGCGAAGGCCGCTCCGGATCACCCGGAGCGGCCTTTTGCTGTTCCCTCAGACGGAGAGGATCGGCCGGCCGCCCTCGTAGGCGGTGAGACGCTCGTCACGGGGAGTCAGGCAGCAGGAGCCGCAGAGCGTGCCGTTGCCGGTCTCACTCGTGTAGTACAGACAGCACGTGTTCCGCAGGTAGACGAGCTTCCCGCCCGCCACCTCCACGTCGCCGAGCCGCGCGAGTCCGCCCGGCGCCTTGGCGACGAAGGTCTGCCACCGTTCGAGCAGATACGCCGGCTCGACCGTGACGTCCTCGCGGGTCGCGGCGCAGAACCCCATCGCGCAGCCGGCCGCCACGCCGCCGTACACCTGCCGCAGGCCGGCCCGCGACCGCCGGTGCAGCTCCTCGGAAAGTGGCAGCAGGTGTTTCCGCAGGACGACGTCGTACAGCGTTTTCAGCCCGCCGGGCAGGAAATCCGCGGAACGAACGGCGACCGCGGCGATTCCGTGGCCGGGGTGCGGGCGGACCCAGAGGTTCTGCGGACGGATGTCGAGGACGTGTCCCTCGAGCGCCCAGAGCAGCAGCGCGGTCGCCGGCGCGCGGCCGGCGTAGAACGACATCATGCTGAGCGCGTTCGCGTGCGCCGACCGGTGGGAGCTGGCCTCGTCGTCCCGCTTGAGCAACTCGGTCAGCTCGGGACTCCCGGGCTCCAGGATCCGGTCCGCCCGCAACCAGTCCGAGCCTTCCGGCTCACCGATCTCCAGCCGGTACCGAGGCGCGTACTTCGCCAGCGCCGCCACTGCCGTCACGTTCAACCTTCTCCGTCGGAATCGTGGGCGGCGGAAACCCTCGGCACAGTCTGCCAGTAGGGTTAGCGGATATGACGATCGACGCCACGATGGTCGGCCGCAGTTACACGGCCGCCGGGTCCTACCAGGTCGGCCGGGAGAAGATCCGGGAGTTCGCCGACGCGATCGGCGACGGTAACCCGGCGTACCGGGGTGCTGACCCGATCGCGCCGCCGACGTTCGCGTTCGTGATCGGCAGCCGGGCGCTCGAGGAGCTGCTCGGCGACGCGGAGCTCGGCCTCCGGCTGGACCGGATCGTGCACGGCGCGCAGAAGTTCAGCTACACGCGCCCGATCAAGGCCGGCGACGAGATCGCGGCGACCGCCACCATCACGACCGTGCGCAAGGCCGGTCCCGTCGAGGTGATCATGTACGAGACCGCGCTGACCACGGTCGACGGCGAACCGATCGCCACCTCGACGTCGACCCTCTCGCACAACCGGGCGGACACATGAACGAGCGGAGCGAGTTCATCATCAAGTACAGCTCGACTCGTGCCTCATCGGCGCCCGGAGCGAAGCGAGGACGACGATGAGTTTGGCAGGTACGGAGCTCCCGCCGCTGACCGTCACCTTCAAGCGTGACGACCTGGTCCGGTATGCCGGGGCGAGCGGCGACTTCAACTCGATCCACTGGAGCGACCGGATGGCCGCCGCGCTCGGGCTGCCCGGCGTGATCGCGCACGGGATGCTCACGATGGCGTCGGCGGTGCGCGTGGTCACGGACTGGCTCGACGACCCGGCCGACCTGGTGGAGTACGGGGTCCGGTTCACCAAGCCGGTCGTCGTACCGGACGACGACAAGGGCGCGACTGTGACGTTTTCCGCCACGGTCGGCAAGGTCGCGGACGGCCTGGCCGAGATCGACATCACCGCGGTGTCCGGCGAGGAGAAGGTGCTCGGCCGGGCCAAGGCGGTCGTGCGCGTCCGGTGAGTACGCACGTGTCGCTGGCCGACCACACCACGCTGCGGATCGGCGGGCCTGCCGACAAGTTCCTCGAGGTCGGCACCGAGGACGACCTGATCACCGCGGTTCGCGATGCCGACGCCGCCGGCGAGCCGGTGCTGCTGCTTTCCGGCGGCAGCAACGTCGTGATCGGTGACGACGGTTTCCGTGGGACCGTGATCAAGGTCGCGACGTCCGGCATCCGGATCGACGCGGACATGTGCTCCGGCGCGATGGTGCACATCGCGGCCGGTGAGGACTGGGACGACGTCGTGCAGCGGGCGATCGCCGAGGAGTGGAGCGGGCTCGAGTCGATGTCCGGCATCCCCGGGCTCACCGGGTCGACCCCGGTGCAGAACGTCGGTGCGTACGGTCACGAGGTCGCCGAGACGATCGCGTCGGTGCGGGTCTGGGACCGGACCGACAACCAGGTCCGCACGATGTTCGCCGCGGACTGCGGGTTCAGCTACCGCAACTCGCGCTTCAAGGCCGACCCGTCGCGGTACGTCGTCCTGGAGGTCGCGTTCCAGTTGAAGCTCGGCGACCTGTCCGCCCCGGTCGGGTACGCCGAACTCGCGCGCGTCCTCGACGTGGAACCGGGCTCGCGCGCGCCGATGACCGATGTCCGGGAAGCCGTGCTGGGCCTGCGCCGCGGCAAGGGCATGGTCCTCGATCCCGTCGACCACGACACCTGGAGCGCGGGCTCCTTCTTCACCAACCCGATCCTCGACACCCCCGCCGACGTCCCGGCCGGTGCCCCGCAGTGGCCGCAGGCCGACGGCCGCGTCAAGACCAGCGCGGCCTGGCTGATCGAACATGCCGGTGTGTCCAAGGGCTTCACCATCGGCAACGCCGGCGTCTCCACCAAGCACACGCTGGCCCTCACCAACCGCGGGCAGGCGACCGCCAAGGAGCTCCTCACCCTGGCCACGCACGTCCGGACCCAGGTGCGGCAGTCCTTCGACATCACCCTTGTCAACGAGCCCGTGCTGGTGAACTGCACCTTCTGAGGCCCTCAGCCCGGCCTGCCGCGCCCCCGGGCGTGCTTGAAAAAGATTTACGCGACCTCTAGGCAAGAAGGCCTCCTCTCGCTAATCTTTTGCGCAATCTGGTGGGAGGTGTGGTGTGAGGCGCAAAAGTTTTTCTCGGCGGGAGGTGCTGGCCGGGGTGGGGGCGGGGCTGGCCGCTGCTGTCGTGCCGGGGTGTTCCGGAGCGGACGGTGGGCGGTCAGGGGCCCTGCAGGTGTGGGGCGGGGTGCCGGCGGCGTCGGGGCCGGCCGATGTGGTGAAGGCGTTTCAGGCGAAGTTTCCGCAGTACAAGGTGAACTACACGCGGTTCGTGAACGACGACCGCGGCAACCTCAAGCTCGACACCGCTCTCCAGGGTGGCGTCGACATCGACGTCTACTTCACGTATTCGCAGGCCGCGATGGCGCTGCGGGCCGGGTCCGGACTGGCGGCGGACCTGACCGACCGGGTGCGGGCGGATCCGGAACTGCAGGTGTTCCTGGACACCGAGCAGCCGCGGTCGTACATCGACAACGGCAAGGTCAAGGCGCTGGCCTCCGCACGCGAACCGTTCTTCGTGCTGTTCAACGAGAAGCTCCGGCAGCAGGCCGGTGTCGAGTTGCCGCACTCCTGGACGATCGAGGAGTTCCGGGCGACGGCCCGGAAACTGACGACAGACAAGACGGTCGGCACGTACACGCTCCCGGACGTCGCCCGGATCGCCCTCGGCCCGAACTACTGGTACGACGGAAACCGCTCCAACTTCGGTGATCCGCACTTCGAGCAGGGTTTCCGGCTCGGCCGGGAAATGATCGCCGAGGGCACCGCTTTCCCGTGGACCGAGGTGCTGTCGCGGCACCTGGACGCCTACCAGCAGAACTCGTTCCTGGGCGCGGAGTTCCACCTCTGGTCGACCGCCCCGTTCAACCTGCGGTACCTGTACGACGCGAAGAAGTACCCGCACGACTTCAAGGTCGCGTTCGCCCCGCCGCCGACGGTCGACGGCCAGAACTGGAACGGCGGCTCGTACAGCAACTTCATCATGGTCAACCCGAAGTCGCCGAAGTTCGAGGCGGCCTGGGCGTTCGTGAAGTTCTGGCTGACCGAGGGCGCGACGCCGATGCTCAAGGGCGGCAAGATGCCGGCGCTCGGCAACGTCACCGACGAGCAGATCGTTTCCGGAATGCTCGGAAAAGAACCGGACAAGTACTTCGACCTCGACTCGTTCCGGCGGGTCGTCCTGGCGTCGGACCCGAAGCTCGCCACCGACACCCGGCTGACCGGGTTCCCGGAGATCTCGCTGGCGATGAAGCAGCAGCGCGACCTGTGCTGGCTCGGCGAGAAGGACCCGGGCGTCGCGATCCGCGAGGTACGGCGGCTCGCCGACGCCGCGATCGCCCGCAACGAGAGGAGGCCCTGATGGCCACCGCCACCGTCGTCGCGGCCGGTACCGAGGCCCGGACCGCGAAGGGTCCGGGGATCCGGCCGTCCGGCTGGATCGGCTTCCTGTTCATCGCCCCGAACCTGCTCGGCGTGGCCGCGTTCACGCTGATCCCGCTGATCAGCGTGGTCGTACTCGCCTTCACCGACTGGAATCTGGTGTCCGGCCTCGGCGGCATCACGTTCAACGGCATCGACAACTTCGTCGCGATCGCCCGTGACCCGGGCTTCTGGCACGCGGTCGGCCTGACGCTGGTGTACGTCGCGGTGTCGGTCCCGCTCACCGTCGTCCTCGGCCTGGCGCTCGCGATCGCGCTGAACCGCCCGCTGCCGGGCCGCGCCGTCCTCCGGGCGATCTTCTTCCTGCCGTACATCGTCAACGTGGTCGCGATCGGCATGACCTGGCTGATGCTGATGAACCCGAAGGCCGGCCTGGTCAACCAGGTCCTCGACGCGTTCGGGGTACAGCCCGGCTGGTTCGCGTCGTCGCATTGGGCGCTGCCGGCGCTGATCGTGATGGCGGTCTGGGGCGGCGTCGGGTACTGCTCGCTCATCTACCTGTCCGCGCTGCAGGACGCCCCGCGGCAGCTGTACGAAGCGGCCGACATCGACGGCGCGTCCGCGTGGGCGAAGTTCCGGGTGATCACCTGGCCGGCGCTGCTGCCGACCACCGTTTTCCTGCTGGTCACGATGATCATCGGCGCGTCCCAGGGATTCGGGTTGATCGCGCTGATCACCGCGGGCGGTCCGGGCGACGCGACCACCACGATCTCCTACTACATGTACCAGACCGGCTTCCAGTTCTACCGGTTCGGCTACGCGTCGGCGATCGGCCTGGTGACCTTCGTCGGCGTCTTGGTCCTGACCCTGGTGACCTGGCGGGCGCAGCGCGGAAGGGCCCTCAATGACTAGGAAATACAGCAAATGGATCTGGGGGATCCCGCTGTGGATCCTCGCCATCGCTTTCCTGGCGCCGTTCGCGTGGATGATCTCGACCGCGCTGAAGCCGGACGTGGAGGCGTACAAGATCCCGATGCAGTGGATCCCGGACCCGTTCCAGTGGGACAACTTCAGCACCGTGCTGAGTGGGGCGACCTCGGTGCTGCCGGCGTTCGGCCGCTCGGTGTTCGTCGCGCTGCTGCGGGTCGCGGGCGAGCTGATCACCGCGACGATGGCCGGCTACGCGTTCGCGCGGATGTCGTTCAAGGGCCGGGACAAGTTGTTCCTGCTGTACCTCGCGACAGCGATCATCCCGGCGCAGCTGCTGCTCGTCCCGCGGTTCATCTACTTCCAGAAGCTCGGGCTGTACGACACGCTCTGGGCATTGATCCTGCCGGGGATGTTCACCGTGCTCGGCACGTTCCTGATGCGCCAGTTCTTCGTCAGCCAGCCGGCCGAATTCGCCGAGGCGGCGCGGATGGACGGCGCGAACGAGTGGCAGGTGTTCACCCGGATCTACTTGCCGTTGGCAACACCGGTGATGAGCGCGCTCGGCATCCTCGCCTTCGTGTGGTCCTGGAACGACTACGAGACGCCGCTGGTGCTGATCAGCAACCCGGACCGGTACACGCTGCCGCTCAGCCTGACCAACTTCGTCGACGAACAGGGCCAGATCGCGCCCGGCCTGACGATGGCCGCCTCGGTGATCTCGATCGTGCCGGTGCTGATCGTCTTCGTCGTCCTGCAACGCCGCTTCATCGCGGCCATGACGCATACAGGGATCAAATGAACATTTCCGGTGTCTTTCCGCATCTCGCCCAGATCGGCGACTTCGGTCCGCCGCGCAGCGAGCTCGGCGTCGGGTCGCTGATGCCGTGGAACGGGAAGCTCTACGTCCAGAACTACAACTCCCACAAGGCGGCGTCCGGTGCGGGGGTGAGCCTGCGCCGGATCGACGCCGACCTGTCGATGGAAATCGTTCCGGAAACTCTGGGCGTGGACGGAACGTACACGAATCGTTTCGTACATTTTCCGACCTCTCGGTTGGTCCTCGGACCGCACGTGATTTCCGCGGACCACAAGATCGTCACGGTCCCGGAGCTGGCGCCGCTGCGGGTCTGCGGTACGGCGCGGCACCTGACGAAGCCGGACACGCACGTCTACGTGCTCGCGATGGAGGGTGAGCTGTTCGAGCTCGACGTCACGACGTACGAGTGCACCCAGCTCTTCGACCTCAACGACGAGCTCGGCACCGACGGCGAGATGAAGGTGCACTACAAGGACTGCTACACGAGCTTCGGCCGGCTGGTGGTGTGCTCGAACGAGTACTCCGAGCCGGAATGGGCGGGCGAGCGGTCGCGCGGCCGGCTGGCGGAGTACGACGGTACGCAGTGGCGGATCCTGCGCGAGGATCCGTTCACGGCGATCGGCGGGCGGCACGAGTTCGGCGGCACGATCTTCGCGACCGGCTGGGACCGGGCGTCGGCGATCCTCGAGGTGTTCACCGAATCGGACCGGAAATGGACGCGGTACCGGCTGCCGAAGGCGTCGCACTGCTTCGACCACAAGTGGCAGACGGAATGGCCGCGGATCCGCGAGGTCGAGCACGAGCGGCTGCTGATGGACCACCACGGGATGTTCTACGAGGTGTCGCCATGGGCGTACGGCGGGCGGGTCTGGGGCATCCGCCCGATCTCGACGCACCTGTGGGTGCTCGGCGACTTCTGCTCGTGGCGCGGACTGCTGGTGGCGGGCGCGGACAACGCGTCCCCGAGCCACGGGCAGAACCCGACGACGGCCGAGCCGCAGTCCGGCCTGTGGTTCGGCAAGACCGACGACCTGTGGAGCTTCGGGAAACCGGCCGGGTGGGGCGGGCCGTGGTGGGAAACGCCGGTTTCCGCCGGCGTTCCGTCCGACCCGTACCTGATGACGGGATTCGACGGAAAGTGCCTGCACCTGGAGAACTTCTCCGCGACGCCGCTGTCGATCACGGTCGAGATCGACTTCCACGGCCACGGCCGGTTCGGTGCGGTGGAGACGTTGACGGTCGAGCCGGGGCAGGTTCGGTCACACGTTTTCCCGCCTGGGTTCAGTGCGCACTGGGTACGCGTGGTGAGCGACGCGGGCGGCGTCGCGAGTGCCCAGTTCGTCTATACGTGATGATCACGGAATGGATTCCTCGATGGAACGAGCCGGTAGTCCGAGTCCGCTGCAACTGGTCAAGCGGGCGCTCCCCGAGCTGAACGGAGCGATGCAGCGGGTCGCCGAACACATCCTGGCGAACCCGGACGAGGTCGCGCGCGGCTCGATCACCAAGCTGGCCGAGACCGCGCAGACCTCGGCGGCCACGGTGACCCGGTTGTCCACCCACCTCGGGTACGCCGGGTATCCCGCGCTGCGGGCCGCGCTGGCGATGGAGGTCGGCCGCGGCCTGGAAGCCGGCTGGGCCAGCGACATCGGGTCGGCGATCGGCCCGGCGGATCCGCCGGAGCAGGTGCTGAACGTGCTCGCCTCGACGCAGGCGAACGCGTTGCGGAACGCGCTGGCCGCGATCGACCTGACCGCGGCCACCCGGGTCGCGGACGCGATCGCCGGCGCCCGGCGAACGCATATCTACGGCGAGTGGGGCGATGCGATCCCGGCACGCGAGCTGTACATCCGGCTGCTGCGGATCGGGATCCCGGTGTGGTTCTTCGACGGGCCGCAGTCCTCGCAGATCGGCGCGGGTCTGCTCGACGAGGGCGACGTGGCGCTCACGGTGACGCGGTCCGGCACCGACGCGACCACGCTCGACTTCGTCAAGCGGGCCGGTGAGGAGGGCGCGCTCACGGTCGCGATCACCGGGATGCCGGACGCACCGATCAGCCGGATCGCCGACGTCACGCTCGACACCGGTACGCCGAACGGCGCGAACTGGACCGAGTTCTTCGCCGGCCGCGCGAGCGACGTACTGACCGCCGGCCTGTTGTTCGTCCTGGTCGCACAGCGGGTGCCCGATCACCTGACCGCACATCATCCGAACGGGCCGGGGCAGCCCGTCGTCCAGCGAGACACCTAGAGGGGTATGCATGCAGCAGCTCGAGGTCCAGACCGATCTGACCGTCGTCGGCGGCGGGCTCGCCGGGATCTGCGCGGCGATCGGCGCCGCACGGCAGGGCAGCACCGTCGCACTGGTGCAGAATCGGCCGGTGCTCGGCGGGAACTCGTCCAGCGAGGTCCGGGTGTGGGTGTGCGGGGCCACCGCGCACGGCGTCCAGAGCTTCGCGCGGGAGACCGGCGTGATGGGCGAGCTGTTCGTCGAGAACCAGTTCCGGAATCCGCTCGGAAACCCGTACTACTGGGACCTGGTGCTGCTGGAGGCGGTCCGCGCCGAACCGCGGATCACGCTGTACCTGAACACCGACGTGCGGACCGTGGAGGCCGCGGACGGTGAGATCCGGTCGGTGACCGGCTGGCAGATGGGTTCCGAGAAGGAAATCCGCTTCGTCAGCCCGGTGTTCGTCGACTGCTCGGGCGACGGGCTCGTCGGGGTGCTGGCCGGCGCCGATTTCCGCACCGGGCGGGAGCCGCGAGCGCAGTATGGCGAGTCTTGGGCGCCCGACGTACCGGACTCGAACACGCTCGGCAGCACGATCCTCTTCTACAGCAAGGACGCCGGGGAAACGGTCCGGTTCGTGCCGCCGTCGTTCGCGCGGGACGTCACGGAAACCGCGATTCCGGAACGCCGCGTAATCCGCACGGACATGAACGGCTGCGCGTTCTGGTGGATCGAGTGGGGCGGCGAACTGGACGTCGTCGACGACAACGAGGCGATCCGCGACGAGCTGCAGGCGGTCGTGTACGGGATCTGGGACTACATCAAGAACTCCGGGCGGTTCGACGCGGACAACCTGACCCTGGAATGGATCGGGTCGGTCCCCGGAAAACGGGAGTACCGCCGTTTCCTCGGCGATCACGTGCTGACCCAGCACGATGTCCTCGAGCAGACCGAGTTCGACGACCGGGTGGCCTTCGGCGGCTGGTCGATCGACCTGCACCCGCCGGGTGGTGTGTACGCGTCCGAGCGCGGGTCGAAGCACTGGCATCCGGACGGGAACTACCACATTCCGTTGCGTTCCTTGTACTCCCGGAACGTGCGGAATCTGTGGCTGGCCGGACGGAACATCAGCGCGAGTCACGTCGCGTTCGGTACCACCCGGGTGATGGCGACCTGCGCACTGCTCGGCGAAGCGGCCGGGATCGGCGCGTCTGTTGCCCTGCGCAACGGCCTGACGCCGCGGGAGCTGGCGCACGACCGGTTCGACCTGATGAAGCACGCGCTGACCCGCGCCGACTCGTCGGTCCTCGGCGTCGTCGACGACGATCCGGCGAACCTCGCGCTGTCGGCGAACGTGACGGCGTCCTCCACGCTGACGCGGCCTGCGCTCGAGGTGTCGTCCGGGACGCTGCCGCTGACCGCCGACCTCGGAATGGTCGTGCCGGTCGACCCGGCCCTGGACGGGTTCGAGCTGCTCGTCGATTCCAGCGGAGGGTCGTTGACGGTCGAGCTCCACGATCCGGTGAAGCAGCAGAACTACCTACCTGCCCAGCTCGTCGACTCCTGCACCGTCGACGTACCGGCCGGCGAAAAGCGCTGGATCCAGATCCCGTTGGCCTGGCGCCCGTCGGCTCCGTCGAACGCGTTCGTCGTCCTGCGCAGCACCCCGGACATCTCGGTGCACACCGCGTCGACGGCGCTCCCCGGGACGATCCACTTCACCCGCCGCGAGCCGGCGCCGGACGAGCAGTGGACCGAGCAGTTCCGCGCCTGGAAGCACATCCTGCCGCGCGCCGGCCTGTGCATCCGCCTCGGCGAGACGTCGGCGTACACACCCGAGAAGGTGATCGGCGGTTACGCACGCCCGTACGGCGGGCCGAACCTGTGGTCCTCCGAGGACCTGGCATGGGACCCCAACCCCTGGCTGGAACTCACCTGGCCCGAGCCGGTCACCCTCTCCGAAATCGTCGTCGTCCTGGACGCCGACGTCCAAGAGGACCTCATCAACCTCCACCACCACCGCACCCCGTTCGAGTCCTTACCAACTCTCCTGTCGGCATATGACCTGGAGATCCGCAACGGCTCCGGCCCGTGGCAACAGATCGCCCAGGTCACCGCGAACCACCACCGCACCCAGCACCACCACCTCCAAACCCCCACCCAAGCCACCCACCTACGCCTAAGAGCCCACGAGACCAACGGCGCCCCGAGAGCCCACGTGGTCTCCATCCGCACCTACTAGCCACTGGCGCGGCCAGCACCAAACACCCAAGTCACCCACACGTCCGGAAGCTCACACGTGCGCCCCGGTCGCTCAAGTAGCCGGGGCCGCCAGACCGTCCGGGCTATCCGGGCCGTGCGGCGGTGAGAGACCAGGCTTACCGAGCGACCGGGTTGTCCGGGGCGTGCGGCGGTGAGAGCTGGGCGGGGTTGCCGGGCGGCTGGGTTGCCTGGGGTGTGCGGTGGCCAGGGCGGGCGGGCTTGCCGAGCGACCGGGCTTACCCGAGCGACCGGGGCCTACGTGGCTGACCCGGCTGCCACCAGGGCTACCGGAACCCACGCCGACCAGGCTGGCGGCTGCCGCTGGGCGAGTCTGTGCCGTGGGCTTTGCGCGCGACACCGCGTCGAAGCGGTGCCCGTTGACGGCGTCCAGCAACGGGACCGTCTCCAACAGACCGATTTGAGCCTGCTCCTGCCAGGGCGTCCGGTTGACGGGGCTGTGGGCTTGCGCGCCAACGGGCTGGGTTGAGTCGGCTCCCGCCAGGGCACCCAGTTGGTCGGGACCTCGGGTCGCTGGGCTGGCCAGCGTGGCTCCGGCTACCGGGCTGTCCGAGGTTCTGCGGGTGGGGGCAGGCCTGGGTTGTGCTGCCGGCTCTTGGGTGCGGCGGCGGGTGGGCGTGATGCGGTGGGCCAGGTGGGTCGCCAAGTCGGTTGTGCTGGTGGGGCTGCTGTGGACCGAACTGCCGGTGCGGCCGCGGGGGAGTGCGGTCGCACCGGTTGGGAGTCCGGAGGTTAGTAGCGCCAGTCCAGTTCGTGGCGAAGCATCCAGGTGAGGAGGGGGTCGGCGGCGGCGGGGGACTTGGCTGCTCCGGTCATCAGGTCTGCCAGGACCTGAGTGGGGGCGGCTAGGCGGAGGCCTGTGTCGGTTTTTCGGGTGCGGGTGTAGACGACGTCGGCTGGTGGTTCGGCCAGGACGATCGTCTTGGTTCTGGCTGGTACTAGCTCCCACATCGTGGCGGCAGTCTGCGCGTCTGGGGTGTAGATCACGGTTGGTCCGACTGGTGTCTCGGGAGCCCACAGCCTTGCCGCATGGCAGCCACTGACTGCATGGCGGACTTCGGATGTTGGTATGCGGTCCAGGACCGACTGGGTGCCTTGTTTGCTGCGCCAGTACGTCACGCTGACGTCGCGGCTGAAGCGCACGTCCTGGTTCCACCGGCGGAGCAGCGTGAGCCAGCTCGGGACCGAGATGACTCCAGGCGCCCGACGCTCAACCAGGCCGTCGCGCTCGAGTCGGTTGACCACCTGGCGGATGCTCTGCACTGGAACGCCGGTAGTCGTCACCAGATCATGCGTCGTCCAGAGAGTACGAAAGTCCAGGAGCGCTCGAACGATCAACGAGGCAAAGTCGCCGGACAGAGCCCGCTGTGTCATCAATTCGCTCCTGTCTCGTTGGCCCGGACCACGTGGCGGAGGCTGGCGTCAGCGGGGCCGGTTGTGGTGGTGCTGGTGGTTTGGAAGGTGTGGGAGTCCAGGGGCGCTTGAGCGATCGGTGAGGCGAGGTCGCTGGACATGGCGCGCGGTTTCATCGGTTTGCTCTTGTCGTGTTTGGTCCGGACTCCGGGTGGAGGTTGGTGTAGGTGGCTGATTCGTGTCGGCTCTGGTCGCGGTTGGTCGGGCTGAGGCGGGCGGGGCCGGTTGTGGTGGTGCTGGTGGTTTGGAAGGTGTGGGAGTCCCGGGGGGCTGGACAGGGGGCGTCGGTTCATGAGTTGGCTCCTGTCTCGGTGGCCCGGGCTCCTAAGTCGAGGGTGGCGTGGGGGGTCCACTCGTACTGGTGGTGGTCGCGGTTGAGGTTGAGGAGGGTGACTCGGGTGAGGTGGGTGGTGGCCGCGCCGCCGGGGAGGGCGTTGACGCGTTGGCGGAGAGGGGCGGCGGGGGCGGGCTGGTTCCAGTAGCCGAGGGAGACGTGGGGGTCGAGTTCGGGGAGGGTGGGGACGGAGTCGCGGCCCCAGACGTCGGTGACGGCGGCGCGGAGTTGGGCGCGGAGGCGGCGGAGGCGGTCGACAGGGGTGACCGGCAGTTGCAGGCTCTCGACGTCGACGACCGCGGGGCCGAGCTTGATCTCGAACGGCCGGAAGTGTTCGAGCCGGCGTTGCGCCGCCTCGATGATCGGGGCGAGATCCGCCTGCGGCACCTTGTCCGCGAACCCGATCCCCTGCAGCGTCAGATGGAGCCACTGCACGGGCACCGGCGTGATCCCGGGCAGCGAACCCACCAGTCGCTGGTACGCCCCGTGCAGATCGGTCAGCACGGCGTCGTCGGGGAAGATGACGTGCCAGGTGTAGAAGGACCGCCCGGGACGCCAGTTCGGGCGCCAGTACCAGTGATCGCGGACTTCACTGATCATGTCTGCTCCTCGAGCACGGGTCGTCGGTCGGGGGACTCCGGGCGGGTCGGGAGCCCTGTCCGTTGGGTGAAGTCGGCGACGCGGTCCCGCAGCATCCGGCCCTTCGGGCTCCGGACGTACGGCGTGGTCAGGGCCGCGACCTCCGCGGCGCGCTGGATCAACGGCCGGACCCGGTACTCCGGCGGAACCAGCAGCACCGGCTCCGCCGCTTCGATCGCACCGTCGAGCTCGCCGAGGAGCAGCCGGGCCTTCGCCTGCTGCAGGCGGGCCATACGTTCGGAGCCTGCGTTCCGCAGCGCGTACGGGACCGCGTCGAACAGGGCGACGCTGTGGTCGGCGTGGTCCGAGGTCAGTCGTACGTCGCCGAACGCCAGGTGGGTGTTCGCCCAAAGCCCTTCGGCGCGTTCCGGCGTACAGAGCAGGACTCCGCCCGGCTCGGATTCGGCGGGGCGGACGACCATGGTCCGGGCGATGTCGAGGAGTGCGCGGGCCTTGTCCGTGCGTCCGAGGCGGGCGAGGTCGACGGAGGCGGCGCTGGCGAGGAACAGCCTTGCGGTGCCGGCGTTGTACCGCAGGCCGTCCTCGGCGTACGCCGCCGCGCGCGCGAAGTCCTCCTGCCAGTACGCGGCGGTGTGCTGGGTCGCGCGGATCCAGCCTCGCAGTACGTCGTGGTCCGCGGCCTCGGCGCAGGCCCAGGCCGTCCGGGTGTGGCCCTCGGCGATGTCCGGGCGGCCGAGGTCGACCGACATCCAGGCGAGCAGGGTGATCGCCCAGCCGGCCGCGGCGTACAGGTCGCGGGACTGCCGGGGCGCCTGGTTGCCGGCCAGCAGCGCGAACGCGCGGTCCCGGATCGCCCGGCTCTTGACGAACAACGGCCTGATAGGCGTTCGGAGGTAGGACTGCGCGATCCGCTCGATGTCGGCGTGCAGTTGCTCGACGGTGAGATCGCCGACGTTCGACTCCTCGGCGTACGACAGCAGCGCGATCGACTCGTCGCCGGCGTTCACCAGGTCGTCGTCGTGGCCGACCATCGACGAGGGCGGCGTCGGCTCGGTCTCGTTGAGGGCGACACCGGCGGGTGGGAAGAACCCGAGCTCGCTGTCCGAGGCGATGCCGAGCACGTGGCGCAGGCCGGACCGGTACGCCGCGCCCGGCCAGCGGACCGCGCCACGCTCGAGCTTGGCGATGTAGTGCCCGTCGAGGTCGTACTTGATCTCGGTCGTGTCCCAGAGCCACGCGCAGATCGTGTCGGCAAGCTCGCTCCGGGACATGTGTTCGCCCGGTGCACGTCGTGATGGTGTGCGTTCCCGCGCCTCGCGGAGGAACTCGTTCGGCCCTGACATGGCGGTAACTGTAAGGCGCTGAACACCCTCTGCGACCACGAAATCAGGCCTTGTGGACGATCTGCCCCACGCTGCCCCGATCTGCCCCGAATCCCTGTGGAAAAAGGGGATTTCGGCCGCCCCGGATGGCGGGTGGCGCGCGAATCGGCGGTGATTTCGGCCTGCGGGGGCGGTTGCTGAGCGTGAGGACGCGGGGCATCCCGGGGCAGATAGGGGAAGCCCCTCGTGGGTCGGTCCCGTCTAGAGTTGTGGGGTGCCCGAGGAAGCCGTGACGACGCTGCGCGCCGAGCTGGATCGGTTCGGGCGGGTGGAGGAAGCGTTCGCGCTGCTCGAGGTGTTTCTGGAGGTGGCGCGGCCGCGGTTCGGGGCGGTGGTGCTGGATCCGGTCGGGCTGCAGTTGCCGGAGGCGCTGACCGACGACCGTGCCTTGGTGCAGAACCTGATCGAGGAGATCGAGCAGGAACCGCGCGCCAAAGGTCGGGTCGTCGAGCGCGGCTTCGACATGGACGACGAGCAGGCGCGCTGGGATTACGTACGCCTGGCCTACTGCTCGAGTCAGGCCACGGTGTGGAGCAGTCGCCAACGCACGACGTACTTCGAGGCGTCCGGCAGCCACAAGGCGACCTACTGGCTGCCGGACAGCCTGAAGGCCGAGTACTTCGACGCGTTGGCCTCCCGTGGTTGGGCCATCCCGGAGGACTGGCTCACCGCGGTGGCCAAGCGGCCCAAGCCATGGTGGAAGCGCGGGGGCCGCTGAGGCCGGCGGTCGGCAGGTGCTCGATCGTCAGTTGACGGCGGGTAGGCGGGTCAGAGCTTCGGCGACGGCTGACTGGATGTCGGCGTCCTCCCAGCTGCGGTCGGTTATGGCGTCGGACAGGTAGGCGTCGTACGCCGCCAGGTCGAGGTGGCCGTGGCCGCAGAGCGCGGTGAGGATGACCTTCTCCTCGCCGGATTCCTTGCAGCGTTGGGCTTCCTCGATCGCGGCCGCGAGCGCGTGGGTCGGCTCAGGGGCCGGGACGATGCCTTCGGTGCGGGCGAACTGGACGCCGGCGGCGAAGCATTCGGACTGCGGTTTCGCGATGGCCTCGATCTCGCCGGTCTCGTAGAGGTGGCTGATCAGCGGGCTCATCCCGTGGTACCGCAGGCCGCCGGCGTGGATCGGGTCGGGAACGAAATCGTGGCCGAGCGTGTGCATCTTCATCAGCGGCGTCATCCCGATGGTGTCGCCGAAGTCGTACGCATACGTGCCCTGGGTGAGGGACGGACAGGCCGCCGGCTCGACCGCGCGCACCACCGGCGACATCCGGCCGGCCCACTTCTCCCGCAGGAACGGGAACGCCAAGCCGCCGAAGTTCGACCCGCCGCCCGTGCAGCCGACGAGGAGGTCGGCGGTCTCGCCGACCATCGCGAGCTGCATCAGCGCCTCTTCGCCGATGACGGTCTGATGCATCAGCACGTGGTTGAGCACCGAGCCGAGCGCGTAGTGCACCTCCGGGTCCTGCACGGCGGCCTCGACCGCCTCGCTGATCGCGATCCCGAGCGAACCGGTGGAGTCCGGGTCACCGGCGAGGATCTTCCGCCCGGCCTCGGTCAGCTCCGACGGACTCGGGTGCACGGTCGCGCCGAAGACCTGCATCATCGTCCGCCGGTACGGCTTCTGGTCGTAGGACGCGCGCACCTGCCAGACCTCGCACTCCAGCCCGAACTGCGCGCAGGCGAAGGCGAGCGCCGTGCCCCACTGGCCGGCGCCCGTCTCGGTGGTGAGCTTCCGGACGCCGGACTTGGCGTTGTAGTACGCCTGGGGGACAGCCGTGTTCGGCTTGTGGGAGCCGGCCGGTGAGACGCCTTCGTACTTGTAGTAGATCCGGGCCGGGGTGTCGAGCGCCTTCTCCAGCCGATGCGCGCGATACAGCGGGCTGGGCCGCCACAGCCGGTAGACGTCGAGCACCTCGCCCGGGATGTCGACGTACTGCTCCTGGGAGACCTCTTGCAGGATCAGGTCCATCGGGAACAGCGGCGCGAGGTCGTCCGGCCCGATCGGCTGGCCCGTGCCCGGATGCAGCACCGGTGGCGGGGGCGTCGGCAGGTCGTGAAGCACGTTGTACCAACGCGTCGGGAGCTCGTCTTCTGGCAGCAGGATCTTCGTCGGCGTCATGTACGCAAAGTTAGGCTCGCGCCGACGCCCGGACAATGACCTGAACCGGAACGCAACCAGCACTTATCCGGAACTCGACAACCGTTCGACCGCGCCGCCCGCGCCCACCCGATAGACCACGTCCGACGGCTGCCGGGTGCGAAGCGCGTCCGGTACGCCGAGCTGCCGCAACAGCATCCGCCCGACCATCTCGTGCGACACGACCAACGGTCGCCGCGCGCCGCTGCGCCCGATCTCCTCCAGGACCCGCGCCGCGCGCACCTCGCCGTCCGCGTAGCTCTCACCGTCCGGAAACCGGTAGGTGTATTTCTGCCGCTCCCGAGCCTCCCGCTGCCCCGGCCACCGCGCATCGATCTCCGCGGAGCCGAGCCCCGACCACGCCCCGTGGTCGATCTCCGCCAGACCGTCGACGACCCGCATGTCCAGCCCGAGCTGCGCGGCGATGATCGACGCCGTCACCCGCGCCCGTCCGAGCGGGCTGGCGAACACGGCATCGATGCCTTCACCGGTCAGCAGGACACCGTTCCGGCGGGCTTGCTCGACGCCGAGCGGGGTGAGGGGCGAGTCGAGCCGACCCTGACGGCGGCCCGCCACGTTCCACTCGGTCTGGCCGTGGCGAGCCAGGTAGGTCAGACCGGGATCGCGGCCGGAGCTCCGAGCCATTCGTCGATTTCGGTGAGGAGGGTCTTCTGGACCTCGGGTGGGGCGGTGGAGGCGAGGACCGAGCCGCGAGCCAGGTCGGCCAGCTCCAAATCGGTGAAGCCGTGCACGGTGCGGGCCGTCTCGTACTGCTCGGCGAGGCGGGAGCCGAAGAGCAGCGGGTCGTCGGCGCCGAGCGCGATCCGGGCGCCCGCCTCGTACAGCGCGCGGAGGGGGACGTCCTCGGCGCGGCGGTAGACACCGAGCGAGACGTTGGAGGCGGGGCAGACCTCGAGGGCGATCTGCGCGTCGACGATGCGCTTCAGCAGATCGGGGTCCTCGACGGAGCGGACGCCGTGGCCGATCCGGCCCGCGCCGAGCTCGTCCAGGCAGGTGCGCACGGTGGCCGGACCGCACAGCTCGCCGCCGTGCGGCGCCGCGAGCAGCCCGGCGCTCCGCGCGATGCGGAAGGCCGGCTCGAACTCCGACGTCGTCCCGCGGCGCTCGTCGTTCGACAGGCCGAACCCGACCACGCCGCGTCCGACGTACTGCGTCGCGAGCCGGGCCAGTGTGCGGGCGTCGAGCGGGTGTCGCGTCCGGTTGGCGGCGATGACGACCTGCACGGCGATGCCGGTCGACGCGGCCGCGTCGCGGGCGGCGTCGAGCACCAGGTCGGTGAACTCGGTGATCCCGTGGAAGCGGTTCGCGTACCCGGACGGGTCGACCTGGATCTCCAGCCAGCGCGAGCCGTCCGCCCGGTCGTCCTCGGCCGCCTCACGGACCAGGCGCCGGACGTCGTCCTCGGTCCGCAGCACCGAGCGGGCGATGTCGTACAGCCGCTGGAACCGGAACCAGCCGCGCTCGTCCGCCGCCGACAACTCCGGCGGCCAGTCGGTTCGCAGCGCGTCCGGCAGCCGCACGCCGTGCTTGTCCGCCAGCTCGACCAGCGTCAGGTGCCGCATCGACCCGGAGAAGTGCAGATGCAGGTGTGTTTTCGGCAGCACCCGCAGATCCCGCTGCGTCATTACCGAAGGTTACCGAGGCCCTACCCGACCGGCGAAATCCACTGGTCAGCTCAGCAGCTTCGCGATCCGGCCGAGGCCTTCGGCCAGGTCGTCGTCGCCGAGCGCGTAGGACAGCCGCAGGTACCCGGGCGCGCCGAACGCCTCACCCGGCACGACTGCCACCTCGACCTCGTCGAGGATCAAATCGGCCAGCTCGGCCGACGTGGCCGGCGTACGCCCGTTGATCTCCTTGCCGAGGACGCCCTTGACCGACGGGTACGCGTAGAAGGCGCCGGTCGGCTCCGGGCAGTCGACGCCGGGGATCTCGTTGAGCATCCGGACCATGGTCCGGCGCCGCCGGTCGAACGCGACCTTCATCTCGTCCACCGCGCTCAGGTCGCCCGACACCGCCGCGAGCGCGGCCCGCTGGGCGACGTTGCAGACGTTCGACGTCTGGTGCGACTGCAGGTTGGTCGCGGCCTTGATCACGTCCTTCGGGCCGATCATCCAGCCGACCCGCCAGCCGGTCATCGCGTACGTCTTCGCGACCCCGTTCAGGACGACGGTGCGGTCGGCCAGCTCCGGTACGGCGACCGGGACCGAGGTCGCCCGGA
This sequence comes from Kribbella sp. NPDC050459, assembly GCF_040655315.1. Lineage (NCBI taxonomy): Bacteria > Bacillati > Actinomycetota > Actinomycetes > Propionibacteriales > Kribbellaceae > Kribbella > Kribbella sp. NPDC050459. The sequence goes on along the minus strand of NZ_JBFAJQ010000017.1, from coordinate 71,352 downwards.
CGTCGCCGTACGTCAGGTGCTCGTAGATCTCGTCGGTGACCACCCACAGGTCGTGCTCGAGCGCCCAGCGGCCGATCGCCTCGATCGCCTCCGGGGTGTCGACCGCGCCGGTCGGGTTGCTCGGCGAGCAGAGCAGCAGGACCTTGGTCCGCTCCGTCCGGGCGGCCTCGAGCTGCTCCACGGTGACGCAGTAGTTCTGCGACTCGTCGGCGAGCACCTCGACCGGCACGCCGCCGGCCAGCCGGATCGCCTCCGGGTACGTCGTCCAGTACGGCGCGGGCAGCAGCACCTCGTCACCCGGGTCGAGCAGCGTCGCGAACGCGTTGTAGACCGCGTGCTTGCCGCCGTTGGTGACCAGGACCTGGGAGGGCTCGATCTCGTAGCCGGAGTCCCGCTTGGTCTTGTCGGCGATCGCCTGCTTGAGCTCCGGCAGGCCGCCGGCCGGGCTGTACCGGTGGTTCTTCGGATCCCGCGCCGCCGCGACCGCGGCCTCGACGATGTAATCCGGCGTCGGGAAGTCCGGCTCGCCCGCGCCGAACCCGATCACCGGACGCCCGGCCGCCTTGAGCGCCTTCGCCTTGCTGTCGACCGCCAGCGTCGCCGATTCACTGATGGCGCCGATCCGCGCCGAGATCCTGGAACCCATACGAACCATCCTGGCACCATGCCGGACGGCGCCGCGCGCGGGTTTCAGGGGATGGGCCGGGGAACGCCCCGGGGGTGCTGTCCGTTGGGACCATCTGGAGGCTGTATGGTTCTGACCGCGGTGCGGCGCCCGGTGGGTGGTCGTACGGGAAAGGACCAGGTCGAGGCTGAGTTCGACCAGGTGGCTCCGACCCCGTACACTTCTCTAGGTCCGGGCGTTGGTGGCCCTGATCCGGCATGCCCGAGATCAGGTCCGACGCGGCGTCCGGATGGATTGCAGAGGGCACTAGCTCAACTGGCAGAGCATCGGTCTCCAAAACCGAAGGTTGGGGGTTCAAGTCCCTCGTGCCCTGCAAATCCTGACCGGCGCAGGGCCGGTCAGGCCGCCGCTAGCGAAAGAGGTAGGTCGTGACGGAGACGCGCACCCCGGCACCGTCCGGCGCCGGCAAGCCTGCGGAAGGCAAGCAAGGCAGGGGCCTGCTGCGCTTCTACCGCCAGGTGGTTGCCGAGCTCCGCAAGGTCGTCTGGCCGACCCGCAAGCAGCTCTCCACCTACTTCGTGGTCGTCCTGACCTTCGTGGTGTTCGTCATCGCGATCGTCTCGGTCCTCGACCTCGCCTTCGGCTGGGCGATGTTCAAGATCTTCGGCTGAGGCCGCCCATCACGATCCGCACCGTAGGTCCCGGGCTCCTGACCCGACCCGAAGCAGACAAGACCCCGATCCACAGATGACGGAGTACGACGTGTCCGAGCGCGACGACGAGGTCCTCGACTACGAGGGCGAGTTCGACGTATCCGACTCCGACGACGACCTCGATTTCGACGAGAACGCCACCGACGACGACCTCTTCGGTGACGACGACGATGACGACGACCCGTTCGCGGACCTCGACGAGGATGAGGACGCGGACGACGAGGACGACGACGAGTACTCCGCCGACGACGAGTACGAGACGCCGCGGGCGGACGCCGACGAGTCCGACGACGAGCCGGTCGTGGTGGTCCCGGCGGCCGACGAGGCCGAGGACGCCGAGGTCGTGACCGCCGACGACGTCGAGGAAGCCGCCGAGGAGCTGGCCGACGAGACCGCGGAGACCGCGCCGCTGAGCACCGCCGAGGTGCCGGCCGCCGACGACGAGGTCGTCTTCTCCAGCGGCGACGAGGACTCCGGCGACGCCGAGTCCGACGACGATGACGAGTCCGAGGACGACGCGGACGTCGAGGCGCTGGCGGTAGCCGCCGCCGCGACCGAGGACGACGAGGACGACGACGCGGAGGCCGCGGAGGCGGAGCCCGAGGAGCCGGGCGACCCGCTCGAGGAGCTGCGCAGCCGGCTGCGGTCGCAGATCGGCGACTGGTACGTCGTGCACACGTACTCAGGGATGGAGAACCGGGTCAAGGGCAACCTGGAGAACCGGATCAACTCCCTGAACATGGAGGACTACATCTTCGAGATCATCGTGCCGACCGAGGAGGTCGCCGAGATCAAGAACGGGCAGCGCCGGATGGTGAAGCGCACGGTGCTCCCCGGCTACGTGCTGGTCCGGATGGACCTGACCGACGAGTCCTGGTCGACCGTGCGGCACACGCCGTCGGTGACCGGCTTCGTCGGGAACAGCCAGAAGCCGGTCCCGCTCAGCCTCGAAGAGGTGGAGAAGATGCTCGCTCCGGCCGTCGTGGCGGCGGCCGAGGCGGCGGCAGCCGAAGCCGGTGCCGCACCCGCCAAGACCGCGGCCAAGAAGAAGGTCGAGGTCGCCGACTTCGGTGTCGGAGACTCGGTCATGGTGGTCGACGGGCCGTTCGCGACCCTGCACGCCACAGTCACGGAGATCAACGCCGAGGCCCAGCGGATCAAGGCCCTGGTGGAGATCTTCGGCCGGGAGACCCCGGTGGAACTCAGCTTCAACCAGATCCAGAAAGTCTAAGGACCCGACAGAATGCCTCCCAAGAAGAAGATCGCTGCCCTGGTCAAGGTGCAGCTCCAGGCCGGTGCCGCGACGCCGGCACCGCCGGTCGGTACCGCGCTCGGTCCGCACGGCGTCAACATCATGGAGTTCTGCAAGGCGTACAACGCCCAGACGGAGTCCATGCGCGGCAACGTCGTACCGGTCGAGATCACGATCTACGAAGACCGTTCCTTCACCTTCGTCACCAAGACGCCGCCGGCGCCGGAGATGATCAAGAAGGCCGCCGGTCTGCAGAAGGGCTCGGCTGTCCCGCACAAGGACAAGGTCGGCAAGATCACCAAGGACCAGGTCCGCGAGATCGCCACCACCAAGATGCCGGACCTGAACGCCCGCGACATCGACGCCGCGATGAAGATCATCGAGGGTACGGCGCGCTCCATGGGCGTCACCGTCGACGGCTGATCGCACCCCAACTTTTCGTGAAGTAGTGGCAGGGCGAAGCGCCGCCCGGAGACCACACCCCAGAGAGGAACAGCAGTAATGGCACAGCGCAGCAAGGCTTACCGCGCCGCCGCGGAGAAGATCGACTTCGATCACCTGTACACGCCGCTGGAGGCGATCCGGCTGGCCAAGGACGCCGCCGGCAGCAAGAAGTTCAACTCCACCGTGGACGTAGCGATGCGTCTCGGGGTCGACCCCCGCAAGGCCGACCAGATGGTGCGCGGCACCGTCAACCTTCCGCACGGCACTGGCAAGACGGCACGGGTCCTCGTCTTCGCCACCGGTGAGAAGGCCGAGCAGGCGAAGGCCGCCGGCGCCGACTTCGTGGGCGACGACGACATGATCAAGAAGGTGACCGACGGCTGGCTCGACTTCGACGCGGTCGTCGCCACCCCTGACCTGATGGGCAAGGTCGGCCGCCTCGGTCGGGTCCTCGGCCCGCGTGGTCTGATGCCGAACCCGAAGACGGGTACGGTCACCCCGGACGTGACCAAGGCCGTGTCCGACATCAAGGGCGGCAAGATCGAGTTCCGGGTCGACCGGCACGCGAACCTGCACTTCATCATCGGCAAGGCGTCGTTCGACGAGGCCCAGCTGGTGGAGAACTACAGCGCCGCGCTCGAGGAGATCCTCCGGCTGAAGCCGGCCAGCTCGAAGGGCCGCTACATCAAGAAGACGGTCTTCTCGACCACGATGGGGCCGGGCGTCCAGGTTGACCCCAACCTGAGCCGCAACCTCAGCGAGGAGTCGGCCGAGGTCTGAGCCTCGCATCTTCATCAGAATGCCCCCGGGATCACCCCGGGGGCATTTCTGTTGCCCCCGCGGATTCGCCTTGGCTCCTGCGGAGCTGCCCGCCGGCGCCGTCCCGCTGATCCGGCGCCACCCGGTCGCGGCTGCGCCGAGTCGTGGCGAATGGTCGAGGCCCGAAACCGCGAGTCGTGGATTGCGGCTCTTCTGAGCCGCCAATTCTCACGACTCGACGGGTCCGCCATCGGCGGCGGCTGGGTGGTCAGGCGCGGGTCAGGCGGAGGGGAGTGTCGGCGGTTTGGATCGTCCAGCCGTCGGGGTGGTGCTCGAGGACGGTGCCTGGCTCGGCGGAGCTGCTGACGTCCGCGGGATCTGTGCGGGTGATGAGGTGGGTGGTGCCGTCGAGCTCGATCTGGGCGGTGGGGGCGGTGACGTTGAGGGCGGCGGCCTTGCGGCGGATCACCCGGGACGGCTCGGTCGGGTCGAGGAGGCGTTCGGCGTCGGTGAAGAACGGCGCTTCGGAGGCCGCGGACGGGTCCTGCGGTTCGCCGGAATCGCCGGCGACGAGTCGCGGCACGGCCTCGTCGAGGCATTCGCTGAGCAGCGTGCGCCAGGACCGCATGAGCCCGGTGCCGTTCAGGTCGTCGGGTAAGGGCGCGATGCGCTGGGCGAGGATCGCGCCGGTGTCGAACTCGGCGGCGGTCCGGTGCACCGTGGCCCCGACCCGCTCGTCACCTTCGTAGATCAGCCGCTGCGGTGTCGGTCCGCGGCCGGCGGGCAGCGGTGACGGGTGGCAGTTGACCGCGCCGTACTTCGGTAGGTCGAGGATCTCGCCCGGTATCAGGCGGGGGAACGCGGCCGAGATGATCACATCGGGCCGCAGCGCGGCGATCACCGGCGCGGCTACCGTGCGGAGTTTGCGGGTGATCAGCACGTTCGTGCTCTCCGGCAGCCCTGCGACCATCGGGTCGGAGGCGCCGTACCTGCTGGTTTCCGGGAGCGTCACCACCAGCACCACCTCGTGACCGTTGCGCTCGGCGAACTCGTGCACGAGCCGGAAACCCGGCAGGAACGCGTTCAGGCCGACGATGCGCAAGCTCATCTCGGCCCCGCCGACGTGACGAGGTCCGGTGTCAGCGACGACGGCGACGAGACGCCGACCAGCCGCAGGGTGTGGTCGAGCTCCTCGGCAAGGTCGGACAGCAGCCGGGTGACGCCGCCGGACGAGCCGACCGTGAGGGCCCACAGCGCGGGACGGCCGACGAAGACCGCGCGGGCGCCGAGCGCGAGGGCGGCGAGGATGTGCTCGCCCCGGCGGATACCGCCGTCGACGTATACCTCGAGGCTGCTTCCGGCGACGGCCTCGGCCACCTCGGGCAGGGCCTGCGCGGTGGCGACGGAGCCGTCGAGCTGACGGCCGCCGTGGTTCGAGACGATGATGCCGGCGGCACCCGCGTCCGCGCAGCGCCTCGCATCGTCGCCGCGCAGCACCCCCTTCACGACGACGGGCAGGCCGGTGCGCTCGGCGAGCCGGCCGATCACGTCGGGGTTCAGATCGTCGGCCTTCGCGAGGTCGGCGTCCGTCCAGTCGCCGTCGGGGAGGTTGGCCAGCAGTTGGCCCGGCTGCGCCAGATCCCAGACCGTCTCGCCTTCGTCCTCCTTGCGCCCGACGACCGGAGTGTCGACGGTGAGCACGATCGCCCGTGCCCCGGCGGCGACCGCGGCGTCGAGCATCCTGAGCGTGATCTCCCGATTGCGTACGACGTAGATCTGCAGCCACCACGGGACACCCGTCGTGCCGAGCTCGGCGAACGTCGTGCCGGCATTGCTGGAGACACCCAGGACCGATCCCGCCGCGCTGACGCCGCGCGCCATCGCAATCTCGCCGTCGGGGTCGGCCATCCGCTGCATCGTCGACGGCGCGACCAGGATCGGCGCGTCGACGGGGGTGCCGAGCACCGTCGTACCGAGGCTGATGGTGGACACGTCGTTCAGCACGCGTGGACGGAACCGGTACGACGACCAGGCGACGGTGGCCTCGCCGACACTGACTCCGCCGGCCGAGCCCTGCCGGAAGTAGCGGTGCACGGCCTCCGGCAACTTCCCGGCGGCCGCGCCTTCCAGGGTGTCGATCCATCGCATGCGGCCCATCGTCGCACCCACCGGCTCCGCGGCCGGTTCGAATTCCGCGGCGCGGCTGGGATCCGCCCGGTACGATGGGACACATGACGCAGCACGGGCGGCGATTTCTGCGCCCCGGCCGGCACGACGGTGCCGACGGGGTGAGCTGCTGCTGCGCTCTCTCCTGAGGTGACCGCGGCCGACCGGGGTGGACCCCCGTCGAGACCGTCATCCTGGAGAGAAACCCATGTCTGTCCTCACCGTTGAAGAACTGCATTCTGCCCTTGCACTGCGCGATCTCACCGATCCGGCCCAGGGCCCACACGCGGTCCAGCTCGTCGTCGACTCGATCCGCACCGCACTCGGCGCAGCCTGGCCGTACACCGAGATCTGGACCCGCCGCGATCATCCCGCCGTCTCGCTGGCCGACAACTACGACAACCTCGGCTACGCCACCGACGCGGTGACCCGCGAGGCTCGCTACACCCGGTACGTGTCGGAGAACGAGGTGCTGCGCAGTCACACGTCGGCGATGATCCCGCCCGCGCTGCGGGAGCTCGCCGCCTCGGAGTCGTCCGACGTGCTGATGATCTGTGCCGGCATCTGCTACCGCCGGGACTCGGTCGACTGGCAGCACACCGGTACGCCGCATCAGCTCGACCTGTGGCGGCTCAGCCGGAATGTGACGCTGGGGGAGCCGGAGCTGGAGGACATGATTGCCCGGCTGGTCGACACCGTCCTGCCCGGGCAGACCTACCGGACCGTGCCGGCGGCCCACCCGTACACGATCCACGGGCGTCAGATCGACGTCCTGCTGGACGATCAGTGGATCGAGATCGGTGAGTGCGGGGTCGCGGCGCCGCACGTCCTGCGGATGGCCGGGCTGGACGACAGCTGGACCGGACTCGCGATGGGGCCGGGGCTGGACCGGCTGCTGATGCTCCGCAAGGGGATCCGGGACATCCGGTTGCTCCGCTCGACGGATCCGCGGGTGGCGGGGCAGATGCTGGACCTGCTGCCCTACAAGGCGGTCTCGTCGATGCCGCCGGTCCGGCGCGACCTGTCCGTCGTGGTGGACGAGGGCACGGACGTGTCGGCGGAGGTGCTCGGCGACAAGGTGCGCGCCGCGCTCGGGGCGGATGTCGATGCCGCGGAGTCGCTGGAGGTGCTGGGCGAAACGTCGTACGACGACTTGCCGGCGAGTGCCCGTGAGCGTCTCCGGATGAGCCCGGGACAACGCAATCTCCTGGTCCGGCTGGTCCTTCGGCCGGTGGATCGCACGCTCACCGACGCGGAGGCCAACGTCCTGCGGGACAAGGTCTACCGAGCCTTGCACGAAGGTCCGGTCCTGGAGCTCATCGTCTGAGTTCACGGGCGGCGACCACGAAGGCGCAGACGGCGAGTGGCAGCTCAAGGAGGAGAGCCTCGGTCAGCGAGAGGGTGCGGTCGAAGCCGGCGGCCGCCGTACTCACGTCGAACCAGGCGTCGGCCGTGAGCAGTGTCCCGGCTGCCATCGCGGTCAGAGCGGCGTACCTGCTGCGTTTGTGCAGTAGGTACGCCGTGAGGCCGGCGGCGATCGCGGTAGCGCAGTCGAGCCCGATCCAGGTGAGCTTCCAGTGGCTCGTTTGGTACGTGCTCGGCAGTGTGGCGGCGAGAATCAGGCACCAGGGCAGCAGCACCGCCGCCGTCCCGGCCGCGACCAGCGCGGCCAGGCCGCCGGGTGAGCGGCGAGCGCGGATCCGGCCGTCCAGCCGGCCCTCGGCGATGTAGTCGTCGAGCGCGTCGGCCACGCGGTCGTCGATCGCGTCCCCGAGCCGTCCGTCCATGGCCCGGCCGAGGTCGCCGGGGCTGCTGATCGCTGTCGTCGTCATGCCTTCGAGAATCCTCGTTTCGCCTGTTCGACACATTGCGGCCAGCCCACGAACGAGGGTGGGGATAACCCCCGGTCGGGTCCGTGGGTTGGCCTCATGCCGCTCGGCCGGACCGACCACGTAAGTTGTGACGGCAAGCAGGCGCTGACACGGGGAGGTGGTCCGGATGACCGTTGCTGCGAGTCCGGTTCCCCGGACGCCCTGGCGGCTCTGGCGCTCGCCGTACTTGTGGTTGGCAACCATTCACCTGCTCGGTGACGCGGTCGTCGTGCTCACGTCCGGATTCCTCGTGCTGGTCGCGGTCGCGGTCGCGATCCTCGCCTGGCCGCTCGCGTACGTCGGCCTTCCGCTGACCGTCGGCGCGAACCGGCTCGTTTACGCGATCAGCGGGTGGGAGCGGGCCCGTGCGCGGATCACTCGCGGCCAGGAGATCCTGCCGCTGGTGCCACCGCCTCCGACCGGGTCGCGGATCGGCGACGCCCGGGCGGCGGTGGCAGACATCGGTTTGTGGCGGCAGTTGCTGTACTACGCGTTGCTGTTGCTGCTGGCAATGGTATGGATCCCGGCGATCGTGTTCGCGTGGTCGGTTCCGCCGGTGCTGGTCACGCTGCCGGTGTACTACTCGGCGTTCGCCGCGTCGCAGGCGCAGCTCGGGCCGTTCGTGATCGACACGATGACGAAGGCGTCGGTCGTGGCGGCGATCGGTGTGTTGCTCCTGCTGGTCGTGTCGCCGGTGCTGATGCGGGCGGCGTCGGCGCTGGACGGGGAGCTCGCGCGGTCGTTGCTCGGGCGCTCGGAGACCGGCGCGCTCGCGGAGCGCGTCAGCCAGCTCGTGACGAGCCGCCAGCAGGTGGTCGACTCGGTGGAGGCCGAGCGGCGCCGGATGGAGCGGGATCTGCACGACGGTGCGCAGCTGCGGCTGGTCTCGCTGGCCATGACGCTCGGCCGGGCGAAGAACCGGCTCGAGGACAGGGAGCCGGTGGTGCGAGCGATGATCGAGAACGCGCACTCGGAGGCGATGCAGGCGATCACCGAGATCCGTGACCTGACCCGGGGGCTGCATCCGCCGGTGCTGACCGATCGCGGGCTGGACGCGGCGCTGTCGGGAGTGGCGGTGCGGTCGCCGGTGCCGATCCGGCTGCGCGTCGACGTCAAGCCCAGGCCGTCGCTGACGATCGAGGCGCTCGCGTACTTCGTCGTCACGGAGGCGCTGGCCAACGTGGCCAAGCACGCTGCCGCCGCCTTCACGGACGTGGTGGTGCGGCGGGAAGGAGACATCTTGCTGGTCGAGATTCGGGACGACGGTCAGGGTGGGGCCGACCCGGCCAAGGGGAGCGGGTTGCGCGGGCTGTCCGACCGGGTGGCCGGTGTGGACGGACGACTGATCGTGCACAGTCCGCCCGGTCGCGGGACCGTCCTGATCGCGGAGCTGCCCTGTGGCTGAGGACGTCGTTGAGGAGACTGACCGGATGCGCGTGGTGATCGCCGAGGACTCGGTGCTGTTGCGGGAAGGCATCGTGCGGCTGCTCGAGGAGGAGGACTGCGTCGTCGTGGCGGCGGTCGGCGACGGCGACGCGCTCCTGAAGGCGGTCGAGGCGCATCGGCCGCAGGTGTGCGTGGTCGATGTCCGGATGCCGCCGACGTTTACCGACGAGGGGCTGCGGGCCGCGCTGGTGATCCGCGGGCAGTTTCCGGACGTCGGTGTGCTCGTGCTGTCGCAGTACGTCGAGGAGCGGTACGCGAGCGAGCTGATCGGCGGGAACCCGGGCGGCGTCGGGTATCTGCTCAAGGACCGGGTCGCCGACGTCGACCAGTTCATCGAAGGGCTGCGCCGGGTCGCGGGCGGCGGCGCGGCGCTGGATCCGGAGGTGATCTCCCAGCTGCTGGTGCGATCGCGCAAGGAGGATCCGCTCGCGGTGCTGAGCCCGCGGGAACAGGACGTTCTCCGCGCGATGGCGGAAGGCAGGTCGAACGCCGGGATCGCGCAGGCTCTGGTCGTCGGCGAGGGGGCGATCGAGAAGCACATCAGCAGCATCTTCCAGAAGCTTCGGCTGGCGCCGACCGACGGCGAGCACCGCCGGGTGCTCGCCGTGCTGAAGTACCTGGAGACCTGATGCGGCTGACGAAGGCCCAGCGGACGATGCTGCTCCTCGGACTGGTGCCGCTCCTGGCGCTGCTGGTGGCCGGCGTGGGTGTGACGGTCGGGATGATCCGGGGGAGGCTGGGCTACAACTCCGCGTCCGAGTTCGCGGCGCCGGCGCAGGGCGTGCGGATCGCGTCCGATGTGCCGACGGAGGTGCTCGCGAGTGTGGACGGGAAGGTCCACGTCACCGTCAGCGGGTCGTACGCGGCGGCCAAGCCGGACATCAGGATCTCGCCGATGGCCGGCGCGCTGACCATCGGGGCTCGGTGCCCCGATGTCCACTGCAACGTGGACCTGACGGTCGAGGTGCCGGCCGAGACCGCCGTGGAGGCCAAGGTCGAGCAGGTGTCGCTGGACGTGGCCGGAGTGGCGTCACCGCTGACGCTGGACGCGACCGGGGGCTCGGTGAATCTGGCGCGGGTGCGCAGCCCGGACGTCTCGGTCAACGTCCGGGGCGGGTCGATCACGCTGTTCTTCGACAACCCACCGAATCGGGTCCGAGCGACCGCGAGCGATGGATCCATCACGGTGCAGGTCCCCCGGACGGTGTCGTACGGGATCAACGCGGTCGCTGCGCAGGGCTCCACGGACCTCAGCGTCCCCAACGACCAGTCAGCCACCCACCAGCTCTACCTACGCACCCGCTACGGCAGCATCACCGTGCAATAAGGCCGTGCAATCAGACCGTGCAACAGGTCAGAGGGCTGCACAGAAAGTCTTGGCCTTGCCGGTAATGGATTCCCAGTTGGCGGCGGCCACATCGGCGGGGGAGACGACGTCGGTGCCCGCGCTGACGGCGAGGGCACCGGCCGCCAGGAAGTCGTGGGCGTTGGTGGCGTTGACGCCGCCGGACGGGATCAGCGGGACGCCGGGGAACGGGCCGTTGAGGTCCTTGAAGTACTTCGGGCCCAGGGCGTGCGCCGGGAAGATCTTCACCGCCGCCGAGCCCAGCGCCAGCGCGGTCATCACCTCGGACGGCGTGAAGGCGCCGAGCACAACGGAGATGCCGGCGGCGTGCGCGGCATCGGCGATCGCCGCGGCCTCGGGACCTTGGCCGGGTGTCACGAGGAACTGCGCGCCGGCGTTGATCGCCTGCGTGGCCTGGTCGGCGGTCTGCACCGTACCGGCGCCGACGACCGCGCCGGTGTCGGCGGCCGTGGAGGCAGCGCGTTCCAGGTGCCGGGGGAGGTCCGGCGTGGTGTAGGTGAGCTCGACGACGTGAATGCCACCGGCGACCAGCGCGGCGCACAGGTCCCGGGCGTCGGAGATCTCCGGCGCCCGGACGACGGTCAGGACCCGATCGGCGCGGAGCAGCTCCAGGGTGTTCACAACAGGTTCCTCTCAGACGGCGCAGGGGTGGGACTACGGCGGATCGCGCGGCCGGGAACGGCGGCGGTCCGGTGCGAGTCGTCGATGACGGGGACGCCGTTGACGAACACGTACGGGATGCCTTCGGCCTGCCGGCGCGGCTCGGGGAACGTGGCGGCGTCCCGCACGGCGGCCGGGTCGAACAGGACCAGGTCGGCGGTGTACCCCTCCCGCACCAGCCCGCGATCCGGGAGCCGGAGCCGGCGGGCGGCGCGGCCGGTGAGGTGGTGGACGCAGTCGGCGAGGTCCAGGACGCCGAGCTCGCGGACGTAATGGGCGAGGTACCGCGGGAACGTGCCCCACGACCGCGGATGTGGTTTCCCGCCGACCAGGATCCCGTCCGAGCCGCCCGTGTGCGACGGGTGCCGCATGATCGCGCGCACGTTCTCCTCGTGGCCGACGTGCTGCAGGATCGAGGTGGCGAGATCGTCGGCCAGCAGGATCTCGAAGAAGACGTCCGCGGCCGGCTTCCCGGTGCGCTGCGCGAGAGCGGCGACGGTCCGGCCGACCGCGCCGGACAGCGCGGGGTTGCGGACGCCTCCGATCTCGATCGTGTCCCATTCGACGACGCAGCCGTGGCAGCCGTCGGACCCGACCTGCTCCAGCTCGTACGTGATGCGTTCACGCGCGGACGGATCGCGGAGCCGCGCGAGCAGCGCGTCCGGCCCGCCCTCGGCCGTCCAGCTCGGCAGGATTGCCGCCAGCGTGGTCGCCCCCGGCAGGTACGGATAGGTGTCGGTGGTGACGTCGACACCGGAGGCCAGCGCCTTGTCGATCATCGCGACCAGCTCGTCGCCGCGCCCGGCGTTCGGGCCGAAGTTCATCACCGCGTGGGTCAGGTGCAGCGCACACCCGGAGCGGCGCGCCACCTCGACCATCTCGCCGTACGCCTCCAGCGCGCCCTTCCCGTACGAGCGCTGATGTGGCGCGTAGTAGCCGCCGTACGACGCGAGGACCTCGCACAGCGCGACCAGCTCGTCCGTGCTGGCGAACATGCCCGGTGTGTACGTCAGACCGCTGCTCATCCCGACCGCGCCCTCGCGCAGTCCGTCGGCGAGCAGCTGCTGCATCCGCGCGAGCTCGGCACCGGTCGCCGGACGGTTGGAGGTCCCAACGACCATCATGCGCAGCGTGCCCTGCGGGACCAGGTACGCCGCGTTGCACGCGATGCCCTGGTCGAGCCGGTCGAGGTACCCGGCGACCGTCGACCAGGAGAAGTCGAAGTCGTCCGGCTCCCCGTTCCAGCCGGCGATCTGGCGGCGGACGACGGCGCGCGTCGGGTCGTCGATCGGCGCGAAGGACAGGCCGTCCTGACCCAGCACCTCCAGCGTCACGCCCTGACTGACCTTGGCGGTGTGGTCGGGGTTGACCAGGATCTGCAGGTCCGAGTGCGAGTGCATGTCGATGAAGCCGGGCGACAGCACCAGCCCGTCCGCGGCGATCGTCCGGTGCGCGGCCGGCAGATCGTTGCCGATGGCGACGATCCGTCCGGCGTCGACCGCGACGTCGGCGTGGAACCCGGGGGAGCCCGAGCCGTCGACGACCAGCGCCCCCGTGATCAGCACACTCATGTCAGAAGAAGGTCCGTACCAGGTCCACGACGGCCGGATCCGCGGCATCCGGGTCGTCGACGACCGGGATCAGGCCCCACTTGTCGAAGGCCGTGCAGGGATGGGACAGCCCGACCCGCAGTTCGTCGCCGATCACCACCGGGACGGATTCGTCGAAGGTCAGGTAGCCGTGCTGGTCGTTCAGGTTCGTCACCTTCATGCCGCTGGCCGGCAGGATCGGCGCGCCGTCCGACCGCGGCCGGATCAGCTGCGGCTCGGGATAGTCCTGGTCGAACGGGAAGTCGCGGCGCCCGCCGTCGAAGATCGCCAGCCCCGGCTCGGGCTGCGACGTGATCCGCATCCACCCGTGCATCGCCGGCACCAGCTGCTCGCCGTCCGTCCGCGGGTGTTCGCCGAGCGGCGACACGCGCCGGTACAGCCCGTCGTCGTGGGTGATGTACGCGCCGGACCGCAGGACCACGCGGGCGCCCTCGCCGGCCTCCGCGGCGAGGACCTTCGCGACCTGCTCGAAGTACTGGCTGCCGCCCGCGCTGACCACCGGCACGATGTCGTCGTCGTACAACGGCCGCAGCCGGTGGTGAACGCCGGCGAGCTCGCGCAGGTACGCACGGACCTCCTCGAGGTTCTCCTCGTCGACGCCGTGACCGATCGCGCCCTCGTACCCGGCCACGCCGACCAGCCGCAACGTCGACGCGTCGGCGATCGCCTGGCCGACGGCCAGCGCGGTCTCGGGATCCCGGGCGCCGGTCCGGCCGCCGATCCCGCCGACCTCGACCATCACGTCGAGCTTCCGCACGTCCGGGCCGACGTACGCCGAGCGCGCCGCCTCCATCAGCTCGACCGTGTGGACCGAGTCGGCCCACACCATCACCTCGAACGACGGGTCGGCCGCGAGCTCGTCGGCGATCCAGCGCAGCTGCAGCGGCGAGATCACCGCGTTCGCGACCAGGACCCGCTGTACGCCGTACGCGCGGGCGACGCCGAGCTGGAAGCCGTTGGCCAGCGTGATCGCCCAGGCGCCGGCGTCCAGCTGCATCGCCCAGAGCGCCGGCGCCATCGTGGTCTTGCCGTGTGGCGCGAGCTCGACGCCGTGGCGGACGCACCACGTGGCGAGCGTGTCGACGTTGTGCCGCAGGCCGGGCGCGGACAGCGTCATCAGCGGAGTGGGGAGCTGCGAGAGCCGCGGCCTGCCGGCCAGCACCTCCGCGACGGTCCGGCCCCAGAAGGCGGGCGGCAGGGCCTTGTCCTGCCAGCTCACCTGCTGATCGGCGAGAGCGGCGACGGTGTCGGCATCGTAAGCAGGCATCAGACCCCCTGAGGTTCGGGATTGCAGAATACGCAACGCTCATTGCGTATTCTGACTCGTCGGTTGTAGCATCGCGGCCGAAGCCGCGTCAACGCACACCTATCCCATCACCCTGCCGCCAAGGAGTGCCGATGCCCGAACCGGTCCCTGAGACGACCGCGATCTGCTTGGGCGAGGCGATGATCATGCTGGCCGGCGGACCCGGGCCGCTCGCCGACGTGGAGGTGTTCCGGCGGTCGGTCGGCGGGGCGGAGTGCAACGTGGCCGGTGGGCTCGCCGGGCTCGGCGTACCGACCGGCTGGATCTCGCGGCTCGGCGACGACGGGTTCGGACAGCATGTACTGCGGGATCTGCAGGCGCGTGGTGTCGACGTCGGCGGAGTGGAACTGGATCCGGTCCGGCCGACGGCGCTCTACGTCAAGGAGTCCGAGGACGGCCGCTCCCGGATGCACTACTACCGGACCGGCTCGGCGGCTGCGGCCATGGAGCCCGGCTTCCTGGATCGGCCCGAGGTCCGCGAGCGACTGCAGCAGGCCAAGCTCGTGCACACCACCGGGATCACCGCCGCGATCTCCACGTCCAGTGCGGACATGCTGGAGCGGCTGGCGACCGAGCCGCGTGAGTACCTGCTCAGCGTCGACTTGAACTGGCGGCCGGCGCTTTGGCGTGACCGGGACCCCGCGCCGTTGTGGCGGTTGCTGAAGGCGGCCGACATCGTGCTGATCGGTGCTGATGAGGCTGAGGTCTTTGCAGGCACGGGGGATCCGGATGTGTTGTACGAGCAGCTGCAGACGCCTGTCCTGGTGGTGAAGAATGATGCGCATTCCGCGATCGCGTTCGAGGGAGGGGCGCGTACTGAGGTCTCGGCACTGTCCGTAGAGGTGGTCGAGACGGTCGGGGCAGGTGACGCGTTTGCGGCCGGGTTCTTGGCGGGGACATTGCAGGGGTTGTCGATGGTGGAGCGGCTCCGGCTGGGGCATCTGAACGCTGCTGCCGTTCTGACAGCGCCGGAGGACCACGCGCCCCCGCCGGCCGCGGCTGAGCGGGAGCGGCTGCTCAAGGCGTCGGACGAGGAGTGGGCGGCGACCAAGGTATGAGTCAGAGCCTTGGCAGGGCGCTGCAGATCCTCACCAGTCTTGGCGAGGGTGAGCGGTCGCTGGACCAGCTCGCGGTGGAGCTAGGCGTTCACAAGACGACGGTGCTCCGGCTGCTGCGCACCATGGAGGCCGAGCGGTTCGTACGGCGGGACGCCCAGCACAGGTACAGCCTGGGCTCGCGGCTGTTCGCGCTCGCCGACGTCGCGCGCGAGCAACACGTCGTACGGCAGGTTGCGGCACCGCATCTGCGGGAGCTGAACCAGAAGACCGGGCAGACGGTTCACCTGGCCGCCTGGGAGAACGGTGAGGTCATCTACATCGACAAGCTCGACAGTGTGCGCTCCGTGCGCATGTACTCGCAGGTCGGAGTACCGGCGGCTCTGCACTGCACCGCGGTCGGAAAGGTCCTGCTGGCCGCGCAACCCAAGCGGCAGCGGGAGGCGGTCCTCCAGTCGCTGGACTACAAGGCGTTCACGCCGAACACCATCACGGACCCGGACCGGTTGCGGGACGAGCTGCAGGTGACCACGGAGCGCGGCTGGGCGCAGGACAAGGCGGAGCACGAGTCGTTCATCAACTGCATCGGTGCACCGCTGACCGACACTACGGGCCGCGTTGTCGGGGCCGTGTCGTTGTCGGTGCCCGACGTACTGCTGAACTATGAGCAGGTACTCGAGCTGCTGCCAGACCTGCTCGCGACCGCCAGAGCGATCAGTGCCGACTACAACTAACTGAGAGGTGTCAGACCTGATGTCCGACAAGACCGCAGTCTCCACCACCGACGCGCCGCCGCCGATGCCGGTGTTCTCGCAGGGCGTCCGCAAGGGCAACATCCTGCAGGTGTCCGGCCAGGGCTCGGTCGACCCGGCCAGCGGCGACTTCGTGTTCGCCGGTGACGTGAAGGGTCAGACCACCCGGGTACTGCAGAACATCGAGGCGATCCTGAAGGCCGGCGGCGGGAGCATCGACGACGTGGTGATGCTGCGCGTCTACCTCACCGAGCGCGACAACTTCGCCGCGATGAACGAGGCGTACGACGAGTTCGTGTCGGCCCGCACGCCGAGCGGCGTCCTGCCGTCGCGCACCACCGTGTTCACCGGCCTGCCGCTGCCGGACATGCTCGTCGAGATCGACGCGCTGGCTGTCCTGAGCTAGTTGAGCTAGTTCTGCACCGGTGCCCGGACCAGCGGCTCGCCGTTGACGGACTGCTGGTCCGGGCCCCGATCCCACCAGAGCTCCTGGTGGATGGTGAGGTACGGGTACCAGCCGTTGACGCCGGTGCCGTGGTGCAAGGAGTGCACCACCTCCGCGAGGTAGGACGCGAGGCTCGGCCAGCCGGCCCTGAAGTCTCCTGATCCGTCGTGAAGCGCCATGCCCAGGCGCCCCCGTGCTGGGCCCGGGCGCAGGTCGATGACCTGCAGGTCCCCGTCGCTGTCGGCCCACGGGATCCAGGCCGGATGCCAGTACGGCTCCGAGGCCGGCGGGTGGACGGTGAACCCGTCGTACTCCGCGGCCAGGTCCATCCGCAGCTGCCAGTTCACGGCGATCTCGGACGCGCTCGACGGGAGCGCCTCCGGCAGCAGATTCGCCCACGACATCACGCCGTTGTGGCAGCTCAGCGATTCGACCAGCTCAGGCGGCAGTTCGACCGCGTCGCCTTTGAGTTCTGCGCCGGTGGCCGGGGGTGCGAGGACGTCGTACGTCGCGGGAGCGTGCCGGGCGAGCCAGTGGTCGATCCGGCCCCAAGAGGCGGTGATGCTCACCCGCTGGACACTACATCGACAAGCTTCCCGTATCGCGGGATATGGTTTCACAATGCAGGAAACGCGCGGTTCGGTGCAGTCGATCGACCGCGCTGTCGCGATCCTCCGGTGCTTCGACGCGCGGACGCCGGACCTCGGGATCAGCGACCTGGCCCGGGCCACCGGCCTGTCCACCAGCACCGTGCACCGGCTGCTGCTGGCCATGCAGGAGAACGGGCTCGTCCGGCAGACCGCGCACCGCCGCTACGCGATCGGTCCGCTGGTCGTGCAGTTGGCGCACAGCGGCGGGGTCCCGGCTGGCCTGCGCGACGCTGCTCTGCCGGTGCTACGTGCACTCCGCGATGACACAGGGGAGACCGCGGCCGTGCACGAACTGCTCTCGTCAGGGCAGCGCGTCGTGCTCGATCAGGTCGAGAGCCACCACCAGTTGCGCCGCACTTACACGGAGTTCGGTCTCCCGGTGGCACTGCCGCTCGGTGCGCCGGGCAAGGCGCTGCTGGCATTCCTGCCGCTCGAGCAGCAGCAGGAGGTGCTGCAGGGCCCGCTGGAGCAGGTGCAACCGGCAACCATCACCGACCCGGAGGTCCTCGCGGAGCAGTTCACGGAGATCCGTCGGCGCGGTTATGCGATGTCGCGGATCGAGCGGACGCCGGGGATCTGCAGTGTGGCGGCACCGGTGTTCGGCTACTCCGGCTCGGTCGCCGGGTGTCTGAGTGTCTCCGGCCCCGAGCTGCGGATGCCGGTCGAGCGGATGGAGGAGTACGGGATGCGGGTCGCCGAGGCAGCCTGGTCGGTGTCGGAGCTGCTGGGAGCGACCCCGGCCGCCCGGGACCGCAGTACGGCGCTGGCCGGCGGCCGGTGATGCGCAGCCTTTGGAAGATCGCCCCCGCTGTCTATCTGCCCGCTCTGCTCTACGGAATCGGGCAGGGCGCCATCGCACCCGTAGTAGCGCTGTCTGCCACCCACTTGGGCGCATCAGTTGCTGTGGCCGGCCTGGTTGTCGCTGCTGCCGGACTGGGGCAGGTGATCGGTGACATCCCGGCCGGGGCACTCACCAACCGCATCGGCGAGCGCAGCGCGATGCTGGCCGCCACCGTCCTCGTTGCGCTGGCCCTCGTGGCCTGTCTGGTGGTCCCGACGGTCTGGGGACTCGCAGTGGCGATCGGCTGCACCGGTCTGGCCGGCGCGGTCTGGGGCCTTGCACGGCAGGCCTATCTGAGTGAGGCAGTGCCGATCGAGCTCAGGGCGCGGGCCCTGTCCACGCTGGGCGGCGTACAGCGCATCGGCTCGTTCATCGGGCCGTTCCTCGGAGCAGGCGCGATGAAGTTCCTCGGTACCGACGGTGCGTACTGGGTGCACCTGGTGGCCGCCGTACTGGCCTGTGCGGTTCTGGTGAGCCTGCCGGACGTTGCCAACAGGCGCGGAAAAGGCCCGCTGGCCGCACAGTCCACCTGGGGTGTCATCCGCGACCACATCCCCGTACTGCGGACACTTGGCGTCGGAGCGTTGCTCGTCGGGGCCGTCCGGGCGTCGCGCCAGGTTGTGATCCCGCTGTGGGCGCAGCACATCGGACTGGATCCGCAGACGACCAGTGTGATCTTCGGGCTGTCCGGAGCCGTCGACATGTTGCTGTTCTATCCGGCTGGATCCGTGATGGACCGGCTCGGCCGGAAGTGGGTCGCCGTACCGTCGATGATCGTGCTGGGGCTGGCGCACCTGCTGCTCCCGCTGACGCACACCACGGCCACGCTGACCGCGGTCGCGCTGCTGATGGGGATCGGCAACGGCCTGGGCGCCGGCGTGATCATGACGCTCGGCGCGGACGCCTCACCGCCGGTGGGGCGGGCCCAGTTCCTCGGCGCGTTCAGGCTGTTCGCCGATACCGGCAACGGCGCCGGACCTCTGCTGCTGGCAGGGGCGACCGCGTTGCTGGGACTCGGGCCGGCGATCGTGATCATGGCGGGTACCGGCTGGGCCGCGGCCACGGCGATGCACCGCTGGATCCCGCCGCATCCGAGGACGGAACAGCCCACGTGAACCACCGATTTGGCTAAACACCTGTCCACCAGGCACACTGTCTACTGCCGAAGACCGCTGGTTGCTGCCCTAGGTAGCTGAAGGTCCCACTCAGGTGGGCGGCCCGCGCAGGTGACTTGGAAGTGACACTGTACGTTTCACGCCCTTGCGCCTGCGCAGGGGCGATTTTCTTTGTTCAGGGGTCCGAGGCGTGGAAGCCGATAGAAGGAGACCCCCATGGCGAGGCCGGACAAGGCAGCCGCTGTCGCGGAGCTGACGGACGAGTTCCGTAGCTCCAACGGCGCCGTGCTGACCGAGTACCGCGGTCTCACCGTCGCGCAGCTGAAGCAACTTCGGACTGCGCTCGGTGACGACGTGAACTACGCCGTGGTGAAGAACACGCTGACCAAGATCGCGGCCAAGGACGCGGGTGTCGACTCGTTCGACTCGCTCCTCGAGGGCCCCTCGGCGATCGCCTTTATCAAGGGCGACCCGGTGGTTGCGGCCAAGGGACTGCGTGACTTCGCCAAGGCGAACCCCCTGCTCGTCATCAAGGGTGGAGTGCTGGACGGTAAGGCACTCGGCTCTGACGAGATCAGCAAGCTCGCTGACCTGGAGTCGCGTGAGGTTCTCCTCGCGAAGCTCGCAGGTGCGATGAAGGCGGCCCCGCAGCAAGCGGTGTCGCTGTTCGCTGCTCCGCTGTCGCAGGCCGCGCGCCTGTTCGCGGCGCTGCAGGAGAAGTTGCCGGCCGACGCCGCTCCGGCGGACGTCCAGGACACGGTGCAGGACACCGTCCAGGACACGGCCGAGGCACCTGCCGAGGCGAGCACCGAGGAGACCGCCGCAGCGGACAGCTGAGGCATCTCACCGCAACACCCCATCAGTGATCACCAAGCACCATCGTTAGGAAGGACCGCCATCATGGCGAAGCTCAGCACCGAAGAGCTCCTCGGCCAGTTCAAGGAACTGACCCTGCTGGAGCTGTCGGAGTTCGTTAAGGCGTTCGAGGAGGAGTTCGGCGTCACCGCCGCCGCCCCGGTCGCCGTTGCCGCCGCTCCGGCCGCTGGTGGGGGCGCCCCCGCCGAAGAGGCCGCGGAGCAGGACGAGTTCGACGTCGTTCTGGAGAGCGCCGGCGACAAGAAGATCCAGGTCATCAAGGAGGTGCGCGGTCTCACGAGCCTCGGCCTGAAGGAGGCCAAGGACCTCGTCGAGTCGGCCCCGAAGGCCGTCCTGGAGAAGGTCGACAAGGCTGCCGCGGAGAAGGCCAAGGAGGCCCTCGAGGGCGCCGGCGCCACCGTCACCCTGAAGTGACCTCAGTTACGTTCCGTCAAGGAGCGTAACGAATGTGTAGAGAAGGGCGGTCCCCGCAAGGGGGCCGCCCTTCTGCCGTTACGTGATGGTTAGTATCGCAATCGCTTGACTTCCAGGGGTTACGCAAAACCGTACTCGTGCGTAACCTAGGCCACTGCTCCCTCGTTGGAACCCGCGTACTCGTCGGTTCGGGGCACCCAGAACATTCCCGTGAGGAGGACCGGTGGGCGTCGAAGTCCGCGTAGAAGGTCTCACCAAGTCCTTCGGTAGCCAGCTGATCTGGGGCGACGTGTCCCTGACTCTGCCGGCCGGTGAGATCTGCGTGATGCTCGGCCCGTCCGGTACCGGCAAGTCCGTGTTCCTGAAGACGCTGATCGGTCTGATCAAGCCCGACCGCGGGCATGTCTGGATCGAGGGCACCGACATCGCCACCTGCAGCGAGCGCGAGCTGTACGACGTCCGCCGGCTGTTCGGCGTGCTGTTCCAGGACGGCGCGATGTTCGGCTCGATGAACCTCTACGACAACGTCGCGTTCCCGCTCCGCGAGCACACCAAGAAGTCCGAATCCGACATCCGCTCCATCGTGATGGAGAAGATGGAGATGGTCGGCCTGGTCGGCGCCGAGCGGAAGCTGCCCGGCGAGATCTCCGGCGGTATGCGCAAAAGAGCCGGCCTGGCCCGGGCGCTCGTCCTGGACCCCGAGATCCTGCTCGTCGACGAACCCGACTCCGGCCTCGACCCGGTCCGGACGTCGTTCCTCAACCAGGTCATGATCGACCTGAACGAAGCCTTCGGCGCGACCTTCCTGATCGTCACCCACGACATCAACACCGCGCGGACGGTGCCGGACAACATCGGCATGCTGTACCACCGGCACCTGGCGATGTTCGGCCCGCGGGAGATGCTGCTGTCCAGCGAGGAGCCGGTGATCCGGCAGTTCCTGAACGCGCAGATGATCGGCCCGATCGGCATGTCCGAGGAGAAGGACGCCGACGAGCTGGCCCGGGAGATCGGCCAGGAGCTGCCCCCGCTGCCGCCGATCCCGATCCAGCAGCTGCCCAGCAGCGGCATGCTCCGCCCGACCCAGCGCCCGCCGGGCGAATGGTGCCGTGAGAACGGCATCGTCCCGCCACCCGGATCGTTCGAGGCGAAGGCCGTGGGGGCGCGGTGACTGTTTCCGCGACCGCCCCGCTGAAGCACGCTGGTTCGCTCTTCGCTTTCGCTCTCGACACCGGCCGGGCCACGTTCCGGCGGCCGTTCCAGCTGAAGGAGTTCCTGCAGCAGGCCTGGTTCGTCGCGAGCGTGACGATCATCCCGACCGCGCTGGTCGCGATCCCGTTCGGCGCGGTGATCGCGCTACAGGTCGGCGGCCTGATCAAGCAGTTCGGCGCGCAGGCGTTCACCGGTTCGGCCGCCGTGCTGGCCGTCGTCCGGGAGGCGTCGCCGATCGCGACCGCGCTGCTGATCGCGGGCGCCGGCGGTTCGGCGATCTGCGCGGACCTCGGCTCGCGGAAGATCCGCGAGGAGCTGGACGCGATGATGGTGCTCGGCATCGACCCGATCCAGCGGCTGGTGGTGCCGCGGGTGCTGGCGACGATGCTGGTCGCGTTCTTCCTGAACGGGTTCGTCAGCGTGGTCGGCGTGATGGGCGGCTACGTCTTCAACGTCGTCCTCCAGGACGGCACGCCCGGCAGTTACATCGCGAGCTTCACCGCGCTCGCCCACCTGCCCGACCTGTGGCAGGGGCAGGTCAAGGCGCTGGTCTTCGGCTTCATCGCCGCGGTCGTTGCGTCGTACAAGGGCTGCAACGCGGGCGGCGGCCCGAAGGGCGTCGGCGATGCCGTGAACCAGTCCGTCGTGATCACGTTCATGCTGCTGTTCGTCGCGAACTTCTCGATGACCGCGATCTACTTCCAGCTCGTCCCGCCGAAGGGGGCCTGACATGTCGGCCCTGATGGACGTGCTGGTCAGGAAGCCGCTGAGCTCGCTCGACCACCTCGGTGAGCAGCTCGCCTTCTACATCAAGGCGCTGGCCTGGTCCGGCAAGTCCGTCACGCGGTATCGCAAGGAGATCTTCAGGCTGCTCGCCGAGGTCACGCTCGGCAGCGGCGCACTCGCGGTGATCGGCGGCACGGTCGGAGTGATCACGTTCCTGGCGTTCTTCACCGGCACCGAGGTCGGTCTGCAGGGCTACTCGGCGCTGAACCAGATCGGCACGTCGGCGTTCGCCGGTTTCGTGTCGGCGTACATCAACACCCGCGAGATCGGGCCGCTGATCGCCGGGATCGCGCTCGCCGCGACCGTCGGCTGCGGTTTCACCGCCCAGCTCGGCGCGATGCGGATCAGCGAGGAGATCGACGCCCTTGAGGTGATGGCGATCCCGTCGCTGCCGTTCCTGGTCACCACCCGGATCATCGCCGGACTGATCGCCGTGATCCCCTTGTACGTCGTGGGTCTGCTGGCGTCGTACTTCGCGACCAGACTCACCGTGACGACGTTCTACGGGCAGAGTACGGGCACGTACGACCATTACTTCCACCTGTTCCTGCCACCCGGAGACGTGCTCTGGTCGTTCGGCAAGGTGCTGGTGTTCGCGGTGCTGGTGATCCTGGTGCACTGCTACCACGGCTACCACGCGACCGGCGGTCCGGCGGGTGTGGGCGTGGCCGTCGGCCGGGCCGTCCGGACGTCGATCGTCGTGATCAACGTCGTCGACCTGCTGCTGTCGATGGCCATCTGGGGTACGACGACCACCGTCAGGCTGGCGGGCTGACATGACCAGACTGATCTCGCACAAGGTGCTGGGCGTCGCGTTCATCGGCGTCCTGGTGTTCCTGCTGTGGCTGACCTACGCGTTCTACGCCAAGGTCTTCACCAAGACCGTGAACGTCGAGCTGAAGACCAGCCACATCGGCCTGCAGTTGAACGAGCACGCCGACGTGAAGCTGCGCGGCATCATCGTCGGCGAGGTGCGCGGCGTCTCGACGGACGGCGACGAGGCGACCGTCGACCTGGCGCTCAAGCCGGACCAGGTGGACGAGATCTCCGCCGCGGTCAGCGCGCGGATCCTGCCGAAGACGCTGTTCGGCGAGAAGTACGTCGCGCTGGTGCCGCCGACCGGCACCGAAGCGACCGGAGGCCGCCATATCAAGGCCGGCGACGTGATCAGCCGGGACAAGACCGCGGTCGGCATCGAGATCGAGAAGGTGCTGAACGACGCCCTGCCGCTGCTCCAGGCGGTCGACCCGGCCGACCTGAACGCCACGCTGAACACGCTCGCGACCGCGCTCGAGGGCCGCGGCGCCGAGATCGCCGGCACCCTCACCCAGCTCGACGGGTACCTGAAGAAGCTGAACCCGCACGTCCCGAAGCTGATGGACGCCCTCGCCAAGCTGACCCAGGTCGCGGACCTGTACGGCGACGCGACGCCGGACCTGGTCCGCGCGCTGCGGAACCTGACCATCACCGGCAACACGGTGGTCGAGAAGCAGAAGCAGCTGCAGCAGTTCTTCGTCGACGTGCAGAACCTGTCCACCACCGGGAACACGTTCCTGAAGGAGAACGAGGACCGGGTGATCCGGCTCGGCCAGGTCAGCCGCCCGGTGCTGGACCTGCTCGAGCGGTACTCACCCGAGGTGCCGTGCTTCCTGCAGGTGATGACCGACACCGCCCCGATCCTGAACGACACGTTCCGGGACGGCCGGCTGAACATCAACCTCGAGCTGATCACCAATCAGCCCACGCCGTACGAGCCGAACGAGAAGCCCGTGTACGCCGACCACCGCGGCCCGACCTGTGTCGGCAAGAACTACAGCCACCCGGGGGCGAAGCCGGGCCCCTACACGCAGGAGAACCCGGCGCCGTACATCACCGGTGACGACGGCGTGATCGGCGACCACAACAAGAACCAGCGCTTCCCGCTCGACCTGAAGCTGAACCGGGCGATGCCGGGCTTCGCGATGGACACCCAGGGCGTCGGCACACTGGCCGAGCAGGACGTCGTCAACTCGATCGTCGGCCCGGAGATGGGCGTGCCTGCGAACGAGGTCCCGGATCTGACCACGCTCATGGTCGGCCCGCTGCTCCGCGGAGGGCAGGTGAACCTAAGGTGACCTTCTTCGACAAGAAGACCACGTTCGACACCGTGCGGCTCGGGATCTTCGTGGTGGTGACCACGATCGCGACCGCGCTGCTGGCGGTGACGATCGGAAACATCAGCTTCAACCCGACCACGAAGTACCGGGCGGTCTTCACCGACGCGGTCGGGCTGAACCAGGGCGACGACATCCGGATCGCCGGCGTGAAGGTCGGCCAGGTCGACAAGATCCAGCTGTACCAGGACAAGCTCGCGATGGTGACGTTCAGCGTCGACTCCGACCAGGTGATCGACACCTCCACGCACGCGACGCTGCGGTACCGGAACCTGGTCGGCAACCGCTACGTCGCGCTCACCGACGGCGTCGGCGGCGGCGACCGGCTGAAGAAGAACGGCATCATCCCGAAGGAGCGGACGACGCCGGCGCTCGACCTGTCGGTGCTCTTCAACGGGTTCAAGCCGCTGTTCACCGCGCTCACCCCGGCGGACGTGAACCAGTTCGCGTTCGAGGTGATCAAGGTGCTGCAGGGCGAGGGCGGCACGATCGAGTCGCTGCTGGCCAAGACCGCGTCGCTGACCACCACGCTGGCCGACGCCGACCAGGTGATCGGCGACCTGATCACGAACCTGACCGGCACGCTGCAGATCGTCTCCCAGCGGCAGGCGAACTTCTCTCAGCTGCTGGTCAACCTGCAGCAGTTCATCACCGGCCTCAGCCAGGACATCACCCCGATCCTCGGCTCGCTGACCTCGATCAACTCGCTGAACACCAAGACCGCCGGCCTGCTGCAGCAGACCCGGGTGCCGATCAAGGCCGACCTGGACAAGCTCCGCGCGGTCGCCACCACGCTGGACGACACCCAGTCGATCTGGGTGAAGACCCTGCAATTCATGCCGGAGAAGCTCAACACGATGACCCGTACCGCGTCGTACGGCTCCTGGTTCAACTTCTACCTGTGCAACTTCGACGGCAACGTCACGCTGCCCACCGGAACCCGGATCCCCGTCTCGTACCAGCTCAACTCGGCGAGGTGCGCGAAGTGAAACCGTTCCGCGAGCAGAACCAGGTGACGATCGGCGTGATCGGGCTGACCGTGATCGGCCTGATCATGCTGGCCGCGTTCAAGGCGCAGGACCTGCCGCTGATCGGCGGCGGGACGAAGTACTCCGCGCAGTTCTCCGAGGCCGGCGGGCTGAAGCCGAACGACGAGATCCGGGTCGCCGGCGTCCGGGTCGGCAAGGTCCGCAAGGTCGAGCTCGAGGGCACCCACGTCCGGGTCGACTTCGTGGTCGACAAGGGCGTGAAGCTCGGCGACGAGACCGGCGCCGAGATGAAGATCAAGACGCTGCTCGGCCAGAAGTACCTGAAGCTCGACCCGGCCGGTTCCGGCGAGCTGAAGCCGGGCTCGGAGATCCCGCTGGCCCGGACCATCTCGGCGTACGACGTCGTGGACGCCTTCACCGACCTGGCCAACACCACCGAGCGGATCAACACCGCGCAGCTGGCCAAGGCCCTGGACACGCTGTCGGCGACCTTCAAGAACACGCCGGAAGAGGTGCAGGCCTCGCTGACCGGCCTGTCCCGCCTGTCCCGCAACGTGGCCAAGCGCGACGAGCAGCTCAAACTGCTGCTCCAGCACTCGAATGTGGTCACCAAGGTCCTCGCCGACCGCAACCAGCAGCTGATCAAGCTGATGAAGGACGGCAACACCGTCTTCCAGGCCGTGCAGGCCCGGCGGGCGCTGATCCACCAGCTGCTGGTGTCGACGCAGAAGCTGTCCGCGCAGATCACCGCGCTGGTCCGGGAGAACCGCAAGGACCTCGGGCCGACGCTGCAGAAGGTCAACGCGGTGCTCGCCGTCCTCCTGCAGAACCAGAACTCGCTGGACGCGAGCATCAAGGGCCTGGCGCCGTTCGTCCGCGTCTTCACCAACACCCTCGGCACCGGGCCCTGGTTCGACACCTACCTGCAGAACCTGGTGCCGGTCCCGGAGATCCCGCTGCCCAAGGTGCCGATTCCCGGACTGCCGACGATCCTGGGAGGTGGCGGCTGATGAAGGTCAACGCACTGTCCCGGTTGATCGCGGTCGGCGTGGTCGTGGTGATCCTCGCGGTCAGCGTCGTGACGCTGTGGCCGAAACCCGAGCGGGTGACGGCGACGGCGTACTTCCCGCGTGCGGTCTCGGTGTACCCGGGCTCGGACGTCCGGATCCTCGGCATCAAGGTCGGCGAGGTGGAGAGCGTCACCCCGGCCGGCCGGACGGTCCGGGTGAAGTTCTGGTGGGAGGCCAAGCACAAGGTGCCGGCCACCGCGAAGGCGGTGATCGCGTCGCCGTCGATCGTCGCGGACCGGTACGTGCAGCTCACCCCGGCGTACTCCAAGGGCGCCGTGATGGCCGACGGCGCGCAGATCCCGATCGAGCGCACCGCCGTACCGCTGGAGCTCGACCAGATCTACCAGAGCCTCAACGACCTGTCGGTGGCGCTCGGGCCGAAGGGCGCGAACGACCAGGGCGCGCTGGCCCGGCTGCTGGACGTCTCGGCGAAGAACCTGAACGGCCAGGGCGCCAAGCTGAACCAGACCATCACCGACGTCTCCAAGCTGACCAGCACGCTGTCCGGCAACTCGTCGGCGCTGTTCAACACGATCCGGCAGCTGCAGACCTTCGTGTCCGCTCTGGCCGCGAACGACCAGTTGGTCCGGCAGTTCAACACGAACTTCGCCGCGGTCTCGACCACTCTGGCCGGTGAACGCAAGGACCTGGGCGCGTCGCTGTCCCTGCTGGCGACCGCGCTCGGTGAGGTTGCGACGTTCGTCAAGGAGAACCGGACACTGGTGAAGAACACGGTCTCCGGCGCCACCAAGCTGTCGCAGATCCTGGTCAACGAGAAGGCCGCGCTGGCTGAGGTGCTCGACACCGCGCCGCTCGGCCTCGGCAACCTGGCCCGGATCTACAACCCGCAGTTCGGCACGCTGGACCAGCGGATCAACCCCGGGCAGCTCGACGACCCGGCGACGT
Source organism: Kribbella sp. NPDC050459 (assembly GCF_040655315.1). Taxonomy (NCBI): domain Bacteria; kingdom Bacillati; phylum Actinomycetota; class Actinomycetes; order Propionibacteriales; family Kribbellaceae; genus Kribbella; species Kribbella sp. NPDC050459. Next base: position 43,870 of record NZ_JBFAJQ010000017.1, on the reverse strand, counting down.
TCGTGTGCTCGCTGCTGCTGCAGGCGAACCAGCCCTTGTCGACGTGCACAACGCTGAAGCCGGTCCTCGACGCGCTTGCGAAGCTGCCGCTGCTCAAGCAGCTGACCGGCACCGGGCCGACCAGCGGCGGCCCTGCCGGTACGCCGTGGGCGCCGAAGCCGCAGGCCCCGCTGAACAGTCCTGACCCGGTCGACCCGACGCTCGGGGGGCTGGTCCGATGAAGCGCCGTACGTCGATCTTTGCCGGAGTCGCCGCGCTCGCGATGCTGCTGAGCGGCTGTGACTTCAGCGTGTACTCGTTGCCGCTGCCCGGCGGCGCGAAGATCAAGGGGCCGTCGTACACGGTCACCGTCGAGTTCACCGACGTCCTCGACCTGGTGCCGAAGTCGACGGTGAAGGTCGACGACGTCACCGTCGGCACGGTCGAGAAGGTCTGGCTGGAGGGGTACGTCGCGAAGGTGCGGATCCGGCTGCCGAAGAGCCTCGACCTGCCGGACAACACGCACGCGACGATCCGCCAGACCAGCCTGCTGGGCGAGAAGTTCGTGTCGCTGTCGCGGCCGACCGGGACCGAGAAGGCGCGCGGCAAGCTCGACAACGGCGAGCTGATCCCGCTGTCCAGGACGACCAGCAACGTCGAGGTCGAGGAAGTGCTGTCCGCGCTCTCGCTGCTGCTGAACGGCGGCGGCGTGGCCCAGCTGCAGATCATCACCCAGGAGCTGAACAAGGCGCTCACCGGCAACGAGCCGGCGATCCGCAGCGTGCTGACGCAGCTGAACACGTTCGTCGGCACTCTGGACCAGAACAAGGCGCGCATCGTCACCGCGATCAAGTCCGTGGACGCCCTGGCCAAGAAGCTGAACGCGCAGAAGGCGACGCTCGCGACCGCGATCGACTCGCTGCCGGCCTCGATCGCGACGCTGGACAAGCAGCGGGCCGCGCTGGTCAAGACGCTGCAGGCGCTGGCCACGCTGGGCAACACCGCGACCCGGGTGATCACCTCGGCCCAGAAGGACCTGGTGGCCAACCTGAAGTCGCTCTACCCGATCCTCACCAAGCTGGCCGAGGCGGGGGAGAACCTGCCGAAGTCGCTGGAGCTGCTGTTCACCTATCCGTTCCCCGACAACGCCGCCAAGGCCGCGAAGGGTGACTACACCAACCTCGGGATCACGCTCGACGTGAACACCAAGAAGGCACTCGACAACCTGCTGGGCATCCAGTTGCCGACCGCCGGCCCGACCGCGATCCCGACCGGCCGGATCAGCCTCCCGGTGCACCTGCCGACGAGTCAGGCGCCGGGCAGCGTGCTGCCGTCGCTGCCGGTCCCGACGGGGACCACGACGACCTGCATCACGGTGCTCGGGCTGCCGGTCTGCTCGCCGACGCTGAACCGGTCCGGGCTCGATCCCGACCTGGCGAAGGCCCTGATGCCGGGGGTGGTCGGATGATCACCAGAGCGGTCCGGATCCAGCTGATGGTGTTCCTGCTGATCACTGTCGTCGGCGTCGCGTTCGTCGGCGCCCGGTACGCCCAGATCGACCAGCTGATCGTCGACGACGACTACACGGTGAGCGCCAGCTTCGCCGAGTCCGGCGGCATCTTCACCGGCGCCGAGGTGACGTACCGCGGCCAGCCGGTCGGCCGGGTCGGTCAGCTGAAGCTGCTCAGCGACGGCGTCCAGGTGAATCTGGACATCGACAAGAAGGTCAAGATCCCGAACGACCTGCTCGCCGTGGTCGCGAACCGGTCCGCGATCGGCGAGCAGTACGTCGACCTGCAGCCGCGCCGCGACGGGGCGCCGTACCTGCAGGACAACTCGCGGATCGACCGCGCGGACACCGCGATCCCGATCGACACCACCGAGCTGCTGCTGAACCTCGACCAGCTGGTGAACTCGGTCGACAAGAACAGCCTGCGGACCACGGTCCGCGAGCTCGGGACCGCGCTCAAGGGCAAGGGCACCGACCTGCAGAAGATCATCGACAGCTCCGGCAAGCTGATCGACGACGCGGACGCCAACGTGCTGCAGACGATCAAGCTGATCAACGACGGCGACACCGTGCTCGCCACCCAGGTGGCCAGCGGCGACGCGATCAAGACCTGGGCGAAGAACCTGGCGCTGCTGTCCGACACCCTGGTCAGCTCGGACGCCAACCTGCGCAAGGTCATCGACCAGGGGTCACTGGCATCCACGCAGGTCACGGGGCTGATCCAGGAGAACAGTGCGTCGATCGCGGTGCTGCTCGGTAACCTCCTGACGGTGAACGAACTGACCGCGGTCCGGCTGGACGCCGTCGAGCAGCTGCTGGTGGTGTACCCGGCGGTGTCGATGGGCGGCTACGTCGTACCGGCCAAGGACCCGGGCACCGGCCATTACGACGCGCACTTCGGCCTGGTCGTGGGACTCCAGCCGCCGGCCTGCCGGCCCGGGTACGGCGGCACCGACAAGCGGGTCCCGCAGGACCTCAAGAACACCCCCGCGAACACCAAGGCCGGCTGTACGGCGAACCCGGGCAGCGGGATCAACGTCCGCGGCTCACAGAACAAGCCGACCCCGTCGTCGCGGGAGGACCTGAACCGCGGCGGGTACGGGATCGGCTACGACCCGGCGACCGGCGCCGCGGGCGGAACCGATGGGATGCCGCAGCTGACCCTGGGCTCCACCGGTGGACAGCAGGAGCTGCTCGGCAGCGACTCCTGGAAGGCACTCATCCTCGGACCGGTGACCAGCAAGTGATCGCACGCAACGGCCGGCTCGTGCTGGCCTGGGCGCTCAGCGTCCTGCTCATCGTGGCGCTCGCGGGCCTCACGCTGTCGGTGGTCGCGCTGAGCAAGCAGCGGGCCGACGACTCGCAGCGCGACGGCGCGATGAAGGCGGCGCGGCAGTTGGCGCTGGACTTCACGACGTACGACTACACGACGTCGGAGGCGGACTTCAAGCGTGTGACCGACGAGTCGACCGGGCAGTTCAAACAGGAGTTCGAGGCCGGGATCGCCGCGGTGAAGACCGAGGTCGTGACGAACAAGGCGACCTCCAAGGGGGACGTCAAGGAAGCAGCCGTGGTCTCGAACGACAAGGACTCCGCCCAGGTGCTGGTGATCGTGAACGCGGTGGTGACGAACACGGCCTCGGCCGAAGGCGTCCAGCGCCGCTACCGGATCAAGCTGGACATGGTCCGCGAGCAGAACCGCTGGCTGACCGCCGACCTCCAGGTGGTGGGCTGATGCCTCGCTACCGCCCCCGCGTCGCCGGTTCCCGCCGCCCCCGCCCGGCGTCCGAGGTCCCGGAGACGCCGGAGACCCCGCAGCTCCCCGAACCGCCGGGACCGGGCAACTGGAAGCGGATGCCCGCACGCGGCGGCGGCTACTGGGTCCGGGCCGACCCGGAGCCCGAGGTCGAGCAGACGCCTGCGGAGACCGCCGAGGACACGGCTGCGGACGCTCAAGGGGATGTGACCCCGGCCACAGAGGAGCCCCTGGAGGACCTTCCCGAGAAGTCTCCAGCTGCCGAAATCTCTACGGAGAGTGAGCAGAAGCGGGGTCTGGGGACCACGTTGACGGCCGCCCTGGCGGTGGTTGTGGTGCTGACGCTGACCGTCGCTGCGGTGCTCGGGGTGAAGGCGTGGCACGGCAAGCAGGCCGAGGACGCCCGCAGCCAGGCCGCGGCGGCCGGGCGGAAGGCGGCCGAGACGGCGCTCAGCTACGACTACCGCGACCTGGACAAGAGCTTCGCCGCGGCGCGGGCGACGATGACCCCGGATTTCGCCGCCAAGTTCGACGAGACCGCGAAGGTCGCCGGCGAACTGGCCACCAAGACCAAGGCGACGGTGAAGGCCGAGGTCCGCGAGGTCGGGGTCCGCGACGGCGACGCCGACCGGGTCACGCTGATCATCTTCGTCAACCAGACGACCACCAGCACGATCACGAAGGGTAGTCCCCGGGTGGACCTGAACCGGACCCGGTTCACGATGGTCCGAAACGGCGACCGATGGCTGGTCCAGGAGATCGCCGGACTGTAATCTCTTCCTAACTCCGCACCAGAGGGGCGCCGGGTGTCTCGTGGGTGATCTACCCGCTGGAGACTCCGGGTCGGTCCTTGACGGAGAGGGTGGTCCGACGGCAAACTGTTGGACCCCATTGGACAGGCTTGCCTGGATCATGTAGCCTATTGCTTTGCGCTGCCTTTCTCTCGCCTCTGCTCGGGTCTCCGACTTGACTGGGGCGGCTTGGCGTGCGCTCCCAGCACCGATGTGATTTTGCGAGCCCGTGGAAGGACGCCCCTTGGTCGCCTCGCGCAACCCCCAGTCCGACAGCATTTCCAACGTCACCGGCCCCCGCCGCATCTCCTTCGCAAAGATCTCCGAGCCGCTCCAGGTTCCGGATCTGCTTGCGCTGCAGGTGGACAGTTTCGACTGGCTGGTCGGTAACGAAACGTGGCAGGCCCGGGTGGCCGCCGCTGAGGCCGAGGGGCGGTCGGACCTGTCCGGCCCCAGCGGCCTGGAAGAGATTTTCGAGGAGATCTCCCCGATCGAGGACTTCAGCGGCACCATGTCGCTGTCGTTCCGCGACCACCGTTTCGAGCCGCCGAAGAACACGGTCGACGAGTGCAAGGAGCGCGACGTCACGTACTCCGCGCCGCTGTTCGTCACGGCCGAGTTCATGAACAACGAGACCGGCGAGATCAAGAGCCAGACCGTGTTCATGGGCGACTTCCCGCTGATGACCCGCAAGGGCACGTTCGTGATCAACGGCACCGAGCGCGTCGTCGTGTCGCAGCTCGTCCGTTCGCCCGGTGTGTACTTCGAGCGCACGCCGGACAAGACGTCCGACAAGGACATCTTCACCGCCAAGATCATCCCGTCGCGCGGCGCGTGGCTGGAGTTCGAGGTGGACAAGCGCGACATGGTCGGCGTCCGCCTCGACCGCAAGCGCAAGCAGAACGTCACCGTCCTGCTGAAGGCGCTCGGCTGGACCGACGCGCAGATCCTCGAGGAGTTCGGGGACTACGAGTCGATCCGCCTGACCCTGGAGAAGGACCACACCTCCGGCCAGGACGACGCGCTGCTGGACATCTACCGCAAGCTGCGTCCGGGTGAGCCGCCGACCCGCGAGGCCGCGCAGGCGCTGCTGGAGAACTACTACTTCAACGGCAAGCGCTACGACCTGGCCAAGGTCGGTCGCTACAAGATCAACAAGAAGCTCGGCCGGGACGAGGCGCACGACCAGGCGGTGCTGACCGTCGACGACATCGTCGCCACGATCAAGTACCTGGTCGCCCTGCACGAGGGCAAGACCGAGCTGCCGGCCCCGCGCGGCGAGATCGTGGTCGAAGAGGACGACATCGACCACTTCGGCAACCGGCGCCTGCGGACCGTCGGCGAGCTGATCCAGAACCAGCTGCGCACCGGCCTGGCCCGGATGGAGCGCGTGGTCCGGGAGCGGATGACGACCCAGGACGTCGAGGCGATCACGCCGCAGACCCTGATCAACATCCGTCCGGTGGTGGCGGCGCTGAAGGAGTTCTTCGGCACCTCCCAGCTGTCGCAGTTCATGGACCAGACCAACCCGGTCGCGGGCCTGACCCACAAGCGCCGGCTGAACGCGCTCGGCCCGGGTGGTCTGAGCCGTGAGCGGGCCGGCTTCGAGGTCCGTGACGTGCACCCGTCGCACTACGGCCGGATGTGCCCGATCGAGACCCCGGAAGGCCCGAACATCGGCCTGATCGGCTCGCTCGCGTCGTACGGCCGGGTGAACGCGTTCGGCTTCGTCGAGACGCCGTACCGCAAGGTCGTCGACGGCCAGGTCACCGACCAGGTGGACTACCTGACCGCCGACGAGGAGGACCGCTTCGTCATCGCGCAGGCGAACGCCGCGCTGAACGACGAGAACCGGTTCGCCGAGGAGCGCGTGCTGGTCCGTCGCCGGCACGGCGAGGTCGAGCTCGTGCCGGTCGAGGACGTGGACTACATGGACGTCTCGCCGCGCCAGATGGTGTCGGTGGCGACCGCGCTGATCCCGTTCCTCGAGCACGACGACGCCAACCGCGCGCTGATGGGTTCGAACATGCAGCGCCAGGCGGTGCCGCTGATCACCTCGGACGCCCCGCTGGTCGGTACCGGCATGGAGTTCCGCGGTGCGGTCGACGCCGGCGACGTGGTCGTGGCCGACAAGGCCGGTGTGGTCAAGGAGGTCTCGGCCGACCTGATCGAGATCGCCGCCGACGACGGCACCTACCAGACCTACCGGATGGCGAAGTTCCGCCGCTCGAACCAGGGCACCTGCATCAACCAGCGCCCGCTGGTCGACGCCGGGGCCCGGGTCGAGATCGGGACGCCGCTGGCCGACGGTCCCTGCACCGACGAGGGCGAGATGGCCCTCGGCCGGAACATGCTGGTCGCGTTCATGACCTGGGAGGGCTACAACTACGAGGACGCGATCATCCTCAGCCAGCGCGTCGTGCAGCAGGACCTGCTGACCTCGATCCACATCGAGGAGCACGAGGTCGACGCCCGCGACACCAAGCTGGGCCCGGAGGAGATCACCCGGGACATCCCGAACGTCTCCGACGAGATGCTGTCCGACCTGGACGAGCGCGGCATCATCCGGATCGGCGCCGAGGTCACCACCGGTGACATCCTGGTCGGCAAGGTCACCCCGAAGGGCGAGACCGAGCTGACCCCGGAGGAGCGGCTGCTGCGCGCGATCTTCGGTGAGAAGGCGCGCGAGGTCCGCGACACGTCGCTGAAGGTCCCGCACGGCGAGGAGGGCACCGTCATCGGCGTCCGGGTCTTCGACCGGGACAACGGCGACGAGCTGCCGCCGGGCGTCAACCAGCTGGTCCGGGTGTACGTCGCCCAGAAGCGGAAGATCTCGGTCGGCGACAAGCTGGCCGGCCGGCACGGCAACAAGGGCGTCATCTCGAAGATCCTGCCGGTCGAGGACATGCCGTTCCTCGAGGACGGCACCCACGTCGACGTGATCCTGAACCCGCTGGGCGTGCCCGGCCGGATGAACGTCGGCCAGGTGCTGGAGACCCACCTCGGCTGGATCGCCTCCCGCGGCTGGGAGGTCGACCCGGAGAACGAGGAGGAGTGGGCGCAGCGGCTGATCAAGATCGGCGCCGGTGCGGCCGAGCCGATGACGAACGTCGCCACTCCGGTGTTCGACGGCGCTACGGAGGACGAGGTCACCGGCCTGCTGAGCTCCACGCTGCCGAACCGGGACGGCGTCCGGATGGTCAACGGGCAGGGCAAGGCGAAGCTGTTCGACGGCCGTTCGGGTGAGCCGTTCCCGGACCCGATCGGTGTCGGCTACATGTACATCCTGAAGCTGCACCACCTGGTCGACGACAAGATCCACGCGCGCTCGACCGGTCCGTACTCGATGATCACCCAGCAGCCGCTGGGCGGTAAGGCCCAGTTCGGTGGCCAGCGGTTCGGCGAGATGGAGGTGTGGGCCCTGGAGGCCTACGGTGCCGCCTTCGCGCTGCAGGAGCTGCTGACCATCAAGTCCGACGACGTCGTCGGACGGGTCAAGGTGTACGAGGCGATCGTCAAGGGCGAGAACATCCCGGAGCCGGGTATCCCGGAGTCGTTCAAGGTTCTGGTCAAGGAAATGCAGTCCCTCTGCCTCAATGTCGAGGTGCTCTCGTCCGACGGAAGCCGGGTCGAGATGCGCGACAGCGAGGAGGACGTCTTCCGGGCGGCGGAGGAACTGGGAATCGACCTGTCCCGGCGCGAGCCGAACAGCGTCGAGGAGGTCTGAGCGGGTTGCCGCTTGACATCAACAACCAACTCACTCAGACCACTTTTAGCAACGGGAGATAACACATCGTGCTCGACGTGAACTTCTTCGACGAGCTTCGGATCGGCCTGGCGACCGCGGATGAGATCCGCCAGTGGTCGCACGGCGAGGTCAAGAAGCCGGAGACGATCAACTACCGGACCCTCAAGCCCGAGCGTGACGGTCTGTTCTGCGAGAAGATCTTCGGTCCCACCCGGGACTGGGAGTGCTACTGCGGCAAGTACAAGCGCGTTCGCTTCAAGGGCATCATCTGCGAGCGGTGTGGCGTCGAGGTCACCCGCTCCAAGGTGCGCCGCGAGCGGATGGGCCACATCGAGCTGGCCGCGCCGGTCACCCACATCTGGTACTTCAAGGGTGTCCCGTCGCGGCTCGGCTACCTGCTCGACCTCGCCCCGAAGGACCTGGAGAAGGTCATCTACTTCGCGGCGTACATGATCACCGACGTCGACGACGAGGCCCGGCACCGCGATCTGTCCTCGCTCGAGGGCCGGGTGGACGTGGAGCGCAAGCAGCTCGAGAACCGTCGTGACAACGACATCGAGCAGCGGATGAAGAAGCTCGAGGAGGACCTGGCGCAGCTCGAGGCCGAGGGCGCCAAGGCCGACGTACGCCGCAAGGTCAAGGAAGGCGCCGAGCGTGAGGTCAAGCAGCTGCGCGACCGCTCGCAGCGTGAGATCGACCGCCTCGACGAGGTCTGGACCCGGTTCAAGAACCTGAAGGTCCAGGACCTCGAGGGCGACGAGATCCTCTACCGCGCCATGAAGGAGCGGTTCGGCAAGTACTTCGAGGGCGCCATGGGCGCCGCCGCGATCCAGCGCCGGCTGGAGACCTTCGACCTGAAGGCCGAGGCGGACAACCTGCGCGAGACGATCAAGACCGGTAAGGGGCAGCGCAAGACCCGCGCCCTGAAGCGGCTGAAGGTCGTCACCGCGTTCCTGGCGACCAACAACAGCCCGATGGGCATGGTGCTGGACTGCGTCCCGGTGATCCCGCCGGACCTGCGCCCGATGGTGCAGCTCGACGGTGGCCGGTTCGCGACCTCGGACCTGAACGACCTGTACCGCCGGGTGATCAACCGGAACAACCGGCTCAAGCGACTGCTCGACCTGGGCGCGCCGGAGATCATCGTCAACAACGAGAAGCGGATGCTGCAGGAGGCCGTCGACGCGCTGTTCGACAACGGCCGCCGCGGCCGTCCGGTCACCGGCCCGGGCAACCGGCCGCTGAAGTCGCTGTCCGACATGCTCAAGGGCAAGCAGGGCCGCTTCCGGCAGAACCTGCTCGGTAAGCGCGTCGACTACTCCGGTCGTTCGGTGATCGTCGTCGGCCCGCAGCTGAAGCTGCACCAGTGCGGTCTGCCGAAGGCGATGGCGCTGGAGCTGTTCAAGCCGTTCGTGATGAAGCGGCTGGTCGACCTCAACCACGCGCAGAACATCAAGTCCGCCAAGCGGATGGTCGAGCGTCAGCGCGCCCAGGTCTGGGACGTGCTGGAAGAGGTCATCACCGAGCACCCGGTCCTGCTGAACCGTGCACCTACGCTGCACCGGCTCGGCATCCAGGCGTTCGAGCCGCAGCTGATCGAGGGCAAGGCGATCCAGATCCACCCGCTCGTCTGCTCCGCGTTCAACGCGGACTTCGACGGGGACCAGATGGCGGTGCACCTGCCGCTGTCGGCCGAGGCGCAGGCCGAGGCCCGGATCCTGATGCTGTCGACGAACAACATCCTGAAGCCGGCCGACGGCCGTCCGGTCACGATGCCGACCCAGGACATGGTCATCGGCATCTACTTCCTGACCATGCTGAAGGAAGGCGCCAAGGGCGAGGGCCGGGCGTTCAGCTCGGTGGCCGAGGCGCTGATGGCCTTCGACCGCAACGAGCTGTCGCTGCAGGCCAAGATCACCATCCGGCTGGACGGGTCGGCCGCTCCGGCCGGCGCGACCGCGCTGCCGGGCGGCGGGTTCTCGCTGGAGACCACGCTGGGCCGGGCGCTGTTCAACGAGGCGCTGCCGGCGGACTACCCGTTCGTCGACACCGAGGTGGGCAAGAAGCAGCTCGGCGGGATCGTCAACGACCTGGCCGAGCGGTACACCAAGGTCGAGGTGGCGCACGCGCTGGACGCGCTGAAGGACCTCGGTTACTACTGGTCCACCCGTTCGGGTGTCACGGTGTCGATCGACGACTTCAGCACGCCGCCGTCGAAGCCCGAGATCATGGCCCGGTACGAGTCCCAGGCCGAGAAGGTCCAGAAGCAGTTCGAGCGGGGTCTGATCACCTCGTCCGAGCGGCGTCAGGAGCTGATCGAGATCTGGACCGGCGCCAACGCCGAGGTCGGCAAGGCGATGGAGGAGAACTTCGCCAAGGACAACCCGATCTGGATGATGGTGCACTCCGGTGCCCGAGGCAACATGATGCAGATCCGGCAGATCTCCGGTATGCGTGGTCTGGTGGCCAACCCGAAGGGCGAGATCATCGCCCGGCCGATCAAGTCCAACTTCCGTGAGGGCCTGTCGGTGGTCGAGTACTTCATCGCCACCCACGGCGCCCGGAAGGGTCTGGCCGACACCGCGCTGCGGACCGCCGACTCGGGGTACCTGACCCGGCGTCTGGTGGACGTGTCGCAGGACGTCATCATCCGCGAGGAGGACTGCGGGACCGAGCGGGGCCTGCCGAAGCAGATCGGCGAGAAGGGCCCGGACGGCAAGGTCGTGCACGCCGAGAACGTGGAGACCAGCGCGTACGCGCGGACCCTGGCCACCGACGCCCTGGACGCCGACGGCAACGTCGTGCTCGCCGGTGGCGCCGACCTGGGCGACGTGTCGATCGCGAAGCTGGTCGCGGCCGGCCTCGAAGAGGTCAAGGTCCGGTCGGTGCTCACCTGTGACGCCAAGACCGGTACCTGCGCGAAGTGCTACGGCCGTTCGCTGGCGACCGGCAAGCCGGTCGACATCGGCGAGGCGGTCGGCATCATCGCGGCCCAGTCCATCGGTGAGCCGGGGACGCAGCTGACGATGCGGACCTTCCACACCGGCGGTGTCGCGGGTGATGACATCACCCACGGTCTGCCGCGTGTCGTCGAGCTCTTCGAGGCGCGTCAGCCCAAGGGCAAGGCGCCGATCTCGGAGGCCGCGGGCCGGATCTCGATCGAGGACACCGACAAGACCCGGAAGCTGGTGCTGACGCCGGACGACGGGTCCGAGGAGGTCGCCTACCCGGTCTCCAAGCGCGGTCGCCTGCTGATCGAGGAGGGCCAGCACGTCGAGGTCGGCCAGCAGCTGACGCAGGGTACGCCGGACCCGCAGGAGGTTCTGCGGATCCTGGGTGTCCGCAAGGCGCAGGAGCACCTGGTGGACGAGGTCCAGGAGGTGTACCGGTCGCAGGGTGTGGCCATCCACGACAAGCACATCGAGATCATCGTCCGGCAGATGCTGCGCCGGGTCACGGTGATCGAGTCGGGCGACGCCCAGCTGCTGCCGGGCGAGCTCGCGGACCGCGTCACCTTCGAGGCGGAGAACCGCCGCGTGGTGGCCGAGGGCGGTACGCCGGCCTCAGGCCGTCCGGTGCTGATGGGTATCACCAAGGCCTCGCTGGCCACCGAGTCGTGGCTGTCGGCCGCCTCCTTCCAGGAGACGACCCGCGTCCTCACCGAGGCCGCGATCCACGGCAAGTCCGACTCGCTGGTCGGTCTGAAGGAGAACGTCATCATCGGAAAGCTGATCCCGGCGGGTACCGGCATGGACCGTTACCGCAACATCCGGGTGGAGCCCACCGAGGAGGCGAAGGCCGCGATGTACTCGATGGTCGGCTACGAGTCGTACGACTACGACTTCGGCCCGTCCAGCGGTCAGTCGGTCCCGCTCGACGACTTCGACCTCGGTTCCTACCAGAACTGAGCGCAGTCACACCGCCGAGGGCGGCACTTCCCCTGCCGGGGAGGTGCCGCCCTCGCGGCGTTTACAGGCCAGTACAGGGCTAGTACGGGGCCGGTACAGGGCGGGGTGGGAAAGACACTCGGGGTGGCGGCTGAAAGTGTGGGCGGGATGCGCCAAGATTGGTCCATGACGGATCTGCCGGCCTACCTGCGGCCTTTCGTCTTGGGGGTTCTGGAAGGTTCTGACGTACGTGTCGATCGCCTCGGGGAGATCGACCTGTACCGCCCGCCCGGTACCGCCCGAGGCGGCGCAATTCTCTTCGTGCACGGGGGACCCGGACCCGCGAACCTCGAGGTGATGCCTCGGGACTGGCCGGTCTACAAGGGCTATGCAACCGCTGCCGCCAGGCGTGGCCTGGTGTCGGCGGTGGTCGACCACAGCCTGATTCACGGCCTGGACCGACTGGTCACGGCCGCGGACGAGGTGGAGGCTGCGGTCGGCGTACTGCGTTCCGATCCACGCGTCGATCCCGATCGGGTCGGCCTGTGGTTCTTCTCGGGCGCCGGCCTGCTCGCCGGGGAATGGCTGGACAGCCGCCCCGACTGGCTGCGTTTCGTCGCCCTGACGTACCCCCTGCTCGCCACCCCGCCCGGTGTCGACGACCTGGTAACCGCCGCCGAGGTGATCGGCAAACACAAGGACCTGCCGGTTTTGCTGACCAGAGCTGGACTCGAGCGTGAGGAGCTCGCCGGTCCGGTAGCGGAGTTCGTCTCCGCGGGCGGCGCCGCGCTGGACATCATCGACGTACCGAAAGGGCACCACGGGTTCGACATGCTCGACCACACCGAAGAATCACGCGCCGCCGTCACCAAGGCCCTGGACTGGGCGATCGCCCACCTCGGCGAGGAACCCGGCGACGACACCAAGCTCCTCGTCCCGCCTCCGACCAAGAAGAAGACCACCTCCACCCGCCGTACGACGTCCGCCGCCAAGGCAGCCGTCGCGGTGAAGACGCCGCCGGCCCCGGCTGAACCCGCTACTCAGCCGGCCCCTGTCGTCACCACGCCTGTCCCGCCTGCCCCTGTCACACCTGCACCCGTCACACCCGCGCCGGTGGCCGCCCAGGCCCCGTTGGCCGATCTGGGCTTCGCGACGGTCGCGGCCGTCACCGCGGACACCCCGGCCGCGCGGGTGATCGCCCGTGAGCACGCCGCGTACGCCGCCCACGATCTCGAGGCCTTCCTGGCCATGTACTCGCCGACTGCCCGGATCCTGCGCGCGGACGGCTCCGAGCTGAAGGGCCGCCGGTTCCTGCGCGAGTTCTACCGGCCGCGCTTCGACGCCGGCGAGTGCAAGACCGAAGTCGTCCAGCGGTTGTCGCTGGGGGAGTGGGTGGTGGAGCACGTCGTCAGCTACGAGGACGGCGGATCCGCCCCGCAGTTGGCCCTGTACCGGGTCGTCGACGGGTTGATCACCGACGTCGAGTTCCGTGTCTGACCAACCGATCGACCATCTGACCGAGTTCGAGCGGGTGGCCGCGGAGTTCGCGGCCACCCTCGAACGGGTCGACCCGGAGGCGGCGGTCCCGGCCTGCCCCGGCTGGACGGTCGCCGACCTGGCCCTGCATCTGGGGTCGGGACAGCGCTGGGCCGCGTCGATCCTGCTGTCCGGCACCGCCCAGAAGGTGCCGGAGGTGCTCCGTACGACGATCTCCTGGGCGGACTGGTACGCCGGGACCAGCGCGGCCCTGGCGGCAGCGCTGCGGGCGGTCGATCCGGACGAGCCCTGCTGGAACTTCGCCCCGGTCGAGCAGCGGGCCGGGTTCTGGGCTCGCCGGCGCCTGCATGAGACGGCCGTCCATCTCGTGGACCTGCTCCAGGCCGCGGCGGCGACGGGCGAGCAGCCCGGGACCGCGCCGTACGTCGTCCGGCCGGCGATCGCGGCCGACGGAGTGGACGAGGTGTTCGAGGTGTTCCTGCCCCGGATGCTGGCCCGCGGATTCGCGCCGGCTGTCACCCGGCAGATCGGCGTCCGGGCCGTCGACACCGGCGACGAATGGACGCTGACGCCTGTGTCACAAGGGATTGCGCCGCGGGTGGAGCAGGCGAAGGCGGTCGGCGAGGCGGTCCTCACGGGCACCGCCGCGGACCTCGGCCTGTGCCTGTGGAAGCGCCTGCCGCCGACCGTTCTGACGGTCACCGGAGACGCTGCCGTGGCCACCGATTTCCTGGCCGGGAGGGCCACTCCGTAAGCCTTGTACACTGGAAGGGCGGAAGGCTCGCTACCGTGGTCGATTACTCATTTTGACCGTGCTAGGGGCACCCGCTAGTCTTAACGATCGTGCCCGGGGTCTTTCCTGGGCCGTCATGCGTGCCCCTCGTCCAACGGGTCGGGCCGCGTGGCACGGGACTCCTGCCGACAGTCTGGAAGATTACGGCGTCGGTCTGCTCGTGCGCACGCGACACACCCGACCGCGGGGGTCAGGCGAAAGCTACAAACCCAGCCGGACGACAGAAAGAGACCCACGCGGTGCCCACCATTAACCAGCTGGTCCGCAAGGGCCGCCAGGACAAGGTGTCCAAGAACAAGACGCCGGCCCTGAAGGGTTCCCCTCAGCGTCGTGGTGTGTGCACGCGCGTCTACACGACCACGCCGAAGAAGCCGAACTCGGCGCTTCGCAAGGTTGCACGTGTCCGCCTGACCAGCGGCATCGAGGTCACCGCCTACATCCCCGGCGTCGGCCACAACCTGCAGGAGCACTCGATCGTGCTCGTCCGCGGCGGTCGTGTGAAGGACCTCCCGGGTGTCCGGTACAAGATCATCCGCGGTTCGCTCGACACCCAGGGTGTGAAGAACCGGAAGCAGGCTCGCAGCCTGTACGGCGCGAAGAAGGAGAAGAGCTAATGCCGCGCAAGGGCCCCGCCCCGAAGCGCCCGGTCATCATCGACCCGGTCTACAGTTCGCCGCTCGTCACCCAGTTGATCTCCAAGATCCTGGTCGACGGCAAGAAGCAGATCGCGCAGAGCATCGTCTACAGCGCGCTCGAGGGCACCCGGACCAAGACCGGCACCGACCCGGTGATCACGCTGAAGCGTGCGCTGGACAACGTGAAGCCGAGCATCGAGGTGAAGAGCCGCCGCGTCGGTGGCGCCACCTACCAGGTGCCGATCGAGGTCAAGCCGGGCCGGTCGACCACGCTCGCGCTGCGCTGGCTGACGACGTACTCGCGGGCCCGTCGCGAGAAGACCATGTCCGAGCGCCTGATGAACGAGATCCTGGACGCGTCCAACGGTCTCGGTGCGTCGGTGAAGCGCCGCGAGGACACGCACAAGATGGCCGAAGCCAACAAGGCTTTCGCCCACTACCGCTGGTGATCCGGGGTCCGATCCGGACTCCAGCGCTCACCCCTTTGACGCAGTACAGAATCGAGAGGTAGACCACCGAGGTGGCCGTACAAATCACCACCGACCTGGCCAAGGTCCGCAACATCGGGATCATGGCCCACATCGACGCCGGCAAGACGACGACGACCGAGCGGATCCTCTTCTACACCGGTATCACTTACAAGATCGGTGAGGTCCACGACGGCGCCGCCACGATGGACTGGATGGAGCAGGAGCAGGAGCGCGGCATCACGATCACGTCCGCCGCGACGACCTGCACCTGGAAAGACCACACCATCAACATCATCGACACCCCGGGTCACGTCGACTTCACCGTCGAGGTGGAGCGTTCGCTGCGCGTCCTCGACGGTGCCGTCGCTGTCTTCGACGGTGTCGCCGGCGTGGAGCCGCAGTCGGAGACGGTCTGGCGTCAGGCCGACCGGTACGGCGTACCCCGGATCTGCTTCGTGAACAAGCTGGACCGGACCGGCGCGGAGTTCATGCGCTGCGTCGACATGATCGTCGACCGGCTGGCCGCGGTGCCGCTGGTGCTGCAGCTGCCGATCGGGTCCGAGGCCGACTTCATCGGCGTCGTCGACCTGATCGGGATGCGCGCGCTGACCTGGCGCGGCGAGACCACGATGGGTGAGGACTACACCGTCGAGGAGATCCCGGCGACCCACACCGAGATCGCCGCCGAGTGGCGCGACAAGCTGATCGAGACGCTGGCCGAGGCCGACGACGAGATCATGGAGCTGTACCTGGAGGGCGACGAGCCCACCCAGGAGCAGATCGTCGCGGCCATCCGCCGGGCGACCATCGCCAGCAAGCTGACTCCGGTGCTGACCGGGACGGCGTTCAAGAACAAGGGCGTCCAGCCGCTGCTGGACGCCATCAACGCCTACCTGCCGAGCCCGATAGACGTCCCGGCCATCGAGGGCCACGACGTCAAGGACTCCGACAAGGTCGTGCTGCGCAAGCCGGCCGACAGCGAGCCGTTCTCGGCGCTGGCGTTCAAGATCGCGGCCGACCCGCACCTGGGCAAGCTGACCTTCATCCGGGTGTACTCGGGCAAGCTCGAGACCGGCACCCAGGTGCTGAACCCGACCAAGGGCCGCAAGGAGCGGATCGGCAAGATCTACCGGATGCACGCGAACAAGCGTGAGGAGATCGCGTCGATCGGCGCCGGCCACATCGTCGCCGTGATGGGTCTGAAGGACACCACCACCGGCGAGACGCTGGCCGACCCGTCGAACCCGGTCGTGCTGGAGTCGATGCAGTTCCCGGCCCCGGTCATCTCGGTCGCCATCGAGCCCAAGTCGAAGGCCGACCAGGAGAAGCTGGGCGTCGCGATCCAGCGGCTCGCCGAGGAGGACCCGACCTTCCAGGTCCGGACCGACGAGGACACCGGCCAGACGATCATCGCCGGTATGGGCGAGCTGCACCTCGAGGTGCTGGTCGACCGGATGAAGCGCGAGTTCCGCGTCGAGGCCAACGTCGGCAAGCCGCAGGTCGCCTACCGCGAGACCATCAAGAAGAAGGTCGAGAAGGTCGACTACACGCACAAGAAGCAGACCGGTGGCTCGGGTCAGTTCGCGCGCGTGATCATCAACATCGAGCCGACCTCGGTCGAGGCCGGCGGCGAAGGCGGCTACGAGTTCGTCAACTCCGTGACCGGTGGCCGCATCCCCCGGGAGTACATCCCGTCGGTGGACGAGGGCGCCCAGGAGGCGATGGAGTTCGGTGTACTGGCCGGCTACCCGATGGTGGACGTCAAGGTCACGCTGACCGACGGCGCCTACCACGACGTCGACTCGTCCGAGCTCGCCTTCAAGATTGCCGGTTCGATGGCCTTCAAGGATGCCGCCCGCCGGGCGAACCCGGTCATCCTGGAGCCGATGTTCGCTGTCGAGGTCACCACCCCCGAGGACTACATGGGTGAAGTGATCGGCGACCTCAACTCACGCCGTGGCCAGATCCAGTCGATGGACGAGGGCCCCGGTGGCAGCCGGGTCGTGAAGGCCCTGGTGCCGCTGTCGGAGATGTTCGGGTATGTCGGTGACCTGCGGTCGAAGACCCAGGGCCGCGCGTCCTACTCGATGCAGTTCGATTCCTACGCCGAGGTTCCGAAGAACGTGGCGGAAGAGATCATCAAGAAGGCCCGGGGCGAGTAGTCTCTCGCTCCTGACCACCACACCCCAAGCGCGTCGGCGTACGGCGTAGTCAATTTATCTAGGAGGGCCCCAGTGGCGAAGGCGAAGTTCGAGCGGACTAAGCCGCACGTCAACATCGGCACCATCGGTCACATCGACCACGGTAAGACCACTCTTACCGCGGCGATCACCAAGGTGCTGCACGACAAGTACCCGACGCTCAACGAGGCATCGGCCTTCGATCAGATCGACAAGGCGCCGGAAGAGCGCCAGCGCGGTATCACCATCTCGATCGCGCACGTCGAGTACCAGACCGAGGCCCGGCACTACGCCCACGTCGACTGCCCGGGTCACGCGGACTACATCAAGAACATGATCACCGGTGCGGCTCAGATGGACGGCGCGATCCTGGTCGTCGCCGCCACCGACGGCCCGATGCCGCAGACGCGTGAGCACGTGCTGCTCGCCCGTCAGGTCGGCGTGCCGGCGATGGTCGTCGCCCTGAACAAGTGCGACATGGTCGACGACGAGGAGATCCTGGAGCTCGTCGAGCTCGAGGTCCGCGAGCTGCTCTCGGAGCAGGAGTTCGACGGCGACAACGCGCCGATCGTGCGGGTTGCCGCGCACCCGGCGCTGCAGGGCGACGCCAAGTGGGGCGAGTCGATCATCGAGCTGATGAACGCCGTCGACGAGTACATCCCGCAGCCGACTCGCGAGATCGACAAGCCGTTCCTGATGCCGGTGGAGGACGTCTTCACCATCACGGGTCGCGGCACGGTCATCACCGGCCGGATCGAGCGCGGTGTCGTCAAGATCAACGAGACCGTCGACATCGTCGGCATCCGTCCGGAGAAGCAGACCACCACGGTCACCGGTATCGAGATGTTCCGCAAGCTGCTCGACGAGGGCCAGGCCGGTGAGAACGTCGGTCTGCTGCTTCGCGGCACCAAGCGCGAGGACGTCGAGCGCGGCATGGTCGTCATCAAGCCGGGCACCACGACCCCGCACACGAACTTCGAGGCGTCGGTCTACATCCTGTCGAAGGAGGAGGGCGGCCGTCACACGCCGTTCTTCCAGAACTACCGCCCGCAGTTCTACTTCCGGACCACCGACGTCACCGGTGTCGTCACGCTGCCCGAGGGCACCGAGATGGTCATGCCGGGCGACAACACCGACATGACGGTCGAGCTTATCCAGCCGATCGCCATGGAGGACGGTCTGAAGTTCGCGATCCGTGAAGGTGGCCGCACCGTCGGCGCCGGCCGGGTCACCAAGATCCTCAAGTGATCTCATGAGGTCCGCGAGGGCTCGAACCTGAGCCCCCGCGGACCTCTGCTTTGTGCCTGATCCGGCGCTCAGGTGGTACCGGATCAGGCGTGAAGCCACCCGATTGGCGTTCCGGCGCCGATCTCTGGCACAATATTCAGGTTGCTCAGGCGAGGCCGCCGGGGTGCGCCCCAGATCTTCTTGATCTGGCTGGTGCGCTGGACCGGAGACCACGCCGAGGTTCCGGTCCGAGACCGGGCCCCGATCTCCAACCAAGGTCGACGAAGCGGTGAGTCACGCGCGTTCCGCGCCCGCGACACACCCGACCGCGGGGGTCGGAGCGACGAAGGCGAAGACGATAGAGAAGGACGAAGCGAAGCGATGGCGGGACAGAAGATCCGCATCCGGCTGAAGGCCTACGACCACGAGGTCATCGACAGCTCGGCACGCAAGATTGTCGACACGGTGACGCGTACTGGTGCGAAGGTTGCTGGCCCGGTGCCGTTGCCGACGGAAAAGAACGTGTTCTGCGTCATCCGCTCGCCGCACAAGTACAAGGACAGCCGCGAGCACTTCGAGATGCGCACCCACAAGCGGCTCATCGACATCATCGACCCCACGCCGAAGACCGTCGACTCGCTGATGCGTCTCGACCTGCCGGCCGGTGTCGACATCGAGATCAAGCTCTGAGGGACACGAACAACCAATGAGCAAGCTAAAGAACACGCGCGGTCTGCTGGGCACCAAGCTCGGCATGACCCAGACCTGGGACGAGAACAACCGCGTCGTCCCCGTCACCGTGGTCCAGGCCGGCCCCTGCGTCGTGACCGAGGTGCGTACCTCGGCCAGCCACGGGTACGACGGCGTCCAGATCGCCTTCGGAGACATCGACCCGCGCAAGGTCACCAAGCCGATGCGCGGCCACTTCGACAAGGCCGGCGTGACGCCGCGGCGCCACTTGCTGGAGCTGCGCACCGCCGACGCCAGCGAGTACACGCTGGGCCAGGAGATCAAGGCCGAGGCCTTCGAGGCCGGCGAGCGCGTCGACGTTTCCGCGACCAGCAAGGGCAAGGGCTTCGCCGGTGTGATGAAGCGACACGGCTTCCACGGTCTGCGCGCCACCCACGGTGTGCACAAGAAGCACCGCTCGCCGGGTTCCATCGGCGGCTGCGCCACCCCGGGCCGGGTCTTCAAGGGCCTGCGGATGGCGGGCCGGATGGGCGCCGAGCAGGTCACCACGCAGAACGTGTCGGTCCACGCGATCGACGTCGAGCGCGGCCTGATCCTGCTCAAGGGTGCCGTTCCCGGCCCCAAGGGCGGCCTCGTGCTGATCCGCAACGCCGCGAAGGGAGCTGCGAAGTGAGCACCGTCGACGTCGTCGTCGTGAAGGGCGACAAGGTCAGCAAGAACGGCTCCGCCGAGCTTCCGGCCGAGCTGTTCGACGTCCAGGTCAACGTGCCGCTGATCCACCAGGTCGTGGTGGCCCAGCTGGCCGCGGCCCGCCAGGGTACGCACAAGGCGAAGACCCGGGGCGAGGTGTCCGGCGGTGGCGCCAAGCCGTACCGCCAGAAGGGCACCGGTCGCGCCCGCCAGGGTTCGACCCGCGCGCCGCAGTTCACCGGCGGTGGCGTCGTCCACGGCCCGGTGCCGCGTGACTACAGCCAGCGGACCCCGAAGAAGATGATCGCCGCCGCGCTCCGCGGCTCGCTGTCGGACCGGGCCCGCGACGGCCGCGTGTTCGTCGTCGAGAGCTTCGTGGACGGCGACAAGCCCTCCACCAAGTCGGCGCTGAAGGTGCTCGGCGAGGTGACCGAGCCGGGCAAGGCGCTGGTCGTCGTCGACCGCGCCGACGAGCTCACCTGGCTGAGCCTGCGCAACGTGCAGCACGTGCACCTGATCGCGGCCGACCAGCTGAACGCGTACGACGTGCTGTGCAGCGACGCGGTGGTGTTCACCAAGAGCGCCCTCGACTCGTTCGTCGCCGGCGCGCCCAAGGGCAAGTCCGTCAAGGCCGTCGCCACGTCGACTGAGGCCGAGGAGGTAGAAGCATGAGCCACGGAGTCAACAAGGACCCCCGCGACGTGCTGCTCCGGCCGGTCGTGAGCGAGAAGAGCTACGGCCTGCTGGACGAGCAGAAGTACACGTTCGAGGTCGCCCCGGACGCCAACAAGACCGAGATCAAGCTCGCGGTCGAGAAGGTGTTCAAGGTCAAGGTCAGCGACGTCAACACCCTGAACCGCAAGGGCAAGCGCCGCCGGACCCGGTCCGGTTTCGGTAAGCGCCCCGACACCAAGCGGGCGATCGTGACCCTCAAGGGTGACGACCGCATCGATATCTTCGGAGGCCAGTCGTAATGGGAATCCGCAAGTACAAGCCGACGACGCCGGGCCGCCGTGGCTCGAGCGTGGCCGACTTCGTCGAGCTCACCCGTTCGACCCCCGAGAAGTCGCTGCTGCGTCCGCTGCCGAAGAAGGGCGGCCGGAACAACTCCGGCAAGATCACCACCCGGCACCACGGTGGCGGCCACAAGCGGGCGTACCGGCTGATCGACTTCAAGCGGTACGACAAGGACGGCGTGCCGGCCAAGGTCGCGCACATCGAGTACGACCCGAACCGGACCGCCCGGATCGCGCTGCTGCACTACGTGGACGGCGAGAAGCGCTACATCCTCGCCCCGTCCAACCTGCGTCAGGGCACGATCGTCGAGAACGGCCCGGCCGCGGACATCAAGATCGGCAACAACCTGCCGCTGCGCAACATCCCGGTCGGCTCCACGGTGCACGCCGTCGAGCTGCGTCCCGGCGGTGGCGCGAAGATGGGCCGCTCGGCCGGTGCCAGCATTCAGCTGGTCGCGAAGGAAGGCCGGATGGCCACCCTGCGGATGCCGTCCGGCGAGGTTCGGATGGTCGACGTGCGCTGCCGCGCCACCCTCGGTGAGGTCGGCAACGGCGAGCAGTCGAACATCAACTGGGGCAAGGCGGGCCGGATGCGCTGGAAGGGCAAGCGCCCGACCGTCCGCGGTGTCGCGATGAACCCGGTCGACCACCCGCACGGTGGTGGTGAGGGTAAGACCTCGGGTGGTCGCCACCCGGTGTCCCCGTGGGGCCAGCCGGAAGGCCGGACCCGCACCCGCAAGGAAAGCGACCGCATGATCGTCCGGCGCCGCAAGGCCGGCAAGAAGCGCTGATAGGGAGCCGGCCACAATGCCACGCAGCCTGAAGAAGGGCCCGTTCGTCGACCACCACCTGGCCAAGAAGGTGGAGGTGCAGAACGAAAAGGGCACCAAGAACGTCATCAAGACCTGGTCCCGCCGATCGATGATCGTGCCGGACATGATCGGCCACACGATTGCGGTGCACGACGGCCGCAAGCACGTGCCGGTGTTCGTGACGGACTCGATGGTCGGGCACAAGCTCGGCGAGTTCGCCCCGACCCGGACGTTCAAGGGTCACGAGAAGGACGACCGGAAGTCACGGCGTCGCTGACCCCCCGGGGATCAGTGACGAAGCGAAAGCAACCTACGGAGAGATTCGAACATCATGAGCGTTCAAGAGCGTAGGGCGATCAGCGCCCGTCGCGAGAGCCTGCTGGGCGAGCAGCCCGGGGCCTTCGCGGTCGCGCGCTTCGTCCGCGTGACGCCGATGAAGGCGCGCCGCGTGGCCGATCTGGTGCGCGGTGCCGGCGTCGACGACGCACTCGCCACTCTGAAGTTCGCCCCGCAGGCCGCTGCCGCGACCGTGTACAAGGTCGTCGACAGCGCCGCGGCGAACGCCGAGGGCACCGAGCACCTGAGCCGGGCCGATCTGATCGTGTCCAAGATCCTGGTCGACGAGGGACCGACGCTGAAGCGTCACCGCCCGCGCGCCCAGGGCCGGGCCACCCGGATCGACAAGCGGACCAGCCACATCACCGTCGTGGTCGAGCCGCGGGTCACCGAGGAGGCGGCTCCGAAGGCGCCGGCCAAGAAGGCCGCTGCCAAGAAGACCGCTGACACGGCGGACACGGCCAAGAAGGCCTCGGCGAAGAAGGCGGCCAAGAAGGCCGCCGACAAGCCGGCCGAGGCCGCCGAGAAGCCGGCCAAGAAGGCGACCGCGAAGAAGACGGCCGCCAAGAAGGCCACCGCTGAGAAGAAGGAGTCCTGACGTGGGACAGAAGGTAAACCCGCACGGGTTCCGTCTCGGCATCAGCACCGACCACAAGAGCCGTTGGTACGCCGACAAGCTGTACAAGGACTACGTGGGCGAGGACGTCAAGATCCGTCGTCTGCTGAGCAAGGGCATGGAGCGCGCCGGCATCTCCCGCGTGGAGATCGAGCGCACCCGTGACCGGGTCCGGGTCGACATCCACACCGCTCGTCCGGGCATCGTCATCGGTCGCCGCGGCGCCGAGGCGGACCGGATCCGGGGCGGCCTGGAGGAGCTCACCGGCAAGCAGGTGCAGCTGAACATCCTCGAGGTGAAGAACGCCGAGGTCGACGCCCAGTTGGTCGCGCAGGGCGTGGCCGAGCAGCTGTCCGGCCGCGTGGCGTTCCGCCGCGCGATGCGCAAGGCGATGCAGACCACCATGCGTGGCGGCGCCCTGGGCATCCGGATCCAGTGCTCCGGCCGGCTCGGTGGCGCGGAGATGTCGCGGTCGGAGTTCTACCGCGAGGGCCGCGTCCCGCTGCACACGCTGCGGGCCGACATCGACTACGGCTTCTACGAGGCCCGGACGACCTTCGGCCGGATCGGCGTGAAGGTCTGGATCTACAAGGGCGACGTCGCCGGCTCCCGCGCCGAGCGCGAGGCGCAGGCCGCGGCCCGGGCCGCCACCCAGCAGCGTCGGCCGGCTCGCCGGGACGACCGCGGTGGCCGTGGCGGCGAGCGTGGTGACCGCGGTGGCCGTCGCGACGACCGCCGGGACAACCGCCGCAACGACAACGCCGCTGCTCCGGCAGCGGAGGCGCCGGCGGCCGACAAGCCCGCCGAGACGACCGGAACGGAGAGCTGACCGATGCTCATCCCCCGCAAGGTCAAGCACCGCAAGCAGCACCACCCGAAGCGCTCCGGCGCGGCCAAGGGTGGTACGACGCTGGCCTTCGGTGACTTCGGCATCCAGGCGCTGGAGAGCCACTACATCACCAACCGGCAGATCGAGGCCGCGCGTATCGCGATGACCCGGCACATCAAGCGTGGCGGCAAGGTGTGGATCAACATCTACCCGGACCGTCCGCTGACCAAGAAGCCGGCCGAAACCCGGATGGGTTCCGGTAAGGGTTCGCCGGAGTGGTGGATCGCCAACGTGAAGGCCGGCCGCGTGCTGTTCGAGCTCTCCGGTGTTCCGGAGGACATCGCTCGCGAGGCGATGCGCCGCGCGATCCACAAGTTGCCGATGAAGTGCCGCTTCATCACCCGAGAGGCAGGTGAGAACTGATGGCTACCCTGACCGCCGCCGAGCTGCGGAACCTGGGCCGGGACGAGTTGCTGACGAAGCTCGGTGAAGCCAAGGAGGAGCTGTTCAACCTCCGGTTCCAGGCTGCCACGGGCCAGCTGGAGTCCCACGGCCGGCTGCGCGCCGTCCGCAAGGACATCGCCCGCATCTACACGGTGCTGTCCGAGCGTGCGCTCGGTATCACCGAGGAGGTCGACGCCCCGGTCGAGGCCGAGGCTGCCGCCGAAGAGACTGCGGACGACAGTGAGAAGGCCAACGCATGACCGAGAACGCGAAGGACGAGACCGTGAGCACGACCACCGAGGCGCGAGGCCGCCGGAAGACCCGTGAGGGCCTGGTGCTGAGCGACAAGATGGACAAGACCGTCGTGGTCGAGGTCGAGGACCGGGTGAAGCACAAGCTGTACGGCAAGGTCATCCGGCACACCAGCAAGCTCAAGGCGCACGACGAGCAGAACGCCGCCGGGATCGGCGACCGCGTCCTCCTGATGGAGACCCGGCCGCTGTCGGCGACCAAGCGCTGGCGCGTCGTCGAGATCCTCGAGAAGGCCAAGTAGTTCCCGGCTGCTGCCGGCAACCATTCGAAATTATTCGTTCCGCAAGGCTCGGCCCAGCTGAGAACCAGCGAGACAACCAGGAGATCAACAGATGATCCAGCAGGAGTCGCGACTGAAGGTCGCCGACAACACGGGCGCGAAGGAGATCCTTTGCATCCGCGTTCTCGGTGGCTCCGGTCGGCGCTACGCCGGTGTCGGTGACACGATCGTCGCCACCGTCAAGGACGCGATCCCCGGCGGTGGTGTGAAGAAGGGTGACGTCGTCAAGGCGGTCGTCGTGCGGACCGTGAAGGAGCGCCGGCGTCCGGACGGCTCCTACATCCGCTTCGACGAGAACGCCGCGGTGATCCTGAAGGCCGACGGCGAGCCGCGCGGCACCCGTATCTTCGGGCCGGTCGGCCGGGAGCTGCGCGAGAAGCGCTTCATGAAGATCATCTCGCTCGCGCCGGAGGTGCTCTGAGATGGCTGCCCAGAAGAAGCTGCACGTGAAGAAGGGTGACCAGGTCCGTGTGATCTCGGGTCGCTCGAAGGGCCTCGAGGGCAAGATCATCCAGGTCTTCCCGAACGACGAGAAGGTTATCGTCGAGGGCGTCAACCGGGTGAAGAAGCACACCAAGGTGCAGCAGGCCCAGCGCGGCGGCACCACCGGTGGCATCGTCACCCAGGAAGCCCCGATCCACGTCTCGAACGTGGCCCTTCTGGTCGAGGTCGAGAAGGACGGGAAGAAGCAGAAGGTGACCACCCGCGTCGGCTACAACCGCGTCGAGGTGCAGAAGCGCCGTCCCGACGGTTCGACGTACACCGGTTACCGGAGCGTCCGGATCGCCCGGCGTACCGGCGAGGAGATCTGATGACCACCGCAGTAACCGAGAACAAGATCCAGCCGCGGCTGAAGACGAAGTACCGCGAGGAGATCGTCGGCAAGCTGCACGAGCAGTTCCAGTTCGAGAACGTCATGCAGGTGCCCGGGCTCACCAAGATCGTGGTGAACATGGGCGTCGGCGAGGCGGCTCGCGACTCGAAGCTGATCGAGGGCGCGGTGAAGGACCTGGCCGCGATCACCGGCCAGAAGCCGCAGGTCACCAAGGCCCGTAAGTCGATCGCGCAGTTCAAGCTGCGTGAGGGGATGCCGATCGGCGCGCACGTGACGCTGCGCGGCGACCGGATGTGGGAGTTCCTGGACCGGCTGCTGGCGCTCGCGCTGCCCCGGATCCGCGACTTCCGCGGTCTGTCCCCGAAGCAGTTCGACGGCACCGGGAACTACACCTTCGGTCTGACCGAGCAGGTGATGTTCCACGAGATCAACCAGGACCGGATCGACCGCGTCCGGGGCATGGACATCACCGTGGTGACCACCGCGAAGAACGACGACGAGGGTCGGGCCCTGCTGCGGGCGCTCGGCTTCCCGTTCAAGGAGAACTGACGTGGCGAAGACAGCACTCAAGGTCAAGCAGGCCCGGAAGCCGAAGTTCGCGGTGCGTGGCTACACGCGCTGCCAGCGCTGCGGCCGGCCGAAGGCGGTCTTCCGCAAGTTCGGCCTGTGCCGGATCTGCCTGCGGGAGATGGCGCACCGGGGCGAGCTGCCCGGCGTGACCAAGTCCAGCTGGTGACCGTCTCCACCCCAGAACTTCTCCCCATTCACCACCATCTAGTCACCGTAGGTCGCCGAACGGCGAAACCACGGCGGGAAAGAGGCCCCAGGCCATGACGATGACCGACCCGATCGCAGACATGCTGACGCGTCTGCGCAACGCCAACCAGGCGTACCACGAGTCGACCTCGATGCCGTACAGCAAGATCAAGCAGGGCATCGCCGACATCCTCCAGCAGGAGGGCTACATCTCCTCCTACAAGGTGGAGGAGCCCAAGGAGGGCACCGTCGGCAAGACCCTGATCGTGGACCTCAAGTTCGGCCCGAGCCGGGAGCGCTCCATCGCGGGTGTTCGGCGGATCAGCAAGCCGGGCCTGCGGGTCTACGCGAAGTCGACCAGCCTGCCCAAGGTCCTCGGTGGCCTGGGCGTCGCGATCATCTCGACGTCCCAGGGTCTGCTGACCGACCGTCAGGCCAAGAACAAGGGCGTTGGCGGGGAAGTCCTCGCCTACGTCTGGTGACGAAGAAACCGGAAGGAGGACCACTGAATGTCTCGCATCGGTAAGCTCCCGGTCACGGTCCCGTCCGGCGTCGACGTCACGATCGACGGCCAGACGGTCACTGTGAAGGGTCCGAAGGGTCAGCTGTCGCACGTCGTCGCTGAGCCCATCGCGGTCGACCGGGACGAGGACGGCGCCATCGCCGTGACCCGCCCCGACGACCAGCGCAAGAGCAAGGAACTGCACGGCCTCTCCCGCACCCTGATCGCCAACCTGGTGACCGGCGTGACGGACGGCTACGAGAAGAAGCTCGAGATCGTCGGCGTCGGGTACCGCGTCCTGTCCAAGGGACCGACCCAGCTGGAGTTCTCGCTCGGGTACAGCCACACGATCACGGTCGACGCCCCCGAGGGCATCACCTTCAACGTGGAGGCCCCGACCCGGTTCTCGGTCATCGGCATCGACAAGCAGTCGGTCGGTGAGGTCGCCGCCAACATCCGCAAGCTGCGCAAGCCCGAGCCGTACAAGGGCAAGGGTGTGCGGTACGCGGGCGAGCAGGTGCGCCGCAAGGTCGGAAAGGCTGGTAAGTAACCATGGCGATCGGACTGCGTCCGCACAAGCACTCCGCCAAGAAGACGTCTTCCCGGCTGCGTCGGCAGATCCGGGTCCGGAAGAAGATCAACGGCACGGCCGAGCGGCCGCGGCTGGTGGTCTCCAAGTCCTCGAAGCACCTGTTCGCGCAGGTCATCGACGACGTCGCCGGCAAGACGCTGGTCTCGGCTTCCACCATGGAGGCCGACCTGCGGGGCGCCGAGGCGAACAAGACCGACAAGGCCAAGACCGTCGGCGGCCTGATCGCCGACCGGGCCAAGGCCGCCGGCATCGACTCGGTCGTCTTCGACCGGGCCGGGAACAAGTACCACGGCCGCATCGCGGCCCTGGCCGACGCCGCCCGCGAGGGCGGGCTCGGCTTCTGATGGCGACAAGGGAAGAAGGTAGTTCGAAATGAGCGGAGGCCAGCAGCGTCGCGGAGGCGGCGCCGGTGGTGAGCGCCGTGGCCGCGACGGTGGTCGCGGTCAGCAGGCGGACAAGACCGCCTACATCGAGCGCGTGGTAGCCATCAACCGTGTCGCCAAGGTCGTGAAGGGCGGTCGTCGCTTCAGCTTCACCGCCCTCGTGGTCGTCGGCGACGGTGAAGGCACCGTCGGTGTGGGTTACGGGAAGGCCAAGGAGGTGCCCGCGGCGATCGCCAAGGGCGTCGAGGAGGCCAAGAAGGCGTTCTTCAAGGTGCCGCGGATCCAGGGCACCATCCCGCACCCGGTCCAGGGCGAGAAGGCTGCCGGCGTGGTGCTGCTGCGCCCGGCCGCGCCCGGTACCGGTGTGATCGCGGGTGGCTCGGCGCGCGCCGTCCTGGAGTGCGCCGGGATCCACGACATCCTCAGCAAGTCGCTGGGTTCCTCGAACTCGATCAACGTGGTGCACGCCACGGTCGAGGCGCTGCGGAGCCTGGAGACCCCGGAGGCCGTGGCCGCGCGCCGTGGCCTGCCGGTCGAGGACGTCGCCCCGGCGGCCCTGCTGAAGGCGCGGGCGGAGGTGGCTTCCTGATGGCACGCCTGAAGGTGACCCAGATCCGTTCGGGCATCGGTGGTAAGCAGAACCAGCGCGACACGCTGCGCACCCTGGGCGTCAAGCGGATCGGCGACACCGCCGTCCACGAGGACCGTCCCGAGGTTCGCGGCATGGTTCGCACGGTTCGCCACCTCATCACCGTCGAGGAGGTCGACTGACATGGCGCTCAAGGTTCACCACCTGCGTCCGGCGCCCGGCGCCAAGACCGCCAAGACCCGCGTGGGTCGTGGTGAGGGCAGCAAGGGCAAGACCGCCGGCCGCGGTACCAAGGGCAGCAAGGCGCGTAACAACATCCCCGAGTACTTCGAGGGTGGCCAGATGCCGCTGCACATGCGGCTTCCGAAGCTGAAGGGCTTCAAGAGCAGGAACCGGGTGGAGTTCCAGGTCGTTAACCTGGACAAGCTCGGACAACTGTTCCCCGAAGGTGGCGAGGTCGGCGTGGCCGACCTGGTCGCCAAGGGCGCGGTCCGTCGTGGTCAGCCGGTCAAGGTGCTGGGTGACGGCGAACTGACCGTGGCACTGCAGGTCTCGGCGCACAAGTTCTCCAAGTCCGCCACGGACAAGATCCAGGCGGCCGGGGGAACCACGACCGAGGTGTGACACGAGGTCCAGGGCTCGTAACGATCGGTGCTTGATATCCTGCGCCGGTCGGACGAGCCCTGGTTCGTCTCTTGCCCAGAGGCTTAGCTAGGCCCCTGCCGTGCCCGCGGCCAGGGAAACTTGTGGGAGGACAGGGTGTTAGGCGCCTTTGCCAACGCGTTCAAGACTCCGGACCTGCGCCGGAAGATCTTGTTCGTGCTCTTCATCGTCGTGATCTTCCGGATCGGCTCGGTCGTTCCGGCGCCCGGTGTGAACGTCCAGTCGCTGCACACGTGTATCAAGATCTCGCAGGGCGGCCAGAACGCCAACCTGTACAACTTGATCAACCTGTTCTCCGGCGGCGCGCTGCTGCAGCTCGCGATCTTCGCGCTCGGCATCATGCCGTACATCACCGCCAGCATCATCCTGCAGCTGCTCACCGTGGTGATCCCGCGGCTGGAGTCGCTGAAGAAGGAGGGCCAGGCGGGTCAGGCCAAGATCACGCAGTACACCCGGTTCCTGACCGTCGGTCTGGCGATCCTGCAGTCGACCGCGTTCGTGGCGCTCGCCCGGACGCCGGGCCGGCTGTTCCAGGGCTGCAGCGAGCCGCTGCTGTACAAGGACGACTGGTTCACGATCACCGTCATCGTGCTGACCATGACCGCCGGTACCGGCGTGATCATGTGGCTCGGTGAGCTGATCACCGACCGTGGCGTCGGTAACGGTATGTCGATCCTGATCTTCACCCAGATCGTCGCGACCTTCCCGACCCAGCTGTGGAGCATCCGCAAGCAGAAGGGCATCACCACCTTCGTCGTGGTGATCGCGATCGGCCTCGTCATCATGGCGGCGGTCATCTTCATCGAGCAGGCCCAGCGCCGGATCCCGGTCCAGTACGCGAAGCGGATGGTCGGCCGGAAGATGTTCGGCGGCACCTCGACGTACATCCCGCTGAAGGTGAACCAGGCCGGTGTCATCCCGGTCATCTTCGCCTCCAGCCTGCTGTATCTCCCCGTTCTGGTCAGTCAGTTCCAGCAGGGCAAGAGCTGGTCCAACTGGATCCAGGGCAACTTGGTCAAGGGCGACCACCCGATCTACATGGCGACCTACGTCGCTCTGATCATCTTCTTCACGTACTTCTACGTCTCGATCACCTTCAACCCGAAGGAGGTCGCCGACAACATGAAGAAGTACGGCGGCTTCATCCCCGGGATCCGGGCGGGTCGGCCGACCGAGGAATACCTGAAGTACGTGTTGGACCGCATCACGCTGCCCGGCGCGATCTACCTCGCGGTGATCTCGATGATCCCGCTGGTCGCTCTCGTCCTGCTGAACGCGAGCCAGAACTTCCCGTTCGGCGGTACGTCGATCCTGATCATGGTCGGTGTCGGACTCGACACCGTGAAGCAGATCGAGAGTCAGCTGCAGCAGCGAAACTACGAAGGGTTCCTGCGCTGATGAGAATGTTGCTGATGGGTCCGCCCGGGGCGGGCAAGGGCACGCAGGCAAAGGTGCTTGCGGAACGCCTGAATATCCCGGCCGTGTCCACCGGCGACATCTTCCGTGCGAACGTGAAGGACGAGACGCCGCTGGGTGTCGAGGCGAAGCGTTACATGGACGCGGGCGACTACGTCCCGGACGAGGTCACCAACGCGATGGTGCGGGACCGGCTGTCCGAGGCCGACGCCGGCGACGGCTTCCTGCTCGACGGGTACCCGCGGACGCTGGCCCAGGTCGGCACGCTGGACGACATCCTCGCCGAGCACGGGCACAAGCTGGACGCGGTGGTGGCGCTGGTCGCCGACACCGACGTGCTGGTCGGCCGGATGCTCAAGCGGGCCCAGACCGAGGGCCGCACGGACGACTCCGAAGAGGTCATCCGGCACCGGCAGGACGTCTACACCGCCGAGACCAAGCCGCTGCTGCGGGTGTATGCCCAGCGCGGCCTGCTCGTCGAGGTGGACGGCGTCGGAGAGATCGACGAGGTCAGCGAGCGCGTGCTCGCGGCCCTCAAGACCGTCACCGAGTAAGTGATGTGCACTGATGTTTAGGGACCGCGGGATCGAGATCAAGACCCGCGAGCAGATCCTCGCCATGCGTAAGGCCGGCCTGGTGGTCGGCCGCACGCTGGAGCTGCTCCGCGGTGAGGTCCGGGCCGGCATCACCACCGGCGAACTGGACGCGATCGCGGAGGACAACATCCGGTCCTCCGGCGCGACGCCGTCGTTCAAGGGCTACCACGGGTTCACCGGCTCGATCTGCGCGTCGGTGAACGACGAGATCGTGCACGGCATCCCGGGCGACCGGGTGCTCGCCGACGGCGACCTGATCTCCATCGACTGCGGCGCGATCGTGGACGGCTGGCACGGCGACGCCGCGATCACGGTGCCGGTCGGCGAGGTCGACGCCGAGCTGCTGGAGCTCGCGCGGATCTGCGCGGAGTCGATGTGGCGCGGGTTCGCCGCGGCCCGGCTCGGCGGCCGGCTGTCCGACATCTCGGCCGCGATCGAGGCCCACGTCCGGGCGAACTCGTCGTACGGGATCGTCGAGGACTTCGTCGGGCACGGGATCGGGTCGGCCATGCACCAGCCGCCGAACGTGCCGAACTTCGGCCGCGCCGGCCGCGGGCCGAAGCTGGTCGAGGGGATGGCGCTGGCCGTGGAGCCGATGCTCACGCTCGGCAAGCAGGAGAATCACACGCTCGAGGACGACTGGACCGTCGTCACCAACGACGGGCGGTCGGCCGCACACACAGAGCACACGTTCACTCTCACTCCGCAAGGCCCCTGGGTGCTGACCGCCATCGACGGCGGCGAGTCCGAGCTCGCCGAGCTCGGCGTGAAGTTCGGCGCCCTCGCCGACTGACGGACCACGGGGGTCCACCCGTCGGGGGACGCGGAGCGGACCGGAGCTGAGGCACACTTGAGACATGCCTCAGTACCAGCCGCACCAGCGTTTCACCGAAGCCGACCGGGACAAGATCGCCGGCCGGTTGCGGGACGCGTTCGCGGACGGCCGGCTGGACCAGCCCGAGTTCTCGTCGCGCCTCGACCAGCTCTACACCGTGCAGACGTACGGCGAGCTCGAGCCGCTGGTGCGTGACCTGCCGCCGGTGCGGACGTACCAGACGCCCGAGGTGGTCAAGGACTCCAAACCCGCGCCGGAGCCGGGCAGCTTCCCGGAGCGGAAGAAGGACAACCACCCGCAGCACCGCGGCGGGGCGATCGGCGGCTTCACCGGCGTCGTGCTGATCAACGTGGTGATCTGGTTCGTGATCGGGCTGGGCAACGGCGGCCACTGGCCGCACTTCTGGCCGGTCTGGCTGCTGATCCCGTGGGCGATCATCGCCCTCGGCGGCCTCGGCAGGCGCCGTTGACAGCGGCCCCGATGAGTCGCCGCCTGGCCGGTCCGCGTCTACGGCCGGATCTGGCGTGGCAGGTGCATCAGGGAGCCGCGATCGTCTACGTGGTCTGGTTCGCCGTCGCCGTGCCGCTGGCGGTCGCCGGGCTGCTGCTGGAGCCCCGGTGGGTCGGGTGGATGGTGCTGGCCTGGTTCCTGGTGCTGCTCGGGTTCACGCTGGCGCTGCGGATCGCCGACAGCCGCCGCCGGCGGGAGTGGGCGGAGGCCGCCGGGCAGCTCGGCTGGCGCGTCAGCGCGTCCGCAGCGGAGCTGCTGGATCGTTGGCCGTTCCCACCGTTCGACGCGGACCCGGAGGCCGAGGTCGCCGACGTGACGTCGGGCCGGCATCGCGGCCGGGAGTTCTGGACCGGGCGGTTCCGGCACAAGGTCGGGCGCCGTGAGCTCGGCTTCGACTTCCTCGATCTCCATGTGGAGCGCCCGCTGCCGCCGTTGCAGGTGCTGCCCGCGGGGCTCGCGCCGGTCGCGGCGGCGAGCTTCCTGCCGTTGCCGTTGACGGTCGAGGGCCTGCCGGGGCAGTACCGCTTGTTCAACGGGCGTGAGGATCACGCGCTGGCCGTCCTGCATCCGCGCGCGGTCGAGGCGCTGGCCGACGTACCGGCGTTCGGCTTCAGCTGCGAGGGCCGGCGGTTCGTCGCGATCCTCCCGGCGTACCGCGACGCGACCACCGCCCTCGCGCAGCTCGACGCGGCCTGCGACCTGCTGGACCTCATGCCGGAGCAGGTCTGGCGCGCGGGCGAACAGTGGGCGGCTACGCAGTCCTCAGCAGACTGACGAGCGCCGACAGGTCAGCTTTGCCGTGGCCGGCTGCCACGGCCCGGTGCAGCAGCTCGCCCATCGGCGCGAGCAGCATCGGGTCGACGTCGTGTGCTTCTGAAGTGCTGATGAGGTTCTCGTAGGCAGCTGCCTGCATGGAGAGATTCGAACCGGCCGTCTCCGCAGAGCCGTTGTCGAGGTCCTCGGCGATGCGGGGCAGGCTCGTGAGCATGGCCGTCAGCCATGGGCTCAGGAACCGGGTGGTGAACGGCTCCGCCGCGAGGTCCTGACTGGTGATGAGGGCCAGCGCATGCTGGGCGCCGCCGAACATGCCGTACATGGCGCTCAGCAAGGCGATGTCGTACAGGGCGGCCAGCCCGGGGTCGGCGCCGACGTACGCCGGACGTGCCAGCACAGACAGGTCGGCGCTGTGCTTCTCGAAAGCCTCCGGTTCGCCGCTGTAGAAGATGAATGCCGCTGGACCGCCGATCATCGCGGGCACAGCCATGATGCCGCCGTCGACGTACTGCGCTCCCGCGCTCGTGAGCTGCTCTGCGGTGCCGCGGGCCTGGTCGGGTGTGCTGTTGGTGAGGTTGACGACCGTCTTGCCGGTGAGGTCGATGCCGTCGAGTGTGCTGCGGACGGTGTCGTCGACGAGCAGGCAGACGACGACCAGCGGACTGGCCGCGATCGCCTCGGCCGCTGTGGTGGCGCGTACGACGTCGAGTTCGGGGGAGCGGCCGGGGGTGCGGTTCCAGACGGTGGTCGGGTGGCCGGCGGCCAGGAAGGCCCTGGCGAGGGCGGTCCCCATCGTGCCGAGCCCCAGGACGGTGACAGGTGTCTTCATGCGGTCCACCCTGGATCCCACGCTTTAGGATGGACAAGTACCCACTAAATAGTCAGGTACTGACGGAAAGGTAAGTATGCGCCCGTACACGTGTGGCCTGGACGCCGCGGCGGATGTGATCGGCGGGAAGTGGAAGCCGCGCATCCTGTGGGCGCTGCATCACGGCCCGCTGCGGTTCGGCGAGCTGCGCCGGGAGATCCCCGGCGTCACGGAGAAGATGCTGATCCAGCAACTGCGCGAGCTGGAGTCGCGTGGCATCGTGCACCGGGAGGTCTTCCACCAGGTGCCGCCGAAGGTCGAGTACTCACTCACCGAGCTCGGAGTGTCACTCAACGTCGCGCTGATGCCCTTGGACGACTGGGGCGCCGAGCACATGGCGGAGCTGGAGAGTACCCGCTGAGGCCCCAATTGGGATCAATGCCGCGCGTGGCGTACACTTTTTCCTTGGCTCTTTGTAGCCATAGCCAGTCACGTCTACAGAAGTGCGAGGACATGCCCAAAAAAGAGGGAGTAATCGAACTCGAGGGCACCATCGTCGAGGCCCTGCCGAACGCGATGTTCCGTGTTGAGCTGTCCAACGGGCACAAGGTGCTCGCGCACATCAGCGGCAAGATGAGGCAGCACTACATCCGGATCCTCCCCGAGGACCGGGTCGTCGTGGAGCTGTCGCCGTACGACCTCACCCGGGGTCGGATCGTCTATCGGTACAAGTAAGACCCACACCAACACCTGTCGAAGAAAGAAGCTCGATGAAGGTCAATCCGAGCGTCAAGAAGATCTGCGACAAGTGCAAGGTGATCCGCCGTCACGGCCGGGTCATGGTGATCTGCGAGAACCCGCGGCACAAGCAGCGGCAGGGCTGACAAGCCTCACGCAGTAACACGGCACTTTCGCACCACAGCGCGCATGCTCATCCAGGTCACTGGATGTCGCCCCTGGAACAGAGGCCAGGGCCTTGCCGGTGAAGCACTCACCGAGGCGGGCAAGGACGCAGCGCGCCACCACACCTCTGCCGACGAAAGGAACACCGCCACATGGCACGCCTCGTAGGAGTCGACCTGCCGCGCGACAAGCGCATCGAGGTCGCCCTCACGTACATCTTCGGTGTGGGCCGCACGCGCGCCCAGGAAACGCTGAAGAACACCGGGGTCTCCCCGGACAAGCGCGTCCACGAGCTGGGCGACGACGAGCTGGTCAAGCTCCGGGACTGGATCGAAGGCAACTACAAGATCGAAGGTGACCTCCGTCGCGAGGTGACCGCGGACATCCGCCGCAAGATCGAGATCGGGTCGTACCAGGGTCGCCGGCACCGCAGCGGGCTTCCGGTGCGCGGTCAGCGCACGCGGACCAACGCCCGTAGCCGCAAGGGTCGCCGTAAGGCGATCGCCGGCAAGAAGAAGAAGTGACCCGGATGACTGTCGACCACCCCAGGAGCAACTGACCTATGCCTCCCAAGAGCCGCACCGCGGCCGGCGCGAAGAAGGTGCGCCGCAAGGAGAAGAAGAACGTGGCCGCCGGCCACGCGCACATCAAGAGCACGTTCAACAACACGATCGTGACGATCACCGACCCGACCGGCGCGGTCATCTCGTGGGCCTCCGCGGGCACCGTCGGCTTCAAGGGTTCGCGCAAGTCCACCCCGTTCGCCGCGCAGATGGCCGCCGAGGCCGCCGGGCGCCGCGCGATGGAGCACGGCATGCGCAAGATCGACGTGTTCGTGAAGGGTCCCGGCTCCGGCCGTGAGACCGCGATCCGTTCGCTGGGTGCGGTCGGCCTCGAGGTCGGCACCATCCAGGACGTCACCCCTGTTGCCCACAACGGCTGCCGCCCGCCCAAGCGGCGCCGGGTCTGACCCAGAGAGGAGCACGAAAATGGCCCGTTACACCGGACCCATGACCAAGAAGTCGCGCCGTCTCGGGGTCGACCTCGTCGGTGGCGACAAGGCGTTCGAGCGTCGTCCGTACCCGCCGGGTATGCACGGCCGCGGCCGCCCGAAGGAGAGCGAGTACCTGCTGCAGTTGCGCGAGAAGCAGAAGGCGCGCTACTCGTACGGCGTTCTCGAGAAGCAGTTCCGCCGGTACTACGAGGAGGCCTCGCGGCGCTCCGGCAAGACCGGTGACAACCTGCTGCAGATCCTGGAGTCCCGGCTGGACAACGTGGTGTACCGCTCCGGTCTCGCCCGTACCCGCCGCCAGGCCCGTCAGCTCGTCGTGCACGGTCACTTCACCGTGAACGGCATCAAGGTGAACATCCCGTCGTACCGCGTCTCGGCGCACGACATCATCGATGTCAAGCCGAAGTCGGTGGAGACGACGCCGTTCATCATCGCCCGGGAGACGCACTCCGAGCGCGTCGTCCCGGCCTGGCTCGAGGTGATGCCGGAGCGTCTGCGGATCCTCGTCCACCAGCTGCCGACCCGGCAGCAGATCGACACCCAGGTCGCCGAGCACCTGATCGTCGAGCTCTACTCGAAGAACTGACCCGGAACCGGTCGGCGGCCTGCGGGCCGCCGGCCGGATCGGTGCGTTCTTCACTCGCGACCTCAAATAGTGGTCGTCGCGACACAGAAGGAACAAGAAGTTGCTTATCGCACAGCGCCCCACCCTGACCGAAGAGGTCGTCGACGAGTACCGCTCGCGGTTCGTGATCGAGCCGCTGGAGCCGGGCTTCGGTTACACCCTCGGCAACTCGATCCGCCGGACCCTGCTGTCCTCCATCCCGGGGGCGGCCGTCACCAGCATCAAGATCGACGGTGTCCTGCACGAGTTCTCCACCGTTGCCGGGGTCAAGGAAGACGCCACCCAGCTGATCCTGAACCTGAAGGACCTGGTCGTCTCCTCCGAGCACGACGAGCCGGTCACCATGTACCTGCGCAAGCAGGGCCCCGGTGACGTCACCGCCGCCGACATCGCGCCGCCGGCCGGTGTCGAGGTGCACAACCCGGACCTGAAGATCGCCACCCTGAACGAGAAGGGCCGGCTCGAGATGGAGCTGGTCGTCGAGCGGGGCCGCGGTTACGTGTCCGCCGTCCAGAACAAGTCCGCCGACGCGGAGATCGGCCGGATGCCGGTCGACTCGATCTACTCGCCGGTGCTCAAGGTCACCTACAAGGTCGAGGCCACCCGTGTCGAGCAGCGCACCGACTTCGACCGCCTGGTGGTCGACGTCGAGACCAAGCCGTCGATGCTGCCCCGCGACGCCGTCGCGTCGGCCGGTAAGACGCTGGTCGAGCTGTTCGGCCTGGCCCGTGAGCTGAACGTCGAGGCCGAGGGCATCGACATCGGCCCGTCGCCGGTCGACGAGCAGATGGCCGCCGACCTGGCGCTGCCGGTCGAGGACCTGCAGCTGACCGTCCGGTCGTACAACTGCCTCAAGCGCGAGGGCATCCACACCGTGGGTGAGCTGATCTCGCGCAGCGAGCAGGACCTGCTGGACATCCGGAACTTCGGCTCCAAGTCGATCGACGAGGTCAAGCTGAAGCTGGCCGAGATGGGCCTGTCGCTGAAGGACTCCCCGCCCGGGTTCGACCTCCGCGCCGCGTCCGGTGCCTACGGCAACGAGGCGGACGACGAGGACGAGAGCTTCGCCGAGACCGAGCAGTACTGAGCTGACCAAAGGCCCGTCGGGCCGTATCCCCACGGCTCGACGAGCCTGAGATTCCTGGAGTTATGAGATGCCTACCCCCACCAAGGGTGCCCGGCTGGGCGGCAGCCCGGCGCACGAGAAGCTGATCCTCAGCAACCTCGCGACGTCGCTGTTCGAGCACGGCGCCATCACCACCACCGCGGCCAAGGCCAAGCGCCTGCAGCCGCTGGCGGAGCAGATGATCACCAAGGCGAAGCGTGGTGACCTGAACTCGCGCCGCCAGGTGATGAAGCGGATCAAGGACAAGAGCGTCGTGCACGTGCTCTTCACCGAGATCGGCGAGCGGTACGCCGACCGTCCGGGTGGCTACACCCGGATCACCAAGCTCGGCCCGCGCAAGGGCGACAACGCCCCGATGGCGAAGATCGAGCTGGTCGAGGCCCTGGCCGACAGCCCGAAGGCCAAGAAGACCGCCGCGAAGAAGGCTCCGGCCAAGAAGGCAGCCGCTCCGAAGGCCGAGGAGAAGGCCGACGAGCCGCAGGACGAGGCCAAGGTCGAGGACGTCCAGGACGAGAAGGTCCAGGACGTCGTCGCCGAGGACACCACCACCGAGGACGCGAAGACCGACGACAAGTAAGTCGCCGGCTCGTAGTCACCACAGAGCCCCCTCACCGCACGGTGAGGGGGCTCTGTTGCGTTAGATTGCCGTGTGCGCTGGCGGATCGACCTCAGGTATGACGGAGCAGCCTTCCACGGGTGGGCCCGTCAGGAAGGTCTCCGTACCGTGCAGGGGGAGCTCGAGGAAGCGGTCCGCGTCGTACTGCGGCTGCCGGAGCCGGTGACTGTGACCTGTGCCGGCCGGACGGACACCGGGGTGCACGCCCGCGGACAGGTCACCCATGTGGACGTAGAAGGCGCTGTGGACCCGCTGAGGCTTCTCAGAGGGCTGAACGGCGTCCTGCCCGCGGATGTGGCTGTCACGGCCGTTACGGCGGCCCCAGAGGGCTTTGACGCCCGGTTCTCGGCTCTGGCGCGCCGCTACGTGTACCGGCTGTGCGACGACCCGGCCGGCTGGGATCCGCTCACCCGCGGACACGTGCTGCGGGTGGGCCGTCCGATGGATGTTGACCGTATGAACGCGGCCGCGACCGGTCTCCTCGGGGAACACGACTTCGCGGCGTTCTGCAAGAAGCGGGAGGGTGCCAGCACAGTGCGGGCGCTGCTGGAGTTCTCCTGGCAGCGGACGGGCGTCGGGCAGCTGGAAGGCACTGTGATCGCAGATGCGTTCTGTCACTCGATGGTGCGGGCTCTGGTGGGCTCGATGATCCCGGTGGGCGACGGACGCCGGGACGTCTCCTGGCCCGCAGCGGTGCTGGCCGGGAAGGTGCGGGACTCCGCCGTGTCCGTCCTGCCGGCGCACGGGCTGACACTGGAGGAAGTGCGCTACCCGGCAGACGACGAGCTGGCCGCGCGGGCTCTGCAGGCCCGTCAGGTCAGGGGAGAGGTGCATCAGCGTGGGTGACCACTTCTTCTCGGCGGATCCGCAGTCGGCGGACGTACGGCGTACCGTCGAGGCCCGGATCTGGGGGCGGCCGTACGTCTTCACCACGGCGACCGGAGTGTTCTCCCGGGACCGCTTGGACATCGGTACGTCGGTGCTGCTGCGCTCGGTGGAACCGCCGACCGGGCCGGGGACCTTTCTCGACCTAGGGGCCGGCTACGGACCCATCGCCTGCGCGCTGGCGGTGGAGGCCCCGGAAGCGACGGTGTGGGCGGTCGATGTGAACAACCGCGCGCTGGAGCTCACCCAAGTGAACGCGGAGGTAGCCGGCGTCGCGGACCGCGTACGCGCGGCGCTGCCGGACGACGTACCCGACGACGTGCGGTTCGACCAGATCTGGTCGAACCCCGCGATCCACATCGGTAAACCCGAACTCCACAAGATGCTGCTGCGCTGGCTGAGCCGTCTCGCGCCGGACGGGACCGCCTGGTTCGTGATCGGAAAGAATCTGGGCGGTGACTCGCTGCAGCGCTGGCTGACCGACCAGGGATACCCGTCCGAGCGGGTCGGCAGCGCCAAGGGTTTCCGGGTGTTGCGGACCCGCCGGGAATAACTTGCCGCAGGCATCTATGCCCGGGGTAGGGTCGCGCTGATGACGCAAACACCGCACCCGGAGCCGAATCCGCGCTGGTCGTTCGACGACGAGCGCGCCTACGAGTCCGCGCGGAACCGGATCGGCGCGGTGATCGCGGCGTACAGCGCCCGGATCGGGGATGCCGAGGACGCCGGCGACGACGCCGAGGCGGATCGGCTGGCCGCGGCGTCCGCGGAGTACGAGGAGCTGCGGCGCCGGCTGTCCCCGGACGACGGGGGCGAGATCGCGCGGATCAACGCGGAGTTCCCGGAGTTGCTGGCCCGGGTTCGCGCCGGTCGGCAATGAGCCGGCTGTCGAAGGAGAAGCTGGGGGAATTCTACCTGCGGCGGATCCGGCCGGGACTCGCCGGGCACGGCCGCGGGCGCCCGCCGTGGCGGCAGCCGACCGTGCTGTTCATCGCGGGGCAGCCCGGCGCGGGCAAGACCACGATGCAGGCGGCGGCGATCGACCGCCTCGGCATGAAGACCGCGTACGTCGTGGACCACGACGAGCTGCTCGAGAAGCACCCGAACTATGCGCGGGGCGCGCTGGAGGACGACTACAGCGCCTCCGGGGTGTACGGGCAGGACGCGAGCGCGTGGCGCGGCTGGGCGTTGCAGGACGTGCAGACTCGGCGGATGGACGTCGTCGTACCGTTCCCGATCTCCGGACAGTACGACCTCGACCTGATGAGGCAGTTCCAGGACAAGGGGTACCGGGTCGAGGTCGCGCTCGCGGCGGTGCACGAGTCGCAGAGCCAGCTCGGGATCATGGAGCGGTTCCTCGACGGGCGGCAGGAAGCCGGGTACGGGCGCTGGATCGGTGCTGATCAGCACGATCAGATCTACCAGGACATGCTCGGCACGGCGGACGCGATCGAGGCGCAGGGACTCGCCGACGCCCTGCACGTGTACCGGCGGGGCGAGGCCGAGCCGGTGTTCACGAACGAGCGGAAGAAGGGCGTCTGGCAGCACCAGATCGGCTCGACCCGCTGGGCGATCGAGAGCGAGCGGAACCGCCCGTGGACGGACCGCGAGGTCAACCACTTCGTTCGCGGCTACAACAGACTGGCCGCTCTGGCCCAGCGCCCGCTCAAGGACCACTTCAAGGCGATCCCCCTGATGGCGTCCAACGAAGGCCGGCGCCTCCTCGCCAAACTGCACCACACAGCCGCCCCCAAACTGGCCGAACACCGACACCTGGCCACCCTGAAAGCGCAGGCCGACGCCGCGCGAGCCCAACTGCAGCAGGCGCCTCCGCGGCCGGTGCAGGCTCCGCATGGGCAGTTCGTGGCGCAGCCGTGGCAACAGCAGCAGGGGCATGACTGGCAAGCGTTTGCGGTTCGGTTACAGGCAGAGCAGAGCCCCGCGTCTGGTATCTCTGTGCCTGGGACCGACGCACACCAGCAGGGTGAGCAGCGGCCTCAGCGGGGACAAGGTGCGGCTCGGGACGAACGAGGCGGCGGAGGCAGCGGTCAGCTGGCCCGCTGACCCGACCGTGCCGGAACTGCAACGAAGAGCGGCACACCGGCGTCCTGAGGGGTATGGAGGCAGTCTTGGCGGCAGCGGAGGTGCGGACGGAGCCGCTCGACTTCGAGGCATGGGTGACCGAGAAGGCCGATGCCCTGCTGCGGTTCGCCTACGTCCTCACCGGCGACGCGAATCTGGCCGAGGACGCCGTACAGGACGCTCTGACCACAGCCTGTGCGCGCTGGGGGCGGGTGAGCCGCGCCGACGACCCCGAGGCGTACGTGAAGCGCATGGTGGTGAACGCGCACATCTCCTGGTGGCGGAGGTTCCGCCGGCGTGAGGCGCCGGTGGACGACCCGGTCCGCACCGCACGAGCCGTCGGGGACGGTACGGCGGCGCGCGCCGAGTCGGACGCCATCTGGGCCTTGTGCGCAACGCTCCCGGACAAGCAGCGGGCAGCCGTCGTACTGCGGTTCTACGAGGAGCTGTCGTACGCCGAGATCGCCCAGCTGCTGCACTGCGCGGAAGCGACCGCCCGCTCGCATGTGCACCGCGCACTGGCAGCACTGAAGACCACACTGAGCAGCGAACGAGGGACGGAAGGAGCCGAGAATGCCTGAGCACGATCCTGAGCGGGAGCTCGGCCCCAAGATCACCTCGGCGCTCCAGGGCCACGCGGACACGCAGGGGATGCAGGCGACCGATCTGGCGCGGGAGGCCCGTCGGCGCGTGCACCGCCGCCGCCAGGGGATGTCGGTGGCGGCCGCCGCGGTCCTGGTGGCGGCAGCAGTGGGCGGCGTCTGGAGCGTGATGGGCAGTGATTCGCCGGTCGCCACGAGCCACAGCGACTCGGCCGGCGAAGGCAAGGCCGCGGGCCCGGAGCGGACCTCGCAGGGCATCCAGCCGAATGCGGCGGCGAACACCGCCTGTCCGGCGCAGCATCCGATCCAGCAGGTCGCCGGGCCGAGCGACGTACCGACCGGGACCGGGCTCGACCTGAACACTCCGGTGACGGGTCTGACCGCGTGCCGCTACAGCACCGGGCAGGGCGGTCTGCTCGGACAGATGCAGTTCGATGGCGCGGTGGCGCAACAGGTCGTCGATGCGATCAAGGTGCTCCCGGAGCGGAATCCGGAGCTACCGGTCTTCAAGTGCGCGCCACAGGTTACTAAGCCGTCCGAGGCGATCGCACTGCGCTTCGCCACGGCAAGTGGCGTCAAGGAGATCTGGGTGGTGTACGACGGCTGCACGGACGCCGGCTTCTTCACCGGCACGCACACCTACGGTCTGTTCTCCGCACCGCTGAAGCTGTTCATGAAGGACTCGGTCCGCCCGTCCGGTGGTACCTACCTGAGCGCGCTGAAGGACTGGTAGCTCACTCGACGCCGCGGTCCGGCCTCTTGGCGGACTTGATGGACCGCACATTGTCGGGGCGGTCGCCGCTCTCTGTCTGGGCGGCGGTGTGCCGGCTCGGTGCCGTGTGTGACCACAGGAACTGCTGCAGCCTGGCGATCTCCTGCTCGCGTTCGTTCGGGTAGAGCTGCTCCGGCAGTTGCTGGTAGTACGCCTGCTCGCGCCCCGCGACCGGACGCTGCGCCGGCCATCCGGCCTCGGCCCAGATCTGCCGAACCTCGTCCTCACGGTCCCGGAACGTCTCCAGCGCCGAGTCCGGCAGCTCCGGCGGCTCCACACCCGGGTGCTCGGCGTTCCAGGACTCGTAGTGGTCCTTGATGGTGTCGAGGTTCGTCTCGAACTCCAGCGCCGTCCACTCCGCCGAGCTGTCGCCCCATCTGGACTTCACACCCGGATCCGTGAGCCGGCTGTGCTCCGTCATCGCCAGTCCGCCGAGCCCGCGCCGCAGTGGCCCGGTCAGGTGCTCGCGTAGCTGGGCGCGGTGCGCGTCGGGGACCAGGTCGCCGACCTGGTGATCGATCGCCCGGTCGGCGATCGCGGCGAACCGCTGCGTTCGCTCGGTGCTCTCGACCAGGTCGCGTAGCTGGTTCACGCCCAGGCCGGTGGCGCCTGCCAGCGGGTACATCAGCCGGCCGGTGGCCGCTGTGTACGCCGGGAACGCGGACATGTGGCCGTGCGGCAACGAGTGCTCGGTCAGGTCCTCGGAGATCCGGCCGACGTACCGCTGGGTGAACTCGTCGGCCAGGCCGCGCTCGAGTGCGAGGTCCTCCCACGAACCGTTCGGCGTCGCGCCCGGCGCCGACTCGTCACCGAACTCCGACAGCGAGAGCCGGGCCTGGAAGACCGCCATCTCGGTCGCGCTCGAGGCCGCCCACCGCTCGTCGCGGGTCGGGGTCTGCTCCGCCGCGTAGACGGCCCGTGCCGGGTCGAGCACGTGCTTGCGGCTGATCGTCATGCTGCCGTCGGTGTGGTAGATCCCGCTGATGTCACCGTCCTGTTCGTACAGCTTCCCGTTCCAGTGCGAGTCGCGGCCGGCGTACTCGGCGGCCTTGGCGACGACCGATGCGACCCACTCGTACTCCCAGGTGCCGGGCAGGATCTCCGGACCGCGCCGGAGGAGGTCGTTCACCGGCTGCCCTCCGCGAGGCCGGCGATCTGCTCCGCGAGTGAGCTGTTCATCAGCAGAAGGGCGGCCCGCTGGTCAGCCGCCGCCTGCGGGACCAACTGCCCGATCCGCTGCAGTGCCTGCTCCAGCTGGGCGATCCGGTCCTGCCCCTGCGCAGCCGACATCGTCGCTTCGCCGTACAGCCGCTGGGCCTCGCGATACGCGTCCATCCGCACCTTTCCCTCACCTCAGGACGCCGTCGATCATTCCTCGTCAGAGGGTCGCCTAGCTGTGATGTCCAGGGAGGTTGTCCCGCGTTTCGGCGGTGAGTCGGGCTGACAGGTGAAGGCCTCCGGTTGTGAAGTGGAGCTGTCTAGTTCACCGC
>NZ_JBFAJQ010000016.1:0-228766 GCF_040655315.1 Kribbella sp. NPDC050459 | reverse complement strand
AAAACGCTCGGCTGGGACACCCCAGCCGAGCGCTTACGTGATCTACTCACCACCTAGAAACCAAGGCGGTGTTGCGACGACCCCTTGAAACCGCCGAGCGGCGCGGGGTCTTTCGGTTTTGCCGGGGTCAGGCCTGCAGTGCGGCCTGGACGTCGAGGTGGATGT
The DNA here is from genome assembly GCF_040655315.1 of Kribbella sp. NPDC050459. Lineage (NCBI taxonomy): Bacteria > Bacillati > Actinomycetota > Actinomycetes > Propionibacteriales > Kribbellaceae > Kribbella > Kribbella sp. NPDC050459. The sequence continues at coordinate 228,601 of NZ_JBFAJQ010000016.1, read as the reverse complement.
CCACCTTGTCACCGATCAGCAGCTTGCCGCCCTCGAGCGGCACGTTGAAGTCGATGCCCCACTCCTTGCGGCTGATCGACGCGGAGGCCTCGAAACCGATGATGGTCTGGCCGTAGGCGTTCTGGTCGACGCCGAGGAACTCGACGGCCAGCTCGATCGGCTTGGTGACGTCCTTGATGGTCAGCTCGCCGGCCAGGACGTAGTCGTCGCCCTCGGGCTTGATGGCGGTGCTGACGAAGGTCATCTTCGGGCTGTTCTCGGCGTCGAAGAAGTCGCCGGAGCGCAGGTGCCCGTCGCGCTGCTCGCTGCGGGTGTGCACCGACGCCAGCTCGATCGCGACGTTGGTCGTGGACTCCTCGATGGAGTCCTTGACGACGATCTCGCCGCTGAACTCCTGGAAGGTGCCGCGGACCTTGGTCATCAGGTGGCGGACGGTGAAGCCGACCTCGCTGTGCGCGGTGTCGAGGGCGTACGTGCCGGCGACCAGGCCGGGGATGCTGCTGGTCGCGGTGCCGGTGGTGGTGTCGCTCATGGGGTCCTCTCGGAAGGTGGTTCGTACTGGTCGGGGGCGACGCAGCCGTGGTAGTTAAAACTTCAACCGATGACTACGACAGTAGGCAGTAACGGTTTAAAAGTCAACTACATTCCCGCTACACTGTTCCCGTGACGATGGAGACTGAGATGGACCGGGGGACTCGGTGGCTCGACGCCGAGCAGCAGGTGGCGTGGCGTGCGTACCTGCTGGGCACCGCACGCCTGATGGCCAAACTCGACGAGGATCTGCGCCAGTTCGGCCTCGGAATCAACGACTACGAGATCCTGGTGCGGCTCTCCGAGGCGCCCGACCGGCGGCTCCGGATGGCCGACCTCGCCGATCGGCTGCACCAGAGCCGGTCCCGCCTGACGCACACCGTCGGCCGCCTGGAGGCCGCCGAGTTGGTCCGCCGCACGTCGTGCACGAGTGACAAGCGCGGCGTCTGGGCCGAGCTGACCGACGCCGGCTTGGCCCTGCTCGAGCAGGCCGCGCCGTTCCACGTCGAGGGCGTCCGGGAGAACCTGGTCAACCTCGCCAGCCCCGAGGACTTCGCCGCGGTCGGCCGGGTCTTCGACGCCGTCTCCGAGCACATCGGCCAACGCTGAAGCCGTCGGCTGGATCACCAGACAGGACCTAAAGCGTTTGAGACCGGCCGTCCGCGTCGGGGAACCTTCTTCGCGTGACGGAACTTCCCCAGGACGGCCGGGCCGGTATCGACGCAGCGCTGGTACGGCGATTGATCGCACAGCAGTTCCCGCAGTGGGCCGACCTGCCGGTGACGCCGGTCGAGGTCGACGGCTGGGACAACCGGACGTACCGGCTCGGCGCCGGGCTGACCGCTCGGCTGCCGACGCACGCGAGCTACGTGGCGGCCGTGGACAAGGAGCACACGTGGCTGCCGGTTCTCGGTCCACAGCTCCCGGTCGAGATCCCCGAGGCCGTCGCTAAGGGAGCGCCCGGCGAGGGCTACCCGCACCCGTGGGCGATCCGGCGCTGGATCGACGGCCGGACCGCGTCAGCGGACACCGTGACGGACCTGCCCGGTTTCGCTCGGTCGATCGCGGAGTTCATCCGCGCCCTGCAGGACGTCGACCCCACCGGCGGGCCGCTCGCCGGTGCGCACAGCTTCCATCGCGGCGGGCCCCCGGCGTACTACCACGACGAGACGATCGAGGCCCTCGCCGCTCTGAAGGGCCGGATCGACACCGATCTCGCGCGTGAGGTGTGGGACGCGGCGCTGGCGACATCCTGGGACCGGCCGCCGGTGTGGTTCCACGGCGACATCGCCAACGGCAACCTGCTGGTCCGCGACGGCCGGCTCTCCGCGGTCATCGACTTCGGTACGTCGGGAGTCGGCGACCCTGCGTGCGACCTGGTGATCGCCTACACCTTCTTCTCCGGCGCCTCCCGCGCCGCCTTCCGGGAGGCTGTCGGCCAGGACGCCGGCACCTGGGCCAGGGCCCGCGGCTGGGCGCTCTGGAAGGCGCTCATCACCGAGGACCTGCGCGTCGTCGGCAACGTTTTGACCGACTATCAGGCGCAGACCGTTTAGCCGGGCGGCCACCGGCGTTACCGTCGGAAGATGTGGTGGTTTCTGGCCGCCTTGGGGGGCGGGAGTTTGGCACTCGCGGGCCGGTACTTCTGGGACCGGCGAGCCGCGCAGCGCGGTGACGCCGAGGAACTGGAGCAGATCCGCAAGCTGGCCGACGAGGACGTGACGCTGCTCGGCGAGGAACTGCGGCGGCTGGACACGCAGGTGGAAGGGCATCCGCTCGACCCGGACGCGCGGGCGGACTACCAGGTCGCACTCGACGCGTACGAGGCGGCACAGCGGGCAGCCACGCGCATCCGGGCCGCCGACGGCATCAGCTCCGTCACCGACACGCTGGCGACCGGTCGCTACGCGATCGTCTGCGTCCAGGCGCGGATGCGCGGCGAACCGGTGCCGGAGCGCCGGGTTCCGTGCTTCTTCAACCCGCAGCACGGTCCGTCGACGACCGACATCGTCTGGACCCAGCCGAAGGTCGGCACCCGGACCGTACCGGCCTGTGCCCAGGACGCCGCCCGGATCGGCGAAGGTGACCAGCCGAAGGTTCGCTACGTCAAGTGCGGCAGCCGCGAGATCCCGTACTGGGAGGCGGGCGCAGCCGTGACGCCGTACGGTCAGGGGTACTTCGCGGCCACCGCCGGCATGAACTTCATCCCGTTCGCCGGATTCGAGCCGAACACTGGCAGGTCCTTTGGCTGGGGACATCTCGAAGGCCCCACCGGCCACGACCTCGGCGACGAGGGCTGACTCAGACGTACGCCGTGACGCCTTCGTACTCCCCCACCGGGGCGGCGCCGACCGCCTGGTACTCGAGCAGCATGAGTCCGCTCGGCGTCGCCTCCTGCGCCTGAAGCCTCAGCCCTGCCGCGTCACCCGGCTGCTCGAACAGCCGCCTTCCGGCGCCGAGCACAGTCGGCGCGACGACCAGCCGCACCAGGTCGACCAGCCCCGCCTTCAACAGCGCGTACCCGAGCCGTGCGCTGCCGTGGATCTGCAGCTCGCCGCCGGGCTGCCGCTTCAGCTCGCCGACGTCGTCGAGGCCGGTCAACACTGTCGTCGGATGCCAGGTACCCGCGGTTCGGGAGCTGGTCACGACGTACTTCGGTAGCGAATTCATCCGCTCGGTGTACGGATCGTCGGGGTCGGTGACCTGCGGCCAGTCGCGCGCGAACGCGTCGTACGTGCGCCGCCCCAGGAGCAGCCCGTCGGCGCGTTGGAGCCATTCGGCCGTCCGGCGTACGAAGAGCTCGTCGATGTACGGCACGAGCCAGCCGCCGCGGGTGAAGCCGTCGGTCGTGTCCTCGGTCGGCGAGCCCGGCCCCTGGCTGACGCCGTCGAGCGTCACGAACTCCGTCAGGACGAGCTTCATCGCTCCACCAACTTCGCCAGCTGCTCGGTGACCGTTCCCCATCCGTCCGCGAACCCCATTTCCGCGTGCCGGCCGCGAGTCGCCGGGTCGCCGTGCCGGGCGATCATCCGGTACGCCGTACCGTCCGGGTGGTCGTCCAGGAGCACCTCGGCCGTCATCGCGATCGGCCGCGGATCCGCCGGCCGCCAGGTGCTGTCGATCGCGTTCGTGAAGGCGATCCGCTCGAGCTCGTCGGCCACCAGGACGACCGCCTCGAGATGCGGTACGAAGTCGCCGCCGTCCTCGCTGAACCGCGTCACGATCGCCCCGCCCGGCCGAATCTCCAACCGCTCGACCCGGCAGAGCGCCGGCGCCGGCACCCACCACTGCTCGAAGCGTCGCGGATCGGTCCAGGCCCGCCACAGGGCCTCGCGGGGCGCGCGGATCACCCGCTCCACCATCAGGTCCAGCTCCGGATCGAACCCTGTACGACTCACGATTCCTCCTCCTCGATGACGAAGCGCTCCAGCCGGTCGGTGCGCTCCTCCCAGATCCGCCGCTGCTCGGCGAGCCAGCCGTCCACCAGCTCCAGCCGCTCCCGGTTGAGCACGCAGGTGCGCACCCGGCCGGTCTTCACGGTGCGGATCAGCCCGTTCGACTCGAGCGTCCGGACGTGCTTCATGAACGACGGCAGCGTGATGGGGAACTCCGCCGCGAGCTCGCCCACGCTCGTCGGTCCCCGCCCCAGCCGCCGGATGACGCTGCGCCGCGTCGGATCGGCGAGCGCCACGAAGACACCGTCGACCTGCTCCGAATACTGTGCCATGAGGCTAAGTATTGCCTCGGCTCGATAGTTAGCGCAAGGGCTAAGTGTTGGAACGCGCGAAGGGCCCCGGCTCCTGATGCGGAGCGGGGCCCTTCGCGTCGGCGGATACCTCTTCGGGCTGTTCGCGTTACTCGCGGGTGAGCTTGCGGTGGGTGACGCGGTGCGGCCGCGCCGCCTCCGGGCCGAGACGCTCGATCTTGTTCGCCTCGTAGGCCGCGAAGTTGCCCTCGAACCAGAACCAGTTGGCCGGGTCGTCGTCGCTGCCCTCCCAGGCCAGGATGTGCGTCGCCACCCGGTCCAGGAACCACCGGTCGTGGGACACGACCACCGCACAGCCCGGGAACTCCAGCAGGGCGTCCTCGAGCGACTGCAGGGTCTCGACGTCCAGGTCGTTGGTCGGCTCGTCGAGGAGCAGCAGGTTGCCGCCCATCTTCAGCGTCAGCGCCAGGTTCAGCCGGTTCCGCTCACCGCCGGACAGGACGCCGGTCGGCTTCTGCTGGTCCGGGCCCTTGAACCCGAACGAGGCGACGTACGCCCGGCTCGGCATCTCGAAGTTCGCGACCTTGATGAAGTCGAGCTCGTCGGACACCTGCTGCCAGACCGTCTTCTTCGGGTCCAGGCCGCCGCGCGACTGGTCGACGTACGAGATCTTCACGGTCTCGCCGAGCTTCAGCGAGCCCGCGTCCGGCTGCTCCTCGCCGACGATCATCCGGAACAGGGTCGACTTGCCGACGCCGTTCGGGCCGACGATACCGACGATGCCGGCCCGCGGGAGGCTGAAGCTCAGGCCGTCGATCAGCTTGCGGTCGCCGAAGCCCTTCTCCAGCTTGTTCACCTCGAGCACGGTGCTGCCCAGGCGCGGGCCCGGCGGGATGTTGATCTCGTCGATGTCGAGCTTGCGGTTCCGCTCGGCCTCGGCGGCGAGCTCCTCGTACCGCGCGAGCCGGGCCTTGCTCTTGGTCTGCCGGGCCTTCGCGTTCGACCGGACCCACTCGAGCTCGCGCTCCAGGATCTTCTGCCGCTTGGCGTCCTTCTGACCCTCGACGACGAGGCGCTGCTGCTTGGTCTCCAGGTACTTCGAGTAGTTCCCCTCGTACCCGTAGGTGCGGCCGCGGTCGAGCTCGAGGATCCACTCGGCGACGTTGTCCAGGAAGTACCGGTCGTGGGTGATCGCCATGACGGCGCCCGGATACTTCTGCAGGTGCTGCTCGAGCCACAGCACGGACTCGGCGTCCAGGTGGTTGGTGGGCTCGTCGAGCAGCAGCAGGTCAGGCTGCTGCAGCAGCAGCTTGCAGAGCGCGACCCGGCGGCGCTCACCACCGGACAGCTTGTCGACGATCGCGTCCGGCGGCGGGCAGCGCAGCGCGTCCATCGCCTGCTCCAGCTGCGCGTCGATGTCCCAGGCGTTGCGGTGGTCGAGCTCCGTCTGCAGGTCGCCCATCTCGGCGAGCAGCGTGTCGTAGTCCGCGTCCGGATCGGCCAGCTCGGCGGAGATCTCGTTGAAGCGGTCCAGCTTCTGCTTGGTGTCGCCGACGCCTTCCTGGACGTTCTCCAGCACGGTCTTGCCCTCGGTCAACGGCGGCTCCTGCAGCAGGATCCCGACCGTCGCGTCCTCGGCCAGCCGAGCCTCGCCGTTGGAGGGCTGGTCGAGCCCCGCCATGATCTTGAACAGCGAGGACTTACCGGTGCCGTTCGGCCCGACCACGCCGATCTTCGCCCCGGTCAGGAAGTTCAGCGTCACATTGTCGAGAACGACCTTGTCGCCGTGCGCCTTCCGGACGTTGCGAAGCGTGTAGATGAATTCCGCCATACCCCAGAGCCTATGTCATCCACAGCCTCCGACTTTCCCCGCCCGACCCGGCCCCGATCGGTGCATCTTCTCCGTCGACAGAACTCTTCACGGAAGGCGATCCCATGAGCCTCAACGAAACCTATGTGACAGTCTTCGGCCGCGTCGGCAGCGATCCTGACCTCAAGGAGCGCGGCCACTCCCCGCACCTGTCGTTCCGGCTCGCCTCCACCCCGAGACAGTTCGACAAGAACCTCGGCTACTTCATCGACAAGACCACCACCTGGTTCCAGGTCGAGTGCTGGCGCCAGCTGGCGCAGAACACCGCCGACTCGGTGCAGCTCGGCCAACCGGTCATCGTCGCCGGCAAACTCCGCACCCACGAGTGGAAGGACGACAACGGCGAGCCTCGCAGCCGCCTGGTCCTGGAAGCCTTCGCCATCGGCCACGACCTGAACCGAGGCACCGCCAGCTACACCAAATCCGCGCTCCGCTCCTCCGAAACCTCCACGTCTGAGGTCACCGCCACCCCGTTCCCCGCCGACGAGTACTCCGTCACCTCGCTCCCGCTGGCGGCGGACGCCGCATGAGCTCGACGACTCCCAGCGACCTCGCAGCAAAGGTCGGCGACGCCGCCGAACCCCATAGGTCAGTGTTGACTTATATAAGTGAATCCCGGCATTGTGGTGGTCTCCAGACAGCTTCAGGAGAGGGAACCACCCGTGATCGACATCCTCGAGCACATCAACGCGGTCCAGCGCGAGGTCAGCCGCACCGGCGAGACCGTGACGGTGCTGATGCGCCGTTCCTACCGGGCCGAGCCGGCCGAGGTGTGGGACGCCCTGACGGATCCGGAGCGGATGCGGCGCTGGTTCATGCCGGTCAGCGGCGACCTGAAGGTCGGCGGCTCGTTCCAGCTGGAGGGCAACGCCGGCGGCGACATCCTGGAGTGCGATCCGCCGAAGCGGTTCAAGGTGACCTTCGGCGGCCCGACCAGCCTGCTGGAGCTCCGACTGCTGCCCGGCGCGGACTCCTCCACCGAGCTCGAACTGGAGCACTCGATGGGCGAGGCCCCGGCGCCCGGCGGCTCCGGCGCGCTCTGGGTCGGGCCGGGCTGGGACGGCGGCCTGCTCGGCCTCGCCCTCTACGTCACCGGCGAGCTCCCGGCCGACGCCGACCCGGTCGAGATGGCCAACTCTCCCGAGGTCGTCGACTACAACGAGCAGTCCGTCCGCGCCTGGATCGAGGCGATCCGGGCGTCCGGCACCACGACCGAGGAGGATCTCCTCAGCGCCGCCAAGATCTCCCTGTCGCAGTACGCGCCAGACGCCGAGCTCTGATCGCCCTCGCCGCCGCGCGTCGTCTCATCCGAGAGGCGCGGCGGTCGAGCACCGCCTGCCCGCCGGCAGAACCGCCGGCGGGCGGCGGACTATCCGCGGGCAGCGGCGACGCTGTCCCGGCACTTCGTGTACGCCGCGAGCTCCTCGCGCGCCGGCGCCACAACGTGGCTGTCGGCAACGTTCACCAGCTCGGCGCGAAGCGCCGTCGCCACCTGCCGGGAGCGCCGCAGCGCGCCGTTCGTGGCGAACACCCGGCAGACGAACGAGAGCGCCACTCCAAGGACGGCACCACCGACCAGCATGATCCACGCATAGGGAATGCCGTTCCATTCCGGCAGCGGCGGATCGTTCCGGTTGGCGATCCGCGCCACCAGCACGGCGATCAGCCACGCGGCGCCGCCGAGCGTGACCAGGAACAGCAACCACTGCACGACCCTGGCGAAGCCCCACCACCCGGGGTTGCCGGACACACCCAGATCGGTTCGCGCGACCGCCTGGTCGAGTTCGTCGCCGAGCGACTCCTCGCGCCGCCGGATCGCCGTACGCACCGAGTCCGCCCACGGGCGCGACAGGCCCTCGGCGGCCTTGTTCGTGATCGTCCGGACCGCGGCATCCATCCGCGCCCGCTGCACGGGCGTTGCCGCAGGCAACGACGAGCGCGCGATCGCGACCTCGCTCGCCGCGGACCTGCGCAGCGCCTTGCCCTGCTCACGCGACACCTGGTCGCCGTGCAGCCGCCGCAACGGATCCGGACGGAACCGCCCGAGCCACTTGGTCAACGGCCACCCGGTCGCCGCCCGCGCCCGCTGCAGGTAGGAGCGACGTACGGAGTCCGACACGACGGACAGCCCACTCGCGTCCGCGAGCGCGTCGACGAGCTCGGTGACGTCGGCCTCGGCGATCTCCGGCGTCTTGGCGTTGCCGCACTGGCTCGCCATCCGGTCCGCGACCCGATCGACGTCGGCCGCGAGCCGCTCCCGCGCGGAGCGCTTGTTGCTGACCCGCTTGACCAGCAGCGAACGGACTTCTTCCAGACCGTCGCCGCTGGTGGCCGACGTGGCGACGACGGTCGGCGACTTGAGGCCGTCCGACTTCAGCAACCGGTCCAGGTCCTCGAGGCAGCTCTTGCGCTGGTCGGGCGTCAGCTTGTCGATGTGGTTCAGCGCGAACACCATCACCGGGGAATGCGAGGCGAACGGCTTGATGTACCGGTTGTGCAGCGCCGCGTCGGCGTACTTCTGCGGATCCACCACCCATACGAGCAGGTCGACCAGCTCCACCAGCCGGTCGACGATCAGCCGGTGCTCGACCTCGGTCGAGTCGTGGTCGGGAAGGTCCAGCAGCACCAGACCGTCGAGGTCCTCGGAATGGGCTTCCTCGAGCGAGCTGCGGTGCTGCACCTGGTGCCGGCGCGGGATGCCCAGCCAGGTCAGCACCTCACCGGCCGGCTCGTCACCCCAGACACAGGCGAGCGGCATCGAGCTCGTCGGCCGCCGGGTTCCGATCGCGGCCAGGTCGAGCCCGGTCAGCGCGTTGAACAGCGACGACTTCCCCGAGCCGGTCGCGCCCGCGAGCGCGACCACCGTCAGGTCGCCCGACATGCGCAGGCGCTGCGCGGCCCGGTCGACGATCTGCCCGGCTTCGGTGAGCACCACGGGGTCGAGCCGACCGTCGCCGGCCTCCGCGGCTGCCTCGAGCGCGTCGATCTTCTTCAGGACATCGGTCTCGGCCCGCACCGGGGTCTCGACCGTATCCACTGTTTCCGTCACGTGCAGTCCTCCACCGCGCGCGCGGCCTCGGTGAGTTGCCTGGCCGTCTCGGCGTCGACCGGATGCTGGTCGAGGACAGCCAGATACCGGGCGAATTCGGCATCCATCAGGGCATGAACCTTACCGTCCAGCTCCTCGCGTGCCTTGTCCACCATGCCCTGAACGGCCTTGTCGCCGAAAACTGCCTCCAGCAGCCGCTTCCCGACGACCGCGCTGCCCGCGCCGGCGCTGGCCTCGGCACCCTTCGGAATGCCTGCCCCGCTGGCGAACACCACCACCATGAGCGAGAGGCCCAGCCCGTTGACGCCGTACTCCAGGATCCGTGCCGTCGACTTCTTGTCCGCGCCTTCCTTGCGGACCAACTCGAGGACGAACGTCTGCCACGCCCGGACCGCCCGGCTCGCAGCGGCCGCGAAGTCCTCCGACACCACGCCCAGCGACTGCCCGCTGTTGCCCTCGGCATCATTCGCCTCGGCGGCGGCCAGGAGCTGGCGACCGGGAGCAGTTGCCTGCCACACCTTCTCCGCGCGCTCCGCGGCAGCGGTCGCGTGCTCACCCAGCAACGACTCCAGACCGGACTGGATCGCGTCGCTGACGTCACGGGTCTCCGCCGGCTTGTTGCCGAGCGAGCTCTTCAACCGATCCCGCAACCGGCCGGCATTGGACTGCAGACCCTTCAGCAGCTCGCCGGTCCCGACGAACTCCTGCCACCGGGCCAGCACCTCGCCCCGCAGCAGCGTCCCGTCCTGGCCCGCCTTCGCGATGTCCTTGACGCCCTGGTCGTACGCCGACTCCACCGAGGACCGCAGCTCCACCGCGGTGTCGGCCTGCGCCTTCACCGCCTCGGCGAACGGCGGGGTCTTCTTCACCATCGCACTGACCGCGCCCTGCAGCGTGCGGCGCACGACCGCCGCCCGCGCCTCGGCGTCAGCGGCCAGGTCCGCCAGCCAGTCCTTGATCGAGGCAACGGCCGGCTGCGGCAACATCCCGTTGCCGTCGACAACCGTCTCCTGGATCGAGAACAGCGGCGACTCCCCGAGCCCGCGCTCGAGCAGCATCTGCGCGAGGTGGCCGGTGATGTCGTCGATCGTCTCGCTCGGCGCCCGGTCGAGCACGACCGCGACCGCCGTACTGCGATCCGACGCGCTCTGCAGGAACTCCCACGGCACCGCGTCGGAATACCGGGCCGCCGTGGTCACGAACAACCACAGATCCGCCGCCGCGAGCAGCTGGGTCGCGAGATCACGGTTCGTCTCGACGACCGAGTCGATGTCCGGCGCGTCCAGGATCGCCAGGCCCCGCGGCACGGTGTCGGCCTCCACCAGCCGCAACTGCCCCGCGTCCTCCATGCCGCCCGGCTCGTCCGAACTGGTCCGAGCCATCCCCGGCAACACCCGGTCCCCCACGAACCAGTCGGCATCAGCCGGGTGGTGAATCAGCACCGGCGACCGCGTCGTGGGCCGCAGCACGCCCGGCTCGCTCACGACCTTGCCGATCACCGTGTTCACCAGCGTCGACTTACCGGCGCCCGTAGACCCACCCACCACAGCCAGAATCGGAGCCTCGAGCTGCACCAGCCGCGGCAACAAGTAGTCGTCGAGCTGATCCAGCATCGCCTTCTGCTGCTGCCGAGCCTCGTCAGCCCCCACAACCTCCAACGGCAACTGACTCCCCGCCAGCACCCCCCGCAACTTCATCAGCGCCGTAATAAGCGCCATAGCAGCCTGCTCAGCCGCCAACCGCCGAGCCAACTCCTCCCCAGTCAGCTCAGGCTCATCCCGCCCCTCAGAACCGTCGCTCGAAGCCCCTTCGGCCCCGTCCCCCTCACCAACACCTCCCGCAGCCGCGTCACCTTCGGCCGCGTCACCTTCAGCCGCGTCACCCTCGGCAGCACCACCCCTGGCCGGATCATCCTCGGGCGCGTCGCCCTCGGGAGCGTCGCCCTCGGCAGCAGCGCCGTCAGCCGCATCGTCCTCAGCAGCCGCAACGGCGGCACCATCAGCCGAGCCATCGCCCGACGTACCCGCCTCGCCGACCGGAACCACCGGCTCGTCGCCAGCGCCAACGCCGGCGGCACCGCCCTCGACAGCACCTTCTGCAGCCGCACCGTCCTGCTCAGCGGCAGCGTCACCAGCCGAGCCATCTCCCGACGCACCCTCGCCGTCACCGCCGAGAGCTCCGTCTACAGACTCATCAGCGCCATCCGCCGCGGCAGCAACCTCTGCGCCGCCGTCCGCCGCCGAGGAATCGATCGACTCGTCGCCGGGACCATCCACGCCGGCGCTGCCAGCCGACCCATCGGCCTGCTCAGCACCCGCAGACTCATCGGACTGCCCAGCAGGCTCATCACCAGCCGCCCCAGCGGCCCCTGCAGCCACATCCGCGCCCTCAGCAACGCCCGCACCAGCCTCAGCACCCGCGTCCACCGGGCCGGCTGAGGCATCCGCCTCGCCGCCTCCAGACAACTCGCCGTCCGCAGTGCCAGCCTCGGCCGCACCCTCCGAGGGCTGCTCGTCCGCAGCCTCCGCAGCCCCGTCGCCAGCCTCGCCATCGCCGGCAGCCGCCGCGGGCGCCTCCACCGCTGCATCGCCCTGTACGTCGCCCTGAGAGTCAGGCGCCGCCCCCTCGGCACCCCCGACAGTCCCAGCCGCCGCGCCAGCTCCAGCCCCGCCGGCGGCTCCAGCCCGGCCCCCAGCTTCAGCCGCCTCGCCAGCCTCAGGCCCGTCGCCAGCCTCAGCCGCGTTGCCAGCCTCAGCCGCACCGTCAGCCTCAGTCGCGTCGCTAGCCTCAGCCGCGCCAGCTTCAGCCGTGTCGCCGGACCCGGCACCCTCGCCCGCACCGTCCGCCGGGCTCGCTTCGTCTCGGTCGCCCGTACGATCCGCCTCGTCGGCACGGTCTGCGGGGTCCACGCCGTCGACGAGGTCCGCGGAGTCCGGCTCATCGGCACCGTCGGCGGCCTGGGCCGTGGGAGCTGAGGCGTCGGCCTTCTCCGCTTGTTTGGGGAGGCCGATGATGATGTTGCCGTACTCGAGAGGGAATCCGTCAGGCGACTCGTCAGGCTCATACACGACACCTACAGCCGACCGTGGGCGGTCGGCCGCGGTTGCCCGACGTACAGCGGCCTGCTCGGCGGTCGACGTACCGGTTGGGCCGTCCGCCCGGCCGGTCGTCGTACCAGGAGTTGCCGAACGTGCGGAGGCCTCGGGGTCTACCGTGCCCGGGTCGCCGCCTTCCGCGGTTGTCAGCCCATCTGAGGCCTGGCCGTTGCCCGACGCAGTTTCCACGGCGGAAGCGTCCTTTGCGTCGGCTTGCACGGCAGACGTCTCTCCGGCAGTTCCATCCTGGGGCCCGGTCCCTGGGGCCACCGCGCCTCGATCGGCGTCGGTGGACGCATCAGCCGGGGCGGGGGCGTCAGCTGTCCCCTTTGCCCTCGTGCGGGCCCCTGCGGGCGTGTCTGCAGCTTTGCCGTCTGCTGACACGCCTGCGGCGTCGCCGGCTGCGGAGGCCACTGGGGCGTCCGTCGAGGCGTCGGCAGTGCCGTCGCCCAGCTGGGCCACTCCAGACTCCTCGCCCGGCCGAGCCTCAGCCGATCCCGGCTGGGCCTCCCCCGCGTCAGCTCCTTGCTGGGCGCTGGCCGCGACGTCTCCAGGCAGAGCGTTCGCCGCGCCGTCCGCCGGCTGGGCGCTGGACGAGCCGGAACCCGGCTGAGCCTTGGCCGATCTTGGCTGGGCCTCGCCTGAGTCGGCCCTTTCCTGCGTGCTGGCCGTCGCGTCTCCAGGCTGAGCGTTCGCCGAGCCGTCCGTCGGCTGGGCGCTGGTCGAGTCGGAACCCGGCTGAGCCTTGGCCGATCTTGGCTGGGCCTCGCCCGAGTCGGCCCCTTGCTGCGTGCTGGCCGTCGCGTCTCCAGGCTGAGCGCTCGCCGAGCCGTCCACCGGCTGGGCGCTGGACGCGCCGGGACTCGGCTGGGCTTCTGTGGCAGCTGGCAGGGGCTGGTCCGAGTCAGCCCCGCGCTGGGCGGCGGCTGGGCCGCCTCCGGGCGGCGTGGCTGCCGTGGAGGGGGTGGGGTCGTCGGTGGGCTTTTTGCGGCGGCGGCGCCAGAAGCCTCGGGGCTTGGGGGGTGATTGGGCGATGAGGTTCGCCAGCTCCTGGGCATGCTGATCCTGGTTCGGAACCCGCGGTTCCGAACCGTCACCAGCTGCTGACCTGGTGTCAGCCACGGCGTCCGCCCACGAGCACAGAGTGCCCGGTCGGACAGCGCAGAAGCAAAGTCATCGTCATCCCCGTTTGGCGGCGTGGACGGGTGGCAGTCACTGCGGTGGTGGATACGGACCGTATCCTCCCGGCGGTCCTTGTCGACCAGGGGGTCCCGGTGGGTAACCAGACTGACCGGTTCCGTGACCGGGTTGTCCGGAGGGATACCCAGATTGAGCAGGCGGATAACCGTCCTGCGGCCGCGGGTACGGCGCCTGGCCCGGCACCGCGCCATCCGCTCCCGGCACCGCTCCGCCCGCCCCCTGCCCCGCTCCGCCGAGCCCCGGCTGCACACCAGGCCCACCAGGTGCCCCCGGCCCCACCTGCACCCCAGGTCCACCAGGCCCCATCTGGCCCCCAGGCGGCATCGGCGCGCCGGGATACCCGGGCGCACCGGCGTACTGCGGTGCGGCCTGGGCGAACGCCGGCATCGGCGGGAACGGGACGCTCGGCCGCCGGTCCCGGAGCTCGTCGAGCAGCGACTTCTCGGTCTCCAGCGCCTCGGGGCCGATCACCTGGCGGACGATCTTGTCGCGCAAGTACGCCAGCTCGGTCGCGTTGTGCTGGAAGGCCTTCGCGGCGGCTTCCGCCTGGGCACCGTACCGGCGAGCGTTCTGCCGGAGCGCCTTGCGCCCGCGCAGCGTCGCGATCAGCGGGACGTCCTGCGGCACCAGCCAGCCGAACCGGACGTAGTCATACAGCCGCGAGGCGATCATCTGCCCCTCCCGCGACCGCATCACCAGCGCGAAGACGACCAGGCAGATGAACAGCGGCACCATCAGACACAGGTACGCGAGGATGAAGCCCCCGCCGCCGGCCCAGCTCGCCGACGCGTTCCAGGCCGCGTGCGCGAGGACCGCGGCCAGATACCCGACGACCGGGGCCAGATACCGTACGGCGGTACTTCGGTGCCGGATCGCGACGCCGATGCCGATCGCGGTGAACGACGTGAAGAGCGGATGCGCGAACGGCGAGATCACGCCGCGGATGATGAACAGCGCGAACGCGCCGCGCAGGCCGGCGTCGCTGCCGGCCTCCTCGGAGAGCGTGTTGAAGACGCGGCCGTAGTACAGGATGTTCTCGGTGAAGGCGAAGCCGACGCCCACCATCCCGGCGTACACCAGGCCGTCGATGATGCCGTCGAACTCCTTGCGCCGGACCAGCGCCAGCAGCAGGATCACGGAGCCCTTGGCGAACTCCTCCACCGGCGGGGCGACGAAGACCGCGGACCGGTCGCCGCCGACGCCGGTCTCGGCCAGGCGGTGCGACACCTCGGTGTTGATGAAGATCGCGACCAGCGTGGCGATGAACGCGCCCCAGCAGAGCGCGAAAACGATGTACTTCGTGGGCTCGGGCTCGTACCGGTCCAGCCAGAGGTAGAGCGCGATCACCGGGATGACCGGGACGAACGCGAACACCAGGCCCCAGGTGAAGCCGCCGGCGCCGGTCGACTTGGCCACGATCCCGAAGATCACCAGACCAGCGATCGCGAACACGACAGCGATCACGATGCCGATCAGCACGCCGCGGTTGCGCCGCTGCCCGGGCACGGGATGGCTCCCGAGCACGTTGGGCTGCGGGTACGGCCCGCCGGGCGAGTACGCCGACCCCGCTGCGGGTTGCGGCGCGCCGGACGGGCCTGGTGAGGGGTGACTCATGCCCCGAAGCCTAGTTGGGGTCAAGATCCAGCGGCAGGACCACCCACTCAGCGTTACCGGGATGGAACGACAACCCTGTACTTCGGCCCGCCGCGAACCGTCACGATCAGGAACCCGGAGGCGCGATCACCCGGAGATCTGAGACACTCTTCCGTGCCACGCGCCCGTAGCTCAGCTGGATAGAGCGTCGGACTTCTAATCCGTTGGTCGCAGGTTCGAATCCTGCCGGGCGCGCAAGCTGTGACCTGGGCAGATACCGGACCGGTGTCTGCCCAGGTTCGACTCTGGAACGAGATTCGGCCGTGACCACCGGCCGTCGCGGGGCAGCGCTTCCGGCGTGAGTCGGGCGTTGTGCGCTATCGGCAACGACCATCGGTTGGGGTACCGAGCGCGTGGGGCGCTGCTGCGTTGGACCTGCCGGCGGGGCGGGCGCCAAGTTGGCTGTGCGCGCGGTTGCGCCCGTGGCCCAGGCCGAGCTCATCCACCGAGGGGGAGGCGATTCGCCTGGCTCGATTGTGAGGTGGCGGCAGATGCGTTCACCACGACCAGGGAGCCTGATTGTGCCTGCAGACCTGAGCGACCGTACGGATTTCGAGAACGCAACGCGGGGGTTGGTGGCGCGTCTGGAGCCAGGGGTGATCAAAGCAGCCGACGGCCGGGTCGTCTATGACGCTGATGCCTATACCGCGGCCACGTCCGGAGAGTGTCCTGACACGGTGAATCCGAGTCTGTGGCGGCAGAGTCAGCTGACGTCGATCCAGGGCCTGTTCGAGGTGACGGACGGCATCTACCAGCTGCGCGGCATCGAACTGTCGAACATGACCATCGTCGAAGGCGACGCAGGGGTGATCGTGATCGACCCTGCGGTGTCGGCCGAGGTGTCTGCTGCTGGTCTCGCGCTCTACCGCGAGCACCGCGGCGATCGACAGGTACAGGCGGTGATCTACACACATTCGCACATCGATCATTTCGGCGGTGTCCTCGGCGTGGTGGATGCCGACACGGAGGTGCCGATCGTGGGGCCGGCCGGGTTCCTCGAGCACGCGGTGTCGGAGAACGTCTACGCCGGAACGGCGATGCTTCGTCGCGGGCTGTACCACACCGGAATGGGCCTGCCGGTGAGCGCGACCGGGACCCTCGGAGTCGGCCTCGGTCCGGGCACCTCGACCGGCACGGTCGGATTGATCGCCCCCACGCTGGACATCACGCGCACCGGCCAGGAGGAGACCCTCGACGGTGTGCGGATCGTCTTCCAGCTCACGCCCGGCACCGAAGCGCCGGCCGAGATGAACTTTCAGTTTCCGCAGCGGCGCGCCCTGTGCCTGGCCGAGAACGTTACCCACAACCTGCACAACCTGCTCACGCTGCGCGGTGCCGAGGTGCGTGACGCCCGCGGCTGGTCCCGCTACATCAACGAAGCCATCGAACTGTTCGGGGACGACTCCGACGTGGCGTTCGCGTCCCACCACTGGCCGACCTGGGGCCCGGACAACATCGTCACGCTGATGAAGCAACAACGTGACCTGTACGCATTCCTGCACGACCAGACGCTGCGACTGATGAACCAGGGCTATGTCGGCAGCGAGATCGCCGAAACGCTCGAACTGCCCCCCGAGCTGGACGCGGTCTGGCACACCCACGGCTACTACGGCTCTGTCAACCACAACGTCAAGGGGATCTACCAGCGCTACCTCGGTTGGTACGACGGCAACCCCGCCCACCTCTGGCAGCACCCGCCAGAGGCCGCGGCGGCCCGCTACGTCCAGGTGATCGGGGGCGTCGAGGCCACGGTGGAACGGGCTCGCGAGTTCGCCGAGTCCGGAGACCTCCGTTTCGCGGCCGAGCTCGCCAGTCACGCCGTGTTCGCCGACCCGGCCCACGCCGGCGCGAAGACGCTGCTCGGCGAGGTGTTCACCCGCCTGGGCCACGGATCGGAATGCGGCACCTGGCGCAACAACTTCCTCACCGGCGCACAAGAACTTCATGGTCCGGTTGCACCCGCCCCCGTGAGCTCGGCCGGGATGGCAAGTGCCCTCACCGTCACCCAACTGTTCGACAGCCTCGCGATCCGCATCGACGGAAGACGCGCCTGGGACCTCAAGGCATCCATCCTCTGGCGCTTCAGCGACACCGGCGTCAGCTACCGAATGGAACTGTCCAACGGCGTCCTCACTCACCACCCGACCAGCCGAACCAAGGACGCAGACCTCGTGATCACGCTCACCGAACCGCAATTGCTCCGCATGCTCGGCGGTGCGGGCAGCGACGACGTCCAGTTCGACGGCGATCCGACGATTTTCACCAAGATCAGCAGCCTCACCGACCGGCCCGACCCCGCCTTCGCGATCGTCACCCCGTGAACCTCTACGGCCCGGTCGCTGTCAGGCTTCGGGAACGTCGACCACGGCTACCGGTCGGTCTGCGTCGTTCAGCACTCTCCGGCTGACAGATCCGAGCAGGATCCGGCGTACCAGGCCCTTGCCGTGGGTGCCGACCACGATCAGGCGCGCGTCCTTGGCGTGGTCCAGGATCGCCTCCGCGGCGGGGCCCTGCACTGCGACGGGTTCCACGCTCACCGAGGCGGTGTCCGTGCCCTTCACCTCGTCGAGCGCATGGGCGATGGTGTCGGCGGTCTCCCGCTCGACGTCCGCCTGCATGCGGGCGACGAGCTCCGGGTCGTCCCGGAGCGCGGGATGCAGCAGTTCGTAGGCGGCGACGGCGCGGACCGCGGTTTGGTGCACGGCTGCCTCGGCGAGCGCGTAGCGCAGCGCATGCACGCCGAACTCCGACCCGTCGATGCCGACCACGATCGGGCCGGTCGTCGGCGCCTTCTCCTCTCCGACCACGACCAGCGGACATTTCGCCTGGCTCGTCAGCCGGTTGCTCACCGAACCCATCAGTGTGCTCGCGACGCTGCCCAGCCCGCGCCGGCCGACCACGACGGCGTCCGCGGCCTCTGAAGCCTCAGCGAGCAAGTAGGCCGGGTGGCCGAGCTGCGAGGTCAGCTTGCAGGTGAGAGCGGGCGCGAGCTCCCGTACCCGTGTCGCCGCGGCCTCGAGCAGCTGCCCGGAGAAGTCGACGTACCAATCCACAGGCTGGCTCGGTGCGCCGTAGAAGCCGTAGAAATTGAGCTCTGGAACGAGCGTGTAGGCGTTGAGCAGCTCGAGCTGCTCGCCTCCGAGGCGTGCCCGCTCCACCGCCCATTCGAGCGCGTTGCCGCTTTGCTGTGAGCCGTCGATGCCGACGACGATCCGACCGGTCATGTGACGTCCTCCCGCGAGAGAGCCGAGGCACCCGAATCTAGCGCGCGACACCTCTCATAGCACGCCTATCAGGATGATGATCGTCGCGGGGAGCGCGATGAAGACGGTGATCAGATAGACGGCGAGGACCCACCTGCGCTCGGACGCGACGCGGGCCAGGCTCTGGGCGCAGAACAGCGGTACGGGACGCAGGAGCGGTATGACGTAGATCGCCACGATCGCGAAGACGTTGTAGAGCAAATGCACGAAGGCTGCCTGCAGGCCGATCTTCGCGTCCTGTCCGACGACCGCGAACGCCGCGAGTACCACCGTGAAGGTCGTGCCGAGGTTGGAGCCGACGACGACCGGATAGATCTGCGCCGGCGTCAGGATCCCCGCTCCGGCGAAAGGGACCAGAACGGACGTGGTGATGGTCGAGGACTGGGTGACGACAGTGACTCCCATGCCGGACGCCATGGCCAGGTAGGCATTGCGGCCGACCGCGCTGATCAGGGCATCGCGGGCCTTTCCGACCATGAGCTGCTTGAGCAACTTTCCGAGGTAGCGGACCGCGACCAGGATCAGGCCGGCGCCGATCACGATCGTGACCAGCGGACCGAGCGCACTGCTGAGTTGCGAGGTCGCATGAATCACAGCGTGTTCCACCGGCCGGGTCGCCGCCCGGATGAAGTTGAAATGGGCCGGATTCGGCAGCCAGCCCGTGCCGTACAGCGCGTCGGTCAACGCCCCGCTGACGCGTTCCAGGGGATGCCAGAGCAACTCGACCGGGAAGAAGATCAGCAGCGCGAGCCAGTTGTAGAAGTCGTGGACGGTGGACGCGCCGAGCGCCCTGCGGAACTCGGTGCGGTTGCCGACGAAGGTGAGGGCGACCAGGCTGGTCGTGACGGTGGTGCCGACGTTCGCGCCGAGAATGATCGGGATCGCGCTGTGCACGGACAACGCGCCGGATCCGACGGCGGTGACAGTGATGGCTGTCGTCGTGGTCGATGACTGGATCAGGACCGTACCGAGGATGCCGACGCTCAGACCGACCAACGGGTGCTCGGCGAAGGCGAACAGGGTGTGCGCTGCCTCGCTGCCCAGTCCCGCGAACCCGCGGCTGATGATGCTCACCGCGCAGATCAGCAGGTAGATCAAAGCAGCGACACCGCACCACTCGACGGCAATGAGCCAGTTGGCGCGCTGCGCGACCTGGCCACCGTCAACAGCGGTGGCCGCAGGCGCCGAGCCGCCGGCAGCGGACTGTCCAGCGACGTGCCCCTTCTCAGGGGAAATGTCCGGCCCCTGGTCGGGCCTGGCTTTCGCCATGCGACCAACACTACGAGTTCCCGACGAGTAGGGCGCCTCGTCCGTGGCGGGTGACGCTGCCGTGCGGTGCCCAGCCCTAGCGTTGTTGGCTCGGTCTCGGTCACCGGGAGGGCTCGTATGAGCGACACCGCGCAGGTCAAGAGCCGGGCGGGTGGGGTGCTCGCGGCCACGTGTATCTCGACGCTCGTGGTGAACGCGAACACGTCGGCGGTCAGCATTCTCCTGCCCGCCATCTCGGAGGACACCGGCACGTCGGTCACCACGCTGCAGTGGGCGGTGACCGGCTACTCGCTGGTCGGCGCCGCGGTCATCGTCACCTCGGGCTCGCTGGGTGACGTGTTCGGCCGTAGGCGGGTCTTCCAGTTGGGCCTGCTGCTGTTCGTGGCGTCGTGCGTGCTGATTGCGCTGTCCGGGTCAGGCGGGATGGTGATCGCCGGCCGCCTCATCCAGGGCGCGGCGGGGGCCACGATCCTGGCGTGCGGCCTGAGCCTGCTCACGGTCGCCAACGAGGGCTCCGCGCAACTGCGGGCGGTCTCGTTGTGGGGCGCGGCGGCGGCCGTCGGCGCGGCCGCGGGTCCGCTGGCGGGCGGAGCCCTCGTCGAGGTCACGGGGTGGCAGGGGCTGTTCTGGATCGACGCCGGCATTGCGGTGCTGTGCATGCTGCTGACGGCGGCGACCGTGGGCGAATCACGGGACCCGGATCGGCCGAAGACGATCGACTACGCAGGCACCGTGCTGGTCGCGCTCACGCTGACGCCGCTCATTCTCGGGGTCTCCAAGAGCAGCGACTGGGGATGGATCTCCGTGGCCACCTTGGGGTGCTTCGCAATCACGATCGCGGCCGGGTACGGATTCATCGCGGTCGAGCGACGTGTCGCCGTACCGTTGCTGGATCTCGCACTGCTGCGCAACCGCGTCCTGGTGGGTTCGACCATCGCGATCCTCATCGGCGCGGGCACGATCAACGCGCTGATGTACCTGCTCAGCCTGTACTTCCAGGATCCCGCTGTCCTCGACTTCAGCCCGCTCCAGGCCGGACTGGCGACGTTGCCGGCGACCATCGGTCTCGTCGTCGTGGCGCCCTTCGTGCCGAAGCTGGCCGCGAAGATCGGCGGCCGGCAGACGATCGGCGCCGGATTCGCCCTTACCACGCTGGGATTCGTCATCGTGGGCTTCGTGGACGCGTCGTGGAAGTACGTCGCGTTCCTGCTGCCGCTGATCGCCATCGCGGTGGGGATGGGTCTGTCGAACGGTCCGGCGTCGTCCGCGTCGACGGCGTCGGTGCCGGAGAACCAGGTCGGCGGGGCGTCCGGTGTCTCCAACATGGCCCGGTACGTCGGGGCCGCGGTGGCCACCGCGCTGGCCGCCACCATCTACGGCTCGGTGATCGGCAACCGGACCGCCGACGGCGCGTCGCAGGGTGACTCGCTCGCCTCGGGTCTCGCGGCGGCCTCCTGGATGATGGCGATCTTCAGTTTCCTCGGCGTCGTGATGGCGTTCGTGATCGGCCGGCACCGCGCGGCCACCGGGACGCTGAACGATGCCGCCGCAGCGGCGGCCGCGCACACCCACACCCTGCCCACTTCGGCGACTGCCGGCCGAACGGCCGCCGGACAAGGCTGAGGCCGACTCACCCGGGAGGAATCGATGACCACAACCCGGCCGGCAGCACCGGCTCCCTTCACGGCCGAGGACTACGCAGCACGGATGCGGCGCGTCCTGGCCGACGCCGTACGCGCGGGGCTCGACGGGCTCCTGATCACGCCCGGGCCGGACCTGGTCTGGCTCACCGGGTACCGGCCGACCGCCATCACCGAACGACTGACGGCGCTTGTCCTGACGCCGGACCAGGAGCCGACCCTGGTGGTGCCGACCCTCGAACGGCCTGACGCCGAAGGGGCGCCGGGCGCGCCGAGCCTGACGATCGTGGACTGGGCCGACGGTGACGACCCGTTCGCAAGAACCGCCGGCTACCTTCGCGCGACCGGAACCCTGGGCATCGCGGACTCGGCCTGGGCACTGCATCTGCTCGGCCTGCAGGAGGCGGTTCCCGGATCCTCGTACCGCTCCCTCACGCAGAGCCTGCCGATGCTCCGGGCGGTCAAGGACGCCAGCGAGCTGGCCCGGCTGGAGGCGGCCGGAGCCGCTGCGGATGCGACGTACGAGCGGATCCTGGAGGTGCAATTCTCCGGCCGGAAGGAAACCGACGTCGCGGCCGATCTGGCCGGGCTGCTGCGGGAGTTCGGGCACGAACAGGTCGACTTCACCGTGGTCGGCTCAGGCCCCAACGGCGCCAACCCGCACCACGAGGCCGGCGACCGGACGATCGAGGCCGGCGACGCGGTGGTGCTCGACTTCGGCGGGTTGATGTACGGCTACGGGTCGGACACCAGCCGCACCGTGTGTGTGGGCGAACCGTCCGCCAAGATCCGCGAGGTGCACGAGATCGTGCGTCTGGCCCAGCAGGCAGGCGTCGAGGCGGTCCGGCCGGGCGTCGCGTGTCAGGAGATCGATCGAGCGGCCCGGAAGGTGATCACGGACGCCGGGTACGGCGAGCGGTTCATCCATCGCACCGGCCACGGCATCGGCACCACGACCCACGAACCGCCGTACATGATCGAGGGTGAGGAGCAGCCGCTGGTGCCCGGGATGTGCTTCTCCGTCGAGCCGGGCATCTACCTCGCCGGGGAGTTCGGGGTCCGGATCGAGGACATCGTGACCGTCACCGGGACCGGCGGGCGCCGGCTCAACAACACCGAGCGCGGCCTCCGCGTCGTCCAGTAAGGCCTGCGCAAGGCCCCGTACGTCATCCGGACAGGATGAGGACCCGGCAACTGCCCCGCTTCCAGACTGTGACGAGTGGCCTACCTACTGGGGCCCGGGGAGCGGAGGCTCTCATGTATGCACGAGCAACACAGCGAGGACGGTCATGAGCACCGCGGACGTGCCGGCCGACGGCACCGAGGCCGCTGCCGCTGCCGGCGCGCGCTCGCGCGCGACCACCACCCAGTGGATCTCGTGGGTGGCGCTGGCGATGATGACGACGAGCTCGGTCGCCAGCCTCCGGGCGGCGCCGACGATGGCGGTGTACGGACTGGCGTGCGTCTTCTTGTACCTGCTCCCGGCCATCGTGTTCCTGCTGCCCACCTCGCTGGTTTCCGCGGAGTTGGCGTCGGGTTGGAACGGCGGGATCTACAAGTGGGTCTCGGAAGGCATCTCCAAGCCGGCAGGCTTCCTGGCGGTGTGGTGCCAGTTCGCGATGACGATCTTCTACTACCCGAGCCTCCTGGGGTTCGTGGCGAGCACCCTCGCGTATGTGTTCAACCCGGAGCTGGCCAGTAGCGGCGTCTGGACCGCGGCGGTCATCATCGTCGTCTACTGGTCGGGCGTCTGGGTCTCCTCCCGCGGTACCAAGGGCGTGGCCGGACTGGCCAGCGGGGGCCTGATCATCGGCACGCTGATCCCGGGCGTCGTCCTGGTGACCCTCGGCATCGTCTTCCTCGGCCAGGGCAACCCGTCCGCCGCGCCGATGACCGCGGACAACATCTTCCCCGCGTGGGCAGGGCTCTCGAGCCTCGTGCTGATCGTCAACAACTTCCTGTCGTACTCCGGCATGGAGATGAACGCCGTGCACGTGTCGTCGCTGCGGAAGCCCGCCAAGGAGTTCCCGCGGGCGATGTTCCTTGCCATGGGCATGGTGCTGGCGATCTTCATCCTGCCCGCCCTGGCGATCAGCTGGATCGTGCCGGCCGAGGAACTGTCCCTCACCGCCGGCGTGATGCAGGCCTTCGACGCCGTGTTCGCCAACTTCGGCTGGCAATGGCTGACCCCGATCGTCGGGATCATGCTGGTCACCGCCTCGCTCGGCGGCATGCTGACCTGGCTGGCCGGGCCGTCCAAGGGGCTGCTGCTCATCTCCCGGCAGGAGGGCTACCTCCCGCCGTACCTGCAGCGCCTGAACAAGAACGGCGTCCAGCAGAACATCCTGGTCGTCCAGGGACTGCTCACCACCGTCATCGGCCTCGCGTACGCGTTGATCCCGGACGTGTCGAGCGCCTACTGGATCTTCTCGGTGATCACCACGCAGGTGTACCTGATCATGTACCTGCTGATGTTCGTGGCCGCGATCCAGCTGCGCCGCAAGGACCCGGACCACGCGCGCGGCTACCGGGCGCCGATGCTGTTCGCGATGTGCGGCGTCGGCTTCGCAGCCTCGCTGGCGGCGTTGCTGGTCGGATTCATCCCGCCGTCGCAGTTCGAGTCCGGCAACTCCGGCGTGTACCTGCTGATCGTCGGCGGCGGCGCCCTCGGGCTCGGCCTGCTCGTACCTTTCCTGTTCTACCGGCTGCGCAAGCCCTCCTGGAGGCAGCCTGAGCCGGAGGAGGTGAGTCCGTCATGAGCACGGCTGCCGAGAACCAGCCCAAGCGCGAACGGACGTGGATCTACATCACCGCCTGTGTCGTCCTCGGCGTGCTGCTGCTCGTGGGCCTGCTCACCTTCAGCTCCCACAGGCAGACGAACGAGGCCAATCAGAAGGCCGACAAGCTGATCGCAGCGCTCTCGGCCGCCGGGGCCCGAACCCCCGACAAGGACCAGATCGTGCGTGTGCTCGGGACCGACGGAGGCGCGACCTGTGAGAACCCGAATGACGCACTGAGCCGCGCAGTGCTGTTCACCCAGCTCACCAACGGCAGCGCGGGACCGGGCGCCAGGCCGGTCATCGTCGACAGCCGGGTACTCAAGGGCCAGCTGCTCATCATCCAGATCTACTGCCCCAACGAGCTGAACGACTTCAAGAAGTTCGTCGAGGACCTCAAGACCGACGACGTGGCGAGCTGAACGACATGGACGACCTGCGGCAGCGCATCGCGGATCTGATGCCGACGGCCCACGAAGAACTCGCCGAGCTCGTCGCGCTGCGATCGGTGGCCGACCCACGCCAGTACCCCGCCGTGGAGTGCGAACGCACCGCCCAGTGGGTGCTCGAGAGGTTCGCGGGCATCGGGTTCTCCGATGCCCGGCTCGAAGAGACCGCCGACGGCAGCATGGCGGTCGTCGGATCCAGGAAGTGTTCCCGGGCCGATGCTCCCACTGTGCTGCTGTACGCCCACTACGACGTACAGCCGCCGCTCGACGACGCCGCCTGGCGCACTCCCCCGTTCGAGCTGACCGAGGTCGACGGACGTTGGTACGGCCGCGGATCCGCCGACTGCAAGGGCAACATCGTCATGCACCTGGCGGCCCTGCGAGCACTCGGGGAGGACGTCCCGGTCGACCTGAGGCTGGTGGTCGAAGGCTCCGAGGAGCAGGGCACCGGCGGTCTCGAGGCGTTCGTCCCCGAGCACGCGGACCTGCTCCGCGCCGACGCGATCCTGGTCTGCGACACCGGCAACGCCGCGGTCGGCCATCCGGCCGCGACCGTGAGCCTGCGGGGCATGGTCAACGTCGTCGTGACCGTCGAGGCCCTCGCCTCGGAGATCCACTCCGGCATGTTCGGCGGCCCCGCTCCCGACGCCCTCGCCGCGCTGGTGGCGATGTTGTCCACACTGCGCGACGCGAAGGGAAACACCACGATCACCGGTCTGGACAACACCCGTACCTGGTCCGGCGCGCCGTACCCGACCGACCAGTTCACCGCGGACGCCGGCGTGCTGGAGGGAGTCTCGCTGCTCGGGGACGGCAGCGTGTCCGACATGCTGTGGGCGCGGCCGGCCGTCACCATCCTCGGCATCGACTGCCCACCGGTCGTCGGCTCGGCTGCCGCCGTGGTCCCCAAGGCCGCGGCGCGGCTGAACCTGCGCATCCCGCCCGGCCTGGCGCCCGAGACCGCCCAGCAGGCCCTCATCGAGCACCTGAAGGCGGCTGCGCCCTGGGGGGTGCACGTCACCGTCGATGTCGAGGCCGCCGGTGCTCCGTTCGAGGCGGCCACCGACGGCCCGGCGTACCGGGCGATGGCCGAGGCGATGCAGGAGGCGTACGGCCGGCCGATGACCAGTCTCGGTCAGGGCGGCTCGATTCCCTTGTGCAACGTGTTCGAGGAGACCTACCCCGACGCCGAGCTGATCCTGATCGGTGTCGAGGAGCCGTTGGCTCTCATCCACGCCCCCAACGAGAGCGTGGATCCAAACGAGATCGAAGCCATGGCCCTGACCGAGGCACTGTTCCTCCGGCACTACGCCACCATGAGCAGCTGAGCGTACGGCGCCTACCTGCCGTCGGTACGGCGGTGCCGGAACGGGCCGACCATCCGTGGCCCCGCGAGCCTGGTCTCGAGTCGGCGCGCCTCGCGCTTGAGCGGCCGCGCGAGGTACTGACCGAGGATCACCCCGGCCGCGAGCGCGAGTGCCGTGGCGAGCGCGGAGGCCAGCTCGAGGACGCCGTCCTTGCCATCCGCGATGAGCGCGAGGCCCCGGTAGATGTCGAGTCCCGGCAGGAGCGGCACGATCGCAGGAACGACCACGACGAGCGGCGGCACCCGGAAGCGACCTGCGACGAGGTAACAGACCGCGCCGACGGTGACGGCAGCGACCGCCGAACCCCACGTCCGGCCGACCTCGGAGCTGTCGACCGCCAGCAGAACTCCTTGTCCGAGCGCCGCTACGAGGGCCACCGCTACCAGCGAGCGCGGTGGCGCGTACGACGCGAACGCGAAGGCCCCGGCGGCCAGTGCCGCACCGAACACGGTGACCCCCACCTCCGCGAGGCCGGCCGCGCCGGGCGTGAACGTGGTCAGGCTGCCCCCGAGCAGCTCGCCGACCGTGAGCCCGGCAGCCACCCCGGCGATGATGCCCGCCGTATTCAGCACGGCATCGATCAAGCGGGCGCTGGCCGTGACCGGGAAGCCGGTCAGTGCGTCCTGGGTGGCGCCCATGATGCCGACTCCCGCGAGGAGCATGACGATCCCCGCGGTGACGACGCGCGACGGATCCACATCGAGCTCCGTGACCGAGGCCGTGACCGCGATGAGCGTGGCCACGAGGCCGCCCGCCGCGTGCTGGTAGAACGTCGGGATGCGGTGCAGAGGCAGCAGCAATTGGGTTCCGTCGATCGCGCAGGCGGTCAGGAACGCGAGCAGGCACACGACCAGGCTGCCCCCCAGGGTGAGCGCGACACCGGTCCCCATCGCGCCCCAGCCGACGGTCACCGCCCACCGGCGCCGGTGGCGCCCGGTGGACACGATCCGGGCGACCTGATCACGAGCCTCGCCCCGATTGATGTCCCCGGCAACAAGGCTGTTCACCGTCTCGTCGACCTCGATCAGCTCCGCGTAGTCGACCGGGCGCCAGGTCACCCGGCGTACCTGCAGGGCAGCGGGCACGTCACTCGACGGTTGGTGGCGCAGGGTCAGGTCCACGAACGTCACGTCCGCGCTCACGTGCCGCACCCCGCAGGCGTCGGTCACCGCGAGCATGGCGGCCGTGACGTCGGCGGCCCCCGCGCCGGACAGCAACAGGACCTCGCCGATCCGCAGCGCCAGGTCGAGCGCTTCGTAGACCTCTCCGCGTCGCTCCGTCATGTCCCTGTCCGATCACGACGTCCCCAGTCACGCCACGCAGCCTCGGCGTAGGACGGACGACACTTGTTGTGCGGCCATCGTCCGAGTCCCCGGACCCGCGCGTCATCGTCCGGCGTGGGTGATTGGCCGAACGAATCATTCGTCGCGGGTGATTCGCACCGAGCGAGCGGCAGACACGATGGTGCGACGTCTGACCGAGTGGCGGTCGGAGGACGTCAGGGGGATCCGATGGGCTGCCTGTTCGCGTTGATGGCCGGCGTGTTTCCGCGGCTCGGGGTGTTCATCGTCTGGGTCGCGCGGCCGGAGCGGGTCGACGCGGCGTTCAGCACCTGGTTGTGGCCGCTGCTGGGCATCATCTTCCTGCCGTTCACGACGCTGATCTACCTGTTCCTGTGGGCTCCCGGGGGCATCCACGGGTTCGACTGGTTCTGGATCGGCCTGGCCGCTCTGCTCGACCTCGGGCACTGGGCGGCGAGCGCGACCCAGCGCAACCAAATCCCGGGCCGGCAGGCGCGCCCGGCCTGATCCCGGAGACACCCAGAGATATCCAGAGGCGAGGTAGTCATGGCAGAGACGGCAACCGGCCCGAAGGCGGCGGACGTCCTGGTGATCTTCGGGATCACCGGCGACCTGGCCAAGGTGATGACGTTCCGCTCGCTGTACCAGCTGGAGGCGCGCGGTCTGCTCGACTGCCCGATCGTGGGGGTGGCGGCCGACGACTGGACCGTGGACCAGTTGATCGAGAGGGCCAGGACGTCGATCGAGGGGACCGGCGTCACGATCGACAAGGCCGTCTTCGACCGCTTCGCCGACCGGCTGTCGTACGTCGGCGGCGACTTCACCGACGCGCCGCTGTACGAGCGGGTGGGCGAGGCGATCAAGGGCGCCCAGGCCCCGGTGTTCTACCTCGAGATCCCGCCGTTCCTGTTCGGCCGAGTGATCCGGGGACTGTCCGAGGCCGGGCTGACCACCGGGGCCCGGGTCGTGGTCGAGAAACCGTTCGGTCACGATCAGCAGTCGGCCCGCGACCTGGCCGCCGAGCTGCACCAGTACCTCGACGAGTCGCAGCTGTTCCGGATCGACCACTACCTCGGGAAGATGGGGCTGGAGGAGATCCTGTACCTGCGGTTCGCGAACGCGGTGCTCGAGCCGCTGTGGAGCCGCAACTACCTGGACTGTGTCCAGATCACCATGGCGGAGAGCTTCGGCGTCGAGGACCGCGGCCATTTCTACGACCCGGTCGGCGCGCTGCGCGACGTCGTGGTCAACCACCTGATGCAGGTGGTCGCGGCGGCCGCGATGGAGCCGCCGTCGCGCGGCGATCCGAGCACGCTCAAGGACTCGCAGGTCATCTTGTTCCGCGCGGTGGAGGACGCCGATCCGGCCCACTACGTCCGCGGTCAGTACGACGGCTACCTCGGGATCGACGGGGTCGCGAAGGGTTCGGCCACCGAGACGTACGCCGCGCTCCGGCTCGACATCGAGAACTGGCGCTGGGCCGGCGTGCCGTTCTTCATCCGCACCGGGAAGCGGCTGCCGGCGACCCAGACCGAGCTCCGGCTGGTCTTCAAACGCCCGCCGCGGCTGGGATTCGGGCCGCGGGGACACATCGCCGAGCCGAACCAGTTGGTGATCAAGCTCGACCCGTCGACCGGCGTCCGGGTCCGGATCGACGCGCACCGTGCGGACATGTCACGGATCGCGCCGATCGACCTGGACACGGAGTTCGCCGCCGAGGGCGGCGAGGGCCCGACGCCGTACGAGGTGCTGCTGCACGCGGCGATGACCGGTCAGAGCACGCGGTTCACGCGCCAGGACGCTGTCGAGGAGCAGTGGCGGGTCATGCAACCGTTGCTCGACGCACCGACGCCGATCCACACGTATCAGCCCGGGACCTGGGGGCCGGCCGCGGCCGCCGAAGTACCGGCCGGGTACGGCGGCTGGCGGCACCCCTGGATCCCGAGCTGACGCACAGCCGGATCAGCCGAGACGCTCCAGCAGGTGGTCACCGACGCGCAGGGCGTTCGCCATCGCGGTGAGCGCCGGATTCACCGCGCCGATGCTCGGGAAGAAGCTGGTGTCGACGACGTACAGGTTGTCGACCTCGTGCGCACGGCAGTTGACGTCCAGCGCCGAGGTCTCCGGATCGTGCCCGAACCGGACCGTCCCGGCCTGGTGCGCACAGCCTGCCACCGGGATGTCGTTCTTCATGTAGACGCTGCGCGGGATCAGGTGGCGCGGGTGCATGCCGAGCCGGCCCAGGTTCTTCTTGATCCGCCGGTACAGCTGTGTCATCGGCTCGGTGTTGTTCGGCGTGTAGCTCAGGACGACAGCACCGTCCCGGTCGAGCGTCACCCGGTTGTCCTGATCGGGCAGGTCCTCGACCGACAGCCAGAAGTCGACGGCGTGCGCGGCGACGTCGCGCAGCGCGAACGTCGGCGCCAGGAGGGTCTCGACCGGCTTCTCCCCGCGGTACATCGGGGCCGACGACTTGCCGACCATCTGCAGGTTGCCCATCGGGTAGTCGAAGTCGGCGTCGCCGAAGTAGTAGTCGTTCAGCCCGAGCGTCTTCTGGAACCGGGTGTCGTTCTTCTCGGTCGAGACCGCCAGGAAGGCCCGGCTGTTGTGGAACACGTAGTTGCGCCCGACCTGGTCGGACCCGTTCGCGAGCCCGTTCGGATGCCGGTCGCCGGCACTCGCGAGCAGGATCCGCGCCGAGTTCACGGCGCCGGCCGACAGCACGACGATGTCGCCGCTGAACCGTTGTTCGGCCCCCTCGACGTCGGCGACGACCGCGGTCACCGTGCGGCCGGTCGCGTCGGTCTCGAGGCGCCGTACGACGGCGTTGCGCAGCAGCGTCACGTTGTCGTGCTCGATCGCGGGCCGGACCGCGATCACGTCCGCGTCGGACTTCGCGTGGACGAGACACGGGAACCCGTCGCAGGTCGCACAGCGCACGCAGGTGCTGAACGCGGGCCGGCTCTCGTCCAGCATCACGCCGCACGGCGCGTGGTACGGATGCAGCCCGACCGCGGCCATGTCGTCGAACAGCTTCTGGATCCGCGGCTCGTGCGACACCGGCGGGAACGGGTACGGCGCGGACGCGGGCGGGTCCGTCGGGTCCTCGCCCCGGACACCGTGAACCTGGTAGAGCTGTTCGGCCTGCGTGTAGTACGGCTCCATCACGTCGTAGGAGATCGGCCAGGCCGGCGAGACGCCGCCGTGGTGCTTGAGCTCGCCGAAGTCCCGCTCGCGCAGCCGGTACAGCGCGGCGCCGTAGAACTTGGTCGCACCGCCGACGAAGTAGTGCACCTGGGGCTGGAACGGCTTGCCCTCGCTGTCGAACCACTGGTCCGGTGAGACGTAGCGGTTGTCGACGAAGACGGCCTCGGCGTCCCAGTTCTCGGCCTCCCGCGGGAGCCAGTCCCCCCGCTCCAGGATCAGGACCCGCCGTCCCGACGGTGCGAGCCGGTGTGCGAGCGTGCCGCCACCTGCTCCTGATCCCACGATGACGACGTCGTAGTGGTCGGACATGTCTGTTCTCCTCAGGCGTCGCGGGCGGTCGGGTCGCCTCGGTCCAGGTCGATGTGCGGAACGTCGGCGGCGTCGTCACCCCAGGCGATCCGCTCCGGCGTGGTGGACCACTCGACGGTCGCGGCGTGGTCACGGTCGAAGTAGTCCCAGGCCCAGGACAGGAACGCGTCGGTCCTGCTGTGCGCACCGCTGACCAGCATCGCGTGGACGCCGAGCCACGCCGCGAAGGCGACCGGGCCCTCGACCTGGTGCCGATGCCGGCCGACCTCGGCGACGGCCGCGTTCCGGCCGATCATCGCCATGATGCCTTTGTCCTTGTAGTGGAACGGTTTGGCCTTGTCTCCGTGCAGTTCCCGCAGGATGTTGCCGGCGGCCCATGCACCGGACTGCTGCGCGACCGACCCCAGCTGCGGCAGGATCGTGCCGTCCTTGCCCGGGATGTTCGCGACGTCGCCGACCGCGTAGACGTGCGGGTGGCCGTCGACCGTGAGGTCCGGCAGTACGTCGATGCGGCCGCCGCGGCCGGTCGGCAGCCCGGGCGCGTTCGCCACCACCGAGGCGGCCGACTCGCCGCCGCCCCAGATGACCGTCCGGGTGCGGATCGACGTCCCGTCGTCGAACTCGACGCGGTCGGCGTGCACCGCGGACACCCCGGTGCCGAGTCTCGGCTCGGCCCCTTCCTTGGTGAGCCGCTCGTGCGCATAGGTGTGCGACTTCTCGGAGAACGCACCGAGCAACGTGTCACCGCGGTCGACCACGGTGACCTTGCCCGGCCGCGGGATCCGTTCGGTGGCCACCAGCGCGGCCATCAGCTCGGTGAGCGCCCCGGTGATCTCGACGCCTGTCGGGCCGCCGCCGACGACCACGATGTCGAGCTCGCCCCCGTCGGCGTTCGGCTCGGCGCCGGCCTGGACCAGGGACTGCACGTGGATCCGCAACCGCTCCGCGTCGGCGACCGAGTACAGGGCGAACGCGTGCTCGGCCGCGCCCGGAACCCCGAAGTACTCCGGTCGCGCGCCGGCCGCGATCACCAGGTGCGATCCGGTGATCCGGTCGCCGTCGGTCAACCTCAGCGTGAGGTTGTCGGCATCGATCTGCGCGACGTCGGCGGTGCGCACCTCGACCGTCGGATGCTCGCGGAAGATCGCCCGGTGCGGCCGCGCGATGTCCTCGGCCGGCAGTTGCGCCGTCGCGACCTGGTAGAGCAAGGGCTGGAACTGGTGATAGTCGTTGCGGTCGACCAGCGTGACCCGGACCCCCTCGTCCCCGAGGCGGTGCGCACACGCGACTCCGCCGAGCCCGCCCCCGAGTACGACGACGTGCGGGCTCTCCTGTCCCTGCTCGTTCACAGCGACAACTCCTCCCGGAAGTCTGCGAGGATGATCCGGCCGGCCGCTCCGATCAGCGCCAGGTGGGAGAACGCCTGCGGGAAGTTGCCCAGGTGCCGGGCCCGGTCCACCTCGAACTCCTCGGCGTACAGCCCGAGCTTCGACTCGATCCGCAGCAGCCGCTCGAACTGGCTGCGGGCGCGCTCGATCTCACCGATCATCGCGAGCGCGGACACCAGCCAGAACGAGCAGATCAGGAACGTGCCTTCCTTGCCGGACATGCCGTCGTCGGTCTCGTCGGTCCGGTAGCGCAGCACGAAGCCGTTCTGGGTCAGCTCGTTGTCGATCGCCTCGACGGTCGCCCGCATCCGCTCGTCGCTCCCCGGCAGGAAGCCGAACAGCGGAGCCAGCAGGGTCGAGGCATCCAGCGCGTCGGTGTCGTAGTGCTGACGCAGGACGCCGCGGTCGCTCACCCCGTGCTCGAGGATGTCGTCGCGGATCTCCTCGGCCGTCTTCGCCCACAGCTCGGCGAGGTCCTCGTCGTTGCGGATCCGGGCCAGCCGGGACGCACGATCCAGGGCCACCCAGCCCATCAGCTTCGAGGAGACGTAGTGCTGCGGCGCTCCGCGGGCCTCCCAGATGCCCTGGTCGGGATCGCGCCACGACGACATCGCGCACTGGGCCTGCGACTCGACCAGGGGCCAGAGCCGGCGCGGCAGTCGCTTGCTCCGGACGGTGTGCAGCAGCACCGAGTCCAGCACCGCACCGAACACGTCGTTCTGCCGTTGGTCGAACGCGCCGTTGCCGATCCGCACCGGGCTGGCGCCCTCGTAGCCGGTAAGGTCGTCGCGGGTCGACTCGGCCAGGTCGCGGCGGCCGTCGATGCCGTACATGATCTGCAGCGCGCCGTCCGAGTTGGGCTCCAGGTCGGCCACGAACTGCATGAACTCGTTGGCCTCCCAGTCCAGGTTCAGGTAGTGCAGCGCCTGCAAGGTGAACGTCGTGTCGCGGATCCACGTGTAGCGGTAGTCCCAGTTGCGTTCGCCGCCCGGCGTCTCCGGCAACGAGGTGGTCAGTGCGGCGATCGTGGCTCCGGTCGGCATGTAGGTCAGGCCCTTGATGGTCAGTGCCGACCGCTCCAGCGGATGCCGGTACCGGTGGTCGGGGATCCGGGCCCGGGCCAGCCAGTTGCGCCAGAACCGGACCGTCGCGGCGATGCGGGCCTCCGCGTCGGCGAGGTCGGCCGGTGACGCCAGTCCGTCGGCCCAGGACAGCGCGCAGTACGCCTTCTCCCCCTTGGAGATGACGTGCCGGGCCCGGGCGGAGCCCCCCTCGATCCCGATCAGCATGTCGGTGCTCAGCCGGAACGTCCGGCCGGCGCCGGACGCGTCCGCGGTGTGCGCGTCGTCGCCGACCATCGCCCACTCGGCCGGGACGCGCCCGTAGTCGAAGGCCGGTTCGCAGACGAGCTCGATCTCGACCGATCCCTCGAGGCACTCGACGGTTCTGATCAGGACGTGCTCGGCGTCGTCGTCGGCCGGCGGACGGGTGTGCGGGGTCACCGTGTCCGGGCCGTGTGACGGGCCCATCGTCAAGGCGTCGTGGACGAGCAGCCAGCCGGACGGGGTGTGCCACGTGGTCGTCATCACGTTCGTGCCCGGCACGTAGGTCCGGGCGGTCGGCTGATTGATCCCGTACGGACCGAACCGG
This sequence comes from Kribbella sp. NPDC050459, assembly GCF_040655315.1. Lineage (NCBI taxonomy): Bacteria > Bacillati > Actinomycetota > Actinomycetes > Propionibacteriales > Kribbellaceae > Kribbella > Kribbella sp. NPDC050459. The sequence continues at coordinate 194,877 of NZ_JBFAJQ010000016.1, read as the reverse complement.
AAGGACCCGGCCCCGCGGTCCAGCAGGTTGCCGAACACGCTCGGTGCGTCGAACGACGGCAGACAGAGCCAGTCGACCGATCCGTCCGGAGCGACCAGGGCACCGGTGTGGCAGTTCGACAGAAACGCGTAATCGGCGATCGGCGGGAACGGCGACGAAGTCATGGCGGGAGCTCCTTCACAGTCGTGACACGCGACGTCACGGGACTGCCTCCACGATCTGGGGCCGTGCAGGACAAGGAATCACCCGCCAGAGGTGATTGGACGGTCGCCGACGTCCTCGACACTCTCGTCGGGCAGCAGCGCTCGCTGGTCGAGCACGTAGAGCAGGACGAAGCCGGGCACGACGATCAGCACCGCCAGCCCGACCGCCACGAGCAACGCGACCAGCGTGTCGTCGGGTGCGGCCGCCGCCGCGACGGTCAAGCTCTCCGGCAACAGGTACGGCCACTGGGCGATGCCCCAGGTGACGATGATCCCGGCCACGGCGAGGACGGCGAGGACCCGCGCACCGCGGGCGGCGTACCGCATCAGCAGCACCAGCGCGCCGAGTCCGCACAGCACACTGAGGATCGCGGCGGGCAGCGCTCTCGACGTCATGCCGTCGAAGACGTGCGACGCCTTGGCGTTCAGGACGAACAGGGCGGCCACCGCGACCACCGCGGCGACGACGGCGCTCACCACGGCGCGGCGCCGGAAGTACTCGGCCATCGCGAACTGGCGGAAGTGGCGAGCGTCCCAGACCAGATAGACCGCGGCAAGGTACGCCGCCACGACGACCGCGAGCACGCCGGTCAGCAAGGACGTCGGGTTCAGCCAGCTGTCCACAGGGTCGCCGGCCTTGCCGCCCGACGGCACCTGCCCCGACGCGATGCCACCCGCGATCGCACCCATGCAGAACGGAACGAGCACCGACGACAACGCGAATGCCCCGCCGAAGACCCGCCGGAACCGCAGCGTCACGACCCCTTTGCGGAAGGCGAAACTCGCGCCCCGCAACACGATCCCGAGCGCGGCCACGGTCAGCGGGACGAACATCGTCAGCATGATCGACTGGTACGCCGCCGGGAACGCGGTCCAGGTGATGACGAAGATGAAGATCAGCCAGACGTGGTTCGCCTCCCACACCGGACCGATCGAGCGCTCGATCACCGCGCGCGGCTCCGCGCCGCGGTCCGGTCCGCCCGCGACGAGGTCCCAGAACCCGGCGCCGAAGTCCGCCCCGCCGAACACGGCGTACGTCGCCAGGGCGAGGAGCAGCACCACCGCGATCGTCGTACTCACGGCGTCCGCTCCTCGACCTGCTCGGCCGTCTCGACCTCGTCGGCCGCGGCCGCCTCCGTCGGTCCGTACGGCGTGTCCCCCTCGACGAAGCCGCCCGCGCGGCGGAAGCGCCGGCTCATCCCGCGCAGCACCAGGATCAGCGTGACGCCGAGGGCGGCGTACAGCACGAAGACGCCGATGAAGGTGAGCCAGACGCCGGTGTTCGCGGTCGCGGCCGCCTCGACCTTCATCCGCTGGTAGACGATCCACGGCTGCCGGCCGACCTCGGTGACGATCCAGCCGGCCTCCATCGTGATCACGGCGAGGACACCGGAGCAGGCCGCGGCGCGGAGAAACCACTTGCTCCGGGGCATCCGGCGGCGGAAGAGCCAGATCACGCCGTACCAGACCGACAGCAGGAACAGCGCGGTACCGATCCCGACCATGACGTCCCACGCGAGGTGGACGATGTTCGTCTCGTCGACGGTCGGGCGTTCGTCGGCCGGCACGCTGTTCAGCCCCTCGACGACGGTCGATCGACCGGTGCTCGGATCCGACAGCCAGGACGCCAGCCCCGGGATCGGGATCCCGCCGGTGACCTTGCCGTCCGGATTCAGCTTGCCGAGCAACCGCTCCGGTACGTCGGAACTCGTCGTCGGCACCAGCTCGATCGCGGCGAACTTCACCGGCTGGTTGGTGAACACCCACCGGGCCAGCGCATCGCCGACCCCCATCTGGATCGGCGTCGCCACCGCGGCGACCGTGAACGCGATCGTGAACGCGAGCCGGTGGTACCGGTCGTCCCGGCCGCGCAGCATCCCGGCGGCGTACACCGACGCGACCAGGAACCCGCCGACCAGGTACGCCGCGATCACCATGTGCGTGGCCTGCAACGGCATCGCGTCGTTGAAGATCACCTTGACCGGATCGACGTCGGTGATCTCGCCGTTCGCGTTCATCGTGAATCCGCCCGGGGCGTTCATCCACGCGTTCGCCGCGACCACCGAGATCGAGCCGAAGACGCCGGCGACCGGGATCGGTACGCCGGTCCAGAAGTGCGTCCAGGGTTTCAGCCGGCGCCAGCCGAAGATGTAGATCGCGACGAAGATCGCCTCGGTGAAGAAGAACAGGCCCTCGAACGCGAACGGGACCCCGAACGCGTCGCCCCAGGTGCCCATGAACCGCGGCCAGAGCAGGCCGAACTCGAAGCTCAGCACGGTCCCCGTCACCGCACCGACGGCGAACGTCACGGCCATGTACTTCGACCACCGCTGCGCGAGCAGCAACGCGTCGTGGTCGTCGTGCCGTACCGCCCGGTAGTTGGCGATCAGGGCCATGAACGCCCAGGACACCCCGAGCGGCACCAGGACGATGTGGAAGGCGAGCGTGAACGCCATCTGCGACCGCGCCCACGGGACCGGGTCCACGGCGGCCGCGACGGCCAGACCGATCACGGTCTCCCCCACGATCATCGAGCCTCCCCCTGCCCGCCGGACTTGTCCGGCCTCGACTCTGGCCGGTCCGAACGGCGACCGGCATCACTCGCCCGGAGTGATTGGTCAGATCAGGTTCAGGTCCCACGCCCGGCGGACCGACTCGTTGCGGCTCGACACCGACAGCTTCCGCAGGATGTTGCGGATGTGCGACTTCACCGTGTTGACCGAGATGAACAGTTCGGCGGCGATCTCGGTGGTGGTGCGCAGCGCCGCCAGCAGCCGCAGGACCTCGAGCTCCCGCTCCGACAGTTCCTCCACGATCGGCGCCGGGCCGTCCGACGGGTCCCCGGTGGTCAGCTCGTCCGGGCCGAGCCAGCCGGCCAGTGAGCGCAGCGCGGCGTCGTTGCGGATGATCGCCCGGATCCGGGCGGACGTGTGCGCGAACGGACGGCGAAGCCGCTCGGCGCGACCGAGCGACAGCGCCTTGGCGATGTCGGACCGGCCGTCGCGGACGTTCCCGTCGAGCCATTCGGCCAGCGCCTGGTCCAGGAGCTTCTGCATCTGCTGCGACGCGGTGATCGTCCCGCGCCCGGTCGTGTCGTGCCGCCCGGCCCGGTCCGGACCGACGCCTGCCGCCTCGGCATCGATGGACCTGCGCAGCCAGCTGTCCGGCGGTTCCGGGTCCGCCAGCGCGCCGCGGGCGCCGATCCGGTCGCCCCGGTCCCGCATCAGCCGCACGCTCAGCAGCGAGAACATCGAGCTGAAGAGGTGGTCGCTGTGCGTCTCACGGAGCCTGCGAGCGCGGTCGAGGGACTGCTGCGCTCCGGCGAGGTCCTGACGCTCCAGCGCCACCCAGGCGTGGGCCAGATGTGTTGCGGCGGGACGCTCGGCCGCGGCGACGGACTCCGCGGCGAGGCGCTCGGCGGTGTCCGCGAGCCCTTGGGCGCGGGACAGGTGGCCGCGGCAGGCTTCGGCGAGCGCCAGCGTGGCAAGGCAGAGCAACCGGAGATCCGCGCAGTCACCCGTTGCGGCCGTCCGGACCGCGTCGGTGAGCACCGCACACGCGACATCGAGGTCGCCGCCCCGCAGATGCGCCTTGCCCTCCGCGCCCAGTACCAATGCGTTCAGTACTGCGTTGCCGTGCGCGGCCAGTTCCTCCCGTTGCGCTCGGGCGGCGAGCAATGTCTGGTCGACACTGCCCGACTTGTCGTACAGCAAGGTGGTCACGGCAGCGGCCGACGCCGACCAGTCACCGCTGACGGGGTGGTCCACCGCGCATTCCGCGAGGTGCTGCCTGGCCGCGGTGACGTCGTCGTTGGCGACGGCGATCGCGGCGCGAACGAGCTGTACGTCGACGGAATCCACGGCCGGCATGTCCGACAGGCCACGGGCCAGCTCCGTGCCGACTCCGGTCCGCAGCAGCAGGTCTCCGACGCCCAGCCCGTTGACCACGAAACCGGCGGCGCGCTCCCAGTCGCCCGTCTCGGCGGCATGGCTGACGGCCTGCACCAGTCGGCCGTTCGCGCCGTACCAGTCCGCGGCCCGCCGCCGGAGGTCGTCGATCGCGCCGGGCAGGGTGCGGGCCAGCTCGGCGCGGAGGAACTCCCGGACCAGCCCGTGGATCCGGTAGTGGCCGTGCACGGGTTGGACGAAGGTGTTGCCGATCGCCATCCGCCGCAGCACGGTATCCGCGTCCGGGCGATCCGCGAGCGCGGCAGCAAGCTCTGCCGGAAGTTCGTCCACCAGGCTGATCCTGAGCAGGAAGTCTCGATCGTCCCGGTCGAGATCGGCGAACACCTCGGCAGCCAGGTAGTCGGCCGCGAACCCCGTCGGCAAGGTCTTGTGATCGCCGGCCCACAGCGCGAGCCCTGCCAGCCGCACGCCGGCGGCCCAGCCCTCGGTCCGTTCGAACACCTCCTGGACCGCCTCGGGCGCCTCGATGTCGTGGACGCCGAGCAGTGCCCCGACTTCCGCGGCGGTGAAGGCGAGGTCGTCGGAGCGGATCTCCGAGACGGTCCCTTCGAGTCTGAGCCGGTGCAGCGGCAGCGGCGGATCCGCCCGCGTCGTCATCAACACCCGGAGCCGCTCCCCGGCCGCGTCCAGCAGCCTGCCCAACTGCTCGAAGACCACCTGGCGCCGTACGCGGTCGGCGGCATCGAGGACGAGGACCACCGGTTCGTCCAGCAGCAGCAAGTGCGCGGACAGCGCCTCGACGTCGGTCAGGTGCGGGTCGTCGGCGTCCAGAACACCCGCGCCCGCGAGCGCACTGCACACATCCGGGATGAACGTGTCGTCACGATCGGACAGTGAGAGCCAGGCGACCGGCGTCCGTCGGTGGTGCCTCGCCCAGGCTGCGGTGAGCACCGTCTTGCCGGAACCGGCACCTGCGCTCACCAGCGTGAGCGGGGCCTCGCGGACGCCCCGCGAGATGAGGTCGAGCAACCGCGGCCGCTGGACGACCCGGAACGGCGGCGGCCCCGGTGGACGGATCCGGTCGGGCGGGACGGCCGAGTCGGTCACGCGTCTGAGACCGTACGTACCCGCAGTGTGTTGTCCGATGCGCTCCGTGCGCAAATCTGCCCTCATATCCCCCCGACCCCTCCCCGCAGCCTGCTGCACACGTCCGGCAGGGCCCGGACGATGTGAGCGGTCTTCGTTCGACTGTGGATTCGCCGCTGACCCCGCGGCATCGCCCGCACTGGGTGAAACCGCGATCGCGGAGCACAGGCTGTTCGCGGGGCCTCACAGCGGCGTTATGTCGCAGAGGGACGAGCGGAGTGGCGCACTGTCACTGATCGGGTCGCCAGGTTGCTGGGGCAGCACGAGGTTGAGGTTGGCGCTGCCGGGGCCCTCGACCGGGTAGCCAGAGAGATCGAGGTCGGCGCAGCCCTGCCACCAGCCGTGCTGGCCGCAGACCACCGACGGGTCGAGGCCGGCGTTGAACTTGGCGCGGGCCCGGACGCTGCCGGCCGGAGTGGAGATGCGAACCCAATCGCCGGCTGCAATCCCACGCGCAGCGGCCGTGTCAGGGTGCAGCTCGACCTGCGGGTCCGGCGTGGACTTGCGGAGGGCGGCGATGCCGCGGTGCTGCGACTCGCAGAACCACAGCGACTTCGCACACGTGAGGACGAGCGGGAACTCCGCGGCCAGGTCGGGGCGGGATCGCGGGCTGGTGGCCGGCTCGGAGTACGCCGGGAGCGGCGGAGCACCCGCGGCCCCGAGCGTCTCGGAGTACAACTCGATCTTGCGGGTCGGCGTGCGGAAGCCGGTGTCGCGGTACTTTCGGTACGCCGTGGTGAGCGGGACGCGAACGCCCGCCGGGTTGTCCCGCAACTGCTCCAGCGTGATACCGGCCGGCTCGAGCTGGTGGCGGAATGCGGCCTCGATGTCCCCGCCGAAGAATTGGTCCCCGACGCCGAGGCGCTCGGCCAGCGCGAAGACGATCTGCAGGTCGGAGCGGGCTTCCCCGCGCGGAGCCGCCAGCGGGGTGCGCAGCTGGACGAGCGACTGCGCGTCCTGGCTCGTTTCGAAGCCGATCCTCAGCGCCTCGGCCTCGAACGCGGCGGCCACCGGCAGGACGATGTCGGCGAGTTCGGCGGTCGGGTTCAGGAACAGGTCCGCGTGCGCCACGAAATCGACGGCGGCGAGTGCCTTCCGGCCGCGCGCGGTGTCGCCGTGGGCCATCACCAGGTTCGCACCGAACGTCAGCAGCGCCCGGACGCGACCGCCGAGCGCGGCCTCGTACAGGGCCGACCCGGTGACGAAGCCGAGCCGCGCCGGGCCGAGCGGGCGTTCAGCGAACCCGAGAGTGTGCACCTGCTCTGCCGGCGCGGCCCTCGGCGCCACTGGGTTCGATGGGACCGCCGAGAACAGCACGTTGCCACCTGGAGCGTCGAGGCAGCCGGTCAGTGTGTAGAGCACGTCGATCGCACGGACCGTCTGCGTGACGTTGCTGTGCTGCTCGAGTCCGCTCCATGTGTAGAAGGCGACCGGGCGGGATTCCCACAGGGTCCGCGCACACGCCTCGATCTCTTCCGCCGGCACTCCTGTCAGGTCCTCCGCTTCCGGCGTCATGCGGGCGCACTCCTCGGCGAGTACGGCGAACACAGGGCGGCACACGACCTGCCCGGCGGCCGTCGGCACGACATGTGTTCCGGAGAGGTCCAGCTGCGACTCGTCGACCTCGTACTGGCCTGCTGAGGGGTCGTACCGGACCGGGCGACCCGCCCACGCGACGTACCCCGCCGGATCGCCGTCCGCGCGGAGCAACTCCCCGGTGTCGCCGCGGACAAGCAGTGGCGCGTTCGTCCAGCGTCGTACGAAGTCCTCGTCGTACCAGCCGTGCGTGATCATCACGTGCGTCATCGCCAAGGCCAGAGCGGAGTCGGTCCCGGGCCGGACCCGCAGCCAGTGATCCGCCTTGCTCGCCAGTCCCGCGCGCCGCGGGTCCACGACGACGAGCTTGGCTCCGCGGCGCAGCGCGGCGGTCGTCGCCGTGGCGTGCGCCAACCGCGCCACCGACGGGTTGTAGCCCCAGAACAGGATGCAGCCGGCGTTGTCGAGATCGGGCATGTACGCCGCGGGAACCGGCGCGCCGAACGTGAACTGCGGCGCACCCATCCGGCCCCACGCGCAGAGTTCCATGTAGACCGCGAAGTTCGGGCTGCCGACGGCGCGCCGCAGCCTGTCCACCCAGTCGATCGAGTCGGACATCGCCGACGTCGACGGGGACGCGCTCGCGAACACGACCGATTCCGGGCCGTACTCGTGCGCAGCGGCGGTCAGCCTCGCGGCGATCGTGTCCAGCGCCTCGTCCCAGCTGATCCGCTGCCAGCCAGGGTCCGCGGCGCCCTTCGGTGCGGTACGTCGGACCGGGTACAGCGGGATGGCTCAGCACGGCAGGCGCCGCCTTGCCCTTGATACAGACGGCCTGCCCGGTCGGGTGCGACGGATCGGGTTCCAGGGCAACGAACTCGCCGTCCTCGATCACCGCGGTCGCGCCGCACTTGGACACGCACAACGGGCAGTAGGTCGGAACCCGGCGTACAGCACCGCCCATGGCCGCCACCTCCCCTGATTCGCCCCGCTAGAACCGATGGTGGCACCTGTTAGGCTCGGTGTCGTGGAGATCGAGGTCGACAGAATCTAGCCACCGGACCGCCGGTGGCTTTCAGTTGCGTCCGACCCGTGCTGTCCCGCGGTCCGCCTGAGCCACGTCCGGCCTGTCCGCTTCGCGCCGACCTGTTCCCTGGGTCCGGGCGTTCCGACGCGCGTGACCTCGATCCACGAAAGCACACCTATGTCTTCCAAGTCCGCAATCACCCTGCGCGAGCTGACCTTCGAGTGGCCGGACGGCGTTGTCGCGCTGTCCGGCGTCAGCGGCACCATCAACGCCGGCCGGACCGGTCTGATCGGGCGCAACGGCGCCGGCAAGTCGACCCTGCTGCGGTTGATCGCCGGCCTGCTCCGACCGGCGTCCGGGCAGATCGACGTGAGCGGCGAGGTCGGGTACCTGCCGCAGACGCTGACGCTGCGCCAGGACGCCACGATCGCCGAGCTCCTCGGGGTCGACGCGATCGTCGCCGCGATCCGCGCCATCGAGGCCGGTGACGCCGACGAGCGCCACTTCGACACGATCGGCGACGACTGGGACATCGAGGCCCGCGCCGGCGAGGCGCTCGACCAGCTCGGGTTCTCCGCCGCCGACCTCGACCGCCGCGTCGCCGAGGTCTCCGGCGGCGAGGCGATGCTGATCGCGATCACCGGGCTGCGTGTCCGCCGTACGCCGATCACGTTGCTCGACGAGCCGACCAACAACCTGGACCGGCCGACGCGCGCCAAACTCGCCGAGTTCGTCGACAAGTGGCCCGGGACGCTCGTTGTCGTCAGCCACGACCTCGAGCTCCTGGAGCACATGGAGAACACCACCGAGCTGTACGACGGCATGCTGAGCACGTACGGCGGTCCGTACAGCGCGTGGAAGGAGCACCAGGAGCAAGAACAGGCGGCCGCGCTCCAAGCCGCACGGTCTGCTCAGCAGGCGCTCAAGGTGGAGAAGCGGCAACGCGTCGAGGCAGAGACCAAACTGGCCCGCCGCGAACGCACCGCGAAGAAGACACAGCAGCACGGCGGCATACCGAAGATCCTGGCGGGCAACCGCGCGAGCAAGGCGCAGGCGTCGGCCGGTGCGATGCGTTCGACGCTGGACGACAAGGTGCAGTCGGCCCAGGCAGCGGTCGACGCCGCGGACGCCCGGGTACGCCAGGAGGAGCACATCAACCTCGTGCTCCCCGATCCCGACGTGCCGCGCGGGCGGCGCATCGCCGAGCTGTACGACGACGACCGCACTGTCGTGATCCAGGGCCCCGAGCGGGTCGCGCTGGTCGGCGCGAACGGCAGCGGGAAGTCGACGCTGATCAGTCAGCTGGTCAACGGGACGGCTGCGACGCCCGGACGACCACACGGGAAGCTCCTGACTGATCTGGTCGGCTACCTCCCGCAGCGCCTCGACGGCCTCGACGACGACGCGAGCGCACTGGCGAACGTGCAGGCCCTCGCCCCGCAGACGCCAGTCGGCACGATTCGCAACCAGCTCGCGCGTCTGCTGCTCCGCGGCGACAGCCCGGACCGTCCGGTGCGCACGTTGTCGGGTGGGGAGCGGTTTCGGGTCTCGCTCGCCAGACTGCTGCTCGCGGAGCCGCCGGCGCAGTTGCTCGTACTGGACGAGCCCACCAACAACTTGGACCTCACAAGCGTGGAGCAACTCGCGGAGGCTCTCGACGCGTATCGCGGTGCCCTGCTCGTCGTCAGCCACGATTTCGCGTTTCTGGAACGGATCGGCGTCGACACGGTCGTGGAGCTCGACGGCGACGGCCGGATGCACCAGCGGCGCGACCTCCGGCGCTGACCGGAAAGCCGCAGGTCAGAGGGTTGTCGCGCGGTCTTCAGGGGCGGTCCGACGGGGGCTACGCTCGACACAGGGCGTAGCCCCCTGGGGCATGTGGGTTGCGCCGGACCTTCGAGGGGAGAGCGGTGGCATGACCACGTTCACGGTGTGGAAGTTCGATGACCCGGACGGCGCCGACAAAGCCGTCCGGATACTGAAGGGGGCCAGTGCGGACGGGTTGGTGAAGATCCTCGACCACGCGGTGGTCAGTTGGCCGAAGGGCCAGTCGAAGCCGACGACGCACCAGAGCCACGAGGAGACCTGGCGAGGGACCGGGTGGGGCGCGTTCTGGGGCCTGCTGCTCGGCGCACTGTTCTTCGTCCCGCTGATCGGCGGCGCCGTCGGAGCGGCGATCGGTGCGATCAGCAAAGCGACAGAGGACGTCGGCATCACGAAGGAACAACTGCACAAGATCCACAGCGAAGTGACGGAAGGAACCTCGGCCCTGTTCGTCGTCACCGACCAAGGTGACCTCGATCGGCTGGGCGAGAGGTTCCACGGCATGGGGATCAAGCTGGTCGACACCAACCTCACCGAGGGCGAGCGCCAGATCCTGCTGGAGACCTTCGGAACGCACTGACCCCACGATCTCTCAGGGAGTTCCTAACCACTTCTCAGCGTTCTTTCGGGGCCGTCGGCGGATCCTGTTCGTCCTACCTGTACCTGGCGAGTGCAGGAAGGACGTGCATGGTGCATACGGGACTTGTCGAAGGAGTGCTGCGAGGACGAGAGCTGCGGTATGCGGTCGACGCGGTCGTACTGCTGGCCGGAATACCCGGCGCAGGGAAGAGCACACTCCTGCGCCGGGTGTTCGCCGGCAACGACGACGTGCGCGTGTACGACTCCGCGCACATCCGCGACCGGTGGACGCCCGTCCTGGGAGTCCTCCCCTACGCCCTGTGGCGCCCCCTGGTGCATCTCGTGTATTACGTGACGCTCTTGACGGCTATGCGCCCCGGACGCGGCCCGCTGGTGATCCACGACTGCGCCACCAGGCCGTGGGCGCGGACCCTGATCGGATGGCGCGCCCGCCAGGCCGGCCTGCCGCTGCACCTGATCCTGCTCGACGTACCGGGCGACGTGGCCCGCTCGGGGCAGTGGGCCCGTGGCCGCGTCGTACGGTCGGCCAGCATGGAGACGCATTGCCGACGCTGGCCGGACGTGGTCCGGAAGGCGGCGAGCGACCCGGCCCGCGTCGTACCTGGTGCACTGTCCGCGGTCGTTCTGACCAGACGGGAGGCCGAGCAGGTGGAGCAGATTACGTTCGGTGATCTGCGCCTACGGTCTGGTTGCAACTGACTTCAGGCGGGAACATGTGCACTGTCGGCGGTGCTCACCCCTGACAGGCGCCGACGACATTCCAGGGACCCCGCCCATACGGTCCCGCGATGTCGCAGGAGGAACAGTGAGGATCGAACGTACGTCACGCGTGCGCCGTACCGTCCAGCTCCTGGCCGCCGTCAGCGCGGTCGCAGCATCCCTGTACGCCGTACCGGCGCAAGCCAAGGCTCCGTCACCGGCCGCGCGGCTGGCCGCGGCGCAGGCCGCGGTCGAACGGTCCGGCGTCGGCGGCGTCGCCTGGTACACCGACGCGGCCGCCGGCAAGGTCGTGGTGACAGCCGACAGCACAGTCTCTGCCAAGGGGCTTGCGGCGCTGCAGCACGACGGTGTGCAGGTCAATCGCACCAACGGGGTGTTCAAGCCGTTGCTCTCGGCCGGTGATGCGATCTACGGCGGGCAGTACCGCTGCTCGCTCGGCTTCAACGTGCAGAAGGGCGGCAGCTACTACTTCCTGACCGCCGGGCACTGCGGCAAGGTCGCGAAGGAGTGGTTCACCAACTCCAACCACAGCACCCTGATCGGCCCGACCATCGGCTACAGCTTCCCCGGCAACGACTACGCCCTGGTGCAGTACACCAACACGTCACTGAGCCACACGGGTGGCTTCACGGTCGGCGACGCGGTTGTCGGTGAGACCGTCACCCGCAAGGGCTCGACAACCGGCATCCACAGCGGCAGGGTCACCGCACTGAACGTCAGCGTCCGCTACCAGGGCGGCGGCAAGGTCGACGGCATGATCCAGACCACCGTCTGCGCCGAGCCGGGCGACTCCGGCGGCCCGCTGTACGACGGCACGAAGGCACTGGGCATCACGTCCGGTGGCAGCGGCGACTGCCGGACCGGAGGGACGACGTTCTTCCAGCCCGTCCGCGAAGCCGCGAACGCGTACGGCGTGACGATCTACTGATCGTCGTTTCCTGAGGACGGACCGGCCGGTCCGCCGGTCCGTCCCGAAAACTGTCGGTGCCGCCTGATTGAGTCGTTCCTCTCGATGGGGAGGAGCTGGGATGAAGATTCGAGTCGGGCGCGAGGTGCTGGCCGAGGCTGTCGGATGGGTTGCGCGCGGGCTGCCGAGCAGGCCGAGCGTGCCGATCCTGGCCGGGATGCTGGTCGAGGCAGCCGACGGTCAGGTGACGGTGTCCGGGTTCGACTACGAGAGCTCGGCGCAGGTCAGCGTGCCGGCCGAGGTGGCCGACGAGGGACGGGTGCTGGTGTCTGGGCGGTTGCTGTCGGACATCTGCAAGAGCATGCCGCGGGACTCGGTGGATCTGAGCGGCGAAGCGGCCCGGGTCCAGGTGAGCAGCGGGGCGGCCCGGTTCGTGCTGCACACCTTGCCGCTCGACGAGTATCCGCCGCTCCCGGAGGTCCCGGCGGCGAGCGGCGTCGTCGACGCGGAGGTCTTCGCGCGCGCCGTCGCGCAGGTGGTGAGCGCGGCCGGCCGCGACGACACGCTGCCGGTCTTCACCGGGATCCGGCTGGAGATCCGCGGATCGACCATCTCGCTGCTGGCGACCGACCGCTACCGGCTGGCCGTCCGGACCGTCCCGTGGGAACCGGTCGATCCGGCCCTGGAGACGAACGCCCTGGTTCCCGCGAAGCTGCTCGCCGACGTCGCCAAGGCGATGTCCGGGCACGACATCACCCTCTCGCTCGGTTCGACCGGCGCCGGGGACGGGTTGATCGGGTTCGAGGGCGGCGGGCGGCATGCGACCAGTCGGCTGATCGACGGCGAGTTCCCGAAGGTGCGCGGCCTGATCCCGGCCGAGAGCGCGATCACCAGCACCGTGACGGTCCAGACCGCCGCGCTCGTCGAGGCCGTCAAACGGGTCGCGCTGGTCGCCGAGCGCTCGGCGCCGGTCCGGCTGACCTTCGCGGACGGCACGGCGACGCTCGACGCGGGCAACGGCGAGGAGGCACAGGCGTCGGAGTCCGTCGAGGTCACCCTCAACGGCGATCCGGTGGTGACGGGGTTCAACGCCGGCTACCTGCTCGACGGGCTGGCGTCCCTGGGCGCACCGATCGCGCACTTCGCCTTCACCCAGCCCACCAAGCCGGCCAACCTGACCGGCCTCAGCTCCCCCGAGGACACACCGCCGTCCGACGCCGCCTACATCCTGATGCCGATGCGGCTCCCGACCTGACGTCAAACCGCCGCTTCCGGCTCCGACCACCCGGCAAAGGACCGAGCGGAGGAGTAGCAGATGGAGTTCGAGCGGCACTGCGAGCTGATCGTCGAGCAGGCGGAGTTGCTGGCCGGCCACCTGGGCACGGGCAAGGACCTGAGCGCTGCGGTCCCGTCGTGCCCCGGGTGGAACGTCGGGCAGCTGGTGCGCCACGTCGGCGGCGCGCACCGGGAGGCGACCGTCGTCGCCCGGACCGGCGAGGCGCCGCCCGACGACGCGTTCCGCGACCCGACGCACTGGTACGCCGACCCGTCCGACTGCACCGACGAAGCCGTCGATGAGCTGGCCGGGTGGATCGTCGACGGAGCCAATGAGCTGGCCGAGGCCCTGCGCACGGCCGGCCCCGACGTACCGATCCGGATGCCGGTCGATGAGCCGACGACCCGGTTCACCGCGCGTCGGATGGCGCCTGAGACCGTCATGCATCGCGCCGACGCCGCGCTGGCGCTCGGGGCGACGTACGAGCTGGATCCCGACGTCGCGACCGATGGGATCGACGAGTGGATGGAGCTGGGCGCGCTCCCGTTCCACTTCGAGGTGCACCCGTGGATGCGTGAGCTGCTCGCGCCGGGCCGGACGCTGAAGTTCGCCGCCCCGGAGCAGTCGTGGGTCGTCGACCTGACCGGCGACGCGATCCGCTGGCGGCACAGCGCCGAGGCGGCCGCCGTCACCGTCCGCGGCCCGCTCACCGACCTCCTGCTACACCTGTACAAGCGTCGCGACGACAATCTCGAGGTGGTCGGCGACAAGGATCTCCTCGAGTACTACCGGGAGCGAGTCAGCTTTGGATGAGGGCGTCATCGCGCGCTGGCTCGCGCGCCGGGACCCGATCGATCGGCCGGTCGATCGGGTCGTGCTGATGGGCTCGGCCGTCGTGGAGTCGGTGGAGGTCGCGGCCGACGCGCACCGCGCGCACTCCGCGCCGATTCTCGTCAGCGGTGGGATCGGGCATTCGACACAGTTCCTCGACGAAGCCGTCCGGCGGCGCGGGCTCGACCTGGCCACCGGCCGGCCCGAGTCGCACGTCTTCCGCGAACTCCTGCTGAGGTACGGCGTCCCGGACGATCAGATCGTCGTCGAGGACCGATCCACCAACTGCGGCGAGAACGCGGCGTTCACCCGCGCGCTGATCAGCCACCCGCAAACGCTGCTGCTGATCCAGGACCCGACCATGCAGCGTCGTACGCACGCCTGCTTCGAGCGATCCTTCGCCGACCTGCCCGGCAGCACGATGATCAGCCACGCGCCGGTCATCCCGTGGATCGGCCCGGATCACGTCGGCGCGGCGCCGGGCGCACCCGAGATCTGGAGCCGCGAGCGCTTCCGCTCCCTCCTGCTCGGCGAGATCCACCGGCTGTCGCCGGACGTCTACGGGCCCCGCGGCCGCAACTTCATCGACCACGTCGACATTCCGGACGAAGTACTTGCCGCTTACAACCGTCTCGTCGCCGCATACCCCGCATCCGACCGTCATCCGTAGGTCGCAGGTCCAGATCGTGCTGAGGGCTGACGATCGAGGCACCCGCGTGCGGTGTAGTGAGGGGACCCGACGGAAGGAAGGCTGTGGAACCCTCACGGGGCCGGCTCCCCGAAATCGACCTGTTGCGGATCCTCGCCGCGGTCGTCCTGCGCAGCGCCTGGGACCACGCGCCGCGCTCGTTCGTCATCTCCCGGGTGGTGCGTCTGTATCCGGCGTACTGGATCGCCGTCACGCTCACCGCATTCGTCTCGATCGCCTTCAGCCATGGGCGGTTCCCGGTCTCACTCCCGCAGTACCTGGCGAACCTGACGATGTTCAACACCGTCGCGTTCCAGGCCGGGCTGTTGCCGCACGCAACCGACCTGGTACTGAACACCCAGTTCTCGCACTACTTCATCGCCGGTATGGCGCTGTGCCTGATCCACCGCTACGGCGCGTCGCCACAGACACTCGCCCTCGTCGCGGTGTCGCTCGGCAACGCGATCTACCGCGGTATCGGCTTCGCCGACCGCGTCGGTCTCCGGTACCACACCGAGATCCACCGCCTGGCCGTGGTCGGGATCATCGTGGCGATCTTCGCCGTCATGCTGGCGGTCGCGCTGCAGCTCACACACCGGCTGGGCCGGCCGTGGTTCGCGGTGCTCGGCGCGCTCACCTACCCGCTGTACCTGGTGCACGCGCACATCGGCTTCATCATCTTCGAGCAGCTCGGCGACCAGGTGAACCACGTCCTCCTGGTCGCCGCCACGATGGCGCTGATGACCGGCGTCGCGGCCGCCCTGCACTACGGCGTCGAGCGGCCGCTGGCCCCGCGTCTCAAACGTCTCCTGGAACGAGGCCTCCCCGGTCGCCGCCCGGTTCACGCAGCGCGGAAGTAACCTGCCAGCACGCGCGCCAGGTTCTCCGAGGCGATGGTGTGGAACGTGCCGTCGTGGCCCTCGGCCGTGCCGTGCGGCAACGCGTCCGCGGTCTGCCGGACCGAGTCCTTCAGCCAGTCGGGACTCGCGTTGCTGTAGAGCGCCAGCGCCGGGATGTCGATGGACGACAGCAGTGCGGTCGGCACCGCGCTGTCGCCCATCTGCAGCGCGTCGTACACCAGGGTGTGCGCGATCGCCTCCAGGCCGGCCCACATCGGCGTCTGCCGGATCTGGTCGACCATCTCCTTCGGCTGGCCGACGGCCTCGACCATGAACAGCTCCGCCGCGCCACCGGGATTCCCGGCCGCGACGAACTCCTGCAACCGCTCGAGGTACCGCTCCGGCGCCGGCGGTGCGCCCTCCACCCGGAACGGCGGCTCGACAACCGCCAGCTTCTCGAACGGCACCCGGGACTGCAGCAGCACCATCGACCCCGACGAGTACGCGCAGGCGAACCGCACGCCGGTCGCGTCGCGCACCGCCGCGAGGTCCTCCCACTCGCGCTCGACCGCGTAAGGCAGCGTGTCGCCGGAATCACCGCGACCTCGCCTGTCGTAGTTCACCACGCTGAACGCCGACGCCAGCGCCTCGGCGTCCTGGACGTACCTCGACCGGTCGGTGAACGCGCCGGCGACCAGCACGAGTGCGGGTCCGCTGCCGGTCACGTCGTACGCGATCTCGGTGCCGTCCTTCGAGACAACCTTCTCCATCACTGCTCCTTCGCCCGAAAAATCTCTCTGCCCTACCGTCGAACGGCGCGGTCCACCCGAGACATCGTGTGACCCACATCACAATAGGCCGGGATCTTTCCGTGCGCGACCGGTCTCACTACAGTTGGATTATGTATACAGGCGACTGCACACCAGCACGGGCCCGTTGATGCTGCTCCGTCAGCTCGAGTACCTCGTCGCCCTCGCCCGCGAGAAGCATTTCGCGCGGGCCGCGGACGCCTGTTACGTCTCCCAGCCGTCGTTGTCCGCGGCGATCCGCAAGCTCGAGCAGGAGCTCGACGTACCGATCGTGCGCCGCGGCCGGCGTTTCGAGGGCCTGACTCCCGAGGGCGAGCGGGTGCTGCTCTGGGCGCAGCGGATCCTCGCCGAGCAGGACGCGCTCCGGCACGAGCTGTCGATGATGCGCGGCGGCCTGAACGGCACCCTCCGGCTCGGCGCGATCCCGACCGCGATGCCGGTCGTCTCGCTGCTCACCACCCCGTTCTGTGAGCGGCACCCGAACACCCGCGTCACGCTCGAGTCGCTGTCGTCGCGCGACATCACCCAGAAGCTGGCCGAGTTCGAGCTGGACGTCGCGATGACGTACCTCGACGACGACACGCTCGGCCAGGTGCGCAAGACGCCGCTGTACGAGGAGCGGTACCTGCTGCTCACACCGAAGGGCACCGAACTCGCCGAGCAGCCGTTCGCGACCTGGGCGCAGGTCGCCGGCCTGCCGCTGTGCCTGCTCTCCCCCGACATGCGCAACCGCCGGATCATGAACGGGTACTTCACCGACGACGGCGTGACCGCGACACCCTCGATCGAGAGCGACACGGTCTCCGGCCTCTACAGCCACCTGCACGGCAACCACTGGTCGACGGTCATCTCGCACGCGTGGCTGCACATGTTCGGCGTACCGGACGGGATGCGCGTGATACCGCTGAAACGCCCGGCGCACGGCCCGCGCGTCGGCCTGGTGATCGCCGCCCGCAGCCCCGAGCCCGTCCTCGCCCGCGCGCTGCTCGACGTCGCGCGCCAGGCCGGCGTACAGAAGGCCCTCGACGACCTGCTCGACGTACATCTGATGGATTCGGGCTATCTCGACATAGCAACCAAGTCTTTGACCGCCGGCCACTGACCCGGCGATGGTGGAAGTGCCTACCTGATCGTGTAAGCGGGATCACGGCGTACGTAACGGGGATCACGTGAGACGTGGGCATAACCGGTGAGTACGGCTGGTTGAATGTATACAGAAGGCAGAATTCAGGAAAGGACAGCAATGATCTTCACGCGGAGGTTCGGTGCTCTGGCGGCGCGGCCGCAGTTCCCGGACGCCCCGGAACTGCAGGAGCTGAGCACCCCGCTCGATCTCGATGCGGAGCTCGCGAAGCTGACGGCCGAGGAGGGCCGCGGCACCCACGACGACGACCGCGAGTCGGCCGCCTGAGTCCGGCACAGAACACTCTGTCGCCGGAGCTATATGTCAGGTCATGGCACTTGGTAGACTGTCTACCAAGTGCCATGACTGTAGGACCGGAAGGGACCTCATGACGACCATCAGCGCAGGCCCAGGGGCGGGTGCGGAACCGGCCGGTGTGCGGCACGTCAAGCGCCCGCAGCCGTTGCGGGAATCGGTGTACGAGGCCCTCACCGAGATGATCATCGACGGCACCCTCGAGCGCGGCCGGCACCTGGTCGAGGTCGAGCTCGCCGGGATGCTCGGCGTCTCCCGCCAGCCGGTGCGCGAGGCCCTGCAACGGTTGAACAACGAAGGCTGGGTCGATCTGCGGCCCGGGTTCGGCGCGATGGTGCACGTGCCGGCCGAGGACGAGGTCGACCAGCTGCTCGCGGCCCGCGCCGCCCTGGAATCGGAGTCCGCACGCCTGGCCGCCCGGCACGCGTCCAAGGACGACGTCGCGCGGTTGCGCGAGCTGTGCAAGGTCGGCACCGCGTACCAGGAAGCCGGCGACATCGACGGCACGGTCCGCACCAACGCGGAGCTCCACAGCCTGATCACCCAGATGTCCGGCAACCGCTTCCTCGTCGACTTCGCCGCCCAGGTCGACCGCCGCGTCCGCTGGTACTACACCCCCGTCGCCCCCGTCCGCGGCGCCGCGTCCTGGCGCGAGCACAACCGCCTCGTCAAGGCCATCAGCGACGGCGACGAGGACAAGGCCGCCCAAATCATGCGCGAACACACCGAACACACCCGCAAGGCCTACCACGACCTCCAGGCCGCGTCCGACCCCGCCGAACCGACCGAACCCGGACCCACCCGCCGCCGACGCCGGGGCTGAAGCCGTACCTGGTAGGCGGTGAGACGCTCGGTCACGCGAAACCCGTGCTTCAGATACAGGTTCTGAGCATGCGTGGGGCTCTCGCCGTCGACCGTGAGGGTTACTGGAGCGAATCCGTTCTCTCGGCAATACATCAGCACGGACGCGAGCAGCGCTGAGCAGACGCCGCGCCCTCGCCAGGCCGGGACGGTTCCGATCGGACCGAGTTCGACACCGCGGCGCCCGTGCCTGAACCCGAGGACGAATCCCGCTACCTGCTCCTCAGGGGTCATCGCCAGTACGCCGAGTTCCGCGGCAAACGCGTCGCCGCGGGCGAGCAAGGCCCAGGTTTCAGCACCATGCGGTTCGACCACGCGCTGGTCGCGGTACGACTGTGCGTAGGCCTTCTCGAACTCGCCTGGCACTCCGTCTGACCATCGGCCGACGCGAAGAGGTACAGGCAGAACCGGCGCCCGCTGCGGCCAGGTAGACCCGTCGTGGACCATTGTCCAGAGCGGATGAGCGCGTTCGAACTGGGGTTCATCGACAGTTTGCCCGTCGGGCAGGGAGATCTGCAGGACACTCAGGCCAGGCACGGAGCTCGCCAGGTGGATCAAGCGGTCTACGACGTCGCGGTGCTGCGCCGAGTCCCGACGTACCCACCAGGCGCCGTAACCCCTTGCATGACCGTCGGCCGGCGGGAGAACCGCCACCGCCGCGGTGCCCTCGTCGTCGATCTCGACGCGCCAGGTCTCGAGGAAAGTCGCCGCATCACCGGGGCTGACCCTGCTACCCGACGCCTGACTCGCCAACTCAGCCAGAAACCCCGCATCACCCGCAACTGCAGAACGCCAACCCATCCCCAACCATCCCCTGCCCGAACGAACATTGTCCACAGATCGCACGCGTGACGTCTGCCGGCACGTGCGAAGGTGAAGAGGTGGATGAGCTTCGGTCGGTGACTCCTGTCTTGCCACCTCCGTGCGAGTGCCGCCGTTGGCCACTACGGGAACTTCCACACCATCGGCGTCATCCGAGGCGAGGAACATCTGCCGCTGAACCCCTCGCTCGCGTACGCCGTGGCGCGCGCAACGCCGCTGAAATGCGGATCTCCATCACTCACCAACCCGGTCCGCCGGGACGTCGGCACGCTCAGCTGCAGGCGTCTGCCGACTGATAGCCGAGCTTGATGAGTGCTGCAGATCCGCTGCAGACAAACTCGCATCTGAGACAGCCCACTTTGCGGAACAAAATCGTCACAGGGTGCCAAATATCTTCCGGAAACCCCGCTCCGGCCTGGCACGCCAAGGCGAAACGGCATCCCTCGCCCGGGGTGCCGTGCGCCGTTCACAGTCGCCGCTCAGCACAGTCCACGCTCCGCCGAAGGCGGCAACAAGACAGCCGCCGCGAAGCGGCGACCTTTGGTCGCCCGCAACCTCAAGGGTTGCGGGCGACTGTCAGGCGGTGCGGTTCTTGCGGCCTCGGCCGGTGGCGGCTTTGCGGGCCTCCAGGGCGGTGGCCAGGTGGGTGTACTGCTCGACTACCCGCCGGGCGTACATGTTGCGGTCGAGGATGTGCGGCCACCAGAGGCGGCCGATCTGTTCGTGCATCCAGAGGAAGCCGATCGCGAATCCCATGCTCACCAGCGCACGGAAGGCGAGGAACTTCCACGGTTCCGGCGGCAGACCGGGCGAACCGGCGACCACCCATTCGGTGACGACCGCGTGCACCAGCAACGCCAGCGGAAACGCGATCACCCAGTAGACCGCCGCCGGCGCGAACACCCCGGCGGGGACTTTCCCCAGCGCGACCAGGACGGCGTACCCCGTCCCGAACACCATCAGCGGTACGGCGAGACCGAGCCCGGTGAGCACCGCCCAGCCGGCGGGCTGGCCGACGAATGCGGCCAGTCCACCGGCGATCAACCCTGCCGCGGCACCGACCGAGACGGCCGGGACCGAGTACTCCGCCAACTGCTTCAGATCCGCCATGTCAGCCCACAGCCACGCCGAAGCGGAACAGGCAGTAGAACAGCATCCCGAGGTAGAACACCGCGCCGAAGCCGATGATCACGTTCCGCACCGGGCCGGGACGGATCTTCTTCGGCAACAGCATGTTGTTGGTGAGCAGCAGCACGATGCAGTAGGCGCCCATCGCGAAGGTGGACAGGAACGCGAGCGTGTCCAGGATCCCCGCCGGACCGTCGGCCGGCCCGAACAGCAGGATCAGGATCCCGAACAGGATCACGCCCCACAGGAACCCGGCGTACAGCCGCGACATCGAGAACCGCTTCGCGCCGGGCACGAAGTAGTACGTCATGTCCGCCTGGCCGCGGGAGAACGAGTCGAACAGACCGAGGGTCGCGTTCAGCCCTATCAGTGCGATGAAGGCGAAGAACAACGTGCCGAGGATCGGCGAGCCGGCCGACGCGAACGCGTCCGACATCGCCTTCAGCGCCGCCTCCCGGTCACCGCCCTCGATCAGCGTGGCGACGTCCGGGTTCTCCCGGGATGCCGACATGGCCAGCACGGTGAACGAGATCGTGACCAGCATCGTGATGCCCCAGAAGAGGAGCAGCGCGTCGAACGTGACCCACTTGCGCCAGCCCTTCCACTTCGCCATCTCGGCCGGGTCCTCGGTGTCGAACATGAACCCGCGGGACGGCATCGACTCGGCCTCGCTCGCCGCCCGCAGGCCGCGGATCTTCGGGATGTGCGCGCCCATACCGGCGCCGCTGTCCCGCAACTGCAGCGTGTACCACATCTGCTGCATCCCGGACGGTCCCGCGAACGCGATCGAACCGACCACGACCGGGAACCAGGCCGACGTCATCGCCTCGTCCGGGAAGTACCCGAACGCGAACATCCCGGACAGCGTCCGGCCGAGGTCGTCCCAGCTGCCGACCATCGCCGCGATCACCGACGTGCCGACGACCAGCAGCCCGATCAGCAGGCCGAGCAGCTTCTCGAGGAAGTTGTAGATCACCGACAACAGGCTGAACAGCACACCGACGAACACCAGAGCCACGCACGCGGTGACCTGCCAGGGTATGCCGCTGATCTCCTCGAAGGCGGCCGCGCCGGCGGACAGATGGCCCGGCCACATGTAGATCAGGATCGCCGCCGCGTAGAAGAACCACATCAGCGGTTTGAAGATCCGGGCCGCGCCGAAGAAGATGCTCTCCCCGGTGGCCATCGCGTACCGCGCCATCTCCAGCAGCACGAACGCCTGCAGCGTGACACCGACCATGAACAACCAGCGGATGTCCGGCCCGAACACCAGGACGAGCCGGGGCCACATGTACGACTCCCCCATGCCCACCCCCAGCGCGACCAGGAAGACGGTCGGGCCGAGGATGTGCAACGACGGCGGTGCGTCCGGAAGTTTCCGGATCGGCATCGGTTCGAGCCGGCCGGCTTTCCACACCTTCTCGGTGACCGCGGCCGCCGGCTCTTCGGGTACTTCTGAGGTCTTGCTCGTGACGTCCAAGGCGGACTCCTTAGATCGACGCCAACTAGCGGACTACCACACCCCCGCGGACTGCTTCCTCCAATCAACTGATGCCGAGCGGCCCGGCGTTGCGGGCCCAGCGGTACTTGGCACCGAGGACCTGGACCGGGGTCTCGGTGGTGTACGGGTACGCGACCACACCGTG
The DNA here is from genome assembly GCF_040655315.1 of Kribbella sp. NPDC050459. Taxonomy (NCBI): domain Bacteria; kingdom Bacillati; phylum Actinomycetota; class Actinomycetes; order Propionibacteriales; family Kribbellaceae; genus Kribbella; species Kribbella sp. NPDC050459. The sequence goes on along the minus strand of NZ_JBFAJQ010000016.1, from coordinate 172,668 downwards.
GTCGAACAGGTACTGGCTGGCTTCCTCGACCTGGACGTCGCCGGACAGCGAGGCGACCACGGGCTTGTCGATGCCCTTGGCCCGGAACTCCCCGACCACGTCGGCGACCAGCTCCGCGAACACCATCGGCGGTGTCACGATCGTGTGCCAGTACCCCAGGATCAGCGCGTGGATCCGCTCGTCGGACAGCCCCAGCGCGATCGTGTTCCGGTACGTCGACGGCGGTTCGCCGCCGGTGATGTCGACCGGGTTCCCGGCCGCGCCGAACGGCGGGATGTACGCCCGGAACGCCTCGTCGAGGTCCGGCGGGATGTCCATCAGCGTCAGCCCGGCGTCCACGCAGGCGTCCGACAGCAGTACGCCGGAGCCGCCCGCGCCGGTGATGATGACGACGTTCTCACCCTTCGGCGTCGGCAGCAGCGGGATGCCGCGGGCGTATTGCAGCATCTCGTTCAGCCCCGGCGCGCGGACCACGCCGCTCTGCCGCAGGATGTCGTCGTACACCTTGTCGTCGCCGGCCAGGGCGCCGGTGTGCGAGCTGGCCGCCCGCGCGCCCAGGGAAGTCCGGCCGGCCTTCAGTACGACGACCGGCTTCTTCTTCGACACCCGGGCCGCCGTCTCGGCGAAGGCCCGGCCGTCCTTCAGGTCCTCAAGGTGCATGGCGATCAGGTTGGTGTTGTCGTCGCTCTCGAAGAACGTCAGGAGGTCATCCTCGTCGATGTCGGCCTTGTTGCCTACCCCAACGATCGCGGAAACTCCCATCCGGCTCGAGCGGCTGAAGCCCAGGATCGCCATCCCGATACCACCTGACTGCGACGACAGGGCCACGGAACCGCGCACGTCGTACGGCGTGCAGAACGTCGCGCAGAGGCTCTCCGGCAGGTAGTAGTAGCCGTAGATGTTCGGTCCCAGGATGCGGACATTGTGCTTGCGGGCGATCGCGACCACCTCGTCCTGGAGCTCCTGCTCGCCGGTCTCGGCGAACCCGGACGGGATCAGGATCGCGCCCGCGACGCCCTTCTGGCCGCACTGCTCGAGCGCGCCGCCGACGAACTTGGCCGGTACGGCGAACACCGCGACGTCGACGTCACCCGGTACGTCCACAATGCTGGCGAACGCCTTCAGCCCGAGGACCTCGCCGCCCTTGGGGTTGATCGGGTAGATGTCCCCGGCGTACCCGCCGTTGACGAGGTTCTTCATCACCGAGTTGCCGATCTTGCCGTCCTCGTTGGACGCGCCGATCACGGCCACCGCGCGCGGCTTCATGATCCGGGTCATCGCGGTCAGGATCTCCTCCTGGGAGTACCGCTCGACCGGTTTCCCGGCCTCGGCGTCCACGATGATCCGGAAGTCGACCGCGGTGGCGCCGTCCGGCGCGGCGAGCACCGGGTTCAGGTCGACCTCGGCGAACTGCGGGAAGTCGGTGACCAGGTCCGACAGTCTCCGGACCAGGTCGGCGAGGGCGTCCTTGTCGACGGGCCGGGCGCCGCGGACGCCGTCGAGCATCTCGTGGGCGCCGATCCCGTCGATCATCGCCCGCGCCTCGTCGGCACCGAGCGGAGCCAGCCGGAAGGTGACGTCCTTCAGCACCTCGACGAGGACGCCGCCGAGCCCGAACGCGACCACCTTGCCGAACGTCGGGTCGGTGACCGCGCCGACGATGACCTCCTGCACGTCACCGCCGGTGACCAGCATCTTCTGGACCTGTACGCCGGTGATCTCGGCGTCGGCCCGGTACGAACGCGCGTTGGCGAGGATCTTGTCGAAGGCGTCCCGCGCCGCGTCCTCGCTGTCGACGCCGACCACCACGCCGCCGGCGTCGGTCTTGTGCAGGATGTCCGGCGAGACGATCTTCAGCACGACCGGGAACCCGATCTCGGCCGCGAGGCCGGCGGCCCCCTCGGCAGTCGTGGCCAGCCCCTCGCCCGGTGTCGGGATGCCGTACGCGTCGGCCACCAGCTTGGCTTCCGGCGCGCTCAGCGAGGTGCGGCCGTCCGCCAGAGCCTGGTCGAGGATGGTCCGGACTGCTGCCTTGTCATAAGTCATGCGAATGCACTCCATTTCGCGAGAGTCAGATCACGCCGGCGGTCTTGAGGTCGTCGAGCTCGGCCGGGGAGATCCCGAGCGAGCCGTAGATGACGGAGTTGTGTTCGCCGAGGCCAGGCGAGGTCTGCACCTCGACCGGCGAGTCGGACAGCTTGATCGGGCAGCCGACGGTCTTGAAGGTGCCGCGCTGCGGGTGCTCGACCTCGACCACCGCGCCGAGGTCGGCCAGCGTCTCGTCCGCGATCAGCTCGGCCGTGGACATGATCGGCCCGCACGGCACGTTCAGCGCGTTGAGCTTGTCCATCACCTCGAACTTGGTGTGCTGCTCGGTCCACTGCTCGATCAGCGCGAACATCTTGTCGAGCTTGTCCAGCCGCGCGACCGGCGTCGCCCAGTCCGGGTCCTCGGCCAGCTCCGGTTTGCCGATCAGCTCGGCGATCGGGGCCCATCCCGGCGGCTGGACGATCACGTAGATGTAGTCGTTCGGGCCGCCCGGCGCGCACCTCAGCGCCCAGCCGGGCTGGCCGCCGCCCGACGCGTTGCCGGACCGCGGGACCTCGGTACCGAAGTTGTCGTTCGGGTACTCGCGCAGCGGGCCGTGCGTCAGCCGTTGCTGGTCACGCAGCTTCACGCGGGTCAGGTTCAGGACGGCTTCCTGCATGGCCACGGTGACCCGCTGGCCCTTGCCGGTGCTGGTCCGCTGGAACAACGCGGCGAGGATGCCGGCCACCAGGTGGATCCCGGTGCCGGAGTCGCCGATCTGCGCACCGGTCGCGGTCGGCGGTCCGTCCTCGAATCCCGTCGTACTCATCGCGCCGCCCATCGCCTGGGCGACCACTTCGTACGCCTTGAAGTTCTCGTACCGGCCGGGGCCGAAGCCCTTGATCGACGCGAACACCAGGCCGGGGTTGATCTCCTGGAGGCGTTCCCAGGTGAACCCCATCCGGTCGATGGCGCCGGGCGCGAAGTTCTCGACGAGGACGTCGGAGTTCTGCACCAGGTCGGTGAAGATCTCCTTGCCCCGGTCGGACTTCATGTTCAGCGTGATGCTGCGCTTGTTGCAGTTCAGCATCGTGAAGTAGAGGCTGTCGACGTCCGGCAGGTCGCGCAGCTGCTGGCGGGTGATGTCGCCGGTCGGTGCCTCGAGCTTGATCACGTCGGCGCCGAGCCAGGCGAGGATCTGGGTGCAGGACGGTCCGGACTGCACGTGGGTCATGTCGAGTACGCGGACACCTTCGAGGGCCCTCTGAGTGGACGCTGTCATGACGGGTCCCCTTTACTTGTACATGGTCTGGTTCATGGTTCCGGGGGCGTACGCGTCCGGGTCGACCCAGACGTTGATCAGCGACGGCAGCCCCGACTCGCGGGCCCGCAGCAGCGCCGGCCCGATGTCCGCGGGGTCGCGAACCTCCTCGCCGTATCCGCCGAGCATCCGCGCGAACTCGTCGTACCTCACGTCGCCGAGGGTGTTGCCGACCCGGCCGCGGTCCTTGCCGTACTTGGCCTCCTGGCCGTACCGGATCTGGTTCATCGAGGAGTTGTTGCCGACGACACCGACGAACGGGAGCTGGTAGCGGACCAGCGTCTCGAAGTCCCAGCCGGTCAGCGAGAACGCGCCGTCGCCGAACAGCGCGACCACTTCCTTGTCCGGCCGCGCGTATTTGGCCGCGAGCACGAACGGAATGCCGACGCCGAGCGTGCCGAGCGGGCCCGGGTCCATCCAGTGGCCGGGCGACTTCGGCTGCACGACGCCGCCGGAGAACGTGACGATGTCGCCGCCGTCGCCGATGTAGATCGAGTCCTCGGTGAGGAACTCGTTGATCTCGTGCGCGAGCCGCAGCGGGTGGATCGGGTTCGCGTCGGACAGCTGCCGCGGCAGCCGCTTCTGGTACGCCGAGTCCTCCTCGGCGCGCAGCTCCGCGAACCAGGCCTTCCGGTCCGTCTTCTGGATCCGGCCCGACGCCGCCTGCGTGACGGCCGCCAGGATCGCGCCCGGGTCGCCGACCAGCCCGAGGTCGATGTCGCGGTTCTTGCCGACGGTGCGGTAGTCGAGATCGATCTGTACGACGGTGGCGCTCTTCGGGAGCCGGCGCCCGTACCCCATCCGGAAGTCGAACGGCGTACCGACGATCAAGATCAGGTCGGCGTTGTTGAAGCCGTAGCGACGGGACAGGTGGAAGTGGTGCGGGTCGCCGGGCGGCAGGGTGCCGCGGGCCGAGCCGTTCATGAACGCCGGGATGTCGAGCGCACGGACGAAGTCGACCGCCGCCTCGCTGCCGCGCGACGTCCACACCTGGCTGCCGAGCAGGACGACCGGCTTCTCGGCCCTCACCAGCAGGTCGGCCAGCGCCTCGATGCTCGCCGGGTCGCCGATGCTCTTCGTCGACGCGCGGTAGTGGCCGGCCTCGGGGACGGTCGCGGACTCGACCGGCACCGAGTTGTCCAGGATGTCGCGCGGGATCTCCAGGAACGACGGACCGGGCGCGCCGTTGTAGCACTCGCGGAACGCCATCGAGACCATGTCGGCGGCCCGCGCGGTGTGCGGCACGGTCGCGGCGAACTTGGTGATCGGCGTCATCATGTCGACGTGCGGCAGGTCCTGCAGGGACCCCATCTTGTGCTGGTTCAGGGCGCCCTGGCCGCCGATCAGCAACATCGGGCTCTCGGCACGGAACGCGTTCGCGACACCGGTCACCGCGTCGGTCGTCCCGGGGCCGGCGGTGACGACCGCGCAGCCGGGCTTGCCGGTGACCCGCGCGTACCCGTCGGCCGCGTGCGCCGCGACCTGCTCGTGCCGTACGTCGACCACCGCGATGCCCTCGTCGACGCAGCCGTCGTAGATGTCGATGATGTGACCGCCACAGAGCGTGAAGATCACGTCGATGCCCTCGGCCTTCAAGGCCTTCGCGACGAGGTGACCCCCGGAGATGGTCTCCGGCTCCTTGACTTCCGCGACGGGGTGGGTCTCCGACACTGTCTGCGCCATCTGCAGTCACTCCTCGGAAAGGCCGGTTAGCGGCTTGGATGTAGATTGCATACCGTATGGTGTAGTCGTAGTCTTATCCCACGCCGCGGTAGTTGTCCAGAGTTCGCACCCAGGAGGCTGTGATGACGATTTCCGACGAACTCGACCGGACCCGCGCCGCGCTGCTCGCGCTGGAGAAATCCCTTGTGGCGTTGAGGAATCGCCTCGGTCCGCACCTCGACGTCCTGCGGTTGCTCGACGACCTGGAGCGCTGCACGGCAGATCTCCGCCGCCTCGAGCAGCAGGTCCGCGCGCCCCGCCGGCACGAGCTCGTGGCGATCCCGGACGACGACTACGACCACGATTTCTGGGCGGATGCCGAGCACGAAGGTTTGGGCTGACTTGCGAGGCACAGCTTCAGCAGGCTTCGCAGCCGTAGGTCGGGATTGGCCGCTCGGGCGGTGATCGCCACCGCCTCGGCTGCGTGTTCTGTGGCGACGAACGAGCGGTAGAAGGGCTCGCTCCACTTGAGCGGCGAAAGCACCGGTAGCCACCATCGCGCCGCTCCCCCAGGGCTGTCTTCGGAACCGAGCAGGTGCAGGGCTGTCTGGTGTGCCTCGGTCAAGCGGCGGCGCTCGTCACGCAGGAGCTCGCCGGTCGTCAGCGCTGTCGACACGCAGAGCGCGACCAACCGGGCGGACGACTCGAAGCCCGCCCGGTTGGTGTCGATGAACCGCGGAGCCAGCGGCAGCAACTCGCGTCGACCGGTCGACGTGCTGTGGTCGTGGGCGACCCGCGCCACGGCACTCAGTACCGGGTGCACGCATCCAGGGCGATCCGTCCAGGGCTCTCGTGCCAAACGGGACACCAGCTCCATCACACAGGGATCCCGCTGAACCTTCCCGTAGCCGCTCACTCGCCTGCCACCGGCGTACCGAGCTGCGGGCGGACGGGCAGCGCGGGCCGGCCGGGTTGTTTGAGCAGCCGCACGCTCAGCGCGGTCAGTACGCCGAGCAGCCCTGCGGCGAGGAACACCGGCCGGTATCCAACGGCGGCGATCACCGAGGCGGCGACACCGATACCGACCAGCCCGCCGACCGCCTTCGCGGAGTACAGGATGGCCTGGTTCTGCACCAGGCTGTTCTCACCGAAGAACTCCAGCACCAGGTTGGCCATGATCGCGTAGAACGCACCGCCGCCGAGGCCGGCGAACATGGCACACACCACGAACACCCATCCGGCTCCGGCGGTCACGAGTCCCATGTGCGCGAACCCCTCGACCATCAGTACGGCGGCCAGCACGCGGCGGCGGCCGAAGCGGTCGGAGAGGTGGCCCGCCGACGATCGCCCGAGACCGTTGACGGCGGCAAGCAATCCGGCGGCGCATGCTGACGTCGCCGTCCCCAGTCCGGTCTCGACGGCGTAGCCGGCCACGAACGCGATCCCGAGCAGCGACAACGCCGCGCTGATTGCCAGCAGCAACCACATCAGCGGCAGCGCACCGGTCTTCATCGCCTCCGCGGGACGGTACTGCCGGACGGCGGGCGCATTGTTCGGAATACTGCGGTTGAGCTTCCGGTCGACTGCCCACGCCTGAGCGTCGATGTGCGCGGGCCACCAGTACCGCGGCGGATCCTTCAACAGACCGCCGGCGACGATCACGACCAGCACCGCCACCAGCGCAGTCAGGTCGAACACGAACGACTCGTCCAGCCAGGTAAGCAAGAAGATGCTCGGCACCGCGCCGACCGCGAAGCCGCCGGTGACGAATCCGATCGTCGCCGTCCGCCGGTCCGGGAACCAGCGGGCCGATGTGGTAATGCAGGCGGCGTACACGAGGCCCGCGCCGGTGCCGCCGAGGAGTGAGTAGCCGGCCACGACCGCGACGTACGCGTCGACGTGCGCGAGCGTGACGAGTCCGATCGCCGAGAGCACCCCGCCCGCAATGACGAGCTGCGTCGGCGTGGCCCGTCGTACCCGATGGGCCCAGGCCGCCGGGACCGCGACCAGCGCCTGGCAGGCAACGAAGACCGCGAGCAGCCACAGTGTGCGAGCAGGGCCCCACCCGCGATCCGACGACAGACCGAGCGCCGCCGCGCCGAACGAGTACTGCAGCGGACTGATCGCGACCATGCAGGCCCAGGCCGCCCAGAGTTGCCAGCGGCGTGAGTGGCCGGTCAGTTCGCGGGCATCCTCGCCGATCCGGTACCGCCGGCCGTAGACGTCACGGACATCTGCGTGATCCATCTCGCCTCCTGACTACTGCATACCGTATGAAGTCTGTGGTACTCCTCCCGTCGCGACCTGTCCAGACCTGAGCGGGTCTTGTGGGCAGATTGCATACCGAATACAGTCGTCACCACACTTTCTGGGAGGCGACGTGGACCTCATGGAGTACCAAGCGAAGGAACTGTTCGCCCGGCACGGCGTCCCGGTGACGCTCGGACGGGTGATCGAGGACCCCGCCGACGCGGCCGCCGCGGCCCGCGAGCTCGGCGGGCGCGTGGTGGTGAAGGCGCAGGTGAAGACCGGCGGGCGCGGCAAGGCCGGCGGAGTGAAGTTGGCCGCCGGACCGGACGAGGCGACGGCCCGGGCGGGCGAGATCCTCGGGATGGACATCAAGGGCCACACCGTGCGCCGGGTGCTGCTCGCGCCGGCCGCGGAGATCGCCGAGGAGTACTACTTCTCGTTCCTGGTCGACCGCGCGAACCGCGAGTACCTCTGCATCGCCAGCACCGAAGGCGGTGTGGAGATCGAGGAGGTCGCGCACACCAACCCGGACGCGATCGCGAAGGTGCCGATCGACCCGGCCGTCGGCGTCGACGACGCGAAGGCCGCGGAGATCGTCACGGCGGCCGGATTTCCTGCCGAGGCGTCGGCCGTCGTACAGCGGCTCTGGGACGTGTTCGTCGCCGAGGACGCCGCATTGGTCGAGGTGAATCCGCTGGTGAAGCTCGGCGACGGATCGCTGGAGGCGCTCGACGGCAAGGTCACGCTCGACGACAACGCGGCGTACCGGCACGCGGACCACGCGGGCTTCGACGACAAGACGGCCGCCGACCCGCTCGAGGCCGAGGCGCACGCCAAGGGCTTGAACTACGTGAAGCTGGACGGCTCGGTCGGCATCATCGGCAACGGCGCGGGCCTGGTGATGTCCACGCTCGACGTGGTCGCGTACGCGGGATACGCGTACGGCGTGCAGCCGGCCAACTTCCTGGACATCGGCGGCGGCGCGTCGGCCGAGGTGATGGCGAACGGGCTCGGGATCATCCTGTCCGACCCCCAGGTGCGCAGTGTCTTCGTGAACGTCTTCGGCGGGATCACCGCCTGCGACGCGGTCTCGAACGGCATCGTGCAGGCGCTCGCCGTGCTCGGCGACCGGGCGGACAAGCCGCTCGTCGTCCGGCTGGACGGCAACAACGTCGAGCAGGGCCGCGCGATCCTCGCCAAGGCCGCTCACCCGCTCGTCACCGTGGTCGACACGATGGACGGCGCCGCCGCCCGCGCCGCCGAACTCGCCGCAGAGAAGGGAAACTGACATGGCGATCTTCCTGACCGAGAAGAGCCGGGTCGTCGTGCAGGGCATGACCGGGTCCGAGGGACAGAAGCACACCAGCCGGATGCTTGCCGCCGGCACCACGGTGGTCGGCGGCGTGACACCCGGCAAGGGCGGCCAGTCGGTGGACTTCGCGCGGCAGTCGATCCCGGTCTACGGATCGTGTGCGGACGCGGTGAAGGCAGCGGACGCGGACGTGTCGGTGGTGTTCGTCCCGCCGCGCTTCACCAAAGGCGCTGTACTCGAAGCGGTCGACGCCGGGATCCCGCTCGTCGTGGTGATCACCGAGGGCGTGCCGGTGCACGACACGGCCGCGTTCTTCGCCGCCGCCCAGGCCAACGGGACGCGGATCATCGGCCCGAACTGCCCGGGCATCATCAGTCCCGGCCGCGCCAACGCGGGCATCATCCCGGCGGACATCGCGGGTCCGGGCCGGATCGGCCTGGTCAGCAAGTCGGGCACGCTGACGTACCAGATGATGTACGAACTGCGGGACTTCGGGTTCTCGACCGCGATCGGGATCGGCGGCGACCCGATCATCGGGACCACGCACATCGACGCGCTGCAGGCGTTCCAGGACGACCCGGACACCGACGCGATCGTGATGATCGGCGAGATCGGCGGTGACGCCGAGGAGCGGGCGGCCGCGTTCATCAAGGAGAACGTGACCAAGCCGGTCGTCGGGTACGTCGCGGGCTTCACCGCGCCGGAGGGCAAGACGATGGGTCACGCGGGCGCGATCGTGTCCGGCTCGTCCGGCACCGCCGCCGCCAAACAGCTGGCCCTGGAGGCGGCCGGCGTACGCGTCGGCAAAACCCCCACCGAAACCGCCCACCTCCTCCGCACCACCCTCACCCCCGCCGCCCGCCATTTGGCTGGTTGACCAGCAAAATGCGGGGTTTGTCACCCGTATCCAGGGTGGCAAACCCCCCACTTGGCTGGTTGACCAGCGAAACGGGAAACCTACCCAGCGGTGGGCGGGGGTGCGGTGCTGCTGCGGTGGACGAGTTTGGCGGCGACGGCGACCGGCTCGTGGTGGTGTTCGCCGGCGTGGATCTCGCGGATCAGCGCGTCGACGCTCAGCCGGCCGACGTCGACGAAGTTCTGGCGGATCGTGGTCAGCGGCGGCCAGAAGTGCGCCGACTCCTCCATGTCGTCGAAACCGACCACGCTCACGTCGCCGGGCACGTCCCGGCCGTGTTCGTGGAGTGCGCGGAGCAGGCCGAGCGCCATCTGGTCGTTCGCGACGAACACGGCGGTCACCTCGGCGTTGGTGGCCAACCGCCGGCCGGCGTAGTACCCGGAGGTCGCCGTCCAGTCCCCGTCGAGCACCGGTGGGACCTCCCGGCCGTGATCCAGCAGCGTCGCCTCCCACGACCGCCGGCGCCGGTCCGCGGCGAACGAGGTCGGCGGGCCGCCGAGGTGCCACACCGTGGCATGCCCCAGCCGGAGCAGGTGCTCGGTCGCCAGCCGTGCGCCCTGCCGCTGGTCGGTGTCGACGATCGGGTAGTCGTAGTGCGCGCTCGAATCGACCACCACGACCGGAAGACCGTGGGGGAGCCGTACGCCGGCCTCGTCCAGCGTGTGCGCCTCGATCAGAATGATGACGCCGTCCACCGCCTGCTCACCGAGCCGACTGAACGCGTTCGTGACCGCACTCTGCGTGACGTCCAGCACGGGAACCAGGTTGATCGCGTACCCGCTGATCGTGGCGGCGGTGGCGATCGCGTCGAGCGTCCGCGTCGTACCGAAGCTGTGCAACTCGAACACGATCACGCCGATGCTGCGGTACTCGCCGTTGCGCAGGGCGCGGGCGGCGCTGTTCGGGCGGTACCCGAGCTGGCGCATCGCGGCCTGCACCCGGTCCCGGGTGACCGCGTCGACGTTGTTCCGGTCGTTCGCGACCCGCGACACGGTCTGCCCCGAAACCCCCGCCAGCCGCGCCACGTCCGCCATCGACGGGCCGCGCCGCCGACGGCCCGCTGAATCCTCCGCTGGCATCCGCACCTCCTCGGTCTTGCGTCGGAGTGTAGACATGTTGACGTAAACACGTTACCGTCGCGCCGTCGATGTTGACGTCAACATCGCGCGTCGCGCCCACCTCCGGGCGCGGAAAGCGAGAGGAGGTCCCCGGACATGGCGGAGTCCGTGGCCCATCAGCACGTGGCACGGGCCGGCGCGACCGGCAGGCGGCGGAGGGTGTTCAAGGACGGCAAGGGGTGGCTGTTCGTCGGGCCGTTCCTGGCGGTTTTCGCGCTCACCTTCCTGGCCCCGATCGGGTACGCGATCTACCTGAGCCTGTATCGCAACCAGGCGTTCTTCGGCGGCACCGTGTTCGTCGGGCTGGACAACTACACCCAGGCGCTGCAGGACCCGAAGTTCTGGGAGGCCTTCGCCCGGGTGGCGGTCTTCCTGGTCGTCCAGGTGCCGGTGATGCTCGTGCTGGCGCTGCTCGCGGCGCTGGCGATCGACAGCGCGCGGCTGCACGCGGCCGGTTTCTTCCGGATCGTGATCTTCCTGCCGTACGCCGTACCGGGCGTGGTCGCCGTGCTGATGTGGGGCTACATCTACGGCGACAACTTCGGCCTGGCGGCGAACCTCAACGACCTGCTCGGCACGACCGCGATCCAGCCGCTGAGCAGCAGCTGGATGCTGCCGTCGATCGCCAACATCGTGACCTGGGAGTTCGTCGGCTACAACATGCTGATCTTCTACTCGGCGCTGCGCACGGTGCCGGGTGAGCTGTACGAGGCGGCCGCGATCGACGGCGCCGGGACGTTCCGGACGATCCTCGCGGTGAAGCTGCCCGCGCTGCGCGGCGCGATCGTGATCGCGACGATCTTCTCGATCATCGGCAGCTTCCAGCTGTTCAACGAGCCGAACATCCTGCGGACGCTGGCGCCGAACGTGATCACGACGTACTACACGCCCAACATGTACGCCTACAACCTGTCCTTCGCCGGCCAGCAGTTCAACTACTCGGCCACGATCGCGATCGTGATGGGCGTCATCACCGCGGTCATCGCGTACGTCGTCCAGCTCCGCGGATCCCGGGAGGCACTGTGAGCGCCCTGACCTCTCCCCTGCGACCGAAGCGCTCCAAGCTGCTCACCGGCGTGATGGTGCTGTACCTGCTCTACACGATCGTCCCGCTCGCCTGGTTGTTGCTCAGCACAACCAAGACCCAGGACGACCTGCTCTCCACGCCCGGCCTGTGGTTCGGGAAGAGCTTCGCGTTCTTCACCAACATCAAGGACACGCTCACCTACAACGACGGCATCTTCCTGCGCTGGCTGGGCAACACGGTGCTGTACGTCGTGGTCGGCGCGGGCGGCGCGACGCTGCTCGCGACCGCTGCCGGGTACGGACTCGCGAAGTACAAGTTCGCCGGCCGCCGCGCGGTGTTCGCGGTGCTGCTCGGCGCGGTCGCGGTGCCGGGGACGGCGCTCGCCGTACCGACGTTCCTGATGTTCTCCAACCTCGGCCTGACGAACACGGTCTGGGCGATCATCATCCCGTCGCTGGTGAGCCCGTTCGGGCTGTACCTGATGTGGGTGTACGCGACCGACGCCGTACCGGGCGAACTGCTCGAGGCGGCCCGGATCGACGGCGCCGGCGAGGTCCGGGTGTTCTTCACCGTCGCGCTGCGGCTGCTGGCCCCGGGCATCGTCACCACGCTGCTGTTCGCGATGGTCTCGACCTGGAACAACTATTTCCTGCCGCTGATCATGCTCAGCAAACCCAACCTCTACCCACTCACGGTCGGGCTCACCCAGTGGAGCAACCAGGCGACCGGCGTGGGCGCCCGCCCCATCTACAACCTGGTGGTCACCGGATCGTTGCTGACGATCGTTCCGCTGGTGGTCGCCTTCCTCCTTCTCCAGCGGTTCTGGCAGTCCGGCCTGTCCGCCGGGAGTGTGAAATGAAAGGGAACAGGATGAAGTCTCATCGGCGGGGCATCCGGCAGCTGGTGGTTGCCGGAGCCGCTCTCACAGCGCTCGCGGTGCTGGCCGCCTGTGGCGGCGGCTCCAAGACCGACGCCGCCGGCGGAGGTACGACGACCGGCTCGGCCGACGCCGTCGACGCCGCGCTCAAGGCGGGCGGCGAAATCACCTACTGGAGCTGGACGCCGTCGGCGCAGGCCCAGGTCACCGCGTTCATGAAGCAGTACCCGAACGTGAAGGTGAACTACGTCAACGCCGGTACCGGCAACGACCACTACACGAAGCTGCAGAACGCGATCAAGGCCGGCTCCGGTGCCCCGGACGTGGCCCAGATCGAGTACCAGGCACTCCCCCAGTTCGCGCTGCCCGGCTCGCTCGTCGACCTGAACCAGTTCGGGTTCTCGCAGTACGAGTCGGCGTACACGGCCTCGACCTGGGGCGCAGTCCACGCCGGCAGCGGTCTGTTCGGCCTGCCGCAGGACTCCGGGCCGATGGCGCTGTTCTACAACAAGGAGGTCTTCGACAAGTACGGCATCGCCGTACCGAAGACCTGGGACGAGTACGTCGCGGCCGCGAAGAAGCTGCACGCCGCGAACCCGAAGTCCTACATCACCAACGACTCCGGTGACGCCGGCTTCACCACGAGCATGATCTGGCAGGCCGGCGGGCAGCCGTTCAAGACCGACGGCAAGAACGTCACGATCAACCTGCAGGACGACGGCTCCAAGAAGTGGACCGGGATGTGGAACCAGCTCGTCCAGGGCGGACTGGTGTCGAACATCCCCGGCTGGACCGACGAGTGGTTCAAGGCGCTCGGCGACGGCACCATCGCCACGCTGCCGACCGGTGCGTGGATGCCCGGCGTGATGGAGTCCTCGGTCAAGGCCGGCGCCGGCAAGTGGGCAGTCGCGCCGATGCCGACGTACGACGGTCAGCCGGCCACCGCGGAGAACGGCGGCAGCACCGAGTCCGTGATCAAGCAGAGCAAGAACCCGGCCCTCGCGGCGGCGTTCGTGCGCTGGCTGAACCACGATGAGGGTGTGAAGCCGTTCCTGGCCAGCGGCGGCTTCCCGGCGACCACGGCCGACCTCAAGGACCCGGCGTTCGTGGACAAGGCGAGCGCGTACTTCGGCGGCCAGAAGATCAACCAGGTGCTCACCAGCGCGGCCGGCCAGGTCGTGAAGGGCTGGAGCTACCTTCCGTACGAGCTGTACGCGAACAGCATCTACGGCGACACCGTCGGCAAGGCGTACCAGTCCAAGTCCGACCTGAACGCCGGTCTCACGGCGTGGCAGGAAGCGCTGGTGAAGTACGGCAACGAGCAGGGCTTCCAGGTCAACGGCTGACGTTGATGGAACAGGTGGGTCCGACGTCGCTGTGGTCGGACCCACCTGGTCTTTTACACGCCGACCTTGCTCGCCAGGAGATCGGCGACGGCATGGACCGCACGTAGCGTCGGAGCCTTGACGCCGGTGAGGTCAGCCAGCTCGACGACCGCGGCGAGGATGACGTCGAGCTCGAGCGGCTTGTCCTTCTCCAGGTCCTGCAGCATCGACGTCTTGTGCTCCCCGACGCGTTCGGCGCCGTCGAGGCGCTTGTCCACCGAGATTTCCGGATGACAGCCGAGCGCGGTGGCGATCTCCAGCGACTCCTCCATCATCATCCGGACCATCTGCCGGGTGCCCTGGTGCGTGGCGATCTCCACCATCGTCGCCCGGGCCAGCGCGCTGATCGGGTTGAACGCCGCGTTCCCGAGCAGCTTGATCCAGATGTCCTTGCGGATGTCGTCCTCGACCGGGCACTTCAGTCCGCCGGCGATCATCGCCGTACTGAACTGGGTGCAGCGTTCCGACTGCCCACCGCCGGGTTCGCCGATCGAGAAGCGGGTGCCTTCCAGGTGCCGGACGACGCCCGGGCCGTCGAGCTCGGTGGAGCAGTACACGACGCAGCCGATCGCGCGGTCGAGGTCCAGCACCTCGGTGACGGCGCCGCCGGGGTCGACCGATTCGATCCGGCGGCCTTCGTACGGGCCCTTCAGCCCGTGGAAGTACCACCAGGGGATGCCGTTCTGCGCGGCGACGACGACCGTGCGGTCGTGCAGCAGCGGCTCGAGTAGAGGGCCGGCGCTCGCGTACGAGTTCGCCTTGAGCCCGAGAAAGACGTAGTCGACCGGGCCGATCGCGGCCGGATCATCCGTAGCGGGTGTACGGGCGGTGAAGTCACCGCGGGGACTGCGCACCGTCACACCGTTCGACCGGATCGCGTCCAGGTGCGCGCCGCGGGCGACCAGGTGGACCTCTGTCCCACCACGGTGCAGCGCCGCGCCGACGTACGCACCGATCGCACCGGCGCCGAGAACCGCAACTCTCATAGGGGTCCCTGCCTTCCGAGGATGCCGGATAGGGCTTGGTATACGGGATACAGTAGGCTGGAGGCCGAATGCGGTCAAGATCACATTCCCCGGCAAGCGCTCGCCCAAAAGTTCGCCGGGGACCGATGAATCGGCGCGTCGCCGGTGGTAAGTACCTGCGTCAAACCCACTCGACGCAAGGAGCAGGAACCATGGGCCACGTCATCGTCACCGCGTTCGTCAGCCTCGACGGCATCGTCACCGACCCCGACGGCTCCGGCGGCACCCCGGCCGGCGGCTGGGCGTTCCGGCACGGTCCCGAGACGGTCGGCGGCGACAAGTTCCGCCTCGGCGACCTGATGGACACCGGCGTGCTGCTGCTCGGCCGGACCACCTGGGAGCTGTTCAGCCGGCTCTGGCCGAGCCGTACCGACGAGTTCTCGACCCGCATGAACAAGATCGCGAAGGTGGTCGCGTCGCACTCGCTGACCGACCTGTCCGCCTTCCCCAACTCCACGCTGATGGAGGGCTCTCTGGCCGACTACGTGCGGTCGGAGTCGCGCAGCATCGCCGTCACCGGCAGCCTCAGCGTGATCCGGGAGCTGCAGGCCGCGGATCTGGTCGACGAGTACCGGCTGATGACGTTCCCGTCGATCGTCGGCACCGGCTCACAGCTCTTCGGCCCGTCGGACGCACCCGTCCACTTCCAGCTCACCTCGGTGGCGCAGACCGGCGCGGCGTCACTGGCGACCTACGTCCGGGCCTAGCAAGATGTTCCGATGACCTGGCCGGCGATGGTGTGGATCGGCGGGGCTCCGGGCGCGGGGAAGTCGACGATCGCGCGGCGTCTCGCGCGGCGCGCCGATCTGCCTCTGCACCCGGTGGACCTGTGGACGTATGCGCACCTCGACCGGCTGCCGCCACTCCGGCCCCTGACGGAGGAGCTGGCCAAGGGACCGGACTCTGCCGCCGAGGCCTTCGTGGACGTCGCGCGGCTGCGGCTGGACCTCGTTGTCGCGGACGTCCGCGAGCGCGACCTGGGCGGCGTACCCGCGCTGGTGGAGGGACCGCAGCTCTTCCCGTCGCTGGCTGACTCGGTTCCGGCAGCGGTGTGGTTGCTGCCGGACGCCGAGCAGACCCGCAGAGCGCGGGAGGAGCGGCTGGCCCGGGCAGACGATCCGGCCGGGCGCGCACGCCTCGAGAGGCTACTGGCGCGGGACGCCGTACTGGCTGAGCTGGTACGGCGAGAGGCGCTCGAACGCGGGCGGGTACTCATCGAGGTGTCCGCGAAACCGGACTGGGCAGGTATCACCGAAGCGGTCGAGGGCGCGTTGGGGGTCCTACCGCGCCTTGCGCCGGGCGCGGAGCTGAGCCGGCAGCGACGGTACGAGAACGTCGCAGCGTGCCGGCAGGGGCGGCTTTGGCAGGCGGACATCGGGCTGGCCGAGCTGCCGCCGTACCCGTTCGCCTGCGAGTGCGGGACGTCCGGCTGTGCTGCCACATGGGCGGGCACACCGGACGAGTACGACGCGCGCCGCGATCAGGGCTGGCTGACGGCTCATCCAGCGTGCTAGGGTTTCTGATTGTTGCAGTTGCAGTTCCACGTTCGTGTCGAAGCGCCCGCGGATTTGTGATCCGCTGGGCGTTTTGTCGTATCAGGAGAAAAAAATGGCTTTGGGAACAGTGAAGTGGTTCAACGGCGAGAAGGGCTTCGGCTTCATCTCCCAGGAGGACGGCGGCGCCGACGTGTTCGTGCACTACTCGGCGATCCAGACCCAGGGCTTCCGCTCCCTGGACGAGAACCAGCGGGTCGAGTTCGAGATCGCCCAGGGCCCGAAGGGCCTGCAGGCGGAGAACGTTCGCCCGGTCTGATCTGAGCTTGGCGGCAGACCCGGTTCAGGCCGGGTCTGCCGTGCACCACAGGTACTCGCCGTCGTCCAGTACGTCGGTGCGCGCGAGACCTGCCGCGGCCGCAATGGCGGCCGACGCATCGTGATCCGGATGGACGTGCGCGACGATCCGGCCGATTCCCTGAGCCCGTAACCAGGTGACCAGTCCCTGGGCGGCCTCCTTCGCCAGACCCCGGCCCTGCCAGGCAGTGCCGATCACCCAGGCGATCTCCGCCGTACCGTCGGTCACTGTCGCCTGGACGTAGCCGACCAGCGCGTCGTCGTACTCGATCACCCAGTTGAGCCACTGCTCGTCCGGACGTCCCGGACCCGCCAGTTGGCGGCGGTAGCGTGCCTCCAGCTCCGCCACGGACGGGGGCTCCCCGCCGGTGAAGGTGTAGAGCGCGGGGTCGGACAACACCTCCGCCATCGGTTCGGCGTACTCGACCCGCAGCGGCAGCAAGGTCAGGCGGTCCGTGGCGATCACCCGCGCAACGGTAACGCCCTTTGCCGAAACAGCAACCTGAGACAGACAACGTCCCTGGACGGCGCGAGACTGTCGGCATGATCGAGATCGATTGGGCGGGAGAGGCCGGACGGCTGCGCGCGTCAGCCGAGGGCGAGACGGACTGGAACGCGGCAGTGGCCCGCAGCCTCGTGCGCGACGGCGACAAGGTCCTGGCGGACGTCGGCTGCGGAGGCGGCGGGATGGCCAAGGCGCTCGCCGAGGCACTGCCCGGTGCGACAGTGGTGGCGATCGACGCGGATCCCGACGTCCTCGAGCAGGCACGCGAACACACCGCCGGCCTGGTGCGGTGCGAGCTCGCCTCCATGGACGACGGCGCGGAACCGTTGCGCCGGGCAATCGCCGCGCCCGCCGACCTGATCTGGGCATCGGCCTCGGTGCACCACGCCGCCGACCAGCAGGCCGCTGTCGACGCGCTGGCCTCACTGCTCGCGCCCGGCGGGCGGTTGGCGCTCGCCGAAGGCGGTCTGCCGGCGCGGTACCTGCCGTGGGACCTGGGGGTCGGCGAACCCGGACTGGAACTGCGGCTCGACCTGGCGCAGGACCGGTGGTTCAAGGTGATGCGCGACTCGCTGCCGGGATCGGTGCCGATGCCGTACGGGTGGACGGAGGCGCTGACCCGTGCCGGGCTGACCGGAGCCACCACGCGGAGCGTGCTGACCGAGACGCCGGCACCGCTGCCGCCGGAGCGGCTGGAAGGCGTCGTACAGGCGTTCCGGACGCGGATCGAGCGGCTGACCGGCGGCGACAGCGGGCACGGTCATGGGCACGGTCATGGGCATGTTGTGAGTGATGAGGATTGGCTGACGCCGGACGATGTCGAGGTGTGGCGGCAGCTGCTCGACCCCGACAGGCCGCAGTACCTCGGGCGGCGCTCGGACCTCGCCGTACTGTCCGTCCGCAGCGTCCACCTGGGGCACGCGCCGCGCTGACAAGGCACGCCGTCACCGCGCTGTCGGCGCGCCACCGTAAGGTGGGTGCCCATGAACGACCGGCTGGTGTGGATCGACTGCGAGATGACCGGCCTCGACCTGGCGAACGACGCCCTGATCGAGGTCGCGGTGCTCGTCACCGACTACGAACTGAACGTGCTCGGTGACGGGATCGACGTGGTGATCGCGCCCCCACCGGCTGCCCTCGACCAGATGGGCGACTTCGTCCGCGACATGCACACCGGGTCCGGACTGCTCGAAGAACTCGCCAACGGCATCCCGCTCGCCGACGCCGAACAGCAGGTCCTCGACTACATCACGTCGTACGTCAAGGAACCCCGCAAAGCCGCCCTCGCCGGCAACTCCGTCGGCACCGACCGGACCTTCCTCGTCCGCGACATGCCGCGCGTCGAATCCCACCTGCACTACCGCAACGTCGACGTCAGCTCGATCAAGGAACTCGTCCGGCGCTGGTACCCGCGGGTCTACTACGCGACGCCCGCCAAAACCGGCAACCACCGGGCGCTCGCCGACATCACCGAAAGCATCGACGAGCTGCGGTACTACCGGGAAACCGTCTTCGTGCCACAGCCCGGCCCCGACTCCACCACCGCCCGGGCCGCCGCCAGCCTCATCGTCGACGGCGCCCCCGAGGACAGTCCAACAGGCGCCTGACCTGCGGATCCACCCTCGATTTCTGGTCCTGACAGTTCATCGCTATGATTGCTCAGCCGTCGCGGTTCGGACGGCAATGGTGGGTGTAGCTCAGCTGGTAGAGCACCTGGTTGTGGTCCAGGTGGTCGCGGGTTCGAGTCCCGTCACTCACCCGATGGCCGGCCATGCCTGCGGAGAGCGCAGGCTTGGTCGGCTTCGTCATTTTGTGCGGCTGCGCTTCGCTTGCCGCCGGCGGGGGCTCCGCCACCCGCACCCCCTTTCGCCTTCGCTTCGCTCGGCTCCTGGGTTGGGTTTCGCGGTTGCCGCCGGGGCCTGGGTTGGGTTTCGCGGTCGGCGCCGGGGCCTGGGTTGGGTTTCGCGGTCGCCGCCGGGGTTGGGGTTGGGTTTCGCGGTTGGCTCGGGGCCTGGGTTGGGTTTGCGGTCGGCGCTGGGGTTGGGTTTGCGGTCGGCGCCGGGGCCTGGGTTGGGTTTCGCGGTTGGCTCGGGGCCTGGGTTGGGTTTTGCGGTCGCCGCTGGGGTTGGGTTTGGCGGTTGGCTCGGGGTGGGTGGGTGGGCGTGGGAGGATGCGCTGGTGAAGTTGAGTGGGAGTGCTTGGTTGGGGTACGGCGTCGTGGTTGTGGTGACGTTTGTGGTGGGGTTCTTGGCGTTTGCCGTTTGGGTTCTCTCGAAGGTTTTCTGAGCTGGGTGTGACCCAGGCCCGCCGTGGGTGCGTCTTGTGGGGCAGAGGCATCTACAGGAGGTGTGGATGGGTACGACCGGGGACTTCGAGGAGTTTGCGCGGGCACAGATACCGCGGCTTTATCGGACTGCTTGGCTGCTGGCGGGCGATCGGCATCACGCCGAGGATCTCGTGCAGGAAACGCTGGCGAACCTGCTGAAAGTCTGGCAGCGGATCGACAGCCCGGGGGCTTACGCGCGGACCGCGCTGGTGCGGACGTACATCTCGCAGCGGCGGCGTAAGAGCTGGTCGGAGCGGCCGACCGCCGACGTGCCGGAGATTGCGGAGCGGGCCGGGGATCCGGAGCTGCGGATGGCCCTGCAGAGCGCACTGGCCGAGCTTGCGCCGCTGGATCGGGCCGTGTTGGTGCTGCGGTTCTTCGAAGATCGCAGCGTCGAACAAGTGGCGCTCGATCTCGGCAAGAAGACCAGTGCGATCACCACCCGCACCGCCCGCGCCCTGGACCGCCTCCGCGCCGTCCTCGGCGAAGGCGCCGACCAGCTGATCGCGCTCTGAAAGGCGAGGAGAACCATGAACACCCAGCTCACCGACCTGATGCACCGCGCCACCGAGAACCTCGAGCCGGTCACACCCGACCTGCTCGAACGCACCGTCGCGCATGGACTACGGCTGCGACGCCGGCGTACGGCGCTGCTTACCGCGTCCGGCGCCGGCGCCGTACTCGCAACCGCGGGCCTGATCGCCGGCGGGATCCACCTGGCCGGCTCCCCGACGAACGTCGCCGTCGCCGGCTCCCCGGTGCCGTCAGCCAAGCCGACACCGACCGCCAAGCCGCCCGCGGTCAACCTGAAAGAGACACTCGCGACGCTGAAGACGCTCGTCACGGCGCCCGGACGGACACTCTCGAGCCCCGAGACCTGGGGCGGCGGCGACTACGCCGGCGCGGCGTACGTCGTCGACGACGGGCACGGCGCCGCCCGGGTCGACGTACTCCTGTCCGGCGGAGGCGAGGCGAACCCGTGCGTCCCGGTCCGCCAGGGCTGCAGCACCCTCCCCGACGGCTCGGTCGTGTACGTGTCCAAGGAGTCCCCCGTGTACAGCGACAGCCGCCAGTCGCGGTACGGCGTCATCAGCAACTACGTGCTGCTGTACCGCCACGACGGCCGCGCCATCAGCCTCACGAGCTACAACGGCCCCGCGGAAAAGGACAAGCAACACACGCGCCCCAAGCCGCTGCTCTCCACCGAGGCCCTCACCGCCCTCGCGAAGAGCAAGTCCTGGAAGCTCCCACCGGTCTCCCCCACCAAGGCGTGGAAGGGCACCAAGGGCGCGAAGCCCACGAAGTAGCCCCACCCCGAGCCCATCGCGACTGCTCCCCCGGAGCGATCGCGATGGGCTCACTTCGCGGCGAGTACGATCGCGCCCGGGCCGGCGCACCGATCGGGTTCACGATCGGCAACAATGCAGCCAGTGCCGAAACCGCAACGTGTACCGGCTCCACGGTCGGGAGCGTACAAGCCTCTGAGGGGAGCCACCGTGCGCCACGAGGTCACCGCCGCCGACACAGCACTCGCCGTCGGCAGCGGCGATGTCGAGGTCCTCGCCACGCCCCGCCTGATCACCTGGCTCGAGTACACGACCGCACAGCTCGCCCTGACCGCGCTCGAGCCCGGCCAGACCTCGGTCGGTACGTCGGTCCGCATCCGCCACCGCCTCCCGACCCGTGTCGGCGACACCGTGGACATCGCCGCCGACGGCCCCGAGGTGGACGGCCGGCACCTGCGCTTCCAGGTGCGCGCCACCAACTCCGCCGGCCAGCTCGTCGCGGACGGTGAGCTCGAACGGGTCGTCGTCGACCGCGAACGCTTCCTCGCGAACGTGCCCTAGACCGGCGGCTCGACGTACCAGCGCGGGAGCTCGCCGGGCTCCAGGCTCGTCGGGTCGCCGGGCCGGGACAGCGTGAGGATCGCCTGCTGGATCTCCGGGCGGGCGTTCAGCGCGTCCTCGATCGCGTACAGCCGGGCGGCGACCTCGGACTCGACGTCGTTGCCGGCGACGTCGACCGCGGCGACCAGGAAGATCCGGTCGGCGCCGACCCACTCCATGTGCAGGAAGCTGATCCGCTCGATGTCCTCGTGCGCGAGCAGCGCGCGGAGCACCCGGTTGCGGGCCAGCGGGGTGACCGCCTCACCGGTCAGGAAATCCATGTTCCGGCTGATCAGGAACAGCGCGACCGTACCGAGCAGGATGCCGACCACGATCGAGCCGATCGCGTCCCAGACGGCGTTGCCGGTGAGTTGGTGCAGCAGAATCGCGACTCCCGCGATCAGGATGCCGATCAGCGCCGACAGGTCCTCGACGAACACCGCCCGGAGCACCGGGTTCGACGTGAGCCGGACATACCGCCAGGGGCGCAGCATCCGCTCCAGCGCGCCCGCCTTGGTCTGCCGCAGCGCCTGCGCGAACGAGATCCCCTCGAGCACGAACGAGATCCCGAGCACGGCATACGCCCAGCCGTACGACGTGGCCTCCGCCTCGCCGTGCTGCAGGGACTGGATGCCGTGCCACACCGAGACCGCTGCACCGACCGTGAACAGGCCGAACGCCGCGAACATCGACCAGACGTAGCTGACCCGCCCGTACCCGAGCGGGTGCAACCGGTCGGCCGGCTTTCGCGCCCGGCGCTCCCCGATCAGCAGGAACACCTCGTTGCCGGTGTCGGCCCACGAGTGCGCCGCCTCCGCCGTCATCGAGGCGGATCCGGTGATCACCGCTACCACTGTCTTGGCGAGCGCGATCAGCAGGTTGGCGGTGAGCGCGACCAGGACGGTCAGCAGGCTCTCGCCGCCGGTCGCCTCGTCGTCCGTGCTGCTCACGGTCCGACCATACTCAGCTGACCGGCCGGATGATGCGTTGCTCGATCGCGCGTGCCACGGCGGCCGCGCGGGTGTCCACGCCCAGCTTGGAGTAGATGTGCGCCAGGTGGGACTTGATCGTGGCCTCGCTGACATACAGCTTCTTCGCAAGGTCCCGGTTCGACTTGCCGGTGGCGAGCAGGCCGAGGATCTCTACCTCGCGCTCGGTGAGCATCGGGCCGGAGCGCCGGACGAGCCGCGCCGCCACGGCCGGTGCGAGCACGGTCTCGCCGCGCGCGGTGCCGCGGATCGCGCGGAACAGGTCCTCCGGCGGCGCGTCCTTCAGCAGGTATCCGGAGGCGCCGGCGTCGATCGCGCTCATGATGTCGGCCTCGGTGTCATAGGTCGTCAGAATCAGCACGTACGGCGGCTCGGGCAGTGCCCGCAGCCGCGCGGTCACCTCGGCACCGCCGGGGCCTGGGCCGAGATTGAGGTCCATCAGCACGACGTCCGGATGCAGGCCCGCGACGAGCTGCTCCGCGCTGTGCGCGTCGGACGCCTCGCCGACGACGATCAGATCGTCCTGGGCCTCGACGAGCGCGCGGATGCCGGCGCGCACGACGGGATGGTCGTCGACCAGCGCAACGCGGATCGCCGGGGCCGCGGCATCGCTCGTCATGAATGCTCCGCCGTCGCCCGCAGCGGGATCGACGCGGCCAGCGCCGTACCGTCCCCCGGTTCACTCTCCAGCACCAGCGTTCCTCCCAGTTGTCTCAGTCGTTCCCGGATTCCGGCCAGGCCGTGACCGCGGTCGGAATCGATGGTGACATGAGATCGCGGAAGGCCCCGGCCGTTATCCACAACGTCGAGGACCACCGCGTCGGGGTGGTACGTGAGAGTCACGAAGGCCGTTTCCGCGTGCGCGTGTTCGAGCACATTGGCCAGTGCGCCGCGAGCGGTGCGCAACAGTGCGGTCTCCACCTCCGAGTCGAGAGTCACCGGCTCACCGTGCACCTGCACCCGGACGTCGAGGGCGCTGTGGGCCGCCAGCCGTTCGCAGGTCTTGCGCAGTGCTTCCGGCAAGCCCGCGGCCAGCTCGGCCGGCGCGAGGTCGCGGACCACCCTCCTGGCCTCGTCCAGTCCGTCGCGGGCGGTGGCGGCCGCCTGGGCCGCGTGCTCGCGCGCTGCAGCCGGCCGGGCGTCCCACTCGCGCTCGGCGGCTTGCAGCAAGAGATTGATGCTCGACAGACCCTGCGCCACGCTGTCGTGGATCTCCCGCGACAGCCTCGCTCGCTCTGCCATGGCTCCTGCCTGGTGCTGTGCGTCGGCCAGGTCGCCCTGCGCGGCATGCAGCTCGTCCAGCAGCGCCTGTCTGGCCAGCGCGTCCCGCTCCAGCGCCCGGTAGGCGCCCACGGCAAGCACTGCGACACAGACCGGCCCCAGCACGATCGTCGGGTCCAGCCGGTCGGTCATCCGGGTCCACTGGACCACGGTGACCACCACCATGCCGGCCACGACCAGACAGGCCGGGCGGAACGACAGGATGCGCAGGGCAACAAATGAGAGCGGCACGGCGCACCAGGCGAACGACGGCGCCAGCAGGACCAGGGCGCACCACTCCACGACCAGCAGCGCCAGCCAGACCCGGCTGGGGAGCAGCCGGTAGGCGCCGTACGTCGCCAGCAACACCGCTGCGCCGAGCAGCACCCACGGCGCGCGGTCGCCCAGGCCGTGACCGGTCAGGTAGCGGATCGCGGACGCCAGCACGAGGACGACCAGCGCCGCGTGCAGAGCGGTCACCAGCCGCGTCGCGTGACTCAGGATCGACGGAGTGTGCGCAGTGGACATGTTCTGCCGATCGTAGGCCGCTCAGCCCCGGATCCGAATCATCCGTTCGGCTATCCATCGGTGGCCGAACACCCGTCGTGCGGACCGGTCCCCCCGACGGAGGCTGGAGGCAGCTCGAATCCACCGACCGTCCTGAGAGGTTCAGATGTCTGTCCGTTCGCTGTCCGCCACCCTCGCCTTGTCCGCCACCCTGCTCGGCGCCGGAGCCTCGGCGGCCTTCGCCTCGCCGGCACACACCCGGCCGAGCACCTACGAGCTCCCCGGTGACCCAGGCGGCTCCAAGTTCGAGGGCATCGGGTTCGACGCGCGCACGAAGAACTACTACGTGTCCGAGACCACCGGCGGTGAGATCCACCGCGGGCAGCTGCGCTCCGGTGCGGCGACCGAGTGGCTGCAGGGCGACGGCACCGACGGCCGCTGGACGGCCCGCGGCGTCAACGTCGACTCCCAGGGCCGGGTATATGTCGCCGGCGGGCCGAACGGGATCGACCACCCAGGCGCGCCGGACCTGTGGGTGTATGACCGCGACGGGCAGCTGCTGGCCGCGCTGCGGACCGGCGTGCCGAACGCGTTCCTGAACGATCTGGTGATCGGTCCGGACGGCGCGGCGTACTTCACGAACTCGAACGCTCCACAGATCTTCCGGGTCGCCGAGCAGCACGGCCGGTGGACCGTCACGACCTGGGCCGACGCGACCGAGACGATCGACACGGCGACCGGCTTCAACCTCGGCGGGATCGTGCTGTCGCCGGATCGCAAGGCGCTGGTCGTGGCCCAGGGCAACGTCGGCAAGCTGTGGCGGTTCGACCTGCGGACCACGGAGGCCACCGCGGTCGACACCGCGGGCGCCGACCTCGTGAACGCCGACGGTCTCGTCCAGCAGGGCAACAGCCTCTGGGTCGTGCGCAACTTCTCGAAGGTGCTCAGCACCCTGCAGGTGTCGGCCGACGGACGCATCGCGCGGCTGGTGTCCGCGACGCCGACCGACCCGGACCGGGTGCTGACCACCGCGAAGCTCGCCCAGGGCCGGCTGCTGGTCGTCGACAGCAAGTTCGACGAGGCGACCGCGGTCCCGCCGTACCAGGTCATCACGCTCGATCCCCGCCGATGAATCGCCGCCCGATCGCTGTGGCCGCCGTCCTGCTGATGGCGGCGACCACAGCGTGTTCCACTGAGACCAGCAGTGCGCCTACGACCTCCCCCTCGCCCTCCAGGAGCGCAACCGTGCCGTCCACCCTCGACAGTCAGCTGATCGCCGCCGCCTGGAAGAACGACGTGGCCGAGGCCAAGCGCCTGATCGCCGCGGGCGCGGACGTCAACGCGGTCGACGACACTGTCCAGAGCGCGTTCCTGATCGCCGCCAGCGAGGGCTACCTGGAGCTGCTCGACCTGACGCTGGCCCACGGCGCCGACGTCCGCAGCCTCGACAGCTATCACGGCACGGCGCTCATCCGGGCCGCCGAGCGTGGTCACGCCGCCGTGGTCGGCCGGCTGATCAAGGCCGGCGTGGCGGTCAATCACGTCAACAACCTCGGCTGGACCGCCTTGCACGAGGCGGTGCTGCTCGGCAAGGGCACCCCGCAGTACGTCGACACCGTCCGGCTGCTGATCGCAGGTGGGGCCGATCGCGCCAAGCCTGCCGTCAGCGACGGCGCCACACCGGTCCAGGCCGCCAAGGACCGCGGCCAGACAGCCGTCAGCGCCGTCCTCGACACCCACGCGAAGGCTGACGCGCTGCTGGACGCTGCGGCGGCCGGAGACGCCAACAAGGTCGCCGCAGCGCTGGCTGCCGGCGCTCCGATCGAGTCCCGCGACGACCACCGTCGTACGGCGCTGTTGCTCGCCTCGCTCAACGACCGGGTCGACGTGGCCTGGCTGCTCGTGGCGCTCGGCGCGGACCCCGACGCGCAGGACGACCGGCAAGACTCCGCCTGGCTCGTCACAGGCGTCACCGGGAGTGTCGCGATGCTGGAGACCCTGCTGCCCGCGAACCCGGATCTGACCCTGCGGAATCGGTTCGGCGGCATCTCGGTCATCCCGGCCGGCGAACGCGGCCACGTCGACTACGTCCGGCGGGTCGTCCAGACCAAGATCAACGTCAACCACGTGAACAACCTCGGCTGGACCGCCCTGCTGGAGGCGATCATCCTCGGCAAGGGCACGCAGCAGTGGCAGGAGATCGTGAAGATCCTCGTCGGCGCCGGCGCGGATCCCAATCTGGTCGATGCCGACGGCGTCAGCCCGCTCCGGCACGCCGAGTCCCGCGGGTATGACGAGATCGCCAAGACCCTCCGCGCCGCCGGAGCCCGGTCAGTACAGCTAGCTAGCGGTCGCGGGTCAGACAGCGGGACGGGAGCTCGAACCAGCGGAGGTGATCGAAATCGGTGTTGACACTGCCCTCGGAGTCGCTGCGGTCCTGCTGACAGGTGGACAGCAGGTCGCGGGCCTCGGCGAGGTAGTCGTCGAGGGCGGACTCCGGCGCCGTGTGGTCGTGGCGCGGGTACCGGAGCTTGCCGTCGGCGTCGTAGCCGACCTGGGAGAGCCGCATCGGCGGCTCGACCGGGCCGCGGTGGTGCCTCCACAAGCCGTTGGCCGGGTCGAAGCGGTAGTCGCCGAGCAGCCGCCAGCCGTCCCGGGCGACGAGTTTGACGGCCTCGACGACGTACGCGAACACCGCCTCGGAGATGAAGTAGTTGAAGTTGACCCGCACCCAGCCGGGCTTGATCCCCTCACAGCCGTGCATGATTTCGTGCTCGAACTCGTGCGACCGGTCCAGATCGATCCCGAGCAGCGCATGCCCGTACGGCCCGGCGCACGAACAGCCGCCCCGCGACTGGATGCCGAACAGGTCGTTCAGCAGCGCGACCACGAAGTTGTGGTGCAGGTACCGCCCCGAGGGCGCCTTGACCACGAACGACACGATCGACAGCCGCTCGGCGTCCAGGTTGCCGAGGATCTGCAGGTTCGGCTCGGCCGTCCAGGCCGCGACCGCGCGCCGCAGGTAGGCATCCTCGTGGGCACGGATCACGTCGATCCCGACCGCCTGCTTCAGCTGGAAGGCCAGCCCGGCGCGGATCGAGCCGATGATCGCCGGCGTACCGCCCTCCTCGCGGTGCACCGGGTCGTCCAGATACCGGTGCTCGAGCGGGTTCACATAGGCGACCGTGCCGCCGCCCGGCACATCGGGCACCCGGTTGCGGAGCAGTTCGCGGCGCGCGACCAGCACGCCGGGTGTGCCCGGGCCGCCGATCAGCTTGTGCGGGCTGAGGAAGATCGCGTCCTTGTACGACAACGGGTCCTGGTCGCGCCCGCCGTACATGTCGATCTCGACGTACGGCGCCGCCGCGGCACAGTCCCAGAACGAGAGCGCGCCGTAGCGATGCAGCAGCGCCGACAGCCGCTGCGTGTTGCTGACGATCCCGGTCACGTTGCTCGCCGCCGAGAACGAACCGATCTTCAGCGGCCGGTCGGCGTACTCCCGCAGTCTCGACTCGAGCTGGTCGATGTCGATGTGGCCGTCCGCGTCCTGCGAGATCACCACCACGTCGGCGATCGACTCGCGCCAGGGCAACTCGTTCGAGTGGTGCTCGTAGGGGCCGATGAAGACGACCGGGCGCTCGTCGCGCGGGATCCGGTCGGTCAGGTGGTACCGGTCGTCGAGCTCGGCGGGGATCCGCAGGCCCATGATCCCGATCAGCTTGTCGATCGCCCCGGTCGCGCCCGAGCCGCAGAAGATCAGCGCGGTCTCGTCGTCACCGCCGACGCTGGTGTGGATGATGCGCCGGGCGTCCTCGCGCAGCCGGGTCGTCTGCAGCCCGGTCCCGCTCGACTCGGTGTGCGTGTTCGCATACCGCGGGAGGACCTCCTCACGGATGAAATCCTCCAGGAACGTCAGCGCCCGCCCGGAGGCGGTGTAGTCGGCGTACGTGACGCGCCGCGGACCGTACGGCCCCGGCATCACCTGGTCGTCACCGATCACCGACGCCCGGATCCGTCGCAGCAACGGCGACTCCGGCGGCATCTCCGCCTGCTCCCCCTGGATACCCATGTCTCAGAGTATGGCGCGGACGTGACCTGCGTCTCGGTGATCGCTGCGCGTCTCGTGGATAAGGTCGGTGCAGTCGACGCCGAGGAGTGGGGATGACGTTTTCCAGCGAGCTGTGGAACCGCGGGGCCGCCTCCGTGTACGACGAGAT
The DNA here is from genome assembly GCF_040655315.1 of Kribbella sp. NPDC050459. NCBI lineage: Bacteria > Bacillati > Actinomycetota > Actinomycetes > Propionibacteriales > Kribbellaceae > Kribbella > Kribbella sp. NPDC050459. The sequence goes on along the minus strand of NZ_JBFAJQ010000016.1, from coordinate 144,207 downwards.
CGTCCGGCACCCGTTCATCACCGGCCTGACCGACGGGACGCTCGACCACGATGCCTTCCGGTACTTCATCATCCAGGACAGCCACTACCTCCGGGCGTACTCGCGAGCGCTCAGCCTGGTCGCCGGACGCGCCCTGGACGAGGACGCGGTCAGCATGTTCGCGCTGCACGCCGCCAACGCGATCGCCGTCGAGCGTGAGCTCCACACGTCGCTGCTGGCGTCTCTGGGGCTGACGGCGGCGGACGTCGACGTAGCCGGCTCGGGTCCCACCACCACGGCGTACATGTCCTATCTGACCGCTGTGTGCGCCACCGGGACGTACGCCGAGGCAGTGGCCGCTGTCCTGCCCTGCTACTGGATCTACCGCGACGTGGGACGTGAGTTGCTCAAGCGGTCGTCCCCCGACCCGGCGTACCGGAAATGGATCGAGACGTACGGCTCGGAGGAGTTCGACGCAGTCGTCGAGTCGGTACTCGCCGTCACGGACGGACTGGACGTCGGAGCAGCTGAGCGGGAACGCTGTCATCAGCACTTCGCCATGACGTGCCGCTACGAATGGATGTTCTGGGACGCCGCGTACAACAAACTCGATTGGCCGGTGGGATGAAGGACTTCTACGACGTCGTGATTGTCGGCGGCGGGCACAACGGGCTCGTCGCGGCCGCGTATCTGGCCCAGTCCGGGCTCTCCACCCTCGTCCTCGAGCAGCAGCCGCACACCGGCGGCGCTGCGGTCAGCCAGCGCGTGTTCCCGGGCGTGGACGCCCGGCTGTCGCGCTACTCGTACCTGGTCAGCCTGCTGCCCGACAAGATCGTGGCCGACCTTGGCCTCGGTCTCGAGCTCCGGTCCAGGACAGTCGCGTCGTACACCCCGGTACGCCGTGACGGGCGCGACGTCGGCCTTATGGTCGAGCGTCGCGAGGGGGCGGCCACCCGTGCCTCGTTCGCCGCGCTGACCGGCAGTGACGCGGAGTACGACGCGTGGGCGGCGTTCTACGGCGCAGTCGGCTCAGTGGCCGCTGCTGTCGCTCCCACGCTGCTGGAGCCGCTCAGGACGGCGGCTGACCTCCGCTCCCGCGTCGACGGCGCGTTGTGGGACGAGCTGGTCGAGCGGCCGCTCGGCGAGACCATCGAACGGCGCTTCACCGACGACACCGTCCGCGGGGTCGTCGCGACGGATGCCATCATCGGCACGTTCGCCGGGCTGCACGACGAGTCTCTGATCCAGAACCGGTGCTTCCTGTACCACCTGATCGGCAACGGCACCGGCGAGTGGCGGGTGCCGGTGGGCGGTATGGGAGCGGTCACCGACGCGCTGGCGGCAGCAGCACGACGCGCCGGCGCCTCCCTGGTCACCGACGCGGCAGTCACCTCGGTCCAGGTCGACGGGACCCGCGGATCGGTCACCTGGCTCGGTGGTGACGGTGAGCGATCCGTGGACTGCGCCTGGGTGCTCTCGAACGTCGCCCCGTCGACACTGGCCACGCTGCGCGGTCAGACTGATGTCGAGAAGCCGGAGGGGTCGCAGCTGAAGGTCAACCTGCTGCTGAATCACCTCCCCGCACTCAAGTCGGGTGACGACCCGGCACAGGCCTTCGCCGGCACGTTCCACATCGACGAGGACTACAGCCAACTCGAGGCGGCGTACCGCTCCGCCGCGGCGGGCGAGCTGCCCGCCGTACCGCCGTCGGAGGTGTACTGCCACTCGCTGACCGACCCGTCGATCCTCTCCCCCGACCTGATTGCCTCCGGCCACCACACCCTCACCGTGTTCGGCGTGCACTTCCCCGCCCGGTTGTTTGCCTCCGACAACGATTCGGCCCGGGCCGAGTCCGTACGCCGGGTGCTCGCCGGCCTCCAGTCGTACCTCGCGGAACCCCTCGAGGACTGCATCGCCCGGGACGCCGACGGCAACCTGTGCGTCGAGGCCAAGACGCCGTACGACATCGAGGAATCGGTCGGCATGCCCGGCGGCCACATCTTCCACGGCGACCTCCAATGGCCCTGGGCCACCGACCCCGCCGACGCCGGCCGCTGGGGCACCGAAACCGACGTCCCGAACCTCCTCATCTGCGGCTCCGGCGCCCGCCGAGGCGGCGCCGTCTCCGGCCTCGGCGGCCACAACGCAGCCATGACCATCCTCACCCGCTAACCGATTTCGCATCTCCCCGATCCCCCTGCTACGATCCTCTTCGTTCGAAGGCAACACCAAGCGCCGCTAGCTCAATTGGCAGAGCAGCTGACTCTTAATCAGCGGGTTCGGGGTTCGAGTCCCTGGCGGCGCACAAAAGCCCTGGTCACGAAGGTGACCAGGGCTTTCGCTTATGTGGGACCCATGGTTTATCCCATGGTTTTGTGTCCTACCGCACACTCAGCCGTAGGTGCCTGTCGCGTCAGCCGGGTCACCGTGACCGAGTCGGTCGGCGACGTCGGGTGACCGGTTGAGAGCTGTCTCCAGCGCGGCCGCCGCGTCCGGATTCTTCGCCCGCCGCGCCATGTAGACGTCCTGAGTCAGTGACGGCCGGGCGTGCCCGAGCTGGTCGGCGATCTGCCGGGCGCTCTGTCCGGCATCGTCCAGGATGGTCGCCGTGATCTTCCGGAACGAGTGCGACGTGATCCACGCGAGCGCGTCGGCCTGGCTTCCTTCTGCGGCCTCGGTCGCGAGCTCCAGCAGCTCGACCCGCTCGCTGCCAGGGACCCGGTAGAGGTCCAGCACCTTCTCGGCGTCGCTGACCTCCAGCCGGACCCGGGCTGTCTCGACCAGACTGACCCGAGACTGTGGCCAGCCGAGCTTGGCCGCCGTGTCCGCCTGCGACAGCCCGGCTGCCCGTCGTGCCTTCCGCAGTCGGTTGCCCAGGTCTCGGCGCGTCTCGCTGCCGATCGGTGACCGTGCCTCCCGCAGGGCGCGTCGTACGTTCGTCGGATCGCGGTAGTCGCCGTCGCGGTTGGCGAATATCGGCTGATCCAACCGCCCGCCGTCCATCAGGCGCCGCCGGAGCATCGCAAGACCCCATGCCGGCACTTTGAGAACCCGCTCTCCCGCGCGCGACTACGCCTCGGGCCCGGGCGCATCCAACTCCGTCGCGCCCGAGGCACCCCCGCGCTCTAATCCACTGCTTTTAGCGGCGAGGTCTCGATGAGCCGACCCCATTCCTCCAGGATCGACTGAGCGTCAATGACATTCCGCAGACCCGCTTCAATCGTATTCATACCTGGCCGCAAGTCCCGGAATTGCTTCGCTGGACCGCGCACAGAATCGGCGAATCCACTGATAGAATCCCGAGTATCTTGCGAGGTCGCTACCAGTTCTACGATGCTATCAAAGGCTTCCAGCGCACTTTGTCGCTCTTCTTCGGTTCGTTCAGGTTCACCGGATACGGAGATGAATGCACGGACGCCGGGGTCCATCTCAAGAAGTTGAGCGGCATACCGCTCACCCAGATTCTTTAGCCTCTCGGCCGGCTCAGCGATTTCAGCTGCTATCTCCCGAGCAACGAGGACGCGGTACGCGAATCCCTTCCCCTCTTCGTTTCCAGCATTCAACTTGTCGGTCGCTCGCTGAATTATCTCTGTGATCTCCTGAGTAACCAGCGGCAGAGACTCAATCGTTTCGAGCCATTTTGGAATCGCCTCTTCGAGTTGGGCAATCAGGTCCCCGACCCCGGGCTCATCGTCTACAACTCCACCTCCTCCTTGCTCACTCGCAACCTCATCAGGCGTGAGCGTCGGCTTGGCCGAGTAGTCTCTACTGATATCGGCCAAGCGCAACGCCATATCGTTAACTGCTTGCGCATACTCCGCGGAGCCTTCGTCAACCAAGCGCAGCTTTCGCCAATCCTGATATTGAGTCTTTGCAATCAGGGACTTTGCCTCATCGTCGCTGTCATCCGCCAAGTCCGCGACATTCACATAGTAGATTGGTAGCAGCAACTCCTCAGCACCAAGACTTCGCGCATATCCAGAGAACCTCAACAACTCGCCCCGACAGGCGCTGCTGAGAAAATAGCGAGGGGTGATCACCGGAATGAAGAACGTGGTCTCCTGCAATGCAACGTTGATGCGCTGATCCCATTCATTACCCCACTCCAGTGACGACCTATCGATGAAGATCGAAAGCTCCTGCCCCGTCAGCAGTGAGAATTCATCGGACAGCCTGCGTGCTAGACGCAAGATGCGACCATCTACACCTTCGTCATCCTTGTGGACATAGCTCCAAAACCCGATAGGTCCAACATTGTCCTCAGACATGCTCTCCCCCTCTTTCCGTATGCCTCGTACCGAGGGCCGGAGTCTACCGGGGCAGCCATCAGCCCGGAACGACTGACGTTGGGCGAGCCGTCGATCCCCTCATCCCCATGCCTTACCCCATTGAAATCAACGAGCATCTACAAGCTCGATGGGACGCCTGGAGGCACGGACTGCGGATCATCCGCCAGGTCAATCGCATGAAGGAGAACCGACGCGCATCACCAACGCGAGCATATCGGGAATCAGCGGGTTCGGGGTTCGAGTCCCTGGCGGCGCACAACAGCCCAGGTCACGCAAGTGTCCTGGGCTTCTTCATGTCCGCGACGCATTCAATACGCACTCATTTGCCGCGCGCCGACTCCTGACTGATCCGCACACCGCCACCTTTCACGCTCACATCACGGTTCACGTGATCGTAACTGTGCGTCACATCACATCGTTTCGCATCGTCACCGGAATCCTCAATCCCGACGACCGGCCGACGTTGAGCAGCCAACCATCACACCGGCTGGAGGCTTGACATGGCGAAAGCCACCGATCCCCCTCGGCTCCTGGGGCGAGATCTCGACCTGGGTCACAGACACTGACGACAAGGGCAGGCCGACCAAGTACAAGTCGCAGGCCAAGTTCCGCGACCACGACGGTCACGTCCGCCAGGTATCCGCGTACAGCAAAACCAAGACAGCAGCCGAGCACGCCTTGCTGAAGAAGCTCCAAGACCGCGCCAAGACCAACCAGTCCGGCGAGCTCAGCGCACTGGACAAGATCAACCACCTCCTCGACCTCTGGGAGAAGAGATTCGAGGGCCTGATCGCCGACGGCACAAGGTCACCGACTTCCCTGGACACCTACCGGCGAGCCCTCAAGAACCACATCCGCCCCGCCCTCGGCGAACTCCGCATCGGCGAAGCCACCACCCCACGCCTCGACACCGTGCTCGCCAAGATCAAGAGCAACGCAGGTGCCCCGACTGCCAAGACCTGCCGCGCCATCATCTCCGGCGCGATGAAACTCGCCGTCCGCTACGGCGCCATCTCCGTCAACCCGGTCCGCGAAGTCGACGCCATCGAAGCCAAACCCAAGAACCCACCCGAGCCCTCACCGCCAACGAAGTTGCCCTCCTCCGCAACAGCCTCGCCGCCGACGAATGGGCCGTCCAAGCCGACCTCCCCGACCTGGTCACGTTCATGCTCGGCACCGGCTTCCGCATCGGCGAAGCCCCGCCACCGGATGGCCCGACGTCGACCTCGAAGCCGGGACTGTCGAGATCACCCACACCATCGCCCGCATCCCCGGCGAAGGCCTCCTCCGCAAGACCACCAAGTCAAGAGCCGGCGAGCGCGTCCTCAGCCTCCCCCGCTGGGCTACTTCCACGCTCCGCGCCAGGCACGCCGCCGGCGCCCGCCGCGACCTAGGCGAAAGCCTCAAGACCCTCCGCCGCCACACCCACATGACCTGCAAACAAGTCGCCGAACACCTCGGCTGGCCCCAAACCAGAGTCGAACTCATCGAAACCGGCCGCATCAAGGCCGACCACCAACTCATCGCAACCCTTGTGGGGACCTACGGCATCCAGCTCGACAACCACCACGCGCTACTCGCCCAACTTCATGACGCCGCCCAACCGGCCGAGTCCGACAAGCTCGCCTGGATCCGCTCCCACGCCCTCCGCAAGACCACCGCCACCGCCCTCGACGACGCCGGCCACACCGCCCGCCAGATCGCAGACCAACTCGGCCAGTCCAAGGTCTCCATCACCCAAGACGTCTACCTCGGCCGCCGAGCCGCCAACCCAGCCGCCGCCGAAGCCCTTGAACACGCCTTCGACGACCCCGAACTCCTCTGACGCCTAAGAGACTCGCCGAGGGAGTCCAGGCCCTTCGCCAACTCGCCTGCCCCTCGCCACCCGCCGACGAGACCGAGCGGAGCCCTTCGGTACGCGCCACCACTCCGCGATGCTCGACGTCTGCCAGCGTCCCATGGAAGGCAGTGTGGCCAGGTCTTCGGGGGCACGAGTCAGATCCAGAGTCTGATCATCGGCGCTGACCCAACCGCGGCGGAGACCGGCGCCTCAACCGCGCTCTGCACATGGCCACCATCACCCGCATGATTCATGACCCCGCCACCCGCGAGCGCACCACCAAAGAGATCCGACGCTGTCTCAAGCGTTACCTCGCCAGACAGATCTACCGACACCTCAACGCCACCGGCACACCATCACTCCCCGCTTGACAAACATAGGAGAGTCCACCGACGCCACACCGCGATCGGCAAGCACCAATCATCGGCCCAGACAACCTCCCAGCTCAGTACCGTGAGCGGACGCGCGCCACCGGCAGATCGCCGTACTCAGCCCTACTCGCCGCCTCCAAATGGAGCGGCCAGCGGCGGAGATCGCGCGTCGCGTCGGCGTCAACCTCAGGCTCAAAATCCGCATCCTGCGGTGCCCGCACGACCTGGCCAGCGCGAGATCGAAGCCGCGACATCCACATGGGCAGAGGTGAACTAATTCACCGCGCTTACTCCGGGTTGTCGACGATGTGGGCGCAGCTGCTCCGTAGCCTCCCACACTTGCCGCGCCAGGTCCTCGTTGTACGAGATTGCCGACGACCGCGCCGGCGTGAAGCGGTCGTAGTAGCCGGTCGGCGCCTCATCCCCGACCGCGAGCCGCACCACCGGCTCCGCTCCCCGGCGAGCCGACAGCGCGAACGCCTGCACGGCCGCCACCTGCAGCCGCGGGAACTGACGCCCGAGATCCGTCCGCACCACACCCGGATGTACGGCGACCACGCTGAGTTCCGGCCGCCTTCGCTGAAGCTCGTAGGTGTAGAGCAGATTGGCCAGCTTGGTCCTGCTGTAGGTGAGGAACGGATCGAACTCGGACGGCCCGTCCTGCAGCCGCTCCGGATCGATCCGCACCACGCCTCCGCGCATCGGCGACCGATGCCCTTCGGAGTTCACGTTGATGATCCGTCCACCGGCCGGAATCAGTGGCGACAACAGCGCTGTCACCGACCAGGGCGCCAAATGATGTACGGCAAGATTCAACTCGACCCCGTCTCCGGAGACCTGCCGGGCCGGCGTCATCACGCCCGCGTTGTTCACGAGCACGTCGATCCGATCGGTCGCGGCCGTGATTTCGCCCGCCACTCGCTCAACTCCCGCCCGCACGGACACGTCCGCCGCAATGACCGATGCCTGCGGCAATCGCTTCGCCAGCTCGGCAGCACGGCCCGCGTCACGTCCGACCAAGAACAGTCGATGTCCATCGAGCTGCTCAGCCGCCCGACGGCCCAGTCCGGACGTAGCGCCGATCAAGACGATCGTCCTCACGCCTTGATGCCGTTCAATCCGAGTGTGCTGCTCAGGACACGATCACGTAGACCGGCGGGAAGTCTAGTGAGGACGGCGCCTAGAGCTCGCGCATCGCCGACGGTGTACCGACGCTTCGGCCGCGACGCCTCCACCGCTCGAACGATGACCTCGGCAACCTTCTCCACCGGTCCCGGCTTGAACCGCGCCGACGCCTTCTCATAAGCGGCAAGGTGCCCACGATAGAGCGAGACCCGATCTGCCCCGACCTGTTTGTGCGAGGCTTGCTCAGCCGCCCCCGCCTTCGTGAAGATCGCGGTCTCGGTGGAGCCCGGCTCGACCACGACGACCGGGATGTTCCACGGAGCCAGCTCCAATCGGAGCGCATTCGACATCGCCTCGAGCCCGGCCTTGCTCGCGGACAACGCTCCCAGCAAGGGCATCGCGATCCTTCCCGTAGGCGCACTCACGTTCACGATCCGCCCCTTCCCGGCCCGAACCAGTGGCAGGAACTCGCGTACGACGGACCGAGCGTGTTCACCTCGAGCTGCCGCCGCCACTCGTCGGCCGGCACCAGTTCGAGCGGCCCCTGCACGATCACGCCGGCGTTGTTGATCACCGCCCGCAGCCCATCGACCTCCCCCGCGATCCGCTTCGCCGCAGCCGCGACGCTCTCCGGATCCGCGACATCCAGCGAGACCACGTGCACACCAGAGCCGAACGCGGCCGGCCTGCGGGCCCCGGCGTACACGATGAATCCGCGGTGTCTGAGCAAGTCGACCGTCGCGGCGCCTATGCCGCCGGTCGACCCGGTGATGAGTACCGCCTGACTGGCCGCCATATCTACTCCTGTCATGTTCCCTAGGACATGTCCCTAAGGACATATCTGAGCATGCACGTGTCCGTTGGGACATGTCAAGATGCTCGGTAGAGGTACGACTCGATCGAAGGAGGCGGCATGTCATTGCGGCACGGGCTGCTCGGGCTGCTCGCCGAAGGGCCGGCCAGTGGGTACGACCTGGCCCAGCGGTTCACCGAGGTTCTGGGGTCGATCTGGCCGGCCCAGCACCCGAAGATCTACGCCGAGCTCGGCAAGCTCGCCGCCGAGGGGCTGGTTGAGGTCGAGAGCGAGGGACCGCGCCGGCGGAAGGCGTACCGGATCACGGACGCTGGAATGGCAGAGGTGAAGCGCTGGCTGACCGAGGTCGACGTCGACCACACCATGCGCCTGCAACCGCTGCTACGGTCACTGTTCTTCTGGCTAATGGACACCGACGACCTGAAGCGACACCTCGAGACTGAGGCGCAGTACTACCACGCCCTGGCCGAGCACTACCGCGAGTACGCCGGCCGCAAGGACCGCGGCGAATTCGGGTACAGCCCGCAGACCCAGTCGATGCGCGTCACCATCGAAGCCGGCGTCCGCCTCTACTCCGCCCTCGCCGAGTGGGCCGAATGGGCGCAAACGGTTCCCCCGGCTATGCCGTCAGAAGAACACTGACCCGTCGCTGTCGCTGCGCTCTCATCGTGGCGCGGGACCGAATTCCGCTCACTCACACCGGCGGTGGGCAGTTCCGGACGCTGGCGATCGGTCGACTGAGGGTGAGCTCTGAGTCGATCGGTTGCGCAACCAGGATCCCGGGGGCCAACCGACCATGTCAGGGGTCTACCCCTCAGATGGTTCAGCCACCGCAGCGCGCCCTCCCCCTGCACCTCCGACGAACGGCCTGACTGAAGGGCCGGTCGCGTCAACGCCCGCGATGCTGCCGCGGTATGCAAAACGACCCCGAACACCAAGTTGCCGCACACCGCATCTACGAAGGCATGACTGATCAAGGCCTCCGCCTGATCCACGCGCTCAGATCCTGGTGCGACGGACACGCCGCAACCCCTACAACAACGGCGCCTCGTACGACACCGGCCGATGGATACTCCATATTCGCGGCCGAGAAGGTAGCTTCCCGTTTCTTCACAGGCACGGCTTGGGAGCAGATCGGGATCGAATCGGAGGCGGCAACCATTCACCTCCAAGGACCCGAGGCCGTGCATTCGTACCCACACTCGCAGCGCCAAAGCGACCGCCGCCGGAGGTTCTTTCCGCACGTCGCGAGCGAGTTCGGCAGCGAAGTCAGACCATGCGGAATCGTCGCCTGCTTGATGCTCCGCGATCCGCGCTGCCCGCAGATTGATCGTCGACTTCGCCGACCGAGTCTTGTTCGGAACTGACGTTGCACCCAGCGTGGATGTGTACCGCAAACACTTCCGGTTTCTCGAGACCGCCGACGAAGACTTCCCTCATGACGAAGTTGCCTACGGGCACGAGCACGTAGATTCATGTGCCACGCACATGGGTCGCTGGACGATCAGCGGGCTACATCTCCCCGACCATGTGTTGCGCGCCGTGTACGCCGGCACCGCCCGCCGCCTTATCGGCGGTCTCGGCGAACGGTAGCTCCCATGCCTCATCGAGCGTCTTCGGCCGCAAGCCTCGGCAGCGCGTTGCGGCTCCTGCAAATGCTGTCAATGCAGCTCTGCGGCATCACCCTGCACTAGTCAGTCCGTCCCGGCTGGCGCGCGAACCTCATTGCACCCCTGCTCGGTGCTCTCAAGCACCTCGGCTTCGCCGCCTCCACGCCCCCGGGCCGAACGGAGGCTACCGACTCGGATAGCAATGCTGGGTCCACTAGCGGCCGATGCTCCTACCCTCGTTGCAGGAGCGGCGTCATTTCACCCGCGTGGTTGAGTCCATAGCGGTACTTCCGATGGCCCAAGGCTCACCGCAGGCTACGCCGACCGTGGCGGTGGAGCAATTGCTGGCGCTGTGTGAACAGTTGGCCGGGCAGAGGCCTAGGCGGGGGCAGCGTCTAGCCTCAACGCCATCTGTACATTACTGTACGATTCTTCTTGACTGTGAGCACTATTTTGCATGGTTGCCTCGTTCGCTCGTTGCCCCTTGGAGAGTTCATGCCATCTGCCCAGAACCCTGCACCGACTGTTGTACCGGCGCTGCAGACTTGGACAGGGGGCGTTGGTCAACTGACGATCGATGCAGACCTTCGAGTGGTCAGCGCGGATCCCGCGCTGAGAGCAGTCGCGAATCAGGTCGCCGCCGACTTGCGAGACATCACGGGGTGGCGAGTTCCGATCACAACGAAGGGTGAGCGCCCAGGTGACCTGGTGCTGGCTCTCGATCCCGAGGCTGTGGTCGGGCCGGACACGGCTGTTGCGGTGGGCGAGGGATACCGGCTCGAAGTGACGGATCGGGCGCGAATCGCCGCGAGGACCGCGACCGGAGTGTTCTGGGGCACCCGAACCGCCCTGCAGATGCTGAGGAGGGAGACGCCCGGCTGCGTGTCGATGCCTGTGGGGAGCACCGTCGACTGGCCGAACTACGCGGTCCGTGGCTTCATGATGGACCTCGGTCGCCGTTGGTTCGGGCCTGAGCAGTTGTCCGGCTACATCCGCTACATGAGCTGGTTCAAGCTCAACACGTTCCAGTTGCACCTCAACGACAACGCCTTCAAGCCCAAGGACGGAGACGACTGGTCGACGGTGTACTCGGCGTTCCGGCTCGCGAGCGACAACCCGCGATTCGCGCCGATGGCGGCCACCGACGGTGCTTTGACTCGGAGGGAGTGGCATCGGCTGGAGGATCTGGCCGCCGATCATCAGGTGATGCTGGTGCCCGAGATCGATGCACCGGCGCACGCTCGGGCGTTCATCGCGTTCAAGCCCGAAATCGGCCTGGACGGGGGCAACTCCGATCATCTCGATCTGACGAATCCGGAGGCGACCTCGTTCATGAAGGAGGTGTTCGCGGAATTCGTGCCGTGGTTCCGGAGCCCGGTCGTGCATGTCGGCGCGGACGAGTACCCGCGGGCGCATGCCGCCGAGTACAAACAGTACTTCAACGACATCACGTCGTACGTTCGCGGTCTGGGCAAACAGCCGGCCGCGTGGGGCAGCTTCACAATGATGTCCGGCGGTGCCGCAGGCTACGACCGGGGGGTCACCATCAACTCATGGAACAACGGCTGGTACGACGCCCCGCAGGCAATCGCCGATGGTTACCCGGTCATCAACAGCAACGATGCATTGCTCTACATCGTGCCATTCGCGAACTATTACCACGGCCAAGGGCTGGACGGCCGATGGCTGTACGACAGTTGGGAGCCGCACGTCTTTGCCGACGGCAAGAACGTCCCGGCGAGCCATCCTTTGCTTCGCGGTGCGATGTCGGCGGTATGGAACGATCTGGTGGACGCGGCGTACGACGGCGACGATGTTCACCGGCTCGTCGAACCCAGTTTCGGCGTCCTCGCGCACAAAATGTGGCGTGGAGCGGTCCAAGATCTGTCGTATGCCGACTTCATGGCTCGAGTCGCGTCCCTTGGCACCGGTCCCGGAACTGAGAAGATCGATACGCCCAACCTCTGAGATCGCGCGTGTCCGCGGTGCTGTCCTCACCATTCTGTGCCGCATGCGGCACCTGGGGAGCATCGCCACGAAGGTCATCGAGTCTCGTCAGGGCGACGGCGGCCGCGGTGTACGGCGCAGAAGGTGTTCCGGCTTCGACCAAGTCGAGGACACGAACTGTCGGGAACGCGATGGCCGGCGCTTGGGTGGTCAAGGCACTGCCGTCGCCCTCAGCTCCGTTCTCGGCGCCGCCATACTCCTGCTGGCCGTGCTTCTGGTCTTGACGTCGCCATCCGCCTGGCTGCACTCGGCCGCCAGTGCCGGCGGCGCCCACAGAAGGTTCCTCGGCCTCTAGCCAATGGCGCCGAACGCGGGACGGTCGGCCTCGCACCACACCGTGAGTTCAGGGGATGCTCAACCGGCAAACGAAGTCGACCGCCCCTCCCATCAGTTTCTATCCGGCAGTACTCCGACGCGAATCCGGTCTGATCCCTCGGCTCGCCGGGAGGACGTGCGATGCCGGCATCACTGTGCTGTCCTGGAACGGCACGGACAGTGCCACTGGGGGGTGTTGGCTGTGGCCGAGAAGGTGGTGCGCACCAGGCAGATCACGCTTCACCGGCTGTGGCGCAAGCCCAAGAACGCCGACAAGTTGTTCGACGTACTCGATCACGAGCAGCTCGACGAACTCGACGACCTCGACTTCGGACCGGTGACGGTCTCGGGCTGCTCCGGGCTGGGTGCAGGGCTCGTGTCGCACAAAGTCCGGCGAGTCGGCCGAGGGGTGCTCGGCAGCCTCTCGCACGCTCAGCCACACTGTGCATTTCGCCGACACCCACTCCGCCGGCCTGCTCCAGCTGATTGTTGATGGCGCGGCCTATGCCATCAGCTGCTGCAACAACCCACCCTCACCGGTCAACTGCAGCCCGCCGGCCCGGGCCTGACCCACCAGTTGCTCAACCAGCTGCTCGTCCAGGCCATCCACCCCTGACTCGGGCTTCGGCTCCTCAGCACGCTCCACATCGGACATCATCTCGGTCATCAGATCTACTCCCAGGATCGGGGAGTTACACCGAACTTCTTACAGTCCCAACTCAGCCAGCAGCTCACCGATCGTCGGCATCGTTGCAACTCCTCCCACGCAGGAAAACCTAAACACCAACACCCCTGGTGTAGAGGAATCCCTACTATCGACGACGGGTGAAGACTGACCCTCTCGCGAGGGTTGAAAGTGGGCCCCGTGCGTGACCCTGTGAAGGGTGATGACTGTGGAGGACTGGGCTTAGATCCGTCGGCTGCACAGGTCGGAGGGCAAAGCGATCATCGCGATCGCGCGTGCGCTGGGGATCTCGCGGAATGCTGTTCGTCGTGCGCTGGCGCGGGACAGGGTGCCGAGGTATGTCCGGGTGTCGAGGGGCTCGCGGGTTCATGCGGTCGGACCTGGGATCAGCCCCTGACGAGGAAGCTGCACGGTGCTCTGTCCGGCGGCGAGAAGGCGATCGCCTTGCACCTTCCGCTGTTCGCCGTGGTGGCGGCGCACTATCGGACCGTTTCCACCGCGCCACGGGTCATCCTCCTCGACGAGGTCTTCGTCGGTGTTGACACCGCCAACCGCGGCCAGGTCTTCGCGCTCCTTGCAGCCCTCGACCTGGACCTCATGCTGACCTCCGACCACGAATGGTGCACGTACGCCGAACTGCCCGGCATCGGCATCCACCAACTCGTCACCGCCGCCGACGGCGACGGCGACAACGCAGTCACCACCGCCAGATTCACCTGGGACGGTCACCGGCTACTGACCGACTCTGCCGATCTGCCGTAGATACCTGGCCTTGATCGATCGGCTCTTCCCGTCCGTCATCCCAGACGAACTGCAACTCCGCGCTCTGGACCTCCGCCGACAGATCTAGCCGGCGCCTGTTGTCGTCAGGCGCGCGATTGTCCGCGAACGGCTCCCGATTCGTCCGACGCCGCTAGGCCGTCCACGAAGGTGGCAAGGTTCGGAAGCTTGCTGTCTGCCGGGAACGTGCCAGTGGCGAGCTTTCGGGAGCCGGCGACTGCCGCGTCTCCGGCGGCCGCGGCCTGTTCCCACCGGTGTAACTCCTGGGCACTCACACCGGACCGTGCTTCAGCACATCCGGCTGAGGACCACCGAGCCGTGAGACTGCCCGACGAGTCCATCGACGATCTCCAGGCTTCATCAGCGGACCCACGACGCACCTCTTTACGCACCTCAATCAGCGCGAGACGATGGTTGCCGATGAGAACTTACGCGCAACAAGCAGGCATGGAATCCGTTACCTGTAAGCGATTCCGAGCATCATTGAGCAACGCTGATCAACCTCAGCTGGAATTCAGCGGGTTCGGGGTTCGAGTCCCTGGCGGCGCACAACAGCCCAGGCCACGCGAGTGTCCTGGGCTTCTTCATGTCTGCTGCTACCCCTTTATGTCCCTCTTTGGACCGAAGTAGCACCAAGCCGTCGGCACTGGACGGCCGCGGCCTCTTCATCTGATCGTGACTGTGCGTCACATCACGTCACATCGTTTCGCAACCTTGCCGAAACCTCGGTTCCGACCCTGCGGGCCAGCGTTGAGCCACCAACCTCATCCGGTTGGAGGCATGACATGTCGAGACCACCGCTCGAGATCGGCTCCTGGGGATCCGAGGGCGAGCTGATGCTCCCGCCGAACCGGGCAGCGGCTAGCCTCGCCTCGCCGCCGACCCGATGCTCACCGCATCCCAAGCCGCGGCCCTGCTCCACGACACCCGGCAACGGGTCCAGCTGCTCGCGAAGGCCGGCATCCTCACCGTCCACCCCGGGCAGTGCCCCCGACTGGTGACCACGTCCTGGTCGGCCTCCGCGACGCGGCGAGAATCCTCGACCTGCCGATCGCCGAGACGAAGGCCCGCGCCCGCGACGGCCGGATCCCCGCGATCGAGACAGCGAAACGCTCGCGGTTCCGCCGCGACCTCCTCGAGCTCGTCGCCGGAGCCGCTGACGCTGCCCGCTCTGGCCGAACAACACCGCGCCGGGTAGGCCTGGGCTCAGAGGGGTGCGTAGTCGAGGATGAGTACGACGGCGACGCCCAGCCCGCAGGCGAGGGAGATGTTTCGGGTGCGGTGGGCTACCCAGCCGATGGTGGCGGCGCCGGCCAGGAGGATTGTCAGGTCGAGGGGTTCTGCGTCGTGGACGAGGCGCATGAGCTCCACCGCGATGATCGACGAGAGCACCGCCGGCGCCAGGTACTCGAGTCCGTCGCGGAGGCGGGCAGGTAGCCGGTCGGCCGGGACCAGGGTGATGAAGGTGATGCGGAGTACCCAGCTGATAGCGCCCAGAGCGAGGAGGGCGAGGAGCGCGGTCATCGTCGGGCCGCCGATCCGGCGATGACGCCGCTCATGGCTCCACAGAGGATGCCGAGCTCCGGGCGGACCAGGGCAACCACGGCAGCGACCAGTCCGCCGGTCAGAGCGGCAGTGACAGCAGGGCGGCTGGTCAGCCGGGGTGCCAGGAGGCCGAGGAACATCGCGGTGCCGACGAAGGTGAGGTGCGGCAGGTCCGGTAGCGCGGGGCCGGCGACCATGCCGACAGCGATCGAGGCGCACCACACCACCAGGATGAACGCGCCGAGAGATCCCCAGTAGCGCCGGAACGCGCGCCCGACGAGCTCGGGCCGCGCGCCGGACAGCAGGTACGTCTGGTCGATGATGAACTGCGGCGCCAGCCAGCGGAACCAGGTCGGCTGGTCGCTGAACCGCGGCGACAGCGACGCGCCGTACAGAAGCATCCGCGCGTTCACGATCGCCGCCGACACGACAACTGCCAGAAACGCGGCACCGGCGTGGATGAGTGTCACCGCGGTCAGTTGCGCGCTGCCGCCGTACACAGCGGCCGCACCGATCAGGCCGGGCAGCGCGCCGATTCCGAGAGCGGACATGGTCACCCCGAGGGTCACACCGAACGCGCCCAGCCCCAGCGCCACCGACGCGGTGTCGCGTAATGCCAGCTCAGATGGCCGGCTGTCGACAAGAGTCCTCATGCCACAACCTTCAGGCCGGTCGCGCGTAGACCGCTTGGCTGGCGACAGCAGGAAATGTGGAGAACTCGTGGAGATTGTCCCTCCACCCGGCCTCCACATCCTCTCCAAGCATCTGCCCGCCGCAACAACGCAGAGTCGTCCCATCACGATGAGATGGGGGCAGAAAATGTACGACGTACTCGTCGTAGGCGCACGCTGTGCCGGTGCGGCTACCGCGAAGTTGCTGGCCGAGCTGGGCCGCAACGTCGTGATGGTCGACAAGGCGCAACTGCCGAGCGACACGCTGTCGACCCACGGGCTGCTGCGCGGCGGTGTGGTCCAGCTGTCGCGCTGGGGACTGCTCGATCGCGTGCTCGCGAGCGGCGCACCCGCGATCACCCAGGTGCTGTTCGATGCGCAGGGCGAGACAAAGGTACGGCGGATCAAGGAACGCGCGGGCGTGGATGCGCTCGTCGCGCCACGTCGCCACATCCTCGACGGCCTGCTCGCCGACGCAGCCGTCGAGGCGGGGGCCGAACTCCACACCGGCGTGACGGCGACCGGCGTACTGCGCTCGGACAACGGGCGCGTCACTGGCATCACCGGTCGAACCGCGAGTGGCGAACTGATCGAGCTACCTGCTCGCATCGTCATCGGCGCAGACGGCAGGAGGTCGCGGATGGCCGGATACTTCGGCGCCGAGACGCTCGAGCACTTCACCTCACCCTGCGCGGTCTTCTACACGTACGTGACCGGACTCAGACCCGACACCTACGAGTTCCACATCGCAAAGGACACCTTCGCCGGTGTCTTCCCGACGCATGACGACACCGCCTGCGTCTGGCTGATCCGTCCGACCCCGCTCCTCGAACCGATCCGTACGGCGGGCTCGGCGCGCATCCCCGTCTTCGTCCAGCAGCTCCAAGAACTCGTGCCCCACCTGGGCGAGCAAGTCGGCGAGGTCACCACAAGGCTCCGTGGTACCGCCGATCTGCCGAACTACCGCCGTCAGGCCCACGGCCCCGGCTGGGCGCTCGTCGGCGACGCCGGCTACCACCGGGACCCGATCACCGGGCACGGCATCACCGACGCGTTCCGGGACGCCGAGCTCCTCGCGACCGCCGTCAACGACAGTCTTGGCGACCCGCGCGACGAGCCGGCCGCGATGACGTCGTACCAGCAGCACCGCGATCTGATGGCGCGCGAGGTGTTCGAGCTGACCCGCGCCCTCACCGCCTTCCCAGCGCCCGACCGCTTCGTCGAACTGCAGCTGCGGCTCAGCGAGGCACTCGAGCGTGAGGCCGACGAACTGGCCTCGTTTCCCGGACTCACAGCGCATCTCGCCGCTTGAAAGGACCGCACCATGACCGCAACCGCCACCGACAGCCACCGCAACGGGGTCGACACCGCCGCACTGTTCGCGACCCTCGACGCCGTCAAGGCCCAACCCGAAATCGCCCGGTTCCAGTTCCGCGCCACCAACCGGTGGATCAGCGGCACCCACAACCGCGGCACGATCAACCGCTACTACGGGGCCGGTCAGGAGAACGCCCGTACCGCGGACTTTCATTTCGACGCCGACCACCCGCCGGTGCTGTGCGGCACCGACCAAGGACCCACGCCGGCCGAGCATCTGCTGCACGCACTCGCCGCCTGCCTGACCGCCGGACTCGCGAACATCGCGGCGGCCCGCGGCATCGACCTCGAGGAGGTCACGTCGACCGTCGAGGGCGACATCAACCTGCTCGGTATCCTCGGACTCGACCCCGAGGTGCGCAACGGCTACGAAACGATCCGCGTGGTCTTCCACGTCAAGGGCGACGCTGAAGCCGACAAGCTCAAGGCACTGGTCGCGCAGTCGATGAAGCGCTCCGCGGTGTACGACGTCATGACGCACGGCGTCCCGGTATCGGTCGACGTCGCGACCGCCTGATCCCCCACAGGGCCGGTCTGCCACTCGGGGCTGGCAGACCGGCCTTCACTCCGCAGCGACGGCCCTGAAGACCGCGTCTTCCACTGGCTCGGTCACAACACCGGACCCGGCCACCAAGTCGTTCACAGCCGAACTCAGCCACAACGACCCCGGAGTCGCTTGGTCCGCCAGTGAGACGGCCAGCCGTACGCCGTGTGCGTCGAGCTGAGTCTCGTGCCGTGGCACCTCCGCGATGGCGACACCAAGTCTGTCGGTGCGGTGCAACTGAGCGAGGCCGGCGCGCACTGCGGTTGCCGGTCCGTCGAACAGCACCAGCGCACGACCGTCAGGACCAGAGGCGCGGCGGCCGCCGGCCGCCACGAGCCCGTCGGCCAAATCGGCGGCACCTGGTCCGGCCGGTGCCGCGACAGCGGCCAGCGCCATCGGATGCCCCCTCGGCGTGGGCAGGTCGCGCAGGAACCGCTCGATCGTGTCGAGAAGCTGGTCCGGGTTCCCCGACACGAAATGGTCCGCACCGTCGAGCAACGCCAACTGTGCACCGGGGATGTGCTCCGCCAGATAGCGCGAACCGCCGACGTTCATGAGCGCATCGTCGATCCTGTGCATCACCAGTGTCGGCACACGCACGGCCGGCAACGCGTCGCGGACATCCACGAGCGAGTTCATGTCCATGAGCGCCTGCACCGTCGACGGCGTCGCGGCCGACCGCATCCGCTGCGCCCACCACCGCTGCATCGGTGCGTCGGCCGACGGGCAGCGCATCAGCATGTCGGCCCCCCAGTCCCACTTGCTGACCAGTTCGTTGGTGTAGGCCTGACGCTCCTCCTGCTTCTGCGCCCACGGATAGTCCTCGGACCAGATCCGCTTCGCGTAGGTGCCGTACAGCACCAGTCCGGCCACGCGCTCCGGGTGGACCGCGGCGCACAGGATCGCCATCGGCCCACCTTCGGAGTACCCGACCAGGACGGCGCGCCGGGATCCTACGGCGTCCATCACCGCGAGTACGTCGTGCATCCGCGTCTCCACGTCCGGGAGCCCGGACGGTCGGTCCGACATCCCAGTGCCGCGCTTGTCGAACCGGATCAGCCGGCCGAACGAGCCGAGCCGGTGCAGGAAGTGCGCGTGCCGCGGGTCTCCCCAGTCCAGTTCGAGGTGCGACACGAAGCCCGAGATCAGCACTATGTCGAGCTCCCCGCCGCCGGTGATCTGGTAGGCGATGTGGAGTCCGTCGGAGACGGTGTACCGGATCGGCTCGCTCGGCCGGTCCTCGGACCTGGACTCGACCGGCGCGACGAACCGGTACCCGCGGCCGTGCAAGGTCCGGATCATCCGCTGGCTGTGGCCGTCGTCCCCGAGCGCCCGCCGTACCTGCTTGATCCGGCTGGTGACGGCCGTTTCGCTGACAAACCGGCCGCCCCAGACGCCATCCATCAGTTCCTCTTTCGGAACGACCCGGTCACGGTGCGAGACGAGGTAGGCGAGTACATCAAACGCTTGCGGCTCCAGGGGCACAGGCACGCCACCCCGCCGTACCTCGAACAACGCCGGGTCGAACTCCACATCCCCACCGAACCCAAGCACCACATGACGACTATGCCGGGTCAGCCCTTCTGCGTCACGCGGTCGAGCGGTGCCGGGGTCAAGGTCTGCTGCGCCTTCAGGTACGCCGCGGCTGTCGGCCGGCGTCGGTTCCAAGGGGCAGCGTTTCTACGATTGGGCCTGGATCAGCATCCGGCCCAGCCGCACCGGCGCCACTGGGTACCGGTGGCTACTGATCCGCCGCAACAACACCACCGGCGAACTGCCGTACTACCGCTGCTGGTCGCCGCGCCCGGTGCCGCTGCGCGAGCTGGTCCGCGTGGCCGGACGCCGCTGGACGATCGAGGTGTCGTTCCAGGCCGGCAAGACCCTCACAGGGCTCGATCAGCACCAGGTCCGCGCGCCTCACCCAGTACGGACCCGAGCCCGCCCCCGGCTACTTCTCCGCCGACGTCGCCGCAGATCCCGGCGACGTTGCCGAGGCCGCGAAACGGCACGCCGCCGTCCAGGCCGAGCTCGGCAACACCGAGGTGTTCCTGGCCACCGGACTCACCGCCGAACGCATCGCACCGTCTGGACCGACCCGGCCGCGGAGACGTCGAGCTCCTGGCCGCGATCGCCGCTCTTCCCGAGACGTTCGACGGCTGGCTCATCGTGGAGGTCGACGTTCCGGAGGCCGAAACCAACGTGACGTCAACTCAACTGTCGGCCCAGTGGATCGTCGATCATCTCGGCCCGGATGCGTTCTGAGGCGTCAGCCGGTGAAGACGTACTCCGCCTGGTCGCGGCCCTCGTACAGATCCCAGTAGAGCGGGGCGATCTGTTCCGGGGTGGCCGACGGGAAGCCTTCGGGGGCGTTGTCGCCGATCCAGGTGCTGATTGCCACGTGGGCTGCATACACGCCGGTGCCGGCGAGTTCGTTGTGCAGGTTGAGGACCCAGTTGCGCAGGGCGGCGGCGGCCGCGTTGACGTTGCCGAGCATCGGGTTCGGGTTGACCGAGCCGCCGCCGGTGGTGAACAGCAACGTGCCGGCGCCCGCGTCGCGCATCGCTGGCAGTACGGCGCGAGCTGCGGTGACCGCGCCGTACAAGTTGTACTCGAGCTGCGGCTGGAGGTCGTCGACGGTCGACTCGCTCGGCGTGACCATGGTCAGACCGGCAACCGGCGTATGCGGAGCCGGCGAGTACTCGAGGACGTCTACTGAACCGAAACGGGCCGCGGCGGCGTCGAGTGCGGCAGTCAGAGCGGGGCGATCCATGATGTCGGCGGGAAAGGCGGCCGCCTTGATGCCGTCTTGGCCGAGTTGCTCGACCAGGGCGTCCAGCTTGGCCGGCGTACGGGCGATCAGGGCGACGTCGAAGCCGCGGCTGCCGAACGTACAGGCGATGGCGAGACCCATGCCTGGGCCTGCCCCGACGATAGCGATAGTGGGCACGATCAGAACTCTCTCTTTTGTTGGGGTTTACGAGCAGGTGATGGCGAGCTTGCCGAGGGCACCGGCCTCGAAGGCAGCGAAAGCCTCGGGTGCCTCCTGCAATCCGTAGGTGGCGGTGACCGGCACGCGCAGCTCACCCGAGGCGGATCGCGCGGCAAGGTCGGACAGGGTCTTCGCGTTGGTGTCGGCCATCACCACGTGGACGGCGACGTCCGGGCGCTCGATGGCGTCCGCGCTCATGATGCGCGTCGACGCGATCCGTCCGCCCGGCCGCAGCAAGCTCGCCAACTGCTCGATGTCACCCGCGAGGTGCAGCACCGCATCCACCCCATCGGGCGCTATCGCGCGCACCTGTGCCTCCAGGTCGCCGGTGTAGTCGACCAGTTGGATCCTCGAACCAGTCAGCCCAGAGACGAACTCGGCTTCGGTGCCGGAGCGCGCGGTCGCGATCACCGTCGCGCCGCGCTGGGCCGCAAGCTGAACGGCGAGTGCACCGACGCCACCGGTCGCGCCGGAGATCAGTAGCGTCTCCCCTGCCGCCGGGTCCACCGCGTTGACCGCGTCCAGCGCCGCCGTACCGGCAAGCCCCAGGGCACCCGCGTGCTGAAGACTCAGCCCGTCCGGAATCGCGACGACACCGTCCGCCGCCGACACAGCGACGTACTCCGCCATGGAGCCGGCGCCCAGGAAGGGCTTCCGTACGACGCCGAAGACCGCGTCGCCGACCGCGAACCCGTTCACGCCGTCGCCGAGCGCCTCAACGGTCCCGGCGAAGTCCATCCCGACCACCAAGGGGAAGCGATGCTCCATCGCCCCTTGCAGGTAACCGGCCGCGGTCGAGGCGTCGAAGCCGTTCACCGACGAGGCCGCCACCTTCACCAGCAGCTCACCCGCCGCCGGGCGAGGGATCTCCACCTCACCGACCGACGGAGCGGCGGGAGTGGATTCGAGGACTACGGCGCGCATGACATCACCTTCCATAAGTGGAACGGCCTACCCGTTTCCAGTTCCAGCATAGGCATAAGTGGGCCGGGCGTTCCAGTTCGCTAGACTGTGACCATGACCGAGCCGCCAGGACTCCGCGCCGACGCCGAGCGCAACCGCGACCGCATCCTGGCCGCAGCCCGCCGGCTGTACGCCTCCGAAGGGCTGGCCGTGTCGATGGCCTCGGTCGCCCGCGAGGCAGGAGTCGGCAAGGCGACCCTCGCGCGCCGGTTCGCGACCCGCGACGAGCTCGTCACCGCCGTCTTCGCCGACCGCATGGACGCGTACGCCGCTGCCGTCGACGAGGCGCTCGCCGATCCCGATCCCTGGCGCGGCTTCACCGGGTACATCGAGGCCGTCTGCGCGATGCAGGCCGCCGACCGCGGCTTCGCCGACGTCCTGACCATGACGTTCCCGGCCGCCAAGGCGCTGGAGACCCGTCGTGCCCAGGCGTACGACGGGTACGTCGAGCTCGTCTCCAGGGCCAAGGCCGCCGGGCGTTTGCGCGACGACTTCAGCCCGGAGGACCTCGTCATCCTCCTCATGGCCAACGCGGGCGTCGTTGCCGCGACCGCCGACTCCGCTCCGGACGCCTGGCGCCGCCTGGTGAGCCACATGCTCCGCTCGTTCGCCTCTCCCGGCACGGAGGCGCCGCTGGCCGAGCCGCCTACGCGTACGGCGCTCTACCGCGCGATGATCCGCTTCGGGCGACCGAGAGCGTCATACCTCTGACTTCATCGCCGGCCTGGTACCGGTGCGCGGCAGAGCGGCAGGAGCACTCTGATGAGGCTGGTCGGGGCCGCGGTGGATGCGGAGTGGTACACGGTCGACGACATCGATGTCCGGGAGGCGCACGCGGATGGCGTGGTAGGACGCGTCCCAGCGGCGACTCGGGCTCGGCCCCGGGGTTCCAGATCAATCGCTCGCCCTCCGGGTATGCACCAGGCTGCAAATCTGGTTCCCCTCTATGTCAAGAGCGGCGGTCTCTTCGCCGTGGGAGTGTGCGCCGCGGCTTGTCGCCGTCAAGGTCGTTCGTCCGACGGGGCGCTGCACCTTGACGGCTCCGGCGCGTCGTCGTAGTGGGCTGGCTGTCGAGGCCGCGTGGGGTTGAGTTGGGCCGGGATCGGGGTAGCGTCGGTGGTGCGGGTCCGGGCTGTGGCTTATCCGAAGAGCCGATGTCCGGGGTGTGTAGGTCGGCCGCGCTGGATTGTGGAGTCGCCCCCGATTGCCCACCCGGATCCGTTTGTTCGGCGATGGTTTCGTCGGCGTGCGCATCCGCGACGAGCTGGCGGTAGACGGCGTCGGACAGCCGCCGCTTGAGGCAACGCAGGGCCTCCATCGGGGTCTTGGACTCGGCGAGCTTGCGGCGGTAGTAGGCGCGGCCTTCGGTGTCGTGGCGGATCTGCACGATCGCGGCGATGTGCAGCACGTGGTTCATGCGGCGGTTCCCGGCGCGCGACAGCCGGTGTCGGATCTGGTCTCCGCCGGAGGCGTCCAGTGGCGCGGTGCCGGTCCAGGAGGCGAAGTGGTTGCGGTCGGGGAACCGGGCCACGTCACCGACGTCGGACAAGATGCGGGCGGCGCCGGCAGGCCCGATCCCGTGCAGGTCCATCAGGTGCGAGCCGCGAACCACGACCGCGCTGCGGAGTTCGTTCTTGATCGCTTTCAGCTTGGTGTCGACTGCGATCAGGTCTTCGATCTCCTCCGTGGCCATCCGCCGCATCGTCTTACCTACAAGGGTTCTCGGCTTCATCGTCGCCAGCAGCCGCTTGGCCTGGAGCGCTGACAGATCGCGTTTGGCGCCGCCTGGAATCAGCTCCGTGAGCAGGCGTTGAAGCCGGTTCACCGTCTGCACCCGCCGATGGGACAGCTCGTCACGACGATCGGTCAGCAGCCGCAGCGCGATCAGCTCCTCGTCAAAGGCCAGCTGGTTCAGCCGCGGCGTGCGGAGCGCGACCATGGCCACGGCGTGCGCGTCGGTGGCGTCGGTCTTACGTGCGTTGCCGGTGTCGAAGACGCGCACTCGCGCTGCCAGCTTGGCAGGCACATCGACGACCGCCTCGCCCTGGGCGAGCAGCCGCTGCGCAAGTGGTCGGCCCACCCCATGAGCACCCTCGACCGCCCACCGACGATGCGGCCACTGCTTGTGCACGTACTTGATCATCAACCGGCAGCCAGTGCTGTCGGTGCCGAACCGACCGGTGGCCAGCACCTGGCCGTGCTCGTTGACCGCCTCGATCGTCACCGACTTCTTGTGTGGGTCCACACCTACGATCACTTGGCTCATCTGTTCGACCTCCTCCTCCCTCGAGCTAGGGTCGGCAAGGACGGGCAAAGCTACTTCGAGCCGGGCAATCCCCTCTGGAGCCACGCCTCACCACGGCGCCCGACGAGACCGCATGCCAGATGAGAGCCACACCCATCATGGTGGGCAGCCGCTGATATGAGAGCGTCCCGCCAGACACCTCGATAACAGCCTGGCCTGGCTGCCGCCGTACAAGAAGTCAACAAGTAGCCGCCTCCTAGCCTGCAAATCTGCCAGGCCGATGATTGCAAATATGCCGCGGTCTGGCTGCAGATCTGCCGCTCGCCCATCCGGCCGGGGCACCCCGATTCTCGACCCTCAGCTCGCCACTCTCTGTAGCCAGCGATACAACCAGAGGATGACGCGAAAGCCAGGACCAGCTTTCGAACTGGAAGGCCGGACTAGCAGGCTCGGCAGAGCCTGCCACCCACCTCTTTACGCACCTCAATCAGCGCGAGAGGATGGTCAGCGATGAGAACCGATGCGAGCGCAGCCACCCGCGAATCCCTTATCAGTAAGAACTTTCGCGCACTATCGGCAAACGTCGATCAGCCTCAGCTGGAAATCAGCGGGTTCGGGGTTTGAGTCCCTGGCGGCGCACAACAGCCCAGGTCACGCAAGTGTCCTGGGCTTCGTTGTGTCTGCCGCACACCACTTACGCACCATTTTCCCGGTTCGCCGCCTCCCGCTAGCCCTCGGGCTCTCCGCCCCGATCTTCACGTCCGCCCGGTGTCGCCTTCGGCAAGACCAAGACGGCGGCCGAGCGCGCCCTGCAGCAGAAGCTCCAGGACCGCGCCAAGGCGAACCAGTCCAGCGAGCTCACCGCGAAAACCTGCTGCGCGGTCATCTCGATCGCTGTCCGCTGCGGAGCTATCTCCGTCAATCCGGTCCGCGAGATCGAGACCATCGAAGCTGCACCCAAGGTCCCTCACCGAGCCTCATCACCGCGGACTCGGCGGCCTCCACACCGCTCCGGATGAAGGGAACGCTTGAGTCCGGAACGGGAACAGATGTCGGTGCGGCTCGGCGACTGTTCACGGAGGATGGTCATCGTTAAGGTGAAAGCGCAGCAGCGTTGAGCTCGGGGGCCGGGTCTGCGAGCTTGGGGGCGCCTGGCGGCAGCTGGGGTGAGTGATGGGGTATCGGGATCGGCTGGACGGGCCAGGGCCGCGAAAGTTGCTGGCACTGGACGGTGGTGGTATCCGCGGGGTGCTGACGCTCGAGGTGCTGGGGCAGATCGAGCTGATGCTGTGCCGGGAGTTGAAGGCAGGCGACGAGTTCGTGCTGTCGGACTACTTCGATTACATCGCCGGCACGAGTACCGGCGCGATTATCGCGGCCGGGCTGGCGCGTGGAATGCGAGTCGACGAACTGCGGGAGCTGTACGCGACGCACGGGGCGGAGATGTTCGACCGGGCTTCGCTGATCAAACGGTTCAAGTACAAGTACGACAGCACGCGGCTGGAGGGCTTGCTGCAGGACATCTTCGGGGCAGCGGTGACTCTTGGGGACCCGCAGCTCAAGTCGTTGCTGATGATGGTGCTGCGGAACGCGACGACCGACTCGCCATGGCCACTGAGCAACAACCCGCGGGCAAAGTACAACGAGGATAGTCGGCTGGACAGCAATCTGCGGCTGCCGTTGTGGAAACTGGTGCGCGCCAGCACGGCGGCGCCGACGTTCTTCCCAGCCGAAGCCGTGTCCGTTGGCGAGCAGGACTTCGTGTTCGTCGACGGCGGGCTGACGATGTACAACAACCCCGCGTTCCAGCTGTTCCTGATGGCGACGATGGAGCACTACAAGCTCGGGTGGCCCACGGGCGAGCAACAGATGCTGGTCGTGTCGGTCGGGACCGGGACCAGCCCGAAGGCCGACGATCGGCTGCGGCCCGGCGACATGAACCTGCTGTTCAACGCATCCTCGGTTCCGGCGGCGCTGATGAGCGCGGCGCTGAACGAGCAGGACATGCTCTGCCGGACCTTCGGTCGCTGCCGGCACGGCGCGTCGATCGACAACGAGATCGGCGATCTCCGGGGAGAGCCGGGTCTGTTGAAGGAGCGGCTTTTCACGTACGTCCGGTACAACGTGGAGCTGACCCGGCCCGGGCTCAACCAACTCGGCCTGCACGACGTTCGGCCGGAGGACGTGCAGCGGCTCGACTCGATCGCTCACATCGGCGCCCTGCAGCGGGTGGGAATGCGGTTGGCGCGGGACGTAGATCGGCGGCACTTCGAGGGCTTCCTCGGGGAGTGAGAACGGTATGGATCCTCCGTCGCACACGCTCATCGTCCGGCCCGCCCGGACGACCAGTCGTACCGCGTCGTCCCATACACGTTCGTCATGCAGCGGCGCGTCGGCCAGCGACCCAAGACCGACGAGTCCGTCGTTAGACTCCGGCATGGATACTTGGCAGCTTGTGGGCTCCGAGGCGGTTGGCATACATGTTCGCGACCCGGACGAGCTCGTCCTCGGCCTCACCGCGCTCGGACTCCCCCGGTCCCGCCCCGTCGTCGTCCTCGTCGGCGGGGCGGGTCGGCTGTCCCCTGCTGACCTCGACCGGCTGCGGCCGTTGATTGCCGACGGTCTGATACCGATCCTTGAAGAGCAACAGGCGATCGCTATCGATGGCGGCACCAATGCCGGCATCATGCGTCTTGTCGGCGAGGAACGGGTACGCCGGTCCGCAACGTTTCCGCTCATCGGAGTCGTTGCCAACGGCACCATTCACTGGCCTGGAGAGCTGGCCTCGGACGACACCGCGGAGCTGGAGCGCCACCACACCCACTTCGTCGTCGTGCCCGGCGACGAATGGGGTGCCGAGGCGCCCTGGATCGCGCACACCGCAACGGCCCTTGCCGGCCCCGCGCCCTCGGTCACCGTTCTCGTCAACGGCGGCGAGATCGCGTTCGCCGACGTCGCGAACAGCGTCGAGGCCGGCCGACCAGTCCTCGTCATCGCGGGCAGCGGCCGCACAGCCGACCAGTTCGCCGCCGCACTCCGCGGCGACCCCGCCGACGAGCGAGCCGAAGACCTGAGCACGTCGGGCCTGGTGTCCTCGGTGTCACCCGAACCGCAGCCGATGCGCGCAGCAATCGGATCGGCCCTCGAATGAGGTAGTCCATGGCACAGCTTCCCCTTTGTTTCGTCCTGATGCCGTTCGGCCGCAAGCCGGACCCGACAGGCCGGCCGGACATCCCCTTCGACCAGATCTACGAGACCGGCATCAGGCCGGCAATTGTGGCAGCCGGCATGCACCCGATCCGTGCTGACGAGGAGAAGCTCGGCGGCATCATCCACAAGGCGATGTTCGAGCGGCTGCTGGTCTGCAAGTACGCGATCGCCGACCTGACCACGAGCAATCCCAACGTGCTCTACGAGCTCGGGGTCCGGCACACCGCGCGGCCAGGTACGACCCTCACGATCTACGCGCAGTCGACCCCGCTGCCCTTCGACGTGCGGATACTCCGCCGGCAGCGGTACACCCTCGGGGCCAAGAATCAGTTCACGGCTAGTGCAGCGGACTTGCTGTGCAAGAAGATCACCGAGCATCTCGAGGAGATGCGCGAGCAGAGCCGTCATGAGCAGGTGCAGGACAGCCCACTCTTCGACCTGGTGCCGACCTGGAGTCCGAAACTGCTCACCGAGGCAGCAGCCGACGCGTTCCGCGCCGATGTGCGAGCGAACGAGCAGCTGAAGGTCAAGCTCGGTCGACTTCGCGCCCTCGGTCAGGAGACCAGCCAGCGCGACCACGTCCGGACCGAGCTGGCCGCGATCCGCGCGATAGCCCTCGCGGATGGTTCGCCCGACGTCGGTGTGCTGACCGAGCTGATCCTTGCCCACCGATCGATCAGCGACTGGTCCGGCATGATCGACGTGTACAACGAGATGCCCGACGGCTTGCAGCAACAGGCGCCGATCCGGCAGCAGACGGCGCTCGCCTACAACCGCCGTGCGGAGCTGGATGGTCCCACGGCGGCCGCGGACAGGCCCGAGGCGATCAGCATGCTGGAGCAACTGGAGAAGGATCAGGGACCCAGCTCCGAGACGTCCGGACTCCTCGGCCGCATCTACAAGGCACAGTGGCTCCGGGCGCGCGCAGCCCACGACTCGGATCGCGCTCGGGAACGTCTGAATCTCGCCGTGCGAGCCTACGACCGCGGCTTCGAGACCGACTGGCGCGACGTCTACCCCGGAGTGAACGCGGTGACCCTGCTGGAAGCTCAAGGCACCGAGCGCGCGCTACGCCGGAAGAACGAGCTGCTGCCTGTCGTCCGATTTGCCGCGAAACAACGGCTCCGAGCAATGGCGCCTGAATACTGGGACTTCGCCACGATGCTTGAGGTCCACGTCCTCGACAACGACATGGACAGCGCTGAGGAAGTGCTGCAACAGGCCGTTGCCGCTGGCGCTGAATGCTGGCAGCGGCAGTCCACCACAGACAATCTGCGGATCATCGAGAGTGTCCGCCGTGAGCGGGGCCAGGCAGTCAGCCGCTTGGCAGGCATCATCGATGAGATCAAACCGCCCGACAAATAGGTCGTCGCATCTAACTACTTGGGATGTAGGTTGGCAATCCCTGCAACCGTAGAGACTTGCGTCGCGGATCTGAGCTCGGGGAACCGGCGTCGAGATCACGGTGTCGGCGGGGAATTGCGTGCGGGCTTCAGCCGCGGAGGCGGCCTGACGGCGCCAGTACGGAGATTCGCTCGGCAAGAGCGAAGTCGATCGCGGCGGGGGTCGGTCCGGAGGTCGAGGTATCGGCGGGCATACCGTCGGGCAGGGCGGCAGATCGGGGAAAGGTGCCGCTCGCGAGCTATGGGTTCCTGGCCGGAGAGGGTCGATCCGCTTCGCATGAGAGGCCGGCCCGGCCGCGCTCCGACGGCACCAGTTTGCAGGCCAGTGCGAGTCATCGGAGTGTAACGGCGTCGTCTGCACTTGACCTCGAGACCAAGTACGCCGCGGCGCTACGCAAGGTGTTGGGTGCCTACATCGAGGTAGCCCGCCGACCCGAACCGGCGAGGCACGAAGGTGACTCGCTCGACCATCGGATTGCTGATTCTCGCACCGTTCGCCGACCGCAGCCGGGTGTGGGGGTCAGCATGCGGAGAACTGTGTGCGGCCGGGGATGGTCTTTCCGACACGGAGGTCGGAACTCTCTTCTTCCAGGAACCTCTCGACATTCCACTGGGTGCAGGTCTGGCCGTTGCGGCCGTCCGCGGCGTCTTGGGTGCTGACGAAGGACACGCTCGCCAGCAGCCGACCGTCCTCGGTGGTTTCGAGTGCGAGCAACTGCACCTGCGAGTCGTACGTGGAGCGATATCCGGTGAGGAACTCGTCCCGACTCAGCTTCGCCCGTTCGCTCTGCGTGTGGATCGAACGAAACTTGGTGAAGTTCCGCTGGTTGATGGCGACGAAGTAATCGGTGAGGAGGGCAACGACCGCTCGAGCGGCGGGGTGCTCAGCCGCATCGGGTGCTACCGCGACAGTCTCGTTGCCCACGTACGGCGTCGTGGTTTGCGTCGGCTCCACCGAATCCGTCTGCGTGGGTTCATCGGAGTTCGTCGGTGTGGGTTCTTCCGAGGTTGTCGGTGGCGGGGGCTCGGAGGGCGTAGGCAGGGTGGACTCGGTCACCGATGGGTCCTCGGCAGATGTCGAGGAGGCTGCGACGGGGACGTTGCCCGAACTCTCGATCATTCGGTGGTGGACCACGGCAGCCGCGCCAACGATTCCGGCGATCATGATGACGGCGAATGCGATGCTGAGCGCGACGTATCGGCTGGCGCGGTCTGCGATCGGAACGCTGAGAGTGTCGTCGCGCAGAAAGATCTCCTCACCGTCCGCGAACCGTGCCCCACAATTGGCGCAGAACGTCTGCCCCGACCCGCGGCGGGCGCCGCATTCGGTGCAGGCTGAAGATGTCGAATTGGACATGGTCACGTGCGCCGGTAGATCAGTGCGGTGCTGCGTGGGCGTGTCGATAGCAGCCGCCGAGCACAGTAGCCATGAAGAAGCTCAACTCGAGCGGAGCGGCCGGCAAGCCGCGCGACCGACACGTTGGAAAACCGTCCCATATGAATCTGCCCCCACCGACGACGGTACGGCGATCGATTCGGCTGGTCCAGATCAGGACTGAAAGGGGGGAGCGGGAAAGCGCCAACAAGCAAATGCTTAATTGCAGCAATCGATTGGGCGCGTTTCGCCGCAGGAGATGTGAGCGGAGCGGATGGCTTGTATCACGGGCGGCTCGGGCGGACTCTGATGAGTGTGATCATCCCCGAGATGACTCGTCACAACGACTGACTTCTATTGTGTGATCGCGGTGGTCCCCTTGACTCACGACATCTTCGTTTCGCACTCGTCGGTCGACGTCAGGATCGCACGCGAGATTTGTTCATCTTTGGAAGATCTCGGCCTCACGTGCTGGATCGCTCCCCGAGACATCGTGCCAGGGCAATCGTGGAGTGGCGCGATCGTCAAGGCAATCCAGCAGAGTCGGGCGCTCGTCGTCGTACTGTCAGAGCCGGCGAATGCGTCGGTCGAAGTCCTCCGTGAAGTCGAGTTGGCTGCGCGGGGACGGAAGACAGTCATCGGCGTCCGGATCGATGACATTCAACCGTCGCCCGACCTCGCCTACTTCGTTTCGTCTGTGCAGTGGGTCGATGCGTTCCCGGGACCGGTACAGCAGCGGCTCGCAGGGCTCGCCCGGGTCGCTGCCGGGCTTGTCGGGGCGCCGGTGCCCCCCGTGGAGGAGTCACCCAAGAGTCCGGAGTTTGTCGAGGTCGACCTGGACGACTTCAACCGGTCGTCACGGCGCCGCACCGGATTCGTCCGTGGAATGTTCAAGGACCGATGATGGTCAGAACGTCCGTTACAGCCATGATCGGGCGTGCGGTCGCCCTGGTCGGTGCGGTCGTCGTCGGAGTATCGCTGACTCAGCCCACGGTGGAGGGCGGCGGGAGTTTCTGGCTCGCCATCGACCGCGGGCGCTACTTCGTCGTCGGCGGGGCGACAATCGCGATCGTCCTGTTGATCGTCAGCCTGTTCGTCGCCACCGAGCTGCTCCTGTTCTGGGCGGCACTGATCGCCAGCTTCCTCCTCGGGTTCTTCGTGATCACCTGGGTCCAGTTCGAAGGGTTGGGCACGGCCTGGACCATCGGCATCGCAGGTTCTGCGATCACTCTCCTCGGCACCGCAATTGCCATGAGCCCGATGCTGGCCAGCCGAATGGCAGAACCAGCAGGGATGGCCTTCTTGCCGGCCGAAGCCCCACTGGCAGATCCCGTCGAGCCGGCCAGGTCTTCTGCTTTCGAACCCGGGCGGCCCGCGGCCGGTTGGTACGAGGATCCCTCCGAGCAAACCCAACTCCGCTACTGGGACGGCGTGGAGTGGACTGACAAGACGCGCTAGCGCCATTCAGGAAGGAGCATCATGACCGAGCGCCTCAACCCGCGATTCCCTCCCCCGACAGGGCCTCCGATCGAGCCGCCGGTGGTACCCGGCGCCGATCACACTTCACCGCAGGTACCACCGGATGCCTGGTCGGCCGCACCGGGCGATGCATCGCCCGGTCCATCGGCGGATCGGATGACCACCGACGCGCCGCGCCAGTCGTCGTCGCCCGGATGGGCCCCGCTGGGGGACATGTCGGCAGCAACTCGGGAGAGTCTCTTCGCCCGAGCCCGGAGTGGCGACCGCGAAGCTATCGCGACGATGTTCAGGCAGTTTCTGCCGAAAGGTGAAGAAGTTCTCGAGTGCCATTATCTCGGCGTGCTGGGATTCTGGGGCATAGGGACACACAGTTTTGCTGCTGTCACGCGCCGGCGGGTCGCGACGCTACGCATCTCCGTTGCCGGGGGCGTTCAGTACCAGGACGGCCTGCTCCAGTTCATCAACGCGGCAGCTGTCTTCCAACCGTCGAAGGTTCTGCTCTACGTCACGACATGCCTTGTCTCACTTGTGTTCGCGATCATGGGGAGCTACTTCGGGTTTGCCGGCGTGATCCTCCTCTTCGGATTGAGCCTGCTATTGCTGCCGATCACAGTTCGCCTCCATTACCGTTTCCAGAAGAGCGGGATCGTCTTGTCGATTCGGGAGGGTTTCTCGCTGTACTCATTCATCGACCGCAAGCACATGCGACTCGCCAACCAGCTCTACAGGCTGGCCGGGGACCTCCGAGAAGACCGACTACGAAGTCTGGGACGCCCGTAGCAGCGAGTCGGCATTCTGGCGCCGAGTCCCACGGGACTGGGCAACGCCGGACGCCGCGCCCAACTCACACCACGGGGGCCGCTGAAAGCAGGGGGACGCAGAGCGAGCTCCACCGAGCGGCGCACAGAGGTGATCGAGAACGCCCAGCGGGCGCTCGATCCCAGCTCCGTCGCAGATTAGGCAGTCAGGTCGTGAGTTGTCCTGGACGGCTCACTGTTGACGGCTGCGGGTTCACGGCGCCCACACATTCGACGTGGGTGGCTGACTCCGGCGACACCGGCTCCAGTCCGCACGTCCAACGCCGTCGTCACGTCCCGGTGCGGCGGCCGCTGAAAGAGGGTGTCGTAAACATCTGGGTCGACTACGACGTTGTCCGCTCGCACCTCGCGGCATCCTCGACGGCCCACCGGTCGATGCCTGGAGAAATCTCACAGCGCATGACGTTGAGGCGCTTGGCCTGGCTCTGCGTGTTACCTGGAGACGCTGTGCTCAGTTGCGCGTCACGGTGACTGCAGGGCCCCATTGCCAGCGCCGATCCGGACGTCGTACGTCGTCTTCGGTGCGCTGATGGTGGCGCGGCTGGTGATGGCGCTCGACGCCGAGGAAGTCGACATCGAGCTCGCGGACCGGGCCCGGCCAGTGCGGTTCGCTCTCGGCTGCGTGAGGCGTTCGCCTTGGCGGGCGCATTCGCGCTGATCGGGCTGTTCTCGTCCCTCGGCGAGATCATCGTCCCGTGGGGAGCTCGGCTACAACTCGTACTTCGTCGCCGGGCTGGCGCCGTTCGTGAGGTCCGCAGCGTCCGTAAGCGCACAACTTGCGCTCGGCCGCCTCACGCATCCAAAAGTCCTTGCGGTCGGCACGGTCTTGTTCCCGATCGGTCTCGCGCTGACCGCCGTGTCCCTGTACCAGCCGACGCTCTTGCTCTTCCTGACCGCCGCGGCCCCGGAGCTGCAGATCCCGCGCCAGGCGCAGTACGTCACCGTCCAGTGGCGGATACGCGTCCCGGTCTGAGAGACCGGGACGCGCGGCATGTTCGCGGTTGCCTGGCTACTGGACAGTGAACGTGCGAGTGGCGGTAGCGAAATAGCCGCCCACGATGCTGGGGGAAATCCGGAGCGTGTGCTGGCCGCTCGCCAAACCGGTCGCGGTGAACGGCGACGTGCAGGAACCGAGGAACTCGCCGTCCAGGATGCACTGGGTGCCATCGCCGTTCACGGCGGAGGTGTCGAACGGGATCGACACGTCCGGACCGTTCACGGCCGGGACGTCCGCGATCACGACGTTGTGTCCTTGCCAGGTGAGGTCAACGATGCGTTCGGTCGTGGTGTTGTACACGGGGGCACTGAAGCTGAGCCCACCACCACCGAGAAAATCACCGGCGTCGAAAGACTGGATGATGTCACGATCCCCAGATCTGGTCAGGACGGCGAGCTGCCGGCCGACGGTGTCCCACTCGAGATCCTCGATGGTCTGTCCCTCTACGAAGCCGAGGTCGGCCACCGTGGCCGTGCCACCGTCGGGCGGCAGGAACGCGACCAGTCCGCGCGTGCCCGCCGGCGCGTACGCCAGGACGTTCCCCGTCGGTGACAGCACAGCTCGCGTAGCACCCTCAGAACCCTCGAGAGTGGCGATCCGTGCCCCTTGCCCCGCCGCCTCGACACGGGTCAGCGGCGCCCCGGCGAGGCTGCCGTCCTGCACGATCAGCGAGTGGTTGTCAGGGTGCCAGATCGGATGATCCAGGTTGCAGCCCACCCTGACCACGGACGAGTCGGACAACGTCAGGATGTCGACACAGGCGGACGAATCGCTGCCCACCACGTTGAACGCGATCCGGGTGCCGTCCGGCGACCACGCCGGATGCGCGATGCCGGCTCCGGACCGGACAAGCCTGTCGGCGCCCTGCTGACGAACCCACAGGTTGTCGCCGAGAACGTACGCGATGTCGATGCCGTTCGGCGCGCCCGTCACCTCGGTGGCGTCCGTCGGCGCGTTCTCGACCGGCACGATCTGAGTGGCCTTCGGCACCGCGAGACTCCCAAGCACGACCGGCTCGTTCGGCCGCCGGACGAGGGCTGTTACCTGCTCCCTCGCCCTGGCCAGCGACACTCGGTCGCTCGGTTGCCCTTCGAAGAACTCGTTGACAGCGGACACTCGGTACGTCGCGAACGAGTCTCCGTTCCATGCCTCGGTCCAGTGCGTCTGGTCCGCCGGCACCGTGAACCTGGTCTCGATCCCGTTGACCGAACGCTCGACGACGAATCCCACAGGTGCGGCGTTGCCCCAAAATCCCGGGCTCCAGGACAGGTCCACCCCGCTGTACGTCGCATCCACCGCGACCTTGTCGGGCGCACCGGGGACGGTGTACACGCTGGCGCTCAGACGGACGCGGTGCTGCGTTCGCGCGGTGTTGTCGTCGATCTGCAGCGAAGTCAACGGGTCGTTGGGATAATCCGGCGTGAACGTCACGACGACGGCGCACGAGGCTCCGCGCGCAAGCTGCTGGCAGGCGAAGTCCTCCTGGCGTGTCCAGGTGGGATCGGCAGGCAGTGGCCTGATGCCCACGACGAGGTCCTTGGTGCCAACGTTCGTCAGCGTCACCCGGACGGTCCTCGGCGCGGTGTTGAGCTCGATCCGGCCGAGATCCACGCGCGGCGTGTCGATCGCCAACGCGGCGTACTTCTGCGTGCTCTTGATCCTGATCTCGCCGTACAGGGAGTTGCCCTCGGGGCAGGTGCCGGAGTACGTCGCACTCATCGTCGCGACCTGGAGGTCCGCGCTGTAAGCGATCTCGGCGACGTTCAAAGTGCCGTTGAGGTTGCATTCGTGGTCGTTCTGGCGCACGACGAAGGATTGGCCCCCGCTGCCGACCGCACGGCTTCCGGGCCCTGAGAGGAACGTCGGCAACGCAATCTGCAGATCCCCTGCGGACAGCGTCCGGACTCCGCCGGACGAGGACTGCGCTACCGAGCCGGCCACCCCGTCGGTGAACGCGGGAGCCGTCAGGTACGACGCGACATCGGCGTCGACGGTCAGGACGTCATTGCTACCGACAGCGGGGTCCGTCGCCGGCCTGATGCCTGTTGCGGTCGCGCTCGGCTGGCTCTCGCCGTCGACGTTCACCGCGATCACCCGGTACGTCGCACTGGCGCCCGCCTTTACACGGGAGTCGACCCAACTCGTCGCACCGGCTGGCAACTGCTTCGAGGCATCAGCCCACGCGCCGTTGGTACGAAGAGACTGGACCACATATCCCTCGGGAGCACCCCCATCGACGGGCGCAGTCCAGGCGACACCGAGACCGCCGAGGACCGGAAAAGTCTGTACGACAGTTGGTGCCCCGGGGGCGATGTCCACCTGCGCGGACCACTGTGGTGCAGCAGCCGCAGGGACAACCGCAGTGAAGGGCAACGACAAGACAAGGGCAGACGTCAGCAGCAGACGGGCGCGACGCATCAACACTCCATGATCGGGCGGATCCGGCGCACCCCGAGCGACACCGGCGAAGGTCAAACAGATATGTATCGTTCAAAACCCGCCGAGGGCAACCCTCCTGCAGCTTGTTGCAGTTCCCGTCAGTCACCGGCCCCGAAACGCCGGTCTTGGTCACCGCGGCCAGTTGCCGAGCCGGGGTGCAGGTGTACTTCGACGTCCAGGGAGGGGTCGGTCAGCCGTGTATTGCAGCGAGTGCGACGAGACCAGTGGGCCGATCTTGGTCTTCTCGGTCTGGATCCGGGGCAGGCCGTCCTCGTGATAGGTGAAGGTCGCAAGGCTCCCGTTCGGCTTCGTCATCGTGCACCGCAGGCCACGCCCGTCATATGACCACGGTCGAGCGGCCCCGCTGGCGACGTGCCCTCCTTGACCGTGGCGACCAGGTTCCGGACATCCCACGTGTAGCCGGTGTAGCGACCCATCGCCGGCGTGCCGGCGCTGGTGTCCGGGTTGCACTGGGCGTTGTCCTTCACCTCGGTCTACTGATCATTCAGGTCGTAGGCGTAGCTGAACGACCGGGACTCGGCCGGGCTGGTCGAGACCGCTTGATCGCATCCGCGCTGACGACCCCGGTCGCCGAGGGGTTCAGTGTGATCGTCTTCGCGACGTCGTTCGGGAACGAGTAGTTGCCCAGGTTGATCCACGGAGTGGCCGCAGTGCAGTCTTCTGGTCTCGTGAAGCCACAGTCGTCGATTCGGCCTACCCAGCGGATTCGAGTGGCTACCCAGGGTTCCGGTCTGAGCCGGATTAATCACTGACTCGTAACGTTTTTGCCGAAACCGGGCCGGGATCCGTAACCTCGCTCCGATGCCTTCGACCGGTCCCTGGGGGGAACCTTGTTTCGCAAGCTCCTTGCTTCGCTTGCCGCGCTGACACTTGCCAGTGCGGCGGTTCTGTTCATTGTCCGTGCCGCCAACGCCGACGCCGCAAACATCAGCATCACCGCAACGCAGGCGACCACCGGCACGACGACGCTGACGTACCGGGCAACTGTCCTCAAGGCGGGCACGATCCGCGAGATCACGATGGCGATCCCCGCCGGAACCACCGGACGCGTTACCTCGGCGAACGGCACTGTGAGCTCGGTAACGAGCACCGTTCTCCGCTGGCGCCCGACGCGGAACATCACCGTTGCGGTCGGCGCCAGGCTGGCGATTCCGCTGTACGGTCTCAAGCTGCCGGCCGGCGGACCATGGACCTTGGGATTCAAGTCGATCGGTACGGCGGGGCAGGTCATCACCTCCGGCGCCGGCGTACTCCAACCCATCAAGACCTACACCGCGCAGGTCGCGGTTGTCGCGTCCAACCCGATCCCGGGCCAGACAACGAATCTCACGTATCAGGCCACCGTCACCAAGGCCGGCACCCTCGATGCCGTCCGCATGCAACTGCCGACCGGAGCCACCGGCACGTACACCACCATCAACGGCACGCTCTCCGTCGACAGCGGCTACGCGACCTGGAAGCCCAAGTCACCGATCAACGTCGCCGCCGGTGCACGCCTCGGAATCCCGGTGAACGGAGTCCAGCTCTCCCGGTACGGCGGAACGATGACGCTGTCCGTGTCCGCGACCACCGCCACCGGCACCGTCCTGACCAGCGGCAGCGCCAGCGTGCCGTTCATCGCCCCGCCCGCCGAGATGCCCGTCGTCGAGGCTGCCGGCTTCGCCTCACCACCCGCCGGGTGCCCCACCAACTGGCCGTCGACCACCACAGAGAACGCCAAGCCCGGCACCGGCGACTGGGTCATCCCGACCAGCATGAACGGATCGATGGCGGCCTACCTGACCCAGGTGTCCGCCGCGTGTGGTGACACCGTGGACCTGAAGGTCACCTCCGGGAACCTGGTGAGCGTCGTCGCCTACCGGATGGGGTACTACGCGGGCCTCGGCGCGCGCGAAGTCTGGCGGAAGGACGACGTACCGACCGTTGTCCAGGACAAGGCGGTCACCGGCGGTATCACCGGCGACGGCAAGGAACTGCGGATGACGTCGGCCGAGCACTGGACCAAGACGCTCAGCATCCCTGTCGACAAGGACTGGGCGCCGGGCACCTACCTGATCAAGGTCAGTGACGGATCGGTCGCAACCTACGCGCCGCTGACGGTTCGCGACGACACTGCCACGAAGCACGACCTGATGATCCAGCAGGCCACCGCGACTTGGCAGGCCTACAACAACTACGGCGGATCGGGCTTCTACACCGGCGGAGTCGACGGCGGATCGGGCCGGCTGACGTTCGACAGGCCGTACAGCGAGGGGCAGGGCTCCGGCCAGTACCTCAGCCTCGAGCAGGGGCTGGTGTTCTGGGCCGAGTCGAAGGGCCTCGACGTCACGTACTGGACCAACAACGACCTCGACCAGTACGGCGGCCAGCTCCCGACTCGCGCCAAAACGCTTTTCTTGCCCGGGCACGACGAGTACTACTCGTTGCGGATGCGGGCCGCACTCAGCCAGGCGATCGCCCGCGGCGTCAACGTGGCCAACCTCGGCGCCAACACTGCCTACCGCCTCATCACGTTCACCGACGACACCCGACGAGCATGGGACATCGACCGGTACACCGACGGCTACAACTCGACGACGTGGCGCTACCAGGGTGACGCGTACGCGTCCCAGCCGCTGCTCGGCGCGGACTACATCTGCCCGGTTCTGGGCAACACGCTGACTACCGGCACGGGCTGGATCTTCGATGGCGTCCCCAGCGGTACGCAGCTCCCCGGCTTCATTGCGGGCGAGGTCGACTACGTGTGGCCTGATCTCTACAAGAATCCCGGCCAGACGACGGTAGCCAGCGGCACCGGTACCTGCCGCTCGAACGGCCGCGCCGCCCCGATGCACATCACCACGTACACGGCCCCCTCGGGCGCACGGGTCCTCAACGGATCCACCTTCGCCTACGGTTGCTTCCTCGTCGGTCGCTGCCCATCCAACTGGACAGTCCCGTCCCCGGACGCCGCCTCACAGAAGGCCGTCGCAACCATCGTCGGCAACATCGCCCAATGGGTCTCCCAAGGCACCATCGCAGTCCCCGCCGACACCACCGCTGCCAAGCTACGCGTCGCCGTACCTAAGCACCCGCTGCAAACCAACACCCAGCCGTGAGGCGGCCTGAAGCGCGCCCCAATGACGGCTAGGTAAACAGAGCAACTGTCAGTCCTCCGATTCGATTCAGTACCCGCAAGCCATGTCGTCCGGCCAGACACCGTTCTGGCCGGACGCGTTTGCCTCGGTCAAATCCCTGGACGCGGTTGGGGAAGCCGGGTCAGGTGCGGTCCGGTGTCGTGGCAGGTACTGGTTCTGGGCGGATGGGTCCGGACGGTGACGGCCGGTCAGGGCGGCCTTCCACGTGGACGCGGGGCGTCCAGCGGTCCAGCCAGCGGGGCAGCCACCACGCTCGCGCCCCGAGCAGCCGCATCACCGCCGGGACCACCAGGCACCGAATCACCACGGCGTCGAGCAGCACCGCGACAGCCATCGCGAACCCGGTCTGCTGGAGCATCCGGTCCGGGAACAGCGCGAAGGACCCGAAGACCACGAACATGATCGCCGCAGCGGCGGTGATCACTCCGCCGGTGTGCGCGAGACCCTCCCGGATCGCGAGCTGCGCGTCGCCGGTCCGCAGCCACTCCTCCCGCATTCGGGACAGCAGGAACACCTCGTAGTCCATCGACAGGCCGAAGACGATGGCGAAGATGAACACCGGCATGAACGCCTCGATCGGGCCCGGAACGCCCCACAGGACACCGTCCTGGTACACCAGCTTCATCGCGCCGAGCGCGGCGCCGATCGACAGTACGTTCAGCAGCGCGGCCTTGACCGCGATCAGGACCGAACGGAACACGCTCATGAGCAACAGTCCGGACAGTCCGACCACCACGAGCACGAAGAGCGGGAACCGTTCCGAGATCGCGTTGGAGTAGTCGACCTGGGCCGCCGTGATCCCGCCCACGAGGGAAGAGTCGCCGAGGTCGTCGCGCAGGCCGATGACCAGGTCCGCGGTGGCCTCGTCCTGCGGTCCGGTCGTCGGCTGAGCCCGGATCAGGAAGACGTCGTCGTCCAGCCGCATCGGCGGGCTGACCCGGTCGGCCACGATGCCCGGGTGGCTCACGAGGTGGCGGTAGGAGGCGTCCGCCTGCGCACGGGAACCTTCTGTGACGATGACCAACGGACCGTTGGCGCCCGCACCCAGCTTGTTGCTGATCAAGTCGTAAGCGGCCCGCGACGTCGTACCTTCGGCGTCGTTCCCCGCGTCGTTGAACCCCAGATGCATGTCCAGCGCCGGCGCGGCCAGCGCACCGAGCGCGATCACCGAGACGACCAAGGCCGGCCACGGCCTGCGCTGCACGAACCGGGCCCACCGTCGCCAGCGCTCGCCGGGAGATCGCCGACTCTTCGCCGCCTGCTTCTGTACTCGCTTCTCGATCTTCTTGCCGAACAGGGAGAGCAGAGCCGGAAGCAGGGTCAGCGAGGCGACCATCGTGACGAGTACCGTGAGCGCGACCGCGGCGACCATGCCTTCGAAGGCCGGGATCCCGAGGGTGAACATCCCCAGCAGGGCAAGGATCACGCTGGCGCCGGCGAACAGCACCGAGCGCCCGGCGGTGTCGAGCGCACGACTCGTTGCCTGTACCCGCCTGGCACCGTGCAGCAGTTCGCTGCGATAGCGGCTGAAGACCAGCAGGGCGTAGTCGATGCCGACGCCGAGCCCCACCAGCACGAGCAGGGAGGTGGTGTAGTCCGGGATGTCGATTGCGTGCGACAGCAAGGCGACCAGCCCCATGGTGGTGCCCACGGCGAAGAGCGCGGTGATCAGCGGCAGGCTCGCTGCCAGGAGGGAGCCGAACATGAAGACCAGGACCACCAGCGCGGCAAGCAGTCCGGCGCCCTCAGCTCCTCCACCTCCGCCGCGCTCGACCTTCCGGATGCCCTTGCCGGCCACTTCGACTTGCAGATCGCCGGATGTATGCGCCCGGGCCGTCGCGATGAGTTGCTCGTACGTCGCTGCCGGCGCGGCGCCCTGCTCTCCGGCCAGCGAAACCTCGACGAGCGCGAGGGTGCCGTCTGCGGAGACCGTGCCCTGCCGGGGATCCGGCGGGGTGACCGCCTCGACCTGATCGATCGCGTTCAGGTCTCGCGTCAGGGCCTCGAGATCCCCACTGGTGGCCCAGCCTCGCTCGTCGTGCATCACCACGGTCACGCTGTCGCCGGTCTGCTCGGGGGAACGCTGCTCGAGCAGGTCGGCCAGTTGCTGTGACTGAGTGCCCGACAGCGAGACGTCACTGCCGTTCCCATAGCCGTCGCCGACGGCCCGGGCCGTGATTGTGACGGCGACCAGAAGCATGACCCAGGCGACCAGGGCGGTCCAGCGGCGCCGCTGGGCGAAGCCGGCCAGGCGCTCCATCCTGCTGCTGTCGGGCCTGCGGGTCTCGGGCGGGGACAGGTCGGGCACGGGAACCTCCATCGGTGGTTTGACTCCACCGATGGTGGCCGCCCGGACACCCGCGGGTCGTCGGGCTGCCGTTGTCAGCGGGTACGCGATTCGACCCGTGTTCCCGAAGCCGGCTACGCCTCTCGCAGTACCTCGCACGCGCTCCTGATCGTAGGCGCCGAGCTCGCACCGCGGCCTATGATCTCGGCATGTCAGTCAGCGCCCGGTCGTTCCGCCTGCCGTCGTGGGCAGGCGACATCCTGCTGGCGCTGTTCGTCACCGTGATGCAGATCCAAGGCACCATCGTGCGGAACGCGGCCGACCCCACGGCGGTGCTGCGTCCGCTCACCGATCTCGGTCACCTGGGCTACGTGCTACTGGTCGCCAGCGGCGCGGTCGTCGCCGTCCGGCAGCGCTGGCCGGTGCTGGTCTTCGTCGCCGCCGGCCTGTGCAGCGTGATCTACTACGCGCTCGACTTTCCCGACGGCCCGGCTTGGCTTGGGCTGTTCGTGGCTCTGTACACGCTCACGGCCCTCGGCGACGGCCGGCGATCGCTGCTGATCGCGGGTGCCTGGATCGCCGTACTGAGTGCCGTCTGGCTGGTGGCGGCGGCGGACATCGAGCCGCGGGCCGCGATCGGGTGGGTGTACTTCCGGATCGGCGCCGCGGTCATGAGCGCCGCCCTGGGCGAATCGGTGCGGTCACGACGCGTCATCGCGGCCGAGGCGGTCGCGCGGGCCGAACTGGCCGAACGGACCCGCGAGGAGGAGGCGCGTGCCCGGGTCGACGCGGAACGGCTGCGGATCGCTCGCGAGGTGCACGACACCGTCGCGCACGCGATCGCTGTCATCAACGTGCAGGCCGGCGTCACCGCGTACGTCCTGGACAAGCGCCCGGAGCGGGCGCGCGAGACGCTGGAGGCGATAGAGCGGACGAGTTCCCAGGCACTGCAGGAGATGCGGACCATCCTCGGCGTACTCCGCGACGACCAGGACGGCCGAGCGCCGCACCCGGGCATCGGTCAGCTCGACGATCTCATCTCACAGGCCCGGGACGCGGGGCTCGACGTCAAGATCGAGGCAGCCATGCCCACGCAGCCCACGCGGCCCGTGCCGAGCGCGGTCGACAGTGCGGTCTACCGGATCGTGCAGGAGTCACTCACCAACGTCATCCGCCACGTTGGCCCGACTCGGGTCGTCATCTCCGTGAGATCGGACGGTGACGCGATCGACGTGCGTGTCACCGACGACGGACGCGCGGACGGCAGCGCACCCACGCCACCAGGTGGCACCGACGGACGTGGCCGTGGCCATCTCGGGATGCGGGAGCGGTGCCAGCTGCTCGGTGGTTCGTTCGACGCCCGGCCGACCACTGCGGCAGGCTTCGAGGTAGCCGCGAGACTCCCGCTCTCGCCGACCGCGCCCGTGCACGCATGAACGCCTCGCCGGCCGTCGAGCCGATCCGCGTCCTGCTCGT
Organism: Kribbella sp. NPDC050459; assembly: GCF_040655315.1. Taxonomy (NCBI): domain Bacteria; kingdom Bacillati; phylum Actinomycetota; class Actinomycetes; order Propionibacteriales; family Kribbellaceae; genus Kribbella; species Kribbella sp. NPDC050459. Next base: position 101,416 of record NZ_JBFAJQ010000016.1, on the reverse strand, counting down.
CGACGACGAGGGTCTCGTCCGGTCCGGATTCAGGCTGCTGCTGGACGCCGAGGACGACATCACCGTGGTGGGCGAAGCCGTCAACGGAGCCGACGCGGTCGAGCAGACCCGCGTCCAACGCCCGGACGTCGTACTCATGGACATCCGGATGCCGACGATGGACGGCATCGAGGCGACCCGGGCGATCGCGTCCACCCCAGGGCTGCAGGACGTGCGGGTCCTCATCCTGACCACCTACGACACCGACTCCTACGTCTTCGAGGGCCTCCAAGCCGGTGCCAGCGGCTTCCTGCTCAAGGACGCCGGACCGGCCGAACTGCTCCACGGCATCCGCGTCGTGGCCGCCGGCGCAGCGCTGCTCGCACCCCGGGTCACGCGGCGTCTCATCGCACAGTTCGCCACACGCCGGGCTGCCAACGGGACAGCCGAGGCCCGCCTGGCAGTGCTGACCGGCCGGGAACGGGAGATCCTCGCACTCGTCGGACAAGGGCTGAACAACGACGAGATCGGCGCGAAGCTGTTCCTCAGCCCCGCCACCGCCCGCACCCACGTGAGCCACGCCATGGGCAAACTCGGAGCCCGGGACCGGGCACAGCTCGTGGTGATCGCCTTCCAAACCGGTCTCGTCACGCCCTAGGCCCTGTCTGGCAGTCTGGGCACGACGGCCGGCACGCGGGCAGCGTAGTCGTCGTACGCCGCTCCGAACGTGGTGCGGAGGTCGCGCTCCTCGAACCTGATCCCGACGGCGATGTATCCGGTCGCGGCGAGGGCGAAGACAAGATGGGATGCGCCCATCCGTGGTGTCGCCCAGAACGCCAGGACCAAGCCCGTCATCAACGGATGCCGGACGACGGCGTAGAGACCGCCGACGTACAGGTCGGCCGTCTGACCCGGATCTCGAGCGGCCGCCCATCCGGCTTGCCGCAGCCCGACGAGTTCGAGGTGGTCGACCGCGAACGTCGAGCAGACCGCCAGCGCCCAGCCCACGGCGAAGAGCGACCAGGCGATGACCGATAGCCAACCCTCGACCTGCCAGATCCGCCCGCCCCACGGTTGCCAGAGCACCAGCAGGAGAGCGAGACAGATGTCTGTCGCCAGCACGTAGGTGGTGCGTTCGAGCGCCGCCGGGATCCACCGTCTCAGCCAGGACTTCACCTGCCGACGCGCCATCACCGAGTGCTGGACGGCGAAGAACAACACCAGCGCGAGGTCGACAGCGATCGCATGAACGGTGGTCGTGCGGTGCGGGCCGTCGACGGTCCTGGGGACGACGACTCCGGCGAGGAAGGCCATCGTCCACACAGTGATGACGACGAACCCCAACCAGGCAGCGGCCGAGACGAGGAGTTGGACACGGCGTCGGGACATGTCTCCATGCTCCGGGCCGGGTAGTCCCCTGCGCAGCCGTGGAACTACCTCACTTGTGCGCGTCTCGCGCGACGTACCAGGCTGCGATCTGGGAGCGGGACCTGAATCCGAGCCGCAGCCGGATGCGCTCGAGATGCGACTCGGCGGATCGTTCGGTGATGCCCAAACGGTCGGCCAACTGCCGGTTCGTGAGGCCGTCCGCCACGAGCGCCGCGACTTCTGTCTGGCGGGCGGTCAGGCCCGTAGGAACCGTCCTTCGCAGCCGGGGCAGTCCGAGGAACTGTCGTACCTGTCCGACTATCGACTCCACATCTCCGATGGCAGGAAGGTGCGAGCGACCCGCGAGCGCCACGAACCGGGCGCCTGGGATCGCGTCGGCGAGAGCCCTGCTCTGTTCGAGGGGAGCGGCGCGGTCTCCGCGTCGGTGCAGCACCAGTGTCGGCGCCCGCACCCGCGCGAGGCTCGGACGCACGTCCAGGGCGTAGGCGAGACCCAACAACGCGACCGCTGTCTCGGGCGAGGAGGCGGCACGCTGGTAGCGGGCGAGCGCGAGCCGCGTGCCGGCATCAGCCTCGGGCGCGAACAGATCGGTGAGCAGGTCCGATCCCAGACCCCAGTGCGATGCGAGCAGTCCGAGCACGTGCCGCCTGCTGTCCTCGTCGCCGATGGCATCACCGGTCGCCCATCCGCCGTACAGCACCAGACGTGACACCCGCTCCGGCTGATCGGCGGCCCACTGCGCAGCCACCGCCGCGCCGAGCGACCACCCCAGGACGTCACAGCGGGTGATGCCGAGCGCTTCGGTGACCGCATCAATCGTGGCAAGCTCCAGCGCCATCGTGCGAGGACCGACGTACGCCGCCGAGAGGCCACAACCAGGGCGGTCGTAGCGCACCAAGGTGCGGCCGGACGACAGCGACTCGTGGAACATGCGCTCGGCTGGGATGGCCCATCCGAGCTCGAGATGACTGAGCCATCCCGGCACCACCAGCAGGTACGGTCCGCTGCCTGTCAGGGCATAGGCCACCCGCGCGCCGTCGGCCAAAGGCGCCGTCCCACGGCGCTGATCCTGCGCACCCACGACACCAGTGAACAGCATCTGGACCATCCAGGGCTCTGGCGGTCACTTGCGTCCGAATCGACCGGTGGCGGATCGTGCGGTGGTACGGCGATCGCGGTCGGAGGCGGGCGCTCCGCCGGAGTCACGGCGGTCGTCCTGCCCGATGCCGCGCGACGGGCGGACCTCGCTGTGCCAGGCGTCGCGCAAGTGAAGCGTCGCGCCGCTGTGGAGTATCGCGTTGGTGTACACGCGCCCGGCGATCGCGACGAGTCCGGCGATGGCAGCGAGCGTGAGGGTCACGGCGAGCAGCGGCTCCCACCAGGCGACCGAGCCGAGCGCGATCCGGCCGGGCATGGCGAACGGCGCGGTCGCCGGGAACTGCGAGAGCGTCCGTGCCCACACCCCGTCGGGTTTCGCGCTGACCGTGAGGAATGCACCCCAATAGCACGCGATCAGCACGTAGCCGACAGGCCCGGCGACGCTCTGCGCGTCCTCCGTCCGAGATGCGAGTGAGCCGAGCGCGCCGTACGCCATGGCGTAGAGGGCATAGCCGAGCACGAACCAGACGACCGCCCAGGCGAGTACGCCGGCACGGACCGCCGGTAGGTCGACGGAGTCGATCACCAGAGCGGCGAGCAGCGCCGCCACCGCGGTCACGACGAACTGGGCGAACCCCAGTAGTCCGATGCCGGCGATCTTCCCGGCCAACAGCACCCGGGCGGGCATGCGCGCGAGCAGCACCTCGACAACTCGGCTGGACTTCTCCTCCACCACGCCGGTGAGGACGAGGTTCCCGTAGATGACGATTGCCATCAGCAACAGGGTCGTGATCACGATGGCGGCCAATTCGTCGTCCGGGCTGCGTCCGGCGGCCGAGCCGAGCTCGACGTTCTCGACCGGAACGGGCGCCATCAGGGCACGCAGGTCATCGGGCCCGATGCCGGCGGCCGCGGCCCGTTCCTGAACAGCGACCAGCCGAATGGCTCCGGTGACGACAGCCTGCAGTTCCTCGTCCACCCTGCCGGGCCACTCCACCCGGCGTGCGTCGACCACGAGCACGTCGAGATCGTGCGCGCGGACGGCTTCCTCCGCGGTGGACACATCGCCGTACCTGTGCAGGCGAACGGTCGCGCCGCCGGCGCCGCCCTGGGCGAGGATGGCCGATGACAACGCGCTGGGGACGGCACTCGTCACGCCGACGTCCTTGGGTCCGCCACCGATGTCCAACTTCGCCGGCACCACGATCAAGGCGATGACGACGAACAGCATCACTATCAGGCCTGCCCGGAAGCTCCGTGACCTGCTGCGCTCGCGGAGCTCCCGGCGAGCGACCAGCCATGCCTGCCGCAGGCCGGTCATGCCGCCACCGCCCGCCGGAACAGCTCCGACAACGTCGGGGGCTGATAGGCGAAGGAGACGACACCACTGGAGCCTGCGGCGCCGACGACCGCCGACAAGTCGGTGTCGCGGTCGACTCGCAGACGCGCATAGCCGTCCTTGGTCTCGACGACCTGGACCGCCGACAGCCTCGACCAGTCCGGAGGGAGCCCGCGGTAGCGGATGTCCACAAAGCGTTGTGGGACTGCCGCCCGCAGGTCGGTCAGATCGCCGGCGAGCACGACGCGCCCCTTGTCGATGATGACCACGTCCTCACACAGTTCCTCGACGAGGTCGAGCTGGTGGCTGGAGAACAGCACCGTCGCGCCCGCTGCGGCAAGTTCGGCCAGGAGATCCGCCATGGCGCCCATGGCGATGGGATCCAGCCCGGCGAACGGCTCGTCGAGCACGAGCAGTTCGGGCTCGTTGACCAGCGCGGCGATCAGCTGAACCCGCTGCTGGTTGCCGTGCGACAGCGTGTCCAGGCGGTCCGCGGCCCGGTCCGCGAGCCCGAGCCGCCCGAGCCAGTGCTCCGCGATCCTCCCGGCGTCCCTGGTCGTCCGGCCGCACAATTCGCCGAGGTACAGCAACTGGTCCCGGATCCGCATCCGCGGGTACAGCCCACGCTCCTCGGGCATGTAACCGAACCGTGCCCGTTCCGCACCGGTGATCGGCGCACCCCGCCACGACACGCTGCCGGCGTCCAGCCGGACGAGCTCGAACACTGCGCGCATCGCTGTGGTCTTGCCTGCCCCGTTGGGCCCGAGAAATCCGGTGATCCGGCCCGGTCGGGCCTCGAACGTGCATCCGTCCAGCGCAGCGACGGAGCCGAACCGTTTCACCGCCGAATCGAAAGCAAGCACGATCCACCTCCACCTCCAGCGTCCCCGCCATGCCCCTCACGGTCAGGGCACAAAGGCACCTCCGGAGCGGGGCACATGGCCGTCATCCGAACGGCTGGAGGTGAACCGGATCCAGGGCGGTGCCGGCAACGCAGCTCAGCGGCGGCCGGACTCCATGTACTGCTTCAACCCCTCCCAGTTCCGGCGCTCCCAGTTCGGGCCGACCAGGCTCAGGACCGGCGACAGCACCCGCATCGGCCCGATCAAACGCATGTCCCAGTCCCACCGCAGGCGCGTCCGGCCCCCGACCTGCTCGAAGGTCAGCGTGCCGTCGACCTGCATGTACGACGAGCGCACGATGTTGTGGAGCCGACGCGGCCTGTCGTACTCCAGGATCTCGACCGTCATCCGGCCGCGGTTGCCCATCCCCTTGGGCTCGGCGACGAAGCGTGTACCTGTGCCGATCGGTCCGTCACTCACCTTGTCAGCACGAACGATCCGCGGGTTGTAGCGCGGCTCGTTGCTCTCGTCGGCCACCAGGTCGAAGACCTCCTCGACCGGCGCGTCGATCGTGACCTCTCCACCCATGCGCGCCATGGCGGCCCTCCCCTCCGGTCCTCCAGCCGAGGCCCCGTACGACTCGAGTGCGGTACTGCGTCCGCGTCCATCGTTCCACGATGCGCAGCCGGGATCCTGGGACCGGCTGTGATGCTGGGGCGTGGACAAGCTCCGCGGACCGGCAGAAACTCAAGGAAACAGGCGGATCGGCAGCGAGTTGCCCACTGTTCGAGCGAGGAGACGATCATGGCGAGAACTCCCGAAGAAATCTTCGCCCACCACGGCAGTTCGCTGGGCGCGGAGAACCTGGAGGACATCATCAGCGACTACGCCGACGACGCGATCCTCGTCGTGCAGAAACAGGTCTACCGCGGCAAGGACGGAGCCCGGCAGGTCTTCACGCAGCTGCTCGGTGACGTCCCGCAGGCGTCCTGGGACCTGGAAACGGTGTTCGCCGACGATGTGCTGTACCTGGAGTGGAAGGCGACCGGAGGTGGCCGAAAGGTCGAGGACGGCATCGACACCTTCATCTTCCAGGACGGCATGATCCGCGTGCAGACCGTGGTCTACACCGTCCAACCCGGCTGACCGCCGGTTCGCCGCCGCGGCCTTCTCGCCCGCGATTCACTCAATGCGGGCGATCGGGCTCCCCTGCTTCACGGTCGCCTCCTCCGCGACCAACAGGTGCACCACACCGCCGACGGGTGCCGCCACCTCTGCCGAAACCTTCTCGACCTGGACCTCCGCAACCAGTTGGTCAGCGGTGACGGTGGCGCCGTCACTCACGAACCAGGTAGCCAGGACTCCCTCCGCGTCCGGTGTTTCCTTCGACAGTGCGGGGAAAACGACGTCGGTCATCCGGCCACCGCAGTGCGTACGGCCTTCTCGATCCTGTCCTGGCGTGGCAGGACGGCGTACTCGAGTGCGTGGGCGTACGGGATGGGTACGTCGGGCACCGCGACCCGCTGCACCGGGACCCGCAGCATCCTGGGGTCGTGGTCGGCGACTGTCGCGACCACCTCACCGGACAGACCGAACGAGGAGTAGTCCTCATCGACGACGACGAGCCGGCCGGTCTTGCCCACCGACGTCAGGATCGCCTCGCGGTCCAGCGGCACCAAGCTGCGGAGGTCGATCACCTCCACGTCGATGCCTTCACCGGCAACGCTCTCAGCGACGTCGAGGGCGTGGTGCACCGACAGAGACAGGGTCACCACCGTGACGTCGCTGCCCTCGCGGGCGACCCTCGCCTTGCCGATGGGCACGGTGTAGTCGCCCTCGGGTACCTCGTCGGTGGAGCGGGCGTCCTTCGCCATCCAGGGCAGACCCATGACGCCCTTGTGGAACAGGTAGATCACGGGGTTGTCGTCACGGATGGCCGACGTCATCAGACCCTTCGCGTCGGCGGGGGTGCTGGGGACCACGACCTTCATGCCCGGCAGGTGTGCGAACGTGCCCCAGAGGCACTGTGAGTGCTGCGCGCCGTCGGAATAGCCTCCGCCCACGGCAGTGGTCAGCACCATCGGGACCTTCACGTTGCCGCCGGATTCGTAGTGGATCTTGGCCATGTGGTTGTAGATCTGGTCCAGGCACACGCCCATGAAGTCGGCGAACATCAGCTCCACGATCGGACGCATACCCTCGACCGCCGCACCGATGCCGAGGCCGATGAACGCGGTCTCCGATATCGGGGTGTCGATGACCCGCTGGGGCCCGAACCGCTCGAGCAGCCCGGTGGTCGAACTGAAGATCCCGCCGTACGCGCCGACGTCCTCGCCCAGGTAGAACACCGAGGGGTCGCGCTCCATCTCCTGAGCGATGGCCTCGACCATCGCCTTGGACGTGGTCAGCCGGTGGCTTGCCCGGGGCGCCGGTGCAGCCGGGGTGTCGATGATCGTCATCGTCGTCTCCTAGGCGAACACGTAGGAAGTGGCCGACGCAGGGTCGGGCACGGGGCTGTTCTTGGCGTAGGTGATCGCGTCCTCGACCCGCTCCTTCGCCGCGTCCTTGATCCGGGCCACGGCCGCGTCGGCGAGGTGGCCGCCCGCACGGAGTGTCTGCTCGTAGCGCGGGATCGGGTCGTGCGCCGACACGTCGGCGAGCTCTGGACGGTATCCCTGGGCGTCGCCCTCGAAGTGGCCCCACAGCCGCAGGGTGTGTACCTCGATCAGCGAAGGCCCTTCCCCCGCCCTGGCTCGGGCGACCGCACGCCGGGCGGCGTCGTAGACGCCCTCGACGTCGTTGTCCTCCACCCGATCGCCCGGGATGCCGTACGCCGCTGCACGGTCGGCGTTCGAGCCGACCGCCGTGGACGCCGACCGCGGCACCGAGATGGCCCAGTCGTTGTCCTCGACCACGAACACCACGGGCAGCGCCCAGCGGGCCGCCAGGTTCAGCGACTCGTGGAACCCGCCCTGGTTGGCGGCGCCCTCACCGGTCACCGCGACAGCGACCTGGCCACCGCCGCGGCGCTGGAACGCGAACGCCTGCCCCAGCGCGGGCGGATAGCCTTCGGCGATGATCCCAGAGCACGAGAAATGCGTAGCGGGATCGAACAAATGCATATGGCCACCGCGTCCGCGGCCCAGACCGGTCTCCCGGCCGAAGATCTCCGCGGTCATCCTCCGCAGGTCCATACCATGCGCGATCGCCAGGTGGTGCGGGCGGTGCGTCGCGGTGACCGCGTCCTCCTCGGTCAGGTGTGCGCACACGCCGGCGGCTACTGGCTCCTGCCCCGCGGACAGGTGCATTTCCCCGGGGACGAGCCCCTTGCCGATGTCGAAGCCGGGCCCTTTGTCTGCGTGGTACTCCCGGAGGATCGCCTCCTCGTAGGTGCGGCAGAGAACCATGGTCTCGTAGAGCCTCACCCGCACGTCGGGGTCTACGAAGCCTCCGCCCGGCTCTGGGCTCGACGTCGAGGGTGCAGCGTGTGTCGTCATCGCGACCTCCAGTGCATGAGTCTCGCGCCGGACACGTGCCGGCGTGCAGATCGCTGGGCTCCCTGACGGCCAGCGCGGACATCACATGAGAGGCCGACTGGCCACTTTCGAGACTATGCACGTCACCACCGCTACGTCCAGGAAGTGGGCCGCGGCGAGCGGCAGCGCGGGAAGGCGTCATGCGCCTGAGTCTTTGGGCTCGCGATCATGAACAGCATCACCTGAACCGGACGACGCGGCCGCGGTGCGGCCCTCGGGCATCATCAGCAGGGAGGCGATGAGGAAGCAGACGGCGCCGAGGAAGGTGCCGCCGTTGGCGAGTTGGACGTTGGAGAACTCGCCGGCGGAGGTGACATGGGCGCCGATCGCGGACAGGCCGAAGAACACCGAGCCCCACAGGTTGAGGGCGGTGATGTGCCAGTCGCGTTGGCCGGGCCGCCACGACCACCAGCGGTGCCCAGCCTCCGCGAACGCGATCGCCGACGACACCAGGAAGCACACCGAGCCGATCGCGTCCGGCCGCCAGACGATCCGGTTCTCCAGATCGGACGGTACGTCGAACAGCCCGGCGAACGTGGTCACGTTGAAGTAGAGCGTGCCGACCAACTGGATCGCACAGGCCCAGAATCCCGGGCTGCGCGGCGCCCACGCGAACCAGCGATGGCCGGCCTGCCGCACCACCTGCAGGTAGGACAGGTAGGCGCCGGACGTGAAGAACAGCGAGCCGATGAAGTACGTGAGCGCGTCGCCGTGTCCACCCACGGCCTGCGCGTACTCCGGGATCGGCCCCACGACGAAACACGCCGACCCGATGGCGAACAACAGTCCCGCCCACCACGTCGTACCGAATCCGCGCGCACCGGCTGCCTTCCGGCCTGCTCGTGCCTCCCACTGCACCACGCGGCCGTCGGCACGCCGGTACTGCACGCGGGTGACGAACGGGCGCGGGCCTTCGACCACGAGATCGGTCGCGTCCGGCGGCACGTCGACCGGCAGCCTGGTCACGGTCGCGACTCGTCACGATCTGCCTGGTCAGTGGCCGGAGCCGACCACCATCTTCTGGCGCTCCGACTCGTGCGCCCCGCCCTTCTTCTCGAGCGTCCGGCACGCCTCCTCGATGTCCCGCGCGAGGGTGTCGACCTGCTCGCGGCTCAGCGTCTGCTTGACCAGAGCCCGCATGATCGTCACGTCCTGCGCGTCCGGCGGCATCGTGTACGCCGGGACCATCCAGCCGCGCTCGGCGGACAACTGCCAGGCGACGTCGAACTCGTCGTACGCGTGCCCCTCGGTCAGCTTGAACGCGACCAGCGGAAGCCGCTCGTACTCGCGTCCGATCACGCGGAAATCGCCCATCTTCTCGAGTTTGTCGGCGAGCACCTCGGCGTTCCGCTGCATGTTCTCCATGATGTAGGTGTAGCCGGGGCGGCCGTAGCGGACGAGGTTGTAGTACTGCGCGACCACCATCGCCGACCCGGTCGAGAAATTCAGCGTGAACGTCGAGTCGGTCTTGCCGAGGTAGTTCTCCTTGAACACCAGGTCGGGGTTGAGGTCGTCCTTGGTCCGGAAGATCAGCCAGCCGATGCCCGGGTACACCAGGCCGAACTTGTGGCCGGACGTGTTGATCGACCGCACCTGCTCGAGCCGGAAGTCCCACTCGGAGTGCGGATACAGGAACGGCCAGACGAACGCACCGCTGGCGCCGTCCACGTGCAGTGGAACGTCGAGGTGCCGCTCCTTCTTGATCCGGACGAGCAGGTCGTTGATGCCGCCGATGTCGTCCTTGTGGCCGGTGAACGTCGTACCGAGGACGGCCGCGACGCCGATCGTGTTCTCGTCGATGTGCGGCTCGACGTCCTCGGGGCCGATCGTGTACTTGCCGCGCTGGAGCGGGACGATCCGCGGTTCGACGTCGAAGTACCGGCAGAACTTCTCCCAGACCACGTGGACGTCGCCACCGAACACGAGATTCGGGTTGTCGGTCGGCAGTCCCGCGTCGCGGCGGCGCTGGCGCCAGTTCCACTTCAGCGACAGCGCGCCGAGCATGATCGCCTCGGACGAGCCCTGCGTCCGCGCGCCCGTCGTCTCGCCGGGGGCGTGGAAGAGATCGGCCAGCATCCGGATGCAGCGCTGCTCGAGCTCGGCCGTCCGCGGGTACTCAGCGTGATCGATGAAGTTCCGGTGCAGGTTGAGTGCGATCAGCTTCTGCGCCTCCGGCTCCATCCAGGTCGTCACGAACGTGGCGAGGTTCCGCGCCGGCAGCCCCTCGAGCGCCAGGTCCTCGGCCACCAGCCGCATCGCGTCGGTTGCCGTCATCCCCGCAGGGGGAAACTCGTGGGTCGGCACCTCCTGCGCCAGAAACCTGCTGCCGAACAGCTCGGCGCTCTTCTCGTACGACCGCTCCGTCTCACCCACGACGACTCCTTTGCCGCGCCCCTCCTGCTGACGTGCCATCATCAGCACCTCGGCTCCGACCGAACATCACCCCGTCGGGGTGACTACACGCCGAGGCGCTGCCGGTGAGCGTGGATGGTCGCGGACCGTACGCTCCAAGAGATGACTGAGGGTCACGAGTTTCCGGAGGCGGCCAGGGCGGTGGGCGGTGGGGTTTCAAGCGACTCGGTCGGCCAGGATGTGAAGGGCCGCGCGGGGTAGGGCTGGGAGGTCTGGCAGCACGCCTAGGCAGAATCGGACCTCTTGGAGGCGGTCGGCGATCAGCGTCTCGATCCTGGCTACGGTTTCGGTCGTTTCCAGGATGTGGTTCCACTGGCGGATCCACAGTTCGCGTTCGCCGGCGCGTACGAGTGGGGTGACTGGCAGGCAACTGATCCGGCGTACGAGCTCGGCATCGGCGTACTCGAACGCCGTGGCGATCGTGGTGGACATCCGGCCGCGGCGCAGGTCTTCCGGGAGCCGCACGAGGTCGCTCCGGAGCCGCATTGCTTGGCCCAGCGCGACGCCGCATTGCCGCAGCACGTCGCGGGTGCTCGGTGTGCAGCCGGCCAGTGACGCGCCGAATTGCAGCGGCCCGGCGACCGCCGGCACCCCGAGGTCGATCTGGTCGGCGGCGAGGGTGACGCTCGGCTGCAGGTCGGAGAAGTAGAGGTCGCGGAGCTGACCGAGCACCAGGTCCGCCCTCAGTTGCTCGAAGATCGGACGGGCGGGGTCGATCAGCGCTGCCGGCAGTCCTGCCTCCTCGAACATCTGATTGGCCCAGACCAGGCAGAGATCGCCGAGGACGACCGTCGCCGATCTACCGAAGGTCCCCGGACGTTCGACCCTGGAACGAGCCCAGCGAGTCATCTCGACCTGAACGCCGGGATCGCCGGTCCGCCGATCGGACAGTTCGCGCTGGATGGCCGAAGCCAGCGTCAGCAGTTCCAGTGCGGCAGTGGCCGCTGCCGCCGCCTGGGACTCCGGACGAGTGGACAGCCAACCGAGGTACGCGAGAGTCGAGGTCGCCATGTCCGACTTCGAGATCGCGCCCACGACAGCCGCGTCCAGCACGGTCGCTCCCGGCGCCGTGAGATGGTCCTCCGCTCGTTGTGAGACGAAATCGAGCAGCAACGCCCGACTGCGCGCGGCATGAACCTCCAGCCACTCCGGCGCCCACCGCGCCGCTGTTTCGCGGGTCCATCCGACCTGTCGGTCCGGTGGGTCGTCCTGCGAGTCGCCGGCCCGCTCGTCACTACCGTCCATCCCGAACCCCCTCGACCGGTCCGGCCTGTTGTGCATAAATTGTGCATAACTTTAGCGCCACGGAGCCTGAGGCACGACAGCGGTACAAGATTTCGGTACCGGGTCGCATCCGCAGCGGGTGACGAACGCGAAGTACCTCACAACAGCGGCTGCACCAAGGGCAGCTGCTCCCCTTCCGAAAGGTTGTCCGATGCCCAAGTCCTCACGACGGCTGACCCGGCACCTGGCCGCGGCAGCGGTCACGATCGGAATGCTTGCGACCAGTGTCATCGCCACCGCCTCGCCCGCCGGCGCCACTGCCCCGCTGGGCACCAAGAGCCTCGCCAGCGTTCTGGCGTCCGACGGCGACACCTTCGACCGCAACTGGTACGACTACGACGTGCTGACGCAGGCTGTCGGCGCCGTCCTGGCCGCCAAACCGAACAGCCCGGTGAAGGTGCTGGCCGACGGGACCGTCCCGCTCACCGCGTTCCTGCCCAGCGATCGCGCTTTTCAGCGTCTGGCAAAGGACCTGACCGGGAAGACCTACCGGTCCGAGAGCCAGCTCTTCAGCCGCCTGGCCGGTCTCCTCGGCGTCAACACCATCGAAGCTGTCCTGCTGTACCACGTGATCCCAGGTGCGACGATCAACAGCAAGACCGCGCTTCGCTCCGACGGCGCCAGGCTGGCCACAGCCCTGCCAGGCGGAACCATCAAGGTGGACGTGCTCAGCCGGCGTTGCCGCCTGATCCGGCTGATCGACGCGGACCGCAACGACGCGAACCCGCTGATCAACCCGCGGGCCTTCGACATCAACAAGGGCAACCGCCAGATCGCGCACGGCATCTGGCTGGTCCTCCGCCCGATCGACATCTGAGTTCTCCGGCCTCGCCGGCGCCGAAATCGTTCAGGCAGCTTGATCGCTCTCGATGCACGTCTGCGGCGTGCATCGAGAGCGCACAGGTTCATCGGCGGCCTCGGAGGCAGTACGGCGAAAGGGCCCGGGTCTGCTTGCATGGTCGACCTTCACGGTTTGTGATTGGGTGGGCCCATGGGAATCGCGGAGACGCTCGGCCGGATCGACGGGAGCGGGCAGGTCGGGGTGTGGCTCGGGCGATTGGACGGCACCGTGCTCTTCGAGCACGAGGCGGAGGCGCCTCACTATGCCGCGAGCACGATGAAACTGCCGGTCGCCATGGCGATGCTGCGAAAGGTCGATGCCGGCGAGCTGGCCTTGGACCAGCCAGTCGCCGTACACAACGATTTCGCGTCCGTGGCCGGCGGCCGCTTCGGCATGGACCGCGACGATGACGACGCGCCCTCGACCTGGGAAAGACTGGGGCGCGAGGCGTCACTCGCCTGGCTGACGACCGAGATGATCACCCGCTCGAGCAACTTGGCGACGAACCTGGTGCTCGAGTTGGTCGGCATCGACGCGGCCCACTCGGCTCTGATCGAGTCCACGCTTCCCAGCTCGGCCGATCCGGCCTCGAAGATCGAACGCGGTATCGAGGACGCGACCGCGCGGGAAGCGGGGATCACCAACCTGATCAGCGCAGCTGGACTCGCCGGCGCGCTCATTGCTGTCGGCAAGCAGAACGACGGCTACCTGCGCGACCTGCTGGCCGCGAACCAGTGGAACGGTGAGATCCCGGCGCTGCTGCCGGCCGGAACCCGTGTCGAGCACAAGAACGGCTGGGCCGGCCGAAACCTGCACGACGGCGGCATCGTCCGCCCCGCGGACGCGGAGCCCTTCGTCCTGGTCGTCTGTACGACGTCCGACCTCCCCGAGTCGGCAGCGCAGCAGCTGATCGCGGCGATCGCGCTGGAAGCCTGGAACAACCGGCACGAACTGACCGCAGTACGGTGACTCCGGCCGGCGGGTGGGATGGCGGTGTCCTGTGTCCCGACGACGTCCCCGCTCGGCACGGTTTGCCAAGCAGCGGAGGTTGCCGGCTCGTTCAGCGCGCTGACCGTTACGGGACGCTTGACCGCGGCCAAGCGCCTCGTCGGTCGATGCTTCAGTTGGGCACACGCTGCCTGGTCGCCGCGCCGGACTGGACTTGGTTGTTGCTCAGCGTGCACGGTCGAGGGCATGGCAACGATGGTCGCGAGCACGACGGCTGCCCACGGTGCCAGCGTCGGGTCAGTCGTGCCACGCGCGCCAAGGCAGGCGGCGTAGCTCCCCGGCGAGAGTGCTGACTGCCGATTCTCCGAAGCGACGGCCCCAGAGCCTGAGCAACTCCTCGTTGTCGAGGAAGAACTTCCAGTCACTGATGACGCCGCGCCTCACGAACACGAACGGCACGGGCGACGTGAACGGGTGGAAGCTGCCGTTGTAGATCGCGGTCCCCTCGTTGCCTTCGTAGAACGCACCGAACACGATTCCGTGGTCGCCGTACGACGGAATCGCAAGCCGCTGCAAGGCATCAGCGAAAAGGCCTTGTGCACGATCGGCAGGCAAGTCTGTGAAGACAACAACGATCACCTTGCCGTCCACGTCGTCACCGTCGGTCGGCGGTGTGTCCAGGAACAAGGTCTGGTAGCGGTTCAGAAGCTCGACAACCTGCGGCACTCCCTGACCGGCCAGCTGCTCGGGAGCAAGCCAGAGCGTGTTGCGTTCAAGCGCCCCTGGCACGAAGGGACAGACAGGCCCAGGGCGGCCGAGATCCTTGTGAGGCCTGACGACGAACGTCTCGATCCAGTCCGCGACAGCACGAAGCGCGTCGAGATCTCCCCGCGCGAGCTCACTCGTCATTGCGTCGTCCGCGAGGTGATCGAGGAGGAAGAGACTGGTGGTCGGTGTCGTCATGGGGTTTCCTTTCGCAACGACCTGGCGGGTCGTGGTCCGTGACGCCACAAGCGTGCTCCGCAGGCGGCAGCGTGACGCCCGTCGAAGACCCTGGTCAGCCCACTGGCCTGCGCCCTCGCCTGGCGACCAGGGATCGCTAGAGGTGCGCGATCGTCGGATCGCCCTCACGCAGTGCGGAGCGAAGCTGCTTGCGAGACGTGATGCCCAGCTTCGAATACACCTTCCGCAGATGCCACTCGACCGTGCGCGCGCTGAGAAAGAGCCGTGCGCCGATCTCGGTGTTCGAGAGGCCGTCGCGTGCGAAGCGCGCGATCTGCGCCTGCTGGGGTGTGAGATCGTCGCGACTTCCGGCGACACCCGTGCGAATCGTTTCGCCTGCGGCAAGGAGCTCGACGCGAGCGCGCTCCGCGAACGCATCCACCCCCATGCCGCCGAGCAGGGAGTGGGCCGTGCGCAACTGCTCGCGAGCGTCGAACTGCCGGCCTGCTCTGCGGAGCCACTCCCCGAAGAGCAGGTGTGCGCGACCGAGATCCGCCCGCAGGCGCGTACGTCGCAAGCGATCGATCGCCTCCCGGTACATCGCCTCGGCTGCGTCACCCTCGCTGACGAGCGCACGCGACCGTGCCTCGATACCCAGCCCGAAGTCGGTGCTCGCCGGCCGCGTCGTCGCTGTGAGTTGCTCGACCGCGTCGCGGGCGACGTCCACCGCTCCGGTCCGTGCCGCCGCTTCGACCAGCTCGGGCAAGGACCACATCGCAGTCGACATGTTCAGCGGTGAGGAGCTGGCCGCCATCGCGGGCCCGAGCGCCTGTTCGTAGCGTCCGAGGCCGTTGTAGAGGATGGCGGCCGCCCAACGCGCGACGTCCGTCGCGATGCCCTGCCTCAGCTCAGCGGCCTGCTCCGTCGTCGCCTCGATCAGGCGCACGGCCTCGGTCTCGCTGCCCCGCATCGCCAGCACCACCATCTCCACATAGGGCGCGAGGCGGGCTC
Organism: Kribbella sp. NPDC050459; assembly: GCF_040655315.1. Taxonomy (NCBI): domain Bacteria; kingdom Bacillati; phylum Actinomycetota; class Actinomycetes; order Propionibacteriales; family Kribbellaceae; genus Kribbella; species Kribbella sp. NPDC050459. The sequence continues at coordinate 85,795 of NZ_JBFAJQ010000016.1, read as the reverse complement.
CGGTCGCCTCGGTGATCGCGTTCGATTCCGCCATGAGCGAGGCAGCGGAGGCGAAGTCGCCGCTGCGAGCGTACGAACCGCCTAGGGCGGCCAGCTGCGCGGGCATCCGTGCCAGGGCGCCGGCGTCGCGGGCGACGCGGATCTGCCGGGTGCACATCGCGCGCAGTCCGTCGTCGTCCCAGAGGGCGTTGGGGCCCGTGGTCGCTACCCACGCCCAGCGAAGGCAGTCGTCGACCGGCACGTCCTTGCCGGAGAAGTCGCTCGTGGTGCGCATCAGGGTCGGTGCTGCCGCCGCCCGTCCGTCCGTGACCAGTAACGCGATGCCGTCCAGCAACGTGTCCACGGCCCGCGGCTTCCCCGCCGGATGCGGTAGCGCACGCGCGGCTCGGCACGTGTCCAGCAGCAGGTCGGCACTCGCCGGCCCGCCGTACAGAGCGGCACCGCAGGCAGTCAGGTAGGTCTCGCGGGCGAGCCCGAGATCGAGCTGCGTGAGCCGCTCGGCGGCAGCCATCAGCAGCGGCACTGCATCAGTGGCGAGTCCTTGGGCGAACATGACATGCCCACGCAGCAGTCCCACGCGGGCAGACTGGAGAGCGTCGAGTGGTGTGCTCTCGGCGACCGCCAGCATCTCGAGCGCCGCGTCGAACGCGCCGGCCTGGAGGCTCACCTGCGCGGCAGCCAGCGCGCGATCCGCGCGGCTCGTCCGGTCGACGGACAACGCGGCCGAACGGCGCAGGAACGCGGCTGCGGCCGCGACACCGCCGCGAGCCTGCGCCCGCCCGGCCGAGCGTTCGAGCTCTGCGGCGACGCCCTCATCGGGTTCCGGGATGGCTCGGGCACGATGCCAGGCCCGCCGATCAGGGTCGGCTTCCACGTCGGTGGCATCCGCAAGCGCTTGATGAACCCGCCGGCGGTCCGCCGCGGTCGCCGAGTGATAGGCAGCGGACCGGACGAGCGGATGGGCGAACTCGACGCGCTCGCGCACGTAGAGCAGACCGACATCCTCTGCCGCCGCGGCGGCGGCCATGTCGATTCCGAGCATCTCGGCCGCGCGGCGTAGTAGCGAAGGATCTCCGACCGGCTCTGCGGCCGCGGTCAGTACGAGCAACCGTGTCTCGGGAGCCAGCGGGAGAAGGCGCTCCGCAAAGCTCTGTTCGATCTTGGTCGCGAGCGGGCGACTGTCGAGCACGCCGAAACCGCCGGCAAGATCCGCGCTCTGCCGCGTCCGCGGCAGCTCCAGCAGCGCCAGCGGAACGCCATGACTCTCGGCAATGATCTGCTCCACGACCGCCGAATCGAGCGGCCCCGGGATCACGCGTCGCAGCAATGCGCGGGCGTCGCTGTCGCGAAGCCCCCGGATGGACAACTCCGGGAGCCGGGCCAGGCCGTCGGCGCCGTTGCCGGTACGGGCGGCACACACGATCGCAAGCCGCTCGGCCGCGAGACGACGCCCGACGAAACCAATGATCTGCGCAGAGGCATCGTCGAGCCACTGCGCGTCATCGACGATGCAGACGAGCGGCTGCCCTTCGGCGACTTCGGCCAGCAGCGTCAGCGTCGCGAGGGCAACAAGGAACTGGTCGGGCGCAGGCCCGCTGCTCCGGCCGAACACCGTCGCGAGCGCATCGCGCTGTGGGGCCGGCAGCTGCTTGAGGTGGTCGAGCATGCCCGCGCACAGCTGGTGCAGACCGCTGTAGGCCAGCTCCATCTCCGACTCGACGCCGGTCGCCCGGGCGACACGCAGCTGGACGATACGGTCGGACAAATAGCTCAGCAGAGCGCTCTTCCCGACGCCGGGCTCGCCGCGGAGCACGAGCACCCGGCTCACGCCGGCGAGGGCATCGGCGACAAGCTGGTCGAGCGCCTGACGTTCGCTGCGACGATCGACCAGCGTGGACGCGCCGGGTTCCAGCCTAGGCAACGCCGGCTCCGGAGCGCACGGCCGCGTCACTCATCCAACCCTTGCCCACCGGCCCTCCTCTGGCGTTGAGCAGCGTTGTCCTAGGTCGGATCTTAGACGCGCAATGCTCGCGCTGTGAGTCTCCGGCAAGCAGGTACCTTCGAACCTCGCAGGAGGTCAGCCGGGTGGCGAGATTCGTGAGTCGAAACGGCGGGCCATGTAGACGCCGCCGGCGATCACGGCCATGAAGAGGGCGCCGCCCTTCTCCCCGTCGATGAGCTGCATCAGCCCCAGCACGATGACGACGACGATCAGAACGGCGTAGGCGCGCCGGCGAGACGTTGCCGACGGGCCGCCGGGGAGGCTGCGCGCCTTTGCCTCGAAGCCCGCCGCGAACTTCGGATCCTCGTCGGCCAACTGACGCCGAATCCGGTCGAGCATCATCTGCTCGTGGTCATTGAGCATGTCACACCTCACGCGTGCGAATCCACGTCGATCAACGGTGCAGGCCGGACGTGGTCGTGCTGTGCAGGCGGGCGGCGGCTTCCTCACGGTACGGGCCCAGGAAGGTGGTCAGCGCCTCCAGCATCTGCGCAGGGGCCTGCTCAGCGACCCAGTGTCCGACGCCGGGAATGACCAGGGTCTGCACGTCTTCGGCTGCGGACTCCATACCGCCAGCAGCACGAGGACCCCAGCTGTTGGCTCCGCCGATGCCGAGCACCGGAATCGTCAGCAGTGCCTTCTTGCGTTCGATGTTCTGCAGGAGTGTGTCGAACCAGGAGCGGTACAGCCCGAAGGTCGCGCGCAGGGTGTCCCGGTCGCGGTTGTAGAGGCTGATGTAGTACTCGATTGCGTACTCCGGCAGCGCGATGCCGCCGTTCTGGATCGTGTACTCGTACCGGTAGAAGCCGTCGGCGTTGCTGCGCACCATGTCCACGATCAGCTCGTCGTTCACCCGGTTGAACGGGATGTGCCACACCCTGTTGTTGAACGCGTCCGGGAGGAACAGGCTCGGGTCCTCGGCGACGCCCGGAGGGCCGGGGATCTCGGCGACGGCCAGCCGGGCGACGCGGTCGCGATGATCCGCGGCGAGCGCGTACGCGATGATGTAGCCGGTGTCGTGACCGACGACCGCGAACCGCGAGTGACCCAGTGCGGTCATGAGCGCGGCCAGGTCGTCGCCGAGAGTGGCCGCGTCGTACCCGCCTCGGGCCGTCTCGCTCAGCCCGATGCCGCGCTGGTCGGGCGCGACGACCGTGAAGTCGCGGGCGAGCGCAGGCATCATGAATCGCCACGCGTACCAGTTCTCCGGCCAGCCGTGCACCAGCAGCAGTGGCGGCCCGTCACCGCCGACCACGACGTGCTGACGGATCCCGTTGGCCTCGACGAAACGGCTCTTGAAGATCTTGGTGAACCCCGACGGCAACCGCGGCGATGAGCCGACCGACCCGAGGTCGGCGGGCTTCGAGCCGGCCGTGGAGGCGGATGCTGTCGCCAGGCCGCCCAGCAGCGACATTCCGGTTGCTGCGGCGGCGGTGCCGATCAGGCGGCGGCGCGAGAGCCCGTAGAGAGCGTTTCGGGGCTCGCTGGCTGCTGGAACGGGCGGCTCGATGTGGGGAGTGCGCATGAGGCTTCCTTTCGCGACGTGACCGATGTGGGCCTCTGACGCCGAGAAGCCTCGTCGCGTTGATAGCTGCCGGCGCCTGTCGAAGACCCTGGTGTGGTCCCTGGTCCCGCCGACCCGTGGTGTGGGCAGGTCTCAGCTCCTGGGAGAAACCGCGGCCCGCCTGGCCCGCTCCATCAGGCGCGTTGAGCATTGCCTGGCTCGAAGTGAGGTGCGAGTCTGAGTCGTGTTCTCGAAACCGCGCAAGCCGGAGCCGGGGCCGGGGCTCCGCGGGCGGCGCACCGAGCGCGACACGTTGGACGCTCTGATCCAGGGTGCCCGATCCGGCAACAGTTCGGTGCTCGTCCTGCGCGGTGAGGCCGGCATCGGCAAGTCGGCCTTGCTCGATTACCTGGGCCGGGCCGCGACAGGTTGCCGGGTGCTCCGGGTCGCGGGCGTGGAGTCCGAGATGGAGCTCGCGTTCGCCGGCCTCCACCAACTGTGCGCACCGTTCCTGCCCAAGATCGACGACCTGCCTGCTCCACAGCGCGACGCGCTCGGTACTGCCCTGGGCCTGCGGGCGGGCAGACCGCCGGACCCGTTCCTGGTCGGGTTGGCAGGCCTGAGCTTGCTGTCGGCAGCCGCCGAGGAACAACCGGTGATCTGCCTGATCGACGACGCGCAATGGCTCGACGCCGCATCAGCGCAGACCATCGCGTTCGTGGCCCGCCGGCTGGCGGCCGAGTCGGTGGTGCTGGCCTTCGCGGCCAGAAGGACCGACGACGAACTATGGGCGGGATTGCCGCAACTGACAGTTCACGGCCTGACCGACACGCACGCCGCGGCACTCCTCGATTGGGCGGTCCACGGCCCGCTGGAGGAGCGCGTCCGTGACCGCATCCTGGCCGAGACGCGCGGAAACCCGCTGGCACTGCTCGAGATGCCACGCTGGTTCTCCCGGACCGAGCTCACCTTCGGCCTGGAGATGGGCGCGACGCCGACACTCACCAGCCGGATGGAAGAGGGCTTCCGTCGCCAGCTCGAAACGCTGCCCGACCACACCCGGCGACTCCTTCTCGTCGCGGCGGCCGAGCCACTGGGCGACGTCGGCCTGCTGTGGCGCGCGGCCGAACGACTCGGCCTCGCGTACGACGCGGCGACCCCGGCCACGCGAGCCGGACTCGTCGAACTGCGCGACAAGGTCGGGTTCCGGCATCCGTTGGTCCGGTCGGTGACGTACCGGTCCGCGAGCGTGTCCGAGCGGCAGGCCGCCCACCAGGCTCTCGCGGAGGCCACGGATCCCGGCGTGGACCCCGACCGGCACGCCTGGCACCGAGCCCACGCGGCCGCCAGGCCCGACGAGGCCGTGGCCGCGGAGCTCGAGAACTCCGCCGGCCGGGCCCAGGCACAAAGCGGTCTCGCGGCCGCGGCGGCGTTTCTCGAACGAGCAGCAATGCTGACCCCGGACAAGGCTGATCGGTCCGAGCGTCAGCTGAACGCGGCCCAGGCGATGCTGCACGCGGGCACCTTCGACGCCGCGTCGAACCTGCTGACCGTGGCCGAGCACGGGCCCCTCGACGACCTGCAGCAGGCCCGCGTCGACGTACTGCGGGCCCGGATCGGGTTCGCGTCCAACCGCGGCACCGAAGCCTTGCCCCTGCTCCTCGAGGCCGCGCGCCGACTCGAGCCCCTGGACATCAGGCTCGCGCTCGACAGCTACGTCGACGCCCTGACCGCCACGTTCTTCGCGGGCCGGCTGGCATCGAAGCCGGGCGTGCTGGGCGTCGCCATCGCGGCGCGCAAGGCGCCGATGTCGCTGCGACCACGCCGGGGAGACATGCTCCTGCAGGCCGTCGCCACACTCCTCACCGATGGCTACTCCGCAGCGGCGCCACTGCTCAAGGTCGCCGTCGCGACCTTCGATTCCGATCAGCTCTCCCTCGAGGAGGGCGTGCGGTTCCTGTGGCTGGCAGCAACCGTGGCGGCGGATCTGTGGGACGAGCATGCCTGGGATCGCCTCGCTGCCCGGCACCTGGACATCATTCGCGCCGCCGGAGCACTCAGCGCACTGCCGCTGGCGCTCAACACACGGGTCTTCGTCGACCTGTTCAACGGCAATCTCACGACCGCCTCGACGCTGCTGGACGAGATCACTGCCGTCGAGCAGGCGTCCGAAACCCGGCTCACGCCGTACGGCGCCATCGGCCTGGCCGCGTTCCGTGGCAACGAGGAGCAGGCGATACCGCTCTTCGACGCGACGATGACCGACGCGAACGCTCGGGGCGAAGGGATCGCAGTGTCGCTGGTGCAGTGGGCCCGCGCGATGCTGTTCAACGGACTCGGCCGGTACCCCGAAGCCCTGGAAGCCGTCCGGGTCGCCGCCACGTACCCGGAGGAAATGGCGGTCTCGAACTGGGGAACGGTCGAGTTGATCGAGGCGGCCGCGCGGGCCGGAGAACCAGGCACGGCGGCTGACGCAGTGGAGCAGCTCACCCGGCTCAGCCGGGCGAGTGGCACCAACTGGGCGCTCGGCGTTGCCGCCCGGAGCGCGGCCCAGCTCCGCCACGGCTCAGCGGCAGAGGACCTGTACCGGCGGGCCATCGACCGGCTCGAACGCACCAGCGTCCGCTTCGAGCTCGCCCGGGCCAGGCTCCTGTACGGCGAATGGCTGCGCCGCTCCAACCGCCGTACCGAGGCACGCGAACAGTTGCGGATCGCCTACGAATCCCTGGCGGCGATGGGAGCGGACGCGTTCGCCGAACGGGCCCGCCGTGAGCTCGCCGCGACCGGCGACTCGGTCCGCAAGCAGACGGCGACGACGCCGCAGAAGCTCACCGCGCAGGAACTGCACATCGCCCGGCTCGCCGCGGACGGTCTCACCAATCCCGAGATCGGCGCCGAGTTGTTCATCAGCCCGCGCACGGTCGAGTGGCACCTGCGGAAGGTGTTCGCCAAGCTCGGCATCGCCGCGCGGCGGCATCTGCGCGACGCGCTCCGCGCGGGTGCCCCCTCGGCCCACGGCTGAGCCTGGCCGCACGCCGGTCGGACGTGCCCGTGGCCGGACCAGGGCAACACCCGGGCGACGGAACCGGCTCCGCCGATCGAGACTGAACACGTCGCGCCGCCGCCGCTCGCAGGATTCCCGAGGAGGCCGCCATGGCCACGAACTGCTGGGACTTCGATGCCATCGTCATCGGCGCGGGACCGCCCGGTGAGCACTGTGCCGCGGCCATCGCCGCCGGTGGTCTGCGAGTTGCAGTCGTGGAGCGGGAACTGATGGGCGGCGAGTGCTCGTACTGGGCCTGCATCCCGAGCAAGACCCTCCTCCGCCCCGGGGAGGTGTTGTCAGCGGCCCGCCAGGTGCCGGGCGCAGGTGAGGCCCTGACCGGTGACCTGGACCCGGGCGCGGCTCTCGACTGGCGTGACTTCGTGGTGTCCGGCTACTCCGATGCCGGGCAGGAGGCGTGGGCGCAGCGTACGGGTCTGCAGGTCCTGCGCGGCACCGGGCGGCTCGCCGGGCCGCACACCGTCGCGGTCGGCGGTACGACGTACACCGCGGAGCACATCGTGATCGCGACCGGTTCGGACGCTGCCTTGCCGCCGATCCCCGGACTGGCCGGGCTCCAGGGCTTGTGGACCAGCCGCCACATCACCAGCGCCAAGGAGATCCCGGCACGGCTGCTCATCCTCGGAGCCGGACCGACCGGAGTCGAGATGGCCCAGGCGATCAGCCGTCTGGGGTCGTCGGTCGTGCTGGTCGAGGCGAGTGCGCGTGTCCTGCCGCGCGAGCCGAATGCGGTCGGGGAGGCGATCGGCGCTGTCCTCGAGTCCGACGGAATCGAGCTGCGTCTCGGCCGGTTCGCAGCCGGTGCGCGCCGCGACGGCGACGACTATGTCATCAAGTTCCCCGACGGCACGGACGTCCACGGTGATCGGCTCCTGGTCGCCACCGGGCGGCAACCGCGCACAGCCAGGCTCGGACTGGAGACGGTCGGCATCGAACCAGATCCGCGCGGCATCCCGGTCGACAACCGGCTCGCCGCCGGGCCCGGCCTGTGGGCCATCGGCGACGTCACCGGGCTGTGGCAGCTCACGCATGTCGGCAAGTACCAGGGCCGGGTCGTGGCCGACAACATCCTCGGCCGGTACCGCGAGGCCCACTACGACGCCGTACCTCGCGTGGTCTTCACCGATCCACAGGCAGCAGCCGTCGGGTCCGGCGTCGGGCTGTACGCCGCCACCGTCTCCCTGGCCGGCGTCGCCCGCACCGCGACGTACACCCACTCGTACGACGTGCGCCCCGGTTTCCTCGCCGTCGTCTCCGACGGTCATCAGCTGACCGGCGCGTACGCCGTCGGGCCCGAGGCCGGCGAATGGCTCCAACAGGCGACCGTGGCCATCCGGGCCCGCGTCCCGGTCTCGGTTCTGGTGGACGTCATCCAGCCGTTCCCCACGTTCTCCGAGGCGTTCCTGCAAGCCGTCTGCAACCTCTCGGCCGCCATCCCGCCCGCCGGCCCTGACGCCTGCTAGCTCAGCACGACCGCCACGTCCGTTGCGGTCAGCGCCAACCGGTGCGGTTGGACTGCAGGCCGGGGGCCGGGTCGAAGCTCACGTCCTCGGTCGCCACCGGCGTACCGCTCTCGGTGGTGAAGGTGACGTTGACCAGTTCGCCGGAGTCCTTCGCGTGCCGGAGGACGGTCGGGCCTTGTTTGCGCGGCACGTGGACGTCGCCCCATTGCTGGAGGGCGGCGAGGACGAGCTTGAGGTCTTCGCCCGCGGGTGTCAGGTGGTACGACGAACGGGTTCGCTCCCCCTGCTCGCGGTACTCGCGCTTCTCCAGCAGGCCCGAATCCACCAGGTCGTTCAGGTGGTTCGTGAGAATGTTCGGGGCGATCCCCAGGTAGTCCCGGAAGTCCGCGAACCGCGTCGTGCCGAGGTGGGCCTCACGGAGGATCAGGAAGGTCCAGCGGTCGCGCAGGTACTCCAGAGTCCGGGCGATCGAGCAGCTCGGCTGGGTTGTCATGCAACCTCCTTGCGGGTGAGTGCGAAGGTAGCCGCCAGGACCAGGAGGGCCAGCGTACCGATAACGGTCACTCCGAGGAGCAACGCAGTACTCAGGCCGGCAGCGGTCGCGACCACGCCAAGAGCGAGGGCTGCCGCGCCCTGCAGGATGTACGCGACGAGGTAGACGGCCGAGACCGTCGCGCCACGGTGGTGCGCCGGCGCGTGGGTGCCGATGAGGCCCAGACCACCGGAGAACAGGAGCCCGTACGCCGTGCCGCCGACCGCGGTCGTGGCGACGAAGAACGGGAGCGAGTGCGCGGTCGCGGCCAGCTCGAGCAGGCCGAGGTCGACGATCGTGAGCACGGCACCCAGTGGGACCAGACGACGCGCGGGGAAGCGGCGGCCGATGATCGCTGTCGTCCCGGTGGCGACCGAGAAGATCGCGAGCAGCAGGCCGATGACGAAGATGTTGCCGGTGCCGACCAGGTCACGAACGATCTGGGCGCCGAGGGCCAGGAAGACCGAGCCGAACGCGTAGGCGGCGGTGACGGCGAGAGCCGCGGCCAGGTACAGCAGTCGGATGCCCTTCGCGACGGTCACGCCCCGCGGCCGCCAACGGCCCTGAGCCTCGTCCTTGGTGTGGCGCGGCATCGCCCAGACCGCGGCGAACACGCCCGCGACGACGGCCAGCAGGACCCAGAAGTCCAGGTGCAACGGAGCGGGCGCGTACTCGATGAGTCCGCCCCCGACGATCGTCGCCAGCGCCAGCCCGGCCGCGGTCGCGGCCGTCGTGATCGGAGCGGCCCGGTCGGCCTTGCCGCGAGCGCTGAACTCCACTGCCGCTGCGGTCGCCGGGGTCAACGCGAGACCGACGCCGGCGCCCATGAACGCACGGCCGGCGTACACCCAGGCCACGGACGGGGCGAGCGCGAAGAGCAGCACGCCGACGAGCATGGCGCCGACGCCGTACAGCATCGTGGCTCGCCGGCCGATGAAGTCCGAGAGCTGCCCGAAGAGCAACAGGAACGCGACCAGCACGACCGGGTAGACCGCGAAGATCGCCGTCGTCGCCGTCGGGGTGAGGTGCCAGGTCTTGGCGTAGAGCGGGTACGACGTGGTGGGAGCGGCGCTCGTCCAGAGGCTGATCCCTGCGACCGCTGCGGCGGTCCAGAAACTGCCGCGCCGGCCGAGCACGCGACGCGACCGTGAGCCGGCCGCAACAGGAAGATCGAGGGTGGTCATGCCGGGAGTCCTTCCAAGGCTGAGTTGCGCGATGAAACTCAGAACACCTGAATTGCTCTCAGCAATCCAGCAACGGGTGTGACCTCGGCCACACGGTGCTGACACCAGGGTGGTCGCCCGTGGAACTCACTGGTGTGACCAGCCGGCCGTGGCGCGACAGTGAAAGGACGGTCATCAGCTGACAAATCGAAGGAGCGCAGCATGAGCAACGCCGAGCTCACCATCCCGTCGCCACCCGAGGGACAGGACCTCGCGAAAGTCCCGATGCGGTTCGAGGCGACGCCGATCCCGGTCACCGACTTCGACCGCGCGAAGGCGTTCTACCAGCGCCTCGGCTGGCGTCTCGACATCGACGCACAGTTCAGCGAAAAGGTGCGCGGTGTGCAGTTCACGCCGCCGGGCTCGCCGGCATCGATCCAGTTCGCTCCGGCCACCGCCGGACCGCTGCAGCGCCTCCTGCTGATCGTCGACGACATCGAGGCGGCCCACGCCGAGCTGATCGCCCGCGGCATCGACGTCGGCGACATCTGGCACGCCGCCCCCGGACAACCACCCCAGCCAGGCCGCGACCCGGCCGGCCGTTCGTACGTCAGCCAGGCGATCTTCGACGACCCCGACGGCAACCGCTGGGTCCTCCAGGAAGTCACCCAACGCATCCCGGGAAGAGACTGACCTCACATCACCCGGTACGGCGCAGCGGCGGTCGCGCGCCAGGTCAGGCCGTTGCCCGGTTCGCTGCTCGGGGTCACCGTTCCACCGTGCGGGTCCACGGTGCCGTCGAACAGCATCTGCTCGATCCGGACGTGATCATGGAACCACTCCAGGTGGCGCAGGTTCGGGACCGCGGCGAGGGCGGCGATGCGACCGCACGTGCCGCAGACCGTCGAGACTGTCGCTCGACACCGGCCAGACGTCGCGCAGTGGTCAGCGCATCTCGCCGTACGGCGGTCGGTTCGCGGGCGCGAGGGAAATGCCCTCGGCATCGGCCTTGGACCGGACAGCGGCTTCAGAGCGTCCCAGCTTGATGCTCATCACGCCGACCGGAGTGTTGCCGCCGGCAAGTTGACGTAGCTGCTGAACCTGCTCGCTGGTCCACTCGCGACTGTTGCTCTGGCTCGCTCGAGTCTCGGCCATGGCCTTCTCCTCTCAGCGCGGACAGATGCCCCTCCCCCGGTGCCCCATCGTCCGGTCCGTATGCGGCCGCCACTAACGCTCGAGTGCGTCGAGCCGCTGGTTCTCGATGTCGCGGCGCTTCTTCACCGCGGCGGCGTTGCGCGCGGCCTGGTTGAAGGCGGATTGCAGACGGGAAGTCTGTTTGCGGGCCGCCCGCAGCGTCTGCCGGGTCTGCTCGAGTTGCTCGTTCAACCGCACGAGATCGGCTTCGAGGTCCGCGAGACGGTGCTGGTGCGCGTCCAGCACCCGTTCGGCCTGTTCACGTTCAGCTTCCGCTGCTGCGTAGTCGTGTTCGGCCTGGTCGAGTCGTTTGCGTTGCGCGTTCCGGCGACTGGCCAGTGTCGTATCAACCGTCGGTCGCCTCTTCGCGGCTGACGGTTGCCGCTGGACGGCGGCCGCGGCCGGCCGGGTCTTCCGGGGAGGCGATGAGCTCCGTACGACTCGGGGCCGGACGGGCGCGAGCCGGGCTGGGTCGCCGTTTTCGTCGACCACGCCGAACCCGACGTGTCGCAGGGCGCTGGTCAGTTGCCCGGTACGGAGCAGCTGCGCCGCGCCGGGATCGACCAGCGCGGCGTCGAGGGTTTCGGTCAGCCGTTCGGCGGTCTGTGCGGTGACGCGGCGTCCGCCGGCGGCGCGTTCTCGCGCTGTGCGCACGAGATTACTCACGAGGTCATGGCGCAGCCGGGTAAGTTCACGGCGACGCGTCGCATCGGCCGACAGGTAGGTCTGGCGCAGGTCCTCCCCCAGCTCGGTCAGTGCGTGAATCCCGTCGGGGTCGGTGCGCACCAACTGGTTGGCGAGCCAAGCGGCGAGGGTGGGTTTGCGCAGCGCCATGATCACCGCGGCGGACTGATCATCGCCGGCGTCGCGGGCGGTCTCCGCGACCTGGTTACGCGCGGTGGTGAACAGTTCGGGCTCCAACCCGTAGAGCTCCACCGCCACCGCGTCCGTGTCCACCTCTCCACCATGCGCAGAACGATCCGGCCCGGGCAACGTCGTCCGCTCAGCGCTGACCGCCTCACGCCTGCGGCAGTCAGAGTCCGATGTCTGGTTGTAGCGGGCAACGAACGCTGTGTGCCTGGCCGCCGCCCCAGTGTCCGTCGCCGACGAAGAAAACCGGTACCGGCTGAGCTGAGACGGTCCAGCACGGACTCGCGAGACCCAGGGGCGGTGCCTACCGGTTGCTGCTAGCAACATTCACAAAGCGGCCAACCCGACGCCCGATCTCGTCGGTCCGGTCGGACCGGACCCGACCCCGGCGGTCGAACAGCCCGGCGAGCACGCCATGCCCGGCAGCTCCCGGTTCGAGCTGAAGAGGGACGGAGTCCTTCACTGAACTAGCTGGCCTGGTCGAGGCTGGCAGTACTGGGCGTAGGGTGCGCTCATCGTCGCATTAGCTCGGCGGTCCGGCCGCCCATCCCTACGGCCCAACAACTGCCATGTGCGCAGTCGATGCCGCGTAGGTCGGTTTGGTCGAAGAGTTGCCAGCTACGCCCACCGTCGGTGGTGATGTCGCTGCCGGTGTAGCCAACGGCAATGGCGGTGTCGCCTCCACTCGTCGGCACCAGGGCCATGTTGGTGCGGAAGCCGGTTGGTGAACCGACTTGTGCCCATGTCGCGCCCCCGTCCGTGGTCACAGCGGCCACGCTTGGACGGTTGGTGTCGGGCCAACCACCTCCAAGGGCCAAGCCGTGATGGGTATCCCAGAACGCCAGTGAGACGATGCCCCGGTCCGCCGGCAAGGCGGGGATCGGGGTGCTGGCCACCGACCAGGTACGACCACGGTCGCGCGTGTGGAACAGGCGTGAGTTGTCTGGTTCGGCCACGGTGCCGAACCAAGCGTCCCGAGGCCCCTTGGCGACCAGACTGGTCCCGGTCGCCCAGACACCTTCGATGGACAGCGCCAGAGGCATTCCATTACTGGGGGCAACGTGCCAACTCCGGCCGCCATCGCTGGTGGTCAAGATGCCGAACTTGCGCTGAACGGGATCGGGATCGGGATCGGGATCGCTCACGGCTATCCCGTTGTCGTGGTCAAAGAAGGCGATCCCATCGTAGAACGGGCCGTCGGCCGGGTTTGCGAACACCAGATCCCAGGTTTGGCCGCCGTCAGCGGTCCGATAGATCTTCGAGAGCTCGCCAGCACCGACCGCCAACGCGAGGGCATTGTTGTGGTCGAACGCCTCGAGATCATGAAAGGCCAAATGCTCGCCGCCGGGAGGGGTGACGTCCTGCCAGGCCCGCCCGCCGTCAATGGTGCGGATCACGGCTCCAGGACCGGGATCTTCTCCTGGGCCTTGGTAACTACCGCAGGCCCAGACAATCTCGCGGTTGACGACGTCGATCCCGACCAAGTTGCTTGCGGTTGGGGCCTGCATGAAACGCCAAGCCGGCTCACCGGCTACACGGGGGACTGGGCCTGCGCCTTGATCCCTAGCCACGGTCGGCTCCGCGCCCAGTACCTGAATCGCATCTGCCTACGACTGTCTGATCCATAATTCCCCCTGGCATAGACCACTCCCCATCACCCACCATGGCACCAGTGCCCCGACGACGGCTACCCCGCTCGTCACCAAGAACTGGCGGGCAGCGCAAGGTCTGGCCGCGGACTGCCGAGGGTGGAAGCGGTTGCCGGCGTGAAAGTTCAGTCAATGGGTCGGGCCGGCGCCGCTGCCAGGGCGGTGAGGTGCGCAAGGATTTCACCGCGAAGTTCCCCGACATCCAAGCGGCGCTGCAGACCCAGATCGGCGTGGATTGCGTTCTCGATGGCGAACTGGTGGTCCGGAACGGCGCCCGCCTCGACTTCGACGCGCTGCGACAGCGAATGGTCAACACCGTGGCGACCGTACGACGCCGCCTCGCACCCGCAGGACCCGCGTCGCTCGTGGTGTTCGACGTGCTCGCGGTCGGCAGTGTCGACGTACGCCCGATGCGGTGGACCGATCGCCGGACCCGGCTGGAGGAGGCCTTATCCGGACTAATGGGTGTCTGATGGACCTGAGGGTTAGGGTTCGCGCCGGCGCAACCTTGGCCAGCAGGTCGCGATCGAAACTCGCCGCGTCCAGCAAGACGACTCTCGCGATGGCTCTCGAGGGACCCACGACGCTCCGTGAGTGACTTCCGGATTGCGACCCCCTCTGCTGCCCGCTCGGCGCGACATCGCAGGTCGACCGAGCGCGCCGGCTCGCCGTCGCGAACCAGATGGAGGGTTATCAGGCGTTGGTCGGGGCCACGGGCTTGCCGGTGGCGGTCTCCACAACGTGCGCCAGGAAGTCTCGGACGTCCGCGAGTAGATCGGCCTGGTCGGCGTAGCCGGAAGTGCCGGTGGCGTCGCGCAGGCGTAGGCCCTCGGTCAGAACCCGGTGCCAGCGCTCGTCGTAATGGGTCAATGCCCAGTGGCCGGCGCGGGACTTCGCGGTCATCTCGCCGGTGACCAAGAGGTGGTGCAGACGCACGGAGGCGAGGATGCAGTGCGTGAGCAGATAATCGCGTTCGCGTTGGTCCGTTGGGAGGTCGGCGAGGGTTGCCCGGACCAGGCCTTCGGCGTTGCTGCGCCAGTAGGTGTCGAGGTTGTCCACGGTGTAGTCATGCAGCGCCTGCTTGTCGGTCCAGATCCGGAGAGTGGACAGCTCTGGGCCGGTGACCGTGATCCCGGCCCGGGCCAGTTCGTGCCACGTGATCATCCGTGACGGCGAGACGAGAATCTCGAGCTTCCTGGTGGGGATCATCTCCGGCACCGGAGACAGCGTGCGCGGATCGCGTGCCAGGTCGGCGGCGAGCACGTGCGGCCCGTCGAACCGGATCGAGGAGTACGCCACCATCTGCGCGTGGAGGCCTCGCAGCGCCTCCACCTCCGCCGGCTCCGGCCGGTGGGCGAGCGTGGCGACGAAGTCGACGTCGGACTCCCGCGGCGCCCACTCGCCGAAGACCAACCCACCGTGAAGATAGAGCCCGGTCAGCAGCCCTGTGGGGAGCTCCTGCTCGGCCAGCAACAGGAAGTGGTCGCACAGGTCCTGGACGGGGGCTGGGAGGGTCACAAGTTCTCCTATGTCAGGGTGCCGGAAAGGCCCACCGTAGCCAGGACCAGGACCATGCTGGCGAGGACGATCGGGCGCGGCTGTGGCTGCACGGTGCGCGATGTGATCCTCGGTCGCGCCGCACGGTGTGCCGCGAGCAATCATTGGCCACCAACTGCAACAGCCAATCCGTGCCCGGCCCGAACTCCTGGCCCCCGGCGTCGACACCGATGAATCCAGGTTGCTGACCCAACGCCCGAACGCAGCGTCGGCATGCACAACCGGATCGGACATCCTGCTAAGCCATGCCTGCAACAGTCCTCCCCCGCACACACCGGCCAACCGTTCCGACGTCGCCGAGCCCAGGAGTGGCTGAAGGCGTTCAAGGCCAGCGGGTGTCGGCCGGTACCGGGGCAAGGAGCTCTAGGTCGTCGGCCGTACGGTCAAGCTGCAGGACGCGCAGGCGGCGAGGACGGGGAAGCTGCTGACGCCGGCCGGGGTGAGACATCCATGGCCGGACGAGATCAGCACTCACTGGGGTCGCGGTCCCCGGCCCTGTTTGTGGCCGGGTGGGCAGAAGGTCGCGTAGTCCCGCCGGTGGTAGTCCGCCAACGCGTCGAGGACCGGGCTCTCGTCGTGGTCCATGAGGCCCAGATGCCCAAGGCGGCTGAGCATCGGCCGAGCGGGATCTGGGGATTGGCCTTGGGTACTGGGGCCGTACTGGATCGCTTCGCGTCGGGCCGCACCGGCCAGGCCGAGTGCAGCCAAGCTCGAAGGCCGGGTCTCGTCCTGGCAATCGATCTCGGTGCCCGGCGCGGAGCACTTTGACTCGGCTCACCGGCGCCCCGTCCGCGGGCCTCAAGGTTTCAGTGCCGGCGCGGTGGGGCACCGGACTGCGCCTCCCCCGGGGCGGCTGGTTCGAAGCGGTCCTGATGGTGGGGGTCCACGCGAGTCACCGGAGGTGGACGATGAGCTTCGAACGGCCTGGTCTCGACGACAAGCAGGGGACCGTCTCCGATACCGAGGTCAATGACGCCTTGGAGAGCGGCGAACTCGACAAGGGCGGACTGCACTTCGACCAGGTGGAGCACGACGAAGGCCAACGCTCCCCCGGGCCGGAGTCGACTGATCCTGACGACGACCGACGCCTGCCGGACGACCAGGACGTCACCGACGCCGGTCAAGGTCAGCCTGTTGAGCCGCCGGACTGACGGCCCGGTGGTACGTCCCCAGGGCGTGACGGTCGTCGTGACGCGGGTCGTGCGGCCCGGGCGGGGAGGCCGAGTTCGACCGTTGGGCGGCCGAGCTCGACGCCGCGGCGAAAGGCAGCGACGGGCACCTCGCCTCCGTCCGGCTGCACGACGATCAGGGACTGAACCATCTCGTGCATCTGTTCGACGACCGCCGCCACCTCGACACCTGGGAGAACTCCGCGCGGCGGATCGAGTTGATTGCCCGCGGCAATGAGTTGTCCGACGTACGGCGCACCACCGCCGACGGTCTGCACAGCTGGTTCACCGTGCCGACCACGTCACCCCGCTGGAAGTCGTTCCTGCTGACCTGGCTCGCGGTGTACCCGATCCTGCTCGGACTGGCAACGCTTCTCCGCTGGATCGCCCCGGGCCTCCCGCAACCGGCGCTGCTCGCGATCAGCTCCTGCACGCTGACCGCGCTACTCACCTGGGTGGTGCTGCCGTTCGTCAGCGGGCGCGTCCGGCCCTGGTTGTTCCGGTCGGCCGGCCCGAGGCCGAAGCGGTAACCGGCGGCTACTACCGCGGTACGTCGCCCCGCCAGCTGCCGGTCTCGGTGCCGCGGCTCTCGATGAACTCCTTGAAGCGCTGGAGGTCACCCTTCACGCGGCCCTCGACGACACCGGCCTTGTCGCCGAGCTTCTCCAGGAAGCCCTCGGGGTCGAGGTCCATCTGGGCGGTCACCCGGCTGCTGGTGTCGGACAGCTTGTGGAACGTCACCACACCGGCGTGCCGCGGACCGGAGTCCGACTTCCACGCCACCCGCTCGTCGGCGTGCTGCTCGGTCACGGTCGCGTCGAACTCGCGGGTCGCACCGCCGACCTTGACCACCCAGTGGTTGTGCGTGGCATCCAGCTGCCGGATCTCTTCGACGCCTTCCATGAACTGCGGGAACGACTCGAACTGCGTCCACTGGTTGTACGCCGTCGTCACCGGAACATCCACGTCGATCGACTGCGTGATGGTGCCCATCTGTCCTACCTCCAAAGGGTTTGTCCTACGCTCAGATCGTTCTGCCCGGTGTTCAGCAGGTCGACGATGCACCGGCCGCTGCGATGCCCGACCGACTCCGAGCCCGAGGCGGATTACTTCGACCTCCTACGACGGAGCGCGGACGGTTTGTGCACCGCCGTACCGCCGGACTTCTCGCTGCGTACCAGGTACTGCGGTTCGTCGGGTGAGGCGTCGACCGTTCGCCTGCCGGCCTCGGTCCGTTCGGTGATCTCGCGTTCGACCTTGCCGTACGCCGTACCGCCGTGGCTGTCCCACTCGACGTCGTCGCCCCGGTGGAACTTCTGCTCGCTCATCAGGCGTTGCCCGACAGGTCGACCGTCTCGTTCTCGCTCGGGAACTTGTCCGGGTCGCGGGTCACGGCCGCACGCGCGGCCCCCAGCAGGCGCACGACCTTGCTGCTCGGCCCGGACCAGTACTCGGCGGCATCGGCGTGGACCTTGAGCAGGACGAGTCCGGCCGTCTCCGGGCCGTCGGGGAACCACGCCTTCAACGGCGCGGACCACAACTCCTCCGCCTTCGCCCGGTCGACGATCACCTCGGCGCGGCCGGCGATCGAGGTCCACTCGCTCTGCTTGGAGTTCGAGAACGACACGTTGACCTGCGGGTTCGCGCCGATCTCACCGACCTTCACCGATTCGGCGTACGCGAAGAACCACAGATCGCCGTCGAACTCGACCTCCTGCACTGCCATCGGCCGCGCAACGTGCTGCCCGTCCGGCGTCATGGTGGTGAACATGCAGATCGTCGCCCGTTCGACCAGCTTCGCCACGGTCGCGACCGAGCCGTTGTCAGCAGCCATGTGTCCTGATCACCTGTCCCTTCGCCGCCTCGGTACCCCGGGTCCGGGTGCTGTACGCGGCAAACTTATGCGAATGTTATTCACGGTCGGCGTTGGGTACAGGTGTGTGATGAAGATCCACCCGAGGCAATGGGGACGCTACGGGCTCGACTTCGGATTGCTGGCGGCCATGTGTCTGTTGCTTGCCTGCGCGGGTCCGGCCGGGACGGCAGGCGGCGTCTCACAGTCCGCTCAGCAGTACTGCACAAGCTCCACGACGAGGCCTCTGGCAGGCCCGTCCACCGAGCCCTCGCCGAGTGCCTCGCCGCGCGGTGCCGCCGACGGTGACATCAACGACTGGGATCGAACCCCGCTGGTGCTGCTGGCGCTCGTGGCCGCCGGAGTCCCGCTGGTGGCGATTGCGGCACTGCGCCGCAGATCGCGATCACGCACAACCAAGTCATGACCGCGTCGGACTGAAGCCCGGCCGCACCACCGACGCCGTCACGAACCGCAGGTCGATCCGAGATCGGCCGGTGCCCGCACAGCGCGGCTCTATGCAACGTCTATGCAAGGCCGGAGGCCGGGGCAGTGCGGGTGCGATGTGGCGCGGGCTGAGGAGACCCGGCGCGCGCTTCGTGCGCATGCGCCGCGGCGGGCCGGGTACCGATCGGTGCATCTTGAGTCTCTGGGAGGAGCTGCGATGAGCGCCGACGTTGTCGATCTGATCATGCAGGATCACCGCGAGGTCGAGCGGTTGTTCGACGAGTTGAAGGACAGTCCGGAGAAGCGTCCCACTCTGCTGCCCGTGCTGACCACGTTGCTGACGGCACACAGTCGCGCCGAAGAGGCCGAGGTGTATCCCGTGGCGGCGTCGGAGGCCGGCGAGAAGGACGAGGTCTCGCACAGCCAGCAGGAACACATCGAGGCCGACCAACTCCTCGCCACGCTCGCGGCCACCGACCCGACCTCGGCCGACTTCGACAAGGTTCTGCAGAATCTCGTCGACGCTGTCTCCCACCACGTCGAGGAGGAGGAGACCAAGGTCCTGCCGGGGATGCGTTCCAACCTGTCCGGCGAGCGCAGGGCGGAGCTCGGTGAGGCGTTCGCTGCCAGCCGCAAACAGCACCTGGGCGAGCAGCCCGGCGACATGACGAAGGAACAGCTGGCCAAGCAGGCGAGTAACGCCGACATCGCCGGCACCTCCGGTCTGTCCAAGGACGAGCTCGAGAAGACTGTCCAGAAGCACGCCGATCGCTGACGCGATGGAGATCTCGGTGTCACGTTCGACGCAGCGAGAGGTGACGGCATGAGCGCGGACCTCGCCGCCACGGTCCTCGGTACTCCGGATCCAGAGCGACTGGCCGACTTCTACAAGGAGCTCTTGGGTTGGGTAGAGGTCAGCAGGGAGCCTGAATGGGTCCGCTTGCGCCACCCCGACAGCGAGCGGCCCGGCTTGAGCTTCCAACTGGAATCGGACCATGTGCCCCCGGTCTGGCCCCAGGGACCCGGGACGCAGCAGATGCAGGCCCATCTGGACATCCAGGTCGACGACCTCGAGCGGGAGGTCGATCGCGCTCTCGGCCTGGGCGCCGGCCTCGAAGCGCACCAGCCGCAGCCCGGCGGCGTGCGGGTCATGCGCGACCCGCACGGCCACCTGTTCTGCCTGTTCCTGCCCGGCTACTGACCGACCCACTGAGCACCTGACCTCCTCCCGTACGGCGGGCGGTTGGCGGCTACGCAACCGGGCACCGGCTGGTCATGACGATTCAGAACTCGGTCTGGCTGGGCACCGCCGACCTGCCGACGTACGAGCCGCTCGACGCCGACCAGGAGACCGACGTTGTCGTCGTGGGCGGCGGCATCATCGGACTCACGACCGCCCTGTATCTGCGGCAGGAGGGGCTCGGGGTCGTCCTGCTCGAGGGCGGGCGGATCGGCGCGCGAACGAGCGGAAACACCACCGGCAAGGTCACGTCCCAGCACGGCGCGATCTACGCCGCGGTGCTCGACCGGCACGGCCGTGACGCCGCCCAGCAGTACGCCACGGCGAACCATGAAGCCGTCGACGAGGTCGACGAACTCACCCGCCGACTCGGGATCGACTGCGAGCTCCGCCGCGGGCCGTCGTTCGTCTACTCCACCGGTGACACCGACCTGAACCGCGAGGCAGAGGTGGCGCGAGAGCTCGGTCTTCCCGCGCACTCCGCCGACCCGGCCGACATGGGACTCCCTGTCACCGCCACCGCTGCTGTCCGCTTCGACGACCAGGTCATGCTGCACCCGGCCCGCTACCTGGGCGGTCTGGCGGCTGCGTTCAGCGCCGCCGGCGGCCGGATCTTCGAGCAGACCCGCGTGACCGATGTCGACGCGAAAGGCGACGGCGTCGCAGCACAGACCCAGACCGGGCATCACGTCGTGGCCCGCCATGCCGTCGTCGCGACGCTGTTGCCGTTCGGAACGCTGGGCGGGTACTTCGCGCGGACCCGGCCGAACCAGTCCCACGGCATCGCCGTCCGGCTGCCCGTCGACGCGCCCACAGCGATGACGATCTCCGCCGACGGGCCGACCCGGTCGACCAGGCCGTGGCCGGGTGGCGGCCCGAGCGGGCTGATCGTGGTCGGCGGCGACCATGAGACGGGCGCCGAGGAGGAGACGAACGCGTCGTACCAGGGTCTCGTCGACTGGATCGAGGAGTTGTGGGGCACGCGGGTGCAGCCGGAGTACCGGTGGTCGGCAGAGGACTACAGCACCCCGGACCAGCTCCCGTACGTCGGGAAGGCGCCGGGCTCACCGGTCCTGGTCGCGACCGGCATGCACAAGTGGGGGCTCAGCAACGGAACTGTTGCCGCGGGCATCCTTCGCGACACCGTGCTGGGTCGCGACAACCGGTGGAGCGCGCTGTTCGACGCCGGCCGGATCGGCGACCCGCGGTCTGTGGCGAAGCTGGTGCAGGACAACCTGAAGGTGGGCAAGGAGTTCGCCGCCGGTCACCTCCGTCGACTGCTCGGTTCTGGCCTCGACCACGTGGAGGTCGGTGAAGGCGGCCTGTACGACCTTGACGGCAAGACAGTCGGGGCATACCTGGACCATGAAGGGCGGCTGCACACCGTCGTACCGGTCTGCACCCACCTGGGCTGTCCGCTGCGCTGGAACGAGGGCGACACGACCTGGGACTGCAACTGTCACGGCTCCCGCTTCGCACCCGACGGCGCGGTTCTGGACGGTCCAGCCACCGAACCGCTCGCCAAGCCCGAGTCGTGAGCTGTCTCCGATGCACGCCGACGAGGCCGGTCCGCACTGCGTCCGCTCGGTGTTCGACCGTACCGTCGCCGGAACGATCGGCCTGGAGGAAGAGATCCTGCTGGTACGGCGGGACACCTGGCGGCCCGCACCGGCTGCCGAAGTGGTGGCGGAGATCGACGACCCGAGGGTGAAGCAGGAGCTGCCCTCCTGCCAGGTGGAGATCGCGACGTCGGTGCACATGAGCGCCGTGGACGCTGTCGGCGAACTGCGCTGGGGTCGCGCACGGATCGCCGCCGCGTGCGCTGCGGACGTGGTCCCGATCGCCGCAGCGGTGCATCCGCTGGCCGACCTTCCGGTCGCGCTCGCGCCGACCGACCGCGCCGACGGGCTGAAGGCTCGGTACGGCGAGATGATCGGCCGGCAACTGGTGTCCTCGCTGCAGATCCACCTGGCCTTCGGCGACGCCGACTGCACGTTGGGCGTCTATCACGCGCTACGGGATCTACTGCCCGAGTTGGCCGCACTTGCGGGCGCGGCACCGTTCGCCGCCGGACGGGACACGGGGCTGTGCTCGGTCCGGCCGATCATCGCCTCCGAGCTGCCCCGCCAAGGCGTGCCGCCGATCATCGCGTCGTGGACGCAGTTCGCCGAGGACCTGAAGTGGGCTGTTCAAGGGCGTGAGTCGGAGTGGTGGTGGGAGCTACGCCCGCACATCCGGTACGGAACGCTGGAGTTGCGCGTGCTCGACGTACAGGCGACGTCGGACCGGACCGAGGCGATCGTCCGGTTCGTGTCCGCGCTCGTCGCCCGGCTCACCGACCTGTACTACCGCGGCGAACTGCCGCCTCCGGCGCCGACGTGGCGGATCGCGGAGAACCGATGGGCCGCGCTGCGGCACGGCGTCCGAGGCGAGCTGCTCGACCTCCGCACCGGCACGGCCCGCTCCACCAGCCGTTGCCTCTACGACCTCATCGACGCCGCGGAGCCCTACGCACCAGTCGATCTGGACGACGTACGGGCATTGGTTGCCGACCCGCCTGTGGAACAACTCCGCGCACTCGGCCCGCGCAAACTCATGCCCTGGCTGGCGGAGGTCTTCGCACCATGAGCCTCATTCGGAGGGCTGCGGCGGCTTCCTGATCGGCAGTGTGTGCGTGCCGTCACAGAGCGGGGGGATGCTGGTGCGGCCGCAGCGGCAGAGCGCGACGGTCCGGCGGGCGGCCGGCAGCGGATCGCCGTTCTCGTCCAGGAGTTCGAACTCGCCGCGGACCAGCAACGGACCGTCCGGGTAGGCACGGATCTCGGTCATGACAGCGCGGTACCCACCGGAATCCACGGTTATCCCGCGGGTACCGGTCCCGTATGCAGCTACCACCGCCGCGCGGACCACTCACCGCCTGGCTGAACGACAGACTCACGCACGGCGACACTGCGAGCGGCGGCGGCCCCGAGGTCGGCGTCCGCGATCTCCCGTACGCCGACGACGATCTGCAGCTCGCGCTCTGGGTCTCGTACGAGCTGCAGTACCGCGGCTTCGACGGCGTCGATCCCGAGCTGCAGTGGGATCCGGCGATCGTCGCGTTCCGCAGCCGGGCGGAGCGGCCGTGGATCGGCTGGTTGCAGGCCACCTGCCGGGTCGCGGCGGACGAGCGGCCGGTCGCGGAGCAGCTGCGGGGCTTGATCACCGAGGCGGACGGGCCGCGGTTCGCGCCGTACCTGCGTCGGCATGCGACCCGCGAGCAGTTCCGCGAGTTCGTGCTGAACCGGTCCGTGTACCAGCTCAAGGAGGCCGATCCGCACAGCTTCGGCATCGCCCGTCTCGACGGCCCGGCGAAGGCCGCGCTGGTCGAGATCGAGGCCGACGAGTACGGCGGCGGGCGGGCCGAGCGGATGCATTCGGAGCTGTTCCGTACGACGATGCGCTGGCTCGACCTCGACGACACGTACGGGCGCTACGTCCCCGACGTACCGGCGGTCACGCTGGCGCTGTCGAACGTGATGTCGCTGTTCGCGATCCACTGCCGGTGGACGGCGGCACTGCTCGGCCACCTCGCCGCGCTCGAGATGACCTCCACGCTCCCGAACCGCCAGTACGCGACCGGCGCCATCCGGCTCGGCGCCTCTGAGGAAGCGGCCCGCTACTTCACCGAACACGTAGAAGCCGACGCGGTCCACGAACAGATAGCGGCCCACGACCTGTGCGGCAGCTACGTCCGCCAACACCCCGAGGCACTCCCCGACGTACTCTTCGGCGCCCGCTGCGCCCTCACCCTCGACGACCTCTTCGCCGACAACCTCCTGACCAGGTGGACCACCCCGAACCACACAACCGCCCGCTACGGCTGATCCAGGCGTGCCCCCGTCCGGGACTGACCCACGCCTGCCGGGCGCGGGGCAGTCCCGTCGTTCGTGTCAGGACGTACGCCCGACGGCCTTCGCGAGTTCGGCCTTCGTCATCTTCGAGCGTCCCTTGATGCCGAGCCGTTTCGCGTCCGCGTACAGCTCGTCCTTCGACGGTTCCCGGCCACGCACCCGCGCGCTGGTGATGGCTGCGGCCGTGCCTTCGGTGTGCGGGTCCGGGTCGGGCTCGGTGAACTTGTGTGCGACGTCCTTCAGACCGGTCTTGAGATTCTCGACCTGCCGTTCGAGTTTGTCGCCCAGTGAATTCTTGGACATGGTGACTCCTTCCGTCGGACGATCTCTGTCCCTCTCCGGTCAGTTCGTCTCGAGTCTGTCCGGGAGTACGACGTTCATCAGCCAGCTGACCACGGTGATGATCAGCGCGCCGATCAGCGCCGTACCGAAGCCGTCCACCTCGAACGGGATGTCGAGGCCGTCACTGATCCACGACGTCAGCAGCAGCATCAAAGCGTTGATGACGAAGATCAGCAGGCCGAGCGTCAGGATGATGAACGGCAGCGACAGGATGGTCGCCAGCGGCTTGATCAGCGCGTTCACCAAGCCGAAAATCGCGGCGACGACGATCAGCGTGACCACCTTGCTCGCCGTACTCGAACCGCTGAACGTGATGCCCTGGAGCAGCCAGGCGGCGACGGCCAGCGCCACCGCGTTCACGACCAGTCTCATCACGAGTTGCATCGTCAGCCTCCGACCGCCCCGGCCACCCGGCCGGTCTTCTTCCGCAGCTTCCGGCCGGCCTTCTTGCCGCGTTTGCGGACCCGCTTGCCGGCCCGTTGGGCATCACCCGACAGGTCGCCGTGCGCGCGCAGCCCGAGACGTTTGCGCATCCCGCGCTTCATCTCGGGCGCCGACGGGACGAGCAGCTGTACGCCGTACCCGTACAGGCGAAGCCCCAGCGCCATCAGGGGCAGACCGAGCGGCAGCAGCACCAGGGTGATGCACAGGACCGCCGCCAGGATCATCACGACCGTCGCGAGCAGCCAGATCAGTGCCGCACCGATTCCTCGAAGTACCTTCATCATCACCACGTCCAGACCTATTCCGGCAGGAGCGAGCCGAGCGGGCCGAGATCGATGTTGAGGTCGGTCGCGCTCAGACCGAACTGCTCGCGCAGTGCGGTCATAGCCTCCTCGAGTCGCATCAGGCCGAGCCCGAGCTCCTCGACCTGTGCCGTGCTGAGGTCACCTTGATCCATCCGGCGGATGGCCTGCCGTTCCATCAACTGGCGGACCAGCTCGACGATCGTCAGCACGAGCTTGAGCAGCTCGCGTTCGACGTTGTCGGCGTTGGCCTCGATCCGATCGGCCAGCGGCAGCACAGGTTCAGTCATCCATCCCCATCTCCTCACGGACCGAGCCGATCACCGCCGAGAGCTGGATGCGCACCAGGTCGACCTCGGCCAGGGACACCACGACGTCGCCGGTGATCACGACGCCCTTGCCGAGCAGCCGGTCGAGGAGGTCGACCAGGCTCGGCTCTGCCGCCGTCGCCGCGGAGGCCTGGACGGTCATGGCTTGTCCAGTACCGCGAACGAGTACGGCGGCCACGGCCCGTTCACCTCGACGTCGAGCGACGGGTACCTGGCCCGCGTCGCGTCCACGAGTTCGAAGAAGTCCGTACTGCGGTCGTCGTCGACGAGGAACGCGACGTTCAGTGCCATCGTCTCGCGGCGCCCGCTGAGCCGCTGGTCCTGCGCCGAGAGCCGCCGGGTCGCCGCGGCCGCGGGAACCAGGTCCCAGAACAGCTGGTCGGCGAGCAGTTGCTGCTCGGTCGCGGCCTCGTGCCGGTCCCGGATCTCGGCCCGGCGGCGTTCCAGGTAGGCGACGCCGGAACCCGCCGGCGCCGAGGGCGCGGACGGTCCGGGCCGCACCCGGCAGAACGCCTTCACACTCCACTCGCTGCGCCGCTCGACCCGGTCGAGCGCGCGGACCAGGTCGCCGTACAGCTCCTCGAGCCGGACGCGCGCCGCGTCGTCGGACTTGTAGATCGTCACCAGCCGGAACGGCGCGAGCGCGGTCGTGATCGCCGCCGCCCGCCGGACGATCTCGTCGTGCCGGCGCGCGGTCTTCTCCACCCAGCTGAGGTTCTCGAGATTGCGCCGCAGGGCGGCCTCGCCGAACTCGGCCAGGTCGACGCTGCTCACCACGGCCGTCAGCTCCCGGTGACCGAGCAGCCGGACCGGCGCGTCGCCGACCCCCTCCAGGCCGGTCAGCGGCTCCTCGTCGATGTTCCGCCCCACGGCGTAGACGTAGGTTCCGGTCTCACTCACGATCGCGCTCCAGCTCCTCCAGCCGCGCGCGGAGCTCGCGGTTCTCGTCGGCCAGCTCCTTGGCGTCGGCGGCCTCGGCCGACAGCATCGGATCGCGTTTCCACCAGTCGATGCCCATCTCCATCGCCTTGTCCACCGACACCACGAGCAGCCTGATCTTGACGGTCAGCAGCTCGACGTCGACGAGGTTCACCCTGATGTCACCGGCGATGATGATGCCTTTGTCGAGGACCCGCTCGAGGATGTCGGCCAGGCCCTCCGGACGCGGCGCCGGCGAGGTGAACCCGTAACGGTCCATCCCGGCCCGGCGCGTGGAGATCGTCGGTTCGCTCATCGGTCTACTCCTGGATCCGTCCACGGACGTAGCGGTCCGCGCGCCGGTAGCCGGTGACCGAACCGTCGTCGGCGACCTCGACCTCGTAGACCGCCAGGATGTCGGTCGTCGCCGGGATCCGGCGCGACTCGACGACCTGGACCTGGACCAGCCAGCCCTCGTCGCGCTTCTCGACCGCCACGATGCCCTCCGGGCTCTGCCCGATCAGCTCCGAGAGTTCGTGCGCGGCGGAGATCGCCACCGTGCGCAGCGAACGGGGCTTGCGCTCCGTCTGTTCCTCGGGCTCCGGCCTGGGTTGTGGCTCGGCCCGCGGCGGGGCGGCGCTCTTCTTCGCGGCGCTCTTCCTGGTGGTGCTCTTCTTGGCGGTGCTCGTCTTGGCCGTGCTCGTCTTGGCCGTGCTCGTCTTGGCGGCGCTCGTCTTGGCGGCGCTCGTCTTGGCGGCGCTCGTCTTGGCGGCGCTCGTCTTGGCGGTGCTCGTCTTGGCGGTGCTCGTCTTGGCGGTGCTCGTCTTGGCGGTGCTCCGCTTGGCCGGCGTCCGGCTCTGTGTGGTCTTCCGCGTAGTTGCCATCGAAGCTCAGGTCTCCTCGCGTCGTGCGGAGAGCCGGCTGATCAGTTCGTCCTCCCAGATCGCGGCCTGCTCCGGGTCGAGCTGACCGCTCTCCCGGAGGGCGTCGATCTGCTCCAGCTGCAGACGAATCCGGGCCGGATCGTAGTACTCGGCCTCGGCCTGCCGGAGAATCTGCTCGGCCAGCGCGACCGTGGCCCGCACCGGCGCCAGCGGCCACGTCAGCAGGTTCGTCATCAGGCCCATCACGCCTCCGCATCCACGAAGTCGTACGGCGCGGTCGGGCCGATCAGCTTCAGCCGGGCCCGGCCCGCGAACGTCTCGGCCAGGCCCTCGACGGCGCGCTCGAACTCCGCGCGGCGGGCCTGCTCGACCAGGACGGCGACGTCGAGCAGCCGGTCGATCCCGGCGCTCTCCCGGACGTTCAGCGCGGTCACGTGCCGGTCGAGCTCGGCGAGCAGCGTGCGCCCGTCCTCGGTGCTCTTGACTTCCAGGGCCCGGGAAACCAGCTCGCCCAGCCTGACGCGCGCGCCGTACGTCGACTCGTCCGGTTGCTCACGGGTCAGCTCGCGGAGCCGGGCGATCTCCGCGTTCTCCGCGACGACCTCGCTCAGCACCTGCTGCTCGTCGTACCGCGCCCGCAGGGTGAACTGCACGCGCCCTGTGAGCTCCTGGAGCATCAGCTGGAAGCGTTCGTGGTCGGGTTCGAGCAGTTCGCTCGTGACGGCGTCCCGGTTCTGCAGCACGGATCCGAACCGCACGGGGATCACCGGGCCGAGTCCGGCGAGCGTGTCGAGCACCCGGCCGTGAGCAAGCAGGTCCGCCCGGCCGGCGCGTGCTTCCTCGCTGTCGACAAGGCTGATCACCGCGGCCACATCGCCGTATGGCGCCACGCCGACGACCTGGTCGCCGATACCCCTCAGGTCGGGCGGTACGACGAGATCCGCGCCCACGATGCCGTAGACGTAGCACCCCAGGCCGACGTCGCCCGGTGTCGTCACGCTCACTCCTCAGTCCTCCGGCGACGGGCCGCGGCCTTCTTGGCGGGACGACGGCGACGCGGGCGCGCCTCCTCGTACTCCTCGCCTTCCTCGTCCTCGTCGCCCCGCTCGAGCTGCCGGTCGTCCTCGTCGGAATCCGAGCCGAACAGCGCTTCCTTGGCGCCGGTGAGCAGGCCCTTCGTCTTGCCTTGCGCCGTGCCCTCGGTCATGTCCTGGATGACCTCGGGCAGGTCCTTGCTCTTCTCGTACAGGTCCAGCCGGTTCGTGGCCTCCGCGAAGTGCAGGTAGGTGTCGACGCTGGCGATGACGATGCGTGCGTCGATCGTCAGCAGTTCGATACCCACCAGCGAGACCCGCACGTAGGCGTCGATGACGAGCCCTTTGTCGAGGATGCTGTCGATGACGTCCGCGAGACTGCTCGGGGCGGGCCGGTCCAGATACCCTCCGGACCGGCGTTGGCCGTTGGCCGCGATGGTCATGTCTCTTCCTTCCGATCGGCTCGATCAGCTCGCCCGGCGGCGAGGCCGCTTCTCGGGTTCTTCCTCGTCCTCGTCGTACTCGTCGTCGTACTCGTCCTCGGGCGCTTCCTCGTCGCCCTCGTCCTCGTACTCGTCCTCGTCGTACTCGTCGGCCGGCTCTTCGTCTTCGTCGTACTCGTCCTCGGGCTCTTCGTCTTCGGGCTCTTCGCCCTCGTCCTCGTACTCGTCCTCGTCGTACTCGTCGGCGGGCTCTTCGTCCTCGTCCTCGTCGGCCGGTTCTTCGTCCTCGTCGTACTCGTCCTCGGGCTCTTCGTCTTCGGGCTCTTCGTCTTCGGGCTCTTCACCCTCGTCCTCGTACTCGTCCTCGTCGTACTCGTCCTCAGGCTCTTCGTCCTCGTCCTCGTCGGCCGGTTCCTCGTCCTCGTCGTACTCGTCCTCGGGCGCTTCGTCCTCGCCCTCGTCCTCGTACTCGTCCTCGTCGTACTCGTCGGCCGGCTCTTCGTCCTCGTCGTACTCCTCGGCGTCGTCCTCGTCCTCGCCGGGTTCCTGCGCGCGGCCCTCGTGGATCTCGCCGCGCCAGCCGTCGACCTCGTCGGGGTGCAGGATCACGTCGGTCATCACGTGCCGCTGGAAGTGCTTCAGCTCGACCCGTGCCCGGCGGCCCTGCGCGCGCCAGATGTTGCCGACCCGCTCGAACAGGCCCTGCGGGTAGTACTCCAGGACGACGATCACCCGGGTCAGGTTCGGCGCGAGCTCGTGGAACGTGACGCTGCCGTCGACGTGGCCCTTCTCGCCCTTCGAGCGCCAGACGATCTTGTCCTCCGGAACCTGCTCGAGGATCGACGCCTCCCAGGTCCGGTGCGACCACAGGATCTTGGCCTTGAAGGCGAGCTTCTCGTCGGTCTGCTGCTCGACCCGCTCGACCTTCTTCATGAAGCCGGAGAAGTCCTGGAACTGCGTCCACTGGTTGTACGCGACCTCGATCGGTACGCCGACGTCGATCGACTCGATGATCGTCGTCGCCTTCAACGGGTTCTTCTTGCCGCCGGAACCGCCCGATCCCCCGCCGCCGAGCGCCTCGACCGCCTTGTCCTTGGCTCCCATGACTCCGCCCTTCAACGCACCCAGCAAGGGCGACCCGCCGCCGGCCGCCGCCTTCCCGCCCTCGGCCAGGGCCTTCCCCGCGACACCGCCACCGGCGGCCATGTCGGTCAGCCGCTCGGTGAGACTGGAGATCTTGTCCCCGGCCGCTTCTGCCGTGCGCTCCGCGGCGACCGAGAGTGCCTCTTGGAGCTCACCCTTCAGCCGGTCGACCGGGAGCTCGTCGAGGATCGACTTGAAGCCGTTCTGTTCCTCGTCGCGCGATCGTTCGGCCATCACCGGTCACCCACGCTTCCGGGCCGACGAACCGCTCGTCGACCTGCTCGTGCTCTTCTTGGCCGCGGTCTTCTTCGCAGCCGTCTTCTTCGCCGCGGTCTTCTTGGCGGCGGCCTTCTTCGCCGGCGGTGCGGTCTTCTTCGCGGGCGCCCGCTTCGCAGTCGCCTTCTTGGCGGGCGCCTTCTTCGCGACGGTCTTCTTGGCGGGAGCCTTCCGCGCCGCGGTCTTCTTCGCGGTGCCCGAACTGCCCGAACTGCCCGAACTGCCCGAACTGCCCGAACTGCCCGAACTGCCCGAACCGCCCGAGCCGTTGCTGCTCGCCGCGCGCGGAGCCGTCCGCTTGGCGGTACGGCGCGAGCCCTCACCGGACGAGCCGCGATCCCGCGACCCGCGCCGCGCCGAGCTGCGTCCGGAGCTGCGTTCGGAGCCGCGTCCGGAGCCGTCGTCGTCCGCACCGCCGCTGGATCCGTTGTCGTCCGCCCGGCGGCCGGATCCGCTGTCGTCGTCGCTCGATTCGGCGGAGTCCTCGTCGCTGCCGCGCAGCCGGGCACGCACGCCCTCACGACGGCGCCCCGGCCGACGGCGACGCCGCGGCCGCTCCGCGTCCTCGCGCCCGCCCCGGTCCTCGCTCTCGTCCTGGCTCTCGTCCTGGTCGCTCTGGTCCTGGGCCTGCCCGTTGCCGAGCGACAGCATGCGGTCCGTGCGGTCCCGGATCGAGTCGCTCACCCGGTTCAGACGGTTGCTCGCCGCCGCCACAGCGGCGTCGCGGCCGGCGGTGACGAGCTTGCCGCGCACCTGGTCGGACAGCTTCGACAACTCGGGATTCTGTTCCACGACCTCCGCGAGCTGCTTCACGATGGCGCGTGGATCGGTGGCGATCCGCTTACCGGCCAGCAGTCCGCCGACCGTGATCGCCAGCTTGAGCTTCTTGGTGCGTCCGAGCAGGTAGCCGCTCGCGACGGCGGCCGCCACCTTGGCGGTGGTGTTCATGGATTTCTCCCTACAGTGGTACCGCCCGCGGCGGCCTCTTGAAGTGGCCGGGGGCAACGAACAGCTGGGCTTCGCGGAGTGGCGTCACTCCGTCAGTGCGGCGATCCGGCGCAGGATGGGCAGACTCGGATACTTCTCGTCGCGCATCCTGCGGATCAGCAGCCGGACGTAGAGGTCCACCTCGTCGGGCCGGAGCTGCGACTCGATCATGTCCAGCATCGACAGCGACGGAAAGCGGTCCTCCGCGACCTTGTCGAACAACAGGTCCATCAGCACCTCCCGGGCGTCGGGCGGCTTGCGTCCTTCAGGCATCGTCACTCCCGTTCCGTCAGACGTCGTGGATGTCGCGACGTTCGTGGACGGAGGTGTGCGTCGTCCGGCTCCGCTGATTGGCGAACATCAGCACCACCGCGAGGCCGATCGCACCGGCGCCCATCAGCACGTACCCGACGACTGTCAGGTCGACGCCGCTGAGCCGGTCCGAGACCCCGAACGCCAGAATTCCGCCCACCGCGAGCAAGAACACAGACATTCCGATTCCCATGAATCTCTCCTTACGACCGCCCCGTTCCGAAATTCGATAAAGAAGCGGTACCCAGGCGAAATGCTGCAAAACGATCACAACCACGCATACTTTTCGTGGCAGTGCGACTGCATTACGCGTCGGTTCAAGTAAACGACCAATTCAAATACGCACTTCATTTTCCGCAATCCGCATGGCCGCCTCGGGGCTGGGTACCGGACGGCATCTCGTTCGAGCGGTGGGGTGACACGATGCGTTTTCCCTGGTCGCGGCACGGCGAGTGTGTTGCCGACGTGGTGGCGTACTGCGTGCGACCGGGGTGTACGCGGCACGCCACACACGCCGACCCGTTCGCGGTGTCGGACGCGGGAGAGCTCATCGAGGAGCTCACCTGCTGCCGGCACCACGAGCACGCCGGAATTCGGGCACGGTGAATTCCGTGCCCGTTTCCGCGCGGAATCGGCGCAGCAAAAAAGAAGCCCCCGGCGGACCGGGGGCTTCGTCGGGCCGCACGTCGGCGGCGGGCCTTGCTCAGGTTGCGAGATCGACGGCCAGGCAGTTCGTGACCTCGGACGGGGCGACGTCGGGGAGGCGGACGACGAGTACGCCGTACGCCTGCTCGAAGGGGACCGGGCCGTGGCCGAGGAGGCGGACCCCGGTCACGGTCTCGTGGTCGGCGAGGCTCCGGACGACCGCGCGCCCGTCGGTCGGCCAGGCCATCTGGAAGGCGTAGAGCGTGTTGTCGCGGCGGGTGAAGCGGAAGTCCGAGCTCGTCCAGGGCACGCGGTCCTCGGTGAAGCCTTTGATGACCACCGTCGAAGGCCCTTCGCCGAACACCCGGTACGGCCGGGTGCCGTAGATGCCTTCGCCGCAGAGCCGGGTCCAGGCGCCGAGGTCGTCGAGCAGCTGCGAGCACTCGGCGTCGATCGTGCCGTCGGGTAACTGCGGGACGTTGAGCAGCAGGTTGCCGTTCTTCGACACGATGTCGACCAGCATCTCGATCACGTGTCCGGCGGTCTTGTAGACATCGCGGACGTTGTAGAACCAGTCACCGACCGAGGTGTCGGTCTGCCAGGGCGCGGGATGGATCTCCGGTGTCTGGCTGCGCTCGATGTCCATGATCCCGACGGCGCTGACCTCGGGGCTCCGGTCCTTCTGCTGGTACACGGCCCGCGGGTTGGTGTTGTAGAGGTGAGCGACCGCGCGGAGACCAGGTGTGTAGTCCAGCTCGCCGAACGGCAGCGGCCCGTCGGTGTACAGCAAGTCCG
Organism: Kribbella sp. NPDC050459; assembly: GCF_040655315.1. NCBI lineage: Bacteria > Bacillati > Actinomycetota > Actinomycetes > Propionibacteriales > Kribbellaceae > Kribbella > Kribbella sp. NPDC050459. The sequence goes on along the minus strand of NZ_JBFAJQ010000016.1, from coordinate 53,342 downwards.
GCTGGTACTTGTCGATCATCTCGCTGACCGCGTCGAGCCAGTGCTGGTGCCACGCTGGTTCTCCTGCGTACCACGGCTCCTGCACCACGACCTCCGGCCCGGTCAGGTAGGCGCCGTTGTCGAGGTACAAGTCCCGGTACGCCGGATCGCCGCCGTCGTACGGCACCCCGGCGTACGGCCCGTGCCTGTCGTGACCCTTCGCCGCGGCGAACCAGCTGAACGCCGCGCCGAGGTGCTCGGTGAGCCCGAACGGCAGCCCGCGCCGGTCCGCGGCGTCCTTCCACAGCCCCACGATGTCCTTGCCCGGCCCGACCTTCACCGAGTTCCACGGGTTGACGGCCGACTCGTAGTTGAAGAAGTTGTCGTGGTGCACGGCCTGCGCCACGAAGTACCGGGCGCCGGCGGCCGCGAAGCGCTCCATCAGCTCGTCCGGGTCGAAGCGCTCCGCCTTCCACAGCTTGACGACGTCCTTGTACCCGAACCGCGACGGGTGGCCGTACGTCCGTAGGTGGTAGCGGTACTGGTCGCTGCCCTCGCGGTACATGTGCCGCGCGTACCAGTCGCCGTACCGAGGCACCGACTGCGGCCCCCAGTGCGACCAGATGCCGAGTTTCGCGTCGCGGAACCAGTCGGGGCATTCGAAGGCGGTCAGGGACTCGAAGGTTGCGTCGAACGGCACTGATTGCTCCTCGCACGATGGTGTGGACCGGCCGGCGGCGGCCGGTCCACAGGGGTCCTACTTGTTGGGCATCTTGTCGTAGGCGGTCTGCTGGATCTCCAGGTAGCGCTTGAGCCCGAGGCTGTCGAGGCCCTTGACGTAGCTGTCCCAATCGGTGTCGAGGTTCTTCGACCCGGTGACGAACTGGAGCGCGTTCTGCTGCACGTAGTTGTCGATGTTGGTCTGCAGCGTCGCCATCTCGTTGGCCAGCGTCGGCTCGATCCACACCTTCCAGTACGGGTAGACCTTGGACTTGTCCTCCTTGCCGGCGTAGAGCTTGGTCGCCTCGAACAGCCGGCGCTCGTACCCGGCCTGCGAGTAGATGTCGGTGCCGATCGCCTCGGAGTTCCGGTACTGCGCGGTGTTGTTGTACTGCGCGAGCGCCTGCCAGCCCGAGTTCGGCGGCTTCGACCCCGGCTTCTGCGGGATCTGCTTGTAGACCGGCTTCAGCGACTTGTCGAGCGCGACGTCCCCGGCCTCCGGCTTCATCCAGGTCTTGCCCTCGGTGCCCCAGAAGGCGTTGATCTCGCCCTGTTCGGTGAACATGTAGTCGAGCAGCTTGATCGCCTGGATCTGCTCCTCCGGCGTCGCCTTGTTGGTCAGCACGAAGGTCGCGCCGGGCGCGCTCGGGAAGTTGTAGCCGGTGAAGTTCGCGCCCTGCGGACCGGTCAGCGGCGGTACGGCGTCGTACTGCTTGTCCCGCCCGTCCGCCGAGCCGGTGTTGACGAAGATCCCCGGGTGCAGCACGGTCGCGGCGCCGAGGACGACGGTGCCGGCCTTGTTGCCCTGCTGCGACAGCGCGTCCGGGTTCTGCGTGAAGGCGCCCTTGTCGATGAGGCCTTCCTTGTACAGCGAGTTGATGTACCGCAGGCCCTCGCGCCAGCCGTCCTTGTTCGCCTGGATGTCGACCTTGCCGTCGTTCAGCACGAGCGTCGAGTTGTTGTTGCCGCTGGTGCCCTGCGGGTCGTAGATGAAGGCGTTCATGAAGTACGGGATCAGGACGTCGCGCACGTCCGCGCTGACCGGAATCTCGTCGGCCTTGCCGTTGCCGTTCGGGTCCTGGGTCTTGAACGCCTGGAGGACCTTGCGCATGTCCTCGGTGGTCTTCGGCTGCTCGAGACCGAGCTTCTTCAGCCACGCCGAGTTCATCCACAGCTTGGCCTGGTAGGTGCAGTGGAAGCAGTCCACCCACTGCGGCATCCCGTAGATCTTGCCGTCCGGCGCGGTCGCCATCGCCTTCCACTCGGGAGTGGCGTCCAGGGCCTTCTTGATGTTCGGCGCGTACTGGTCGATCAGCTGGTTCAGCGGCACGATGACGCCCTGGTTGGACAGCTTGAGCAGGTCGGCCTGCGAGAACTGGTCGACCCACGGAATCAGCAGGTACAGGTCCGGGTAGTCGCCGCTGGCCAGCGAGATCTGGCGCTTCTCCTTGGCCGGACCGCCGTCGAACGTCGTGGTCTGCCACTTGATGCTGAGGTTGAACTTGTCCTTCACGACCTTGGTGAAGTCGTTCGTGGCCAGGTTCCAGTCGGCCGCCTGGGGCGCGAACACGTCGAGGGTGACGGCCGGATTGCCGGTCACCGTGGGCAGCGGCTTGGCCTGCTCGTCGCCCGAGCCGCCGCCGGAGCAGGCCGCAAGGGCCAGTGCCAGGAGACTCGTGCCGACGACCGCGGCCCGCCTCCGCCTTCTGAACTGTACAGACATAGATCCCTCACAGGGGGTAGAGAGGATGCGGAGGATCAGCCCTTGACGGCGCCGATCAGGATTCCCTTGGTGAAGTAGCGCGCGACGAACGGGTAGATGAGCAGCACCGGCACACTCGCCACCACGATCAGCGAGTACTTGAGCAGGTCGGCCAGCTGCTGGCGTTGCAGGAGGACCGAGGCGTCGACGGCGCCACCGCCGGTCGTGTTCAGGATCAGGATGTTGCGCAGCACCAGCTGCAGCGGGAACAGATCCGGGTTCTTGAGGTAGATCAGCGCGTCGAAGTACGAGTTCCACTGCATGATCGCGTACATCAGCGCGACCACCGCGATCATCGGCTTGGCCAGCGGAATCACCACCGACCACAGGAACCGCAGGTCGCCGCAGCCGTCCAGCTGCGCCGCCTCGGCCAGCTCGTCCGGGATCGCCGTCCGGAAGTAGGTGCGGGCGATGATCACCTGCCACACGCCGATCGCCTGCGGGACGATCAGCGCCCAGCGGGTGTCCAGCAGGCCGGCCGACTGCACCACCAGGTACGTCGGGATCAGCCCGCCGGTGAACAGCATCGTGAACAGGATCACCGTCATCACGACGTTCCGGCCGACGAGCGTACGGCGGGACATCGGATAGGCGATCGCGACCGTCATCGTGACACTGACGATCGTGCCGACGACGGTGTAGAACAGCGAGTTCACGTACCCCTGCACGATCTGCGGGTTCTCGAAGACGGCGTGGTACCCGCGCAGCGAGAACTCGACGGGCCAGAACAGCACCCGGCCCGACGACACCGCCTCCGGGCTGCTGAACGAGCTCGCCACGATGTACAGCAGCGGCAGCAGCACCACCGCCAGGAAGACGAGCAGCAGCAGGTACACGCAGAACAGGAACATCCGGTCGGTCCGCGACTCCCGGATCCGGCGGGCCCGCGCCGCACGGCGTTCGGCCCGCTTGCCCGGCACGGTTCTCGCTTCGGCTTGGACGCTCATGACCACAATCCGTTCCCGGTGATCCGCTTGGCCACCGCGTTGACCCCGAGCAGGAGCACCAGGTTGATCACCGAGTTGAACAGCCCGATGGCGGTCGCCGAACTGAAGTCCGCGTTCAGCAGGCCGGTCTTGTAGACGTAGGTGGCGATGATCTCGGACTCGCTCAGGTTGAGCGGGTTCTGCAGCAGGAAGGCCTTCTCGAACCCGATCGCCATGATGTTGCCGACGGCAAGGACGAGGATGATCACCGCGGTCGGCATGATGCCGGGCAGGTCGACGTGCCGGATCCGCTGCAGCCGGCTGGCGCCGTCGATCCGGGCCGACTCGTGCAGCGCCGGGTCGATCCCGGCCAGCGCGGCCAGGTAGATGACCGCGGAGTAGCCGGTGGTCTGCCAGACGTCGGACCAGACGTAGATGTGCCGGAAGTAGTCCGGGTTCCCGAGGAAGTCCACCGACGGTACGCCGAAGAACCCGAGCCCCTCGTTGACGATGCCGAGCCGCGGGGACAGCACCAGGATCGTCATCGACACGACCACCACGGTGGAGATGAAGTACGGCGCGTACGTGACCAACTGGACGGTCCGTTTGAACAGGCCGTTGCGGATCTCGTTCAGCGCCAGCGCCAGGATGATCGCGATCGGGAAGCTGGCCGCCACGGTGTAGACCGAGAGCAGGAAGGTGTTCTTCACCAGGTTCCAGAACACCGGGTTGTGGAAGAACAGCTCGAAGTTCTGCCAACCGACCCACGGGCTCCCCCAGATGCCCTTGACGACGTTGAAGCTCTTGAACGCCAGCACCGCGTTCGACATCGGGATGTACTTGAAGACGGCGAACCAGATCAGCGGCACGACCATCAGCAGGTACAGCGTCCAGTGCCGCCGGAAGCTGCGCCGAAGGCCCTGGATGCCGGGCCGCTCCCGGCGCCGTCGTTTCTTCGGCCGGGCCGGTGTCTCGCCGGCCGGCGGCCGGATGCTTGTCAGCGTTGCCATACGTCCTCCTGGTCCACGCCGGCAGTCAGGACGGCCTCGGATTCGGCAAGATGATCGATAAACCTGGGCCACCGAAGACGACCATTGATCCTATGAATTGCCGGGATCGTAGCGCCGTGTACGGCAATGGTCCATACTGAACGCCAATTGAGGTCGCGAAAGATCCCACCTATCTCTGACAGTGAGGGCCGCCATGCCGCGCATCACCTCGGTAGAGGTTGTCGATGTCCGTTTCCCGACGTCGCTGACCCAGGACGGGTCGGACGCGATGAACAAGGACGGCGACTACTCGGCGGCGTACGTCGTTGTGCACACCGACGACCCGGCGCTGTCCGGGTACGGGTTCACGTTCACGATCGGGCGCGGCAACGACCTCTGCGTGGCCGCGGCCGAACAACGTGCGGCAGCGCTGACCGGGCGGAGCGTCGACGAACTCTGCGCCGACCTCGGCGGGATCTATCGCGAGTTGCAGTCGGACAGCCAGTTGCGCTGGCTCGGCCCGGACAAGGGCGTCATCCACCTCGCGCTCGCCGCGGTGATGAACGCGGTCTGGGATCTCGCCGCGCGCCGGGCCGGCGTACCGCTGTGGCGGCTGCTGTCGGAGATGTCCCCCGAAGAACTCGTGGCGGCTGCCGACCTCCGGTACCTGTCCGACGTCCTGACACCGGCCCAGGCGGTCGCTCTGCTGGCGGGCAAGGAAGAGGGCCGCAAGCAACGGATCGCCGAGCTCGAGGCCACCGGCTACCCGTGCTACACGACGTCGGCCGGCTGGCTCGGGTACTCCGACGCCAAGCTGCGCAGGCTCTGCGAGGAAGCCGTTGCCTCCGGCTACAAATATGTGAAGCTCAAGGTCGGCGCGAACCTGGCCGACGACATCCGGCGCTGCGGGATCGCCCGTGAGGTGCTCGGGCCGGACGGTCACCTGATGATCGACGCGAACCAGGTGTGGGACGTCCCGGAGGCGATCGAGTGGGTGCAGGCATTGGCCGGGTTCGACCCGCTGTGGATCGAGGAACCGACCAGCCCCGACGACATCCTCGGTCACGCCGCGATCCGCAAGGCCGTCGCGCCCATCGGCGTCGCGACCGGCGAGCACGGCATGAACCGGGTGCTGTTCAAGCAGCTGTTCCAGGCCGGCGCGATCGACTACTGCCAGCTCGACGCGGCCCGCCTCGGCAGCGTGAACGAGGTGCTCGCGGTCTACCTTCTCGCGGCCTGCTTCGACGTGCCGGTCTGCCCGCATGCCGGCGGCGTCGGTCTGTGCGAGCTCGTCCAGCACCTCGCGATCTTCGACTACGTCGCCGTGTCGGGCAGCCTCGACGGTCGCGTCACCGAGTACGTGGACCATCTGCACGAGCATTTCGTCGAGCCGTGCGTGGTGCGAAACGGCTCGTACATGCTCCCGGTGGCGCCCGGTTACAGTGCCGAGATGCACAAGGAGTCAGTCGAGACGTACCGGTTCCCGGACGGCGCCTACTGGACGTCGCGCACGGATACGGATCCACTGCCGTGACGCCGGGCAAGCTGGCCGAGCAGCCCCGTACGCCGGGCGTCTCGCAGACCGACGTCGTCGTCCAGGGCATCCGGCAGATGATCATCGACCGCCGGCTCCGGCCTGGCGACCGGCTCCCGATCGAGAAGGACCTGGCGGCCGCGCTCGGAGTGTCCAGGAACCCTCTCCGCGAAGGGGTCCGGGCGCTGTCCATGATGGGCGTTCTGGAGACCCGGCAGGGCGACGGAACCTACGTCACCAAGCTCGACCCGTCGATGCTGCTGGCGCCGATGGGCTTCGTGGTCGACCTGCAGGACGGCAGTGGAACGACCCACCTGCACTCGGTACGCCGCGTCCTCGAGACCGAAGCCGCCGCACTGGCGGCGCAGCGGGTCAGCGGTGCGGAGCTCGAAGCCGCGGCCGAACTGCTCAGCCACAACGAGGCGGAGCTGGCGCTCGACGAGCCCGACCACGAGACGGTCATCGAGAACGACATCGCGTTCCACCGCATCATCGCCGGCGCGTCCGGCAACCCGGTGCTGGCCGCGCTGATCGACGCGTTGGGCGGACGCACGATGCGGGACCGGCTGCGCCGATCGATCTCCCAGCCCGGCGCCGACGAGACCGCCCACCGCGAACACCTCTCGATCCTCGCCGCACTCACCGCCCACGATGCCGACCGGGCCCGCACCCGGATGTCCGCCCATCTGTTCACGGTCGAGGACTACCTCCTCGAGAGAGACGTCGTGAGCCCGACCACGGAATGAGACCGCGTGAACCTGTTGCGCTGGAGTACTCCTGAGCTGAGCCTGACCCTCGCCCTCGACGACGGGCCGGTGCGGCTGGTCGCCGTACGCGCCGCGACCGGCCCCGACGAGCCGGTGGCGGAGACGAGTCAGACGCTGGTCGAAGTCGCGGCTGTCGGGTCCGGGCGATCGCCGAGCAGTAACCGGCACGTCGAGACGGTGCTCGGTCAGCGGCTTCGGTACGTGCGCCACGAGGACAGCGGCGATACGTTGCGCATCGTCCAAGAAGACGGCGCGTTGCGCGTCACGAGCGTGTTCGAGGCGGGCGCCGGCGTCCGTGCCTGGTCGGAGGCATCGCTCAGCGGACCCGGATCGCTCGAGCTGACGTTCCTGTCCTCGCTGGCGGTCGGTCTCGCGTCGGTCGACGCCGAGTTGTACTCCGCGGCCAACAGCTGGATGGCCGAGAGCAGGTGGTCGGCCGAGACGCTGCGGCTCGGCGCGCTGGCCGGCATCGTCAGCGACGGCCATCGTCACGTCGCCAGGACACGGCACGCGGTGACGAACCTCGGGTCGTGGTCCACCGGCGAGCGGCTGCCGATCGGCGTGCTCGTCGACCGCGGTACGCCGTACGCGCTCGGCTGGCAGATAGAGCACAACGGGCCGTGGCACTACGAGATCGGCGAGAGCCAGAACGGCGGCTACCTGCTGCTGAGCGGCCCGACGGACCAGGAACACCAGTGGAGCGTGCAGCTCACCGAGGACACGCCGTTCACGTCCGTGCCGGTCTCACTCGTGGCCGGGACGGATCGCGACACCACGTTCGCCGCGCTCACCCGGCAGCGGCGCGCCGTCCGCCGGCGGCGCCCGGCCGACGACCGGATGCCGGTGATCTTCAACGACTACATGAACACCCTGCTCGGCGATCCGACCACCGAGAAGCTGCTGCCGCTGATCGACGCGGCCGCCGAGGCCGGCGCGGACTACTTCTGCATCGACGCCGGCTGGTACGCCGAGGGCGACTGGTGGAACACCGTCGGCGCCTGGCAGCCCTCGGCGTCCCGCTTCCCGAACGGGCTCGCCGAGGTGATCGACCGGATCCACACGCGCGGCATGGTGCCCGGTCTGTGGCTCGAGCCCGAGGTCATCGGTGTCAGGTCCCCGATCGCCGGCGAGCTGCCCGATGACGCGTTCCTCAGCCGCCGCGGCGTCCGGGTCGCCGAGTCCGGGCGCTACCTGCTCGACCTGCGCAACCCGGCCGCCCGCAAGCACCTCGACGACACCGTCGACCGGCTGGTCGCGGAGTTCGGCGTCGGCTTCTTCAAGTTCGACAACAACACCATGACCGGCCCCGGAACCGACAAGGGCGGCACGTCGCTCGGCCACGGACTGCTCGAACACCAGCGGGCCCTGCTGGACTGGCTCGACGGACTCCACACGCGTCATCCGGACCTGCTGATCGAGAACTGCGCCTCGGGTGCGATGCGGATGGACTACGCGATGCTGTCCCGCCTGCACCTGCAGTCGACCTCGGACCAGGAAGATCCGTTGCTCTACGCACCGATCACCGCGGCCGCGCCGGCCGCCGTACTCCCCGAGCAGGCCGGTCACTGGGCCTACCCGATCACCGGGACCACCCGCGAACAGTTCACGTTCGCACTCGTCAACGGCGTCCCGGGCCGTCTGTACCTGTCCGGCCACCTCAACCGGATGACGCCGACCGAGCTCGACCTGGTCCGGTCCGCTCTCGCGGCCCACCGAGACATCCTCAAGGATCTCGACACCCTGGAGCCGTCCTGGCCGCTCGGCCTTCCGAACTGGACCGACGAGTGGATCGCCCTGTCCCTCACCGGTCCGACCACGACGTACCTGACGCTGTGGCACCGCGGCCCGGGCCCGGCCACGATCAACCTCCCCCTCCGCCGCGCCACGATCACCCCCCACTTCCCCGCCGACGACACCGACTGGACCTACACCTGGGCGGCCGACGACGTACTCACCGTCACCACGCAGACCCCCGAGCCCTCCGCCCGCGTCCTGCGCGTGACCACCATCACCTGAGGCCGGTCCACTACTCCGGGAGGTCCGCCGCGGCACGGTCGGGCCCGAAGAGGGGTGAGCGGGAGCCGAACCAGGCGTCCAAAGCAGCGTCGTCGCCCACCGCGCCGAACGGCGCGGCGGTGCGTTCGATCATTCGGAGCAGGGCGCGCAGGCGCCTGCAGCATTCACACATCCGGTCTCCTCCCCGCCTGTTGTATCGGGCAACGAGACCTGAGCGTTTCAGAATCGGCTGGAGTAGCGGTACGCCGACGGAGAGTGTCCGGCGTGATTGCTGAAGACGCGGCTGAGGTAGAAGGCGCTGCGGTAGCCGCAGCGCTCGGCGATCGTCTGGAGGGTGTCGTCGGTCTCCACGAGGAGTTCGCGTGCCTTCTGGAGCCGGCGATCCCGCAGGAACGCGACCGGTGTGACGCCGAGCACAGCCTTGAACCGGCGGGAGAGCTGCGCCGGGCTGATCTCCAGGATCGCCGCCAGGTCGGCGAGCGACAGGTCCGGCGAGGTGAAGTGGTCGAGGAGGTACGTCGCGGCGCGCCCGACGAGCTCGTCGTCGAGACCGTCGCGCCGGGCGCGTCGCGTCATCAGGACGAGGTCGGTGACGACGTGCGCGGCGACGACCTCCGCGGGGGCGTCGGCCTGCTCCAGCATCGCGAGGTCCGCGCGCAGCCGGTCGAGATCCGGCACGCGGGTGCGGCCGGCGGGCGGCTCCAGGTCGGTCTCGAAGCGGGCGTGGAAGAACGACGTGGGCCGCAGCATCCGGCGTCGCAGCGTCGCTCCGGGCGGGCAGACGACGATGTCGCCGAATCGCGCCTCCCCCGCGGGACGGCCGGTGATCTCGAAGGCGAAGGCCCCGGTCCGCGGCAGCAGCAGGCACCAGGTGCGGTACGTGTCGAAGCTCAGGCTGAACTCGTCGCGTTGCGCCGCGAGCAGGTGACCATCCAGGACCAGCACGGCAAAAAAGTATATGGAGACGCTCGATCCCGCCATTTTCAAGCGTCTGAGCGACGCGCGACAGTACATGCCATGACGATGACAGCCGACATCTGTGTGTACGGAGGAACGCCCGCGGGCTGCGTCGCCGCGATGACGGCGTACGACGAGGGCGCCTCGGTGATCCTGATCGAGCCGGGCCGGCGGCTCGGCGGCATGCTCAGCGCCGGGATCAAGCCGCGCCAGGACTGCCCGATCCCGGCGGCCGTTGGCGGACTGACGCGCGACGCGGTCTTCGGTTTCGGCGACAACCCGCGCGACGTACTGCGCGCCTTCCACGACTGGATCGATTCCGCGGACATCACCGTCGTCTTCGAGCACCGAGTCCGCTCGGCCGAGCGTGATGGCAACCGGATCACCGCCATCCAGCTGGAGACGTCCCAGCCGGACCCGTGGGGCGTCCCGCTGCCGGCCGGCGAGTCGGTCCCGGACCTCGAGATCCGCGCGTCGGTCTTCGTCGACGCGTCGTACGAAGGCGACCTGATGGCGCGTGCCGGCGTCCCGTACCGGACCGGCCGCGAATCGCAGGACGACTTCCACGAGGACTTCGCGGGCGTCCGCCCGGTCACGAACTGGACCGCGATCGACCCGTACGTCGACGGTGAGCTGTTGCCGCTCCTCGACCAGGATCACGGCCTGCCGGTCGGCGCCCGCGACGACTACACCCAGGCGTACAACTTCCGCTTCTACGTCACCGCCGACCCGGCCCACCGCGCCGAGATCACCCCGCCCGCCGACTACTCCGCCGCCGATTACGAGCTCGTACGGCGGTATGTCGAGCACCTCGGGGACGATCTGGAGGCCCTGCGCGGGATCTTCCCGGGCTGGCTCAACTCGGGCGAGTACAACTACCAGCGCGCGTCGCTCGTCACGAACGCCCCGCTCGGTGCCAGCCGCGAGTACCAGGACGGCGACTGGGACACGCGGTCCCGGATCTGGCGCCGGCACATCGACTACCTGCGCGGGCTGCACCACTTCCTCTCGACCGATTCCTCCGTACCCGAGGCCTTCCGAAAGGAGACAGCCGCGTACGGGCTCGACAAGAGCATCTTCCCCGACACCGACGGCTGGCCGCCGCAGCTGTACGTACGAGTGGCCCGACGACTCGACGGCATCTACACCCTCACCCACGCCGACGTGGTCAACCGGACCGATCCCGAGGACAGCATCGGGCTAGCGCTGTTCGGCGTGGACGTCTATCCGGTACGGCGTATCGCACACCGCGACCCGGAGACCGGGCAGTGGGGTGTCGCCACCGAGGGCGACATGTTCATCGGCGGCCACCTCGGCACCGGGCGCCCGTACCCGGTCCCGTACCGCGCAATCACCCCGCGACAGGCCGACTGCGGGAACCTGCTGGTCCCGGTCTGCCTGTCCGCGACGCACATCGCGTACGCCGCGACGCGCATGGAGCCCGTCTTCTGCGTCCTCGCCGAGTCCGCCGCGGTCGCCGCCGTACAGGCGCTGCGCGACCGCACCGACGTACAGCAGATCGACGTACCCAAGCTGCTGACCCGAATTGCCGAACGCGGCCAGGTGACCAGCTGGGGGACGCATGCAGACGTCTGACGGGCCCGCGTTCGGGGTCAACTATGTGCCGCGCGAGCAGTGGTGGAACGCCTGGGTCGACTTCGACGAGGCGTCCATTGCCGACGACCTGAACGCGATCGCAGGGCTCGGTTGCGACCACGTGCGGATCCAGTGCCTGTGGCCGGTCTTCCAGCCGTTCCCCACCTCGGTCTCGGCGACGGCGCTCCGGCGGCTGTCGACGATGCTGGATCGCGCGTACGACGCGGGGCTGGACGTCTGGGTCACCGTTCTCAACGGATTCCTCAGCGGCTGGGTGTTCCGCCCGGCCTGGATGCACGACCGGAACGTCTTCACCGACCCGCTGGCGATCGCCGGCGCTTCGACGTTGCTCGAAGCCGTCGCCGACGTCGTCGCCCGGCACCCGGCCGGCGCCGGGATCGACATCGGCAACGAACCCAACATGCTGGTCGGCAGCGAACGCGAGCCGGCGACCGGTGCGGATCTCGACGAGTGGGCGCGCGCCATGATCGCCGCCGTCCGCTCGGCCGCGCCGGGCCTGCCCGTCGTCCTCGGCGCCGACCACCAGCCGTGGACGACCGGCAAGGCCGGCTTCAGCCGGACACTGCTCGCCGACGAACTCGATGTGACGACCGTGCACGCCTGGCCCTACTTCAGCGGTTTCCTCGGCCATTTCGGCGAACACGACGACAAGTCCTGGACGATCGGCGCCTACCTCGCGCAGGTGGCCGCCGCGCACCAGACGGCGCCGCGCCCGATCTGGGTCCAGGAGATCGGAGTCGCCCCTGAATGGGTGACCGAGGTCGCTGTCGAGGACGCCGCCGAGCGGCTGATCAGGCATGCGATGGCGGTGCCCGGCGTCGCCGGTCTGTCCTGGTGGGCGTCGCACGACATCCGGCCCGAGTACGCCGGCTTCAACTCGGTCGAGTACGAGCTCGGCCTGCTCGACGTCGGCAACCGGGTGAAGCCGGTCGGCCGCCGCTTCGCCGAGGTCGTCGCGGAGCTTCGGCGTGCTCCCGCACCAGAGCCCGCGGCCGAGACGGCCGGCCTGCCCGCCGGCGCGCCGGCTGACCTCGAGTTCGCGGACTGGTGGGCGAAGAGCTGGCTGGAAGGTCCGCCTCGGGTGATCCTGAACCGTTGACACCCGCCCGGTGCCGCAGCAAGGTGTGCGAAAGCGGTTTCGCAACCTCAAGGAGCCGGCATGAAACGCACCCTCGCCATCGTCCTCGGAGTCCTCCTTCTCTGTTTCGGCAGCATCACCCCCGCGCACGCCGCCGTACTCACCCTCACCCCCATCACCCTCGGCAACGTCTTCACCGACGGTCAGGCGGTGAAGATCGGTCTCGCCACCGACGCCTCGTCGGTCACCTGGTCGGCCGCCGACGTGAACGGCACCGTCGTGGCGACCGGCAGCCAGGCCGCGGCCGCCACGCTGCAGGTGTCCGTCACCACCCGCGGCTGGTACCAGCTGACCGTCCAGGCGGGGACGACGAGCGCGAAGACCACGTTCGCGATCCTCAGTCCCCTCAGTACGTCGGCGGTCGCCGGCCTCACGACCAACCGGATCGGCGACTTCGAGAACGCTGCCGAGGGCTGGACCTTCTACCCCGGCAGCGAATTCCCCGGCGCCACCGGCAGCTTCGCTCTGAGCACCGCGGACAACCACTCGGGCACGGCCTCCGGGAAGCTGTCCGCCGACTTCAGCGCCGGCGGCGCGTACGTCAGCGTCAGCCGTCCGCTTCCCTCGGTGAACGCCACCAGCGTCAGTTTCTGGGCCAAGTCGCCGAACCTGAGCTTCCTCACCTTCCGCCTGACCGACTCGACCGGTCAGGTCCACCAGCAGCGCCTGACAATGTCGGGCGCAAGTGCCTGGCAGCCGGTTGCCGTCACCCGGTTCGACGGCGGCAAGCAGTACGTGCATTTCGGCGGCGCCGACGACGGCGTCTGGCACGGCCCGGCCAAGGCGGTCGAGGTGGTGCTCGACAAGGGCGCGATCCCGGGCGCGACGAGCGGCAGCGTCACCCTCGACGACGTCACTCTCAACGCGCCGGCGGCGAAGCCGACCACGCCGCTCGGCAACTACGAGAGCGCGGCCGAAGGCTGGTCGTTCTACCCCGGCAGTGAGTTCCCGGGTGCCACCGGCAGCCTCACGTACGACACCGCCGGTCCGCAGTCGGGCGCTCAGTCCGCCAAGCTGTCCGCCGACTTCTCCGGCGGCGGGAACTACGTCGCTCTCCAGCGCACGTTCGTACCGATCGACCTGCAGTCGCTCAGCCTGTGGGTCAAGACCAGCCAGGTCTCGGCGATCGGGCTCCGACTCACCGACGCGACCGGCCAGGTCCATCAGCAGCGCCTCGCCCTGTCCGCGTCGACCGGGTGGCAGCAGCTCACCGTGACCCGGTTCGACGGCGGCACGGCGTACCTGCACTTCGGTGGCGCCGACGACGGCGTCTGGCACGGGCCGGCGAAGGCGATCACCCTGACGCTCGACAAGGCCCTGATCAGCGGCGGCGGTACGACGGCCGCACTCAACGTCGACGCCGTCACGACGACCACATCGCCCACGCTCCAAGGCGCGGGCGCGCATTTCAACTTCAGCTGGAGCCCCGACCTCGTACCGCTGATGACCCAGGCCGGGGCCCGCGGCGGCCGTGACGAGGCCAGCTGGACCGACGCCGAGAGGACGCCTGGCAGCTACTCCTTCCCGGCGAAGGTCACCACGTACCTGCAGTCGTGGCAGTCCAACGGTGTCGATCCGCTGGTCATCGCCGACTACGGCAATCCCCTGTACGACGACGTGGCCGGGAACGCGTTCGATGCGCCGTACACCGACGCCGGACGAGCCGCGTTCGCCAACTACGCGGACGCGCTCGCCACCCAGTACCCCCAGGTGAAGAACATCGCGGTCTGGAACGAGTGGGACATGAACGCGGCCGGGCCGTCGAACTACACGCCGGACAGCTACCTCGCGTTGCTCAAGGCCACTTACACGAAGCTGAAGGCGAACCACCCAGGTCTCACCGTGGTCGGCGGTGGCGACAACGACGTGAACCAGCAGGCCTGGTTCCAGACGTTCTGCCAGCTCGGCGGGCTCAGGTACCTCGACGTGGTCTCCATCCACCCGTACAACTTCCTGGGCGCCCCGGAGAGCCTCGGCGCGAAACTCGACCAGATCCGGGCCACGATCCGGCAGTACAACGGCGGCGTGGACAAGCCGATCTGGATCACCGAGGCCGGCTGGTACACCTCCGGCGGCCTGGCACCGGTCAGCGAACCCACACAGGCCATGTACCTGGCCCGCGAGATGCTCGACGTCCCCGGCCACGACATCGACCGGTACTACGCGTACGACTTCAAGAACGACGGCATCGACCCGGCCAACGAGCAGAACAACTACGGGATGGTGCACCACGAGAGCGACGCGCTCGGCAAGTACACCCCCAAGCCGTCGTACGTCGCCTACGCCACCGCGGCACGCCAGCTCCGCGGCGCGACGTTCCTCGGCAAGGAGAACCCGGGCAACGGGTTGATCGACCAGGTGTACGCGGCCAACGACGGTACGCCGTTGCGCGCGGTCTGGGCCGCGAGCGGCTCGAACACCACGGTGACCGTCAACGCGACGGGCCCGATCCAGGTCACCAGCCTGTACGGCTCGAGCACCACGGTGACCCCGAACGGCAACGGTCAGGTCACGGTGACGGTCGGTGTGTGGCCGACGTACGTGTCCGGATCGACAGTGACGTCGATTACTGCGCCGTAGCTGTAACACCTGCCCCTTCGGCAACGATGTGGTGGTTGCTGCCCAGCTCGCCGGCCCCCGGCCAGGCGAGCTGGGCCTTTTCAGCGCGAGCTCGAGTTGTTCGAGACATTCCCGAAGGGCAAGATTCCATGAAACTGCAGCGCCTTGCGCTCGCACTGGCCGGCGCCGGGCTGATCGCCTCGGCCGCCGCCTCAGCTCCGGCCGCCGCCACCGGTCAGGCTGACCCGAAGCCGCGCTTCTTCAGCAAGTCCGGTTTGGCCAAGACCATGTCGTCCTCGGCTACCAGCGAGGCCTGCGGCACCTCAGTCGGCGTGCCCACCGCGGCGGGCACCATGCAGGAGATCGACGTGACGGCCGGCAAGCCGCCGACGTCCTTCTCCTGGGACTCGTTCAAGTACGTGGGTAGCCGCGCCGACGCGACGTGGTACGCGGCGTTCAACTCCACGGGCACGCAGTTCTACTTCTACGGCCTGCTGTTGCAGGGCGGGAACCTGTACCGGCACACGACGTACCTGCCGGCGGATGAGACCAAGCCGTGGGTGCCCACGTTCAAGAAGGTCGGACCGGGCTGGACCACGTTCAAGTCCATCGCCACGTCGAACTACAGCGTCGCCGCGCCGCGGCACGCGTACCTGTACGGCCTGAACACCAACGGCAGCCTGTACCGGTACCAGATGGTCGGCACCAGCTTCCGGGGCCTCGGCCCGATCCCGGGCTTCCGCGGCTTCAAGGCGATGACCGTGCTCAGCGAGACCGCGACGTACGACACGCTGCTGATGACGACCACGGCCGGCGCGCTGTGGACCGCCCACATCCCGGTCGCGGCCGGCGCCAAGCCCGTCATGAAGCTGATCCGCTCCAGCGGCTTCGCGGCGTACGAGTCGATCGTCGTCGAGGGCTGCGGCACCCGCGGCGGCTCGCTCGTCACCGGCGTGGACCACGACACCCAGTCCGGCTACCTGTACGCGATGAGCAAGGCCAACGGCTCCGCGACCGCGCTCACGTCGTACGGCAAGATCCCGGGCGTCTTCAACGGCGTCAGCCACGTCCTGCTCACCACGCACTACGACCAGCTGGTCGGCGAGTAATCTCCCGGAACACCCAAGAAGGGGCGCCGCGCAACCGCGCGGCGCCCCTTCGCCCGTTCAGGCGGACTTGTGTCGGGCGCCGCCTTCGAGGTGGATCGTCTCGCCGGAGACGAAGCCGGCGCGGAGCAGCCACATCACCGCGTCGACCACGTCGTCGATCTCGCCGTGCCGGCCGACGAGCGTCCCGGCCGCGCTCTTGCCGAGGAGCCCGGCTTTCGCGTCGGCGAGCCGGTCCCAGGCGCCGGAGTCGATCACGCCGGGCGAGATCGCGTTGACCCGCACCGGGGCGAGGTCCGCGGCGAGGTGGCGGGCGAGGTACTCGACCGCGCCGTTCGTCACGCCCTTGACCAGCGAGCCCGGCCCCGGTCGCCACGCGACGACGCCGGAGAACAGCACGATCGACCCGGCGGGCCGCAGCACCGGCGCGAAGTGCTTGGCGACCAGCATCGGCCCGATCACCTTCGCGGTGACCGCCTCGACCAGCTTGGCGTGATCCAGCTCGGCCGCGCGGACGTCGTGCGGCGCCGAGCCGGTGGTCACGATGTGGTCGACCCCGTCCGCGAGCCGGTCGGCCGCCGCCGCGATCGACGCCTCGTCCTGCAGGTCGATCCGTACGGCGGTCCCGCCGATCTCGTCCGCGACCACCCCCGCCGCCGCCACGTCGCGCGCCCCGACCACGACCTCGTACCCGTCCTTCGCCGCCCGCCGCGCGACCGCCGCCCCGAGCGCGCGGGCGCCGCCGATGACCAGGATCCGCTCCATGTTCGTCACTCCCTCTCGTAGGATCGGGTGCAACGGTATGGATTTGATACCGGTATCTTCAACGGAACTGGAGTCCCGCATGGGCAAGGCGTACAACGTGATGGCGGCGACCTGCCCGAGCCGCACCGTGCTGCACCGGATCGGCGCCCGGTGGACCGTGTTCGTCGTGAACGCCCTCGCCGACGGACCGCGCCGCTTCACCGAACTGAAGGCCCATATCCAGGGCATCACCCCGAAGGTCCTGACCGAGACGCTGCGCTCGCTCGAGGCCGACGGGCTGATCAGCCGGCACGAGTACGACGAGAACCCGCCGCACGTCCAGTA
Source organism: Kribbella sp. NPDC050459 (assembly GCF_040655315.1). Classification (NCBI taxonomy): domain Bacteria; kingdom Bacillati; phylum Actinomycetota; class Actinomycetes; order Propionibacteriales; family Kribbellaceae; genus Kribbella; species Kribbella sp. NPDC050459. The sequence continues at coordinate 36,183 of NZ_JBFAJQ010000016.1, read as the reverse complement.
CGAGCTGACTCCGCTGGGGCGGTCCCTCCTCGTCCCGCTCCGCGCCGTACGGCTCTGGGCCGAGCAACACGTCCCCGACATCGAGGCCGCCCGCGCCCGGCACGGTTCATGACGGCACACTGACACGAGTGCGGCACGAGTGGGTACCGGGTGGGCGAGGTGATTGCGATGTACGACGTGTTGGTGCTGGTCGAGGAAGAGATCAGCGTGGCCGACGCCAAGGAACTGGTGCAGCTGTACGCCGGTCGCGCGGACGCGGTGAAGTTCCACGTGCTGGTTCCGTGTGAGAACGCGAGAGCGCAGGTCGAGGCGTCACTGACCGGGCTCGCCGGGTCGGACCTGTTCGGGATGCCCAGTCAGCGGTACGCGTTCCGGCCGGACGAGGACGTGCGGAGGGCGGCGGACGACGCGCAGCGAGCGGTCGACGCCGAGGCGGCCGCGGCACTCGAGCGCAGCGTCGGGCGGCTGCGGTCCTTCGACCGGGACGCGGACGGCCTGATCACGCATCGGCACCCGGTCGACGAGCTCGTCGACCACATTCCGCGCGTGCACGGGCAGGAGGTCGTCGTCCTCACCCGCCCGCACGTCATCGCCGAACTCCTGCACGTCGACTGGTCGGCCCAGGCGCGCCGCCACCTCGGGGTACCGGTCCTGCACCTGCTCGAACAGCAGCCTACGGAGTGACCATGATCTGCGCGGCGTTCGCCTTCAGGGAGGCGTTCGCCCAGCGCAGCTGACGCAGGGTCTGCGGATGGCAGGACTTGGTCAGTTCCAGGAGCTCGTCGTCCTTGAGCGCCTGGGCGGTCTGGGCGAGGATCTCCCAATCGAGCGAGACACCGGCGGCCTGGCGGTGGATCTCGCGCAGATCCCTCAGCAGCACGAGCGCCGCGTCATGCTGCCCGCCGAGGAACTCCGCGCCCAGGTGGCGTGCGGCCGCCAGCAGACCGGCCTCCTCGTGCGGCTCCGCGTCCAGCCCGACGCCGTAGTTCTCCCCGTGTTTCGCCAGCGCGCGGACGTGGTCCTGGGACCAGCGGGCGAGGTCCCGGCCGAGGTAGAAGATGTCGTGGTCCGCCTTGTGCCGGCTGGAGGCGCGCAACAGCTCCGCCGCCAGATCGTTCTCGGCACGATGCAGCTCGCGAAGCGCCAGGCCTACCTTGTTCGCCATCGGCTGCCTTCCTCCGCGGCCAGGTCCTCCACCACCGCAGCGGCGTCACCGCCGCGGGTCGGCGGCACCCGGCCGCCGACCGGCTTGGACGCCGTCGTGGTCGGCGCCGGGGCCGGTGTGTCACCGACGGCGATCCGTTCGGCCCGGGCCGCCGCGCATTTGAACAACGGTTGCTTCGAGCACGGATCCCAGTCGGTGACCGTCAGCTCGTTCGCCGCCCGCCCGGGCTGTCCCTGCGCCACGTCCCAGTACCCGTAGTGGAACGGCAGGAACAACGTCCCCTGCCGGATACCGCTGATCCGCAGCTTCGCCTCCACCCGGCCCCGCGACGTGGAGATCCGCAGCAGATCGCCCTCGCTCCAGCCGTGCAGATCGGCGTCGTACGCCGACAGCTCGACCCAGACGTCCGGCGCCGCGTCCTGCAGCTGCCGAACCCGTCCCGTCTTGGTCCGGGTGTGGAAGTGGTACAGCGTCCGTCCGGTGGTCAGCAGGTACGGGTACTCCGGCGTCGTCGGCTCGTGCGCAGGCAGGTACTCCGCGGCCTTCAGCACGGCCTTCCCGGACGGATTCATCGCCTTGTACTCGACCGGATCCAGCGGCGCGCCCGTCAGCAGATCCTTGCCGAAGCTCTCGCAGTACGACGGGGAGCTCCAGAACTCGCCGTCCACGTAAATGCGCTCGGTCCCGTCCGGATGCTCGTCGTTGCACGGCCACTGGATCCCGCTCCCGCCCCGCAGCTTCGCGTAGCTCAGGCCGCTGTAGTCGCACGGACGTCCCGCGCTGCACACCTTCCACGCCTCGAACGCGCCCTCGGCGTCCGACCACTTCACCAGCGGCTGCCCGTCCTTGTCCTTCAGCTCGAGCCGCCGCGCGTAGTCGATGAAGATGTCGAGGTCGGCGCGCGCCGTCCCCGGCGGCTCCACCGCCTGCTCCGACAGGTGCACCGTCCGGTCGGCGTTCGTGAACGTCCCCGTCTTCTCGCCCCAGGTCGCGGCCGGCAACACCACGTCGGCCAGCTGCGCGGTCTCGGACAGGAAGATGTCCTGGACGACGAGGAACAGGCGTTCCTGGGTGAGAATGTCGCGGATCCGGCGCAGCTCGGGCAGCGACACCGCCGGGTTCGTCCCGCTGACGTAGAGGAACCGGATCGAGCCGTCCTCGACGTACCGCAGCATCTGCATCAGATGCGTCGGCTCGGAGTAGTGCGGGATCTGCTGCGGCTCGACGTTCCAGACTGTCGCGAGGTCGGCCACCTGTTCGTCGTTCGCCCAGTTCCGGAAGCCCGGTAGGTCGCCGTCCGCGCCGCACTCCCTGGTGTTCTCGGCCGTCGGCTGCCCGTTCATCTGCAGGATCCCGCAGCCCGGGCGGCCGAGCATCCCGCGGATCAGGTTCACGTTGTTGACCTGGACGGCGGCCGCGGTCGCCTGGTGGGACTGGTAGAACCCTTGCAGCACGGTCGACAGCAGCCGCTCCGCCGTCCCGAGCAGACGTGCCGCGTCCCGGATGTCGCCGGGCGCGACGTCGCAGATCGCGGCGGCCCACTCCGGGTCGCAGTCCGCGACCTGCTTCTCGAGCTCGTCGTACCCGACGGTGTGCCGGTCGACGTACTCACGGTCGATCCAGTCGTTGGCGATGATCTCGTGCAGGAGCGCGTTCATCAGCGCCACGTTGGTCCCGGGTCGCGGCGCCAGGTGGATCGTCGCGGCGGCGGCCACCGGCGTACGGCGCGGATCCACGCAGAGCACCCGCGGCGGGTTCGGGCCGGCGAGCCGGTCGAGGATCCGGGTCCACAACACCGTCTGGGTCTCGGCCATGTTGTGCCCGTAGAGCGCGATGACGTCGGCGTGATCGACGTCGGTGTACGAGCCGGGCTGACCGTCGCACGCGAACGACTCCTTCAGCGCGGCCGCCGCGGTCGCCGTACACAGCCTGGTGTTGCCGTCCAGGTGGTTCGTGCCGATGCCGCCGTGGCCGATCAGCGCGAGGGTGTAGTACTCCTCCATGAACAGCTGGCCCGTGGTGTAGAACCCGATCGAACTTGGGCCGCGCTCGGCGAGCAACTCCTGCGTGCGGCCGGCGACCGCTGTCATCGCGGTGTCCCAGTCGGTCCCCACGAGCTGTCCGTCGCGCCGGATCAGCGGCGTCCTGAGTCGATCGGGCGCATTGTTGGCCTGGTAGCCGAAGAGGTCCTTCGGACCCAGCCGACCGTGGTTCACGCGGTCGACGGCGCGGCCGCGGACGCCGACGATCCGGCCGTCCTTCACCGCGATGTCCAGCCCGTCGCCGTTCGAGTGCAGGATCGTTGCCGACTGCACCCACTCGTCGACGTCCGCCGGGCCCAGCCCGTCGTCCAGGCGCAGATCGACCCGCTGCGGCCAGTCCTCCCCCGGCCCGTACGGCGTCCGGGTCCCCCAGGGTTCGGCGATCCGGTCGATCCTTCCCATCTGGAGCCGGTGCCCGGCCCGACGGGCGGCAAACCGTGGGCGAGTCCGAGATTCGGCCGGCGCTCTTCGGGTACCCGGAGGGAGTCCTGGCCGCGGTACAACCATGCGCCGCACTTCGCCGGGACGGACACGGACAGGGCACCCGCAATGGCAACGAGTAGTCCAGTCACCGTTTCGTCGCGTCGCTCAGAATCCCGCCGGCTCGAGCAACTGCTGCGCGCCGCACACGCCGCGCGCGGACGACGACGCGCAGAGCTCCTCGACGAGGCCATCGTCGCCGGCCTCCCGCTGGCCCGGACGCTGGCCCGCCGCTTCCGCGGCCGCGGCGTGGACAACGACGATCTCGAGCAGGTCGCCGTCGAGCACCTGATCAGGGCCGCCCGCAACTATCGGCCGACCGACGACTCCGACTTCCGCTCGTACGCCCTGCCGACGATCCGGGGCGGGATCCGGCACCACTTCCGGGACAACGCGTGGGCGATCAGACTCCCGCGCCGTCTGCAGGAGATCCAGGCCCGGGTGAACAGTGTCCAGACCGCGCTGGCGGTCGACCTCGGGCACTGGCCGACGTACGCCGAGCTCGCGGAGGCAACCGGCGTCGACGTCACAGAGCTCCGCGCGGCCGAGCAGGCGCGGGGCTGTTTCCAGCCGACCTCACTGGACGCCGAGCGGGCTTCGGAGGGCAGCTGGAACCTCGGCGGGCAGCTCGCCGACCCGCGCAACACCTACGAACTGGTCGACCAGGTCCATTCGCTGTGGCCGGTGATCAACGAACTGCCCGAGCGCGATCGGCTGATCCTGCGCAGGCGTTTCGTCGACCACCTGACCCAGGCGGAGATCGGCGCCGAGATCGGCATCAGCCAGATGCAGGTCTCCCGGCGCCTGCAGACCATCATGGGCCGCCTCCAGTTGGCGCTGTCGGCTTAGCGGCCGACCGCCTTGGCGAGCTCGGCCTTGCTCATCGAGGAACGGCCCTTGATGTTCTTCTGCTTGGCCTCGTTGTAGAGCTGTTCCTTCGTGCGGCCCTTCGACCCGCTGTGCGACCGCAGACCGCCGCGGCGCCCGGAGGAGATGTCGTGGGTCGACGACCGGCTCTTCTCCTTCGCCTCACCGGCGCGGGCGCGTTCCTTGTTCACGGTGCGCGCCGCGATCTCCTCGGCGACGTCCTCGCTCCGGCCGCGCTCCTTCAGCCCCGCCTTGATGTGCTCGTACTGCCGTTCCCGCTTGCGATTCGATCCTGCCGGCATGTTCGTCACGCTCCTTCCGCCCCGGTCCGGTACCCGGAGCTCCGCCGGGCAAGCGGGCGCATGGAGTGCCGACGGGCGGGCACCCGCCCCGAATCTGAGGCTCAGCGGAGGGGTATGTCGGTGACGACCGCGTAGTGATCGGACGGCGGGCGGCCGTGGTCCTCGTCGAAGCCAACCAGGTGGGTTCCGCGAGAGGTCAGCCCGTCGTTGGCGAGGATGTAGTCGATGCGGTGGTCCTCGAGCCATTCGCCGTGCCCGAGGTACGGGTTGCGGGAGCTGTACGTCGCACCGTCGTACCCGTTCGGCTTCCAGCAGTCGTCGAGCACGGCCAGCAACGGCTTGAGCTCGGGTCGGTCGGGCGGCGCGTTCAGGTCTCCGGCCACGATCACTTCATCACCGCCCGCGCTGAGCTCGGACACCAACGCGGCCAGCGCCTCGGCCTGGGCCAGGCGCTCGCGTTCGTGGTTCTCTTCCCAGTCCAGGCAGCTCGTGACGAAATGCAGGCTCTGCGCGCCCAGGCGGATCTCCGCCCGCAGCGCGACGGTGCCCTCCGACAAGTTGTGCTGCTCGACCTCCCGCAACGGGAAGCGACTCAGGATGCCCAGTCCGAGATGGACGTCAGGGTCCGGGTCCCGCGGCATCCGGGACGGCGCGAAGGCCGGCGACATGCCCAGCTCGAAGCCCAGCTGGTGGATCTGAGACCGACCGTCGGCACGCCAGGTTTCCTGTAGTGCAACGAAATCCGGTCGTTGCGCCCGTACCGTCTCCGCGATCGCCCGCTGCCGGCGCAACCATCGGTCGCCGGACCGTCCCCAGACGTTCCACGTCATGAACCTCACGACTGTCTCACCCTTTCGTCCTCCCTCGCCGGTACCCGCGGATCCGGCCGCCACGCAGCGGTTTGCGCAGCCGTGCCGCCCGGGAACCGGGTCGGGGTAGAACCTTGGGAGGGGCTATGACTGTCGGTGGCGTCGACACCTATTACGACTACGACGAGCACCAGTGGAAGTTCCGTCGGCTCGGGGGCGGGCCGGTACGCCGGCACCCGGTCTGCCCGGTGCCACACCGGGAGCCGGAGACCGACAAGCGGCAGGTGGCCGGCCCGCGGGTCTCGCCCGAGTCCGGCGACGGCTGACACCCCCAGGCGGCCGGCCTCGCGCAAATGCTGGGAGCGTGCGGGGGGTGTGTGCTCAACCGGCGTGCGAAGTCGACCGCCCTCGCAGTCAGTCTCCCACCCTGCGGACACCTCGAACGGAACCGCCCGAAACCGTCCGCATTCCGGTGCTTGTCCAGGTTTGCCATCGGCTCAGCGGACCCCGCAACGGCGAGTACTCGTCGTAGCCGCGCACGTCGGCGGCGGAGTCGGCGCTCGGTCAGGCTTCTGATCGCTTCTCGGCCAGGAGTTTGAGGCGGTTCAGCGTCTCTGTGTTCCGCGGGTGCAGCGCCAGGTTCGCGACCGCCGTCGGCAGCAGCGAGATCGGTCCGCTGGTCGCCTGCTCGGTCATCACGACCCGACAGCCCGTCGGGGTCTCGGTGGCGCGGAACTCGACCTCACCGCGACCCGCCGGCCAGACCCGGACCTGCAGTTTCAGCCGCCGCGACGGCTCGTACTCCAAGGCCGTCGTCGTGTCGTCGATCACCAGCGGCCAGGCGCCCACCGAGTGGTGGATCCGCCCACCGGCTTCGGGCCACGGTGCATCGACGTCCCGGATCCGGGACGCGCCGACCACCCACGCGGCGTACGACCATCCGTCGGTCAGGATTGCGAACACGTCGTCGACGCTCGCGTCGATCAAGCACTCGTTCTCACTCACGCTGCACCCGGTACCCCGTCCGACACGTCGCCACGCTGTGCAACCAGGAGTGAGAGGCCCTGCCGAAGGGAACCTGAGCGCCATGAAAATCGGCGTACTGGACATCGGATCGACCACCGCGCAACTCCAGGTGACGGAGGCGGTACCGGGCGCGCCCCCGCTCCCCACCCATGCCTTCAAGCAGCGCATCCTGCTCGGCGAGGCACTGCAGCCGGACGGCACCATCGCGGAGGACGGTATCGACCGGGTGATCGACGGTGTCCGGACGGCGGCGACCGTCGCCCGTGACCTTCAGGTCGACCGGCTCTACGCGTTCGCCACCTCCGCGATCCGCGACGCCACGAACGCCGGCGACATCGCGGCCCGGCTCAGCACGGAGACCGGCATCCACCCGCGGTTCCTGAGCGGCGAGGACGAAGCGCGGTTGACCTACCTGGCGGTTCGCCGGTGGTACGGCTGGTCGGCGGGACGGCTGCTGGTACTGGACATCGGCGGCGGCTCGATGGAGATCGCGCTCGGCCGCGACGCCCAGCCCGACGTCGCGGTCTCGCTGCCGCTGGGCGCCGGCCGCCTCACCCGGACGTTTCTGCCGGACGACCCGCCGAGCGCCGATCAGCTCCACGAGCTGCGCCACCACGTACGCACCACCCTGCGCCAGGTCTCCGACCGCTTGCTGTGGGAGGGCGATCCGAAGCAGGTCATCGGCAGTTCGAAGACCTTCAAGCAGTTGGCCCGGCTGGCCGGTGCTCCGCCGCAGCGGCGCGGGCCGTTCGTGCGCCGGTCGCTGGCCCGCAAGGACGTACGCCGCTGGCTGCCGCGGCTGGCCGCCATGTCCAGCGCGGACCGGGCCGACCTGCGCGGAATCTCGCAGTACCGCGCCCGGCAAAGCCTCGCAGGCGCCGTGGTTGTGAACGCGACGATGACCACCCTCGACATCGAGGCCCTCGTCGTCTCGCCCTGGGCGCTGCGCGAAGGCATCCTGCTGCACCACCTCGAGACCGTCACGGACCAGGAGCATCCCTCGACGGTCGAGTCCCTGCAGCCGGCGACCGCCCTCGCCCCGGTCCCGACCGTGGTGACCACCATCAACCGCTGATTCCTAACCGCGGCGGTCCTGGTCGAGGACCTTGTTCACCGCGCGTTCCAGCTTGACCCGGATCTCCTCGTCGGAGAGGTCGTCGCCGACGCGGTCCACGGCGCCGGCGATCGTACGGCCGTGCTCGTACTGCTCGACGACGCGTGGATCGACGTACGACGCTCGCGCCACGGCCGGTGTGTTGCCGAGGTGCTCGGACACTTCCTCGAGCATGTCCTTCACCGCCGCGTTCAGCGCCTTCTTCGTCGCGGGCGGGTCGGCCTCGGCCAGATCGACCGCGGCGTGCACGGTCGCGGTCCAGGTCCGCAGGTCCTTCACAGTGAAGTCCTCACCGACCAGTTCACGGAACCGGTCGTTGATCATCCCGGCGTCGATCTCGTGGTACTCGCCGTCCTCGCGATACACCAGCAGCTGCTTCGCACCGTGCCGGGCGCGTTTCAGCGATCGCACCGCCGCGACCAGGTTGTCGTCGTCGAGCTCGAGCGTCCGCCGCTGCCCGCCCTTCGCGCGGAAGTCGAACACCAGCTTCCCGCGGCTGACCCGGACGTCGTCGCGCAGCAGCGTCGCCGCGCCCCGGCTGCCGTACTCCTCGGCGTACTCGGTGTTGCCCGTCCGGAAAACGCCGTAGTCGAGCATGCGCAACGCGACCGCCAGTACCCGCTGCCGCTGCAGGCCCTTCGCGCCGAGATCCTTGTCCACAGCCTCACGAAAGGCCGGCAGCTTGCGCGCCAACTGCCGGACCCTGTCGTGTTTGTCCGCGTCCTGCGCCGTCCGCCAGTCGTCGTGGTAGAGGTACTGCCGCCGCCCGGCCTCGTCGGTCCCGACGGCCTGGATGTGCCCGTTCGGAAAAGGGCAGATCCACACGTCCTCCCAGGCCGGCGGGATCGCCAGCGTCCGGATCCGTTCCACCACGTCCGTGTCGTCGATGACGTTGCCGTCCTCGTCCAGATAGCTGAATCCCCGACCCCGCCGCCGGCGACTGAACCCCGCTCCGTCCGGACGACTACGCCGCAACCGCACGATCAGCCCTCGGCCGACTGCTGGAGCTTGGCGCAGATCAGCTGCAGGTAGTCGGCCCCGGCGAACGAGGTCAGCGCGACCGCGTAGCCGCCGAGCGGTCGGTTGGCGCCTTGGCGATATTCGTCGGCCGTCTCACGGACCGATTCGGCCAGCTTCGTCATGATGGGATCACCTCGTGTCGTCGTGGACGCGTAGCCAGCGGTAGCCGTGGCCCGTGAGTCGGACTGTCGTGCCGGAGGCGGGCTCGTACTCGCCGTCGGCGAGCAGATCGGAGCGTGCGGCGTACGGGATGTCGACCTGGAGATCGCCGGGCGACAGGTTCGCGAGCATCAGGACCGGGTCGCCGGGGCGGTGGTGCACGACCCCGAAGACCGAGCGTTGCCGCAGCGACAATGCCTCGCAGCGGGCCGACGGGCAGTCGCCGAGGTCTCGCCGGGTGCGGGCCAGCTGTGCGACCTTGCTCAGCTGTGAGTCGGGCCGGAGTTCCTGGTCGGCGACGTTGACCCGGGAGTACCCGTACGGCCCCCGGTGGACAGCCGCGGGACGGACCGTGTCGGGCGGCGCCTTGCTGAAGCCGCCGTTCGGGTCCGCCGACCACTGCATCGGCGTCCGCACCGCCGACCGGTCCGGCAACGACAGGTCCTCGCCCATCCCGATCTCCTCGCCGTACCGGATGACCGGTGCCCCCGGCAACGACTGGACGATCGCGTGCGCCAGCACGGTCCGGCGGACGTCGCCGAGCATCGGAGCGAGCCGGCGACGGATCCCGCGCCCGAACACGCGCATCTCCGCGGCCGGCGCAAAGGCGGCCATCACCTCGTCGCGCTCGGACGGCGACAGCCGGTCCAGGTCCAGCTCGTCGTGGTTGCGCAGCCAGTTGACGTACGTGCACCCGTCCGGCGGCTTCGGTTGCGCACGTAACGCGCGGACCAGCGGCTCGGCGTCGCTGCGGGCGAGCGCGAGGAACAGCAGGTTGTTCGTCCAGAAGTCGAGTACGGCGTGCAGGCGGCTCGCGTCGCCGAAGTAGTCGTCGTACTCCTCCGGCGGGGCGTCCACCTCACCCATCAGCGGCGCACCGCCGGCCGCGTCGGCGAGCTCGGTCAGGAACCAGTAGCCGTTGTCACGCTCGTCGGTCAACGCCGCCTGGCGGACCATGTAGGGCACCGCATCGACCCGGAATCCGTCGACACCGCGATCCAGCCAGAAACGGATGATCCGGGCGATCTCTTCGCGCACAGCCGGACGGCCGACGTCCAGATCGGCCTGATGCCGGTAGAACGCGTGCCGGTAGAACATCCCGGCATGCTCGTCGTACGCCCAGATCGAATCCTCGACACCCGCAAAGACAGGCTCCAGGACGACGGGATCGTCGCGCGGCTCCGCTGCCCACACGTAGTAGTCGCGGTACGGCGAATTGGGGTCGTCCCGCGCCGCTCGGAACCACGGGTGCCGCACCGAGGTGTGCTGCATGACCAGCTCGACAAGCACCCGCAGATCGAGCTCGTGACACCGCTCGACGAGCTGCTCGAAGTCCGCCATGGTGCCGAACCGCGAGGAAACGCCGCAGTGATCCACGATGTCGTACCCGGCATCGAGGTACGGCGACACGTAGAATGGCTGCACCCAGATCGTGTCCGCCCCGACGGCCCGCACATGATCGAGTTTCCGGACGATCCCCTCGAGATCACCCACGCCGTCCCCGTCGGCGTCGAAGAACGTCGCCGGGTCCAGCTGATAGATCACCCGCCCGTCGAGTCGCATACCCCGCCGGTACCCGTCCACCATGCCCTGAACGCCCCGGTCACGGGTTCAGCAGGACCTTCACCATGTCGTCGGTCTTCTGCTGGAAGGACTTGTACGCCGCCGGGCCGTCCGAGAGGGGCAGGCGGTGGGACGCGAACGTGCCGCCGCGCCGGACGATGTCGATCGCCAGCAGCAGCGCGGCCATCTGGTCGACGCCGGCCTTCTGCATGACCTTGCGCTGGATCGCGTCCGGCAACAGACCCGCCGCCACATCGCCCGAGGAGAGAAGCGCCTCCACGCCGTACGCCGTCGCGCGTTCCAGCCGCTCGGGCACCAGGTCGACGCCGATCACCCGATGACCGCGGTGCATCGCGACCCGGCAGGCCATGTCGCCGATCGGTCCCAGCCCGAGCACGACGACCGTGCCGTCCGGCGGTATCCCGGCGTACTCGACCGCCTGCCAGGCCGTCGGAAGCACGTCGGACATGTAGACGAACCTGTCGTCCGGCGGCCCTTCGGGCACCTTGATCGGACCGTACTGCGCCTGCGGCACCCGCAGGTACTCCGCCTGCCCGCCCGGCACCTGCCCGTACAGGCCCACCTCGGCCCCGGTCTCCTCCACGATCCCGATCACCTCGTGACCGAGTACGTCGCCGACGTCCAGGAACGGGCCCATCACCTCGTACAGGTGCAGGTCCGAGCCGCAGATGCCGCTCGAGGTCACCTTCACGATCGCGTCGGTCGGTTCCTCGATCCGGGGATCCGGAACCTCGCCGTACCCAATTGACCGTTTTCCCTGCCAGGTCAGTGCTTTCCTGCCTGTCCGGTGCCACACCTGGCCGGCTCGAAAACGGACGCGTAGTGATTGCGAGAGCGGGCACTGGTTGTTCATGGCGCATATTTCGCAGGAACGAAGGGCGCCCCGTTCGGCTCGGGCGCCGCAGCTCAGATATGTACGCATGGTGGAGTGTGACGCCGACCGCCTCTGGAGCCTCATCACCCGGCCGGAGCTGCTCAGCGGCTGGCTCGGGCAGACGGTGCTGAGCGACACCCAGCACGGCGGCTTCACGATCGCGACGGGCGCGCATGTCCAGCACACCGGAATCGTGACGACGTGCGCGCCGCCGCACTACCTCCAGGCGGCCTTCAACAATCCGCCGCACCATCCGAGCACGGTGCTCGTGGACGTGGTGCCGGCCGGCGGGTACAGCCACCTGATCCTGACCCACGGCGGCATCCACCGGGGCATGCTGCACAGCTACGACGTCCTCTGGACCGAGGCCCTCGACCGCCTGAAACAGGTGGCCGAGGGCTGACGGCTCACGACTTGCCGGGCAGGAACTCCTGCACCTTGGACTTGAGCCCTTCCTTGATGACGGCGGCCCGGTCGCTGTCGCCGCGGACGATCGACTCCAGGGCCTTCTCCATCTGGTCCCAGGTGGCGTGCGGCGGGATCGGCGGCACCGCGGGGTCGGTCCGGAACTCGACCACGCACGGCCGGTCCGACCGCAGCGCCTCGTCCCAGGCGGGGCCGACCTCCTCGGGTTTCTCGGCCGTGATCCCGTGCAGGCCGAGCAGCTTCGCGTACCCGGCGTACGGGAACTCCGGCAACTCCTGGGACGGCAGGAACTGCGGCGATCCGCCCATCGCCCGCAGCTCCCAGGTCACCTGATTGAGGTCGTTGTTGTGCAGTACGGCGACCACGAGCCGCGGATCGGCCCATTCCTGCCAGTACTTCGCGATCGTGATCAGCTCGTTCAGCCCGTTCATCTGCATCGCGCCGTCGCCGACCAGCGCGTAGCACGGCCGGTCCGGCAGCCCGAACTTCGCGCCGATCACGTACGGCACGCCGGGCCCCATGGTCGCGAGCGTCCCGGACAGCGATCCGCGCATCGTCCCGCGGATCTTGACGTGCCGCGCGTACCAGTTCGCCGCCGACCCCGAGTCGGCCGCCAGGATCGCGTCGGAGGGCAGCCGTGCCGACAGCTCGTGGAACACCAGCTCCGGGTTGATCGGATCCGCCGACGTGTGCGCGCGCCGCTCCATCACCTCCCACCAGCGCGTGACGTTGCTCTCGATCCCCGACCGCCAGGACCGGTCCTCCTTGCGCCGTACCAGCGGAATCAGCGCCCGCAGTGTCCGGGCCGCGTCCCCGACCAGGTTCACCTCGAACGGGTACCGCATCCCGATCATCGTCGGATCGAGATCGATCTGGATCGCCCGCGCCTTCCCGAACTCCGGCAGGAACTGGCTGTACGGGAAGTTCGACCCGATCACCAGCAACGTGTCGCAGTCCGTCATCAGCTCGTACGACGGCCGTGTGCCGAGCAGCCCGATCGAACCGGTCACCCAGGGCAGCTCGTCGGACAGAACATCCTTGCCCAGCAGGGCTTTCGCGACACCGGCCCCGGTCAGCTCCGCGAGTTCCGTCACCTCCGCGGCCGCGCCGCGTGCGCCCTGGCCGACCAGGATCGCCACCCGGTCGCCGGCGTTCAGGATCTCCGCCGCCCGGTCGAGCTGCTCCGGGTCCGGGACGGCCGCGGACCAGCTCAGGTCCATGCTCGACGGGACCATCTTGAACGCGTGCGACGGCGCCGTGTACTCGAGCTCCTGCAGGTCCGACGGGATGATCAGCGCGGTCACCGTACGGCGCGCCGTGGCGATGCGGATCGCCCGGTCGAGGACGTTCGGCAACTGCTCGGCGACCATCACCGTCTCGCAGTACTCGGCCGCGACGTCCTTGAACAGCGTGTGCAGGTCGACCTCCTGCTGGTAGCTGCCGCCCATCGCGCTGCGTGCCGTCTGGCCCACGATCGCCACCACAGGGACGTGGTCGAGCTTCGCGTCGTACAACCCGTTCAGCAGGTGGATCGCGCCCGGGCCGCTGGTCGCCGTACACACGCCCACCCGGCCGGTGAACTTGGCGTACCCGACGGCCTCGAACGCGGCCATCTCCTCGTGCCGGGCCTGGATGAACCGTGGCTGGTTCTCCGCCTTCTGCCACGCCGAGAGCAGCCCGTTGATGCCGTCCCCGGCGTACCCGAAGACCTGCTCGACACCCCAGTCCCGCAGTCGCTGGAGTACGTAGTCGCCCACTGTCGTGCTCATGTCACCCCTCCTGACGGCACGTCCGCATCCGCCCGCCGGTACCCGGGCCACTTGCGGACAAACGGCTTTCAGCTCAGGAGGAGTGACCGTGCGTCATGCTCGGTGATCGTGAGTTCGTCGCGGCTGAGGACGGCCAAGGACGCCAGGTGGTCGGTGCGGGTCGCGAGGTCGTGCAGCTGGATGGTGGCGGTGATCTGGTCGCGGCCGGTCCAGGCGACGACGCGGGGCGGTTCGGTCGGGGCGGTCACGGTGATGAGGTTGAGGGGTTGCCGCAGGCCGTCCTCGGTGGCCTTGACGACGGCTTCCTTGCGCGTCCAGTACCTGATGAAATCCGCGGCCGACCGCACCTGACGCTCCTCGGACGGCGTGAGCACCAGCGGGGTCACAGCCGCCTCGACGGCGCGGACCTGCTCGACGTCCAGTCCGAGGGGCGCGACGGTGCCCACGGCAACCCCGATGAGATCGCCCGAGTGCGAGACCGACACCTGCCGGCCCGGCCACGGCCCCGCCACCCGAACCTTGCCGTGCGGCCGTCCACACTCAGGACACGTCCGGTCGAGCTGGATCTCGTCCGGGCGACAATCCATGTCAGCCGCCAGGACCGACCGCGTGACGGCCACGCCGATCTGGAAGCGGAGCCGATCGTCCGACAGCCGGTACTCGGCGGCGCGCGTCCGCTCCTCACCGGCGAGCAGGCGAGCCGTTGCCGCGTCGAGCGCGTCGTCCACCTGCGACAGCCGCACCCACCACACGCGGACGGTCGCCGGACTCATGCGCCTCACTCTAGCGAGGCCAGGTGCCGGTGCCGGACTCCTACAGATCCCTCGTCATCCGCCGCTTCTGCCGAAGACCTCGAGCTCCCACAGCGAGTAGCCGTACGACGTGCCCCGGGCGGTCCCGTACACGCGGAGGTACCGGCCCTGACCGGTCAGGTTCGCCCACTCGTCCGTGCCGCCGTTCCCCGCGGTCTCGGTGGCCAGCCTCGTCCAGGTGGAACCGTCGGCGGACATCTCGACCCGGTAGGCCTTCGCGTACGCCGCCTCCCAGCTGAGCCGGACCTTCGACACCGTCGCACCCGCTCCGAGGTCCACCCGGATCCACTGCGGATCGGATCCTTCGGCGCTCGCCCACCGCGTGGACGTGTTGCCGTCCACGGCGCGGCCGGCGATCAGGGTCGAGTCCTCGACGGACGACGCCGTCGCCGGCCGGCTCTTCGAGATCAGCGCGTCGGTCGGCTCCGGATCGGTGCCGGGGTCGGGATCGGAGTCGATCCGGAACGGCTCGCCGTACACCGCCCAGCTCAGCGGCGTGTTCAAGTCGAGGTTGCCGTTGTCGAGGAAGACCCGCTGCGCCGTGTCGACCCGGCTGGTGTCCTCGTGCGCGGCTTCCTTCTTCATCTCCACGACGCGCGCGTCGAGGAAGGCGTTCAGGTACTCGACCTCGTCGCCGCCGTCGGCCGGGGTGTAGGCATGCGCCCGGGCGTCGGCGCGGATGCTCTGCAGACCTTCCTCGCCGTGCATGACGATCGCGTCGTAGTAGGCGAACTGGCCGAGGGTCCGCAGCCCGTCGCCCTTCGCCTGCGCGACCGCCGGGTCGAAGTAGACCCGGTCGCGCTCGTGTTCCTGCGCGGCCTGGAACTGCGGCGTCGCGGCCGCCTCCTTCCAGGCGCCGGTGAAGCCGGGGTCGAGGCCCTCGTGCGAGTCGCTGCCGTCGACCTCCCGGAGCGCGGGCAGGTACTCGGCGAGCGGGTTGTCCGGGACCTGATCGGTGTAGTACTCGACGAGCTCGAGCATGTCGTGCGTTCCCGAGCAGAAGCCGATGATGCCGGCGGTATAGCCGCGGCCGTCGTCGATGTCCTCGATGTAGCCGAACTGGTCCCGCCAGTTCAGCGACGAGTTCTCCGCCGAGGACACGATCTGCTGGGCGATCTCCTTCTTCACCGGGTCGTCCAGATCCGCCGCCTCGGCCGCGTGACCGGCACCGAGGAACACGGTGGCCGGCACGGCGGCCAGTATCAGTGCCGCGGACCATCTCGAGAACCACTTCACCGCGCGTTGACGCATGCTCTTCTCCTTCTTCCGGGTGGGCTGAGCCCAGTCAGGGAGGTGCGCTCAAACTGTTAGGAAAGTTTCCTAATCGTGCATTGATAGCGCGCCGACCCGCCCTCCCGCAAGAGGAAGAACCGCACTTTACGACAAAATCGTCACCAAAAACTACAAATCTGCCGCATACGCCTCGAACTCGTACAGCGAGTAGCCGTACTGCGTGGCCCGGTCGACGCCCTGGAGACGCACATAGCGGGCGCTCGCGTCGAGCCAGACCGTGTCGGTTCCGCCGTCGCCGTCGGTCACCTCGGCCGCGGTCGTCCACGTGCTCGCGTCGTCCGAAACCTGGATCCGGTACGCCGTGCCGTACGCCGCCTCCCAGCGCAGCACGAGCTTGCCGAGCCGCGTCGTCGTCCCGAGGTCGACCTGGAACCACGAGGCGTCGTCGTAGCCGGACGCCCAGCGCGTGGCGGCGTCGCCGTCGACGGCGAGGTCCGCGGTGAACGACGTACCGGGCTCGATGCTCGAGGCAACGACCGGGCGATGCAGCGCCACGTTGACACTGCCGGTGCGCGGCCGCACCGCGACGCGCAGCACCGCCTCGAAGGTCGTCGTACCGACGGTGAACCGCACCGGGATGTCCACGTCCGCAAGGGCTGCGCCGGCGGGCGGCGTCACCTTGACCGTCACGGACCGGGTGAAGCCGCGCTTGACCGCGACCGCCGTACTGGCCGGGTCGACGGTCCAGCCGGCCGGCGCGGCGACGGTGAGGGTGCCGCTCACATCGACGCCGCGACCGGCCGAGATGTCCACCGCCAAGCTCGACACCTCACCGCGGATCACGTCGGCCCGGTGCTCGTCGACACGCACCGCGGCGAGCGGAGTGTCCGCCCACAGCGGCACGATTTCGGCCACGGCCGGCGTACCGCTCTTCCAGACCAGGCGCACCGCCTCGGCTGTCAGGTCGTTCACCGGCACCTCGGCGTACGCCGACGCGACGGAACCGACCTTCTGCCAGGCGCCGCCGACCTGGACCTCGACGTCCGCGGATCCGACGGCCGACGACCGCTGGAGAACGGTGAGACCCGCCAGTTCCCGGGGAGCCGACAGGCCGACGGTCAGCGCATCACCGGCCGCGGGCGCCGCGACCGGCACGTACGCGGTCTCCAGACTCCCGTCCACGGCGGACCGGTACGACGACCCGGGCGCGGGGGCCGGCGTACCAGCGGCGGTCAGCGTCGTCTGCCGTCCACCGATCGTCTCGACCGAGAACTCGCGCACCACCAGCCAGAAGTCGCTCGCCGACAACGAGCGGTAACGGACGTAGCGTGCTGTTGTCCCGGCCGGGGCCGTGGTTCGTACTTCGGCCGTCGTCGCGCGGGTCAACTCCGTCCACCGCGTGCCGTCGAGCGAGTACTCCAACGCTCCCGAGTGGATGTAGTCGTTGGGACTCGACGACTTGCCCGTCAGGAGCGCGATCGCGCCGATCGTCGCGGGCGCGCCCAGGTCGACGCGGATCTCGGAGCCCGGGGCCGGGGCGCCGCTGCTCCAGAAGAACGTGTTCAGGTCTCCGTCGACCATCCGGGCCGGCACGTTGTCCTGGTACGTGCCCAGGTTCGTGGTCGCCGTCCGGCCGGGCTGTACGCCGAGCCAGCGGTCGTGGACCCGGCCGGTCTCGGCGATCAGCTCGTCGACCACCCGCTCGCCGATCCGCGGATAGGTACCGCTGTGCGGCAGGCGGCTGTCGCGGATCGCCTTCGCCTCGGTGACGAGACCGCTCATCTGCTGCCGCGCTGTCCACGCCGCCGCCCCGTCGCCGGCGTCCAGGGCCGCGAGCAGACCGAGTGCGCGCTGCATCGCCTGTCCCCACAGTTCCGTTGCCTTCAGCCACGATTCGGCCTCGGCGGCGAACGCCGGTTCGGCGACACCGGACCGGATCCTGGCCGGAGCCGCGACGACGGCGTCCACCTTCGGCCGGAGGGCGGCGATCGCCTGAGCCCGCTGCCCGGACCGCCACAGCTGCCAGAACTGCTCGACCGCGGCCCCGAACACCGGCGCACTCTCCGGATGCAGCGTGCCGTCGTACGTGTTGAGGTCGGCGAACACCTGCAGCGCGGCGATCGTCGCCGGGTCGTTGTCCGCGCGCTCGGCCAGGGCGCGGCGATGCGACGCCTGCTCGTCGTACGTCGCCGGGTTCCAGCCGAGCTCGGCGAACGAGTACAACGCGATCTTGCTGACCGCGGCCTGGTTCATCGGGTTCGAGATGACGCCCGCGACGTGATCGGCGATGGCCGGCTCCCGGCCGCTGTACGGCGCCAGCAGCAGCCGCCCGGCGGCGTAGTCGTTGACCGGGTAGTTGTCCCAGATCAGGATGTCGTGGCCGAACACCGCCTTCGCCTGGGCCGCCTGCGCCGCCGTGATCGTCCGCGGCACGACGCCGATGCCGGTCCAGTGCACGACGACATCGGTGTCGAGCTGCTCCCGCAACGCCTTCTTGTACGGCGTTTCGCTGACGTTGTAGTACTCGGTCGGGACCATCTGCAACGGTGCGACGTCCGGCTTGGTCTCCACCCATTCGCGCTGCACCCGGTTCAGCAGCTCGCTCTGCGCCCGGCCCGCGGCGCCGCCCCCGGTGCCGTACTTCGCCGTGTCCGCCTCACAGTGCCAGGTGTTGTAGTCGATGTCGTCGAGCGGCACGTTGAACGACCTCGCGCCCACGTCGTACAGCGCCTGGAACTTCGCGATCAGCGCCTGGAAGTCGGCGTCCGAGGTGTAGCAGATCGACAGGCCCGGCGAGAGCGCGAAGGTGAAGTCGACCTTGTTCTGCCGCGCGCGGGTGACGAGCTCGGCAAGCTGCGCGAGCTTGTCCGCCGGGTACGGGTCGCGCCACTGTTCCCGGTGGTACGGGTCGTCCTTCGGTGCGTACTCGTAGGTGTTCATGCGATGCTCACCGAGGTAGCTGAGCTCGTCCAGCCGGTCCGCGTGCGACCAGGGCGTGCCGTAGAAGCCTTCGATCGCGCCGCGGTAGCGCATCGTCGGCCAGTCCCGGATCGCCACGCCGGGCATCCAGTCGGCGCCGGGACGGGCCTGGATCAGCTGTGCGAGGGACTGGGCGGCGTAGTACGTGCCGTCGGCGTCGACGCCGTCGAGCACGACATGCCCGCGGTCGTCCCCGTCGCGGCCGGCCGCGAGCACATACCCCTCGACGGGCAGTCCGGTGCTGTCCGGCACGCGCAGGGCGCTGAGCACCGACGCGTCACGGCCCAGCCAGATCGTCACCGGCGTCCGCGGATCGGCGCCGTCCGTGGTCCGGACAGTCGTCACACCGGCCCGGCTCAGGGCCTGGCGGACGACGCGCTCGGCATCGGCATCGGTCCGTGCGGTACGGACCAGACCGACCACCGGCGTGATCGGAAACCCGTCGCCGCGCGGCACGACCTGTTGCGGCTGCGGAGAAACCACAGGAACCGCGGCCGGGGCGGCACCGGCCGACTGCGGCACGAGCACGAGCGGGACAACCAGAGCGAACACACTGACGGCAGACCGGAGCAGGCGCATGAGTCTCCTCGGACAGGCGGGCCTCTAGTTAGCCAGTGCGCAGAACTGCTCGTCAAGGGTTCAACCTAGTCACCTTCAGGCATTGTTGTGCCGGAGCGGGGAAGGCTCCGAAGACGAGGGTGAGCTCGGTCTAAGCTGGCTCGATCATGGGGCCCTCGGACGGTGGCGACCAGTCTCGCCTGCGGCAGTTGAACGAGCGGGCAGTGCTGGCGTCGGTGCGGGGTGCCGGGGAGTTGCGGGTCGCTCAGATCGTGGAGCGCAGCGGGCTCGGCCGGACCGCGGTCGAAGAGGTGCTGGCGAGCCTCGTGGCGCGGCGGTGGCTGGTCGAGGAGAGTCCGGCGATCCGCGGCCGTGGCCGACCAGCGCGCAGCTACCGGTTCCGCGCGGAGGCGGGGTACGTCGCCGGCCTCGACATCGGCGCGTTCTCGATCCGTGCGGTGCTGACCGATCTCGACGGACGGATGCTCGCGGACGTACGGCGCTCCGTCACGCCGCAGACACCACGGAAGAAACGCTTGGCCGCGGCCGACCAGGTGATCGCCGACTGCGCGCGCGAAGCCGGCGTTCCGGTCTCGCGGGTGTGGGCGGTCGGCGTCGGCACCACCGGCCTGGTGGACCCGGCCGGTACCGTCGTCCGGGCCAACGCGATCCCGGACTGGGCCGGCACCGACCTCGCCGGCCACTTCCCGGCGCAACTCGTTGTCGTCGACAACGACAGCCAGCTCGCGGCGCTGGCCGAGCTGCGTCGCGGAGGCGCGCAGCACGCGTCGGACATGGTGTTCCTGCACGCAGGACGCCGTACCGGCTTGGCGCTGGTGCTCGACGGGCAGCTGCGACGCGGCGCGTACGGCGCAGCGGCCGACATGTCCGCGCTACGCGGCGTCGCCTGGGAGGCCGCGCTCGAGCACCTGCACACCGTCGTACCGGCGGAGGTTCCCACGGTGGACAAGGCGGAGCGCGCGTTCGCCGCCGCCCGCGACGGGAACAGCGCCGCGCGGGCGGCCGTCCGGAAGTACGCCCGCGCGATGGCGGTGGCCGCCGCGACGGCGATCGCGATCGTCGACCCGCGGCTGCTCGTACTCGGTGGGGCGTTCTCGCAGGCGGCCGACGTCCTCATGGAGCCGCTCACCGCCGAGCTCGAGCGGATCTGTCCACGGGTCCCCGAGCTGCACGCGTCGTCGCTCGGCGCGCTGTGCGTCGCGCTCGGCGCCGCCAGCCTCGCGCAGGACGCGATCGACGCCCGGCTGCTGACTGCCGGCCGCGGTCCGCTCCCCCGATTGTCCGCGCGCAGCATCTGACGAGCACGTTGGCCGATTGTTCATCGGGCCGTTGACGCATGTCCGGTCCGGCAGCTAATAATGTCGCAAACAGGCGATAATTGCGCACTAACGCGCACCCTCCCGCCAGGAAGCAGGTTTGCCGTGAACAGTCGGATCCGCCGCCGGACGTTCCTCACCGCCACCGGCGCGATCGCCACCGCCACCGCGGTCGGTGACGTCGCCTACGCCACGCCGCACGCGCTCGACGACACCTCGGAGTACATCGACGTGCAACTGCTGAACATCACCGACTTCCACGGCTACCTGCAGCCGACGACGCCCAGCCAGGGCAGCGTGATCACCGGCGCCGGCGGCGTCCCGGTCACCGTCGGCGGCGCCGGGTACCTCGCGACGCACCTGAAGCGGCTCCGCGAGGGCCAACCGAACTCGATCTTCTTCTCCTCCGGCGACAACTTCAACGGCTGGCCGTTCGAGGTCGACGCGCACGCGAACGAGCCGACCATCGAGGCGCTGAACGCGATGGGCCTGCAGTTCAGCACGGTCGGCAACCACGAGCTCGACCACTCGGTCGAGTTCCTCGTCGACCACATGGAGCGCGGCAAGCCGTACCCGGTCAGCGGGCGCGACGACAACTTCGTCGACTCGACCGGGCAGCGCTTCCAGGGCGCGAACTTCCGCTTCTACACCGCGAACATCGTGCATGCGGACACCGGCAAGACGATCGTCCCGCCGTACAACATCGAGTGGGTCGACGCGGGGCACGGCCGGAAGCTGCCGATCGCGTTCATCCATCTGACCCTGGTGGGCAGCGAGGTCGGCTCCACGTCGTACCAGCCCGGGCTGCGGTCGCTGTCCGACCTCGAGCAGGCGAACAAGCTGGCCGCCCAGCTCAAGAAGCGCGGGGTCAACGCGATCGTCATCAACATCCACGACGGCGGCGTCGCCGGCAACGACTACAACGCGGGCACGAACCCGTCGGGGCCGGTGTTCCAGCTCGCCGCGAACGCGTCGGCGGACATCTGCGCGATCGTCACCGGCCACTGGCACTGCCGGTTCAACATGATGGTCCCGGACCCGAACGGCGTACCGCGGCCGGTCGTCGAGGCCGGCAACCACGGGTCGCTGATCAACGAGATCAACCTCAAGCTGGACCCGCGCACCGGCGAGGTGATCCGCGAGCTCACCCGCTCGACGAACCACGCGAACTCCCGCGACGTACCGCTCGACGAGGAGCTGCAGTACATCGCCGACTACTGGACCGCCCAGGGCAAGAAGCGGTACGCGACGCCGCTGGCCCGGGTCACCGCCGACTTCACCCGGACGCCGAACACATCGGGCGAGAGCACGATGGGCAACCTGGCCGCGGACTTCGCCTACTGGGACGCGAACCAGCACCGCGACGGCCGCGCCGACCTGGCCCTGATCTCGGTCAAGCCGGTCTCCGGATCGAACGCGGTGACCGGCGACCTGCTGTTCACCAAGGGCACCAATGCGTCCGACGAGGACGGCACGGTGCTGTTCGGCGAGGCCTGGGGCGCCTTCGGGTACGGCAACCCGATCCTCACCGTGACACTGCCGGGCACCCAGTTGCACGCCGCCTTCGAGGCCCAGTGGGTGCCGCAGGCCGACGGGACCGAGAAGTTCGCGCCGTTCGCGGTGTCGCACAACGTCAGCTACAGCTACGACAAGACCAAGCCGATCGGTCAGCGCGTCGACCCCGCCACCGTGCTGATCGACGGGACGCCGCTCGATCTGAACCGCGACTACCGGGTCGCCGCCTTGGCCTACACGCTGATCGGCGGCGACGGGACCACGGTCTTCAAGGGCTTCACCGACCCGGTCCGCAACGACCGCGACCACGAAGGCTTCATCTCCTACCTTCGCGCCCACCCGGTGCTCACGCCCGCACCGCTCGGCCGCGCGGTTCCGGTGAGCTAGGCTGCTGTCCGAGATGATCTGAAACTCGGATGATACGAGAGCGGAAGTATGCCGAAGCGCAGTGCCGAGATCCGGACCGCGTTGCGGGACCTGCGGGTCCAGCTCGCGCTGCTGAACCATCATGTCGGCTACCAGCTGTCGCTGAAGGACGCCGAGCTGGACTGCCTGGACGTCCTCGCCCGGGACGGGGCGCTCACCCCGAGCGTCCTGGCCCGGCGCTCCGGGATCCACCCGGCCACGATGACCGGCATCCTGGACCGGCTCGAGCGCGGCGGCTGGATCGTCCGCGACCGTGACCAGGCCGACCGCCGGCGGGTGACGGTCAGCGTCGTGAAGGCCCGCGCGGCCGAGGTCTACCAGCTGTACCGCGGGATGAACAGCGCGGTCGACCGGATCTGCGCCGGGTACTCCGAGGACGAGCTCGACCTGATCGCCGGCTTCCTGCGCCGCTGCGCGGAAGCCGGCGAGACGTCCACCGCGAAGCTCGCGGCTACCTGACACCACCGAACACACCGCCGAAGACAGCGGCGTGGTCGGCAACCCACTGCGCGAAGGTCCGGGCCGGACGGCCGAGGACGCGCCGCACCTCGTCGGTGACCTCGGCCGGTTGCCCGGCGCCGCGCTCGTACCGGTTCATCAACGCGGTGACGAACTCCTCGCGCAGACCGTTCGCGACCATTCCCTGTACGGCCGCCTGCGCCGGAACTTCCTGGAAGACGAGCGACCGGCCGAGCACCTCCGCGAGCACAGCGACCTGCTGCTCGTGCGTCAGTGACTGCGGCCCCGTCACGCGGAGCCGGCGACCGGTGAGGTCCGCGTTCGTCAGCGCCTCGACGATCACCTCGACCAGGTCGGCCTCGTGGATCAGCGCCTCCGCGAAGTCGCCGTACGGCGCCCGGACGACGGCACCGTCGCGGACCTGCGCGCCGAACATCCCGATGACGTTGGTCGCGAACGAACTCGACCGTACGGCGACCCACGGCAGGCCGCTCGCGACGACGGCCTCCTCGACTTCCTTGTTGCGGTCGCCGTTCAGCCGCGAGGGCTGGTACGCCGGGTCGTCGTCGACGTTGATCGCCGACAGCACCACGACGCGTCGTACGCCTGCCTCACCGGCCAGCGCCAGGAGCTTGCCGGCATTGTCACCCACCGCGCGCGGATGCACGAACAGCGCGTCGGCTCCGTCCAGCACCGGCAGCAGCTTCGCGGGTTCGGCGAGGTCCGCGGTGAATCCCGCAACCCCTGTGGGCCAGGTCGCCGACGACCGCGCGACCGCGCGGATCTCGACCTCGCACTCCCTCAGCAGGCCGACCAGCAGCCTGCCCACCAGACCGGTCGCGCCGGTCACCACGATCTTCATGCTCCGCTCCTCTGTCTTGGTCGTTTGAGATTCATATTATCTAAGACTCAAACTACTCCTCGAGATTGGAAGCGCTCTCGGAGGCGGGAACTGAGGTTGTGTGCAGTTTCCGGTGACCAGTCACAGGCTGTTGACGACCGGCGGCTGGTCCGACACGATCGGGAACGGCACGAAAACTGGAAGCGCTCCCGGAGTACCCGCCCCCATCTCGAGACAGGAGCAGCACATGCGATGGATCCTCAGAGGCCTGGTCGCGGCCGGCCTCGCCCTCGCCGCGGTCGTCCCGGCCCACCAGGGCGCCGGCGCCGCCACCACCGGCAACCCCGTCCAGCTGACCAGCGGCTTCTACGTCGACCCGAACTCGAACCCGGCCGTCTGGGTCCGCAACAACTCCGGCGACAGCCGCCGGACCGCGATCCAGAACTCGATCGCGTCCAAGCCGATGGCGCGCTGGTTCGGCAACTGGAGCAACCCGATCGGCACGGCGGTCGGCAGCTTCGTCGGGGCCGCGGACGCCGCCGACCAGCTGCCCGTGCTGGTCGCGTACAACATCCCCGGCCGGGACGCGTGCGGCGGCCACTCGGGCGGCGGCGCGGGCACACCGGCGGCGTACCGCACCTGGATCCACGACTTCGCCGTTGCCATCGGCAACCGCCCGGCGGTGGTCGTGATCGAGCCCGACGCGCTCGGTGACTTCAACTGCATGAACGCGGACCAGATCGCCGAGCGCAACGGCATGCTCAGCTACGCCGTCCAGCAGTTCAAGGATCTGGCCCCGAGCGCGTGGGCGTACCTGGACGGCGGCAACGCCGGGTGGGTGGCCGCCGATGTGATGGCGCAGCGGCTGAACGGCGCGGGCCTGGCGAACGCGCACGGCTTCGCGCTCAACGTCTCGAACTACTACACCACCGCGCAGACGGTGAGCTACGGCAACGCGGTCAACAGCCACCTGTCGGCGGCGAAGCCGTTCGTCGTCGACACCAGCCGGAACGGCAACGGCGCGGGCAGCGACTGGTGCAACCCGCCCGGCCGCAAGCTCGGCGTCACCGCCCAGACCGGCGGCGGAGCCGAGATGCTGTTGTGGATCAAGGTCCCCGGCGACTCCGACGGCGACTGCGGCATCGGCGCCGGCATCCCGGCCGGCACGTTCAGCCCCGATCTCGCCGTACACCTGATCAACGGAAACTAGCGGAAGGAGTCAACTACCTTCGGTCAGCCCGCAGACACGCTCTGAGGCTGTCACGTCTCGTAATCGCGGGTGTATGAATACGTGATGACGCCTGGGTCCGTGGAAGTGCGGCGGGACAGTGTCCGCAGCAGCGGGCTCGACGCGACGATGCAGTTGCTGAACCAGATCTACCCGAACCGGACGCGCTTGGTCGGGAGGAATCCGGACAGCGGCTCACTTGCGCTGAGCACGGCGGAGTGCGCGGGCGTCGGCGCTGACCGGTGCCGGATGCAGATGCGGTTCGACGCGGTCACCGACCCGTGGTGGGACCTCACCGCGATCTGCCTTGTGAAGGGCCGGCTGGGGATCGACGACCACACCCTCGTCGCGGGCGACAGCTTCCTCTACTCGATCAAGGACGGGACGCAGTTCCGGTCACAGCCGCTGGAGGGGGTCGTGATCCGCATCGGGCAGGAGGACGTCGCCCGCGCCGCGGCGCGCCACTTCGACGTCGTACCGAAGGACCTCTGGCCGGTCGGCGGCCGGCCGGTGTCGCGGGCGATGAACACCCATTGGCAGGTCCTCACCGGCTTCGTCCGGCGGACCCTGGCCGCGGCACCGTCGGTCGCCGAGCATCCGTTGGTCGCGGGCCAGCTGGTCGAGTACGTCGCCTCGTCGATGCTCGCGGCCTTCCCGAACGCCACGATGCAGCTCACGCACGTGGCGTCCCCAGGAGCGGTCGGTACGGCGACCCTGCGCCGCGCGGTCGCGTTCGTGGACGCCAACGCGGACCGGCCGATCACGATCGAGGACATCGCGTCGGCCGCTGGGACCGGCGCTCGCGCGCTGCAGTACGCCTTCCGCCGGCACCTCGGCTGCACGCCCCGCGACTACCTGCGCCGGGTGCGGCTGGAGCGCGCGCATCGCGAGCTTCAGGACGCGGGGCCCGGCGAGACGGTCGCCGGGATCGCGCTCCGCTGGGGATTCACGTCGACGGGGTGGTTCACCCGCCACTACCGGGAAACCTACGGGCGGTCCCCCGGGACGACGCTGCGCGAGAGCAGCTGACGGCGCGCGGTCAGCATGGTGGCGATCTCGTGCCGGTACACCGGCCGGGCCACGTCGCACGTGTGTGTGAGGCGACGACCGCGCAGCATCTGCTGAATGTCGTCGACCTCCGTCCCGAGCGCACTCGCCGCCGTCGACAAGGTCAGCCAGCCCCGGCGCAGCACCGCCAGCACCTCGACGTCGTTGCGCCGCAGCGGCAGCTCCCTGCCGTGTGCGGCCAGCAGTCCGGCCGTGATCAGCCGTCGTACGCCGGTCTGCCCGAGCCCGAGCATGGCGCCCGCTTCCGCGACCGACATCCACTGGTCGAGACCACACCGGACCACGTCCGACAGCAGCAGCCGGCGGTGCGTCCGGGAGCGGGCCGGCAGGTGCCCGGCCCGGACCAGCGCGGCGACTCGTTGCGGCGCCACCCCGAGCAGGACCGCGGCCTGCGCGGTCGTGATCAGCGGGTCGTCGACCATCACCGGCTCACCGAGCAACCCCTCCAGCCGGCCTCGATACTGCTGGGCCAGTCCGTCCATCACTGCCCTCCCCCAGGTTGCCGGCGGGACAGGGCGTCGACCCGACCCGTCGGCGTGCTGAGCCCGATTGACCCACGCCCTGATCCGGAGCGCCAGCACGGCCTTCGCCTCTCGGCGCGCGGCTTCGCATTCCGGCGTCGGCTGCGCCCACGGCAGACTCGGACCATGAACGAACCTCGTCGTACGGCCGGCCTCCGCGGACCGAGGCCCTGGGCAACCAACCCTGAGGCTGCGGGGTGGATCGCGCCGGGTGTGCGGGAGTCCGCGCTCGAGTTCCACCGGAGCATGCCCGGGTACGCCGTGACGCCGCTCGTCGAGGTGCCTGCCCTCGCCGGGTCGCTCGGGGTCGGGAGCCTCTGGGTGAAGGACGAGTCGAACCGGTTCGGACTGCCGGCGTTCAAGGTGCTCGGCGCTTCGTGGGCGGTCAACCGGGCGCTCGGCCCGGCGCGGACCTTCGCGGAACTGGCCGCGCTGGTCGCGGGCCGGCGGATCACGCTGGTGACCGCGACGGACGGCAACCACGGGCGGGCGCTCGCGTACCTCGCGCGGCTGCTCGGGCTGAGGTCGCGCATCTACATCCCAGCCGGGCTGCCGGCGGAGCCGGTGCAGGCGATCCGCGACGAGGGCGCGGACGTCGTGAGCACTGACCTGTCGTACGACGACGCCGTCCGTGCTGCCGCGGCGAGTGTCCACGCCGACGACGTACTCATCCAGGACACCGCCTGGCCCGGGTACGAGGACGTGCCGCGATCGATCGTCGCCGGGTACTCGACGCTCTTCGCGGAGCTCGACGAACAGCATCCGGCCGGTATCGGGCTCGTCGTGGTCCCGGCCGGCGTCGGCTCGCTGCTCCAATCCGCCATCGAGCACTACCGGACCCCAGGCCGCCGTACGTCGATCCTCGCCGCCGAGCCGGTCACCGCCGCCTGCGTCACCGAGTCCCTCGCCGCCGGGCACCCGGTCACCGTCGACACGTCCGCCCCGACGATCATGGCCGGCCTCAACTGCGGGACCGTCTCCACCATCGCCTGGCCCGCCATCCGGAACGGTCTCGACGCCGCCGTCGCCGTCACCGACGCCGAGACCCGCGCCGCCCAGGCCCTGCTGCACTCCCACCACGTCCACACCGGCCCCTGCGGCGCCGCCACTCTCGCCGCCCTCCAGGCAACCGAGCTGCGCCCGCCCACCGCCGTCATTCTCGTCAACACCGAACGATGAACCTCGGCTCCCGGGCCGGGACACATACCGGGTGAATGCGGACGATCCGGAGGTGGCGGTGGGCGACGAGGAGTTGTGGCGGCGGGGTGCGGGCGGGGAGCCGGAGGTGTTCGGCGTCCTGTTCGATCGGCATGCCACGGCCGTGTACAACTTCGTGTTCCGGCGGATCGGGTCGTGGAGTGATGCCGAGGACCTGACCTCGCTGGTGTTCCTGCACGCGTGGCGGCGGCGCAGCGAGGTTGTGCTGGTGCACGACTCGGCGTTGCCGTGGTTGTTGCGGACTGCCGACTTCGTGGTGCGCAACGAGCGGCGCCGGCAACGGTTCCGATGGCTCAACCTCAACCGGCAGGTACCGGCGACGGACGAGCCGGATCACGCCGACCGGGTGGCTGCCCGGATCGACGACGAGCGGGACGCACAGCGGTTGCGGGAGCTGCTGCGGACGTTGCCGCGGCACGAGCAGGAGATCGTCGAGCTGTGCTTCTGGAGCGGCCTCGACGCACAGTCCGCGGCCGTCGCACTCGACGTACCGCTCGGCACCGTGAAGTCCCGGCTGGCCCGGGCCCGCAAGCGCCTTCGCGATCTCAGCGTCGCCGTACCGTCGGAGTCCTTGGAGAACCTGTCATGAACGAGTTGCTCACCCGCCGGCCCGACCGGCCGCTGCCACCCGGGACGCACGAGCGGATGCGCGCCGACCTGCTG
The DNA here is from genome assembly GCF_040655315.1 of Kribbella sp. NPDC050459. Lineage (NCBI taxonomy): Bacteria > Bacillati > Actinomycetota > Actinomycetes > Propionibacteriales > Kribbellaceae > Kribbella > Kribbella sp. NPDC050459. The sequence continues at coordinate 7,688 of NZ_JBFAJQ010000016.1, read as the reverse complement.
GCGGCGATCGAGTCCGAGCCCCCACGCCGGCGGATCCTGGCCCCGGCGCTCGCGGCCGCGGCGGTGCTCGCGGTGGTGGCCGGCCTCGCGCTCGGCGTCCGGGCGTTCCGCACCGAGGCCGCGCCGCCCGCGGGCGGGCCGCACGCCGTCAGGGCATTGACGGCCTCCGAGACCGACGCGCTGCGTTCCCAATGCCTGGCCGAGGCGAACCGGATCACGAGCAAGTCCCTGCCGCACCCGTTCACGGACTACAAGGTGGTGAAGGCCTTCGAGTTCACCGACGTGAAGGATCCGGACGTCGTCAGCACCTGGCTGATCGGCTCCGGCCTCCAGACGTATCCGACGATCGGCCGGCATCCGATGCCCGAGAGGAGCCATCCGGCGTACTGGCTGTGCAGTCGCACGGCCGGCGGCCTGATCAGTGAGCCCAGCATCCGGTTCTCACCGGGCGCCATCCTGAGCGGCGCGCCCGGGATGCGGATCGCGCGCAACGCGGGCGTTTACACGAGGACGGTCGCCCGGGTCACCGTGCAGCCGAAGGGGCAGCAGCCGGTCGAGGCGCTCCTGCAGGACGGGTTTTGGTTCGCGCCGACCGTCGGCCGCACCAACTGGGGCCCGTACGACGCCGACGACCCCGGCCGCGGGGACTTCGTGGTGCGCGGGTACGACGCCGCGGGCGGCCTGCTCTTCACCGACAGCGGGCCGAACCCGACCGCCGCCCCGATCACCTGTCCCTACATGAGCGTCACGCTGCCGAACGGCCGGAAGACGTTCACGCCGAGTCCGCCGGTGAAGCCGGAGTGTGTCGAGTACCGCTGGCCGTCCTGACCGTCGGTGATCGTAGCTGGGTCGTTTTCTGCAGATTTGATCAGATTCCTCTTGCCGAGGGCGATCCGCTCGGGGTGAGATTGGCAGATGACGGAAACGCGACCCGCCGACGCGGCGGAGGGGCGGGACTTCTCCTACCGCCCGTTCATCTGGCTGGCGGTCGCGACGTTCTCGATGGGCATCGACGGCTACGTGCTGGCCGGACTGCTGCCGCAGATCGCGGGCGACCTCGAGGTCACACCGGCGGCCGCGGGCCAGCTGATGTCGGTGTTCGCGTTCACCGCCGCGCTGGCGGGCCCCGTCCTCGGCACACTGACGTCGCGGTGGGAGCGCCGGACGACGATCGTGCTGTCGCTCGGGGTGTTCGTGCTCGGCAACCTGGTCGTCGGGCTCGCCGCGAACTACCCGATGGCGCTCGGCGGCCGGGTGCTGTCCGCGCTGGGCGGCAGTCTGCTGAACGCCGCGGTCACCGGCTACGTGATCGCGCTGACGCCGGTCCGGCACCACGGCAAGGCGTTGTCGTTCGTGCTCGGCGGCTGGATGACCGCGACCGCGCTCGGCGTACCGATCGGGCTGGTCCTCGGGCAGTCCAGCTGGCGGTTCCCGATGATCCTGGTCGCGGCCGTCGGCACCATCGCGCTGCTCGGCATCATGCTCCGGCTGCCCCAACTGCATCTGCCGGGCGGGACCCTGGTCGAGCGCCTCCGCCCGCTCGGGCAGCCGCGGCTGGTCGCCGGGCTGCTCGTCACCACCGGCATCCTGTGCAGCAGCTACGCCTGCTTCACGTACGCGACGCTGATCCTCGGCCCGCACTTCCACGCCGAGTGGGCGATCATCCTGATCATGTTCGGGTACGGCGTCTCGAGCATGGCCGGCAACGCGGTGACGGGCCGGCTGGTCGACAAGTTCACCGCGCTGCGGGTGCTGACCGTCGTACTCGTCGGGCTGCTGCTGAACGCCGTCCTGGGCATGATCGCGCTGATGTTCGCGCCGGCTGTCGTCGCGGCCGTCTGGGGGCTGATCTGGTTCTTCTCGGCCGGTGTCGGCAACGGCGGCGCGGCCGTGCCGCAGCAGGCCCGGCTGGCGCAGATGGCGCCGGACTCGGCCGCGATCGTGATGGCGCTCAACGGCAGCGCGATCTCGCTCGGATCGGCGCTCGGCAGCGGCCTGGGCGGTGTCGCACTGACCGCGGGCGCGGCGCCGAACGGCCTGCTCGGTGTCTCCGCCGTCGTACTGGCGCTCACCGTCGGACTGCATGCGCTCGTCACCCGTGCCTCCAAAGCCGCCGTCGGGTGACGGAGACGTGCGCCGCTGAAACGGATGCGGATCAGGAGTTCTCGTACCGGCCGTTGGCCTGGCTGGCGGTCGCGACCTTCTCGATGGGGATCGACGGCTACGTGCTGACCGGGTTGCTGCCGAGCATCGCCGAGGACCTGCACGTGAGTGTGGCGGCCGCGGGCCAGTTGATGTCCGCCTTCGCGCTGACCGCGGCATTCGCCGGGCCGGTGCTCGGAGCGCTGACCTCGCGGTGGGAGCGGCGGACGACGATCGCCGTCGCGCTGGCTGTGTTCGTGCTCGGCAACCTCGTCGTCGGGCTCGCGACGACGTACCCGATCGCGTTCGCCGGCCGGGTGCTGGCGGCGCTCGGCGCCTGCCTGCTCAACGCTGCCGTGAGCGGCTACGTGATCGCTGTGACGCCGGTCCGGCACCGCGGGAAGGCGTTGTCGTTCGTGCTCGGCGGGTTGCTGACCGCGACCGCCCTCGGCGTACCGTTCGGGCTGCTGATCGGGCAGTCCAGCTGGCGCTACCCGATGATCCTGGTCGCCGCGATGGGCGTCGTCGCGCTGGCCGGCATCCTGCGCGGCCTTCCCCGCCGGCAACTCCCGGCCGCGCGGCTCACCGACCAGCTTCGGCCGCTCGCCAGACCCCGGCTGGTCGGCGCGCTGCTCGTCACCACCGGCATCCTGACCGGCAGTTTCACCTGCTTCACGTACGCCGTCCTGATCCTCGGCCCGTCCTTCCCGGCCGGCTGGATGATCGTCGTGATCATGTTCGGGTACGGCGTCGCCAGTGCGCTGGGGAACGCCGTCACCGGCCGGCTGGCCGACCGCTTCGCCGCACCGCGCGTCCTCACCGTCGTCCTGGTCTTCCTGCTGCTGAACTCGATTCTCGGAATGGCCGGCCTGATGCTCACCTCGGCCGCCGCGCTCGCCGTCATCGCCGTGAGCTGGTTCTTCGCCCAGGGCATCGGCAACGGCGGCGCCGCCGTACCGCAGCAGGTCCGCCTCGCCGGCCTCGCGCCCGAGTCCCCGGCGATCCTGATGGCGCTGAACGGGAGCGCGATCTCGCTCGGGTCCGCGCTCGGCAGCGCCCTCGGCGGGCTCGCGCTCACGGCCGGGTCCGCACCGCACGATCTGCTCGGCATCGCGGCCGTCGTCCTCGCCGCCACGCTGGTACTGCAGCTGACGGTTTCCCGCGTGCCTAGGTCCTGACTGGTGGTCCAGCGCCGTAGCGAGGAGGTGCTCGGTGCGGTGCATCGGCGCGCGGGGGCGAAGGTCTCGATGCGGAGCATCGTGGCCTTTGCACTCGTGCGGCGAGGTGCCGTGCCGAGTGCCCCGCAGTAGGCGATGGACCACCAGACAGGGCCTACAATTCGGCCATGACCGGAAACCTGCGCATCGTGCTGGCGGCGACCCCGTCGTACCGGGAGATGGTGTTCGCGCCGTCGAGTATGGCGCGGCTGGAGGCGCTCGGGGAGGTTGTCGTCCTGGACGATCCGGGCGATGCGGACGCGTTGACGGCGGCGCTGCCCGGGGCCGACGTACTGATCACGTCGTGGGGTGCGACGCCGCTCACCGCGGCGGTGCTCGATCACGCAGAGCGGTTGCGGCTGATCGCGCACAGTGCGTCCTCGGTGAAGCATTTCGTCACCGAGGAGGTGTTCCGGCGCGGGCTGCGGATCACACAGGCGGGTCAGGCGATGGCGGAGCCGGTCGCCGAGGTGTCACTGGCGTTCACGTTGAGCATGCTGCACCGCCTCCAGCGGTTCGATCACCAGATGCACGCCGGTGCGTGGCGGAGCGCCGTACCTCCGCAGCACGGCCTGACGGCGTCGCGGATCGGCGTCGTCGGGGCGTCCCGGACCGGTGTCGAGTACATCCGGATGCTCGTCGCGCTGCAGACTCATGAGGTCGTCGTCCACGATCCCTATCTCACCGACGAGCGGGCGGCCGAACTCGGCGTACGTCGTACCGCGCTGGACGAACTGCTGCGCACCAGCCGGGTCGTCGCCCTGCACGCGCCGACCCTGCCCGAGACCCACCACATGATCGGCGCCCGCGAACTCGCACTGATGCCGGACGGCGCCGCGCTGATCAACACCGCCCGCTCCTGGCTGGTCGACACCGCCGCACTGCTCGAGGAACTCCGCACCGGACGGATCGACGCCGCCCTGGACGTCTTCGACGAGGAACCCCTCCCACCCGACAACCCGTTCCGCGGCCTACCCAACGTCCTCCTCACACCCCACCAGGCCGCCGCCACCGTCGAGTGCTACTTCGAGATGGGCGAAATCACCATCAACGAGATCGAACACTATGCATCCGGCCGCCCCCTCCAGTACGAGCTGACCCAGGCCGCCCTGGCCCGAATGGGCTAACCAGCAGCCCTCGCCAACACCACCTGCAACCCCCGCCGGTGCAGTCGCTCGAGCGGGTGGGCAGCCGTGGTCGCTGGCGCAGACGAACTGATCAGAGCCCGCCGCCGAGAGCCCGCCGGAGCGGCCCGCCGTGGCCGCGCTGGCGCGGAGGAGTTGATCAGCAGATCGCCGTCGAGGCCATGCGGAGGGCCTGGCGGTGGAGACCGTCGAGGTGGTGTGGGCCGCCTTTGCTGCGTTGGCGATCGCGAGAGAGATGTCGCAGAGGGTCCTCAAGAGAAGAAGAACAGAGAAGATAGAGCGGGAGTTGGGTGCGTGTCTGGGTTTGCCGGGCCAGTGACAGTCAGCGCAGGGAACAGGAATCGACCCACCGCGGCAGGAGACTTGGAGTTACCACGCTTCAGCAACTTCCTACAGGTGGGTCGAGGCGGTATCAGTCTCCACTCGGGCTCGATCGCGACGAGATCACCGGTTGGTCAGGCCGCCCTTCGAGCTCCTCGAAGCCCGGCGACGGGTTCTGGGCCGGCCAGCAGGTCGTGCTGGTACAGCCTCAGAAGGTCCTGGCAGCCAGCGTCACTCAGCCGAGGGTATCCAGAGGCGTCGCGGATCTACCGGTGATCATGCCGCGGCTCGACCAAGTGCTCTGCCAGCACGAACCCGAGTTGTCCAGCGTGTTCGCCAATCGCGACCTGCTGGTCGACGGGACCCTGGTACGACCGGGAACCGCGCAGACAGCCGGCGGCAGCGCGCCTGACGGCCTGCAATTCTTCTCCCGTGGCGGGTCGACCAGCCCGCCGGGCCCTGAGTCCTGAGGGCTGGTGGTGTTTGCTGGTGTGGGCCCACAAACAGCCCACAAAATAAGGGGAATCCGGCTCGGAAACTGTCGGTGGCGCCGTCTAGAGTCAGTGGCATGGAACTTCTAGGCGAGCGGCCAGTGTGGTCGATGAGTGGCAGCGAACTGCTGTCCACCCTCGACACCCTCGAAGCCGAGCTCGCCCGCCTGGAGGCCTACCGGCTGAGCGTGATCGCCGCCATCGAGTCCACCGGATACGCGCAGGAGCTCGGCGCCCGCGACACCGCCGAACTCCTGCGCTTCCGCTACCGCCTCGACCCACCGGCCGCCCGCCGCACCCTCCGCCTCGCCCAGACCGCCCCGCACTACCCGGCCGTAGCCACCGCCCTCGACCGCACCGCCTCGCCCGCCCCCGCCACGACCGCCGCACCCGACAGCGGATCCGGGGACGGCGTACCAGACGACAGCGGATCTGGCGACGGTGCTGGTGATGGCTGGCTGCTGCGGCCGGCGCAGGCGGCCGCGATCGTGTTCGGTCTCGACCGGGTCCGGTCGCGGGTCCCGGTGGAGCACCTGGACGCAGCCGCGGAACAGCTGGTCGGGCTGGCCGGTCACCTGTCGCCCGGCGAACTGCGCACCGCCGCCAAGGAGATCGCCGACCTACTGGACTCCGACGGCCCCGAACCCGAGGAACTGAAGGCGTATGAACGCGAGTCCCTGACGCTGTCGGCTGCCGACAACGGCGTGAAGTTCAAGGGGTTCCTGGCCAACGAGAACGCCGAACTCCTGCGCGCGGTCGTGCATGCCGGTGCCCGCCCGCACAAGACCGTGGACGGTGACCACGACCCGCGGCCGCGTGACAAGCGCCAGGCCGACGCGCTGTCGGATGCGTTGAGCATCGCCGCCGCCGTGTGGGCCACCACCGGCCCCACACCCGGCCCCACCACGGGCCCCACCACGGGCACCGAGAACGCCGCGAGCACCGCCGATACAGGGCACACCGCCGGCGCCGCGGGCACGGGCGGTCGGGTGGCCAGGTACGGCGCGAAGGCGAACATCACCGTCACGATCGACCTCGAAGTCCTCAGGTCCGCCACCGCGGACGCGATCGGCCACACGGTCTACAGCGACGGGCTGTCGGCCGGGACAATCCGGCGGCTGGCCTGTGACGCGAACATCATCCCGCTGGTGCTCGGCTCGAACTCCGAACCGCTCGACGTCGGGCGCCGCGTGCGGCTGGTCACCGGGGCGATGCGCCGCGCCCTGGACGCCCGCGACCGCGGCTGCGTGGTCTGCGGAGCCCCGCCAATCATGTGCGACGCCCACCACCTGATCTCCTGGATCGACGGCGGCGACACCAAGGTCGACAACCTGGCGCTGCTCTGCCGCCGCCACCACGTCGACCTGCACAGGGGCCGCTGGCACATCACCATCACCAACGGCATCGTCCACGTACGCCGCCCCAGCTGGGCCGAACCCGCACCCGCCCCCGCCGCAGCGCGACGCACCGCGCCTCCGCGCGCCCGGCCACCAGACAACGCGACAGGCTCACGGCAGTCCGAGCCCACCGAGCGCACCGAGCCCAGCGGCCCCAGCGGGGTCGCCGAGGCCGGCCTGCGGGTGTCCGAGGGCGTCGCGGTGGAGACCGTCGCCGACCGCTCGCGATGGCGGGCCGACGCGGCTGCCCTCCAGCAAGCGGCCGACTTCGCAGCCACCGGCTGAGACCAGAGAACACAACAACCTCCTGTCCGCAGGCAAGCGGGCAGGAGGCCGTTGTGCTGCGGCGGGGTCCGGAGACGGCGGAATCCTTCCAGCCGCCTCCGGCAGCGGGCGGCCCGTCTCGTCGCCACACCGAACAGGTGAGGGGTCCGCCCCGCTCGCGGACGGACCCGCCTCCACGTCGTGCCTCGCCGGCCACACCCGCACCCCCGAGTGTCCTGCCCGGCGTCTGTCCTCCACCGCTCGTAGCGAACCCCGAGCCGGCCGCCGCAAGTGCGGAACAGGGCTGCCACGAAGACGGACTTGGGCTGTCGACGAGGGCGGAACCGGGCTGCCCGCGGGGTCACGGTGGTGATGGAAGCGGCGCACGAGCAAGGAGGCGCTCAGGTCGCGCAGACAAACCTACGACTGACCGCCGACGCCGGCCACCACTCTCAATCTCCTGCCAATCTCTTGCCTGAAAGGCCAACACGAGCCTCTGAACTGGAGCCGGACGCCACGAAGACGGACTTGGGTTGTCGACGAGGGCGGAACCGGGCTGCCCGCAGGGTCAGGGAGCTGGTGGGGGCGGCGTACGAGCAGGTGGGCGCTCACATCGCGCAGACAAACCTACGACTGACCGCCGAAGCCGGCCACCACTCTCAACCTCCTGCCAATCTCTTGCCTGAAAGGCCAACACGAGCCTCTGAGCTG